>CAZQGO010000051.1:0-1778 GCA_964593065.1 uncultured bacterium | reverse complement strand
GTTCACGTGCGGCTTGTTCCGCTCAAATTTCTGCTTCGCCATGTTTTTCCCTCCTCATGGGGTCTGGATGGTCGGGGCGCGGCGCGCCCCCGCGATTCATTTCCCCTGCACCCGGGCCACCACGGCCTCGGCGATGCTCTTGGGCACTTCCGCGTAATGCGAAAACTGCATGGTAAAGACCGCCCGGCCCTGGGACATGGAGCGCAGGTCCGTGGCGTACCCGAACATCTCCGCCAAGGGTACGTGGGCATGGATCAGCTGCGTCGTCCCTTTCTTCTCCAGCCCTTCGATGCGCCCGCGGCGGGCGTTGAGGTTCCCCATGACCTCGCCCATGTAATCCTCGGGGGTCACCACTTCCAGCGCGAAAATCGGCTCAAGCAAAACCGGATGCGCCTTTTGGCAGGCTTCCTTGAACGCCAAGGAGCCGGCGATTTTAAAGGCCATTTCCGAGGAGTCCACCTCGTGGTAGGAGCCGTCGAACAAGGCCACCTTGAAGTCCACCACCGGGTAACCCGCCAAAACGCCGGATTGCGCCGCTTCCTGGATGCCCTGGTTGACGGGCGCGATGTATTCCCGGGGCACCCGGCCGCTGACGATCTCGTCGGCGAATTCATAGCCGCCGCCGGGTTCCTTGGGTTCCAGGCGGATCCAGACGTGGCCGTACTGCCCGCGGCCGCCGCTCTGCCGGATGAACTTTCCCTCCTGCTCGACCGCCTTGCGGATCGTCTCGCGGTAGGCGACCTGGGGCTTGCCGACGTTGGCCTCGACCTTGAACTCGCGCAGCAGTCGGTCCACGATGATCTCCAGGTGGAGCTCGCCCATGCCGGAAATCAGGGTCTGGGCGGTCTCCTCATCCGTGCGCACGCGGAAGGTGGGATCCTCCTCGGTGAGTTTTTGCAGGGCCGCGCCCATTTTTTCCTGGTCCACCTTGGTCTTGGGCTCGATGGCCACGGAAATCACCGGCTCCGGAAAAGACATGGTCTCCAGGAGCACGGGCTGGTTTTCGTCGGCCAGGGTGTCGCCGGTGAAGGTATATTTGAAGCCCACGGCGGCCACGATATCCCCGGCCGTGACCTCCTGTAATTCCTCGCGCTTGTTGGCATGCATCTGCAGCAGGCGGCTCACCCGTTCCCGCCGGTCGCGCGTGGCATTGTACACATAGGAGCCGGTCGTCAGGGTTCCGGAATACACCCGAAAGTAGGTCAGCCGCCCCACGTACGGATCGCTCATGACCTTGAAGGCCAGGGCGGCAAACGGCGCCCGGGGGTTGGCCGGCCGGTTCTCGGTGAGATCCCGGCCCGGGATGATCCCCGCAACCGGCGGAACATCCAGGGGCGAGGGAAGATAATCGGTAATCGCATCCAGCAGGGTTTGTACGCCTTTGTTCTTGAACGCGCTGCCGCACAGGACCGGAACCAGCTTGCCGGTCAGAACGGCCTTGCGCAGGGCGGCCTTGATTTCCAGGGGGTTGATATCCTGCCCGCCGATGAATTTCTCCATGATCCCGTCGTCGAAGTCCGCCAGGGCCTCGATGAGCTTGTCCCGCTTGGACCGCGCCACGAAAAACTGCGTTTCGTCGATGTCCGTGGTTTCATAGCTCTCGCCCAAGCCCTCCGCCGTCCAGACCATCTGTTTCATCTCGATCAAATCCACCACGCCCCTGAAATCGGCCTCGCTGCCGACCGGCAGCTGGATGGGCACGGCCTGGGCGCCCAGGCGCTGCCGGATGCTGCGCACGGACTGCATGAAATCCGCGCCCACGCGGTCCATCTTGTTGA
>CAZQGO010000050.1:0-1826 GCA_964593065.1 uncultured bacterium | reverse complement strand
TGGCGGTGAACGTGGGCGTGATGGTCCGCGTGGGCGTGATGGTGGGCGTGGGCGTGAACGTGGAGCTGCGTGTAGCGGTGGGCGTAATTGTGCGGGTTTGCAGTTCCATGGTGGTAGTAGGCGTGACCGTGGGACTGGCCGTGGGCGTTACCGTCCCGGTCGGGGTCCGGGTCGGGGTGGGGGTCAAGGTGGCGGTGCGCGTGGTCGTGGGACTGGAGGTCGGGCTCGGCGTCGCGCTGGGCGTGGCCGTGCGCGTCCGGGTGCGGGTGGACGTCGGCGTCGGCGTGGCGGTGGGCGTCGGCGTGGTCGGCGGCACTTGCTCGTCCGGGCCGATGTCCCACGTGCCGGACCGGGCATCGCCGTCGATGTCATCGCTAAAAGCCAGGTTGCCGTCTCCGGACAGATTCGTGCCGTGATCCTTCGCGACCGTATCGCCGGAACTTAAATGAAAATCGTCATTGGCCTCGTCGACGAAACTAATATTGCCGAACCGGGAGTTTGCCCCGGGCGCATCCAGGGAGATATCCGAAGCATTGTAATCCGAAGCCGCATTGAAGGTCCCCTGGAAGCCCGTCAGACAGTTCTGCGCCGCGCAATTTTTGACGAGCACATCGCCGAAAATGCGATAGGTGCCCGTGCGGCAGGTATGCACCAAGTTGTTGTAGACATAATAGGTGAATCCCCCGGCTTGGGCCAGGATGCCGATGCAGGTATCCGTTCCGAAAAAGTCATACACGATGTTGTTCCAGATGCGGATTGCTCCCGAGCCGGTAAAATCGGCGTAGATCCCGTAGTGATAGGCGTAGGCGAAATTGGGGACACCCCGGATCACACAGTGGGAAATGCGGATGTCCTGGCCGGCATCCGTCGAATAGATGCCGACGGCCACAACCCCGTCCGTAGTATTGGTGGTCACCCGGAGCTGCAGGCCCTCCAGCCGGATATGGTTGATCCGGATCTCCAAGGCATTCCGGCTGGCCACGATCCGGTAGGCTCCCGTGTCCCACTTGCCCGCATGACGCTGGCTGCTGCCCACCTGGTTGCCCGCGGTCGGGGTAGAAACCTCCACGTAATGCGCGGCATCCGTGGTCCAGTCCTGAAAGACCGCCGAAGCATCCGCGCCGTCCGCGTAGCAGGCGATATTCCATATTTCGTTGTTGGTGACCAGGTTCCGCCCGTTGCTCCAGGTATCGAAATTGCTGAATCCCGCGCCTAAATCCGAGGTGATCCCCGAATTCTCGCTTCCGCTTTCGGCATTCGCCAGGGAAGTATAGGCGCGATAGATGCGCCACACCGTGGAATTGCTGGCCGCCACCGGCGTGCCGCCGGCGGCGTTGCGCAAGGAAAAGACGGTGCTGCTGATGCGTCCGTGGATGAACGCGGTGGAATCGATGGTGGCGTTGCCTTGGGAATCATAAAAGATCACGTCGCCCACGCCCACGTTGTTAGGCAGACCGGCGCTGAAGGTCGCCGTGGTGTCTGAGATGGTCAGTGTTTTTCCGCCCGCCTCTGTATCCAGCGCCGAGGTGTTGCCCGGACCCACCGAGCGGTAGATCGCCGTGGCGCCCCAGGCCGGCGCCGCGCCCAGAGACAACACGCTGATTAACACAATGTACCAGCCTGTCCGCCGACCCGACAGCATGGCCACCCCCAAAAACCACGTTAAAATATAGCTTATCACGTCCCCGGGGTGTAAACAAGCTTGCTCCATCTCGAGAGAAAACGAGGGAAGGGATGAACTGCGATTCAATTTTACTTCTTTGCGATGATTAACTTTTTCCAGCCGGTCAGGCTGCTCCCCGAGGCCCCGTCCACCCGGATCCGGT
>CAZQGO010000049.1:0-2362 GCA_964593065.1 uncultured bacterium | reverse complement strand
GCGGCGTCGGGCTTGACCTGGACGCTGTTCTTGGGGGCCGGGACCGCAGCGGCCGCGTGGGGCTGGTGGAGCCACCGGGACTACAACCATGAGCTGCTCCGGCTGCACGGCCCGCCGGCGTGGCTGCGGAACTGGGTCCGTGTTCTGCCCGGTTTCCTGCGACCGCAGGGAAACCTGCCGCTTGCAATGGCCGGCGGTGAGACCACCCCCGAAGGCATCTGCGACCGCTACGGTGTGACGGATGCCGGGGAGCGGGACCGGTTGGCGGCCCGGATGAGGAACATCCTGGAAAACACCGGCCGCGGCTCCCAGGAAGATTGGGACGCACTGGACCGCACCCTGACGGACATCGGAACCAACGCGGAAAATTTCCCCCGCGTGCTGGACCTTTTAGACGGGCTCTTCTCCGGCCGGCAGGGCCAAGACCTTCTCAACCTGGCAGACTTGATTCTGCAGCGATCCCGGGGAACCAGTTTGCCGGCACAGTGGGACCCGGTCCAAAACCTGGAAAACCTGCGCATTATTCTCGAAGCGGGAAGCGATCAGGAGGCCCACGACAATCTGATGCAGGTATTTTTCCATGTCGTGCGTTTCGGGCAGAGCTTCCAGCGCGACGGACAATTGATCCTGGAATACCTGGCGTGGCTGGCACGGGGCACGAATGCCGACTACCTGCCGCGGGCCTTGGAAGGCGTGATGGCGGACTTTGACCTCGCCCTATACGAAAATTACCTTCTCGAAGCGCGGCCCGTCCTGGAAGGCATGATCCGGGAGGCGCGTGAAAATGCGGAGACGGCACGCCTGCTGGCAGCGGAGCCCCCGGTATTGCCGGCGAGAACGTATCGTCTGGCTTCGGCGGCGGAATCCGCCGGGCTTTTCGAGGCGCTCAAGCAAGCCTTGCGCGTGCAGATCCCGGCCTTCATTCAACGTCTGGAGGCTGCGTACATTCAGACTTCGAAGGTCTATCCGCTCACTTTCCGGGAAGCCCGGCAATCCAGCCTGAGCGTCATTGAGGACCTGGACCAGCAGAACAAAGTGGTGCAGCACGGTTTCGTGGCCGACGTGGACGACGGTTCCCTGTGGCTGGTCCGAAAGCACTTTCACGTCTTCCGGGAACGGCTGGCGGGCCTCTTGGGTTCCCGGGTGGCGAATTTCACCGAGATCCGACTGGCGCCGGGAGAGGATTTGCATCGTCTGGGCGTGGAGGTGACCGCTGCGCGCGGCAATTACGCCCTGTCGCGCGTGGTGGCGCCCGGCAACCTCGATCCCGCGCGGCTGAAGCAGCACGATCCCGCCGAGGCCATGTCCGCCTTGTTCGCGGCCCTGGTTTGGCTGCGGCTCAAGGACCCCATGCTGTCCAACGTGGTGACTTTGGACGGCGTGCCCGTGGCCATCGATCTGGCCCAGACGCTGGATTATGACAATTATCCCAACTCCTCCGAGGGCTTGGCCCGGTTTGCCTTCGATTTCGTGAGCCATCTGACCTTGAAAAACATCGGCGGCTTCATGGATTATGACCCGGACTTCGACCGCCGCAGCCGGGATCTGCTGGTGATCCCGGATTATCGCCGGGCCGTGTTCGATCTCAGGGAGTTCTTGCGGGAGTATGGCATCGGGCCCGCGATCGTGGCGGCGCGGCAGATCCAGCCCGGCCTGGTGCGCGAGACCGTCCGGGCGATCAAAGCCATCCCCCGGGCCGACATCGTCCGGGACGCGGCCGCAGCGGGATATTCCGGGCGGGAACTTCTCGAAGTGGTGGATTATGCGGTGCGCAACCAGCGGCGGTTGGGCCAGGACCTGGATGAAGTCTGGGAAACTCTGGGAATGGGGCGGGGCACGTTCGGGGACCTGGACCGGGAGGCATCCGGGCCGGCGCGTCCCCGATTCTACAGCCTATTCCAAAACCTGGCGGCTGTTCTGGTTTCGGCAGCCTTTCTTGTTTTAGGAATCGGGTTGCTTTCCCTGAGCGGACCGCCGATTGGTATTCTGATTTTAGTCGCTTTTATACCCGGCTTGAGCCTTTTCGCCGGGCTGGTTTTGGCCGCGCAGTTTGGCGTGGCCCTGACCGCCCGCCTGACCGCGCCGCGCGCCGCGCCCCCGGACCCGCTCACGCAGGCTTGGTACCAGTCGGCTTTCGCGGATGCGCCGCGAACCACGGTCCGGTTCACCTCCGGACTGCCGTGGTGGCGTTTGGCGCAGACCACGCTGCATCCGGACGGCACCCGGACCGTGGAACTGACTGCTTGGCTGGCGGCGCAAGCCAAGGCGGGCACGCTGTTCGCGAAGATGCAGGAATGGCTGCTTCCGATCATCGTGACCCACGAGGGCTTGCGTCTGCAGAACAAAGGCGATTTCGTCACGT
>CAZQGO010000048.1:0-3195 GCA_964593065.1 uncultured bacterium | reverse complement strand
CGGACTGTCCGTGGGTGTCCACGTGGGCGTGTGCGTTGCGGTCGGACTGTCCGTGGGTGTCCACGTGGGCGTGTGCGTTGCGGTCGGACTGTCCGTGAGTGTCCACGTGGGCGTGTGCGTGGGAGTCGGGCTGTCTGTCGGTGTCCCAGTCGGCGTGTGCGTCGCCGTCGGACTGTCCGTCGGCGTCGCCGTCGGGCTGTCCGTGGGCGTTGCGGTCATGGTCGGCGTGGACGTGGCCAGCAGCGACGTGGCCTCGTCCGCTCCAATGTCCCAAATGCCGTTGTAGGGCCGGGCCTCCCCATCCATATCGTCTGAGAAGGCCAGGTCCGCGTCCCCGGAAAGATCCGTGCCCGCATCGCGGGCCGCCGTGTCAATGACGCCAAGGTGAAAGTCATCCCCGGCCGAGTCCGCGAAAACCACGACCGTGTTATTGTGCGAGTTTGTACCCGGCGCGTTGGCCTGATCCGAGATGTTGTATCCTGACGCCGCCTGCCAGGTGCCCTCGAAACAAGTGTAGCAATTTTGCGCGATGCAGTTCTTGATCGTGACGGTTCCGCCGCCCCAACTCGCAAATCCCTGCCGGCAGTTGATCACCGTATTGTTGTATATATAAACCTCAAAATTCGCGGCTTGGTTCTGGATGGCGTAGTCAAAATTATGCCCGGTGAAGTCATAAACCAGGTTGTTCCAGATCCGGACCGTCCCGTTGCCTGAACCCGAGTTGTTGATCCCATATTGATACCCCGTGCCGGAAGCCCCTCCGTCCCCGCGGAGGATACAATCGGAGATGCGGACATCCACGTTGCTTCCATTTCCCCAAATTTGTATCGCTTCCTCATCATCACTCACGATGTTCGAATCGTATATCTGAATCCCGCTCACGCGTACCGCGTCTGCTTGAATCCAAATGGCGTCGGCCTGCAAAGCCGCGCTCAGCACCATCCGGTAGGCGTTCGCCCCGTCCCAAACCCCATGATGCCGCTGCGAGGTTCCCACTTCGCTGGTTGTGACCGGAGTGAAGATGCGTAGGTAATGATTCGCGTCGGTGGTCCAGCCCAAGATGTTCACCGCCGTGGTGTCGTCTGCATCCCCATAGCAGGCGATGTTCCAGATCTCGTTGCTGCCGGTCGCGGCCGTGATATCCTTGCCGCCGGACCAGGTGTCGAAGTTTTCCACGGCGTCGTCGATCCCAATGTTTTCCACGCCCCGCTCGGCATCGTACAGCGAGGTATAAGCCCGGTAAACGTTATACGGAATGTTGCTGTTCAGATCTGCGGGTAGGCTGCCATCCGCGTTGCGAACCGCAAAGGTTGTGCCGTTGATCCGGCCATGGATAAAAATAACGCTGTCGATAATGCCATCGTTCCCCACCGCATCGTAGGTGATCGCATCGCCCAGGCCTACGTTGTCGGACAGGGGCGCGGTGAAGGTAATGACGCCGCCGGCGATGGTGACGGGGTTGCTGCCGGCGGATAAAAGACCCGTGTTCCCCGGCCCTACCGAGCGGTAGATGACCGTTGGGGCGCCGGGTGTATTGGTCGGTGTGGGAGAGGAGGTGGGGGTGGCCGTGGGGGTGTGCGTGGACGTCGGACTGTCCGTCGGCGTGCCCGTGGGGCTGTGGGTCGGCGTCGCGGTGACGGTCGGCGTGGACGTGGCCACCGGCGACGTGGCCTCGTCCGCCCCGATGTCCCACGTTCCGAAATACGGCCGGGTATCGCCGTCTATATCATCCGCAAACGGCAAATTCGCGTCCGCGGACAGATCGATGGCATGATCGCGGGCACCGACGTCGGGCTGGCCGAGATGGAAATCATGGCCGGCCGCGTCCGCAAAGACCACACTGGTGCTGTTGTAGGGATTGCTGCCCGGCGCATCGGCGAGATTGGACAGATTGTTGGTCGAACTCACATCGTAGGTTCCGACGTAGCCTGCAGAAACGGCGTTTTGCACCAAATTGTTCCGCGCGATCACGGTCCCATTGTCGGCTTCCATACCCACATCACAGTTGACGATGGTGTTGTTGTAAACATAACTCGTCAAATTGGCGGTGAGGAGAACCGCAGATGTCCAAGAGAAGTTGTAAAATATATTGTTCCAGATCCTTGTGATTCCAACTGTACTGGCGGCATTAAAATTAATGGCCCGGTTTCCGCTGGATCCCGTTTCAGGATGGCCGCGGAAGATATTTTCGGAGATCCTCGCATCCTGAATGAGCGGGTCTTCAACGTCAATGCACATCGCCCAATCCCCGGAACAGGCATTGTCGAATTGCAGGCCTTCCACACGCCAATGCCCGATCGTGCCTCCGGCCCAGCCCATGTTCATCTGCACAAAACTGTCGCCATAGAAAGCATAAGCGCTCGCGGTCCAGACGCCGTTATGCCGCTGGCTGGCGCCCACCTCCGAACCAAGATAGGGCGTGAATATCCGCAAATAATTGTCCGGTCCCGTGGTCCAGTTGGCAAAGGTTGCCTGTCCCGTGCCCGCGTCCGGTGCGTCTCCATAACAGGCGATGTTCCAGACCTTATTTTGGGACAGGATGTCGTTGCCGGTCCCGCTGTCGTAGTCGTCAAAATTCCGCAGGCCCGCGGTGATACCGGTATTTTCAGCGCCCTCGCCTGCCTCATAAAGACCGGTGTAGGCGCGGTACACCGCCCAGTCCTGGTCCGCCGCCGCGGTGGCGGCCGGCGCTCCGCCGGCCGCGCTGGCCACCGTATACTGCGTGGCCGACGTCCGGCCGTGGATGAACGCGAGCGCGTCGATGCTCCCGTTGTTGTCGCTGTCGTACTGGATCGCGTCCCCCACCCCGACGTTGTCCGGCAGCCCCGAGGCGAATGTGGCCGTAGTGCCGGCGATGTTCAGGTTGTTTCCCGCCCCTGTCGCCAGGGCCGCCGTGTTCCCCGGCCCCACCGAGCGGTAGATGACCGCAGGCGCGCTGGGCGTGGGCGTCGGTGTTGCGGTAGGTGTCGCCGTCGGGCTGTGGGTCGGCGTCGCGGTGACGGTCGGCGTGGATGTGGCCAGCGGCGACGTGGCCTCGTCCGCCCCGATGTCCCAGGTGCCGTTGTACGGCCGCGTCTGCAGGTCGATGTCGTCCGCAAAGGCCAGGTTCGCGTCCCCGGAGAGATCCGTGCCGGAATCGCGGGCGCCGGTATCCGTCACGCCCAGGTGGTAGTCGTCGTTGGCCGCGTCGGCAAA
>CAZQGO010000047.1:412-3323 GCA_964593065.1 uncultured bacterium | reverse complement strand
ACCGCCACGCCCACGCATAGCCCGTCACCCACGGACAGCCCCACGCCGACGCACACCCCTACGGCGACTCCCACTTCCACCGCAACGCCAACCCCGACGCCGGGCACACCCGCGGTTATTTACCGCTCGGTGGGGCCGGGCAACACTTCGGCCCTCGCGACCGGCGCGGGAAACAACCTGACCATAGCCGGGACAACGGCCACCTTCGCCGTGGGCCTGCCCAACAACGTCGGCGTGGGAGACGCGATCCAGTACGACAGCGACAACAACGGGTCCGTGGACGCCATCGCATTCATCCACGGGCGGACGTCGTCCACGCAGTACACGGTGGCCGGCGCAACCGGCGGGGCGCCGGTAGCCACCGCGGCGGCGGACCAGGACTGGGCCATCTATCGGGCCTACACGTCACTGGCCAACGCGGAGAATGGAACCGAGAACACCGGGATCAATGCGGGATTGCGCGATTTCGATACCTGGTCGGGCGGAAAGGACATCACCGCGGCCACGGGCAGCAACCAGATCTGGAACCTCGCCTGTTACGGAGACGGATCGGACACGACGCCGGTAAACTTCCAGGGCTGGACCACCGCCCTGCCCAATTACATCCGCATCTTCGCCCCCTTCTCCTCTTCGGAGGTGGGAACCTCCCAGCAGCACGGCGGCACCTGGAACACCAGTGCCTACCGGCTCGAAGTTAGCAACAATCCTGCCCTGCTCATTAATACCGGTCATATGCTGGTAAGAGACATCCAGATCCGGGTGGTCTCGACTGATTCCAACAGCGACATCGGGATCGGGATCGTAAGCGCCGATTCTGGCCAGAGCATCGGCGTTGCCCATTGCCTGATACGAGGGTCTCCTGCCAATACGTTCGATTTTCACTACGGCATCGACTGCTGGGGAGCCGGCGACGGCGTGGTCAAGGCCTGGAACAATGTCATCTACGACTTCCAAGGAACCAACACTTCCATCGGGCTGCTCAATCAAGACGCGGACTTCGCATTCTACGCCCATAACAACACGGTGCAGAACTGCTGGGTGGGTTATTATCGCCAAAGCGGGTCGGTCACGGTGAAGAACTGCGTCGCCCAGGACTGCACGGATGGCTTCGCCGGAGCCTTCGTGAATCCGGACTCGGACTACAATGTTTCGGACCTTCCGGCAGATGCTCCAGGCGCGAATTCTCGAAATTCAGCCCAGGTTTTGTTCACAGACAAGGCCAACGACGACTTCCATCTCGGCGTGGCAGACGTCAACGCCCGGGAAAGGGGGACCGACCTTTCCGGGGATGCTAATGCGCCCCTCATCTTTGATTTTGAATACGACACGCGGCCGTCCGGCGCGAACTGGGACGCCGGCGCCGACGAAGCCACCGCACCGGCAACCACGTCCACGCCCACCATCACCGTCACGCCGACCCACAGTCCGACCGGTACGCCTACGCACAGCCCGACATCCACCCACACGCCTTCGGCCACTCCCTCTTCCACCGC
Organism: uncultured bacterium; assembly: GCA_964593065.1. Taxonomy (GTDB): domain Bacteria; phylum Oederibacteriota; class JAAXVQ01; order JAAXVQ01; family JAAXVQ01; genus CAZQGO01. Next base: position 1,830 of record CAZQGO010000047.1, on the reverse strand, counting down.
AACGCCAACCCCGACGCCGGGCGCGCCCGCGGTTATTTACCGCTCGGTGGGGCCGGGGAACCTCGGATTGATAGGCGCCGGCAGCAATCCCGTCACCATCGCCGGTGGAGTCATTACCTTCACTGCGCCCCTGTCCGACAACGTGGGCGTGGGCGATGCGATTCTCTATGATGCCGTCGGCAATGACGGCATCGTGGACAGCATCGTTTTCATCCATGCTCGAAGTAGCGGAACCACTTTTCAGGTGCGCAACGCCGACGGCACCCTTCCGGCCGATTTCTCCGACAACGTCAATTACGATATTTACCGTGCCTACACCTCCCTGTACGACGCCGAGCGGGGCGAAGAGAATGCCGGCATACCCATCGCCCTGAGAAATTTCGACACCTGGTCCGGCGGCAAGGACATCAGTTACAACACCGGCAGCAACGAGGTGTGGAACATCGCCTGCTACGCGGATGCGGCGGATACCAATGCCGTGACCATAGACGGTTGGACTATGTCCCAGGCCAATTATCTCAGGGTGTTTACTCCGTATTTACCTACGCAAGTGGGCACAAGCCAGCGGCATTCCGGTATGTGGACCACTGGGGCGTATCGGCTGGAAGTTGCCAATCAAACGCCCCTGTGGATCATTTCGAACCATGTCCGCGTGGACGGTTTGCAGATCCGGGTCACCGCCGTAAATGCCAACGACATTTATGGTGTGAAATATTTCAATGGTTCGGGAACCAGCGCCTACAGCGTTTCCAACTGCATCGTCCGCGGGGTACCCACCACCACGTATTCTTGGCACGACGGCATTGCTTTGTATGCTTCCGGCAGCGGAACAATCCGGGCCTGGAACAACATGGTCTATGATTTCAACGGCAATGCGGATACTCAGGGTATCGGGGTCGAGGATGCGGACTTCACCGTGTATTTGTACAACAATACCGTGGTGGATTGTTACCACGGTATCTGGCAGATCGGAGGAACGACCGTCCTCAAGAACAACCTCGTTCAGGGCAGCACGATCGGATATTCGGGGAGCTTCACCGCGGCCTCTACGAACAATTTATCCAATCTCGCGGATTCTCCAGGCTCCAATCCAATCAATTCGGCTACCGTCACATTTATCAATGCCGGGTCGGATGATTTCCATTTGGATTCAAGTGACACGGCAGCGCTGGACGCCGGGGTTGATCTTTCCGGAGACGCGGATCTGGCTTTTAGCAACGATGTGGACATGGCCACGCGCAGCGGGGCCTGGGATGTCGGCGCCGATGAGCAGGGGGCGGGATTTATTCCGACAAATACGCCCACGCCAACTTGGACGCCGACGGACAGCCCGACGTCCACGCATACACCTACAGCGACCCCCACGGACAGCCCGACGTCCACGCATACACCTACAGCGACCCCCACGGACAGCCCGA
>CAZQGO010000047.1:0-312 GCA_964593065.1 uncultured bacterium | reverse complement strand
CGGCTACGCACACGCCGACCGAGACGCCCACGGACAGTCCGACAGCAACGCATACACCTACAGCGACCCCCACGGACAGTCCGACAGCAACGCATACGCCAACGGCAACCCCCACGGACAGCCCGACTGCGACGCACACGCCGACCGAGACCCCCACGGACAGCCCGACAGCAACACACACGCCGACGGCGACGCCGACGGACAGCCCGACAGCAACGCACACGCCGACTGGGACACCGACGGACAGCCCGACAGCGACGCACACGCCGACTGGGACACCGACGGACAGCCCGACAGCAACGCACACGCCGA
>CAZQGO010000046.1:0-3735 GCA_964593065.1 uncultured bacterium | reverse complement strand
TGGTGGGCATTCCTTTCCTGCTCATGGGTGTTTCGATGATTGCCTCGCGCTTTGCCGCCAGAGACGGAGTCATCCGCAGCGACCGCTTAATCGCCGGGTGGCGGGACATGGCCGGGGAAGTCACCCGGGTGCCCATCGGGGACATCCACTTCGTACCCGAGGCGCAGCGCCGCGGGGACATCGCCTATTACCTGCCGGACCTGGAAGGCCAAGCAACGATCGTGGCGGACCTGGCCCGGATCTCGCGCCTGCCGCAATTCGTGCAGCACCTGATCCTGACCCACGAGCTGGCGCACGCGCGGCAGGAACAGGCGCGCGCCATCGCGCGCCAACCCGCACCGGGGCGGCTGGCCGGCGAGATCAACGCCTACTGGGCGCAAGTCACGGCCATTCGCGTCCTCCTGGCCCAGGCTTGGAACGGTCTGATCCGCCTGGACTCGGCGGTCTTCGCCATGGGTCTGGCCGGCCTGAGCTTGGGTACCCTGCTGATCGTGTCCGGCGGCGCCTTGGCGTTGGGCGGCGCGGTCTTGGCCGCAGGTTTGGCCGTAGTGGCTGGTGTCACCTTATGGCGGCGTCTGGCTGCAGAGCCCGGCCGTCTGCGGGCGCTGCTGGACCAGGCCGGGCAAGCAGTCGTCCATTTTATCAGGTCTCCGCAAGGGGCCATCGTGGTATCGGTAGCCGCGGTCCTGACCCTCGGCACGATCGGCGCGCTGATCGGCCAATACCTGGGGACCGGGCCGGCCTCGACCAACCTGGTAGTGGCCACACCCGGCCTGAGCCTGGCCGCCGGGTTCCTGACCCGGGGCCTGGGAATGCGCTTCGCAGGGCCCACGGCCAGGGACCTGGAAGAGGCGCTGTCCCAGGCTGTCAACGCAGGATTCGTGCGCTCTGATCAAGTCAGCCGGGCGGCGTTCCGCGAAACCATGGACAAGGTGGCGGCCAGGGCCGAGGCCCTGCGCCGCGAGGCCGCCGGGCGGCCGGCGCCGGGGGCCAACCGTGAGGAGCAGCAAGCCAACCGGGAGCGTCACCAGCGGCTTCAAGTTCAGAGCGGACGTTTGGATGAGACCCTGAGCACGCCGGAGGGCCTGGCTGCGGCCGCCGTGGCCTACAGGTTTGGCCTGCGCACCTCCGAGGCCGCGGCCGAAACCCGCATGCTGGCCTTAGCCGAAGACTTCGCGACCGGGCAGGCCTTCGCGCAAAGTTACGGCGCCTTGATCCAGGGTCGCGAACTTCGGGCCTACGAACCTTTGCTGGAGGGCAGTTCCCTGGTCGTGCAGGCGGCCCGTGCGGTGATGGCCGGGGAGACGGACATCACGCTCGCAGCGCCTGCGGACCGGCCGGAGCTGGTCCTGACCCTGGGCCTGCTGAACGGGGAGCGTACGCGCGATCTGCCCGCGGCACGCACTCTCGCGGTTCTGGGACAGCAGGCGCGCTTCCGTTTTCTGACGCCGCGTTTCGATGCGAAGGAGGGCTGGAACCTCGACAGCGGCCAGGTGGCCCAGTTGTACCGGCGCTGGCTGGAGATCGCCTTCGAGGCCAACAGTCAGCACCGCGGCGAACCTCACCTGGTCGAACTGACCGCGAACCTTCCCGCAGACCGGCGCGCCGAGCTCGAGACCTACGCGCAGAGCCTGAGCCGCCGCGGCCGGTTCAACTGGCGCTTTACCGGCGAAGTTACGGCCGCGGCCCCAGTTGCGGCCGCCCAGGCCCCGGCCGCCCAGGCGGCCGCTCCCTCCGCTCAGCCGAGCGATGCGGAACTGGACGAGGCCCTGGCGGCGGCCATCCTGGCCAACCCCGTACGGTTCCGCGACGACCTGATCTATCGGCCGGGGACGCAGGAACCCCGGGATACGGTGCTGGCGAGATTCATGGAAGCGCGCCGGACGGCTTATGCAGACGAACCGGAGATTCTCCTTCGGGTCAGGGCCGGAGACGTGGCGGGCTTGAGTGAGCAGCAGATCGAAGCCATGCGGCAATTGACGCAACGCAGCCAGGCCAACATCACCGCGTCTCGCATCGTTCTGGCCGGTCCCGAAATCGCGGAGGGCAACCAGGTCCTGGAAGAATACCGGACATTGATCCGCACCGCGCAGCGCCTGGGTCTTGGCACGGCGGTCCAGGTCGGGGGACGCATCACGGCCCGGCAGGAACAGGACCTGCGCAGCCTGGCCGAGAACGAGAACTACGACGGGCTGCGCCTGCCGGGGATTGACTTGGAATATGTGTGGTCCGAATGGACGCGGGCCTTGCCTGCCGAAACGCTGCCCGCCCCCTCCTTCTTCGATCACTCGTTCGCGCTTGCGCGCCTGAACCGGGAAAACACGGCGCTCTTGCTGCGCAACGCCGGCCGCGCCTCGGCCGGGAACGCGCGCGTGCAGGTCGACGTATCGCAGCTCGGTAACCGGGAAAGCGTCGTGGACCGCGACAAACTCGAGAGCGCCGTGTCCGCCCTGGTCGCGCGCGCCGCACAGGCGGGTGCGGCGGAAGTCCGGCTGACGGCGGCCTGGAATGCGGAGCGCAACTATCTGGAAATTTCGGTTTCGGCTGACGCGCCGAATGCCGGACTGCAGAATCCCGGCGCGGTCGACGCTTTGCTTGGCAAGAAAACCGGCGACCGGGCCGCGATCAATGTGTCCGGCGGCCGCTGGACCGCCACCCTGACCCTGCCTTCTGCCAGGCCGGAAACCTTCCTCGAATCCGCCCGCGCCCAGGAGGCCTACGCCCGCCGGCAGATGTCGCAGGCCCGGGCCACCGGCCGCCAGCGCATCAACGTGCAGACCTATCCCCTGCGGCACGTGCGCCTGTACGAGTTCATGCAGACCTTCGAACCCTTGCGGAACCTGCTGACCCGGTCCGAGGGCGCGGTCATCAACGATGTCGGCATGGGCGGCCCTCTGCCGGTCACCACCGCGGAACTCGACCGCTTTGCCAAGAGCCTCAATCCCAAAAACCGGGTCATCGGCGCGGACATCCGGCTTCCGGCCTCGGTCATCCGGCGCCGGGACACGCGGGAAACGGCTTATGTGGACGGGCAGGGCAAGATCCTCGCCGTGTTCAACGAGCTGGGCACGGAAATGGACCTGGCTTCGGGCGCAGGGTTGTTCGCCCCGCTCCAGCTGCTGATGCAACCCGAGTTGTTCGAATACCGGGCCGACCCCATCCGGCGCTTCGCCGCGGACCAGGGGTTTGCGGTCCGCGAGGCCTCCTTCGGCGCTGGCATCCGGTCGGACGTCAAGGTGTGCTTCAACGTACTCTATATGTACCGCAACCAGGAGCAGGAGATCCTGGAGAAAATGGGCGAGGACGTCAATGAGGGCGGCTTCCTCATCACGGGCACGCCGCTCGCCTTCGTGGGTTACGAGACCGTCCAGGACATTCAGTTCAACCTCTTCCAGAAACGCGCCGGAAAACTGGAGTCGGTCGCCGTCTACCTGGTGCGGGGCAACACCTCCTACCGGGTCGACATGGCGGGCAAGGGACTCGCAACCACCGAGAGCACGGCCGCCTTCCTCACTCCGATCATCGCCAACGTGACGGAAGAGCCGGCTAAATACAACGTCGTCCTCGAACGCAAACCGCTGCGCGCGATCGACACCGTGCTCAGCGACATGCAGGCCCTGCTCTATCCGGGCGGGAAAGTGGCCGCCCGCCCGATCTCGAATCTGGGCGTGCTGGCCGTGACCACCCTGTCCTTCCTGGCCACGGGCCTGTCCTTCGCAGGCATATGGTTCGGGG
>CAZQGO010000045.1:0-4330 GCA_964593065.1 uncultured bacterium | reverse complement strand
TTGATTTCGAAATATGCTATTAAAGCGTATTCATGCCTTCTGGCATGGGAGGTGTTGTAATGGTTTCTTATCACAACGGACCCTTCGAGGCAATGAGTCTAGCGGCCTGGGCCAAACCGCGCCGGCATATATCTCGGAATGCAGTGGCCTTGCTGATGTCAGTTGCCTTTCTGTTTCCCAGCCTTGCCTGGGCTTTTCAACCCCAAACCAGTCAGACAAGCGTTAAAACCCGGAAAACCTTGGAAGCAAGCTACGCGGTTCCCGCGCGCTTCGGCAAAATCGTTGATTCCCATGTAGGCACACAACCCCTGATGTTCATCCTCATTCAGGACTTGCACTGCAATTATGAGGTGCAGGGCAACATCAGGAAAATATTGACCAGCTTGCTGGCGCGCCATCATGACCTGAAACTGCTGGCCGTCGAAGGCGCCACCGGCATTATTCCCACCGCCGCACTGTCGGCAATTCCCGATATGCCGGCCAAGCGCGCGGTGGCGGACTATTTCATGCGTGAAGGCAAGCTCGATGGCGCGGATTGCGCCACCCTCTGCGACGGGGCTGAGGTCGAATTGTTCGGGGCCGAGAATCCCGCCCTGTACCGGCGGAGCCTGGACCTTATTCAGGGTTTTGCCAACGAGGAAAACCGCGGCCTGGTCCTGGACCTGCTGGATCAGGTCAAGGTTCTGCAGGCACGCCAAAACAACCCCGCCCTCATGGCGTTCGAAGAGCTCAGAGAAAATGCCAACCTGGGACGATTGGACCCGGAGGCCTACCACGAACTTCTTCTTCAGGAAGCCTTGCGGTTACAAATCTCTCCCGAGATTCCCGACTTAACCCAACCGACCCTCGGCTCCGCCATGGATCTTCAAGACCGCTGGGAGTACGACCGCAGATTGGAACAGGCCATCCGCGAGCGGTTATTCCAGAACGATCAGGAAAGGCAGCTTTACGCCGCGCAGCGCTTCGCAGAGATCGCGGAAAACATCTTTTCCATCTCGGCTTCGCGGGAGGACCTGCAAGAGTACCAGCAAGCGGAGAAAAATCTTTCGCTGACGCAAATCGCGCGCCGCCTCCGGGATACCCTCGCCACTTCGGGATACAACGCCGACGCGGTTCCTCCCACCGCGGACCTGGCGGCCGTGGAATCCGCCCTGCAGCAGGGCCTGCTGTTTTACCAACTGGCCGAGCAGCGCAACCAGGCGTTGTTCGCCCGGACCCTGGCGCGCGTAAAGGCCCGGGGAGAAAGCCAGGCGGTATTGCTTGCGGGTGGTTTCCATACGCAGGCCATCAGCGAAATCGCCCGGGCGCAAGGATACTCCTATGTTGCCCTCCGGCCCCTGCAAGCCAACCTGGAGGCCCATTCCAACTATTTCCAGCTTTTACGCTATCCCGCACAGCCGACGGACTTGGAAAGAATCGTCGCCCGGGGCTTGTCCCGCGCCGCAGCGGCCATTGCCGTGCCCAAGGCCCTGGCTTTCCCGGAATTCCGCGCCGCTTTCCCGAATACCATTGCCGTGGCGGAAGCCGCACAGAATGTCTTGGAAGGCAGAGCGGCGGGAATCACGGGCATTGCTTTCGGGCTGGATGCGGCCAATCACATTGTGGAAATCCGATCGGGGGACGCGGTCTTTTATTATACCCGTACCCCGCAGGGTGAAATCTTCATCGACCGCGACAAGGCGGCGGTGGCGGCCGCGCGGGAGAGAGGCAGTGAACGTTTGCTGGCGCAAAACCAGGTCCGGCACGCGCTGGCCTCGCAAGTCGTGCGCACGCTGGGTTTAATCTTCCTGGGCGCCGGGATAATCTTTTTTGTCAGCCAGGCTTTGGTTTTTACGACGGTAACGCCCGTGGTAATACTCGGCCTGGGAGTGTTGGCCGCCGGAATCTGGTGGTTCGCCAGCGGGAATCAACTCCACCTTACACGGCGGCAGGTGGTTGTCTACGCGGCCATCGGTACCGGCATGCTGCTGACCGCCCTCGCCCTGCCCTACCTGGCGGACATGATCATGCAGGCCGCCCCTCAGACCGCGTCCGCGCCGGTAAACCTTCCGCACCTGGCCGGGGCGGCCGTCAAACAGGTACTGAGCCTTCCCGGGCTGCAAGGCCTGCACGTCCACGCCCAGCAACCCGGCCTGCTCGCGTTGAGGGGCAAAAATGTTATCACTTTCGCCGGGATGATGATGACCGGCCCCCTCATGCTGGCCGGGAGCGTAGTCGGCCGGGCGTGGGACTTTGTCACGCCGGAGCAACGGGTGAAACCGCCCTCGGTTGAGGAAAGATATTTTCAGCGGGATTCTTCCGCCTTGGCCGGAAAAATCACGGCCGAAAAGGTACGCGCGACGCAAACTCTAGCCTACGGCTCCAGGGACTTGATGGGCGCTCATATTTTGATTCCCAAAGATTCGGTCAACGCTATGATAGGCGCGGATGCCATGCTGGGCCTGCCGGTTTTTGCCAGCGAAATCGTCCGTGAAGAACTGGCCAGGCCGGTTAGCCTGCCCCGGGAGAAAGTACTGGCCATCGAACGGACGCCGATCGCCATGCGTTTCTTATACCGGGATCTGGAGGACGGCTCCGTTGAAGTGATCCCCATTTTGACCCTGATCCGCCCCAACTTCGGCGATAAAACGGAGGAATTGGATGAAAAAGGCGTGCCGCTCAGCGACATGCCTGAACCATATTTAAGAGCTCTGTTGCATGCCTTCGATCCGTTTTCCTTGCTGGCGGCCTACAATGGGGTGGAAAAAGCCGAACAAGGCGGCAAAGTCTATTACGGCCGGCTCAATGCGGAGCAACAATTTGTCCTAGGTGATTTGTACCAGCAGTTGCTCAAAGCAGGTCCCAACGGCCAGTTTTTCCGCAGCATTCTCGAAATGGGCGCCGAACATTGGGGCACCAAGCCTATTACGGAACGCTTGATTGAACAAACGCCGGATCTCAGCCCCCAGGAGCGCTATCAATTGCTCTTGGGCATGGTGCAGGATATCATGGCCGTCGGCGTCCTCCACGAATTGACGCATGTCCTGGCCCATAACGTGCCCGACCAGTTTCCGGAACCCGCCAATTCCCAAGAGGCCGAGGAATTCGCCCGGCGTCATTCCTTTGGATATGAAGGCCTCGTGAGCTTATATAAGACGAACCCCAAGATTTGGCAGAGCGCATCGTCCTACCGGGCCACCGTGAGGACCCTGCAGATGGCCGAGAAATTGGCGGGGAAGATTTCGGACCAGAAGCTGGCCCAAGTGATGGAAAGCCTCTGGGCTCTGGAGCTTCATTGCGACCGTTTCGGAATGTTCCGGTTCGCCTGTGCCCAGAAAGTGCAAACCCTGAAGGAACTGTTCAACCGCGCGACGCCGGAGGGGCTTATTGACCAAGTTTTTGCTCTGGAAGCGGCCATGAAGGACGGCACCCTGGAGGATGCGATCGCCCGAGCCTTTCCGGGCTCGGACGCCAAAGCCGCGGCCGAGAAAATTCGCCAGAGATTTGCGGAAGCCGACCGGGCGCATCCCTTTTTCGCCATATTCAACGATGCGCCGATTCAACCCGAGGAAGTACAGATGTATCAAAATGAATTGCAATTGGATAAATACTTTGACCGGCGAAAACTGACAATGCTTGCCGCCCACCATGCCAATACCAGCCGGTTTATTGAGGTCACACGCCAGGGTTATGCGGAACTGGCCGGATACACGGTCTGGGACAGAGTGGCCATGGAAACGTCCGCCTTACCGCCCGTCGGCCAGGCTGCGGTTGCCGTGGGCGAACAGCTGCTGGGCAGACCGCCAGCCGGAGTGGAAAGCGTGGAGGTCTTTGAAGGCGACCCGGTCGCGGCTGCTCAGGAGGTGGCGGAACAGCGGCCTGCCACCGACCTGAATGGTTTTGAAGCGGCCATCAGCACGCAGCCGGCGGTTCAACCCGGCACGCAAACACCGTCCGGGGCCGTGATGAATTTAGCCGCTTTTGAAGACGCATTAACGGCTGAACCCAGGGGAGCAGGCCTGAGCGTAATGGAAAGTACCACCCAAGCTGACCAGCAGGCAGCACGCCCGGCCGCGGATCTGGGGGCCTTCGAGGCCGGTTTAAATGCTGCAACCAGCCCAGCGGTGGTCCTCGCGGTTGCGGAACAAGAGGGTGAACAGGAAGATGCCGAAAAGGAAGAGAGCGCGGAAGAGGCTCCCAAAGGCGCGGGCTTGTCCGGCATAGGGTCGGGGGTCCAGTTGGCATGGAATGCCTCTTTTTCCGCCTCACGCAACCAACCTGCACCGACCCAGTCCATCCCGCCCGCGGCCAGCAACCGGGACTTGGCCGTGGCCGCGGCCGTTTTGGCCCC
>CAZQGO010000044.1:0-4602 GCA_964593065.1 uncultured bacterium | reverse complement strand
TCCTGGGCTTTGCAGCCGCCTATTTCCTGCACACGGTCAACAACCGCATCGCGGATGCCTGGGAGAAATGGCCCAGGCTGGATATCTTGCGCCAGCCGGCGGGGCCCCCGGAGACCGGAACGCTGGATATTGCCCCGCTTACCGATGACGCCGAATTGCGTTCGGCTCTCGCCGGTTTTCTGGAGAACCTACGGACGGCCTATCCACAAGTTCCGAAGGGAAAGCGCCTGGAACGGGTGCTCAATGAGCTGGTGCGCCAGATCCGCGCCACGCCGGCGGACCGGCCCGTCAGCATACAGGTGAAAGGCTTGGGCCAGTTGAATCCTGTTTTAACCCGGCTGCTGGTGCGCGGTGAACGTCCTCAAACCGCGCCCCGGTCCGCCGCGGTCGACCTTAGAACAGAATTTTCCGCCCCGGCCGCCGACGAAGCCTTGAGTCCCGAGAAACGACACCAACGCACGCTGGGCAATCTCGACCAGTTAGAAATCATTGTCGAAGATCTGTCGCCGGACGAAGCGCGAAGAGAAGCGCGGGACTTGTGGGATGCCGATAAGAAACAAGGAGTAACCATGTACGAGATCAGGGCGCCGGGGACACGCAGGCTGCCGACTACCTACGAATTGGATGTGGAGGGCCGGACCGCCCGGAAGATCTCATTGCCCGCAGGCGTCGAACCCGGCATGCAATTGGTCCTGCTGCCGGCCACCAACCTGGACCAGACCAAGACCAAGTATCTGGCCGCCATCAAAGTAAACGGCAGGATCGTCGGACATGCGCCGCTGTTCCTGCGACACGAGGCCCAGGACGTGCATCTCTTCCGGTTCCAGATCTACCGCAATCGGCAACGCAGAGGGTACGGCACGGTCGCCCTGATGATGCTGATGAAAATTTCCCAAGCGGGGATGCTCTTCGAAGGTTTGCGCTCCCAGGGAGTCGAATACTATAGCGCACCGAAGGAACCGCGCTCGGTCTACCAGCCCATGGCGGCCTGGCTGGCCCGCTTCGGCTTTCAGGAAGACCTCCACGGCATGAGGTTCTATTTCACCCCGGACAACCGGCCGCGGCCCGTGGGGCAGCAAACCGTCCTCAGACCCGCCGCCGGCGAAGCGCTGCCGATCCCACCTTCACTTCGGTCCCTGTCGCTGCAGGAATTCGACGCCTTAATATTTGAATTCACGCGCGAGGTGCCGCGGGGGCGTCGGGTGCCCGCCGGGAAGTCCCGGAGAGTCAGGGATTTCGAGGGGCAGGCCGGACAACCCGTCATGGCGGATCTGTACAACTGCGCGGTCGTGGTCGCTACGGGAGGACTGGGGGGAATCGGTCATATCCCCTCGAACGACTACCTCGAGCCGGGCGCAGATCCTTCCGCGTTGCAAAGCAGCCTGAAAGAAGTGGCGACGGAATTGCGCGCGGGACAGGTCCTGGTCATTGCGCCGGTCTATCCCAGGGCGGCCGATCAGGCCAGGTCCGTGATCCAAACCTACCTCCATAGCGTACAGCAGGTGCCGGCCGAGGCAGTCCAAGTGGTCGATCCGCTGGAGTGGTTCGCCCCCGAGGCCGCGCGTTTGGGCATGGGCACTCTGGTGAAGGTCCGTCCGGATCGCAGCGTGTCCGTGCTTTTCATCTCCCCGCACGGAGAGAACAAATACTATGGCCGTGCAACCTATCGTCAAGGGGCATGGCAGGTGGATATAGCGCCGGAGCTGCTGAATCCCGCTTTCGCCGGCAGCACGGGAGCCCAAGCTGTTTCGCGGGAAAAGCCCGGACAACCGCCGGCCGGTGGGTTGTGGAACTGGCTGCGGACGCCGCTGCTGCGCCTGGGCGTGCCGGCCAAGGCATACGACCTGGGGCTCGGGCCCTGGCTGGAAAACGTCATTTCGCTGCTGGCCGGCCAGGTGGCGGCCAGCGTGCTGGCGGGTGTTCCGGCGCTGGCGTCCTCCTTCCTGGCGCCGCTGCTGTCCGGTTCCATCATCGCCTGGCCGATCTTCGTTCTGGTCCACGCCCTGGGCAGAACGCCGGCGGGGGAGCGCGCGCCCCCCGCGGTGTGGGTCTCGGCCGCGGTGATCGGCCTGCTCAACGCGGCCCTGGTCCTGCTGCCGCTCTCGTGGCCGGTCTACCTGCTGGGCGCGTTCCTGATCCACGCGGGCGTCAACTGGGCCGCACCGCGGCTCCTCCGCCGCTTCACGGCCCGGCCCAAGGTCCTGGAAGCCGAGGAAGGGTCGTCCCACCACTATCTGATCCGCGGCCGGGAGGCCTCGGGACATCTCGACCTGCCGGCCGGGCCGGTAACGCGCGGACGCCTGATCGCCGCCATGCCCGCGGGCCAGGCGGCGGTCTCCTTCCTGCTTGAAACCGACCGGACCGAGTCCTGGCAAGCCGAGCGGCTGGCGACGTTCGCCGAACCGGATGGCCAGCACGGCGTCGCCTTCCGGCTCGCCAGCAGCGGCGCGGGGAGCGTCCGCATCCCTCTGAACGATGCCATTCTCGATCACATCGTGAATCTGCGCAGCGAGGTCTTTGGCATCTTCCGGGCCGAATCCGTGCGCGTTCAGCTGCGAAAGTTCCAGGACCACCTGGCGCGGCTGCCGCCGGAGCTGCGGGCGACGCTGGCGCAGGCCCTGGGCGCTCCGGTGGCAGGCCTGCTGGAACAGCGCGTTTCAGCCGTGCGCACGGAGCCATCCGGGGAACGCGTGGTGACGGTGGAACGAACCGCCTTGGACGGCAGGCACCTGTACCGCTGCGAGATCCGGGTGCCGCCCGGACCGCGCGTGGACCTGGACGCGGACGGCGTCCTGCGAATCCAGGGAGAACGACCGGTGAGTTTGGACGTCCGCGTCTCGGCGGATTTCCCCTCCCAGGTCCCGCTGCGGCCCGAGAAAATGTACACCCCCGCGGCTCTCCAGGCCATGGCCGCGGATCCCGTGTTCCGCAAGAACGCCGAGCGCTTCAACGCCTTGATCTTCGAAGACAAGGTCTCGGCGGGCTCATGGATGTACCAGGCCAATTTCGTCCGGGACATCCTGATCTCCCTGCGGCTGATGGGGCCGGCCCTGTCCCGCGAGGGGCAGGAGCACGTGCTCCAGATCCTTTTCCACCTGGTCGGCGCAGGGCCGGTGCGCCTGGCCGGGCGGGACTTGACGGTCGAGGGCCTGCTGGCGGTCAGCGACGAGATGGATTGGGATTATTTCTTCTATGACCGCGTGGTCAGGCCCTGCAACCGCCTGTTCGACGCCGGCGAGGACCAGGCGGCGGTCGACCTCTACCGGGATGCCCTGGCGAAGAAAATCCCGCGCCAACTGTTCTTCAACGTGCTGGATCCCACTTTCCTGTTCCCGGCGGCTGTGACCCGGTATCTGCACCTGGCCGGAAAGAATGCCCGCGGGCGCTTCCTCAGCCGGCGCAACGCGCGCGGCGAAACCAACCTGGAGACGTTGCTCAAGCACTATCAGGCGATCCTGACGCTCACCGCGCCCTACGCCGAGGCCCGGGCTGAGGGAGCCGCGGATCCGACGCGCTATCTGCTGGAAGTCCAGCCGAGCAAGGAAGGACGGCGGCTGGTGGGCAATTGGCGCGATTCAGACCCCGGCCTGGGCTACGGCCTTTATCCCGCGGATATCAATACCGCGCTGGCGCCCACCGCGCTGGCGAATCTTGAGCAAGCCCTGCGCCTGCTGCAGGCGGACGGCCTGCCGCTGGCGGCCACGGCCGCGCGCCTGGGCCTCGAGCGCGTGACCTCCGTTCTGGCCCGGCCGCAAACCCTGACAGAAGCCGAGCAAGCCTGGTCGCAGGCTAGAGGCCACTTCGCCGTGCACTTGGAGCCGCGGGAGGTCAAGGCCCGGCTGGCGGATTACCTTCAAAACGCGGAACTGACCCCGGACGAAAGGGCGGGATTGCTGGCCCGCGATCTGGGCGAAGGCGTGACCGTGGCGGACTTGGTGGCGGGCCGCGCCCGGCCCTCCTGGCTGGCCTCGGGCCTGGATTTCACCGCCGTCTCCCTCGGCCCGCAGGGCCGGCCCGTGCCGGTGATGAACAGCGACGGGGTGTATGCCCTCATGGACGGCGACCCGGACGAGGCCGAGCTTAAAAACCTCCTCGACATGATGTCCCGTCCTTATCCCCTCGGCCTGTACAGCGAAGCCGGGTTGCTCATCTCCAATCCCGTGTTCTCCGCGGACCGCCGCCTGATGCGGGAGCTTAACGCCAAGGCCTACCACGGCACAAACTCGTTCAGCTGGACCTTGCGCGGCGAAATGCAGGGCTGGCTGCGCCAGCTGCGGCGGGACCTGCCGCCGGACCTGGCCGCGCGCGCCAAGGAGGAGGTGTTGCGCCGCACCCGCGAGATCGCCGCGGCGGGCAGTTTGGCCTTCAGCGAAGTCTGGGCCCAGCGGCAGGAGCGGGACGGGCGCCGGACGCCGGCCCCGCTGATCAACAGCGACGGGCAGCCCTCCGTAGTCTTCCAGGCCTGGAGCCAATCCAGCGAGCGCCTGGACCCGGACTACCGCGCGATTGTGGCCGGGGAGCCGGCGGCCCGGATGGCGGCGGTTCCCCTGGAGCTGCCTTTCTGGGAGCGCCGCGCACCCTGGGTGCCCGAATGGGCGCGCC
>CAZQGO010000043.1:0-5319 GCA_964593065.1 uncultured bacterium | reverse complement strand
AAGAGTGTGCCGGGCGTGCTGCAGGAGATCGGCAGGCAAAGCAAAGCGGTGCTGGACCAAGCGGGAGAAGTGGAGTCCGAACTAGCTGAGTATAGGCCCAAAGTTCAAACGATTTTCAGCGCCGAAAAAAGAATAGCCGCTGCCGAAAAATTGCTGTCCAAATTCAAGCAACGCGGCGATGCCAATGCGGTTTCCAGAACAGAAGCGCTTATTGAGTCCATTCAAGGCCGCAGAGCCGCTGCTATTGAAAATATTACCAGCACTCCTGAAGGACAGATATATTTGGATCGGGCAAGAGCCCCTGCAGAGATGGAGGTTATCGCAAATAGATTGACAAAAGCAGAGTCGAGCCTTGCGGAAGCCGTTAAAAGGGGAAACCTGCATGAGGTGAATCAAGCCACGGCCGAGGTGGCAAAGGTGAAAGCCCAGCAGGCGGAGTTCCAGTCCGGAGTCAGAACAGCCAAGACCGCCGCGGAAACAAAATTGGCCACGGCGAAGAGAGAATTACAGGTTACACAAAGAGATCTGCGCGCCAAGCTCGAAGCCGTGGACCTGCTGGGTCGGCACCAGGAAGTAGCCGAGGCCCTGCTGGGTCAGGCTGGTGCCGAGGAATTCACGGCCCAGGTCATCGAGCGGGCCCCTGCCGCGGCCCAGGAAGCCGTCATGGGAAAGGCCCTGGAAGCGAAACAAAGCGGAGCCCTGCTGGAAAAGATGTCGCCTCTGGCCCTGGAAAACCTGGCTAGAAACCTTTCGAAAGAAATGGTGCAGCAACTGGCTGCAGATCGAATCGCCGCCGCGGAGAGTGTCCGAGAAGGTGGCACGGGCAATCAAGCGGCCGTTAGCAAGAACCTGGCGATCGCAGGAGATCTTCTGGCCGGACGCTCCATGACCGAAATCAGGGAAATGGTCAAGGATCCGAAACTCAAGGCGGCCGTGGAGGCCAGCAATTCCACCCTGCTGCGCACGGCCTTGGACCTGGAGACAGGGAGTGCCAGGCTGGAAACCGCACAAGCGCTACAAAAGTTCTTGAAAAATCCGCCCGAGGGCTCGGCGGATGAAATCAAGGCCGCCATGGAGAAATCGGCTTCGGCGTTAGCTGAGGAAATAAAAAATACCACGGAGAATAGTATTCCCTCAGCCAAAGCTTACCTGGAGAAGTTGCAGAGAGAGAATGCGAGCCCCGAAGCTATCCTCAAGGCGAAAGAGAACCTCGCCCACGCGGAACGAATGTTGGAAAATTTAAAGGCCCAGGCCGAACCTGCGAACTTGAAAACCCAGGCATTGATCGATAAATTCAATGCCACACGCCCGGAAGGCAAATTGACCTGGGATGGCCAGGCCACGGAACTCGGCGGCCGCGAAGGCCTGGACAAGTTGGTTACGGAAATGAAGCAAACCAACACCACCCGGGGAAAGATGCTGAAAGGCCTGGAAAAAGCACGCGGCCTGGAGACGCGGATCAACGAGGCCCTGGCCAGAGGTGATGCGGCCAAGGCGCAACGGTTCCAGAACCAGTTCAACAAGGTTATGGACGAAGTGGTGCGCCTGCAGGTAGGCGGCGCCATGCCCGCCATGACCCGAGCCGTGCGCGAAGTGGCCACGGTCCTGCGCAAGGAAAGTGAAGTGGCGATTGCCGATAAATTGCACGAAGGCGCCCAGTTGCGCGATGCGCTCCGCGAAGCGGAAGCCAGCGGAGATCAGGGGCAAATCAAGACCGCGCGGGCCAACCTGGACGAATGGCTGGATATCCGGGCCGGGCAGGATCTGACCGAAGCAGTGTTTGAAAGATGGGACAATTACTATTCGGCTATTTATGAGAAGGCCGCGAAAAACGGCGACCTGGAAATTTCCAGGAACGCGGAAGCCAGCGCCATGGCCGCCATCGAAAAAGTCCTGGGCGGCGGGACCCTGAATGGAACCCAGATGCACGAAAAATTCAGCGCCTACCGGGAACAGCTGATCTCGGAAGGCAAGCTGAAACGCGGCAGCCTGGAAGACGCGCGCTTGGTGCGCGCCTACAGCCTGGTGGCCTTCCAGAAAATCACCGGGTTTCCCACGCTGCTGTTGTCCCAGCAAATCATGCTTTCGGAATTTTACGGGCGCATGAACTGCGGCCTGAAGGCGGGCGGCGGGAAAACCGGTGCTTTCGTCATCTTCCCCGGTCTCATCCGCATGCTCACGGGGGAGAACGTGCGCGCCGAGTGCCTGGTGGACGATCCCTCGGCCATCCAGAAGTACATGACCGAATCGCTGCAGACCAAGGACGGCGTAACCCTGACCTACCAGGACCTGGCCCAGGCTTTCGGGACCGAGATCGTCAACGGCAATGCCATGCATAAAGAGGCTTCCCGCACCGGCGGAGATTACAGCCAATTGATCCAGGCCCTGCGGGATCCGGGCAAGGTAGTGTATTTCGACCACATCACGCGCAACCACCTGTGCAACGCCGAGGTCAACAACGCGGCCCTGCGCCTGGCGCTCGGGGAGACCAACGTGGTCGGCATCGACGAGGTGCACATGGCCACGACCAGCCAGACCTCGGCCATCGTGGGCGGCAACCAGCGGCCTCCGTCGCAGGAGTTGATCAGCAAAGTGGACAGGATGCTGCAGGACCTCGGGTTCGACCGCCAAGCCTACCAGTCAGGGGAAACCGCCAGCATGGTGAAGAATCTGAAAGTCGAGACCCAATACCGGGAACTGAGCCTGTCGGATCCCAGGATGGACACTGTGAAAAAAGCCATGGACGTTTCGAAGGAAAGCATGGTGATACTGACCCAGGACGGCCTTTTCCTGAACCAGGCCGCTCTGGAACAGCTAAAAGCCTACGACCCGGGCGCAGTCTCCTCGGTTCTGAAAACCATTTTCAGCAAGCGGGGCGTAGGCGGGGAATACAACTCCTATGAAATCATCACCCTGAACGGCAAGCGGGTGGTGGCGCCCGTCAACAACCTTTCCACCATCGAAGTGGACCAGATTTCCAACGACATATACGGCCAGGCCGCGGCCGCGCGCATCAACGGCATCACGGGCGACGAGATCTTCGACAGCGTGCGCGTCAACGAGACCAAGATGCAAACCTCCATGTCCGCCATGTACGCCAACAATCCGGAGATCCTGGCCGTGGGCGCCTCGGGCACTATCGCGGGCATCGAAAACCTGATGTACAGCAAGATCGGGGCCGGCTCCACGCACATCAGCACCTCCATGTTCAGCGTGCGTGATTACGTCACCTCCACGGGCGGGAAGATTCTCACGAACAGCGATGCAGCGGACAGCTTCGTCATTCAGTCCCTGACCGGGAAACTGTCCGTCCCGGACGGCCAAGGCGGCATGACGCAGGTCAGGCAGAACGCCCTGGTTTTCGAACGCGAGCCGGCCAAGCAGCTGGGACTGGTGGAAAAGTATATGACGGCGTTGGCCGAAGCGCAGGTTGAGCTGCCGATCATCTCCGTGATCAGCGCCGGCGGGACGGGTTATTACGTGCCCAAGGGCCGGGCCGCCGAAGCCATCGCCACCCTGGGCCTGGAAGGCAAAGCCAAGTTCAGCATCGCCGAATCCAGCCCGGTGGCCAATACGGATTACATTGCCGTCGAGAACGGCATCCAGGTCATTAGCAAGGATAATTCCGGCAAGGGCAACCAAATTTGCATCATCAATGAATCCGCGGCCGTGGGCAAGAACTTCCAGGCGCAACTGACCCTGGTCGTGCGCGGAGGCCAGAAACTTTCCGCCGACCTGCTGACCCAGCTGCTGCTCCGGACGGGGCGGCCCAAGGCCAGCGGCGGACGCTGGGCCACCACGCGTTTCATCCAGGTGGACACGCCCGAGCTCGTGAGCACGGTCAAAGCGGCCGTCAGCCGCCTGCCGGAAATACGAACTTTCTGGGACAGAACGGCCAACGGCGGCAAGGAAGTCTCCTCGGACAACGCCCTGACCCTGGAGCTGCTGCAGAAAATGGAACAAAGCATGAGTTCCAAAGACTTCGATCTCGCGGCTCAGCTGGCCGAGTCCCCGCAGCTGCTCAGCGAAGCCATGAAGATCAACGCCGAGTACAAACAGCTGCAGATGGTGGGGGACTCCACCCGCTTTGCCGTGCAGGACACCTTCCGCAGCCAACTGGTCGTGGATCCTTTAAAGGCCGCGATCCGCAACGTCCGGGCGGATTCGGCCATGGGCAAGGTCTTAGACGGCGAAATGAACCGGATCCTGAACCGGCATGAGCTCAACGCCGACCTCAGCCTCCGGCTCAACAGCCAGCAGGATGGAAAGCTGTTGAACCAGCAGTACGCCCGCAATACTTTCCTGAGCAGCGTGCGGGAGGCGCAGGGCATGTGGAAAAGCGTGATCAAGCACACGCTCTTGAGCCGAAGTGTATTCAGCCTGGAAGGCTGGCGCACGGTCATTAGCTCCATCAAGACCTTGTCTACCTTGAACACAGTAGCCGGGGACGTTATGAATAACCGCAATATTCCTACCGGGAAACTTCCGAGCTTCACTGAAGCCAAGAGCTTCCAAGAACTGTACGCGGTCGGCGAAAAGTTGATGGGCACGGTTCTGTCCCGGGACACCGGCGGTGGAGCCGCCGGCGCCCTGCAATACCAGACCGTGCGCGTGATGGAAACCGCGGCCCAGGGCGAGATCGCCCCGGCCGTGGAGAAATCCTTCCAGACGGCTTGGAAGGAAGCCCACCAGCAGCTGCAAGGCAAGCCCAACCTCACCTGGGCTCAGGCGGCCCAGATCCTGAATGTGGATAAACAGACCGCCCGCATCGCCATGGCGCCGACCTACCGCCAGGCCGTACGTCTGGTGCAAAGCGACGTTCTTCACAACAGGGTCGCGGTAGAGAACGCGGGAGTGCCGGCGGCCGAGAACCAACCGGCCGTGTCCGGAACCGTGGAACACCAGCCGTTCAGTCTGCCGCAGCCGCAGGTCATTCCGCCCTCGGTGCAGTCCCTGGGCGTGGGCGGACTGGGTGCGATTTTACGAGATCTGCCCGTGATGGGCGGCATCCTGGCCCGGTTCGACAACCGCGCGGCCGAAGCGCAAAGAGCGGCCAGCAATTACCAGCTGCAGTCGGCCGAGCTGGGAGCTGGCGTATGGCGGACCGTGCAGCAGTGGTTCCAGTCCAACGACGCCACGGTCCGGACCCTGCAGTCGGATGCTCTCCAAACCGGCGGCGGTAGCCAGTGGTTCACCGAGGCCGTGGCCAAGGCCCTCGGCGCCCAGGGACAGACCTGGGTGGCAGAACATGCCGATCAGGTTGGAACCATGCAGGGCCATTATGAAAAATACGGCTTGAACTGGTACCAGCCGGCCATG
>CAZQGO010000042.1:0-5968 GCA_964593065.1 uncultured bacterium | reverse complement strand
TGGCGGTGATGGTCGGCGTGGACGTGGCCAGCGGCGAGGTGGCCTCGTCCGCGCCGATGTCCCAGGTGCCGTTGTATGGCCTAGCCTGCAGGTCGATGTCGTCCGCAAAGGCCAGGTTCGCGTCCCCGGAGAGATCCGCGCCGGAATCGCGGGCGCCGGTATCCGTCACGCCCAGGTGGTAGTCGTCGTTGGCCGCGTCGGCAAAAGCCACGGTCGTGGAATTCTTGGAATTCGCCCCCGGCGCATCGCCGGCCTGGTCGGAGAGATTGTAATCCGATCCCCCAGCGAAGGTCCCGGAGAATCCATTCGTGCAGTTTTGCGTAAGGTCGTTGTTGACCCAGCTGGTCCCGTTGATTCGGTTAATGCCGGTGTAGCAATTCACCAGTGTATTATTGTAGATCCAGGCCGTTTGCTGGGCATCGTACACCAAGATGCCCATGTCCGTGTCCGTGGCATTGAAATCATAGATGATGTTGTTCCAAATGCGCACCTCGCCCGAGCCGGCGTTCTCCACTACGAGGCCGTAATGGTAGGCCCCGGTGGCGGCGGGATCGCCTCGGATAAGGCATTGGGAGATGCGCCGGTCCTGCCCGGCGTTCGCCCCGCCCACCCAAATCGCATCGTCGCTCGTGGTCATATTGACCATCTGAATCTGAAGTCCCTCTACCCGGACATGGTCCGCCTGCAGATTCAAACCGTAGACGTCGCTTGCGATTAAATGATAACGGCTCGTATCCCAGCTTCCCGAATGGCGTTGAGAAACCCCGACTTCCGAGGTCTGGCAGGGCGTGAAGATGCGGATATAATGGCTGGCATCCGTGACCCAACCGTTGAACTCCACCGTCCCGGCATCCGCCGCGTCGGCGTAGCAGGCGATGTGCCAGACCTCGTTGTTGGCGACCAGGTCCCGGCCCCCGGACCAGGAATCAAAATCCTGCCAGCCGATGGGCATGCCCGGATTTTCGGTTCCGTTTTCCGCGTTCGCCAGGGACGTGTACGCGCGCAGGATGAGCCAGTTGGGAATGGGGCTCGGCGGGGAGACGGGCGTCCCGGCAATATTTGCGAAGGTATACTGGGTGGAGGAAACGCGCCCGGTGATGAACCCCAGGCCTTCAAACAGCAAATCCCCGTTGGCGTCCCAGGCGAAGGCGTCGCCCACGCCGACGTTGTCCGGCAGCGGGCTGGCGAACGACCCGCCATTGTAGGTGTTCGAGCCGCTTGTGCTCCAGGCCAGGGCCGTGGTGTTGCCCGGCCCCACCGAGCGGTAGATGACCGTAGGCGCGCTGGGCGTGGGTGTCGGTGTTGCGGTAGGTGTCGCCGTCGGGCTGTGCGTGGGGGTGGCGGTGATGGTCGGCGTGGACGTGGCCAGCGGCGAGGTGGCCTCGTCCGCGCCCATGTCCCAGGTGCCGTTGTAGGGACGCGTGTCCAGGTCGACGTCGTCCGAGAAGGCCAGGTTCGCGTCTCCGGACAGATCGGCGCCCGAATCCCGCGCGCCCGTGTCCGTCACGCTCAGGTGGTAATCGGCGCCGCTGAAGTTGACGAAGGACACTGCGGTCGAGTTTTTGGAATTTGGACCCGGCGCGTCGGCCGCCAAGTTGGAGACATTGTAGTCCGAGGCGGCGTCGAAAGTGCCCGCGAAGCCGTCGGTGCAGGATTGCACGACATTGTTGACGGCCACCACCGTGCCGCTGGCGCGCTGGATACCCTCGTAGCAGTCGACGACGGTGTTGTTGTACACGTAGCTGGTGTACTCGCCGTCGTTGAAAATCATTCCTTGGGCGTTGGCGTTGCCGTCGAACTCATAGATGATGTTGTTCCAGATGCGGACCGTGCCGCTGGCCAGGCTCGGGAGGATCGAAATCCCGGAGTGTTCGGATATAGCCGAGTAGGGATCTCCGATGAAGATACTATGCGAAATGCGGTAATCGCCGGTCCCCGCGGAACCGCCGATGGATATGCCGCAATTGCGGGACCCGCTGGTGCTCGGGATGTAAAATTGCATGCCCTCCACCCGCACGCAGTCCGTGCTCAAGGTGAGGAGATTGCCGCCGCTCACCACGATGCGCGCCGCCGTTGGGGTCCAGCCTCCGGTATGCCGCTGGCTGGTCCCGACCTCGGCGCTGGTCACGGGTGCGAAAATCCGGATGTAGTGTGCCGCATCCGTCGTCCAGCCGGCAAATACCGCGGCGCCGGTCTCGGCATCATCCGCATAGCAGGACAGGTTCCAGGTTTCATCCGCCGCGACCAGGTCCTTGCCGCCGCTCCACGTGTCGAAGTTTCGCACGACGAGCGGGATGCCTGTGTTTTCAGTACCGGATTCGGCGTTGACGAGCGACGTATAGGCGCGATAGATCGACCAGTCGGCCACCGGCGAGGCGGTTTCCACGGGATCACCGCCGCTGGCGCTGCGCACGGTGAATGTCCGGGAATCCGTGCGGCCGTGGATAAAGGCGATTTGCGCAACGTCGTAGATCAGCGCGTCCCCCACACCGACCGTGTCGGGCATGGGCACTTCGAAGGTAGCCGTGGAACCGGTGACCGACACCGTGGTCGACATGCCGCCTGCGGCGAGGGCGGTCGTGTTCCCCGGCCCCACCGAGCGATAGATGGCGGCGGGCACGTTCGGTGTGTTGGTTGGCGTGGGGGAGGCCGTGGGCGTGGACGTGGGGGTGGGGGTCGGTGTCCCGGTCGGCGTGCTCGTGGGTGGCGGACCGGAAACGTCGTATTCATCGGCCCCAATGTCCCAGCCGCTTCCTCCCGGACGCGTGCCCAGGTCGATGTCCTCGGTAAACGCCAAGTCGGCATCCCCTGAGAGGTCGGCGCCGTTGTCGATGGCCGCCGTGTCGCTCGCGGCGAGGTGGAAATCGCGCAGGGCGGCATTCACGAAATTCAGTGTGGCCGTGACCGCGTTGGTGCCCGGTGCGTCCCCGGCCTGATCGGACAAATTATTGGTCGATCCCGCCTGGTACGTCACATTCTCAAAACCATTGTCGCAGTTTTGGACGATGTCGTTTTTGGCCCAAATGTTGCCTCTGACGTCGTAACCGACCCCCGACGAAGCGCTTCCCAGCACGTTGCAGATGGTGTTGTTGTACAAATATCCATTGCAGGACGTTTGCAGGTATATGCCCCTGGCTTGATTTCCGCCGAAGTCATAAATAATGTTGTTCCACACCTGCAGGGTTGCGCCTGAGGTGCCAATGCTCCATAAGCCGGCATGCAACGTATTCGTGCTGCTGGAATAGCCCCGCAAGATATTATTGGAAACCTTGATCTCGGCAGTGGCCGAGGGCGGACTAATCTCCAGGCAGCTTTGATCGGTGTTGTTGGTCGAGCTTAAATAGATCTGCAGGCCGTCCACCCAGACATTTTCGCCACTTACATACAGCACGCGGTCCACGTTGCTGGCCTGCATGCGATAGGCGCTCGTGTCCCACTGGCCGTTGTGTCGTTGGCTGACGCCGACCTCGGTGGGCAAATAAGGCGTGTAAATGTGGATCCCATTACCCGGTTTCGTGGTCCAGCTAAGTACCGCCATAGCCGTGTCCACCCCGTCGGCGTAGCAGGCGATATGCCACGTCTCGTTGTAGCCTGTGTTGTAGGAAATGTCCCTCCCATTCGTATGCTTGTCAAAATCTCGAAGCGCAGCCGGTATGGAGCTGTTTTCACTGCCCGAGTTGGCATTGGCCAGGGAGTTATAGGCCCGGTATATATCCCAATTGCCTTCCGTGCTGCTGGCGGTGCTTTCCGGAGTGCCGCCCCGGTTGTCGGTCAGGCGGTACATGGTGGACGATATCCGTTCGGTGATGAAGGCGATGGCCTCCATGGTGCCGTCGTCGTCCGCGTCGTAGACCAAGGCGTCTCCCACGCCCACGTTGTCCACCGGCATGGCTGAGGAGAATGTCGCCACGTCTTGGTTCACGTCCACCGTGCCGCCGCTGCCGCCGTTGCCCGGCCCGCGGACCAAAACCGCGCTTTGCGTGCCCACGGAACGGCGGATCACGGAAGGCGAGGTGTACAGGGTAAGCCGGTAATTGTAGCGGTCCGCCACGATCAGTGCGCCGTTGCTGTAGGAAAAATAGACGCCCAGCGGGTCATAAAGATAGGACGCGCCGGCGGATCCGGTCCCCTGGTTGGGCTGGTCCCCGGTCAATCCCGTTTGGCCGATCGCCGCATCGGCCGGCGTATCGTTGGCCGTGGGAATGGCATCGTAAACCAGTACGCGGTTATTGCCGGCGTCCGTGATGAACATCCGGCTGGACGAGCCGGAGATATCCGACGGCGCGTCCAGCGTGTTCGCGGCCGCGCTGCCGCCTTGATCCGGCAAATTACTGGTCATGTCTGCCTGCCCGATCACCAGGTCCGCGTTGGCGTTGTTGGCTAGCGGCGTGGAATAGAACAACAGAACGCGGTTGTTGCCCGAGTCCACAACGCAGAAGTTGCCATTAAAATTACCCATCCCCACGGGTCCGTTCATGGTGGAGGCTGAACACCCGGACCCGGAACTCGTCATGTTGGCCTGGCCCACTACCACGTTCGCGCTGGCGTTATTGGCTGTGGGGATGGCGTCATAGATTAAAACCCGGTTGTAACCCTGGTCGGAAACGATCATTTTCGGATTGCGGAGAAAAAGCCGTTGCGGATTGTTCAGGGTATTGGCGGCACAGCCCGTTCCCTGTCCCGGACTGTTACTGGTCATGTCGGCCTGGCCCACCACCACGTCCGCGCTGGCATTGTTGGCGGAGGGAATGGCGTTATAGATCAAAACCCGGTGGTTGCCGCTGTCGACAATGAATAGCTTGGTGCCGTTGGAAAGTACGCCGGAAGGAGAATTCAAGGTGTTGGCGCCGCAACTTCCACCTTGGTTGGCGCTGTTGCTGGCCATGTCGGCCTGGCCCACCACGAAATCCGCGTCGGGGTTGTTCGCGGTCGGAAAGCCGTTGAAAATGAGCACCCGGTGGTTCGCCGTATCCGCCACGAACAGCCGCGCACCGTCAAAATAGGCATGATGCGGCTGATTCAGGGTGTTGGCCGCCGGACCGCCGCCTTGATTCGGCTGCCGGGCGACGAAGGTGCTTTGGCCGACCACGAGGTCGGCTGCTTGGTTATCGTGATAGGCGTGGACCGGCGAGCTCAGGCAAGCGCACAAACTTACCCCCGCAATCAGGCGCGCATACAGCATCAGCCGCGGAACCTTGCTTTCCGGCCGGCGCGTGTGCCGAGACCCTGTCCGTTCCGAATACCACGGCATTGAAAAATCCCCTTTTCGAGCCAAGGTTTCAAAACGCTCGACCGTTCCAGATCGCGGTCGCCTTCGCCGACAATTGAATAATCCTCAACTCCTCCCTGGCGCCGCGAACCTTGCTCATCACGGCTCTTCCAGGAACGGATGCCGGTGCATATCCATGCCGGTATTTTCCGTACCTTCCTGCGCCTCGCTCAAGGAAGTGTGGGCCCGGAAAAGCGACCCGTTTTGATCCGCAGCCACGGTTGGAACGGGCACGGAACCGGCGGCGTCCCAGACAAGAAAATTGCGCGGCACGGATCCGCGAGGTTATGAAGGCCTCGTGGTCCACGGAGCCGTTTCATCCGCGTCATACTGAAGAACATCCCCCACACCCGCGAACTCGGGCAAAGGATTTGAAAACGTGGCCAGCACACCGGCGATGACCAGGTCATTGCCGGCGCCTGATGCCAGGGCGAGGATGTTTCCTAGACCGACGGCGGGGTAGATGGAACCCGCCCCCGCAGCGGAGGCCACCCTGTTGCCGGAGAGAATCAGCACCGGCAGGAAGGTCTTTCCGCTGTTAATTATTTTCCTTTCTTTTGCGGGCGTTCTGATACGGAAAACAAGAGTAAAATTTCAGCCTCCGTCCGGAAAGCCGCTATTTTTAATTCTCCAGCAACACCACGGTGCCGCTGACGCGGCGGCCTTCCGTCTCGATCTGATAGAGATAGATGCCGCCCT
>CAZQGO010000041.1:0-6072 GCA_964593065.1 uncultured bacterium | reverse complement strand
GGCTCCTGTGAATGCGGTCTTTGAGAAATTCCGCCATTTTCCGGTCCACGCTGCCCACGTGCTCCTGCAGCCAACGGACCAAGCGCTCCTGCAACTGGCCGGCAAAAGCCCGGCTGGCGTCGCCGGGTTGGTAGGCGTACTTTAAGGCCGCGAATTCCTGGATGAAATTCAAATGTTCCCGCTTGTGGTCCCGGTAGGCGGGATAGCGGTATTTTTTCATGTAGATTTCCTCGTAGCCGAAGTGCTCCACGATGTAATCATTTAAAAACACCATGAGATTGCGGATTTCGTCCTGGCCCTGTCCCGCGCGCATGGCCGCCGCCAATTCGCTGACCAAACGGATGATTTCCCGGTGCTGATCGTCGATCTCCTTCACGCCCACCGCCAGGCTCTCGTCCCAGGTGAATTCGGGCGCGGGTGTTCGCTTCCCATCCGCCCGAGCCGAAGCTGCGCCATCCCCCGGCTGAGGGCCCGCACTGTCCGCAAAGCGGTTTTTCCGGTTCATTGTTTCTCCGCGAAGGTTCCCGGCCGGATATTCCCCGGCCGATCATATCTTCCCCGGGTGCCAGGGCGCACGCCGTGGGAGATGAGTGAAATCATAGGGCGAAAACCCCGGGTTGGGAAGCGGAAAATTTCAAATTCGTTAGGCGGGGATCGCGTTGGCCATTCCGGGAGAGTTTCCTGTCAGAACCGTCCCATCGGTCCGGTTTGAACTTGCGCATGTTCAGCCGGCAATAAAAAAGCAGCCCCCAAGGGCCGCTTTTTTATTGAGCCGGATTGGCTAACGCGGGTGCCGGATGGCTTCGGGCGGGACTGCCGACCGCCTGCGCCCTCTCCAGCTGTCCGCTGAGGCCTTTTTCAAAATATTCTCAAGAGCGGACCCCCCGGCACAAGGACAAGCGCCGGTTGCGGGTGACGGTATGCCGGTTTCGCAGGGTCAACGGGACCGGCGCCGCGGCCTGCACGGGCTGGGGTTCGTCATAGGGGAACCCCGTGAGGATCCGCTTTTCAATCGGTGCGCCCAGCAGTCTTTCAATATTCCGCACCGTATCCTGATCTTCCCAGGTGGTCAGGGTCAGGGCGTCGCCCGTGCGCGCGGCCCGGCCGGTCCGGCCGATGCGGTGGGTGTAGGAAGTCGCCGAATCCGGCATATCGTAATTGATGACATGGGAAATGCTCTCGATATCCAAACCGCGGGAAGCGATATCCGTGGCAACCAGGATGGGAAGCTTCCGGGTCCGGAATTGTTCCAAGGTCCGCTGCCTTTGATTTTGGTTCAGGTTGGCGTGCAAGGGGGCGGCCTCATAGCCCGCCCGCTTGAGATTTTCCGAAACCCGGTTGGCCCTGAATTTGGTCCGGGTAAAAATCAACACCGAGCTGGTCTGCAAATCCTCGAGCACTCTCAGCAATAATTTCGGTTTCATCTGCTGGGATACCGGGTAGAGCGCATGGGCCACTGTTCCGGCCGGCACTTCGACATCCACGGAAATGCGCTTCGGGTGGCGCAGGTACTGGTCCACCAATCGTTCCAAGCCGGCGGGAAAGGTGGCGGAAAAGAGCAGGGTCTGCCGGTTCGCCGGAACCTTCTTCAGAATCTCCCGGATGGAAGGCAGGAAACCCATGTCCAGCATGCGGTCCGCCTCGTCCAGCACGAGGGTCTCGACCTGGTCCAATCTGGCGTTGCCGCGCTGGAGATGGTCCAGCAGCCGGCCCGGGCAAGCCACGATCAACTCGACCCCGCGCCGAAAGGCCTGCATTTGCGCCGGCATGCCGACGCCGCCGTAGACCGTGGCCGAACGCAACGGGGTAAACTGCCCCAACGTCCGGATGACCTCGTGAATCTGTTCGGCCAGCTCGCGCGTCGGCGTTACGATCAGGGCCCGGGTTCCGGCGCGTTTTTCCTGGCCCAGCAGCTTGTGCAGGATCGGTAGCACGAAGGCCGCGGTTTTGCCGGTGCCGGTCTGGGCCGTGCCGATCAAATCATCCCCGGCCAATACCGCCGGAATGGCGGCCGCCTGAATGGGGGTGGTTTGATCATACCCGGCGGCGCGGAGCCCGCGCTCGATCCTTGGTTCAAAATTAAAACATGCAAAATTCATTTCATTTCCTTTTTGCTGATTTTTTTGCGGAAGATTGAATTCGTACCGGCCTGTGAAAGCCGGTTAAGGTTCGAATAGCGCGCACACCCTGACCCTGGATAAAAGTCCTCACCCTTTCTTGTTTCCAGGCATAAGATTTGCGTCTGCGGCAGGTAGGCTTGCCCCAAATGCGGATGTTTAGCGGGGAGAATGCTTGGCTATCAGTTCGCTAAATGATATTCATCTTCCTATGACTCGGATGCATCCTAGCACATATTCGGGTAAAACGCCAACATATTCCTTATAAATATTACCGAATTCGCGCCTTGCACCAAGGGCCTCTCCCCAGGCCCGCGCGGCGGACGGCGTTTGAGCGCCCCCCGCATTTCATATGTGCTCCCATACGGTACCACGCCCCGCAGCCGGGTGAAGTGAAAGCAGGTGCAATAACGCCAAACCTCCCTCCCGAAGGCGTTTCAGCGTCGCATGGGCAATGAACGGTGTCATGATGGGCAAAATACCGCAGACGGGAGGATACAGCATGCAAAGAGAAACGGTGGATTCCTCTCTGCAAAAACGGGCAAAAATTGCCGGTCCTTTTTATTTTCTGATCATAGCCGCCTCCATCCTTTCCATGATCTTTAACGATTCCAATATGACCTTGCCGGGCGATGGCGCCGCGACCGTGTACAATATCCTCGCGAGGGAAACCTTGTTCGGTTTATGGCTTATGATAAAATGGGTTCAAGTGAATCGGCCGGCGACGGAAACTCGCTGAACCCTTCTGCGTGTAATGTCAAAATATTTTTTTCCATTCCGAGGAGGCATCCATGGAAACCGTATTCCCTGACGTTTCGGTAAAAACGGGCGTGCGCATCGCGGGATTCAGCCTGCTGGCCATGTTTATCGTGGCGGTGTTCGATCCCCTGTTTTTCAGTTCCAGCCTGATCCTTTGGAACGACGCCGCCCAGACCTTTCATAATCTCCGCAACTCGGCCATGCAGTACCGCATGCATGTATTCTTCTTCCTGCTCATCTTTCTCCTGGACATCGTTGTGGCCTTCGGGCTTTACCTTCTTCTCAGGCCCGTGAACAAGAGTCTTTCCCTGCTCGGGGCCTGGTTCAGGGTCCTGTACGCGGCCGCCATGGTCGCCGTCACGGTCCATCAGCTCGATGTTCTGCACCTGGTCGGGGAGGCGGGATATTTATCGGCCTATGAACCGGCCCAGCTCCAGGCCATGGTCATGACCTCCTTGCACGCCTACGCCAGCGGTTTCAGCTATGCGCTCATCTTCTTTAGTTTCCACATCCTGCTGGTAGGTTACCTTGTTTACCAGTCCGGCTATATGCCCAAGCTCCTGGGCATCGCCCTGCTTGTCGCCATGTCCGGCTATCTCATCGACGGCTTGGCGAACCTGCTGTTCCCCGAATTCCGCGCCCAGCACCAAGCTTGGCTCGAGGGATATTTAGGAGTAGTCGGGATTATCGGAGAACTCTACCTGGCCTTGTACCTGGTTATCAGGGGAAAGAAAATCGCGGAGGCTATAGAACGCAAATTACACATGCCAACGTGAGCGTATACGGTATGCGGCTGAACTGACGAGTCCCGGCTTCCGATGGTCTTAACTATGAAACCCTGCACCGTATGGTGCAGGGCTGGCGGGGCCGAGCAGACGACCTGCGCAACCGGCGCCGGATGGCGGGGACCCCGGCCATATGGGGGTGTCCCCGGAGGCGGTCTCCGGCGTTCCGATACCAGGCTTCTCGCCTAGGATTTCATTTCGTCCACAGTGATACCCTTCATGACCAGCCACAAGCCGACAAAAAGCTCGAAAGGAATCACAATCGCGGCAGCCACGGCATTGACGGTATTGCCGGCTTCTATTTCAAGCAACCTCAGAATGCTCGCCAACAACATGATAGAAAACCCGATCACGCCCCATAATGAAACAGCCCTCGGCAGATAGCGCGCCTTGTAAAAAAGCCAGAAGAATATTATGGTTCCCAGGCTGATGCACACCATCAGCAGCAAATACGCTATGTCTCTCAAATCGTAAAACGTGATCGCCAAGGGATCGACACGGTTCGCCTCGAGCTGTCCCTTGACCAGCAGGAGTACTGCCAAGGTGCAAAATACCGTAAGATAACCCAAGATCGCCTCTCCCACCCTGAACAACATGGCTACCCGAGCCAGGACTTGGTCAACGGGCTTGAGTATCTCATAAAGACATACGGCAAGCACGATCACCGCGGAAAACATGAACACCTCATAGACAATATTGATTCGCACCAGCCATGCCTGCTGAGCCATTTTCAATACCGTGGCTTGGCCATCCCCCATGACTGTATATTTACCGCCAAGAAACGCCAAACTTGCCAAGGAGGAGAGAATGATCAAAAAATAGAACCAGCCCGCCATGTTCACGGTTCTTTGCAGATTCCGATGATCTCCGGTCTGTGCCATGACTTTCACCCCGCTTTTGCAGGCTATTTGGGAAGGCGCTAGACAATATCCATTTTGTCGGCGGCGCGGCGTCCCCTGGACCCGGTCAACCACCGAAATCACTTCATCGAGCATGCCTTGGCAACAGCGTTACCATATCATTGTCCTTGGGCCGGTTGCCCGGAATGGATTGTAAGAATCAACAGATTGGAAACCTTCCCGGGTCCCGCGTTCCGCGCCCACACTACTTGACCACGACCAGCCGCTGCAGGTCATATTCCCTATGGACCAGCGGCCCCAGTTGCGTCAGGCGATAGAGGTAAACGCCCGGTGCCAAGTCCCGGATATCCCAGGGTATCCGCCGAAGCCCCGCGGCCGGGGATTCATCCTCCAACAGCGCCACCTGCTCGCCGGCCACGTTGAAGATCCGGACCTCGATCCGTCCCGCCGCTTCGGCCGAATAAAGGAACCAGAGTACGTCCCCCTTGGCCGGCGAGGGGTAGGTTACCACTCGGCCCGGGGAAACCGCCGGCGGCGTCACCTCGATGGACGTCGGCGTTGTGGTCGGCGTCGGAGTAATCGTTGCGGTGAGGGATTGGGTCAAGGTAGGCGTGATGGTGGAGGTTGGGGTCCAGCTCAAGACGGGCGTGATCGTCGGGGTCGGGGTCACGGTACGCGTGGCCGTCTGGCTCGAAGTGGAGGTCGGCGTCGGAGTGGGCGTCGCGGTGAACGAGACCACCGGAGTCCGGGTGGGGGTGGCGCTGGGGGTCGGGGTGGGCGTGGGAGAGATGTTCGGGGTGCCGGTGCTCGTGCGGGTGGAGGTACGCGTGGCGGTCCGGGTCGAGGTCGCGGTGGAGAGCAGGGTGGGATCGGCCCCCGCCAGATAGTTCTGCTGAACCTCCGCAGCGCTCAAGGCCCGGTCATAGACCGCCGCCAGATGGATGTCCCCGATCCAGGCCCGGTCGCTCCCGAGGTTGAACTCATTGCCCAGCACAAATCGATAGGTGCCGTCCCAGTTGGAGAAGTTCCCGCTCTTGGCGATCGTGGTCTGGGCCACGCTGTCCACGTAGATCGTCGCGGTCTGAGCCGCGGCGTCGCGCACGCTCACGAGATGGGTCAAGGCCGTGGCGGCCGTACCGTGCGGAGAGAACGCAAAGGGGGTCCCGTTGTTGTCCCCGGTGGTGGTCCGGCAGCGGAGCTGATACTGGTCGAACTCCTGCCCGAGAGTGAAGTTCCGCGCATAAATATCGTACGAACAACTGATAATGCGCGCAGGGCCGTTCTGCGTCGTGTTGGCCGGCCGGATCCAGGCCTCCAGGGTCACCTCGTTGCTGCTCACGCAGGCCGCGTGGATCTTGCCCGCCGGGCCAACGGACGCTATGCTGGTGGTGGTGTTCAGGGACAAGCCTCCGGGGAACCAGCTCACCGCCGAGGGGGTGTTCACGATCAGGTCCAGGGCGGGCGTCACGCCCGAGACATCATGCACCACCGTGCCGGAGCCCTCCTCCAGGGTGTAGAGGGCCACCAGGCCTGAGGTCACCCGATCGGCCC
>CAZQGO010000040.1:5375-6653 GCA_964593065.1 uncultured bacterium | reverse complement strand
AACCATGCAGGGCCATTATGAAAAATACGGCTTGAACTGGTACCAGCCGGCCATGCAGGAGACTTTCGGGGCCGACTGGCGCGTCTACCAGAGGCTGAATCTTGAGCCATCATCCACCGCCACGGGCCAGACCCTGTTCCAGACCCTTACCGCCATACCGGGGCTGGGAAAACCCATCGAAGCTCTCTCGAACGCCCTGGGCGGGCTGCGTACGACTTTTGGCCCCGCTTTGCAGGTCATCCGCATGCCGGGACAAGCCCGGGCGACTTACGGCAATCTCCAGGGAACGCTCGCTGAAATCAACCAGGTCATGGCCAATGCCCGTCCCGGCCAGATGATCACGTACCGGGACCAGGTGCTTACATATCAGCAGGCACAGGCTTACCGGGATACCCTGGTCGAGCAATCCGCGGACCTGGCCCAGCGCTATGATTTGAATACAAACCGGGCGGGCCTGGAGACCCGCATCACCACGGCCCTGCAGAAACCCCTGCAGCAGTTAGCGCAGTTCTCGCAGGCCCTGCGGGCCCAGCCCCTGGGCCAGATGCTCAGGCAGAATCCCGTCATGGCGGCCGCCGGGGTGGTGGCCGTGGCCGCGTTGGCCGTCACCAGTTTGAGCGGCGCAGCGGTCGGAACCCTGTCCTTGGCCGGCGCCCTGGCGGCGGTCGTGGTGCTGACCCCGCAGACTCCCGCCCTGTTGGCTACGGATACCCTGCGCTTGACGGAAACCGGGTCCCAGGACGTGGCCTACGAAGCCCCGAAGGCACAGGAAACGGTCCGGCAGGGCACGCTGGCCCAACAGTTCCTGGACCGGATGAACGGCCAGCGCGAGGGCGCAGCCGACGCGATGAAGGAGATCCTGGCGGCCAGGGGCATCACATTGGAGGTCGCTCCTGAGGCGCAGCATTTCGGCCACATGCAGTTGCTGGCCGAGGCCCTGACCAAGCTGGAAGCGGGTCCCCGCTCGTTGAAGGACCTGTTCCCGGAAATCAAGATCGGCGGCGAGCGCCCCACGGGCAAAGCCGCCTACGTGCCCGGTAATCTGACCTCCTTCTTCTCCGGGCACGAGTACGCCGAGGCGATCTTCAATCAGGCGGCGCTGGAGCTGGCGCAGACCCCGCAGGCCCAAACCCTCACCCAGGCGGTCGGGCGGCTGGATTTCATGTTCCCGGGCCGGAACCTGCAGGATCCGCAGATCCGCACCGCGGAGTTCATTAAGAGCTACATCAACCTCACTGAAGGGCAGGGACTGAAGGCCGCCATCGCCGACCTGCCCGA
>CAZQGO010000040.1:0-5275 GCA_964593065.1 uncultured bacterium | reverse complement strand
GGAGACCTTCGGCATCTCCTACGGCGAGTACCGGCGGATGAACGAGCCGCCGATCGCGGGCGCGCTGGCGCAGCGCTTCATTTCCGCCCAAAAGCTCGCGGCCAACCCCCTGAAAGAAGTGCGCACTCTGGCGTTCAAACTGTCGGGTCTGGGTGCCGTGGTTGGACTGGGCGGCCTGGCCATTCTGGCGGCCCTGGGTCCCGTGTCGGTGACTTTCGGCGTACTGGCTTTGGGCGGCGGCCTCCTGCTCGGCAGCGCCTTGCTGCTGTTGCAGTCGGACCGGATCGCCTGGCAGGCGAACCCCGCGGCGGTCATAACCACACGCATCGCCGCCGGCGGCTTCTCCCCCGAAATCCAGCAAGGCCTGCTGGCCCGCGCGGACTTCCAGGCAGCGATCCAGGGGCTCCATGTCCTGGACACCAAGGGCGTGATTTCGGAGAACAACCGCAGCCGCGCCGTGGGCCTGGCTTTGAATTACCTGGCCGACGTAGCCGCCAAGCCGGGCGTCAGCGACCAGCAGATCAAAACCGCAACGGAAGAGGTTATTGCGCTCCTGGCGCTCATGCATTTCAACGTAAATTCCAACTATGAAACGGCCAAGACCAGCGACCGGCTCCAGGTCCAGCTTACGCCGGTCACCCGGCCGCCGCTGGTCATGTCCGAGGACCGCACCCTGCGCCGCGCCATACGGCGGTTGGAGGGAATGGGCATCATCATCAACATTCCAATAGAGATGCAGCCGACCAAACCCATGAAGCTTAAATCCTCGGACGGTGCCGCTTAAGAAGAGGACTGATATCAAGGAAACAAAACGTCCGCCGGTGCAGCAGCCGGCGGACGTTTTTTTATTTATAATGCCCCCAAGCACAGCTATTTGGAAAAAGCCTGAAAACAAAAGACATTTTGGCGCTTGTGCGAAAATCAAACGTTGTATTGCATATCATCGTATGATATACTATAAACTAAGGATAAATTCGCCTAATAGTATGACCGTATTTTCGAATATTTACACACTCTCAGCCCCGGAAGCGAACGGCTGCAGGAAGTGTGGATGGGATTATTTTGAAAAATCAAATCAGCGCCGGACTATGTCGGGAATAGCCGGAAGGGAATTGTAACGCCGGAGTTTTTTAGCCCCCAGCCTTTTGCTGGAAGGGAGTGAATCCCATGCGAATTCATGCCCGGCTTCGCGCCGAAAACTTTAAGCCAGGCAGCCGTCCGGCAACGGGCTTCAGGTTATGGTTCGGCCCCCGGCTGAAAGCCTGGAGCAAGGCCATCTCCATTCTGGCGGTTCTCTCCTTCGAGCTCCCCTATTTCACCTTTGCTTTTGATGCCACCACTTACAATGCAGAATCTTCGCGTACCGGAAGCCCGTCCGTGCCGGCTGCGAACAGTGCGGCCCTCGGTATTCCCAATCAATTCGGGCGCATTGTCGACCGCTATCAGGGACGATCCGGCAAACAGGTCGTTTTCATTCATGACCTGCACTGCAATTACGAGGTGCAGAGCAACATTGCGGGCATTCTCAAGGCACTGGCCCAACAGCACGGCCTGCATCTGGTCGGGATCGAAGGCGAAAGCGGTCCCCTATCCGTGGCGCCGCTGGCTACTTTCCCGATCGAGGAAGTCAAGGAAAACACCGGGCAGTACTTCCTGAAGCGGGGCCGCATTACGGGCGCGGAATACCTGGCCGCCACGTCGCGTCTCGGCCTGCAGCTGGAGGGCATCGAGTCCGAGGCCCTGTACCTGAAAAACAAGGACATCCTGTTCAAGTTCCTCAATGAAGAAAGCCAGGGATTCAGCGATGACCTGCGCGGGGCCCTGGAAGCCTTGAAAGTTCCGCTCTACACCGTGGAACTGGCCAAGCTGGACCATCTGCGGGAACAGTACGCCTTTGAGAATATGACCCTGGCGAGCTATTGCAACGCGCTCCTCAAGGAAGCCGAGCGCAGCCAGGTGTCCCTGGCCGGGTTTCCGGTGCTCGAGCGGTACGCCGCGGAACATCGACTCCCCGAGAGTCAGGACGCCGATTACGACCAGCTGCTGCGTGACGCCAAGTCCCTGGACCGCACGCTGCGGGAGAAGCTGTACGTTTCCGAGGACCAGCGCCTGCTGGATCACTACCTGGACCTGCTCGCCATCATGGAGAACATGATCAACATCAGCGCCACCGCCGCGGAGCTCGACTATTACCGGAGCCACCGCGCGGAATTCTCCGTCGCGCGCGTGGTCCAGTTCATTGATCAGACCGCCTACCGCAATGCCATGGATCCCGGCCTGGATGCCGGCGTGATCCGGCTGCAGGAATACCTGGACCTGGCCGCCAAATTCTACGAGGTCGCGGACCAGCGCTCCCGGGCTTTCGTCAACAACCTGCTCCGGCTGATGGACGCACGCCAGCAGGACATGGCCGCCATGATCATCGGCGGTTTTCACTCCGAGCTGGTGGAGAAGGCCTTGCGGGAGCACGGCGTGTCTTTTGTGGCGGTCAAACCCCGCATCACCCGCGCCTACGCGGAAAACCCCTATTTCTCCCTGCTGCAGGGCAAGCGCGCTCCCCTGGAAAAGCTGCTCGCCCAGAAGGAAAACATCTTCGCGCCCACCTCGGCCTTCAGCGACAAAGTGTTCCAGCTGTACCTGGACACGGTGCTGAAGATCAATCTGTATCACTACTACCGCGTGGAGCGCGGGCTCACCGGGGACGCGCTGGAGTCGGCCTATGCCGCGGCCATCCAGGAATACAAGGACAATCTGGCGGATATCGCGGTGGATTTTTCCGGCTACATCCAGGGCAACCCCGAGCGGGACATCTATGTTTTTCATCTGAAGAACACCAGCTTCTCGGTCATCCTGCGCCGTTCCGACACCCTCGGCCTCAAGGATTATCCCTACCCGCTGCTGGCACAGGAAGATCTGGGCAACGGCTACAAGTTCCAGATCATCGAGAATGAGGTGTTGAACGGCCGCAGCGAGGGTGTGGCGGTGCGGGAAATTCTCATGGGCCAGGATCGCCGGCGGGTGGCCTTGGCCGACGTCAAGGCCCTGCAGGCGACCGGCCCCCTGGCCGCCTGGGTGGGGAGGCTCAGCAGCAACCTGGCCGCCACCGGCGTCCGGGCCGGCCGTCTCCGCGCAAGTCTCGCGGCCTTCTTCACCCGGGTCCGTCCACGTTCCCCGGCCGCCGTGCTGAAGGACTGGTGGGCCGGCCTGGGCGAGTCGTTCGCGACCCTGCCCGCCCGTCTGGCGAATTTGACTCCGGCCGCAGTGACGGCCGGCTTGGTGGCCAGCGGGTTCCTGCTGGCCGCCTCGTTCGCGCTGACCCTGCCGGTCAGCGGGCCCCTGCTCTTGCTGCAATCCACGCTCACGTGCCTGCTGCTGCTCTTTGGCTTCCTCCTGATGAACAATCAGCGCACCCCGATGTGGGCCCGCCAAGCCGCGGGGATAACCGTAAGCCTGGTCGCCTCCTTCATGTTTTTCCAGCTGGCGCCCTGGGTCAACCAGGTCGTGGCCTCCCTCAACCTCCGGCCCGGGGGCCCCGTGGCCGCCGCAACCACCCCGGGGATCGGCAACGCCGCCGGCCGCGTGAATTTAGCCGTCATCCCGGTGGTGGGGTTGGTTGCGAATTGGTTTGGCATGGGACGCGGCCGGGGAATTCCGACCATTCCCTACCAGGACATCATCGCGGATGCCCTGCTCTATGCGGACCGGCAGGGATTCCTGGACCTGGATCAGCCCATTCCCCTGGCCATGAAGCCCAGTCGGGACACCTTCCGCGGATACTTGGAAAATATTCTGGCGGCCGTCACCAGCCTGGAATCGGCGGCGGATCAACAAGCCCTCCGCCAGGCCTGTTCCACGCCCGCCGGCCTGGCCCAGCTGGGCATGGCCTACCACCAGGGTGGCACGAGAATGCTGCAGGAATTCATCCGCCGCACACCCGGCGAGGATCTCACCGCAGAAAGCTACATGCTGGATCTGGCGCGGGACGGGGCCGCCGCCGAAGCCCTGGCGGATTCCATCCTGCAACCCCGGCCGTGGCGGTCCCTGGTGGCTTTCCTGACGCGCCGGCCCGCGCCCGTGGATGTGCCGGCGGAGTTGATCACCGGGCATTCCCATTTGGCGGAATTGCTGCGGGCCGCGAATGCAGGGCGCACGACCTGGGTGGTCGGCGGCCAGGATTTTTACCGGCCGGAACGGATGCTGCCCGAGGCGCTAACCCCCCGGCAGGTCCAGGCCATGGCCCGGATCGCCCAGGCCCGAGGCATGCAGTTGGTCCTGACCGATCCCACCTTCAACCCCATTTTGGGATTCGTGCCCAAGGCCGAGGAGGCCGTAAACATCGGGCGCAAAATAATAGACCTAGCGCGCGCGCTGGGCGCCACGGTTACCCTGCATAATAATTATGCGCAGTCCCAGCAAACCGCCTTGCAACAGTACGCCCGAGCCGGGGAGAGTGGCCCGGCGGTCAGCGTGGCTTTTGCAGGCACGGCGCCCGAGGTTCCGGCGGAAGTCGCAGCCGCGGCGGTACCCGGAGCGGTCGCAGAGATGCAACGCGAACGTGACCTGGGCATCCAGCCGGCTGGCGGGGCGTCCACCCTGGAGCGGGCTGCGGCCCGGAGCACCGAAACCCTGCAAGCCCTGCCTGCGGCGGCGACCCAATCCGCGCCCAACAGCCTGGCGCTGTTGCCGTCTCTCTTCAGCCTGTCCCGGCGTTTGGGCCGTTTTGTCCGGCAGGGCGTGTTCGGAGGCATCTGGGCCGGAATGAACGCCTTCGCCGGCGCCGGACTGGTGTGGATGGTGACTTTGGCGGCGACCGGAGAGGCGCTTCGGGGCGCGGCGGCCCGAAATCTGATAAACCAGTTGGCGAGGCGGGATCAAAACGCGGAATCCTTGCGGGGCCTCATGTCCGCGCTGTCCGAACTTCCCGGCCCAAAGAATCAGGTCAGAGTCGAGATTCAGGCGGGCGCGGAAACCATCAGCATCCAAGCCTCCCTGCCTGAATACATCCTGTCCAGCCCGCTGGTGTTAAGGCGTCTTTTAAGGACGCCCGGGCTTAAGGTGTTCAATGCAGACGGGCAGAGGCTGAATGTGCCCCGGAGATGGATTGGATTTGGAAGCGCCGCGTAATTAACAATAAGTTATTTAATTACAATAAAATTAGTATGTGTTTTATTTTGAAATACATCAAATAATATGCTATTTTTTATATAGGATATTTATAGCTTGATTTCGAAATATGCTATTAAAGCGTATTCATGCCTTCTGGCATGGGAGGTGT
>CAZQGO010000039.1:0-8348 GCA_964593065.1 uncultured bacterium | reverse complement strand
TTTGTTTTGCTTACATATATTAATATCGGCAATTTCCGGACTAATCTTGACCCTGTTTTTATCGCTTAATTATAAGCTTGTTTTGTCCATATCCAATCAGGGTTGCGGCCCAGTTCCATTCCCTACCACGCGCCAAGCATCAGCCTCCACCTCGTCTTCCGGCTGTATTCCCCGTACCCCGGCAGTTCCGTGAACAGGGTGCGGTCCTCCCTGGCGGTGCGGATGATGAAGACCGCGATGATCGCCGCGGCTGTGGCAAAGGACCAAACCGAGCCCAGGATCAGGGGCAGGCCCAGGTACTGGATCAGCAGGCCGAGGTACATGGGATGCCGCACGATTGCGTAGGGCCCGGTGGTGATCACGCGGTGCCCGCGTTCCTCCTGGATGCGCACCGTGGTCTCGAGAAAAGGATTGGTCGCCAGGACCCAGGCAATCAGGGCGGAACCCAGGGCATACAGGACCAGGCCCGGATAGAGATACGCCGCGGGGAGGGAGGACCAGCCCAGGCGCACGGCGTCCAAGCCGGCCACGACCGGGAAAGCCAGGTACAGCAGGCTGTACACCGCCATCAGGACCTTGTCCCAGCCCTTGGTCCCCTGCCGCATTTTGCTGCGCGTTTCCGCGATCCCGGGATTGAAGCGCAGGATCACGATGAAATTCCCTGCCAGGCTCGCCAGCATGAGGCCCAGCAGCAGCCAGGCCCCGGGCCAGGCCAGGGTCCCGGCGGACAGAAAAAGCAGCACGGCCAATATTAATATGGTCAGGACGATCTGAAGCGCGCGCTTGAGCATGCTCCCCTCCGCCTCCCCGGCTCCCCGCCTACTTCTCCCGCTCCGGCAGTTTGTCGGTCCTCTCCATGGGCCGCAAGGGCTCGCCCAATAAATCCTTGGGCTTTTGACGGCTGAGGAAGTCGGTGAGCTGCTCGGTGGTGCAGGTCAGATTGAGGTCGTCTTCCTTCGGCGACAGGAATCCGGCCAGCTTGCGGGATTTGACCGCCTGCTTGAAGAGCGCTTCATTGAGCATGTGCATTTCCAGCCGCTTCCCGCCTGTAATGCGGTAATGAATCAGGGAAAAATTCTCGTCCAGCTCGGCCTGCCTGCCCTCTTTCAAGATATTCACTTTCTTGACGTTTAAATATTTCTCCCCCTTGATTTCCGAGCAAAACCCGCGGTAGGTTTCGGGGTTTTCGTAATACTTTTCCAGGAGCACGGCCTGAAACCAGCCGTCCTTGTCCGCGGCAAAAACCGCCCAGCCCGCGGCCGAGGGGTCCTTCTGATCCGGAACCATCTCCCACCAGCCAAGCAATTCCCGATCCATTTCCGGTTTTTTAGGCAGGGGGTTTTCCGAGGTGAAGTAACATCCGCTCAAGCTGAGTACGGTCAACAATGCCGCGCAGGCCCGCCAGGATGGTTTCATGTTTCACTCCTTTGTGTTGGTGTCCGGCGCCCCGCCGCGCGGAGGAAAATACGAGGCAGGAGCCAGGCCTTTTTGCGTCTCCGGGTCCAGCTCCCCGTAATACAGGTCCATGAGGCTCCGGGGCTTATATTCCCCGGAGACCACCTTTTGGATGCGGCGGGTGCGTTCAGCGTTCGTTTCCGGATGCTGGAGGACGTGGAAGGTGTTGGGCGCGATGATCATGGCCACCAGGGAAAGGTACTCCTGCCCGTCCAGGTCCTGGAACGGCTTATGGTAATACTCCCGCGCGGCCGCGCCCAGGCCGATCACCGGCTTCCCGGCCGAAGTGCCCAGGTACACGTGATTGAGGAACAATTCCAATTGCTCGTCCTTGGAAAGCGCGGGATCGAGGACGTACCGGGCGATGAGCATGAGCTTGAGCTTCCGGAATCCGGGCTTGAAAGGGTGGAAATACAGGCGCTTGGCCAGGCCCTGGGTGATGGTCGTGATGCCGGCGCCCGGTGTCTCGAGGTCAATGCCGTGGTGCCTGGTGTAATTCGGGTCCTCCACGGCCAGCAAGGCTTGCTTCTGCCAGTCCGACAAGTCTTCAAATATCAGCGAATAAGGGCCCGGTTGCCTGGCCTGGCGCAGGATCTCGGGCGTGCCCGCGCGGGCGCCGGCCACCACGGCGAAACTGTAGGCGGCCAGCGCGCCCAGCAGTACCACCAAACCGGCTCCTGCCCATATGAGAATCTTCGCCGGCAATTGCCTTGTGGCCACGCTCAGGCTCCCCTGGCCCCGGCCCGCGGCACGGAAGCCGTCCCCAGAAAATGTTATTTCACCACGGCCACGCGGCGGGTCTCCACGAGTTCGCCGTCGCGGCTCACGCGCACCAGGTAAATGCCGGGCGCCACGTCCCGGCAGTCCCAGACCATGTCCTGTCCCCTGCCGGCAGGCAGATGCTCCTGCAGCGTCGCCACCCTCTCGCCCGCCAGGTTGAAAATATCCAGCTTGATCGCCGCGGCCCGGTCCAGGTGCAGCACGAACCGCATCCGGTCCGAGGCTGGATTGGGATACGGCAGCACCAGCTTGCCGCCCGTGTCCACGCCGGACAGGGCCGCGGTGGGCGTGGCCGTGGGCGTGGCCGTGGCCTGCGGCGTGGGAGTGACGACGGGCGTCTGCGTGCTCGTGGGCGTGACGGTGGGCGTGGGCGCCACCAGCACGGTCTGGTTGTCGCAGAAGTCCGAGGTGTTGTTCTGCGGGTCCGTGGCCATGGCGGTCACATAGTCCCCCGCCTGAAGCCCCGCGGTGACGACGATCCAGTTGCCGGTGCTGTTGGCGGTGGCGAAGCCCGCCAGGCCGTAGCTGCCCCCCTGGCCCGTGCCGTTCTCGGCCTTGAAGACCTCGATGTAATCGTACGCCCCGGCCGTGCCGCTGACAAAAGCCGGGTAGGCCACGGAAATGACGGGCGGGAGCTTGCCGTTGTTGGCCCCGCCATTGAGCCAGACCGGGTCCGAACAGGCCAGGATGGTGTTGCCGAAAAAGCCGTTGGAGTAGTCGGTGCTGTCCGTGAGGTACACGCCGATCAACGCGTGGGCGATCAGGTTTCCCCCGCCCCCGGAAGGCAGCCCGAACCAGTTGTGCTGGGAGCCGTTGTTGACGTACAGCGTGTAGTCGATGGGAACCGCCGGCGTGCTGCCGTCGGCCATGAGCCCGATGAGATTCCCGGCCACGCTGTTGCCGTCCGCGTCGTTGGCGAACCACAGCCGGTTGCCGGCGATGTGATTGCCCGCGCCCGCGGCGGTTCCGCCCAGCCAGCAGTCGTCGCCGTTGTCGAGCAGGATGGAGGCGAGGCTGTTGGGGAACTGGACCAGCCCGCTGGGGTTCGTGCCGAAGCGGTTGCCGGAGACCACGTGCCGGGTGCCGTTCCGCAAAATGAGGCCATTGCCGTTGCCGGAGATCACGTTCCCGGTCCCGTACACCGGTGAGCCCACGGTGAAGCCGGTGCAGTTTTCCAGGGCGATCCCGTCGCCGTTGGGCAGGGCCGCGGTGGCGGTCAGGTTGAGGCCGATCAGGTTGCCCTGGATGCCGTTGGCCGAACCGAGGTTGGCGTACACGCCGTAGGTGCTGTTGCCGGAGATCAGGTTGCCGCGGGCCGTGAGCGAATCGGCGCTGGCGCCGCCGACCAGGTTGTTGCTGCAATTATACAGGTACACGCCGTAATGGTTG
This sequence comes from uncultured bacterium, assembly GCA_964593065.1. Taxonomy (GTDB): domain Bacteria; phylum Oederibacteriota; class JAAXVQ01; order JAAXVQ01; family JAAXVQ01; genus CAZQGO01. The sequence goes on along the minus strand of CAZQGO010000039.1, from coordinate 4,724 downwards.
GCCACGGGCGAGTTGCCCGTGACGTCGGTGCCGATGAAATTGCCGCTGACGGTGTTGCCGGAGGAGGTTCCCGTCACCCACACGCCGTAGGTGGCGCTTTGGCCGGAGATGACGTTGCGCTCCCGGTAAACGGGATTCAAGCGCCCGCCCACCACGTTGCCGGAGGCGTTGAGCACCTCGACACCGACGTTGTTGCCGAGGGCCCAGCCGCCCTCGTTGAGGCCGATCAGGTTGTTCTGCACCGTGTTGCCGCTGCACGAGTCCAGGCCCACGCCCTGCCCGCTGTTGCCGAAGATCACATTGTGATAGCCGTCCAGGGGCTGGCCGACCTGGACCCCGGTGGCGTTCTGCCCCACCCGGATGCCGTTGGTGTTGGGCAGGCCCGAGCTCTGGTTCGCGTTGCAGCCCACGAGGTTGCCGGTCACGGTGATGTTGGAGGTGCTGCCGGTCGCCGTGCCGATGACCATGCCCCACTGCGTGTTGCCCGAGACCAGGTTGCCTTCCCCGGCCCAGCGGTTGCCGCCGACGGTGATGCTGCTGCCGTACAGCATGTAGATGCCGTAATCCTGGCCGGGCAGGGCTCCGGTGCCCGAGCTGTTGGGACCGATGAAATTGCCCTGGATGGTCAGGTTGCCCGAGGCGGAGATGTAGAAGCCGTAGGAATTGTTGCCGGAAATAACGTTGCCCTGGGCCGGCGCGCCGACCGTGCCGCCCCAGGTGTTGGAAATCTGCAGGCCGCGGTTGTTGCCCACCCCGGTGGCGTTCGCCCAGTTCGTGCCCAGGCGGCAGCCCAGGATCTGGCAGTTGGCGCAGTTCTGCAGGAAGATGCCCACGTCGCCGTCGATCACGGCCAAGTCGCGGATGACCGTGCCCACGGCGTGGTAGTCCAGATACAAGACCTCGTAATTGCCCCCGTTGGCGCCCACCACCTGGCTGCCGCCGCCGTCGATGGTGAGCTGCTTGTCCACGGTGAGCCGGGAATAGACCGTGATGGAATTTCCGCCCGGCACGGCGAAATCAATGGCGTCGCCGGCGGTCGCGTCGGCGAGGGCCTGGCGGAAGGTTCCCGCGCCGCTGTCCTCGCGGCTGGTGACCGTGATCGTGGCCGCCTGCAACCCCTCCGCACAGAAACACACCAGCCCTGCAACCAACCACAGCATCCGAACTGCATCGCGCTGGTTCATGACCCACCCCCGGTGATGAACTTACGTTCCAGATCCAAAGCCTTGAATGAAATCAAGGAAAAACAAATATTACGGGTTCGGACCCCCTCGGGTCAAGCAGCGGGGGATGTTCTTCGGTTCGGGTTCATCCGATGAAGCGGAGAAGTGGGAGTAGCAAGTAGGAAAAAGTTACTTTTTTCTTACCTCAATCCGGTTTGGTTGTCAACCCAAGAATCCCGGGGATCATTCCGGCCCGCGGTCAATGGCCCGCGGCCAGGAGCCTTTCCCTTTTTCGGAAGAAGGCCGCCTCCAGTTCGCGATAGGTGTGCTCGTCGAAGGCGTCCCGGCAGCGCCGCGCGGACTCTTCGGTCGCGGCCAGGGCCTGCGCCAGGCGCGGGCAGGCAAAGCGCCCGCACTGGCCGCAATGCTCCAGTTCCTTGTCCGCGGCGCAGGCCGCGATGCCGTAGCGGCAGGGCGCGGTCGGCCCGCAGCCCCGGCAGGCCAGATCCGCGGGGTCGGTGTCCGCGTCCCGCCACCGGGCGTACACCCAGATTTTCGCCACCCGCGCCAGCTCCCCCGGGTCGCCGCTGGCCGTGGCCCGGTAGCGCGGGCAGACCAGGCAGTCGTTGCCGCAATAGGCCAGGACGGTTTGGGACCTCATCGCCGTGAAAGCCTGCCCAGGAACTGGAAGAGGTCCTGTCCGTAGAGGATGAGGAAAACGGCCGTGGCTGCGACGGCGGCGAGGCCCAGGATGAGCCCGGTCAGGGCCAGGCCTTTTCCCCGCCATTCCGGCCGGGCGGCCAGCTCGCGCCTGGCCAGGAGCGCGAAGGCCACGGCGGCCAGGGACTTTTCCAGTCCGAAGACATTCACAAAACTGAGGATGCCCATCACCAGGCTGGCCAGGGCCAGCCCGCTGAACACGGGTTTCTGCGTTTCCATGTTTCCCTCCTTATTTCACCAGGGCCACCTTGAGCGTGGCGCATTCCTTGCCGTCCACCAGGATGCGCGCCAGGTAGATGCCCGGCGCCGCGTCCGGGCAGTCCCAGTCCAGGGCCTGGACGCCGGCCGCCAGATTGTCCTGCAGGACCGCCACCCGCTCTCCGGCCAGGTTGAACAGCTGCACCTCCACCTTCCCGGCCGCGGCCAGGCCGACGACGAATTGCACCCGGTCCCGCGCGGGCTGCGGGAAGGCCAGGGCGCGGCGTCCGCCCAGGTCGAAGCCGGCCAGCCCCAAAGCGGCGGTCGGCGTGGACGTGGGGCTCGCCGTGGACGAGGCGGTGAACGTGGCGCTGATGGTGGGCGTGGGCGACAGGGTCGCTGTTTGGGTGACCGTCGGGCTAACCGTGTGCGTAGGCGTCGCCGTCGGGCTGGCCGTAGAGGTGGGCGTCACGGTGGAGGTGGCCGAGATGGTCGCCGTGGGAGTGGCGGTAGGGCTGGCCGTGGAGGTGGGCGTCGGCGTGGGCACCACCACCAGGGCCTTAGCGGAAAGCTGCGAAGTGTTGTTCTGTGCGTCCGTGGCCGTGGCGCAGACGTACTGCCCCAGCACCGCGGGCGCCGAGGCCAGCGACCAGTTCCCGGACCCGTCGGCCGTGGCCGTGCCCAGGTATTGCAGGGTGCCGTCGTTAACTCCCCCGCCTTCGGCCAGGAAAACCTCGATGTACTCCCCGGGGTCGGCCGTGCCGGCGATGGGCCCCCCGGGCGGGGCCTGGAAGATGACCGGCGGCAGCTGGCCGTCGTTGGCCCCGTTCTCAAGCGCAATGGGCAGGCCCGCGCAAGCCACGATGGTATTGCCCTGCACGGCATTGTGAAAGGTGCCGGCGCCATAGATTTCAACCCCGGGACCGGTCAGGTCCGCGAACAGGTTGCCGTTGCCTCCGGGCAGGCCGACAAAATTCTCGGAGGCGCCGTTGCCCAGGTAGATCCCGTTATAGGCCGACGCGGAGAATCCGCTGCCGTCCGGGTACATGCCCGTCACATTGGCCACGATGGTATTGTTGTCGGCGTTGGCGCCAATGAAGAACAACCTCCGGGCGAAATAGTTGCCCTGGTAGAGATTGTTGCCGCCGTAGCCGATCATGTCCGTGTTGTTGCCGTTGGATATCACCGCGCTGCCGGCCTGGTTGAAGCCGAAATAATTCCCCTGCACCGTGCAATAGTTGGCGTAATGGGTGATGCCTTGGTACTGGTTCCCCGCGAAAATATTCCGCTGCCCGGCCAGGGGCCCGCCGATCTGGTGCCCGGTGCCGTACAACGACAGGGCGCCGGCGCCCACGCCGTTGGGCAGGGCCGCGTCGCCGGCCGCATTCAGCCCGCAGATATTGCCGATGAACAAGGAATAGGAGCCGTCCAAGGAGGCGCCGGAATTGAAATTGCCGGAGAACACGTTTCCCTCCGCCGGCGCGGTGCCGCCGATCACGTTGCAGTCGCCGTAGATCGAGGCCCCGATGGTGTTGCCCCGGCCCGCGGCGTCGGCCCAGTCCGAGCCGAAGCGGCAGCCGGCGATGGTGTTGCCTGCGGAACCGACGTATAAGCCGGTGTAGGCGCTCACGAAGGCCATGTCCTGCACGAGGCTGCCGGACGCGCTGCCGCTCAGCGTCAACAGGGTGACGCCCAGGGTCCCGGTGGAGCCCAGGGTGACGCCCCGGCCGTCGAGGACGACCGACTCGGTGGCCATGACGCCTGAAAAGACGGTGATGGAGTTGGAGACCGCGAAGGTGATCGTGTCCCGGCCCGTGGTGGAGTTGGAGGCCGCCACGGCGGCCCGGAAGGTGTTGGGGCCGTCGTCCTCGCTGCTCGTGACCAGCATGACGGCGCCGCGGGCCCCGGAAATCAGCCCGAGGCAGAAGACCGCCGCCAAAAAACCCGTTTTCAGCATTCCCCCTTGATGCATGTCATCCCCCTTGTCTGTCCGATCATTTTCGCCTCGGCCGCGCGGCGGCCGCGGGTTCATCTTTCTTCTTGATCAACAGCCAGTTTTTTCCGCCCGGCCCCCGCATCCGGACCAGGGCGAACGCGCCCTTGAGTTTTCTGCCTTGCAGCCTGACTTCGATTTTCCCGGCCCGCAGGCCCGGTTCCAGGTCGCGCCGGGCGGGATCGAGCAGGTTGAGGTAGGTACCGCGGTCCCAGATGCGGACTTCTCCGGCCCCGTAATTCCCCTCGGCAATGCGGCCCTCGAACTCCGCGTATTCCAGGGGATGGTCCTCGGTGGCCACGGCCAGGCGCTTGTCCGCCGGGTCCAGGGACGGGCCCTTGGGCACGGCCCAGGATTTCAGGACGCCCCCGGATTCCAGGCGGAAATCATAGTGCAGATGGCTGGCGGCGTGTTTTTGCACGACGAATATGGGAAGGGGTCTGTCCGGGCAGGACGGCTTTCCGTCAGGTTCCGAAGTGCGGTCGAAATCACGCTTGCGCCGGTAAACGCGCAGCGGGTCAGGAGCCATGCCGGCCTCTTGAGGCGGTGATGGTTGCCGGCGGGGGGATATTCGCCTGTGCCGCCGACAGCGCCTGATTCTACCTTATCCCCAGTCCGGCCTCAACGGAAAAGTGCCGGAGGATGCGCCG
>CAZQGO010000038.1:0-8665 GCA_964593065.1 uncultured bacterium | reverse complement strand
CCTTCGCCGACCGGAACCGGATCGCCAAGCGAGACGCCGACGGACAGCCCGACGGCCACGCATACGCCGACTGATACGCCGACGCCTTCGCCGACCGGGACCGGATCACCGAGCGCAACACCCACGGACAGCCCGACCGCCACGGCGAGTCCCAGCGGAACGCCCTCGTCCACGCCCAATCCGAGCCTGACGCCCACGCCGACGCTCACGGTGAGCGCGACGATCAGCGCCACGGCCACGATCTCGGCGACCTACACGACGACGCCGAGCCGGACGGTGACGCTGACGCCGCTGCCGTATCCGCGGCTGGACCAGGGCGGAGGGTACGCGACGCCGAACCCGTTCTTCCCGGGGCTGGGGCAGCGGGTGAATTTCAATTTCACGTTAAGCGACCCGAACGCGGCCTACAGGATCCGGATCCTGAGCATCAAGGGTCGTCTGGTGCGGACGGTGACGCAGGCGCCGGAGTGGGACGGGAGGGACGAGCACGGGAATATGTGCGAGGGCGGCATCTATCTCTATCAGATCGAGACGGAGGGCCGCCGCGTCAGCGGCACCGTGGTTTTACTTGAGAATTAAGCCAGTACGCAGGAAGGGATTCATATTGACCCGGCTTAAAAACAGGCGTTTAATGTATTTTAAGCCGCCGATACGGAGGCATTGGACCTTGATACCCACTGCGATAGTGAAGCGGTTGCAACGATCAGGCCCTTTATTGATCACGGTCTTATTGCTATCCGGACCAGCAGGCGCCTATTTTCAAGACGCCGTGTCCGGAGTCAGACCGGCGGGCATGGGCGAAGCGTTTGTCAGTGTCGCAGACGATGCCAATGCCGTTTTGTTCAACGCCGCCGGCTTTGCGCAACTCCGGGGTTTTGAAATCACCGGGATGTACTCGGACCTTTACAGTAACTTGAATGCCCGCCTCTATACCGGCGCTTACGACCGCTTGGGCTACAACTTCCTCAGCGCGGCCATTCCCGCCTCGGAAAGCCTCGGAACATTCGGCGTCTCCTGGTCGCATTTGTATTCGAGTTTCTACAAAGAAAATGTTTTCACCCTGACGTATGCCCGCGAAATACTGCAGGCACACGGTTTGGATTTCGGCGTGAACCTGAAGGCCCTGCAGTGGATGGTTGAATCCAACGATTTTACCCGGGATCCCTTAACCTATCCCTACGCCGCCCGTGAAAAACTCGGCTATACGGCGGACGTGGGCCTGCTGTCCACTCCCTTCGCCGGCCTGACGTTGGGCGCCAGTATGGACAACGTGATTCCGGTCAACATGGCCCTGGCTGGCTCCCACCAGGTCGCCCCGATCATTCGCGCGGGTCTGGCCCTGAAACACACCTGGCGGGAAAACTGGATCGATGCCGTACAGATCGCCCTGGAATGGAACGATCGCGACCGCATCTCCAATACCAAGCTGGGCATGGAGGGCTGGTTTTTCCAGGATTCCCTGGCCGTGCGTGCCGGGGTCAACCTGTATGAAGTCACCAGCGGCTTAAGTCTCCGCTTTACCTATCCGAAATCATCCTTTCAGTTGCAGATGGATTATGCATTTTCCTATCCCTTCGAAATTTTTGACAGCTATGGCTCGCATCGCTTCGGCCTGACCCTGCGCTTCACCACTCCAAAGGCCGAACCCCGGAAAGAAGCCGCCAAACCCGCGCTCATCGACGAGTACTATCAAAAGGCCTTGAAAGCCTATTTGATGAACGACCTGCAGGAATCGCTGAAATGGTGGGAGCGCATCGTCGCCTTGGATCCCGACAATATTGCCGCGAAGCGTTACGTGGAGGAGATTCGCGGCCGGCTCGCAGCGGGCGGGCAGCCCGTGGCTACGCCCTACCAGGCAGGGGATATCACCGTTTTGTCCCAGGGGGCCGATTTGGAGCCGGATGCCCTGTACATGCGGATCAAACTGCAAAATCTGCGTTCCCTGGCCCCGGTTCCCGAGCAGCCGGAATACTCCGATAACCTGCATACCCATCAATCCCTGGCCGAGCAATACGATCAGCAGAACGATTACGCCCGCGCCTTGGAGGAATGGGAAACGGTCGCGGCCCTGGATCCAAAGAACCCGGCGGCTGCGGCTCAGATCGAAGCCATCCAGCGGCGATTGGCCGCGCGAATCGAGGATCCCTTCCGGCAGGGGCTGCTGGACTTCAACGAAAAGAAATACGTCCAGGCCCTGAGACAGTTCCAGCGCGTGCTGAAATTGGCCCCGGACCACGGGCAAGCAAGGTTCTTCTTGAATAAAACCAAGGACATTTTGTCCGGGCAGCTGCAGAAATTCTATCAGGAAGGCGTGGAATGGTTCCGGCGCAAAAACTTACGCCGGGCTTCGCGGGCTTTCGAAAATGTGCGCGCGATCGACCCGGACTACCGGGACACCCTGAAATACCTGGGACAGCTCAGCGCGCAACAACAGACGCGCGTGCAGCCCGTGAGCCAGCTGCAACAACAATATGGGGCCGCGCAGAGGTATTTCGCGCAGACACGGGTGACCGACGCCCTCAACCTGCTGGCACCCCTGATCGAGAGCGGGGTTTACACCGAGGCCATGTACCGCTTGTTCAACGACGCCCTGCAGCAGCGCGCCCAATCCCTGCGGTATTACCACGATGCCCTCAAGTCCTATGCAGCCACGGACCTGGATCAGGCCGTGGCCAACGCCCGCAAGAGCATCGAACTCAACCGGCAGAGCGAAGCCCAAGGCCTGCTGGTGAAGGCCTATGTGCAGCAGGGAATTTTGGATTACCGCCAGGACAACCTGCCCGGGGCGCAGGCCGCCTGGGAAAATGCCCGGGCCGTGGATCCGGGAAACCCCTTGATTCAGAAATACCTGCAGCGTGTGAAAAACAAGATCAAATTCTACAAGGAGATTTTCGGTGAGGACTATTTTAAAGGAAAATAACTTCCGCGCCCGCATTCCGGACCTGACGGCGGCCCGCGTCCCGTCTGCCCGCGGCCGGCGCCGGCTCCTCCGCAGCGTGGAACTTGCAGCCTGCCTCGGGCTGCTGTGCGGCAGCCTGCACGCGCAAGCCGTCATTCCACCCGGGGACTGGAGAAATCTGACCACCAAGCGGGGACTGTCCAATGATTACGTCAACGCTGTGGCGGCTACGGAACAATACGTCTACGTGGGAACCCGACAGGGGCTCAACCGCATGCAAAAGCCGATTCGAAACAATACGGCGATCCATACGGTGCCGGGCCTGCCCCATCCCAACGTGTTGTGCCTGCTGGCGGAAGGCGCGGCGGTATGGATCGGCACCGAAAGAGGCTTGGGATTCCTTCGGGAAGATGCTCCGGATCAGGTCACGGCCGGGTTTCCGCCGGGAAACCTGCGCATCCAGGCCTTGGCGCTCGCGGAATCGTCCCTGTGGGTGGCCACCAACAACGGGTTGTATCAGTTCGACCCCCAGGCCAAGACCGCCCAGACGGTCCCCGGTCTGGGCAACCAGAACTGGACGGGGATCGAGCCGCTGGATGCAGGCCTGGCATTAACCCGCCAGGACGGGAGCGTGTGGCTGCTGAACCCCCGAAACCTGAAGCTGCAGGAAATCCGGGTTGAATTGAATCCCTTGAACAACCGGGTGACCTCCATCAGCCATGGCGGGGATTACGTCTGGTTCGGTACCAGCGGCAGCGGCTTGATCGGTTACGACACCCTGCGCCGAAGCTGGTTGGCCATGTCGCAGTCCGGCAAGGTGGATGAGTTTATCACCCAGGTGACCGCCGACGGCCGCTATCTCTGGCTGGCCAGTTTTTCCGGCCTGCTGCGTTTCGATCAAGCGGAAAAAAAGTGGCTGTCCCTGCCCGGAGACCTTTTCTCCGCCAACGCCCTTACGTCGATTTGCACGGACGGGGAGATGCTCTGGGTCGGGACCGCGGGCAGCGGCGTCATTTACGGCGACAAGCAATTTCCCCATCTCGAAGTCAACCTGCGCAGGCGATATTTTGAAAACGAGCAGGGCGTCATCCAGGGCAGGGCCGACGGCCCCGGAAATTTGCAGGTGGAAGTGTTCTACCGCTCCGCCGACGAACTGGACCCGTGGCATAGCCGCTGGACGACGCTTACGACCGAAGGAGCGGTTTTCCGCGCGCAGATTGATTTCCGGCAGCTGGCGGACGGCATGTATCTTTTCAAGATCGTGGCCCGGGACGCGGCGGAGTATGAAAACGAGGAAGTGTTCACTCTGGTCAAGGACACGCGACCCAAGGAACTGGAATTCAATTATCATACTTTCCGGGCCGGCCAGGCGCTGGTGCAGGGCGAGTACCGCCCGGAAAACGTCGAAAAAATAGTGGTTTTTCCCGGCGGCTTGCCGGCCAAACTGGATACCTTCAACCAGACCTTCTCCGCCGATGTGGTTTTACAACCCCAGGATCGGCGGATTCAATTTCTGGCCTACGACGCCGACGGCAGGAAGAAAAGATTCATCTATCCCATTCAAGTCCTGCCTCAGCCCAAACTTGCAATAGCCACCACGCAAGCTTCTTTTTTACCGGGGTACGACGACATCCGTTTTACCGTGACCCAGGAAAACTTGGGCGAGCTGGAGCATTGGGAATTTCAAATCACGGACCCCGCCGGAAACTCAATCTACGCGTATAGCGAACCGGGGCCACTGCCCGATCTTTTAACTTGGAACGGAAGGAACTCCGCCGGCGAGCCGGTTGCAGGCGGCAAGCTCTATTATTACAACCTGCAGATCCGGGAGAAGAACGGATTTGAGCTGACTACGCCCAAGAAAGTCATCCGGGGGGATCTGGTGCCCGAAAAGCCCTATCAAGGACAGGTCTACAAGGTCAGCCAGCCGTTCCTGTTCGATCCCGGCGAAGCCGACATCAAGCCCTATTTTTACAGTCTTTTCGATGAGATCCGGGATCAGTTTGAAAAGATTCCCGGAAGTATCATTCTCATCGAAGGCCACACGGACAACCGGCCGGTATTGACCGATAAATTCGCCAACAACCAGGAGTTATCCGAAGCGCGCGCCAAGAGCGTGGCGGAATATCTGGAGCGGGAATTGCGGATTGCGCCCGACCGGATCTCCATCGTGGGGTACGGCACCAGCCGGCCGGTGGCCTCCAACGACAGCTGGGTCACGAGGGCTCAGAACCGCAGGGTCGACGTGATGCTTTTGGGGAAATAAACGGCATTTTTGGGGGAAGCATTGGCGCAGGGGGGGACCAGAAGCAGGCCGGTGTGATGGGATCCATCCCGGCGGCAGATGAGCCGGAATGGATCCCGCCGCCCGGAGGAAAGCAAGGTAGGCCATGGTCTCCAAACCGCGGGAAAAACTGAAAAAGGCCGGAAAAACCGCAGGCTGGGTGTTGATCCTAGCGTGCCTGCCCGCGACCGGACTGTGGGCCGCGACGCCGATCTATCGCTCGGTAGGGCCGGGGAACACGGCGGCGCTGGCGACCGGCTCGGGCAACAATCTGACCATCGCCGGCACCACCGCCACCTTCGCGTCGGGCCTGCCCGACAACGTGGGCGTGGGCGACGCGATCCAGTACGACAGCAACGACGACGGCAGCATCGACGTGGTGGCCTTCATCCACGGCCGGACTTCGTCCACGCAGTACACGGTGGCGAACGCCGCCGGCGGCAACCCGACCGCGACCTCCGTGGCGGACCAGGACTGGTCCGTGTTCCGCGCCTATACTTCCGTGTCCAATGCCGAAACCGGGACCGAGAACACAGGCATCGATGCCACGGTGAGGAATTTCGACACTTGGTCCGGCGGCCGGAACATCGTATCGAGCAACGAGATCTGGAACCTGGCTTGTTATGCCGATGCCATCGATACGGACCCCCTGCGCGTCCAGGGTTGGACCACCGATTCCGCGAATTATCTGCGAATCTATACGCCTTATTTGTCTTCCGAAGTCGGAACCAGCCAGCGCCACACCGGGACCTGGAGCGATACCGTCGGCTACCAATTATTCGTCACGGCCAGCGCGTCCTACGTCCTGTCGTTTAAAAACAACGCCATCCGAATTGATACTAATACCTGCACCGGCACGCGCATCGAAGGGCTGCAGCTGCGCACGGACCAGACCGGCATCTACAACATCAGCGAAATCTATCTCACCTCGGCCGGCGCCAACTGCGACTTCCGCGTTTCCGACTGCATCCTGCGGGGCGATCCCCTGGCGGATCCCACCTCCGGGCATAACGGCATCATCGTGGACGCCGGATCCGGGGTCCTGCTGATTTGGAACAATATCATCTTCGATCACAACGGCCCCAACCCCAAAGGCCAGGAGGGGATCACGGTCGACTCCACCAACTACACTACCTACGCCTATAACAACACGGTCTACAACTGCCGGGTCGGGATTCACCTGATGACGGGAACCCTCGTATCCATAAACGACATCGTGCAGAACTGCCTGGACGGGTTCAGCGGCGCCTTCGGGGCAGCCTCGGACTACAACTTGTCGGACTTGGCCGCGGACGCTCCCGGCAGCCACAGCCGAAACTCCACCACCGCCACCTTTGTGAACCCGGCGGGTTTCAACTTCCATCTGAGCGCGGCCGACACCGGGGCCCAGCGGTGGGGCACTAACCTGTCGGCGGATGCGGTCCTGCCGTTCACTGACGACATCGACCTCCAGACCCGGACCACCGCCTGGGACATGGGGGCGGACGAGGTCTCTTTTACCAACGACACGCCCACGGCCACGCCGACGCCGACCTTTACGCCTACACCCACCGCCACGCCCACGGCCACGCCGACGCCGACGCCAAGCATGCCGGTAGCCATCTACCGCTCGGTGGGGCCGGGGAACACTGCGGCCCTGGCTACCGGAGCGGGGAACAATCTGACCATCGCCGGCACCACGGCCGCCTTCGCCAGCGGCTTGCCGGACAACGTGGGCGTAGGAGACGCGATCCAATACGCCAGCGGCGGTGCAGGGATCGACTCCCTCGCCATGATCGTCGGGCGCACGGACAGTTCGACCTTCACGGTCAACTCCATGTACGGCGGAGCGCCCACTCCGACCTCGGTGGGCACGAACCAGTGGGCGATCTACCGCGCCTACACGTCCCTCAATAACGCCTCGCAAGGCACGGAAAATACGGGCATCTTGGCGGCTCTGCGGAACTTCGACACCTGGTCGGGCGGCACGGACCTGGTGACCAACAACCGGATTTGGAACCTCGCTTGCTATGCCGACGCCGTGGACGCGGCCACGGCCACGTTCACGGCCAGCTGGGTCACCGGAGCGAACAACTATCTCCGGATTTACACCCCGTACTTGTCCACGGAGGTGGGCGCCACCCAGCGGCATGACGGCAAATGGAACAACTCGGCCTACCGGATGATCGTCAACATGGCTCATTGCCTGTATGTGAGTACGCCGTGTCTGCGGGTAGAGGGCCTGCAGGCCAGCATCCCGGTCACAAGCTCGGGGGGCAACAACACCTTTTCGGTGGGGGCGCTGCCGAGCGCGGGGATCGACATCCGGGTCTCGGACTGCCTCTTCAAGGGGTACACGGCGCACAGCGGCGCCGGGCACGTCGGCATTTGCATTGACGCCGGCGGCACGGGCGAAGTCCGGATTTGGAACAACGTGATCTACGATTTCAAAGGGGACGCGAATTCGCAGGGCATCTTCCTTTCCATCCTGACCGCCAACATCACGCTGTATGCGTACAACAACACGGTCTACAATTGTCAATACGGTATCCAGCGGCGCATCTTCGGCGGGAGCCTGGTGGCCAAGAACAATATCGTGCAGGGGTGCACGGACGGTTTCAACGGCACCTTCGACGCCGCGTCGGACTACAATCTCTCGGACCAGGCCGGGGACGCGCCCGGAGCCAATTCGAAAAACTCCACCACGGTGATGTTTGCCAACGCGGCCGGCGAAGATTTCCACTTGGGTGGGACGGACACGGGCGCCAGGGACTCCGGAACGGATCTGTCGGGGGACGCGGACCTGGCCTTCGCGAACGACATCGACCTGCAGGCCAGGCCATACAACGGCACCTGGGACATCGGCGCGGACGAGACCACCTCGCCGCTGGCCACGTCCACGCCGACCATCACCGCCACGCCTACGCACAGCCCGACGGCCACGCCCACGGCCACGCCGACTCCGACGCCGGCCGTGCCCACGGTCATTTACCGTTCGGTGGGGCCGGGCAACCTGGGATTGATCGGCGCCGGCAGCAATCCCGTGGACATCACCGGGGGAATCCTGACCCTAAGCGGGGCACTCTCCGACAACGTCGGCGTGGGCGACGCGTTCCTGTTCGACGCCGTCGGGGGCGACAGCATCGTGGACACGGTGGTTTTCATCCACGCCCGGACCAGCGGCACGGTCTTCACCGTGCGCAATCCCGACGGCGGTCTGCCGGCCGATTTCTCCGGAAACGTCGCCTACGACGTGTACCGCGCCTACACCTCCCTGTACGACGCCGAGCGGGGCGCGGAGAACGCCGGGATTCCCCTGGCGCTGCGGAATTTCGACACCTGGTCGGGAGGGCGTGACCTGGTGACCAACAATGAGAGCTGGAATATCGCCTGCTATGCCGATGCCGCGGACACCACGCCGGTCGATTTCAACGGCTGGACCACCGGGCCGGACACTTACCTTAGGATCTTCACGCCGCATCAAACCTCCGAGGTCGGCGCCA
>CAZQGO010000037.1:0-9894 GCA_964593065.1 uncultured bacterium | reverse complement strand
GATGCTGGCTAACACGCCCACCACCGGAGTCTTGAGCCAGGGCAGGATGCCGCCGATTCCTCCGTCCGTCGCGATTACATGAAACACATGGGTGTACAGGGGGTCCTCAACCACACGCAGGCCGGGTTGTTGTCCCAGCCAGGTATATACGTTCTTGCCCGGTTGTTCCACATCACCCGCCGCCTCGCCAAGCTCGACGCTATAGGCGCCCTGGGAAGTATAACGACGCACCGCGTGGCTTCGGACCAAGAGCCGGATGAGCCGGCGGTAATAACCCTGGCCGCGGGGTTGGGCCTTGGCACCCGTGCCGACTACCCGCATGGTTGTTCCGTCCCACTCCACTTCCACGGTGGCAACGACTTGCTTATCCTCACTGCGCACGGCCAGAGCCGTGTATCGGATCTGTTCCCTGCCCCCGGCTTTCGGCTTCAGCACGGATCGGATCAGGACCGCACTGAGTTCCGGGTCGATTTCGGGCCGCGAAAAAGCCATTTCCGGTTCAAGCGTAATTGCGGAGTACCGTTCGCGGTCATATACGGCCCAGCGTTCGCCGAAAGCATGGAAGGCCGCCTGACGGTCGGGCGCCGGAACCTGTGCCTGGTCCGCAGCGGTGCCGGACGCGGCCGCCATGGCCTCGTCCATCATTTCCTCGCGGATCGCGGCCGCCACCTCGTGCTCGTCCAGGCGGGACTCGTACCTCGCGATGTCTTCCCGCGTGAGTTCCCCGCGCCGGACCTTCAGACCCAGGCTGAGCAAATCGGCCAGGTTGTCCTGAATGATGTAATTGGCCTGCGTCAGGCGCGCGGCCGCGCGGCTCATGCGCCGCAGGCGCCAGGGGTTCACCAGAAGTCCGAAAAGGCGTCCGGCGACGTCGCGCAGGCGGGCTTGCCGGTCTGCGCCCAGCTCCGGCAGCCATCCGGTCACGCCGTCTATGATCTGGGCCGGAATGCCCCCCACGCGGTAGGCCACTTCGGGCACGCCTTTGCGCAGCGCTTCCGTGATCTTGAACTCGAATCCTTCCCGGTGAGAAAGCTGCAGCGCGACGGTGCTCATCCAGAGCATCGCGCCCAGCAACTGATCGTTGTGAGGAGCCACCACGACCTTGACGTCATCCGCGATACCGGCGAATTCCGGACTCGCCCGCTGGCTCATGGTTTCCCGCCAGATGGGCCAGGCTTCCGGGTCGTCGTCCGCGGCATTGCCGAGGATGATGAGCTGGGGCGCTAAATGGCCGGCCGCCCGCCGCAACACACCTTCGGCCCGGCCAGCCAGCGGCCAGCCCAATCCCGCCAGCCAGCGCGCCAGGTCCGCCAGGCGCGCGGCGGCCGCGCGGTAAGGCTCCAGGCGGCGCCGCAGCAGGAGGAAGGCGTCGAGCGCGTCCGGAATTCCCTTGGAAGGATCAAAACGCGCGATCTGGGTGATGATGGGCCGCGACGGATCCAGGGGCGGTTGGCCGTACTTGGCCAGGAGCTCATTAAAGAGCTTGAGGTAATATCGGCGTTGTTGCGGGGACAGGGGCTTGTTCATGCCATCCAGGGGCACGGTGGCGGGATAAAGCTGGACCGCCGGAAACTCCCGCGAGCGCCCGGGGATGAAGCGTTTCTCATGATAAAGCTGGAGATCCGCCTTGGCGGCTTTGCTCTCCTCAATATAATTCCATACCTCGTAGGCGGGCTGGGCGGGGTCGTTCAGCTTTTCCGTATCCAGCTGGATGTGGCAGCGCCACAAGATGGTGGCCCCGGGATTGACCTTACGGATGGACTCGACCAGGGCCACGGCCTGGGGATCGTCCACCACGAATAAATTACCCCACCGGAAGCTGTTCGCAAAGCGCGCGGCGTTCTCGTCTGACCAGGAAGCCAGCGCGCGGTAATCTTCCGGGGTCAGGCGAAGGCTGGTCTCCACGCCCTGCAAGGTGTTGTGGAATTTGCGTTTGGTGATTTCGAAAACCTCGGGCTTGGGACTCATGACCAGCCAGCGGGCCGGCAGGCGGATAAGGCGGGCCCAGCGTAAAAAGCCGTTGCGCATGATGGCCACCCCGCCGCCTTTGGGCGTGGAATTGATGAAAACCATGCGCACACCTTCCCGCCGCGCCAGGCGCGCCAGCGCCAGGTGCCTGGCCAGGCGTTCCGGGCCCAGCTCGGTGCGGAAGGCTTCCAGGTCATTCAGCGGGGTGAAGTGCACCTGGCCGTCCGGATATATGTAGATATCCTCGGCGGTCCGTAGGAAAACCCGCCGGGCGCTGTCCGCGATCTCGCGCGCCGAGGACGTTTCGGGGAAGAGGCCCGGGGGCGAGCTCCCGGGCGTCAGGATCAGCGCGTCGTTTTCCAGCCACGCGCGGGCGCGCAGGGCATCGAGTTCGTCCTCCGGCCAGCCCACGGCCCCCACGGCGTCGATTCTGGCATCCAGGGAGCGGCTCAGGTAGGCCAGTTCTTCACTGACCGCGGCCACGGGGTCTTCGCCGGGATGGAACGCATGCCGGTAAAGCTCCTCGCCGCTGGCATGGTTGACGACGCTGATTTCCCAGCCGTCCGGGGTGCGCACCAGTCCGGCCGTGACCTTGGCCTCGAGCAGGCTCGTGCCTAGCGGTCTTACCGCGGGCCGGGCGCCGGCTTCCGGTCCGGCCTGGGGGAATTCTTCCCGCGCGCCAACCGCAACGCTTTCCGTGCCCGGCAAACCGGTTCTCCCGCCGGCCGGGCGCGATAAGCTCCGCAACCGCCTCCAGGCGGCGCGCGCGATTTGCCCGGCCCGCGTGACCAGCAGGAGAACCGCGGCACCGAAGAAAACAGCCGCCAAGGCCGCACCGAGCCCGGCCGCCTGCAGGGCGAGAAGCAGCGCGCCGCCTCCGGCGCTGATCAGCAGGGCGGGCCAGCCGAAAGCCACGGCTTCCTGGAAGCGTTTTTGGCCGAGACGGGACAGAGCTACATGGATGCGCTCGTGCCACAGGTACAAGTGCTGGACCCAGGCCGGACGCGCTGCCATGAACTCCGGCCGGTAGACGATGGTGGTGCCCACGGTTTCGCAGGGGTGCGTGATGAAGAAAGGTTCGCCGGATTGCGTTGCGGCCGCCTGGGCGCCCTCCGCAAAACCGCGGATGACCTGCTGCGGGCCGGCGCGGAGGAGTCCCCGTTTCTGCAACCAGAGCCGGAATCGATCCACGGCCCGCCACAGCCCGTCCAAATTCCCGCCGGCGTCCAGCGCCAGGAAGCTGAACAGGACCGATCCCAGGGAGGCGCCGCCCAGCAGGAACAGCGAGCCGGGCTGCGCCAGCAGCGCCCCCAGCGCGAAGGGCGCCAGGGCCGGGACCAGCAAGCTCATCAGCCCCAGGCCGATTCCCGGCAG
This sequence comes from uncultured bacterium, assembly GCA_964593065.1. GTDB lineage: Bacteria > Oederibacteriota > JAAXVQ01 > JAAXVQ01 > JAAXVQ01 > CAZQGO01. The sequence continues at coordinate 6,552 of CAZQGO010000037.1, read as the reverse complement.
CAACAGCAGCAGGGCGGCGGTGAGCGTGCTGCCCCAGGCCGCGAAGGGCCGCCTGGGCACGAGACTGAGGACCGGCTGGAGGCCGCGGGCGATGCGGTCCAATGTCTGCTGGAAGAGATTCGTTGCTAAGACGCCCAGGGCCGAGGCCACTTGTCCCAACTGCTCCAGCTCGTTTTGCGTCAGGAGGTTGTTCCCCAGGTAATATTCCAGCCAGAGCCGCGCGTAGGGCTCCGGACCGTTCGAAAGCTTCTCCAACAGGCTGTCGCGTTCCTGGTCGTGCATCCGGCCGTTGGGCCACAGCTGACCCCAGTTTTTGGCCCCGGCAAAGAATTGTTCCAGGGTCTGCTCGGCGCCGTCCGGGCGCTCGCTGCCCCAGCGCCGCAAGTACCGCCGCGCCCAAGCAAAAACCGCGCCCAGCGCCTCCCGTCCCGCAAAGGTCGGCCTGGGACCGCCGTCGAAATCATACGCCGGTGTTAAAAGCCATTGGTCACCGTCCACTCTCTGGTTGAGGATCAGTCCCGGCATCTGGTACGGCGCCAGTTCGTTGAACAGGTTCAAGATTCCCTGCTCGCGCGCTCCCTGGGAATCCCAGGCGGTCAGAAGCGCCAGGGGCAGGCGCAGATTGCGCCCGTCCAAAGGCATGCCGCTCTGCAGGCTGCGGACCGTGGTTTGCAGCCGGGCCTGAGCCGCCTCGTCCCCGGCCGAAAGGCCCGTCAGGCCCTCGAAGGCCTCGGGGTGGTTCGGAGCGGCCTGCACGAGGGTCAGAAAGTCTGCCAGAGAATACGTTCCCCGGTTGGCATCCGGCCGTACGGACCACTGGGCCGCGATGCGGTCGAGATAGTCCCAGTCGGCCTGGGAGAAATCCACTCCCTCTTCCGCGATCCGTTCCATGACCCGTGCCTGGGACCAGTGCCGCAAGGCGGCGTCTGAAATGCTGCCGTCGGGCTCCAGGCGAATGGGTAGCAGGCGTCCCTGGACATAGAGATAATCTCCGTACTCCCGCCGGACGACGAACAGCTGGGCCATCAGCCGGAACTTGTCCCGCAGCAAATCGGAAGTGATGCCGTCGAAATCGACCCGCCCGGTGGCCAATTCATGGACGAAGGAAGTGTAGGTCTCGGCAAAGCTTTCGAATTCCGGGTTCAAATCCGGTTGGTCGAAGGCGCTGTAGGCATACTCGGATACGTAATCTTCGCGCGCCCGGCTGGCGGCGTGCAGGCTGGACCAAAGCTGGCGCAGCTCCGCCGGCAGCTGGCGGTACACGAAATGGCCGAGTTCGTGCGTGGCCACGTGGCTGAGATATTGCCGCCCCGACATCAGGGCCTGCGCGTCCTGCCAGGGCTCGGCTTCGGAGGTGGGCCGGCGCAGTTCCGTGGTGTTGATTTCCGTGGTATCGGCGTACGCGCGGCTGCCGTTGGCATTGATGACGAGGCGGAAACCGTCGGTGTGGTTGCCGGGCACGGCCCGGTAAGTCTCTTGCAGCAGCGTCAGGTCGTTGCGGGTGAAGTGGCCGATGGCGCTGATCCATTGATCGCCGGCCCGGAGCATCCAATGGTCGCCGGCGAAGTTGGACACGTGGAACAACGCGGCCCCGGAGTTGAAGTTCTGGAAAACGGCCGCGATTCTTTCACCGTACAACTGGAGATAATTTTTCTGATCCCAGCCGGCTTGAATGAAACTCTCGATCAATTCGCTGCCGCCGGCCTGTTCCTCGCCCTGCCAGATGTCCGCCAGCAGGCGATTGGCCAGCTCCGCGGACGGCCGGCCCGCTCGCGTGTCCAGCGTAAGCGCTCCTCGGCCGTAACGATAGCCGTCCGCCCCCGCCCCGGCCGTGGTCCAATGCAGGAAACGGTTCTGTTGCACGAATTCCTCTGGCAGCCCGGCCAGCATGGCCTCCAGGGCGTCCCAGTCCCCCTCCGGAACCTGATCCAACAGCAGGCCGTAGCGGAGAAACAGCGCCTGCTGGCGGGGCCGGGTCTGCCGCAGCTGCTCGGCCAGTTGCGGTGTGCGCGCCGCGCCCGTCAGGATGTCGTTGACCTGGCCGCACAGCCCGAGGTAACGTTGATAGAGTTCTTCGTTTCCGGTGTCCGCTTCCCAATCCCGGAAAGTCTGCAGGCGCGATTCGTTGAGCGCGACCAGTTCGGCGACGCGCGGTACCGGCAGTTCCTGCCCGGCGAAGGTGGAAGTGGGCGTCGCCGCGGGCGTGGCGGATTCCTCATGCGAGAAAACGCCGCAGCCGGTCAGGATCGCGGCCCCCGCCACTCCCAGGGACAGGAGAATGAAATTACGGCGGCTGATCCCGCCGGTTCGCCGGACGGAAACCGGGACCGGCGGCGTCATGCGCTCCACCAGAATGAAAATAAGCATGAACAACGCATAGAGCACGGGGATGATCACCCACCAGGCAATTGCTCCGGCCGCCACACCCGCCACCAGCGCACCCAGTCCCGCGACGCCGGCTAAGACGAGACCGATGTTGGCCGCAGCCGCCAAGACCGGGCGCAAGGCGCGCAGGCGGCGGGGCACTGTTTTGACGGCCGAGGCCAGCGTTGCAGATACCGCGGTCTGATAACCCAGAAGCCGTAGGTTGACTACGGCGTGCAGGACGACATTAAGCCCCAGGCCGAAGAGCACGGTCAGCAGCGAGGGGCCTAAGGAGAGCACGGGGAGGACCATGGCGCCGCCCAAGGCCAGCCCGAGGGCCGCCAGGCCGAGGCGCGCCCAGGCATCCTTTTGCGGATGGAGCAGGCTGAAAGCCGCGGCGGAGGCCGCGAGAATTCCCAGGGATACCGGCCACCACAGGCCTGCCGCCACAGCGATCAGAACAGGCGCGGAGAATACCCATTCCCAGGAAGGTGCGCCCAGCGCGGGTTCACCCATATAATAAAGGAGACGTTTACGCCAGTTTTGCGGGGGCGAGGCTTTCCCGGCGCGGTAATACCGGTAGAAAATCGCCGCGGGCTGGGGCAGCAAGCCCTGCAGGATCTCCGCCACCCTTTCGGGTGTCGGCAGCAGTTGTTTGAAATCGAGCAGGCGGTAGCCGTCGATGAGCCGCCGGTGTTCCGAGGTCACGCGGGTGCGCAGGTCGGCGAGGTCCAGTCGCACTCGGTGTCCCAGGTCCGCCGGCGGTTGTCGCCCGGTCGCGGTCTCCACATACTGTCCGAAGGCGGCCAGCAGGATCACGTCCAACTCCTGGGCACGGAGCGGGGAATCCCTCAACACGGTCCACAGGGCGGGAACCCAGCGCGCGTCCGAATCTTCACTCTGCAGGCCCAGCTTGCGGAGGGCCGATTCAAAAATGACCGCGGCCGCGCGTCCGCCCTCGTGGGCCTCGACCGTGGCGAACATGTCGTGAGAGACCGCGCTATAGTGCTCGTGATAGCGCTCCATCTGTTTGTACGCGCGGGCGGCGGCGCGCAGTCGGTAGCGCGCGGCCATGTCCAAGGTCAGCTTGTCGCATGCGAACTCGTGCACCACGCCCGACTTGAGGTCATCCAAGTCGTAGTCCTGCTCGAGGAACAACAAATCGTGCATGAGTTCATGGGCCAGCGTCAGAAACAGCATCGCGGTAGCCAAGGGCCCCTCGGGCAGGGAGGCGCCGCCCAGAACGAACTGCGCATTGGCATTGTCCCAATGCTGCCAGACCCGGGCTTTCTCGATCAGACGGGCCAGAGTCTGGAATTTCTCGCGGGTCAATTCAGGGTGTTGCTGCAAGGTGTCCAGCCAGACCGCGGTGGCGTAGACTTTGAGCTCCTCGCCCTGAAACCATACGTCCTGGATCAAGCGCCCGGCCAGACCCTGATCGGCCAGGCTGGCGCGCAGGAACGCGGTCACGCCGTGTGTCTTTTCCTGCGCTTGCACTTCGGCGCAGACGGTCCAGACCCGTGCTCGGGCGTCTGCTTCCGCATACCCTTCCTGCTCGAGCCACGTGTTGACCTGTCCCGGCGTCAACCGCGTCGGATCCGTATTTTCGGCCGCCATCCGTTTACGGAGAATGTCCGCCGGAATCTGGAAGCCGGCGTCCCGCAGGCGGAGGTCCAGCCGGTCCGCACCGTACAGGGAGCGGCGCAGGGAGTCGAACTCGTAGGCGAAGCCGCGGGGCACGATTTCCTTGGCATACAGCAGGAAGGCATAGAGGCGGTACCGCAGGTCGTAGCGTTGCTCGACGTCCGCCACGATATCCGCCAGCAGGTCGGCGGTCCGTGCGTGTCGCCGGATCAGCAGGAAGCCCGTACGCGGATTCCGGAAGCGCCTCCTGGCCAGCGTGCGCAACAGGTCCTGCCGGTCCGCGGCCGGATCCAGGAGGGCCGTGAGCCGGGCGTGACCCCGCGGCTGTTTCTCGAGCCCTTCCAGCATGAGGCCGAGGGCCGCGTCGTCCGCATCCTGGGCGTTGGCGGCCAGGCTCGTGGCGACGGTCGCTTGGAGGAAAGGATGCCAGCGGTTGCTGCGGAGGATGTCCGTGAGATACTGGCGCAGGTCCTCCGCATAGCCGGTCGCGATCAGATCCCGGGCGATGTCCAGCAGGATTTCGGCGTCCTGCGTGCTGTCGGTGAACGCTTCCATGACCGGCCCAAACGCCTCGGCGCGGTCCTGCATGAGCGTTTGCGCTTCATCCATGCGCAGGTTGATCCAGCTGAAACTCTGCTGGACTTCCCCCGCGACCGCGCGCGCCAGGTCCTCGGGCAGGCGGGAGAAGTCGGGCCCCAGGAGATCCAGGTATCCCAGGGCCTCGCGCTGGGTTCGCCGGCTGGACGCCTGCCGTATCGCCACCAGGGCAGGCCGGGCCAGGCTCTCCAGCTGTTCTCGGGGCAGGACCAAGGAACCGTCCCTTTGCCTGAGCCGCCACTCCCAATAATTCGTCAAGATCGCCAGCAGCCCTAAACGGAGGCCCTCGCGCGGCCCCGGGGAGGAGTCGGGTGCGAGCAGCGCCAGGAGGTGCCCGCGCACACTGCCCGCCACGTCTCTTGCCAGCAGTTGCTTATAGAGCAGGCCGACGGCTTCTCGCCGGAAATGCGCCGTATCAAAAAGTTTTTGCAGTTCGCGGCGTCTGGCCAGGTCGCGGATCATATGAATGCGCTTTTCGAATCCGGGTCGGAAGGCGGCCCGCGTTTCGTTTCCCTGGCGGAGGAATTCGAAATACCGCTCCGCCTCCGGAATTCCCGCAATATCCTGCCGCGCCACGGTCACGAGGGGCCGGCGGTAGGCCTGCTCCAGGAGCGGTTGCACGGCCGCCAGCAGGAATTTTTCGTCCTCGGGGGTCTGAGACCGCCGCTGCCGGACAATGGCCAGCAGGCTCGTCAACCCGGCCTGTTGCGTAGGTAGCGGCAAACTGCCGTTGGCGATATGGCCCAGCAGGCGCACGATCACGGCCCGATAATTTTCCTCCGGCAGTTCGGCCACGACCGCGGAGGTGAAGAAATTCCATTCCTCCGTTTCCAGAATTTCCGGTTTGGACAACTCATCCGCCAACTCCTCCGCCACCCAGGCCTGCCGGAATTGCATGAGTTGCTCCATGAGGTATACGTCTTGGGGTCTCTGCAGCCGCTCGGCCAGTTTGGGATCCTGGTGTTTCATCAAAGCCCGAACCCGGCGGATGATGCGGCGGATGTCCCGCCTCTGCCTCGCTTCGCCGCCGTGTGGATCGTACGCAACCGCGGCTTGATCCAGGAGGCGCCGGACCCGTGCGCGCCGCAGCCCCGCTGTGGTGGTCAGGTACGTCGTGAGGATCGCGTCATAGCGGCGTGCGCCCGGAACCAAAAAGATCATGAGCGTATCGTCCATGACCACCGCGACGGCTCCGCGATCGAGGTCCTCCTGCGTCAGCGGCAGGCGGGCCAGTTCGCCGGGGCCGAGCTCAAATGCGCGCACGTCGCGAATGGGCGCGCCGGCGACGGTCAACGATCCGCCGTCCCGCAGGCGGGCCAGTCCTTCCCGGGCCGTGGATAGCGCGGTTTGGAACGCAGGTTCCAGGCTTATCGCCTGCAGTTCCTCCAGTTCGACATCCAGCCAGGCGCGCACGGAATAGGCCTCGTGTTGCCGCAGCCCGCTCGCGAGATTGCGCAGCGCCTGCGCCCGAGAGGTGCCAGCCGGTATTCCCTCATCCGCCCGCCGCTCAAGCACGGTGCTCATTTTCGGCCAGGCCCGCCAGCCGTCCGCGATGCGGTTGTTGACCGTGTGCAGGAAATAGGCGGCTGCAAAGCCCAGGATCCCGCCGGCCGCCGGCACGCTCACGCCCAGGAAGGCCGCCAGCCCCGCTGCCGCGGGCGTGGCCGGAAGCGCCACGGCGAGGAAGCCCAGGGTCAAGCCTAAGGTGACGATCACGGCCAGTCCCCACTGCGCCGGGCCCCACTCATCGGCCCGGGCGCGGTCTCTGTGCGCATACAGGAAGACCCCCGCAAAAGCCAGGGCAATGCCGGCCATGAGCGCCGGAGCCGTAACAGCCAGGACCTGGATGACGAGGTAGGGCCCGACGCGGAAGATCAGCTCTTCGACGGCCCGGCGCGCCCATTCGGGCACCCAGGGTGCGCGGCGCTCCCAGAAAGGCAGCTCCAG
>CAZQGO010000036.1:0-11633 GCA_964593065.1 uncultured bacterium | reverse complement strand
GGCGCGCCCATTCGGGCACCCAGGGTGCGCGGCGCTCCCAGAAAGGCAGCTCCAGCCTGCCGGACCACCGGGCGCGGAAACCCAGGTCCGTCAGATTAAAAACAAAACCCGCAATATCCGGCCGAAAGCCTTCCCGGATCAGGAAACGACCGGTCAGACGCCATTCCGCCTCGAAGGCGTCGTCGATGGCCGCGCGGTAAAACACGGCCTGGCTCAGTGGCGTTCCGCCGAAGAGCCTTCCGTCCGCCATGATCCGAAGGAACAGTCGCAAGGTCTGGCGCTCGTAGCCCTTTCCGCGGTGGTCCGGATAGATGATGTACCGGAAGGCCGCGTTGAAGGCGTCTGTCTCCCGCGACAGGAGTGCGTGTCCGACAACCTCGTCCTGGGCATTGCGGATGGCCGTGACAAAGACCTGGCCGCTGGCCAGGCCTTTCTCCGGGAAACAGGTCACGGTCAAATCGCCCGCCCGGAATTGGAGCATCTGGTCGATCCCGACTGCGTCCTCTAAATCCACGCTTTCCAGGTCGTTGCCGACAAACCCGCTGCCGATTCGCTTTTGGGCCCGGTCCAAGGCCATCAGAGTTTCGTTATTGGCTATCGGATCATCCACGACGGAGAAGTCCACGTCGAGTTTCCGCACGGCCGCCACGGTTTGGTCATAGAGGGTGGCCCGCAGCGAGACAGCCGGCAGGGGCTGGGCGGACATGTCGAACTCCCAGCGCTTGTTTTCCCGGATCCTTCTGAATCCCAGGACGCGGTAGAATTCCGGCGCGTCCACGAACCAGGCGCGGAAATACCTGCTGCCCCTGGCCCGGGCCACGCCCATGGACAAGGCCATCAGGGCACTGCCGATCCCCCGGTAGCGGTGCCGCGCTTCCAAGCCCACGCGGATGGCTTGCTGGACCGTGCTCCCGAAGCGGGTGGTGACACTGGCGCCGATATCCGCACGGTATGTGTCCACGTAGCCCACCTGCCGCTCCCCCATTGCAACCGAGATGCGGTAGCGCTCCGCGCCTTCTTCGGGTTCCAGGTCCAGCAGGCGGAAGGTGAAGAGCTCTCCGTCGTCAGCCCGCACGGCCACTTCTCCCGTGCCGAGCAGTTGGCTGGCCAGCGCGCGCGTCCGGGCCGCAGTGGCCGTCCCTTCCTGCAGGCGCCGCGACCAGAGCGTGTGCAGGAAATGCATTTCCAGATTGGCAAGGAACGCGGCGCGCTCGTCGCCGAGGAGGAGCGCGTCCCGCTGGCGCTCATCGGCACGGCGGTGCAAGGCTTCGAGGCGTGCGGCCGTCCATTCGCTCCGGATCTCGCCGCCGGCATCGAGAAAGGGGGCCAGGAACATTTCACGGTAGGCCGGGATGTCCACGCCGTAGCTGGCGTCGACCACCGTGCGGTCCTCGACCAGGGCGTCCTCATCCGCCAAAGCGAGGCGGTTGTGGTCCCCGTCCACCAAGACCTGGTCGCCCGCTTTCAGCGCGCGGCCGTCGGGCAGCACCAGGCGCGGACCCTGGGCGTTGTCCAGGTCCCAGCGGACCCCCTGCAGGTTGATCAGGCTGGGAATGCCGGAACGGCGGGTCAGGTCCGCCTCGTGGGAGGAGGCGCTGCCGTAGCTGGTAACGAGGGCGGTTTGGGGATGCGCGAACAGGTCCGAGGTGGACAGCCATTCTTCCTGGTTGCCCGCGTGCGAGACGAAGACCACCGGCAAACCCGCGTCCAGGTAGGGCCGTGCTTGGGCCAGGCTCCAGACCAGGGCTCCCCGCAGGGCGCCGGGGGTCGAGAAGGCCGCGCGGGCCAGGGTTTCCACGCGAGCTTCCGGGCGCACCCGGAACATCCGCCGCCGGCCCACGGCGTCCTGGAGTTCTTCGAGCCTTTGGGCGACGCGCGCCCTGGACAGCCGCCCGGCCTGCAGCTGCCCGCGCAGGTAGGCGATCTCGCCGGCCGGCGAGAAGTTGATGTCCCGCGTCTGCAGGAAAAAGACCTTTCCGTTTTCGACGACGAACTCCACTTCCTGGGGCCCCGCTTCGGCCTCCAAGAGCCGCTTGGCCTCCAGCAGCCGGGCCCAGACCTCCGGCGCCAGCGTCGCCAGTTCGCCGAGATCCGTTCCCGTGTCGCCGCCGGTCATCAGGGTTTCGCCCTCGGCATTCTCTACGAAACGGCCGAACAGCACGTCCGCGCCGGTGTCCGGATGGCGCGTGTTCATGACCCCGGCGGCGTACAAACCTGGACCCGCACCCGTGGCGGGCCGCACGCTCCGGGCCCTGCGCTGCACGATCAGCGACAAGTCGAAAGCCTCGGGGAGGTTCTTGGCGCGCCGGTAGGCGCGGGCCCTCGGCGTTGACCAGGCGCGTCCCACCCACCGCAGACGGCGCAAGAGGGGCCGCCTCCAGGCCAGCGACGTCATCAGAATGCCGGGCATGGATCGGCGGGGATTGCTGCGCACGGAATACTCGCCGTCGGGGTCCAGACCGGCGGCCCGCAATTCATCCAGCAGCCAGGTGGTCAGCAGTCCGTCGCGACTCTCGGGCTGTTGCAGCACAGCCTCCATCAAGGACGCCGAGAGGACCAGTCCCGGAGGATACGGCAGGCCGAGTTTCTCAAAAATCAAGAAGCTCCGCTCCTTGTTGCCGATGGCCTCCGGGTCGCTGGCCATCTGCCCCAGGCGCCGGATGCCGGTCTCCGCCTGCTCCCGCAAGCCGATGGGCGCCAGACGGGAGAGGTCCGCGGCCGATGTTTCCGGACCGGCGGGGATGCGGTCCGCCACGGCCTGCTCCAGGAACCCCTCCGGCAGGCTCCTGCCGGTGAGGGACCATGGATCGGGCTCCTGGGCGCGCCCCAAATCTTCGACCAGCCGCCGCACGGACCCGGCCCGCTCCGCCGGGACCGTCAGATAGTACTCGTACTGGTAGAACGGCACGTGTCTTTCGGGATGAACATCCCCGGGGAGCTGCACGACTTCCACGTGCACCGGCATCCGCCGTGCCCGCAGGGCCCGGGCGACGGCCTGCTCGCGCGTGGCCAGGTCGTATTGCTCGTTGGCGTAGCGGTCCCCTTCGGTCGAGACCGTCTGCCGGCTGAGGTAAATTCTCGCCAGACCGTCCTCCGCGCGCTGGGCCAGCAGCGCTTCCTTCTCCCCGGTGCTCAGGGCGTTGGGATCGGCGCCCGCCAGCCGCCTGGTGATTTCCGGAACCGGACCTCGGGCTTCCGCTCCCAGTTCCAGCTTCGGCCACCACGTCACGCGGTCCGCCACCCAGTTGTTCAGCGTGTGCAGGCCGTACGCCGCCGCGTAGCCCAGCAGTCCCTGCGCCGCGGGCAGCGCCAGGCCCAAACCGGCCGCCACGAATGCCGCGGCCGGCGTGAAGAACAAGGCCAGGCCGAAAAAGCTCGCGGTGATGCCCATCGTGGCCAGGGTGGCCAGGGCCCACTGCGCCCAACCCCAGTTGTCGGCCCGGGCGCGGTCTCTGTGCGCATACAGGAAGACCCCCGCAAAAGCCAGGGCAATGCCGGCCATGAGCGCCGGAGCCGTTACGACCAGGACCTGGATGACGAGGTAGGGCCCGACGCGGAAGATCAGCTCCTCGACGGCCCGGCGCAGCCAGTGCGGCGTCCAGCTGAGTTTCGGATGTTCCCAGACCGGCAGTTCGAGCGCGGGACCTTTTTTCGCCAGCCAGGCTTTGAGCTGCGCCACCTGCCGTGCCTGCGAGGCCGGCGCCGCCTGCTCCCGCTCCACGAGGATCGCGGCATAATGCCCCACGGCGGGCGCGGACAGGTGCCGGATCATTTCCGCCAGGGTCAACCAGGCTTCCGAAGCCAGACGGGCATCCCCGGTCTGAAGGAGCGCGGCGACTTGCCCGGCGTAGCGGGTGCGCCTGCCCTCGGAAAGTTCGGCGGACCGGGAGCGCAGGATCCGCAGGAAAGAAATCTGGTCGGCGAGCCGGTTGGAAGCCGAAACCCGGTTGAGGAATTCCTGCAGGCCGGGTTGGGGTTGAAGGGCGAGTTCGTTGAGTAGCCGGGCGACGCGCGGAACCGGCGTGGAAAAATTTTCACCTTGGGGTCCGGGACGCGCCGCGATTTGTTCGAGCCTGAAATTCGGGTCCTGCAGCATCTCCGCCAGGGCCGGTTGCAGGGCCGGTTGTTGCGCGACCAGGTCGGCCAGGTCCCGCCCTGCCTCCGCATCCAAGGCCAGGCGCGCAATGAGGGCGGAGGCCTGCGCGAGGTCCGCAGCCTCGCCCGGAATGACAAACGGCAGGTATTTTGAAACCTGGCCTTTGAGCCGGGGATTGCGGTATGCTTCCGCCAGAAGTCTGGAGAGCACGGCCAGGGCTTGGCCGTCGCTTTGCAGCACGCCGGCGGCCCGGGCCTGCCGGACGTCGAGCAGGTGCGCGGCCAGGACCGGCAGCGCGTCGGCTTCGCGAATTTCATGATACACGGACGGCCAATCCCGCGGCGCACTGCGCGGATCCTCTTCCCAGAACACCGAGGCTACGGTGCGCACCTGCAGCCGCGGCTCCTGGTCCAGGCGGGCCTCCAACCGGGCCGTTTCCTTCGGGGAGCGACGGATTTCGCCCAACCGGACCAAGGCCCGCTCCAGGCGGGCCTGGAGCCAGTCCGGGCTCGCCGGGGCGCGCAGCGGCGACCGGAACCGGAAGGTGATCTGCAAGCCGCCCGATCTGTCGCGGGCGATCCTGACCCGGCCGCCGAAGCGGCGCATGATTTGCTGGGCCGGATAAATGTCCCAGCCCGGCCCCATGCGTCCGACCTGCCGCATCAGGCCTTCGTTTCGCAGGAAGTTCATGGTCTCCTCGTCCAAACCGGCGCCGTTGTCCACGACGGCCAGGCCGCTCTTGGATAGGTACAGGGTCACGCGGGGCTGATACGGGAGGTTCCGGCTGCGCTGTGCGTTCGCCCGGCGGGTGGTGTTGGCTTTCGCCAGCTCCAGGGCCTCGGCCAAGGCAACGTAGATCGCGCCGCCAAGGCGGCCGCGGACCCACTGCGGTGACCTCTCGAAATCCCGCGCGAGTTGAAGTTGATATTCGCCCGTGCGGAAGGATTCGGCGTGGCTCAGGCGCGTCAGGGCCGGCAGCAGCCTCAGGTCCATGACCGGCACGGAGGTCGAGAACGCGATAAGGTCCTGGCCTAAAAGTAAAAGCGGGAAAAGCCGGCAAGCCTGCTGGCGGTCCCGCTCCAGGGACTCATTTTCCTCCCGGTAGTTCCGGATCACCAGAACGTCGAACAAGGCTTCGTAATCCCGGTTGAATCCCTCCCAGGAATCCTGCAGCCCGGCCAGGGCCGTCAGGAATTCCTCGGCCAGGCGTTGGCCTTCCGGCTGGGCCGAAAAATCCGTAAAGGCCCGCTCGAGGCGGAGTTGGGCTTCGGACAAGCGCTCTTTGGCTCCCAGGGTCTTCTGGAGCCGGAGGCGCACTTCCGGAGCCGCGGGATCCGCGGTTTCCGCCATCACGCCCGCCTCGAGCCGGTTCAATACGCTCAAGGAGTGCTGCAATCCGGCCCAGTGCTGCTGATTCTCAAGGACTTTCATCTGCAGCGCGGCAGGCGTCAACGACTCGTTGCGGCGGAGCAGTTTTTCCAAGCGCCGTCTGGGCTTCTCAGGCAGGTCGGGGACCAAATCCTCCAGCGTCCGCCTGGCTTGCACGGCCACCAGCAGATCCGGGTCCTGCAGGGACGCGGCCACTGCCCGCGCCTGCCAGACGCGTTCCTCGCCGGTCAATTCCTTTTCCGAAGTAACCACGCGTCTCAAGGCGAAGAAGCGGGCCTGCGGATGCCGGGCCTCGAGCCCCAGGGTTCTCCTCGTGATCAACAATTGCAGGCGCCCGTACAGCCAGCGCAGGCCGAGCAGCGCGACGGCGGCGGCCAGGGTCACCCCGGCGGCCACGGCCAGGGGCAGGCCCAAGCTCAGCAGGGCTGAAATCCCGATCAGCAGCATCACCCCGGCGATCTGCCCGAAACGTGCGCGCAGCCGGATCAACATAGACAGCAGCATTAGGGAGCCCGCGGCGAAGGCCGCCGCCGGTGCGCCCACGAAGCCCACGGCCGCAAAACCCGCCAGCCCCGCGACAACCAGGCCCGCGCCCGCGGCCAGGGTCAAATAGGCGCGCATCCCGGCCGCTTCCGCGGGCTTCAGGACTCCGGCCGACACCAGGCCGGCAAGGTAATAGACCACGCCGGGGAGAAAATCCAAGAGATTGGGCCCGCCCGGATAATATTCGATGGCGTGCAGGTACGGCGCCAGGTCCGTGGCATGCAGCGCGGCGAGGACCGCCGTTCCCAGCCCCAGGGTGGCAAGCGACCATGCGGGCCGGGCCCCGACCGCCCCGGCCAGAAGCAGGAGTCCGAAGATCCCGGAGGCGAAGGCGAACCAGCCGAAGCCGGCGATCAGCATGAACAAGAGACTTCCCGCCGCGAGCACTCCTCCGAGGATTCCCATCACCACCATGGGATTGAAAGGCCCGCGGTCCAGCTGGGTGAGGGAGGCCAAACCTCCGGCCACCGCGAAAGCCAGGCCGGTGAGCAGCGTGGACAAGGAAGGCGCTTCAGGCAGATAGAACACGCTGGACAAGGCTTCGGCGGCGCCGGTCTTTTGCATCAGCAGCAGGAAGGCCGTCCACAGGCCGGCGGTCAGAACCGACCACTTCCTGGTTTCGCCGGGCACCAGCAGGGCCAGCAGGAGTCCCGCGAACACGACGATCACTACCCAGGGTTGCAGGCCCACGAAGATTCCGGACACGAAGCCGATGAAAGAGACGCCGACACCCAGCAGCATGACGAGTTCGACGATGCTGGGTCCGGTTCCTTCTTTCTTTTCCGGTTTTTTCTCGGGCGGCGGGGCTGGTTTCTTCTCCTCTTTTTTCTTGGTGGCGGCCACCTGGAACCAGAATTCCAAGCGTGCGGCCAATGCCGGCCAACGGGTGCGCGCATACTCGGAGCGCGCCAGCAGGGCCACGATGTTATTTAAGGTATGCAGCCCCAGGTTGGCCAGAATGCCCGTGGCCAGCGCCCCGGCCCAGGCCGGCAGGCTTGCGAAGAACGGCAGCGCCAGCGGCAGCCCCGCCAGTCCCAGCAGCGGCGGAGCCAGCACCGCCCCCGCCAGCAGCAGCCCCAGCACATAGAGCACGCGCCGCTGCTCCACCGTCCGCCCCTGGTGCGCCTGCGCGAACACCCGCGCGCTGTGCTCCAGCCACGACAGCCACAGCGGCGCCGTCGCCGCTACCGCCAGCAAACCAAACGGGACCGGCGTCACGAGCGCCGCAATACAACCGGCGATGAGGAACGCCAGCGCCAGCACCGCCCGCTGCTCCCGCGCCGCCCGCGGCAGCCCCGCCACCCCGGCGGCCAGGCCCAGCCGCGCCAGCAGCCGCTGTTCCAGCGACTGCACCAGCGGCACGGCGTACCCCAATTCCAGCAGCGGAGCGCCGATCACGGTATATATATAATATGGAATGCCAAAGAGCACCCGCTGGAAGCCCCGCGCCCGCAGCCAGTCGTCCAGCAGCGACGCCGGTCCGGCCTGAGTTGCGGGCGCGGAACCCGGGGGCTGAATCTGATAGGCAAACGCCTCCCCGATCAAAGGCCTGACCTGCAGGATATACAAGTGGTTGTTCTTGATGGCCCACTCGATGTCCAGGGGATAAGCGTAATGGCCTCCGATGACCCGCGCGGCCCTGAACAGCCGCTGCACCCAGACGCGGGAGAGCACGCGCACATTTCTTTGCCGCCGGTCGGTCACGCGGATTTCCGTGCCGGGGCCGTCGGCTTTCTGGACGACCATCACCTGCTTGCTGCCGAGGGTAACCTCCGTCTCGGCGCCGGTGGCCTCGTCCACGCGGTACTGGTCCGGCTCGACCAGGTTGTCCACCACCGCGATCCCCTGGCCGAAGGTGGCGTTGAGAATGGCTTCCGGTTCGCCGCTCAACGGGTTGGCGGTGAAGAGGGTGCCCGCCATGTCGGAATCGATCATTTCCTGCACGCCCACCGCGTGCCGGATTTCCGCGGGGTCGAGGTGCTGCTGCAACATGAAGTGATGCGCCAGCATGTAGTGCTGGGCGCGGGGTCTGGCGAACGAGGCGAAGACATCGATGAGCCTGGAGAAAAGGGATTCCCGGTTCACGAACAGTTCCGTATCAAACAAGCCGGCGAAATTATGTTCCGGATCGTCTTCCAGGATGTTGGAGGAGCGCACGCTGTACCAGGCCACCCGGCCGAGATGCTCCTCCACGGCCCGGTAAAATTCCCGCTTGAACTTTTCCAGTTCGGGATTGTCCGACTGCGCGGCCGCCCGTTGCAGCACGGCGTGAATCCGCTGGTATTTGTCGGCGGCGCGCAGGTTCGCTTCCCACAGGCGCTGCACTTCCTGCGTCACGCCCGTGACGCGCATGAAACGCCTGAGATCTTCCACCGTGACCGCGAATCCGGGCGCCGTTTCGAAACCCGCCGTCCGGCCGAAGGTGGTGATCTCGCCGATGCCGGCGCATTTTTGCCCCACCCAATAGGCGTCGTTGCGCCGCAGCCGCTGGAAAGCGACGAAGGATCCAGGCGACGCACTCGGTTCCGGAAAAACGAAGGGGATGGGAATGGTCCGTGGAGCCGGGCGGGCCATGATCTCGGGCGGAATCTTGTCCAGGGCTTCCGGCGTTTCCTCGACATAAAGCATGCCATGGTCCGCATCCAGGAACACCGGCGTGCCTTCCCCAATGAAACTCCTCCGGCTGATGGCCTGCCGCGACACCCAGTAGCCTTCTAAGGTGCGGAAAGCCTCGCCCGGCGAGTAGGTGACGATGTCCACGCCCTGCAGGCCGTGCTCATCGCGGCGGACGTATTGCAGTTCCGGCAGGACCACGGAATGCAGGCCCAAGCCGCGTTGCAGCCCCGCGATGTGCGAAGTCAGGCTGCCGCTGGTGGTGATGAGCCCCTCATAGGAGGACGCGAAGATTAAATCGTCCGGTCCCAGATTTTCCGCCAGCAGGAAATACTTCTCCCCGGTCTCGGGAATGATTACCGAGGTCGGCAGCGCCACGCGGCCGCGCAGCCGGGTCTCGCCGTGACCGCGGGCCACGGTCTTGACCTTGACGGGATTGGTGCCGGGCCAAGGCGTGGCCGGCCAGGGTTGCCGCAAGCGTTGTCGCAAGCCTGCCACCTCGGCGGCGGGAATGGGTTCCCACGGGCCCGGCGTGTAGCCCAGGTCCTGCAACAGGTCCTGGCCGTCGGCCGCGTTGAGGCTCCGCTCGGGATGTCCGCGGGGCGCGATCCGGGCAAGCACGTGGTTGCCGGACTGGGGGTTCTGCAAGACCGTCACTACATAGGGTTCCCCGTCGGCGGCCGCAAAGGAGGCGACGGCGGCTAAAAAGCCGCCCACGGTGCCGATCGGCCTGAACGGCAGGCGGGCCGTTAACGGCCGGATCACCTCGGCGGTCTGGATGCAGTTTTCCAAGGCCAAGTGAGAACCCAGAGCCCGCAGCAGGCGATCCATGGGCTGCAGGTTCGGGCGGGTGATGATCCCCTGCTCGTTCCGGACCAGTTCGCCGGTCGCCAGGCGCTCATCCACCGGACCATTCACGTAGGCATCGAGAGTCCTCTGATGCAAGGGCTGGTCAGCGGGAATCGGCTCCAAATTCAGGTTCTCAAGCCAGCGGTTGACGGCCGGACGCAGGCGGGCCGGCAGGGCGAAGAAATGCGTTTCCCCTTCCGGGGATATCTGTTCCCGGGGCGAATATTTCGCGAGCGGCAGGCTGCGCCGGTCTTGGGGAGAAGGGGTGTAGAGCAGGCCGTCGTTGAGCAGGCGTGACGCGTAGCCGGGAACCGGCTCGGCGTCCAGGTTGCCAGCCAGTTCCTCGCGCAGGCGGATATCGGCGTCCGAGGCGGCCCGGATTACGCGCACGAGCCAGGGCAGGGCGCGCTGAATGTCCCGGAAATCCCGGGCCTGGTGGTCCTTGTCCAGGCGCACTTCCAAGGCCACACCCCGCCGGATCACAGTCATCCCCAGGCGTGCAAAGACGCGCTGGAGGAATTCCAGGCGCATTTCCTGCCCGATGATGCCGTCGTCGTCATCCCGTTCCTGATAGCGGACTTGGATCATGCCGCCGGTTTCGGGCGAATCGAGGCGCGCCAGGATGTCCGCGAAATGTCCCTTGCCCATGCCCAAACGGGCAAACCCGATCAGGTCGTCTCCGTCCACGATGAGCAGGATCGAAAAACCCGCCTGGCGGGGATCGAAACCTGCCAGCAGGCTTTGAACCACGGGCGAAGTGATGCGGCCGTCCTCGACGGCCGGATGTTCGCCGACGTCCGCCAGATACAAGCGGCCTCCGGGCACGTCGATTACGGTCTCCACCCCTCCCAGCTCTGTCAGGTTGGCCAGGCGGAGGATGCTTTGCTGGTGGAGGTACGCCACCATTTCGTGCAGGCTTTGCACCTCCCCCAACCGCCGCTCGCTGCCCAGCGAATAAATGCGCCGGACGGCCTCCTCGGTCTGCAGCTGGACTTCCGAGTAAGCGAGGATCTCATCCCGGATCCCCCGCCAATGCTGCCGGATCTCATTCGGCATGCCCGCCAGATATCTTGCCAGACCCCGGACCTCCTTCCCATAGGTCAGAATCATTTTGTCCACCAGGGTCACCAGATGCGCCACCGTGGCCCGGTCCAGGGTGTGGCGGTTTTGATTCATGAGCAGAAGTGCGGCGAAATTCAGATCCACCAGTTCGCGGTAGATTTGAATCTTTTCCCGGATGAAGGCCTTCAGCTCGGGACGAGCGTTCCCGCGCCGCAGGGCCAGGGTTTCTCCGGGCGCCGCCGGCGGCGATCGTTCGCCCAGGGCCTGCAGCAGGTCCGGGTCCGGGAACAGCAGTACGCCCGAGGACAGGATAACCCGCGGCTGATAGGCGGGATTCGGCACGGTCATTTCCTCGGTCGGGCCGGATTCATGCGTGGCGGCGACCTGCAGCCAGCGGCTCAGGCGCAGGGCCAGGCGTTCGGTCAGCAGGCGCATGCCCAGGCGCGATCTCACCAGCAACGCAGCGGCGTTATTCAACGCGTGCAGCCCCAGGTTGGCCAGGATGCCCGTGGCCAGCGCCCCGGCCCAGGCCGGCAGGCTTGCGAAGAACGGCAGCGCCAGCGGCAGCCCCGCCAGTCCCAGCAGCGGCGGAGCCAGCACCGCCCCCGCCAGCAGCAGCCCCAGCACATAGAGCACGCGCCGCTGCTCCACCGTCCGCCCCTGGTGCGCCTGCGCGAACACCCGCGCGCTGTGCTCCAGCCACGACAGCCACAGCGGCGCCGTCGCCGCTACCGCCAGCAAACCAAACGGGACCGGCGTCACGAGCGCCGCAATACAACCGGCGATGAGGAACGCCAGCGCCAGCACCGCCCGCTGCTCCCGCGCCGCCCGCGGCAGCCCCGCCACCCCGGCGGCCAGGCCCAGCCGCGCCAGCAGCCGCTGTTCCAAAGACTGGACCCCGGGAACGGCGTATCCCAGTTCCAGCAGAGGCGCGCCGAACGCGGTATACAAATAATATGGAAGACCGAAGAGCACCCGGTGCCAGCCCCGCGCCCGCAGCCAGTCGTCCAGCAGCGACGCCGGTCCGGCCTGGAGAGCGCCGGCCGCCCAGCCTGCAGGGGCCTCCGGTTCGGCGGCCAGG
>CAZQGO010000035.1:0-12385 GCA_964593065.1 uncultured bacterium | reverse complement strand
ATCATCGTGACCCACGAGGGCTTGCGTCTGCAGAACAAAGGCGATTTCGTCACGTATGCCGCGAAACTTTTCCTGCCCGAAACGTATTCCGCCTGGCTCCCGGCCGCTGCGACGGCCTGGATGCGGCGCTGGCGCAGAAGCTACGCCGAGTTCGCGGATTTTTCGGCCTGGCGGCTGGGCGAGATTTTCCACCTGCGGGCCGAGGACCGCAGTTTCCTCCAAACCATAAACCGGAAATTCGGCGGCCGCCTGCTGGTGACGGCCGGTTTTTCGATGCTGGCGGCCGTGGGCATTCTGTTGGTTGCGGCGAGTGTCTTCGTGGATCCCATTCTGGCCCTCGGGGCAGCCATGATCGGCCTGGCCCAAAGCCTGCCCGGGCTGATGGTGGATTGGCTGGGAGCGGTTTTCCGTCTTTCCCCGGACCAGCAGGCGCATTTGGCGGATTTCAGCCGCAGCCGCGTGGGCGGGCCCATTCTGGCCCTGGGGGGCATGCTGTTCTCCGGGCCCGTACTGGCGCGTGCATGGCTGAGCCGGCCGAGCTTCGAAGCGCGCACCGGGCAGGGCCCGTCCGGCGTTCGCCTCGCGGTCATCCTGACCCTGCTCGCCGGCATGCTCCGCCTGACCCTGTCCTTCAGCCGGGTCCTGATGGAGAAGGTGCCCGTGCTCAGATTCTACAACGTGGTGGCGGCCGACTCGGGCGCGCGCCCGGCCC
This sequence comes from uncultured bacterium, assembly GCA_964593065.1. Taxonomy (GTDB): domain Bacteria; phylum Oederibacteriota; class JAAXVQ01; order JAAXVQ01; family JAAXVQ01; genus CAZQGO01. Next base: position 11,673 of record CAZQGO010000035.1, on the reverse strand, counting down.
GTGCGGGTCAGCCGGCGGCGGTCCCGGAATCCGGGGCCGAGCCCCGCGCCACGGCCGCGCCCCCCTTGCAGCCCGTGGCTCCGGGCGTGAACCTGGCCGAGGCCGAACTGCGCTTGGACGAGGACAGCGGCCTGTCCATCCTCTATCATCCGGGCGGTAACGCCTACACGGATTTCAACACTCAGGAGAGTTCGCCCACCCGCGGAGTGCTCGACTTGGATGGCGCCTGGGAAAAAACCCGCGTGGCCGATATGGACCACGAACTGACGCTGGGCCCCCGGGATGCGGACACCATCCGGGCCTTGGAGGCCGAAGGGCAGGGCCGGCACGACGGCGGCTATGCGGGGACCTGGGAGCCCATGCAGATTCCGGCGGCGGAAAATCCGCATCCGGATCTTTACGCCGGCGGGGTCTGGTACCGCCGCGGCTTCCAGGTGCCGGCCGGATGGCTGGGGCAAAAAATGACCCTCAATTTCCTGCGCGCCAATTACGCGGCCGATGTCTGGATCAACGGGCGCTGGGCGGGGAGGCACATCGGCGGCGACACGCCCTTCGGACTGGACGTCACGGATTTTGTCTCCTGGGGCGGCGACAACACGGTCGTGGTGCGGGTGGACAACCTTCCCTGGGGGACGGATGAGAGGCGGGTGCCCTATGCCGTGGGGGACTGGTGGAACGCCACCGGCCTGACGGATCGGGTCTTTTTATCCTCCCAGCCGCCGCTGGCGGTCGTCCGCTCCATTCCGCGGGTCGAACGCTTGGGCGACGGCGCCTATGACCTGCAGGTCGCCTGTGTGGTGGCCAACGGCAGCGGCGAACGCGCCCAAGACGTCCGCGTGGAAGCCGTCCTGCATCCCACCCGGATCAACGAGGCGAACCGTTGGACCACCGACACGGCGTCGCTGATCGACGCGCGCCCGGAACTGGCCGTTCCCCTGGAAGCATCCCCCGCGAAGAGCATCGCGGCCGGAAACAGCCAGGTCCTGACGGTGCGCGGCCAGAACCTGGCCGTGGAGGAATGGAGCCCGGACCGGCCCGCGGTGTACGTGGTCGAGGTGAAGACTTTCGACCGGCAGGGCCAGGTCGTGGATGTGGCGTACCAGGAGGTCGGTTTCTACGATTTGCGCGTCAGCGGCACCCGGCTGCTGCTGAACGGGGAACCGCTGACGATCCGCGGGTACGGGTTCCATCCCGCCCCGGGCCTGACCCTGGAAGAATGGAGCCGGGAGCTCGCCGCCATGCGGGCCACGGGCGCCAACCTGCTGCGCTGCCATTATCCCTTTTCGCCGGAGGTGGACCGCCTCCTGCTGCGCAGCGGCCTGCTGTCCTGGGCGGAGATGTTCAATTGGTACGACGGGGACGTGCTGGACCGGCAGTTGCGCGACGGCACCGCCACGCGCACCTGGCTGGAGATGGCGAGCCTGAAGCTGGGGCGTCCGGCATTGTTCAGCGTGGCCAACGAGAGCGGCTGGGAGGATCCGGAGCCGCTGGGCAGGGCCGTGGACACCTTCCGGGACCTAGCCGGCCGCCTGGGAGTGCCGGAGCCCGTGATCGGCCTCACCGCCGCCGGAGACCGGCTGCACCTCGAGACCCAGGCCGACGCCTCCCTGATCATGGTGACCGCGTACCCGGCCTCTTTCCACCGGGAAGCCTTTCCCGGCGGGGCCTATGAAGGCATGCTGGCCCTGCTGCGCACCCTCCATCAGGCCTATCCACGCAAACCCATCCTGATCTGCGAAATGGGCCATTGGAATACCGGCGCGGGGCAGGAGAACGAACAGCGGGACGTGCTGGAGGAGAACTTCGCGGCGATCCAGCAGGCGCAGGACGACGGCCTGCCCGTGGCCGGTTCGATCGTGTGGGCCTGGAAGGATTGGCCGACCATGGACAACCCGGCCAACGGCTACATGCAGACCAAGGGCGTGAGCGGCCCGGCCGTGGACGGTTCGGAAAAACACTCGTGGCAGCAGGTCGAGCGGGGATTCTCGGCCATCACGCCGGATTTCCTGCCCGCCGGACCTTTCCAGGCGCTGGACCTGGGACGCCTGCTCAACGCCGATTGGATCCGCCAGGGCGATGAGCCCGAATACTTCAGCTACCCGGGAGAGGCCGTGCCGCGGGAGGCGAGTGTGACCGGCGTGGGCGGCGAGACGATCCGCCTGCGCTTCGTCACGCAACCGGGCGAGGACAGCGTGGCGCTGGGGAGCGCCACGCGGCTGGATTTTCCCCGGGGCGAATATGCCGCGGTGCATCTGGCCGTGGCCGCCCGGGACGGAGCCCGGAGCGTGCAGGCGATCCTGCGCTACTCGGACGGCGAGGAGCGCGTGACCCTGGATGTGCCCGACTGGTGGAGCGCCCGGCCGGGTGCTTCGGACACGCTGGTCTGGGCCGATTATTACTGGCGGGGTACGGAACGGGTGGAGCGGGGCGTGGGCATCTTTCACCGGGTGATCGGCACGGATCCGCAACGCACGCTGGTGAGCGTCACACTGGCCGGTCCCGCCCAGGCCCGCGTGTTCGCCGCGACCGGCGAGGCGGCGCCCGGCGCCGGCGAAATGCCGGCGCCGCAGGAGTTCACCGCTCTCGCGGATCCCGCCGACCTCCGGCCGGCTTTCAATGTCAACTGGATCCGCCGGGACGACGCCTCGGAATATTTCAGCTACCCCGGCGAAGCCGTGCCCGCGGCCGCGACAGTGCGCGGCGTGTCCGTGCGCGAGCTCAGCCTGCGTTTCCAAACGGCGGCCGGCGCGGACGCGGTTGCCCTGGACCAGCCCTGGGAGCTTCCCCTGCTGCCGGGCCGCTACGCGGCCCTGCATTTCGCCGCGGCCGCCAGGGACGGGGATCAAACTCTGGTCTTGACCCTCCATTACCCCGGCAATGACCAGCAGGTGGAAGTGAGGGTGCCGGATTGGTGGAGCGCGCGGCCGGACGACCCCGAGGTCGTCGCGCATGCCGATTACCACTGGCAGGGCGAGCAGCGCGTGGAACAGGGCGTCGGCATCTTCCACCTGCCGGTCGAAGTCAATCCCCGCCGCGATTTGCAGGGCGTGACCGTGGAGGGCACGGGGCGGGCGCGGATCTTCGCCCTGACCGCCGAAAGGGTTTCCCCGGCTGCGGCGGTATGGCTGCCCTTGGTCCGGACTTCGCCGGCGGTTCCGCCCCGCGGTTCGCCCAATTCGATTTTCTTCTGGCTGGTACGCGCGCTTTTCCCGCAGCGCACGGCCCTGCAGGCCATGGCGGGCCAATGGGGCCTGGCCGTGGAAATCCCGGTCCTGATCGCCCTGGCCCTGACCCTGACTCCGCTCACCCTGGCGCTGTTCCTGGCCGGTTTCTGGCTGCTGCACCAATTATTGAAAATGCATACGGATCCCGGCGGGAGCAGGCTCCGGGATTCCCTCCTGCAGGCGCTGGCTTTCACGCCATATTTCGCATTCTCCCTGGCCTTGGCCCTGCCCACGGCGCCGGCGGTCATCCTGCTGCTGGGCCTGCTGGCCGCGGCCGCGCACCTGGGCTATGATGTGCGCACCTTCCAAAAGCTGGGTCTGCTGCCGCCCGGACTGGGGCAGGTCTTGCGCCGCCCCTGGGTGGTGGCCGTGGCGTCGCTGGCGGCGCTGACCGTGCCCCTGGCCCTGCTGGTGGGGGGGCTCCTGTCAATAGGATGGGCGCTGCCGCTCATGGCGGGTGCCCTGCTGCTCCTGTTCGGCCTGCGCGCCCTTTTTCTGTCCGGGCGTCTGCCCGGAATGGCGGCCGCCCTGCGCAGTTTGAACTTTCATTCCCTGCACGGCCTTCGGCTCGACGCCGGAGCCCGCAAGCGCATCACCCAGCGGTACGCGCCGCTGTCGGCCGCGGAACGCGACCTGCTGCTGGCGCGGGCCGACTCCGGGGACTGGCCGGCCGTGGAGCGCAGGCTGCTCCAGCTTCCCAACCAGAAAAATATCGCCATTCCCGCCTACCGTCTCGTGACCTGCGATCCGGCCGAGGAAAACGACCCGGTGGTCCGCTTCCTGGCCTCCAAGGGCGGCGCCTGCAACCTCGCGGATCCCGCGACCAACCAGCGCTACGTCTTTATTCTCCGCGGCCTGGAAGACGAACCCCTGGCCTTGGAACACGAGGAATTCGAAATGTTCTGGAGCGGCCAGCTGCAGGCCGAGCAGGGAGCCCAGGGCGGCCCGCAGCTGCCCCGGGATTTCACGCCCGCCCGCGCGGCCCACGTGCTGGCCTGGGGCCTGCAGGTCGCCCTGCATGAGTGGACGCGCGAATCGGAATCCCTGTTCGTCAGCCGGGAGCTGAATCAAATCACCGACTACCGGCAATTGGATTGGATCGTGCGCCATAACCGCCGCCGGCACGAGGCCCTGCGGCGCACATACCTGGAGCCCCTGCTGGGTCCGGATGCCCTGCGCACCGTCACCGCTTTCGAACAGGCGGTCAAGCGCCGCGCCCTGGACCTGCGGGAAAACCTGGGCCTGCTGCAGGCCGGGGCGTCCTTCGTCATCCAGCATCTCACGCCGGACATTCACTACACCCGCAACCAGGACTTCAAGCTCTGCACTTTAGACCAGCCCGTATCGCAGGTGGAAAGCAACCGGCCCGTCATCGTCCGGCTGGAGGAGGGACAAAACTGCTGGGTCCATGCCGGCGTGCGCGAGGGAGACGGCTGGGTGCGGGCGTATACCATCCCCTTCGTGCAGGCGCGGCCCGGCGTCTGGGAGGCCCAACTCCTGGATACGGAGGTCAATGAATTCAAAATCATGCGTTCCGTGCCCGGGAGTCCGGGCGGCGTCGAGTGGCTGGGCACGGGCGAGCAGGGGCAGGAAAATTTCCGGATCGAACGGACTCCGGCCCAATACACGGGCCGCATCGAACAGGTGGAAATCCGGGACAAGGCCGCCCGCAAGAACCGGACCCTGAAAATCTACCTGCCGCCCAGCTATGACCGCCAGCGGAACCGCCGCTATCCCGTCCTGTACTTGCTGGACGGCCAGACCGTGTTCAGCGACAACCGCATTCTGCCGCGCCGCGGAGGCAATGCCCGCGACGTGCCCGGCTGGCACTATCAGGATACGGCCGAGGCGGAGGCGGAGGCGGATAATCTGGACGAACACATCCTCGTGGGCATTTATTCCGACCGCGACCGCATGGACGAATACAATCCCTGGTTCGACGCCGACCGGGGCGAGGGGGGCGGGGGAGCCCGGGAAGGCGAGCGGGCCCGGCGCTACGCCCGTTTCATCGTCAAACAGGCGAAGGCCCACGTCGACCGGTACTACCGCACGCGGCGCGGACGGGACGCCACCTCCATCGAGGGCGTGTCCTTCGGCGGGACCCTCGCCTTGTACGTGGCCATGACCTATCCCAAGGTGTTTTCCCGGGTGGCGGCCGTCGCGCCCGGCACCTACTGGGCCCACGGCGCCATCCTGAATTTGATCAAAAAAACCAAGCAGCGCCTGCGGGTCTATCTGGACATCGACCGGGCCGAATTCCCCGAAATACCCTCGCGCATCGAATACGTGGATTTGACGCACTACGCCCTGGCCGCCGCCGGCCACGAGGTCGCCTATTTCAATCCCCGGGAGGGCCGGAGCCATGACCAGATCGCGACCCCCGCCCGCGTGCAACTGGTGGTCAACGCGCTCCTGGGCAAGCGCCTGCGCCCGGACCACCAGGCCTTGCAGACGCCTTTCCCGGAGTTCTTGCGCTTCGCGCCGGCGGATGCCGCCGCGGCCGTGGCCCGCTTGCGCCGGCAGTCCATGGATTTCCACTGGCGCGACGTCTCCGGACGGGCCTTGGCGGTCAGCCCCGCAGGATTCCTGGGACTGGCGCGCGGCGCGGAGGAAATATTGTTGCGGCCGGAACGCGGGGAAATCCTTCTGCATCACGCCCTGGGCAACGACCTGTTTCTCTATCTGGATTTCCTGCTGGAGGACATTTCCGAATTGCAGGGTCTGCGCGCCGAGTTCGCGCGCCTGGGACGGCTGGCCAACGCGGCGGTGGATCCCTTTGAAAAACGCCGCCTGAATTTCGTGGCCCTGCACCTGTTGGTGTTCGCCTACCATCAATTGCTGGACCAGGCGCCCTCCCGGCCGCGCGTGCCCGGCCTGCAGCCGCCGCCCGATGAGGAGATGTCGCCGGACCTGGGGGGACGGAGCCTTCCGCATCCCTGGAGGAATTTCCGGCTGCAAGTGCAGATCCTGCTCGGGAAGGTGGCGCGGGTGAACCGGGCGGGTGCGCTGGAACGCGAGGTCTATCGCGGCCGGGGACTCCTCGCGCCGGTTTTGAATTCCATCGGGGCCTGGCTGGGACGGACCCAGTGGGACCGCGGCTTCGGGGCGGAACCGGAAATTCGTTCACGCCTGCTGCGGCGGATTGAGCGCCTCCGCGGGCCGGAGCTGCTGGGGAAAATCGCCGGCTCCCAGGATCCGGTGCAGGCACTGGCCGCGCTGGCGGAACTGCCGCCGGCGGTCATCACCGGACAGTTTCAAGATTTGGCGGAGGCCGTGCGGTTGCCGCTGCCGGAAACCCTGCGCCGACTGGCGGAATTAGCGCGGACTTCGCCCCTGCTGCTGGTGCGCGGCCGCCTCACGCTTCATGACCGGGGACCACTGGGGCACGCGCGCCGGGGACGGAACCGCCCGGGGGACACGGCCATTTGGGCCGGGGAGAAATTGTTCACCGCGCCGGACATTCCGGAATCGGACCGGGTCCTGTTCCTTCTGGAAGAGGCGCAGCACATTCTGGCTCCGGAATTGAAGCACGCGCCGGAAGCCGATGAACGCAAAGCCGGGGCGGGCGAAGTCATCCGGCACTCGCAGGCCCTGACTGCCAGGTTGAAAGCCGCGGCCGCGGCGCTGGGTGAAAAACCGGGGGAAAAATCCTGCGAGGCTGACCTGGAGAGTGCGCAACTGCAGGGACGCCTGGAGAAACACGAGCGGATTTGGGATCCCAAGTTCGAAAAATACCGGACCGCCGTGGTCTATTTGCCTCCGGGGTACGACCAGGAGACCGGCCGGCGCTATCCGGTCCTGTACATGCTGGACGGGCAATTCCTGTTCGCGCAGGACCGCCAGCCGTGGTCCCTCGACACCTGGCGGACGGCCGAGGCCGTCGAGCAGGATATTGCCGACGGAAAAATGGAACCGGCGATTGTGGTGGGCCTCTACAGCGACCTTGAGCAGCGGCACAATGAGTATGCGCCGTATTTCGAGGAGGGGCGCGGAGGCGGCCGGGGCGATCTCAGCGCCCGCTTCCTCATCGAGGACTTGAAGCCCTTCCTTGCCGGGAAATACCGCGTCTTGGCCGGAGGGGAAAACGCCTCCCTCGTCGGCTCTTCCTTCGCCGGCCTGCTGGCCTTGTATGCGGGCCTGAAATATCCCGGCGAGTTCTCCCGCGTGGGGGCCGTTTCGCCGTCCGTTTATTTCGGCCAGGGTCAAATCCTGGACCTCGTCATGCAATTCGGCGGGGAACTGCGCGCGGCCCCCGGCTCGGCGGCCGCGTCCCTGGTGATTTACAGCGACATGGGAGACGCCGAGACCCTGCCGGATTTCGTCAAGCAATCCATCCCCACCCGCCTGGATTACGTGCGCGCCGCGGATTACATGCTGCGCGCGGCCGGCGCCCAGGCCGAGTACCGCGAGTTTCCCGGCGCCAAGCACGAAACCCGCGATTGGGCCGGGCGCCTGGCCTTCATTTTCAGCCGCGTCTTCCGGCCGCGGATCGGGGCTCTTCCCATCGCGGCCCGGAGTGCCGGGGTTCTGTATGCCCAGGGAGAAGCGCGGGAAGCGGAACGCGGCCTGAAAGCCAAGGCGGCCGTGTTCGTTTGGAAGGTGAATCACAATCTCGAGGTCCCGGAACGGGGCCCGGGACTGGCGGGCCTGATTTCCAGCTGGCGGGCCATCCAGGACCGTGATCCCGCGGAAGCCGACAAGGTTCTGACCTTCATCTCCTCGGATTCCTATCTGTTCCGGTATCTGGATTTCGTCCTGAAAGACGTTCCGCAGCTGGCGGGGTTCCGCCTCGAAATCCAGCGCCTGCGCCGCCTGGCCAGCTCCGCCGGAACCCTGGACGAGAAAAAACGCCTGAACCGCGCCGCGCTTTGGCTCGGGCAACGACTCCTGGAAAACCTGCAGGACGACTTGGCGGGGCCGCCGGCCGCGCCGAAAGGCCCCGGCGCACCGGTTCCCGGCGGACCGGAAACCGGCCCGGACCGGGAGCCGGTTGTGCCGGCGGGACTCATCAACCGATCCTTATCCCAGTCCCGGCCCTGGGCGCTGCGTTGGATCCGCTTCCTGCTGACCCCGGATTTGCGGCTGAAGGCCCCCTGGCGGGGTTGGCGCCCGCTGGCGGGGGCCGGCCTGCGCCTGCTGGCGGCCGCGGCCGTCCTCTATGCGGTTCTGTCGCCCGCGGCTCCGGAGCCGGGCGCGGCCGACCAGGCAACGCTGGCGCGGCGCGTACGGCTGGCGGCGCTGGCGGACGCGGCCACTGCGAGAACGTTCAACGCGGGCGCGGTGCGTGTTCGGCCGCTGTCCGAGGCATCCCCGGCTTTCCGCGCGCGCTGGTGGCTGGGGTGGTTGTTCGGGCGCCTGCCGCTGTCCGGGGAAGCCTACCTCTGTTACCTGCCGGATGCCCTGACCGGAGCCGCGGGGAACGCGGGCTGGCGCTCCCGGGCGAATGCCTTGCTCTTGGACGTCATGATCTGGTCGCAGGTGCGGAAGCACGAACAGGAGACGGCTTTGGCGCTGATGGCATTGAACCTTCCGGCGTTGAAAAACCTGCCCGCGCCCAGCCGCCTGGCACTCCGGCTGCAAATCGCGTTCCTGCGCGCCGTGCTCGCTCCCGCGCGCCTGCTGCCGCGCTCCCTGGCCGCGCGCTGGCGCGGGCTGTGGTCCGCGGCCTTGCCGCTGGTTTCCTTGCGGATGACTTTATCCGCTGCGGCCGGCGAGTCGCGCCTGGCCCAAGACCTGCTCCGGCCGTCCCGCTCGCCCGGCCTGCGCCGGGCTTATCTGGACGCGGTCCGCCGGGGAGGGCCGGAGGCGGCCCGGCGTTTCTTCCGCGAACTCGTGTCCGCGCTGCAGGCCGAACGCCGGGGCCTGGAGAGCCTTCCGCCTGCCTCGCAGGCTGCGGCCCGGGCGGGCCTGCTGGCTTCGGTCCGCACCTGCAATGCCCTGCTGGCGCACCTGCCCGCCGGAGCCGTGGTCCGGGCCGGACGCTGGCGGGATGTCCTGCCCGGCCGGGACGCGCCGCCGGGGCCCGTCTGGATGCCCGCGCCCGGCACTGCCGCCGCTGGAGCGTATCGCGACGTCCTGCGTCTGCTCGGCGTTAAAACCGATCGCCTCCGGCCCCGGGCCCGGCCCCGCCGGCCCGTGCGCCTGGATCCGCGGCGTTCGGCGTAAGCGCACGGCGCGGGCCGGCGGGCAGCCCTCCCGTTTTACCCGGGTCCAAAAACCCTGTTTGCATTCCACCCGAATTATGTTATATTATGCGGAATTTTGTCCAGGCCGGAGCCGGTGTCCGAAACCGGAGCGCTCCGGCGCAGAGGGGAAAGCCACGTGAAAGCCCTGCTGGTTTTGGAAGACGGTCGCGTTTTTACCGGCCAGGCCTTCGGCGCGGAAGGCGAGATCGCCGCCGAGGTGGTTTTTAACACCGGCATGAGCGGGTACCAGGAAATTCTGACCGATCCCTCCTATTGCGGTCAGATCATCAACATGACCTATCCGCTCATCGGCAATACCGGCGTGAATCCCGACGACGTGGAATCCGCCCGCGTGCAAGTGGCCGGATTCGCGGTCCGCGAACTGTGCCGTCATCCCTCCAATTACCGCGCGCGCGAATCCCTGGAAGCCTGGCTCAGGACCCAGGGCATCGTCGGCATCGAGGGCATCGACACGCGGGCGCTGACACGCCACATCCGCGAAGCCGGCAGCATGAACGGGGTCTTGAGCACGCGCGACGCCGATCCGGACAGCCTCCGGCACAAGGCCGCCGCGGCGCCGCACATGGCCGGTCTGGACCTGGTCCGGAACGTCACCTGCAGCCAGGCCTGGGAGGTGGCGCCGGCGCCCGGAACGGGCCCGGACCCCCTGCGCGTGACGCTGATCGACTGCGGCGCCAAGTACAACATCCACCGCGAGCTGGCTGCGCGCGGCTGCCGGGTCAGGATCGTGCCGGCCGCGACGCCGGCCGAGGAAATCCTGGCCGACCATCCCGACGGCGTGCACCTTTCCAACGGCCCGGGGGATCCGGCGCCCCTGGCCTACCTGATTGAAACCGTGCGCCGGCTCATCGGCCGGGTGCCGGTCTTCGGCATCTGCCTGGGCCACCAGATCCTGGGACTGGCCCTGGGCGGCAAGACCGTCAAACTGAAGTTCGGACACCGCGGCATCAATCACCCGGTCCAGGAACTGGCGACCGGGCGCATCGGCATCACTTCCCAGAACCACGGCTTTTGCGTGCAGGGCGAAACCCTGCCCCCCGAAGTCGAGGTCACCCACATCAACCTCAACGACCGGACCAACGAAGGCCTGCGGCATAAAAGCCTGCCCGTGTTCTCGGTCCAGTATCATCCCGAGGCCTCGCCGGGCCCCAACGACGCGAAGGAACTGTTCGACCGCTTCGTGAAGATCATGCGGGAGCAGCGGAAATGAAGGTTCGCCCCGCTCCCCGGCAGGGGAGGGCCCACGGGGACGACGAGCCTTCCGCGGCGGGTTCACCCTGGTTTTGACCCTCCCCCCGGGGAGGGAAGTCTGCAAAGGAATCGCGGCATGCCCAAGCGCACGGACCTGAAGAAAATTCTGATCATCGGTTCCGGGCCCATCATCATCGGCCAGGCCTGCGAGTTCGATTATTCGGGCACCCAGGCCTGCAAGGCCCTGCGCGCCGAAGGGTTCGACGTGGTGCTGGTGAATTCCAACCCCGCCACCATCATGACGGATCCGGAGATGGCCACCCGCACCTACATCGAGCCCATCACGCCCGAGGTCCTGGAGGCCATCATCGCCCGGGAACGCCCGGACGCGGTCCTGCCCACCTTGGGCGGGCAGACCGGGCTGAACACGGCCGTGGAGGCTTTCCGCCAGGGAGTGTTCGAGCGCCACGGCGTGGAAATGATCGGCTGCAACAGCGCCACCATCCACATGGCGGAAGACCGGGAAAAATTCAAGCAGTGCATCCAGCAGCTCGGACTGGACCTGCCCCGCAGCGGCCTGGCCCGCGACCTGGAAACGGGCGTGCGGGTGGCCGCGGACCTCGGCTACCCGGTCATCATCCGGCCGGCCTTCACCCTGGGCGGGACCGGTGGCGGCGTGGCCCACAACGAACAGGAATTCCACCGCATCGCCTCCCTGGGCCTCGAGAACAGCCTGATCCATGAAATCCTGATCGAGGAATCCGTGGAGGGCTGGAAGGAGTTCGAACTGGAGGTCATGCGCGACCGCGCGGACAACGTGGTCATCATCTGCTCCATCGAGAACTTCGATCCCATGGGCGTGCATACCGGCGACAGCATCACCGTCGCGCCCATCCAGACCCTGACGGACCGCGAATACCAGCGCATGCGCGACGCGGCCATCGCCATCATCCGCGAGATCGGCGTGGAGACCGGAGGCTCGAACATCCAGTTCGCCACCCATCCCGACACCGGCCGCCTGGTCGTGATCGAGATGAATCCGCGCGTGTCGC
>CAZQGO010000034.1:0-12761 GCA_964593065.1 uncultured bacterium | reverse complement strand
TGCCCGCACCCTGGGCCTATCCGGCCGTGGTCGCGGCCTCCTTCGTGGTGCACTTGATCGTGAACTTGGCGATCCTACGGATCATGACGACCGGAACGGCCAATGTATTCCGTTCGACCATGGGGCTGTTCAAGGCCTTGCAAGGCTATTGGCGGACCTTGGAGACGAAGGGACTGGAAACTCTCCAGGGCTACGGGACCGCCCTCGCCCGCTTTTCGGTCCGGCATTCGGCACACCTGCTTCCGGAAAGATTTTTACCTGGAACCACGGGAGTACGCGTTCTGGGTCCAGAGCAAAAGGCTGGCCTTCCGGGAACCTGGAGCTTGTCCTACCGCCTGGCTCGCTGGCAGTTGTCGCGCCAGGGCCGGAAACCGAGCGAGGACAGGGTCCTGGAATACGCGGCTACCAAGGTGGCGCCCGTTTTCGAAACCCTCGTGATCGCGGCTTCCGCAATAACCCTCCTGGCTTTGTTCACGGCTCTCGGTTGGGGCCTGGTCGTTTCCGCGGTCGTGGCCGCCCTGACCGCCAACGCTCTTTTCTCCGTGGGTCATTGGACCGGGGTTTACGTGCAGGGGGCGCACGGCTGGGAGTTCCAGGCTTTCGGCAGCTGGCGGTCCTGGGCCGCATGGCGGGACCGCTTGGCCGCCTGGGGGAAATTATTCGGAGTCGGGCTGATCTTCCATCTGCCACTCGGCCTGGGACTGCTGCTTTTCCCTCAGGGCTTGCTGCTGGCCGTGGTGGGCATGGTCGCCGCCTATGTTTGGGGAACGGGGACGCACGGTCTGTACAACCTCGTCCTGATTCGCGGACGACATGCCCTGAGCGCCACGCTGCGGCGCTGGGGCTTCCCCGTGGCCATGGCGGCCGCCGTGGCCACGACCGCGCAGCGGCTGGCGGGCGTAGACGTCCTGGATATTCCCAAACCGCTGGCGAGGTATCCGCGCGCCGGGGAACCGGGAGTGGTGGCCCGCTACCTGGCCGCCTACGACGTGCGGCCGCAGGACGCAGGTTCACAAATCACCGCGGTTTCCGCGGAATGGGGCGAGAGCCTGCCGCCCGGCTCCGAGGCTTCCCTGCGCGCGGCTCTGCAGGAAAGCCTGGCGGCCAACCCGGAAAGCCGGCCGTTCCGCGTCATCGTCGGGGAAGGCTACGGGCCCTGGACGCCCATGGACCTGATGAACGGCATTCTCTATCTGGATGCGGCGTATCTGCAGGACGGCGCACTTCTAAACTTTGTCCTGGACCACGAGCTGTACCGCTGGAACCATCCGGAAGCCGGCCTGACGGAGGCCGTGGCCCATTCCAACGGATATGTGCAGAACCTGAAAACCGGGACCATGGAAATCCTGCTGGAGCGCATGGAGACCCTTTTCGGATTGCCCTTTGCACGCGCCCTGCTCAATGAAGCTGCGACCGAAGCGTCGGCGCTGTTAGCATCCATGCGGGAAGAATGGGACTGGTTGGCCGGCCGCGTGGAATACCTCCGCCGGGCCGACGGCCGGTATTGGCTGGTTATCGATAAAGAGGTGGATTTCCCGCTGCCGGAGGGCGTAACGCCGCCCGGTCCGGAGCATTTCAACGCGATCCGGAAATGGACGCCCGAGGGCCTGGACATCATCCGGGAACTTCTGCGGGCGCGGAGCCTGGGCGAGCACGCCCTGCTGGTGGGCGAGGCGGGCGTGGGCAAGGACTGGCTGTCCCTGCTGTATAGCGAACTGATGGGCGAGGACCCGGTGGTGCTGTCGTTGTCCGAGGAGGTGGAGGGGCAGGAGCTGATCGCATGGCGCGGACTGAAACAGGGGCTGACGGTCTGGGAGTACAGCCAGATCGTGAAGGCCTATACCGAGGGCAAGGTCATCATCGTAGACGAAGTGACGAAAACGCGCCCGGGGGCCCGCGCGATCCTCAACGAGATCATGGAGGCGCCGGAACTGGAGCTGCCGGACGGGACGCGGGTGCAGCGCGGCGAGGGATTCCAGATTATCGCCACCATGAACGAGGCGCGGGAACCGTATGGCGGCTACGATTTGGGCGAAGATTTCCAGGACCGCTTCGGAGCCATCCTCGAGGTAGGAGAACTGCCGGCCGCGCGCAAAGCGAGGTTTTTGGACGAGGTGGCCGAAGGGCGGCTGCCCTGGGATTTCCTGGTCGAGCTGGTGGCCATGCAGGAGCGACTGAACGAGAACGGGCGGGTTTGGCGCAAACTCTCCCTGCGCGTGCTGGAGCGGATCGTGGAAACCCTGGCGGCCTATCCTTCGGCGGACTTGGCCCAGGTCATCCGCTCGGAATTCATGATCGGGGAATGGGAAGGCGGCCGCGACGAGCTCCAGGCGGAGATCGATCACATCGTCCAGGTTGCTTTCAACCTGGAGATTGCCTTCCACAAGCCCCTAACCGTACCCGAAGGCTGGGCATCGATGGAGCCGATCTATTCCCAAGACGGAAAGCTCCTGGTCATGAAGTCCGGCTCGGGACGGGATTCGAAGATCGTCTATTGGGAACGCGATGCGAATGGCCAATTGTCTTCCCCCTTGCGGGAAGCAACGGTGAGCGGAAAGATGAAGCCCCAATCCGCCCTGGCCTTCTCACCGGATAACCGCTATCTCATCTCCTGCGGCAACGGCAGCCAGATCTGGTACTGGGACCTGGACGAGGAAGGGTACATCCGTGGCATGGGCGCCCCGATTCCCATCCGCTGGCAAAACTGGGACCTCGGACACCTCAAGTGGTCTCCGGATGGGAAACGCGTGGCCCTGGCCGGCCAGCAGTCCGGAGAGGTCCTGGTTTTGGAGCGGGACGCGAAAGGCCGGTTGCGGCTGCAGGAACATTACCTGCAATGGCCGGAAGCGCGAAGCGACGAGCGCATCACCATTCGGGATTTGGAGTGGTCGCCGGACGGCAAGCGGCTCGCGGCGGTGGGCTACACGGATCAAGGCCGGCGCGCCCTGGTCTGGGATGTGGCGGAAAATCTCGAGCAAACCGGCCGGGCCCGCGAACTGCCCATCGAGGAGGCCTATACCGTGCGCTTCTCGCCGGACGGTGAGTACATGGCCGTGTGCGGTCAGGGCGTCAAGCTCTACCGCAACACGCCCCAAGGTCTGGATGTTGAACCGGCAACGTTGTTGGACGAGAAATATACCATGCATTCCATCGCTTGGTCGGCACAGGACGGCACGCTGGCCGCAGGCGGCGGCGACCAGGAGAATGCGGGCTACGTTTGGACGTGGGAAAGGAGCCGTCAAGGGCTGCGGGCTCGGCCCGCCCGGGAGACGGTCTTGCCGGGCAGTCGGCTCGTGCGGGTCTCGTTCTCGCCCTGGGACGGGAAGCTGGCGGCCATGGTTTTCAGAACCGGAGTCTGGGTATGGCCGCGGCTCCAGGGAAAATTAAGCCCCGCTCCGGAACGCCTGAATAATATCGCGGGCGTTCCCTACGGCATCGCTTGGTCGGCACAGGGCCGCCTGTGCGTGGATGGCGAAGGACGGCAAGCAGCGGAATGGTTGCACTTAGGCCAAGGGGGCGAAACGTTGCGCGAGGCGGCGGGATTGATGGGGCGTGTGAAAGGCGAGCTGGATACGGAAGCCGCCCCGGAGGTGTCGGACGGGGAGCTCGTTTCGGGCGATGTGCGGCTGCCCGTGGGGGAGGACGAGGAGACGCGGCCCGGGGCCACGTACGAGTATTTGCCGAAGCAAACGCCGACGAACAACCGGGTGCTGCGGCAAATCATGCTGGGGCTGAGCTTGAGGCGGAACGTGCTGGTGATCGGGCCGGTGGGAGTGGGCAAGAGCTGGCTGGTGAAGGCGCTGTTCCGGCTGTTGCGGACGCGGATCGAACACATGAGCCTGCACGAGGGGACGACGGCGCGGGATTTGAAGGCGTGGCCGAGGACGGTGCGGGAGGGCGGTGAGATCAGCACGGAGCTGGAGCTGTCGCCGCTGGCGAGGGCGGCGCTGGAGGGCCGGCCGTGCGTGGTGGACGAGATCAACCGGGCGTCGCCGGGGGTGCTGGCGGTGCTGAACCATGCGCTGCAGTTCGGGGAGATCGTGCTGGACGGGCCGGTGCGTCTGCCGGACGGGACGGTGACGGACCGGATCCGGGCGAAAAAAGGCTTCAAGCTGATCATGACGATGAACCCGCCAGGGGGCCGGGTGGAAGTGAACGACCTGCTGGCGGATTTCATGGACCGGATGTACAGCGTGGAGGTGGGGTACCTGCCGGACACGGAGGAGCGTGACCTGCTGGAGCGGATGTGGGCGGAAGCGGCGGGCAGCGCGGCGGGCGCGGGGGTAAAGGCGGAGATCGCGGAGCTGGTGGCGATGGCGGGGACGAGCCGGGAGCTGGCGAAGGCGAACCAGGCGCGTGCGATCAGCACGCGGGCGCTGGAGCGGATGGTGAGGTACAAGGCGGCGCATCCGGAGGAGCACTGGCTGGACATCCTGGGGATGATGAGCGGGGTGGAAGGGGCGGTGTCGGAGGCGCAGCAGGCGGCGTGGCGGACGCACTGGGAGAGCAAGGGACTGGAGATGCCGGAAGAGGGGAGGTCGCCGCCGGCGCCGGAGGTGAGCGCGGACGGGACGAAGGTGAAATTCGGGAGATTGGAGTTCGCGCGGCGGGCGGTGGGGGTGGCGAGCCGGTACTTCAAAGGCATCGGGCAGAACGACCGGGTGCTGGAGCGGATGGCGAAGGCGCGTGCGATCGGTGGCCACGTGCTGCTGGTGGGGGAGGCTGGGGTGGGGAAGGACTGGCTGGCGCTGGCGTACGGGGAACTGCTGGGAGAGGAGCCGGTGGTGCTGTCGTTGTCGGAGGAGGCGGAGGGGCAGGAGCTGATCGCGTGGCGGGGTTTGCGGGAGGGGCTGACGAGGTGGGAGCACAGCCAGATCGTGAAGGCGTACACGGAGGGGCGGATCATCATCGTGGACGAGATCACGAAGACGCGTCCGGGGGCGCGGGCGATCCTGAACGAGATCCTGGAGGCGCCGGAGCTGGAGCTGCCGGACGGGACGCGGGTGAGCCGGGGCGAAGGGTTCCAGGTGATCGCGACCATGAACGAGGCGAAGGAGCCGTACGGGGGGTACGAGGTAGGGGAGGACTTCGAGGACCGGATGGGGACGATCCTGCACGTGCGCGAGCTGCCGCGGCCGCAGAAGAAGCTGTTTTTGGAGCGTGCGGGCCGGGGGCGGGTGCCGGACGGACTGATCGAGGCGTTGCTGGATATGCAGGAGCGCCTGAACGCGGGCGGGAAGGTGTGGCGGAAGCTGTCGACGCGGGTGCTGGAGCGGATCGTGGAGGGGGTGGCGGCGTATCCGGAGGCGGACTTGGGGGAACTGATCCGCTCGGAGTACTACATCGGGGAGTGGGAGGGCGGTCGCGATGAGGTCGAGAAGGAGATCGGCGAGCTCAAAGTCACGTCGCTTCGAACGTTCGCGTCCTTCCAGCAGGTCGAGGTGCCGACCTCCGGACAGGCGCGGTCGCCCGCCTATTCACCGGACGACCGACTGCTGGCGGTTTCCATGTGGTCCAAGGACCACCCCGGCGTTCTCCTCTACGAACGAGGAGAGGACGGCAGGTTCCCGCCGGAGGGGACGGAATTGAGGACAGCCGAGGTCCTCGAGCGCAGGATCAACGAATTGAGCTTCTCCCCTGACGGAGACTACCTGGTCGGCAGCGGGGATCATGGCACCGCCTGGGTTTGGCGCCGGGAACAGGACGGGAAGTTCACCCAGCCCGGCGCCAAAATCTTCGAAGCCGGGAAGGAGATGGGGATCTATGACCACGCAGAATGGTCGCCGGACGGAGAACGGCTGGCGGTGGCGGGCCTGGGGAAGATCTGGCTCTTCCGGAAGGGTGCGGAGGGACAACTCGAGGTCGAACGTGTGCTCAGGCCCCAGTCGGAAAGCAAGCTGATCGAAAAGTTCGGGTGGTCGAAGGACGGGCGCGTGATCTACGGCCTGGCCTATGACGGCGACAGGCAGACCTTCATGAACGTGTGGGAGGCGGACGAAAAGGGCGTGCTGCCGGAAAGGGGACGGCAGCTGGTGACCCCCGATACCGACAACATCGCCATCGCCATCTCCCCGGACGGCCGGTATCTGGCCATGGGAAGCAAGCCCGGAGCGGTCTGGATCTGGGAGAGCAGGGACGGGCGTTTCAGCGAACAGGGCAGGCACTTGATCGGCCCGAAGATGTCCAGGGTCGACGACCTCAGTTGGTCAGACGATGGCGCTCTGGCCATTGGCGGCCCTCTCCTGACCGGCAAGTTCGATCGGCACGACGGGGTGGTCTGGCTCTGGGAACGCGGTGCGCGGGGGTTGAAAACGCTAGGCGTCCGCATGCCGGGACCCACGAAATTCGTGTCCCAGGTGGGTTTCCGGCCCGGAGGAGGGGTCCTGGCTGTGTGCGGAGAGAAGGGCGAGGCCTGGTGCTGGGAAAGGTCCGCCTCGGGCCAATGGCTCCGGCAGGGGAAACGGCTGGCGGAAGCCGTGGGGGAATTGCATACGCTGACCTGGTCCCCGACCGGACGTCTCACCCTGTCCGGCCAGCACAACCTGGTCCTGGAATGGGACCTGTGGAGGGACCTGCGCGGGTTGCGTGTGCTCGACCGCGCCGTCCGAAAGGCACGCGAAGTTGTCGCGCCGGCCGTGGCGGGCCGGAAGCTGGTCAGCGGGGACGTGCGCCTGCCCTTGGGGGACGATCTTGAATCCCGACCGGACGCATCCTATGAATATGAACCCAAGGAGACGCCGGCGAACAACCGGGTGCTGCGGCAAATCATGCTGGGGCTGAGCTTGAGGCGGAACGTGCTGGTGATCGGGCCGGTGGGAGTGGGCAAGAGCTGGCTGGTGAAGGCGCTGTTCCGGCTGTTGCGGACGCGGATCGAACACATGAGCCTGCACGAGGGGACGACGGCGCGGGATTTGAAGGCGTGGCCGAGGACGGTGCGGGAGGGCGGTGAGATCAGCACGGAGCTGGAGCTGTCGCCGCTGGCGAGGGCGGCGCTGGAGGGCCGGCCGTGCGTGGTGGACGAGATCAACCGGGCGTCGCCGGGGGTGCTGGCGGTGCTGAACCATGCGCTGCAGTTCGGGGAGATCGTGCTGGACGGGCCGGTGCGTCTGCCGGACGGGACGGTGACGGACCGGATCCGGGCGAAAAAAGGCTTCAAGCTGATCATGACGATGAACCCGCCAGGGGGCCGGGTGGAAGTGAACGACCTGCTGGCGGATTTCATGGACCGGATGTACAGCGTGGAGGTGGGGTACCTGCCGGACACGGAGGAGCGTGACCTGCTGGAGCGGATGTGGGCGGAAGCGGCGGGCAGCGCGGCGGGCGCGGGGGTAAAGGCGGAGATCGCGGAGCTGGTGGCGATGGCGGGGACGAGCCGGGAGCTGGCGAAGGCGAACCAGGCGCGTGCGATCAGCACGCGGGCGCTGGAGCGGATGGTGAGGTACAAGGCGGCGCATCCGGAGGAGCACTGGCTGGACATCCTGGGGATGATGAGCGGGGTGGAAGGGGCGGTGTCGGAGGCGCAGCAGGCGGCGTGGCGGACGCACTGGGAGAGCAAGGGACTGGAGATGCCGGAAGAGGGGAGGTCGCCGCCGGCGCCGGAGGTGAGCGCGGACGGGACGAAGGTGAAATTCGGGAGATTGGAGTTCGCGCGGCGGGCGGTGGGGGTGGCGAGCCGGTACTTCAAAGGCATCGGGCAGAACGACCGGGTGCTGGAGCGGATGGCGAAGGCGCGTGCGATCGGTGGCCACGTGCTGCTGGTGGGGGAGGCTGGGGTGGGGAAGGACTGGCTGGCGCTGGCGTACGGGGAACTGCTGGGAGAGGAGCCGGTGGTGCTGTCGTTGTCGGAGGAGGCGGAGGGGCAGGAGCTGATCGCGTGGCGGGGTTTGCGGGAGGGGCTGACGAGGTGGGAGCACAGCCAGATCGTGAAGGCGTACACGGAGGGGCGGATCATCATCGTGGACGAGATCACGAAGACGCGTCCGGGGGCGCGGGCGATCCTGAACGAGATCCTGGAGGCGCCGGAGCTGGAGCTGCCGGACGGGACGCGGGTGAGCCGGGGCGAAGGGTTCCAGGTGATCGCGACCATGAACGAGGCGAAGGAGCCGTACGGGGGGTACGAGGTAGGGGAGGACTTCGAGGACCGGATGGGGACGATCCTGCACGTGCGCGAGCTGCCGCGGCCGCAGAAGAAGCTGTTTTTGGAGCGTGCGGGCCGGGGGCGGGTGCCGGACGGACTGATCGAGGCGTTGCTGGATATGCAGGAGCGCCTGAACGCGGGCGGGAAGGTGTGGCGGAAGCTGTCGACGCGGGTGCTGGAGCGGATCGTGGAGGGGATGGCGGCGTATCCGGAGGCGGACTTGGGCGAACTGATCCGCTCGGAGTACTACATCGGGGAGTGGGAGGGCGGACGCGACGAGGTGGACAGCGAAATCGACAATCTCCGGAACAAGATCGCCTATGTGACCCTGCGGCGCCTGGCTGTTCCCACGCTGCGGGAAGTGCGCGCGCAGGCGTATTCCCCGGATGAACAACTGTTGGCCGCGGCCGCGGATATTTCTCAACCCCACAGCATGATGCGCGAGGGCGTCGTGCTTTTTCCGCGCCAAGCGGACGGCGGCTACGCACCCCAGCCGATCCGGTTGGCAACCGAGGAACCCTGTAACGGCAATATCCGCAGTCTGACCTTCTCCCAGGACGGCGAATATCTGGCGGCCAGCACCAGCAAAGGGGAGACCTGGCTGTGGCGCAAGGACGAGAAGGGGGCCTTCAGCCGGCCGGGGAAAAGAATTTTACGGGAGAGTCAAGGACTCGGCACGTACGATCCCTGCGCCTGGTCGCCGGACGGCAAACGCCTGGCGATGGTAGAAGTCGCCGGCATCGTGGTATTTCAAAAGAATGCCCGGGGGGACCTGGAGCTCGAACGCGTGCTAAAAACCCCGCGCGAAAGCAAACGCATCGACCGGTTCATATGGTCCCGCGATGGCAGGGAGATTATCGCGCTGTCCACGCTCAAAGAAGGCCCAGCGGGCCTTTGGGCCGAATCCGTCCTGAACGTATGGGAGGCCGATGAGAGAGGCGATCTGCCCGAATTCGGCAGGGAATTGGAGACCCCGCCAAGCCGTGTCGTGGTTTTCGAAGAGTCCCAGGACGGTAAATATTTGGCCATGTCCAGCACCCAGGGGACCGTGTATCTATGGGAACGGCGCGGCGGGCGCTTTTCCAGCCAGGGCAGGGCTTTGGCTGGGCCTGCGTCCGGTGTCGAGGTTGGAAAAATCGCCTGGTCCGACGACGGCTCCCTGGCCATGTGCTGCACGCGGGGCGGTGATGCGGAGGACAACGGAGAAGTTTGGATTTGGACGCGGAGCGGTGGGAAAACCGGGAAAATCCGGGAACCCGCAGTGCCTTTGAGCGGACCTTCCCGGCGCATGGATCGCGTGGGATTCCAGCCGGGGGGGACCGTCCTCGCGGCCTGTGGTTCCAAAGGCGAGGCCTGGTACTGGGTGAAGGATAACCGGGGCCGGTGGCTGCGCCGGGGTAGAAGGCTGGAAGGGGCCGAGCAGGATTTGTCCAACTTAACCTGGTCTGCCGGCGGCCGTCTGGCCTTGTCGGGAGAGGGCTGGATGATCAAAGAGTGGACGGGTTTGCGGGGGAGCCGGCAAGAGGGAATCATCACCCGGGCGAAGTCGCTGGCCGAGGGGAAGGCGGCGCCGGTTGCGAAAGGGGATTTCCTGGTGAGCGGCGACGTGCGGCTGCCATTGGGGAACGACCCGGAATCCCGGCCGGACGCATCCTACGCATATCAACCCAAGGAAACGCCGACGAACAACCGGATCCTGTGGAAAATCATGCTGGGCCTTGGCCTGGGCCGCAACGTGCTGTTGATCGGGCCGGTGGGCGTGGGCAAGAGCTGGCTGGCCAAGGCCCTGTTCCGCCTGCTCCGCACCCGCATTGAGCATATGGGGCTGCATGAAGGAACCACGGTGCGTGACCTCACGGCGTGGATGCGGACCGTTCGGGGCGACGGCTACGTTTCCACCGAACTGCAGATTTCGCCGCTGGTGCGGGCGGCGCTGGAGGGGCGGCCGTGCGTGGTGGACGAGATCAACCGGGCGTCGCCCGGCGTGCTGGCCGTGCTGAACCACGCCCTGCAGTTCAAGGAAATCATCCTGCCGGAGCCGATCCGGTTGCCGGACGGGACGGTGACGGACCGGATCCGGGCGCGTTCGGGGTTTAATCTGGTCATGACCATGAACCCGCCGGGGGGGCGGGTGGAAGTCAACGACCTGCTGGCGGATTTCATGGAGCGGATGTACACCGTGGAGATGGACAATCTGCCGGCGCCGGAGGAAGAGGACCTGCTCGTGCGGCTGGCCGGCCAGCAGGGCGAAATCCTGCGGGACGACATCCACACGCTGGTCGCCTATGCCCGGAATTTGAGGAGCGCCGGGGAAGTGCCAGTGTCGTTCCGCAGCCTGGAGCGGATGGTCAAGAGCCTGGCGCGCTATCCGCACCAGGATCCGGCGCGGATGCTCCAGCAGAAGCTGGGCATGGCCCTCCGGCCGGCAAACATTTGGCAGGCCATGACGACCTCGCTGGCCGCCAAACAGTTCGGCCAGGCAGTCGCCCGGCTGGGAGCATCGGCCAGGCGCCCGGCAGGCACGCCGCTGGGGTTCGCACCGGCGGCAGCCATGCTGATGGACCTTTCCACCGGGCTCGTGCAGGGAGCGACGGCCTACAACCCGGAGCGCTGGTGGGAGGCCGGGGAACCGGCTCCGACCTGGCAGGAGCAGAGGCGGGCGCGCGAAAGGCAGCGCGTGCTGGAGAAGGTCATGCATATTGCCACGGGCATCGGCGTTCCGCTCAGGCCATGGTATCCGTTGCCCGGAGATCTGGGCCAGATGAAAACCTGGCGTTGCCTGTGGAGACAGGATACCCTGCGGCCCGTAGAGATGGATTTCGTCGCCGAAGACATGATCAAGCCGCAGAGCGAGGAAGGCGTATTGGGCGTGCTGTATCATGAGATCTTTGAGCTTTTATTCCGGGCGCCGGAGAAGACCGACCCGGATTTCCTGAAACAGCCAGGGGCGGCTTTGTTGGACAATGCCGTGGGGGACATCTGGATCAACGAGCAAGGCATGGAGGAGTTCCCGGGCAGCCGGAATTGGGTCATGGCCAAGTACGCGGAAAGCGGCGCAGACAATCGCTTCGGTAACCTGGGGCAGACCCGGGCGGTAATGGCCCGACAACCTCTCTACAACCAGTTCTGCCTTGGCCTCATCTATGCATGGAGTCAGCGGCGGCCGGACCCGAGGATCACGAACCCGGAAGTGTTGGCGGCCATTGAAAAGCTGTGGGATTTGGTCGTGGCGGCATACACGGCCGACAGCGCGGAAACGTCAAAGGGCATCATCGCCGAGTTGTACGCCACGCCCGAATACCAGGCTTTGGTTCAAGCATCCGTGGACCAGGCCGCACAACAGTCTGCGGCCGAGGAGGAAAAGGACTGGGGCCGGTTGGATCCAGCCGAGCAGCAGGCCTACCGTGACCAGGCGCGTCGCGAGATGAACGAACGCGAACAGGCCGAGACCGGGGCGGACCAGCCGGCCATGCTGGACACCGAGGGCAATCCGTTGTCGCCGGAGCAGCTCCGGCGCGCGGCCGAGATGATGCGGAAGGCCGTTCAGGAAGCACGGCGGGAACAGGAACGCTACCAAGAAGAGGCCGAACTGCGGCAGCTGGAAGCCGAGGCCGACAAATTTCAGCGGGCGCAGATGGAACGAGAGCGGGAGGGGATCACGCCCCAGGAACAGGACGATTTCGCGGCGCGCTACGAACGGGTGCGCGGCGACGTGGGACGCATGCGCACGGTGTTCCGCAAGTTCTACCAGCGCCAGCGGGGATACTGGCAGCGCTGGCTGGAGCGCGGCACCTTGGACGATGCGGCCCTGCCCCTGGCCGTGGCCGGCGAAGATCGCATCTTCAAAAAGCGTAGGCAGCCAAAAGAGTTCAAAGTGAGAATTTCCCTCCTCGTGGACCAGAGCGGGAGCATGGACGGGTCGAAGATCGAGGCGGCGGCGGACGCGGTGCTGATGATGCTGGAGGCCATCAAGGACGACCAGAAGAAAGGGGTGACCCTGGAAGTGGTGGGCTTCTATCGCGACGCGGCGGGAAACATCTTTGCCGGGGAAGTCCTGTCGGGGCAGGAGCGGCCCAAGGAGATCTACTTCGCCTTTGGGGAGAAATTGACCAAACAGAAGATCGTGGCCATTATCAACGATGTCAACCAGACCTACAACAACAACGCCGACATGCGCGCCGTCTTCTACGCCCAGCGCCGCATTCCGCCGGCCGAGCCCAACACCCTGAACCTGGTCATCCATTTCTCGGACGGGGACCCGGACTTCCAGTTCCACCGCGAAGCGTTCCGAAAAATGATCAACAAAATGCCGCATATCCTGGTGGTGGGGCTGGGCATCGGGCAGAAGGCCGAGCTGGTTCTGGACCTGTATCCCAAAGGCCAGGCGGCCTGGGCCGAGACGGTGCGGCGGGTGCCGGACAAGCTCAGCGAGGTGCTGGCTCGTTTCATCGGGCGGTGGGGTCGCAACGGGTGGGAGACCGTTCGTTTCAGCAGCCAGGAGCAATACACGCTGGAGACCCGGGCTCGGGTGGCGATCCGGACCCGCACCAACCTTCCCGTGACGTCAGCCGGCGGCATCCTGCCCTGGCTCAAGACTCCGGTGGTGGGCGTGTTAGCCAGCATC
>CAZQGO010000033.1:0-20242 GCA_964593065.1 uncultured bacterium | reverse complement strand
CTTCCACCAGGAGATTGGAGCCCACCACCGCGGCCTTGGTGGCCTTGATCTTGGCTTTTTTCCCGAATTTCGTTAAGCCCTTCTCGGAGTTCGCCTCCTCGTCCATTTCATTGAGGGAATCCATGTAGGCCGCAGATTTTTTACGGTAGGCATGGGTCGCAGCATTGGCCCACTTTTGCTGCGGCATGAAGGCGTTCTTTTCATTGGAATCAGCCAGCATGCCCTCGGCCGCGCCCTTGCCGAAGGCTTCCCACCCGGTAGTGTCTTTATCCCAACTCTCCGGCAGGAGCCCTCCGGCTTGTTGCCTTTCTGAATAACCTTTTTCTTCCTTTCCCTGGGCACGCTTGCGGGCTTCTTCGATGGTATCCGCGGGAAGCAAAGGCATGGGCCACATGCTGTCGGCCACCGCGGCCGCTGCCGCGGCTGCGTAACCTTTTTTGTCTGCAGCCGGGACGGGTGTCCCGTCCCCCGGCGGAGCGAGGCCCGGCCTGGGACCGATATCGATTTCCTCTCCTGAGGCGCCTTCCCCGCCGCTGTCCTCTTTTCCAAATGCATTGCCCGCTCCGGGCGGTCCGTGCGGGCTGGCCGGGCCGTACGGTCCTGAAGAGGTGCCGTAGCCGCTGGGAGCGTGCTGCCCGGTATATTGCGCCACGTCGAGTTCCTCTCCCGACTTTTCCCAATTCCCGGATGTGCGGGACCGGCCCTGGTCCAGCCTGACTCCCATTTTCCTGAGATATTCGATTTGCTGACTCTCAAGGTCCTCCACGGATTGCCGCCAGCGCTCGTCTATTTTGGCGTCCTTCTGATAGGAGCCGTGGCCAATGACGAGCACGGGCCGGTCAAAAGAGAAAAGTCCCCCGAGCGTGGACAACAGGGAGTTGGCGGCTCCGGCCACGTTGCCGGATTGAATGGCATTGTAGGCCTTCTCCCCGAGCTGGTAATACTGCTCCGCCTCCTGGTAATAGCCGCGGACCTCCTGGTATTTCTTTTGCCCTTCGGCGTCCAAAAATCCGCTGAGCGCGTCCAGCATGGCCAGATAGTCCGCGGACAAGTAGCTTGCCACGGCCTGGCGGGCGAATCCCGCCGACTTTTTCGCGTCCTCCCCGAGATACGAGGCCAGGTGATCCAGCAGCCCCCAATAATCACCCGCTAAAAAATCATCCAGAGCACTTTTGGCCGCCTGGTATTTCGCAGGCAGGTATTTGTCCAGGAGGCTTGAAATGCTGCTCCAGTTCCTGCCGAGAGCATTCAGCCAGGCCGCCGGACCGTCGCCAAGGACGCTGAGGGCGTCCTGGACTCTGGTTGCAATCTGTTTCCAGCCATCGCCGGTCCAGGCCAGGGCCTTGCCGGCCCAATCCCCGAGTGCATCGGCGAAGGACTGCATGGAACCCGCGGCGTTTTTGAAGAAGTCGAAACGCCAGTTGTCCGAGGACAGGACCTCGCGGATGGTTCCCCAGAGCTTGTCCGTGGAGAACCAGCCGCCCTCCAGCTGGAGCTGAAACTCGAAGCCGTTCAGCAAATTGCCCAGCCTATCGCCGGCGGCCTGGAACAAGCCGGTGACGGCAGAGGTGAAATTAAGGTAAGCGGCCTTGGGATCAAAAGCCGCCAGGGATGAAATGACGTCGCCCAGGCCGGCGGCCAGACCTTGGCCCAGGTTGCCGAGACCGGTGGCCAGGTCCTGCCACAAGCCGAATGCCTGCCCGGGCAATCCCAATTGACCGATGAATTCGGTGACTTGGGCCGTCAAGGCGGTTCCGGCCGCCTGCAGGGCTTCCCAATGGCCCGCGACCCTGCCGGCCCAGAGATTCAAATCCAGGGGTTTTTTACCGCTGAGCTGGTCCCAAAGCTCCGTTACGTCCGTGCCGAAGCCGTTCAGTCCCGCCAGAAAGGTGTTGGTCTGCACCAAGGCCTGAATGTCGCCCAGCAGGAGGTCGAGTTGGCCGTCGAAAACCCCAGGCAGGCCGTCGAAACGATCCAGTTGTTCGAGCAGGCCGGATTCGCGGAAAAGTTTTTGGACCGCCGTGGGAGCCGTCTTGACGATGGTTTCCACCTGCTCGGTCTCGAAGCCCAGGGAGCGCAGGCGCTCCCCCAGGCCGCGCTTGAGCGCCTCGTCCACGCCTTGGTTCAGGGCTTGGTCCAACAGATTGTCGATTTGCCCCTTGAGGTCATCCAGCCGCTGCAGGCGCAGGTACAGTTCGCTGCGGTGGAGTTTTTGCCTGAGTTGCGAGCCGCCCGCATCCAGGTAATCATCCAGCAGGCCGGTGACGCTGCGCAGCTTGTTGATCTCCAGCAGCGCGGGATTGGACTGCACCAGGCGGGCGAAAATATCCTCCCGAAACCGGGTGAACAGTTCCTGGTCGACCTTGAATTGCATCAGGCCGCCGAGATTCACCTCCGCGGCCGGAGGCCAGTCGGCCGCGCCGGTACGCCGGGTCAGGCCGTCCCAGGCCTGCTGGAATTCCGTTCCCAAGGCGGCATATTTCCTGGCCAATGCGTCCATGATGACCGCCGCGTCGGCGCGCTTGATTTCGAGCAGCTGGCGGTCAAGGCCCGCCGAAAAACGCTCCTGGATCCCCTGCAGCTGGTCGAGTTGTTTGAGAACCTGTGAGCGGGCCGAGGCGAGCGTGAATTCGACGGCCAGTTTATTCAAGGCGAAATCAATGGTGCCGGCCGACTCCCAATTCGATGCCTGGGTGACGAGGCCGGATTGGTACAGACGGTTTTCAATGTTTTCCATGTGCCGGGCAGTCAGGCGGCGGGCTTCCAGGCCCAGGTTGGACACGCGGTCCAGGGCGTTTTGAACTTCGGCCCGGGCCGCCTGCTGGCGGATGAAATGAACTCCGTCCTCAAGTTGTTTCTGCGCCAAACCCGATAAGCGCTCCAAATCTCGGAAATTCAGTTCCCGCCATTCCCCGGGCGGGCCGGCATCCCCTGAAAATATCCGTTGTGCCTGGGAGAGCAGGTTGCCGGCGCGCTCCAAATTCCTGGCGGTCACGTCCAGGGTTACACCCCGGTCGAGGTCGTTCATGATCCGGGCCGCATCCAGTCCCACGCCGGCCGCGAGGGTATCCAGGGATTGCACCAGGGGATGCAGCGCGAGGCCGAGGGCGGTATTTTCCGGGATATCCTGCGCAAAACGGTTTTGCGCGCGGCGCACTTCTGCCGGCAATTCGCCGGCCGGATATGTCAGGCCCAGAGCCCGGACCTGGGCCGAAATTTCCTGGTTGATTAATTCCATGGCCATGTCCGCGCGCCTGCGGTCCCCGTCCAGTTTGGATAAAACCGCCTGCCAGCCTCCGGCTGCGAGCTCTTTCTTCACGCCGGGTTTTAACTTGCCGGCCATGGCCCCCAGCAGGCGCTCCGTATCCGAGAGCTGCTGCAATTGCAGCAGGAAGTTTCCGGTCATGACTTCTTCCTGCAGGAGAGAGGCCTTGGCCCGGATGGATTGCAGCATCCGCTCCTGCAGGGATTGCAGGACCTGGCAGGTGCCCGCCAGTTCGCCGAGGGCCAGGGATTGCTTCGCGGCGGCGAAGGTTTTCTCCAGCGCGGGCATAGACGCCCCGTGCCCGGTTTCCAGTTGCCGCAAAAATTGCAGGCCGTCGGCGCCGAATATTTCCCGAATTTTCAACTCGGTCCAGTCGGCGGACTTGGCCATCAGCTCTTTCCGGGCGTTCTCCATGCCGGACAGGAATTGGTTCACCTGCGGCCCCGCGGCCTGTGCCTGAAATTCATGCAGCCGGCGGTCCAATTCTTCCTGGAGCTTGCCGTATTTGGCGGAAAGCGCTCCCAAGGTGCCGGCATCTTCGGTCTGCACGAAAGAAAGATACGCGTTTTTTCCAATCCGCGCCGAGGCCTTGGTGGCGTAAAACATGAAGTTGTCCAAATCGTCCATGAACCCGTTCTTGCGGACGGCGGTTTTCAGAGCCGGGCTCAAATCCTGGAACAGCCGCGTGATTTCAGATTTTTGTTTTCCGAGTTCCGCCAATTCCCGGTCATAATTCTTTGCCGCCTGCTTTTTCAAGGAATTCCAGGGGTCCGAGGACATGCCGTTCTCGAGCTCCCGCCATTGTTTCCCGTATTGAGAAATCACTTCGGAAAATTGCTCAGGCAGGTTTCCGACCCCGGTCCCGAAGTTTTTGAGCTGCGCGGAGTGATGGGCTGTTTTAACGGCGCTCTTCATATACCGTTCATGCCGGACAATCATATCGCGCAACATCTTGTCCTGGAACTGAAGACGGGACAGGGTTTGTTCTACCCGTGATAATTGGGCCGTGAAATTGCCGGCCAAGGCGGCTTCGCGTGCCTGCGCCAGACTGAATGACAGGGCATCCAGGGAGGCATATTGAAGATCGCGAATTTCGGCGACGGCATGACAAAGATCCAGACCGTTTTCCAAGTCTTGAATTCGGTGCGTAAAAGCATCGGCATAGTCATGTAACCGGCGGCCGGCGGTTTGCAGGAACTCCGCCTGGCCGGCAAGGCTTCCCTGCAATAAGCCGGCATCCCGGGGAGTCTCCAGGCGTTCCCCCAAAGCCAGCACTTGCGCCGACCAACTGAAAAGGTCGGCGGATTTCAACTCTTGGATGCCGAAGGCGGCGAGGTTTTCCAGGGAGCTCGCCAAGTCGGCTCGTTCCCGGCTTAAGCGAGATAGATTGAGCAGGTGCGTCCGGAGGACGGAGTTCTTGCCGGCTTTGAGTTGCTGAGACGCTTGGCGCTTCAAGGCCTCTTCCAGGCCGGCGGCTTCCACCAGAGTTTCGGAAAGCGCGAGGGTTTTCACAAATGGCCCGAGAGCCAGCGCCCCTGCAGGCGGATGGCCGGTGTCGCTTGCCGTCCGGGCTTGAATCTCCCGGATCAGGTTGCTCAGAGAATCCGCCTCGATGCCCTCCCGCATGGTTTCCCAGCGGCGCTCCGTGTCCTGGGTTAAGAGGGACACCCTGGCCGTCCAGTTCTGCAACTTCCGCCGGGAGCCGGAAGCCGCCGGCTTCTGCCGGGTTTCCTCGGGCAGCGCATGGAAATTATCGGAAAGGCGCCGGCTGATCTGTTCGGCCTGGCGCAAGACGGCCGGCAGGGGACTGGTTTTTATTTGCGCCTCCGCTTCCGCCAAGGCTTGATCCAACCGGGCTCGGGCGGATGCCGCAAACATGGTCAGTTCCGGGTTTGCGCCTCCCGATTCGGTGGCCATGAGCGCCGTCCGGAGTTCGCCTGCGTTCTGGTCCATGGCTTGCAGGATGAGGGGATTCAGACTTTCGCGGCGTTCCCAGCACGCTGAAAAGCCGCTGCGGTCGAACTGCCGTGCCAGCTCGGGGTTGTCCGTCAAAGCCGCCTGGAAAGCTTTGCTTTGGGCGGAATACGCGGCGAAGAGACGCAGAGCCCGTTCCTTGACCTGATTCAAATCCACGACAGTTCCGGATTGGATATTTGCCCCTCCGCTACCGGGTCCGAATGGGTTGAGATCCGGGATCAGGCCTTCCAAGGACGGCCATTTCTCGTCCGCGAAAATGTTCTTCCCCGGATCGCGGTTTCCAGGCCGGTTGTTTTTCATGGTTGCGGACAAGGCCCGGAGGGTTTTTCGGTATTGATCAAGGCGTTCTTGCAGTGACATGACCGCCCGGGCATCAGAATAGGTTTTTACGGCGTGGAGCCAGGCGGAACGCGCCTGGTCCAGGGAGTGCCAGGCGTCTTGAATTTGGGAGGCGGACAGATATTGATCGCGGGCGGCCAGCAAATTCCGGGCTGATTCGGATATTCTCAGGGATTTCAATTGTTTGACCGAATTTCGCCACTCCGCCTGCCCCAGATAATTTTGAGACGGATTCAGGCCCGCCAGGGCATCGCAAAGCGCATCTTTTTCGCGCTCCGCATCCAGGGCCGCGGACTCCAGAGAGGCGAATGCGTTGTGTGAACGAAAATCCTCCTGCAGCCGGCGCAGCGGCAGCTCGGCCGCGGCGCAGGCTTGAGCCACCTGATGCGGCATGCCCAGTCGCAGGTATTGATTCCAGGCATCGGACAAATCCCGGTATTGCCGCGTCAGACCGCCGAGCAAGCGTTGCGAAGAATCGAATGCCGGCAATGGTTCTGCGAGCGCAACCCTGGCAGGGATGTCGTTCAAGAGGTTCGTCTGCTCCTGCAACAGGCGTTCGTGCAGGTTGGAAGAACGCATTTCGAGTTTCCGGATTTTGGCGGTCGATGGGGAGGTTTTCCCGGAAATGTCCGCCGGACCCATGATCCCCTTCACTTGCCGGTGCATTTCCGAGGCGGTTTCTGCGAACTTTCCCGCAACCTGGTCCAGACCCGCTTTGCCTGCAGGCCCAAGATTGAGTTTCTCACCGGCCTGTTCGTAAAGTCCGGCGATGGAACGCCGGGCCTGAAGCATTTCATCAACCCGGGCGGCGTCCGCAGGATCCAATTTCACCTGGCCGGGAAAGTTCAGGAAAACATCCGCTTGGCTGCTGACCTGAACGCGGATTTCATCCATGCGATTCAAACGCGCGAGGAGATCCTGTTGCCAGGCCTGGTTGTGGATGGAATTCAGGAATTCCCTTGCGGCTCGGGACAGGGCGGTTCTTTTGCGTCCCAAAGCATTCAACCTGCGCATGAAGTCAGAATCCGGAGCCAGATCACGGACAGCGGGCGAACGGACCCCGGCGCGCGGCAAGGGCAGAGACAGGCGGTAGGCCCATTTCGCCCATTTCCTGCCCCGCTGGGGGACAGCCAGCGCCATCACATCCAGTACGGGGGCGCCCTGCGGCCGGGTACGCTCGGCCTGCATGATGTAGGCCCGGGCCACCAACCCGCCGGTCCCCTTGGCCACCAAATGAGCTTTGCGGCCCTGTCGCCTGGCGCTTTCTTTCTCCACGATCCAGGCCAGGCGCGTGGTTTGCACCGCCAAATCATCCCGGAGACTGAAATCCGGGTGTTGCGCCAAGTTAATGATGTTTTCGGGGCGAATTCCACCCTGAACAAAACGCCGTACCGTTTTATCCCAGTTCTGCGGGGAGTCGAAAATGTCGGGAATGAGGATGATCAATTGGCGGGCAATGGCAATCCTGGCCGCACCGGGGCCGGGTGCCGGCTGGACCGCCGAGGCGCGCGCCGGAAACATGGGAGACACTGCAAGCAACCAGGCGAGGAAAAGATTGACGGCCCGCGAGAAACGTTTGCATGGATTCGGCATGGGCCCCAGGCCTCCGGAAAATTCCTTCAATAACCTTATCAGAAAACGACGGGCTTTCAAACTTCAAATAGCGTACGGTGCATATAATAATAGACCGGATTTCACTTCGGAAATTTCGAAAAAAAGCAAGGTTTCCAGCAGAATACCAGGCGGGATTCTTTGGGCAGCAAGCGGATCGGGCAATGATTACGTGAGCTCCAGGCTGATCGGGCAATGATCCGAGCCCATGACCTGGGACAGGATGCCTGCCGACCTGATCCGGGGCCGGAGATTTTCAGTGATAAAAAAATAGTCGATTCTCCAGCCTACATTCCGTTCCCTGGCCCTGGTCTGATAATCCCACCACGTGTATTGGCCTGGCTCCCGGTTGAAGAGGCGGAAACTGTCCAGGAAACCGTTCCGCAACAGTTTGTCAATCCAGGCCCGTTCTTCGGGCAAAAAACCGGAAACCATGGCATTCTCGCGCGGCCGGGCCAGATCGATTTCACGATGCGCGGTATTCACGTCTCCGGTAAGAATCACCTCGTGGCCTTGACGCTTCAGCTTGCGGACCAAGCCCAGCAGGGTTTCGTAGAATTCCAATTTATAGGCCAAGCGCTCGGGAGACATTTTTCCGTTGGGAAAATAGACGTTCAACAGGGTGAAATCAGGATATTCCGCAAGGATCAGCCGGCCTTCGCGATCGAATTTTTCCAGGCCCATGCCGATGCGCACGGATTGGGGTTTATCCCGGCTGTACAAGGCGACGCCGCTATAGCCTTTTTTTTGAGCCCAGGCGAACTCGGCCTGGTAATGCTCCGGGGCCGTCACCTCCGCCGGCAATTGGGAAGGCTCGGCCTTGGTTTCCTGCAGGCACAGGATCTCCGGATTTTCGGACCGAAACCATTCCAGAAATCCCCGCTGCAGGACGGCGCGCAGGCCGTTGACATTCCAGGAAATAATTTTCATGCGCGCTTCCCCGTGGTTTTGGACCCGGGGCCGGGAATGCGGATGCCCCTCGTGTTGCCTCTCCGGCGGTTACGGCCGGTGCGGCGGTGTACCGGCGACTGGGCGGATGTTTCCATGATGCGGCCTCCGGCGCTTGCCGTGCGGCGGCGGTGAAAATTATTCCGCGAATCGCGGGTGAACCCGTATAATGACCTAATATACCTGTCCTGAAACCAATTTGCAAAACGATTTGCCGGGATCCCGGCCGCGCCCTTGGCGCCTGGCGAGGCAGGTGGAAAGGAAGGAAAGAAAGCCTTGGTCATCAGCGGGCATTGGGTGAATAATCTGGATCCCATTCTCCTCCATATCCACGGAGACTTCGGGATTCGTTTTTACGGCATGGCTTACGTTCTGTCCTTTCTGGCCGGCATGGGGCTGCTGCGATTGATGCGCGTCCGCAAGGTTTCGCCGTTCAATGCGGAACAGGAGGCCACGGCCATCCTGGCCTGGGTTTTAGGCGTGCTGATCGGCGGGCGCCTGGGATACGTGCTGCTGTACGCCTTCCCGAGGATTTGGCAGGATCCGCTCATGATTTTCAGGGTCTGGGAAGGCGGCATGTCCAGCCACGGGGGGTTCGCAGGCGTGATCATCGCCACCGCCTGGCTGTCTCTGCGCTTCCGCCTGCCCTTCCTGCGCTTGAGCGACGTCCTGTGCCTCTTGACGCCGCCCGGTTTTTTTCTGGTGCGCATCGCCAACTTCATCAACGGCGAATTGTGGGGAAAGATCTCAACCTCGCCCTGGGCCGTGATATTTCCCTTAAGCGCACCGCCGGGGACTCCGCTGGACCAGATTCAGCCGCGTCATCCCTCCCAGCTTTACGAGGCGGCGTTCGAAGGACTGATTCTTCTGGCCTACACCCAGTGGCGCTTCTGGCGCACTCCGGCCCGCACGCGGCCAGGTCGAATGTCGGGAGAGTTTTTGATTCTGTATGCGCTGCTGCGGATTCTGGGGGAACAATTTCGGGAACCGGACGCGGGCTTGATCCTCGGCATGAGCCGCGGCATCTTCTACAGCCTCTTCCTGCTGGCGCTGGGCGTATTATTCCTTTGGTATTCCTTCACCCGGCGCGAAACGGGACGTTGAAGGCTTATTCCTTTTTAGAGGTTTTTTTCTTCGCCGCGAAAAAAAACCGATTCATCAGGGCCAGCCCCCCCACCGCCAGCAGCGCGGCCGCGACGGCCAGGAAATAAAAACCCGCCCCGCAGGCCAGGCCGATCCCGGCTGTGGTCCAAATCGAGGCCGCGGTGGTGAGGCCGTGCACCAACCCCCCCTCGGCGTGAATAATGGTGCCGGCTCCGAGAAAGCCGATGCCCGTGACCACCTGGGCGGCGATGCGTCCCGGGTCGATGCTGTGGCTTTGCCCCACATACCGCAGGAAAATGTCCACGGAAACCATCATGATCAAAGCCGAGCCCAAGCAGACCAGCATATGGGTTTTCATACCGGCGGGTTTCTGGGCCTTTTCGCGGTTCCACCCGATCAGGGATCCCAGCACCACCGCCAGGGCCAGCCGGCCCAGCATTTCTCCCCACGGCAATATGGATATGGACATGTTCAAGGTCCTTTCAAAAAAAGAATCGGTCGCGAGGCGACGAGTCGTGTGGCATTTTAACACGTCAGGTGGAGAGCTGCAACCACCCCCGGGCCTGCGGCGGCATTGAATTTTTCGACGGCTGCGGGGGTCCGGGCGACCACGGCGGTAATCCGGCGGTCGTGCAGTTCCCGCAGCACCTCCGCGGGCACGGTCATGGCCCCGAAGTACCCCGTGCCGAGGATCAGGATTTCCGGCTGGATTTCCAACCCAAGGACTTCACGCAAATCCTCGGACTGCAAGCGGTGTCCTTCCCGGCGCCGCCAGGGGCATAGGACACGGTCCGGAAAAACAATCACGTCCGAGACGTACGGATTGCCGCCAATGACGATTTTCCCGAAAACATAAGACCGGATGCGCATGGCTTCATCACCTCCGGCAGCAAACTTCATTGAGCGCATCTTATCTCCGCGTGCCCGCAAACGCCAGATATTTCTAACCGGTCCTGACGCCCGCATCCGGAAGTTCGAAAATATTGGTTGTGGAAAGCCGGCTGGGCTCTTACAATTCTCTCTGCCGTTCCGAGATCCGCCGAGAAAGGATGCCGGCCATGCCACGGGATTTGCCCATTGGAAATGGCAACCTGCTGATCGCGTTTGATCCGAACTACAACCTGCGCGAGCTGTATTATCCCTACGTCGGCCAGGAGAACCACACGGCGGGCGCGGCCTTCCGCTTCGGGGTCTGGGCCGACGGAAAATTCAGCTGGATCGGGGGGGACGGCTGGGAACGGCGGCTGAACTACCTGGAAGACACCTTGGTGACCGACGTCGCGCTGGAAAACCGAGAGCTCGGCCTGCGCCTGTTCGTGAACGACCTGGTGGATTTTCATGAAAATCTTTATCTGCGGCGCCTGCGGCTCGAGAACGCAGGGGACAAAGCCAAGGAACTCAGGGTTTTCTTTCATCACGATTTTTCCATCTATGGGAATGACATCGGGGACACGGCCGCCTACCGTCCCGAAGTCAAAGGCCTGCTGCATTACAAGGGAGAACGATATTTTTTAATCAACGCCCGTCTGGGCGAAACGGCGGGCATCGCCGATTATGCCACGGGCAACAAGGACAAGCCCCAGACCCAGGGCACCTGGCGGGACGCCGAAGACGGGGTGCTGGGGCAAAACCCGATCGCCCAGGGCTCGGTGGACTCCGTCGCCGCCTTGCACCTTTCCCTGCCGGCCGGCGCGCGTGAGACTCTTTTTTACTGGATTTGCGTGGGCCAGTCCTGGGAGGAAGTCAGCCGGCTGAATCAGCTCGTCCTGGGAAAAACCCCGGAGATCATTTTGCGCCGGACGCGGGATTATTGGCGTCTATGGGTCAACAAGGGACCATTGACCCACGCCTCCCTGCCGCCCGCGATCTTCCGCCTGTACAAGCGGAGCCTGCTCATCGGCCGCACCCAAATCGACAACCGCGGCGGGATTTTGGCCGCCAACGACTCCGACGTCATGCATTTCAACCGGGACACCTACAGCTATGTGTGGCCGCGCGACGGTTCCCTGACGGCCTACGCGCTGGACGCGGCCGGATACGCCGGGCTGGCGAGAAACTATTTCGAATTTTGCGCCCGGATCATCAGGCCGGAGGGGTATTTTCTCCACAAATACACCCCGAACGGGGACCCCGGCAGCTCCTGGCATCCCTGGGTGCAGCCCGCGCCCGGGGAATTGCCCATTCAGGAGGATGAGACCGCGCTGGTCATCTGGGCCTTATGGCATCATTTCCGGCGCAACCGGGACATCGAGTTCATAAAACCCTTGTACAAACCCCTGGTGAAGAATGCCGCGGATTTTCTCATGCGCTACCGGGACGCCCGCACCGGCCTGCCTCTGCCCAGTTACGATCTCTGGGAGGAACGCCGCGGCGTTCTCACCTTCACGGCCAGCGCGGTCTATGCCGGGCTGAAGGCCGCCGCCGATTTCACCGAGGCCTTCGGTGAAAAAGAACTTTCCGAGCAGTACCTCCGGGGAGCGGAGGAAATCCGGACCGCCCTGGGGGAGCTGCTTTACCGCCCGCAGGAAAAGCGCTTTGCCC
Organism: uncultured bacterium; assembly: GCA_964593065.1. GTDB lineage: Bacteria > Oederibacteriota > JAAXVQ01 > JAAXVQ01 > JAAXVQ01 > CAZQGO01. Next base: position 8,457 of record CAZQGO010000033.1, on the reverse strand, counting down.
GCATGGTCAATTTCAAGCCCGACGGGACCCCGGAATGGGACCTCACGCTGGATGCGAGTCTGCACGCGGTATGCGCTTTTGGAGTTTTTCCGGCGGATGACGAAAGAGTGGTCGGTACTCTGCAGCAGGTTCATGACCGCTTGTGGTGCCGGACAAAGGTGGGCGGCCTGGCGCGATATGAAAACGACTATTATTACCGCGCCAGCCAGGATGTTCCAGGCAATCCCTGGTTTATCTGCACCCTGTGGCTTGCGCAGTATCATATCGCGCGCGCCAAGAAACCCGTCGATTTGCAGCCCGCCTTGGAACTTCTGGAATGGACGGCCGCGCACGCCTTGCCCAGCGGCGTGTTGGCCGAGCAAGTTCACCCGTATTCCAACGCAGCGCTCTCGGTTTCCCCTTTAACCTGGAGCCATGCCACCCTGATCGCCACGGTCCGTGAGTATTTGTCTCGGCAGTCCTATCTGCAGACCTGCCCCACCTGCCAGCAGCCGAAAAAACACAGCGTCAACGAGATTTTTCCAAAACTGGGCGAGATGTGAAGTGTGCGGGCATTGATTGCGGCTGTATCCCCGGGGACGGTCCTCTTGTCGGCCACAAACCGTATTTGGGCCCGGAAGAGAACTAGGTGGCGATCAGTACAAAGATCAGGCTGCCTAAGCCCAGCAGGAGCAGGCAGCCGAATATCATGCCCTCTGAGAATTCCCAGCGGTTTTTCACAACCATGGTTGTGCTTGATTCTTTCCGGATGACTTCGGAGCTGACGTTGGACATTTTTGATCACCTGCCTTTATAAAAAGGATACCAATTAATAGATAGCAAAATTCGCGCCAATTCGGGTCCATGATTTTCCTTGTAAAATAAACATATATAAACTGACTATTTTTTTCATCAAAGGCATATGACGGTTTATTATACAACGAAGCATGAAAACCCTGGGATGCATTACTTATTATCTTTGTAAAATAAGGCAGTTCAATAACTTGTGTTAAAAATTGTACAAAAGCGCTGGTAATTTGTGCAACTCAAATGTTTGAATTGTTAACTATGACATCGGAATATTCAATGCCGTATCCAGTATGAAAGGTGTTGGAATAATCCAAACAGGGATCAATGAATACGCTTTTAAATATGTTCATTGTCTCGAAAAATTAATATATATCTTGCCATTTTGAGTAATTTGAGCTAAACTTTCAACGTATTGTATATACATAATTAATGTTGAAAATTAGAAGGTTTTATGGCTTTAAAGCGCCGTGTGGTCCAAAATATTTTCAGTGACCGGGCTTCCCTGGTTTTGCGTGCCCTGTTGCGTGAACCCAAGCGTTCCTGGAAAATTCTGGAATTGTCCAAGGAAGGCGTGTCCTTCGGCCTGGCGAGCATGGTGCTCAACCGCGCCGAGAAACTCGGTTACGTGGAGCGCGTGCGGATCGGCCCCGGAAGTTACACCAGACTGATCAACCCTGAGCTGCTCTTGCGGGACTGGACGCGCTCGTATAGTTTCGACCGCAACCTGCACGCGTTCTATCATTTCCCGAACAAGAATTTTCTGAAGACGGCCCGGGAATACTTCACTGCCCACAAGCTGGAATACGCCTTAACCCTCTTCAGCGGGACCCGCCTCATCTCCCCCTATGTCAAGGACGACCGCCAGTTTCTGTATTTGAATGTCGATCCGGGCCGGGCCGAGGCATTTTTCCGCGACGTGGAGGGCGATCTGGGATTGCTCAAGCTCGTGCGCGGCGGGAATGTCTGCCTGACCGTTCCTTTCTACCAAAGTTCGGTCTTCAAGCACAGCCGCCTGGTGGGCGGACATCCGGTGGTATCCAACCTGCAGCTCTACCTGGACTTGGCAGGCTTCCTGCCCGGCGGGCCTGAGGAAGCGGAGCATTTCAAAGAGCATCTGTTGCAACAAGGCGGGCCCCTTGCCTGAACTCATTCACCTGGAAAAGCAATTTTTGGATACCCTCGCGGCTCTCGGCCCCGGCCTGGATAAAGTGGTCGTCGTGGGCGGATGGTGCCCGTATCTGTACGCCAAGCATCTGTGGAAAAGAAAAATTGCCAACATCCCCACCACCCTGGATATTGACCTGGGGGTTACCGAGACCGGGCCCTCGCGCTACGTCCAAACGGTCTATGCGCGGTTGAAGGCGGAAGGGCTCGAAAGCCAGCGCTTGTTTGCGGATGAAAACGAGCCCATTGAATTCATCAGCCGCCGCGGGGTTTCGGCATTGAAGCTGGAATTCATCACTTCCTTCCTGACCTCGGACGACACCCTGAACCGCTTTTTGGGACGCGAGCTGGCCTGCAACCGGATCGAAGCCTTCGAAGTCCTGCTGGAGTCCCCCATCCGGCTTATGATCGAGCACGCCGGACGCGGCCTATGCGTCCGCGTGCCGGAACCGGCCACTTTCCTGTTCCACAAGGGCGTTTCCTTTGTTTTGCGCGGCGAGGAATTCAAGCGGGACAAGGATTTCTTTTACATTTATTTTATTTTGCGCTACGCTCCCGACCGCGAGGATTTGCTCAAGCGGCTGAACCCTTTCCGGCAACACGAATACTTCCCGAATTTCAGGCAGAATCTCGCGGATTTCCTCGGCGACTATGACAAGCCCGGGTACCGCATCATCCGGAGGTTTCTCGACCAGTCCGCGGACCAACGTACCGTCTACAAGCAGGTCAAGGACGAATTCGCCGGCCTGCTGGCGTGGCTGGATCAACCCTCCGGACCTCCGGAGAATGCTTAACGGCCCGATTCGGTTCCGCCTTTGAGTGGGCGCTGTCCGATCATGCTTCAAAAATCTTAGGCACCATCCTGCATTCCCGGCCGAACAATCGCTGCCAACGCCGGGATTCGACCGTTGCGGGATGCTTCCTTCCCGGCTGGAGGCCGCCGCATGAACGCACGCCCCGATGTCCCGAGTTCGCCTGCCAGGGCCAAAAGAACGCCCTGGCTGCGCATCGTCCTGCCGGCGGTCTTGCTCCTGGCATTGCTCCTGGTCGCGGTCCGTTTGCCGCTGCGGGATTACCTGCTGTCGCTCCTCGCCTGGACCCGGGGCCTGGGTTTCTGGGGTCCAGTGGTCGTGGTGAGCCTCTATGTCCTTGCCGGCCTGTTTTTGATTCCCGGCTGGATCCTGACCGTGGGTTCCGGATTCGTCTTCGGCGTGGCCCTGGGCACGGCCACCGTGTCCGTGGGCTCCACGCTGGGAGCCGGCGCGGCTTTCATCGCCGGGAGGACCCTGGCCCGTGAATGGGTCGCGCGCAAGGTAGCGGACAATCCCAAATTTCTGAGCCTGGACGAGGCGGTTGGCCGGCAGGGGTTCAAACTGGTCCTGTTGCTGCGATTGAGCCCCTTGTTTCCCTATAATTTACTCAATTACGCGCTGGGCTTGACCCGCGTGTCCTTCGGCGCCTACCTGTTGGGATCCTGGCTGGGCATGCTGCCGGCCACGCTGGTCTACGTCTACCTGGGTTCGGCCGCGCGCTCTCTGACGGCGATTGCCGCCCGGCAGGCGCCCGAGGGCTGGATGCACCAGGTCGTCTTCTGGCTCGGCCTGGCCGCCACCTTGGCCGCGGCAGGACTCATGGCGCGCATCGCCTCGAAAAGCCTCAAGTCCGGCCAGAAATTGTAAGGAGGTTCCCATGCCGTCACCGGTGCGCGTTGATCCCGACGATCCGTTCAACCGCGAGTTGGTAGGACAGGTTCACCCCCCCGAGTGGCGCAACCCGGTGCCGAAAGGCCGGTACCACCTGGTGATCCTCGGTGCCGGAACGGCCGGCCTGGTCACGGCCGCCGGTGCCGCGGCCCTGGGAGCCAAGGTCGCCCTGATCGAAAAAGATTTGCTGGGCGGCGATTGCCTGAACGTGGGTTGCGTTCCGTCCAAGACCCTGATCCGTTCCGGCCGGGCGGCCATGGAGGTTTTATCCGCCGCGAAATTCGGGATCCGGGTGCCCGCAGGAGCAGCGGCGGATTTTCCGGCGGTGATGGAACGCGTGCGCCGCCTGCGCGCGCGCCTCGGCGCGCACGACTCGGCCGAGCGCTTTCGGGGCCTCGGCGTGGATGTGTATCTGGGGGAAGGCAGTTTTACGGGTCCGGACGCGGTCGAGGTCGCCGGCCAAACCCTGCGTTTCAAGCGCGCCGTCATCGCCACCGGCGCGCGCGCCGCGGTCCCGCCCATTCCGGGACTGGCTGAGAACGGGTTCCTGACCAACGAAACCGTGTTCACGCTCACCACCCTGCCCCGGCGCTTGGCGGTCATCGGCGGCGGCCCGCTCGGGTGTGAACTGGCCCAGGCATTCTGCCGCCTGGGAAGCCAAGTGACCGTCTTGCATGCCGGGCCGCATCTTCTCGAACGGGAGGACGAAGACGCGGCTGAAATCGTGCAGCGGGCCTTCCTGCGGGAAGGAATACGGCTGTTCTGCAACGTGAACATCGGCCGCGTGGAGAAAGACGGGGACGGCAGGGCCGTGCATTTCCGCAGCCCGGGTCAGGAGCATAAACTGGTCGTGGATGAAATCCTGGTGGGGGCCGGGCGCACGCCCAACGTGGACCGTCTGGGCTTGCAGCGCTCGGGGGTCCAATACGACTCTCTCCGCGGCGTGAAAGTCGACGACCGCCTGCGCACCTCGAATCCGCGGATTTTCGCGGCCGGCGATGTCTGCTCCGTCTGGAAATTCACCCATGCCGCGGATGCCGCAGCCCGAATCGTGATTCAAAACGCCCTGTTCCTGGGGCGGAAACGATTCAGCGCCTTGACCCTTCCCTGGTGCACCTATACGGACCCCGAGATCGCCCATGTCGGCTGGTATGCCCGGGATGCCGCGGCCCGGGGCCTGGCCGTGCAGACCTACGTGCGCGAACTGGAGAAGGTGGACCGCGCCGTGGCGGACGGGCAGGAGGAGGGCTTTGTCAAGATTCTCGTGAAAAAAGGCACGGACCGGATCCTGGGCGCCACCATCGTGGCCAGCCACGCCGGGGACTTGATCAGTGAAATTTCCGTCGCCATGGGGGCGGGCATGGGATTGAAGGGATTATTTTCCGTCGTTCATCCCTACCCCACCCAGGCCGAGGCGCTGCCACAGGCCGCCGGTGCCTACCTGCGCTCCAGACTGACACGGGGAGTCAAGGCCCTGCTCGCCGCCTGGCTGGCCTGGACCCGCTGACGCGGGAGAAGAGAACTCGTTGGGTCCGGCGGGGATCAATTCCTCGGCGCGCAGGCCAGCATGTCCTTGAGCGCGACCTCGGGATGGTGGTAACGCTTGTACTGCGGGGTTTTCTTTCCGAACTGGATCGACTGCTGCGGACACCATTGCATGCAGGCCAGGCATTGCTCGCAGCGGTGACGCCACACGGGACGTCCGCCGCGCAGGACGACGTTCCGGGCTGGACAGATTTGCGCGCAGATTTTGCATCCATTGCATTTTTCATCCGCCCAAAAATCCTTATCCATCTTCGGAACCTGCGCCAGGGACATGCGGTAGATGCCGGAAAACAGGATATTTTGCCACAGCGGGCCCTTTTCGACCGGGCGCGGGGTCTGCGTCCGTATCACCTGGGAGGCCTCCTGCAGTTTAGCCCTGGCTGCGGCGAACACGCGGTCGCGCTTGGGACCGGCGGATACGGCTTCGCCCCAGGGCAGATAATTCGAGGGTAATACCACCGAAAAACCGCTGTCCAGGCGCAAGGCGCGGCGGGCCATGACTTTCCGGAGTTGCACCAGGGTGTTCGCCACCTGGCCCGCGTTGACCGCGCAGGCAAACAGGTACTTGTTTTGGATGGGCGACAGGCGGTGAATGAAATGCAAAACCGGGTGGGGCAGGCCCCAGATGTGAACCGGAAAAACCAGGCCCAAGCGGCCATAGACCTCGTCGATCAGGATTTCCTCCAGTTCTTTGGACAAAGCCATGGGAAAGAGGTCGGTTTCACCCAATTGCTGGGCCAGGTATCTTGCGGACCACAAGGAATTTCCGGTGCCGGTATAGAAAAAAATGGCCGTTTTCATATATTCCTCATTTATTAAATTTAAAAAACATAGTGATCAAAAATTACATTTTACTTCAATATACGCTGATTTTTTTCGCCATTTTTATTCTCGAAGCGGAGCCGGTAAAGATGCGCATAAATCAAGAATTCATAAAACCCGGATGCAAAAGCCCGCATGAAGCCGGGAAACCCGTCTAAAAATCCGCGTTTGCGGAAAAAATAGGAACAAAAGGTCGCGGGTCCGGCCCAGAGCAATTTCCACAATGTTCCTTTCGGAAGTGCGGGATTTTGCCGGTAGATTTCCCGGGCGTGCAAGCCGGTGTAAATCCGGATTTTTTCGAAAAGCTCCGACACGGATTCGGCGGTATAGTGGTTCACGTACGCTTGCAGCTGCAGGATCTTGCCGGGAATTTCCACTTCTTCGTGCACGGCCCGTACATACCTCGCTCCCTGCCGCCGGAAGAGTTTGACCGCTCCGCCCAGGTACTCGCCGGGACGATGGCCTTCCCGAAAGATTCGCACCACATCATACCAGCGGACGCGCTTGGCGAATTGTTGCCCGTGCTGCAGCCATTTCCCCAGGGTGAAATTGCGGCGCAGCAGACGGAAGCCGCCCACTTCCGGTGGAGCCGCGGCCACGGCGGCCTGCAGCCGGTCCCGGGTTTCCTCCGGAATCTCCTCATCCGCGTCCAGGGCCAGAACCCAATCTCCCTGTGCAGCCTGCAGGCCCAGGTTGCGCTGCGCGGAAAAATCCGTCAACCGGTTCCGGAGGACCGTGGCGCGGTAGCGGGCGGCGATTTCCAGGGTCCGGTCCGTGCTCTCGTCGTCCACGACGATGATTTCATCCACCCAGGACAGGCTGGCCAGCAGCCGTTCCAGATGCTTTTCCTCGTTTTTCGTCAGCACGACGGCGCTGATGCGCATGGGCGGAATTCCCGGGGCAACAAAGATTGCCGCGATTCCCCGCGAAGTCCGCGGGAATCAGGGGTAGAGGATGTGAATGCTTCCGAAGACCGCGTCCGCCTGAAGGGCGAGATGCTTTTCCTGTTCCTGAAAATGATCGCTGGTCCAGCTGACGGTGCCGAATCCTCCGCTGCTGCGGTCCGGCAGGCGGACGTTTCCGAAAGCGGTGTTGGCCAGGATTTTCACCGGGACCTCGCGGTTGAGCCGCACCTCGGCGCTGCCGAACACGGCCGCGATTTTCAGCCGGGTCACGGGCTCGGTCAGAGGCGTGCGCGTCAGGTCGATCACGGCCTTGCCGAAAATGGCGTTATACTCCCCCGCCGTGGGAATGCCGGAGAAGTCGCTCTCGTGGAAGACGGCATCCTTGTCGGTCTTCCAGCCGAAACCGCAGGCCGGAATGCCGAATATTATTTTGATGCCCAGGTAGATGAAAAACAATCCGAGCAGGATTTTCAACAATGGGATATTTACATGAAAGATCACGTTGATCAGAATGCTGAGTCCGATGAGAATAACGACGATTCCCCAGAATATGCCCCAGCCCATGCGCATATAGTCCTCCTGGTTGGGATGGATGGATCCGGCGAAAATGCCGCCGCTTCGTTGTTCCGGCTTGAGACCACGAGCGCTGCCGGTCCGCGCGCTGTGCAGGCATGAGGTCCGGCCGGTAGCGGCCTGGCCACCCGGCGCCGGAATCGTTGAAGAACCCGCGGGCAATTTTCGAGACGATATTTTCCCTCATTTCGGTGCAGATGGCAACCGGATTTCTTTGACGTGTAAAAATGAAGGCAGGGCGCGGAGAGGTTTTTCCAAAAAAAAAGCCCGGCGGTCAAGCACATCCCGCCGGGCTAGGGGACGATTCTATTTCAAAACGCCACGCCGATGGCTAGACCAATGCCAAAAAGGAAACCGCTGAAATTCAGATTGTTGTCGGCCACGGAGATCGAGCCCGAGCTGAAGCCCAGATTCAAAAAGGGCGAAAGAACGAAGGCGACTTTTTTCCCGAAGAGCCAGGAGTAGCCCAACTGCCCGTAAATGGAATAGATCATGGAGGTTACGGCATCATAATCCTGGTACTTGGAGGTCACGCTCAGCACGTCCACTGCCGGACCCACCCACAAACCGCGGGGAGCGGGATTTTCCTCCTGCAGGAAGAAACGCCAGGAGGCGCCTCCGCCCAAAGCGGTGTTGCTCCAGTCGCCGATGCCCCAGCCGCCGACCTTAAGGCGCAGGGCGAAGGCGCTGCCGGGATTGATTACGCCCTGATATTCAATATCCGGTCCCCAACCGACAAAACCCAGGGGATTAATGGTGATGCTGTTGCTCGGTCCCTCGGCGGCGGCGGTGCGGCTCAATGCCATGGGAATCGTCAGGCACAATGCCAACACCAGGGGTAACATCCTGCTTGCCAATCTGCTTCTTAGCATAGGTCCTCCCTTTTGGAAATTTTTAACCAGCGATAGTAGCTAATCAATATCAAATATTCGCGGATAAGTCAAGCGTGTTAACGG
>CAZQGO010000032.1:3825-20925 GCA_964593065.1 uncultured bacterium | reverse complement strand
CCATCCGCGAGGGCGGCCACACGGTGGCCTCGGGCGTCATCTCCGAGATTATTGAATAAGCCGACAAAGGCGGGGAAACCATGAACAGGCAGAAGATCAGGATCAGGATGAGAGCCTACGATCACAAGCTGCTCGACCATTCGGCCAGCGACGTGATCGAGACGGCCAAGCGCACCGGCGCCCGGGTCTTCGGCCCCGTGCCGCTGCCGACCCGCATCAACCGGGTCACCGTCTTGCGCAGCCCGCACGTGGACAAGAAGTCGCGCGAGCAGTTCGAGGTGCGCACCCACAAGCGCTTGCTGGACATCGTGGATCCCACGCCCAAGACCATCGACGCCCTGATGAAGCTGGACCTGCCGGCCGGCGTGGATGTGGAGATCAAGCTGTAGAGACCCTAGGTCCGGTGAGGCCTAGCAAGAACCGTCAAGAGGTTGGACCATGGAGAAGAGCATATTCGGGAGAAAAGTGGGGATGACCCAGGTTTTCGACGCCCAGGGCCGGATCGTGCCGGTGACCGTGGTGGCCGCGGATCCCTGCACCGTCGTCCAGGTCAAGACCCCGGAGAAAGACGGCTATGCCGCCATTCAGGTCGGCCTGGAGGAACAGAAGCCGAAGCGCCTGAGCAAGCCCGTGCTCGGGCAGTTCACCAAGCGGAATCTCAAGCCGCACCGCGTGCTGCGCGAGATCCGCACCGGGAACGGCGGGAGCTATACGGTCGGGCAGACCTTCGGGGCCGAGGTTTTGGAAGGCGTCCAGCGCGTGGACGTGGTCGGCGTCTCCAAAGGCAAGGGCTTTCAGGGAGTCATCAAGCGTTTTCACGCGCGCGGCGGGCGCAACACGCACGGTTCGATGTTCCACCGGGCCCCGGGCTCGATCGGCGCTTCCTCGGACCCCTCCCGGGTGATCAAAGGCTTGAAAATGCCGGGCCAGATGGGCAACGAGCGGGTGACCGCCATCGGGCTGGAGCTGGTCCGGGTGGACGCCAAGAACAACCTGATCCTGATCAAGGGCGCGGTGCCCGGCTCCAACCGCGGACTCGTCTTCGTCAAGGCCAGCCGGCGGGGAGGGAAGCGCTGATGCCAACCGTGAAGATGGTGAATCAGGACAACCAGCCGGTCGGGGAGCTTACGCTCTCGGACAAGGTCTTCGCCGCGAAGAATAATTCCCACCTGGTGTGGGAGGCCGTGCACAGTTATCTGGCCAACCGGCGGCGCGGAACCGCCTCCACCAAAACCCGCGGCGAGGTTTCCGGCGGCGGCGCCAAGCCCTGGCGCCAGAAGGGCACGGGCCGCGCCCGCGCCGGCAGCAACCGCTCTCCGCTATGGTTCAAGGGGGGCATTACCTTCGGGCCCAAGCCCCGGGACTACTCCTGGGAAATGCCGAAGCGCATGCGCCGGCAGGCGCTGCGTTGCGCCCTGTCCGCGAAGCTGGCCGACGGAGAGATGGTCATCCTGGATGACATCAAGCTGGCGGCCGTGCAAACCAAGGCCATGGCCGCGCTGTTGAAAAAAATCTCCGCCCGCGGCCGGACCACGCTGATCCTGGGCGAGGCGGACGAGAAGGTGTCGATGTCCGGCCGCAATATTCCGCGGCTGCGGATTCTGCGCTCCGAGAACCTCAACACCTACGACCTGCTGGATTGCGACCGGCTGCTGCTCACGCGGGCGGCGGTAACGCGCATCGAGGAGAATTTAAACCGATGAACGATTACACCATCATCAAGCGGCCGCTGGTCACCGAGAAACTGACCCGCCAGAAGGAAGCGCACAACGCCTACGCCTTCGAGGTCGACCGGCGGGCCAACAAGATCCAGATCAAGCAGGCCATTGAAATGATTTTCAAGGTGAAGGTCATGCGGGTCAACACCATCAAGATGCCCGGCAAGAGCCGCCGTTTTGGACCCAACGTCAGCAGCAAACGGCCCTGGAAAAAAGCCATCGCCGTGCTGAAGGCCGGCGACCGCATTGAAATCTACGAGGGCGTCTAAAGCGCGGCGCACCTTCCGGATCAAGGAGAAGCATCATGCCTGTGAAGCAATATCGGCCGACGAGCCCGGGACGGCGGCATATGTTGGGGTTCGATTTTTCCAATCTGACCCGTCGCCGGCCGGAAAAATCCCTGGTGCGCAAATTGACGAAAAGCGGCGGACACAACGTCAACGGCCGCTATACGGCGCGGAGGAAATCGGGCGGGCACAAGCGTCGCTACCGCCTGATCGATTTCGTCCGCGAGAAGCTGGGCGTCCCCGCCCGGGTCCTGTCCTTGGAGTATGATCCGAACCGGACGGCCCGCATCGCCTTGCTGCGGTACGCGGACGGAGAGAAACGCTATATCGTCGCCCCGGAAGGTCTGGCCGTGGGCCAGGTCCTGGTTTCGGGCCCGGATGCGGACATCCAGGTGGGCAACACCCTGCCCCTGCGCAAGATCACCCAGGGCTCGACCATCCATAATATCCAGCTCCGGCCCGGCCAGAAAGCCAGGCTGGTGCGGTCCGCGGGGGTTTCGGCCCAACTGCTGGCCAAGGAAGGCGATTACGCCCATGTCCGCCTGCCCTCCGGGGAGATGCGCCTGATCCACCTGGATTGCACGGCCACAATGGGCCAGGTCGGGAATCCGGAACACGAAAACATCGACATCGGAAAAGCCGGCCGGAACCGCTGGCTTGGTTTTAAGCCCCGCACCCGGGGCATGGCCAAGAACCCGGTGGACCATCCCATGGGCGGCGGCGAGGGGCGCAGCAAAAGCGGTCATCACCCGGTCACGCCTTGGGGATTCCCGACCAAGGGGTACAAGACCCGCAAGCCTAATAAGGCGAGTAATTCCATGATTATTCGCCGCCGCAAAACAGGGAAGGGGGCGTAAACGGTGGCCCGTTCGTCCAAAAAGGGTCCCTATGTGGATCCCAAGCTGATGAAAAAAATCGAGGTCTTGAATCAAACCAAGGAAAAAAAGGTGCTCAAGACCTGGTCGCGGCGAAGCATGATCACCCCCGAAATGGTCGGGCATACCCTGGCGGTTCACAACGGCAAAAAGTTTTTGCCGATTTACATGACGGAGAACATGGTGGGGCACAAACTCGGCGAATTCGCGCCGACCCGCCTGTTCAGAGCCCACGGCGGGTCCAAGACCGAGAAGACGACCACCCCGGAATAGCGGGCACCAAGAGCCGCCCCCGCGGACTGGCGCGCGGGCGCCCTTGAGGAGGGAATACCCATGGAGCACAAGGTGATGGCCCGGCACGTCCGCATTGGCCCGCGCAAGGTCAACGTGGTGGCCGGGCTGGTCCGGAAGAAGAAAGTCGATGAGGCGCTGAATATCCTGCGTTTCGTTCCCAAGGCGGGCGCGCCGATCCTGGCAAAGCTGATCAAGTCCGCGGTGGCCGCGGCCAGCCGGGACCCGGAAATCGACCCGGCCAACTTGTTCATCAAAGAAATCCGCACCGACGGCGGTCCCATGCTGCGCAACGCGCGGCGCTTCATCCCCCGCGCCATGGGCCGCGCCAGTAAAATCCACGTGCGGACCTCACACCTGACCCTGGTGGTGTCGGACGGCAAGTCCGGCGCGGCCAAGGGAGCCTAAGGAGGATGCGTCGTGGGTCAGAAGGTTAATCCCGAAGGTTTACGGCTGGGCATCACCCGCACCTGGGATTCGCAGTGGTTCGCCAAGAAGAACTTCGCGGACCTGCTGCTGGAAGACGTGAAGCTGCGCAAGTTCATCAAGGCGCGCCTGGGCCACGCCGGCATCGCGAAAATTGAAATCGAACGGGCCTCGCAGCGTGCCACGGTGACCATCTATGCGGCCAAGCCCGGCATCATTATCGGCAAGAAGGGGTCGGAAATCGAAGGTCTGCGCCGGGAACTCCAGACCCTGACGGATAAACAGATCTACGTCAACATTCTGGAGATCAAGCGGCCGGAACTCGACGCGACCCTAGTGGCCGAAAACGTCGCCCGGCAGCTGGAACGGCGGATCGCGTTCCGGCGGGCGATGAAGCGGGCGGTCAGCACCGCCATGGACCTGGGCGCCAAGGGCATCCGGATCGGCTGTGGCGGGCGCCTGGCCGGCGCCGAGATCGCCCGCAGCGAATGGTACCGCGAGGGCCAGGTTCCCCTGCATACGCTCCGGGCGGACATTCAGTTCGGCCAAGCGACGGCCAAGACGACCTACGGCACCATCGGCGTGAAAGTCTGGCTCTACCTGGATAAACCGAGATCCGGCGAGGAGCGGCGGGGAGGCAAGCGGCATGCTGCTGCCAAAGAGGGTTAAGCACCGCAAGCAACAGCGCGGAAAAATGCGCGGCGTGGCGCGCCGGGGCGCCCAGGTCAGTTTTGGCAATTACGGCTTGAGAGCCATGGAGGCGCATTGGGTGACCAACGCCCAGATCGAAGCCTGCCGCGTCGCCGTCAACCGGCATTTGAAACGGGGCGGGAAGCTGTGGATCCGGATTTTTCCCGACAAGCCCATTACGAAGAAGCCGGCGGAAACCCGCATGGGGAAGGGCAAGGGTGCGCCGGAAGCCTGGGTGGCCGTGGTCAAGCCCGGCCGCATCCTGTTCGAACTCGACGGCGTGACGGAAAAGATCGCACGGGAAGCCTTGCAGCTGGCCGCGCACAGGCTGCCCCTGATCACCAAGTTCGTCATCCGGCCGGAAGTGGGTGGTTGATCCCGATGAAAATCGCAAAATTCCGCGAGATGACCAAGGACGACCTGGACCGAAAACTGCTGGAACTGCAGGACAGCCTGCTCAAGCTGAGGGTGAAAATCCAGACCAAGCAGGTGGACAACACCGCCCAATTGGCGCTGCTGCGCAAGGATATCGCGCGCATCAAGACCCTCCTGGGGGAAATGGCCGCCAAGGGCCTGACGACTCCCATGGCCGCGGAACAGTCCCAGGCCGTCCCGGGAGAGGGCCAGGCAAAAAAGGCGGCCGCCGCCTCGAAAGCGGGCAAGAAGCGGTAGCCGACATCCGGCTCCCCTCCGAGGAGGGGACCGGCAGGTGAATGGAGGAGGCAGCCATGGCAGAACAGGTCACCAGCAAGGATAAAATCGGCCTGGTGGTGAGCGATAAGATGCAGAAGACCATCGTGGTCCGCGTGGACCGCAGGGTCCAGCATCCGCGGTACAAACGCGTCATCACCCGCTCCCGCAAATACAAGGTCCATGACGAGGAGAAGACGGCGCAGCGGGGCGATTATGTCCGCATTCGGGAAGTCCGGCACTTGTCGGCGGACAAGTACCACACCTTGGTGGAGGTCGTCCGCCGCGCCGCGGTGCATCCGGACGAGCGGTTGAAGGAGGCCAACCTGTCATGATCCAGGTCCAGAGCATGCTGCGGGTGGCGGATAATTCCGGAGCCAAGATCATCCAATGCATCAAGGTCTTGGGCGGTACCCGGCGGCGCTACGCCAATTTGGGGGACATCATCGTCGGCGCGGTCAAGGAGGCGATTCCCGGCGCCCAGGTGAAGAAAAGCGAAAAAGTCCGGTGCGTGATCGTCCGCACGGCGACCAACTACCGCCGCAACGACGGTTCCTACATCCGTTTCGACGAGAACGCGGCGGTGGTCATCAACGAGCAGCTCAACCCCCGCGGCACCCGGATTTTCGGCCCGGTGGCGCGCGAGTTGCGCGAACGGAATTTCATGAAAATCGTGTCCCTGGCTCCGGAAGTTCTCTAGGGCCGGCAGAAAGGACGGACGGGCGTGAACGTCAAACCGAGGTTGCACAAAAACGATATCGTGACCGTGATTTCGGGGAAGGACCGCGGCAAAAGCGGCAAGATCCTGAAAATTTTCCCCAAGCGCGGGCTGGCCATCGTGGAAAAAGTCAACTTCATCAAGCGCCATTCCCGGCCGACGCAGAAAATGCCGCAGGGCGGAATTCTGGAAAAGGAAGCGCCGGTGAATCTGTCCAAACTGAAGTTGATCTGCAACAAATGCAACGAGGTCACGCGGGTGGAATACAAGCCCATGGGCGACCAGGAGAAGTTCGTGCGCATCTGCAAGAAATGCAAGGAAATGCTCGACTGATCCGCACTCCCCACCCGGGAGGGAGGTTTGTATGGCTCGGCTGAAGGAAAAATACCTGCAGGAAATCGTGCCCGCCATGATGGCGAAGTTCAGCTACCGCAACCGCCTCCAGGTGCCGCGCTTGGAGAAGATCGTCGTGAACGTCGGCATGGGCAAAGCCACCGAGGACATCAAGCTGCTGGAGACGGCGGCCGAGGAACTGGCCCAGATCACGGGCCAGCACCCGGTGATCACGCGCGCCAAGAAATCGATTTCGAATTTTAAGCTGCGCGCGAACAATCCCATCGGCGCGCGCGTGACCCTGCGCGGACCCCGGATGTACGAATTCCTGGACCGGCTCATCAACGTGGCCTTGCCGCGCATCAAGGATTTCCGGGGCATTTCCGGCAAGGGGTTCGACGGGCGCGGCAATTTCAACCTGGGCCTGCGGGAACAGATCATTTTTCCCGAGATCAACTACGACAAGATCATGGGCATCCACGGATTGAACGTGACGTTGGTAACGACCGCTAAGACCGATCCGGAGGCCGAGGAACTGTTGCGGCAGTTCGGGGCCCCCTTCGCAAAACGCTAGCTGGAGGATGGCATGGCAAAACTTTGCCTGATCAACAAGCAGAAAAAGAAGCCCAAGTTCAAGGTTCGGAAGTATCACCGCTGCCAGTTGTGCGGCCGGCCGCGTGGATATTTGCGCAAGTTCGGCATCTGCCGGATCTGTTTTAGAACCTTGGCCAGCCAGGGGCAGATCCCGGGCGTGGTCAAGGCGAGTTGGTAACGGCGGCAGAATTGCCGGGTGACCTATCAGCATAGAGAGGGTGACAGCATAATGGCAACCATGGACCCTGTGGCGGATTTATTGACCCGGATTCGCAATGCGAACCGGGCCAATCATGAGAAAGTGGATATCCCGAACTCCTGGCTCAAGCAGGAAGTGGTGCGCTTGATCAAGGAGGAGGGCTTCATCCGTAATTTCAAGGTCGTGGAAGACCAGCGGCAGGGGATGATCCGCATCTTTCTCAAGTACGGCCCCAACCGTGAACGCGTGATCAACAACCTGGAGCGCGTTTCCAAACCCGGAAGCCGGGTGTACACCAGCGCCGACAAGATCCCGCGCGTGCTGGGAGGGCTGGGCGTCGCCATTCTTTCCACCTCGCGGGGGATCATGACCGACCGCCAGGCGCGCCGGGCCAAAGTCGGCGGCGAAGTGCTCTGTTATATCTGGTAAGGAGGACGTGACATGTCGCGCATTGGAAAATTGCCCGTCCTGCTCTCCAAGGGTGTGACGGTATCGTTGCAGGCCGGGCGCTTGACCGTGGCGGGTCCCAAGGGCAAGCTGGAACGCGAGCTCCCGCGGGGCATGGAGATCGCCATCGAGCCGGACCGGGTGCGCGTCCTGCCGCCCAAAAGCAAGGACCGCCTCTTCCGCGGCCTGTACGGATTGACCCGCACCATCGTGTACAACATGGCCAAGGGTGTTACCGAGGGGTTCGAGAAGAACCTGGAAATCCAGGGCGTCGGCTACCGGGCCCAGGTTCAGAACAACAAGCTCACGCTCTTCGTCGGGTTTTCCCATCCGGTGGAATATACTCCGCCGGCGGGCGTTACGCTGGAAGTTCCCAAACCGACGCAGATCACGATCCGCGGCATCGACAAGGAAAAAGTGGGGGCCGTGGCCGCGGAGTTGCGTTTTGTGCGCCGCCCCGAGCCCTACAAGGGCAAGGGAATTCGCTACGCCGGCGAATATGTCCGCCGCAAGGTCGGCAAGGCGGCCGCCGCCGGCGCGGGTGCCGGCGCCAAGAAGTAGCGGGAGGAAGAATCATGAACCAGAAAACGCGCAAAACCGAAAGAGGCAAGCGCCAGGCGCGTCTCCGCCGCAAACTGGCGGGCGGACCCCAGCGTCCGAGACTGAATGTGTTCAAAAGCCACAAAAACCTCTATCTGCAGGTGATCGACGATCTTTCCGGCAAGACTTTGGTTTTTGCCAGCACGCTGGAGCCGGAGGTCAAGCAGGCCTTGGGATCCCGCGGCAGCGTGGCGGCGGCCAAGCATATCGGGACCCTCCTGGCGCAGCGGGCCAGGCAGCAGGGCATCGAAGCCGTGGTTTTTGACCGCGGCGGATATAAATTCCACGGGGCGGTAAAAGCCGTCGCCGAAGCCGCGCGGGAGTCCGGGCTGAAGTTTTAGAGGACGGACCGCGGTTGGAGGGGTGATGGGTTTGAAAAGGATTGATCCCAATACGCTGGAACTGAAGGACCGGGTGGTTAAGATCAACCGCGTCGCCAAGGTGGTCAAGGGCGGGCGCCGGTTCAACTTTTCCGCCCTGGTCGTCGTGGGCGACGGACAGGGAACCGTGGGCTACGGCCTCGGCAAGGCCAACGAGGTTCCGGAGTCGATCTCCAAGGCCGTACAGGAAGCCAAGAAGAACCTGGTGAAGATCCGTCTGAAGGGGAACACCATCCCCCATCCCATCACCGGGATCTACGGCGCGGCCAAGGTCATGATGCGTCCGGCGGCGCCCGGTACGGGCGTGATCGCCGGCGGAGCGGTCCGGGCCATCATGGACGTGGCGGGCGTGCATGATATTCTGACCAAGATCATCGGGACGAACAATCCCCACAACGTCCTGCACGCCACCTTCGCGGGCCTCAAGAATCTCATCGATCAGGAGGATGTCCTGCGCATGCGCGGCAAGCTGCCCGACGAGTCGTCCTCCGCCGCCCGGGAAAAGGAAGCGGTGAAACCGTGAGCGGAAAATTGAAAATCACCTTGATTCGCAGCGTCATCGGAACCACCGAGCCCCAGCGGGGCACGGTGCGCGCCCTGGGTCTGACCAAACGCGGTTCCTCGCATGTCCTGCCGGACCGTCCGGAGATCCGGGGCATGGTCGCCAGAGTGAAGCATCTGCTTCAGGTTGAAGAGATCGGCGCCTAGGGAAAGGGGAAAGTCCATCATGAAGATCGCCGAATTGGTCCCGGCCAGCGGAGCCCGCCGGGAAGGACACCGCCGGGGCCGGGGCATCGGGTCGGGTTGGGGCAAGACCGCAGGCCGCGGCTCCAATGGGCAAAAAGCCCGCAGCGGTGGCGCCAAGGGCCCGGGATTCGAAGGCGGCCAGATGCCGCTGGCGCAAAAAATGCCGAAGCGCGGTTTTTTCAACCCCTTCCGCACCCAGTATGAAGTCGTCAACTTGCAGGACTTGGCCCGTTTCCAGGCCGGCGCGACCGTGGACCCGGAGGCGTTGACCCAGGCGGGGCTGGTGCGCAAGAACCGTCCCGTGAAAATCCTGGGGCAGGGAGAGGCGCCCCGGGGGTTGCACGTCAAGGCGCAGAAGTTTTCCAAGAGCGCCGCCGAGAAATTAACGGCGGCCGGCGGCAAGGCCGAGGTGCAGGCATGCTAGGCGCTTTTCAAAACGCGATCTCCATTCCGGAACTCAAGCGGAGGATCCTCTTCACGCTGGCGATGATCTTCGTGTACCGGATCGGATCGCACGTCCCCACGCCCGGCATCAATGCCGCGGCCATGACCGCCCTCATTCAGAATCAGGCCGGCGGCGTGCTGGGATTTCTGGACTTGTTCTCGGGCGGGGCCTTGAGCCAGTTTTCCGTCTTTGCGCTCGGCATCATGCCCTACATTTCCACTTCGATCATCATCCAGCTCCTGACCACCGTGGTGCCGTATCTGGAACGCCTGCAAAAAGAAGGCGAACAAGGGCGAAAAAAAATCACCCAGTACACCCGGTACGGCACGGTGCTCCTTTGCATCATCCAGTCTATCGGCATGACCTATATGCTGCACAACGTGTCCCCCTCGGGCGGGGAATCCATCGTCATTCACTGGGGACTGGCTTTCCAGATCACCACGGTGCTCACGCTGACCTGCGGCACCATTTTCATCATGTGGCTCGGCGAACAGATTTCCGAGCGGGGAATCGGCAACGGCATGTCCATCATCATCTTTGCCGGCATCGTGGCGCGCCTGCCCATGGAGGCGGGTTCCATGTGGGCCCTCTTCCAGGCGGGTTCGGTCAGCCTCTTCGAGCTCCTGCTGTTCATTGCCGTTCTGGTCGCCCTGGTGGCGCTGACCGTCGTGGTGCAGCAGTCGTACCGGAAAATACCGGTCCAATACGCCCAGCGCATCGTGGGGCGCAAGATTTACCGGGGCCAGTCCACGCAGCTGCCGCTGAAGGTGGACTACTCGGGCGTCATCGCCGTGATTTTCGCCAGCGCGGTCCTGGTCATGCCTTCCACGATCGCGCGCTTTTTTGAAAATCCCAACGCCATGAGTGCCACCCAAACCATGGTGCAGACCATTTTAAATTATCTTTCGCCGGGCAGCATTCTGTACATGGTCCTGTACGCCATCCTGATCGTGTTTTTCTGCTACTTCTACACGGCCATCACCTTCAACCCCACGGACGTGGCGGACAACATGAAAAAATACGGCGGATTTATCCCGGGTCTGCGGCCGGGCAAGTCGACGGCCGAGTTCATTGATCAGACGCTTTCGCGCATCACGCTCGGCGGTTCGCTGGCCGTGGTCTTGATCGCCATCATCCCGGATATCCTGGCCCGGCACATGTCCATCGGCTGGTATTTCGGAGGCACCACGCTCCTGATCGTGGTCGGCGTGGCGCTCGACACCATGAAGCAGGTGGAATCCCACCTGCTGATGCGGCACTATGAAGGATTCATGAAGCAGGGCAAATTGAAAAGCCGCACGGCTTCGTTCTAAGCTCAAAAAACATGGGGCCTGGAAAAACCCTCCGGGACCCATGAGGAGTGGGAAATGCGACTGATTTTCCTGGGGGCCCCCGGAGCGGGCAAGGGAACCTACGCGGCCCAGTTGAGCCAGAAACTGGGCATCCCCGCCATCTCAACCGGGGACATCCTGCGGGCGAACGTCAAGGCGGAGACGGCACTGGGGCGCGAAGCCCGGGCCTTCATGGATCGCGGCGCGCTGGTGCCGGACGATCTCGTGATCCGCATGCTGGCGGAGCGCATGCAGGCGGAGGACGTCCGCCGCGGCTTCATCCTGGACGGCTTTCCCCGGACGCTGGCCCAGGCGGATGCCCTCGGCCGGTTGCTGCAGGAGCGGAGTTTGAGCCTGACGGCCGTGGTCAATATCGAAGTGCCCAACGACGTGATCATCCGGCGCCTGACCGGCAGGAGGATGTGCCCGACCTGCGGCGCCAATTACAACGTGAATACCAACTTGAAGCCGAAAACCGACGGTCTCTGCGACCGCGACGGCACTCCGCTGATCATCCGTTCGGACGACAACGAGGAAACCATCCGCCAGCGTTTGCAGGTTTACGAGACGCAGACGGCGGCCTTGGTGGAGTATTACCGGAACGCAGGGCTGCTGCGCTCGGTCCCGGCGGTGGGCCAGATCCCGGAAATTGTTGCGGCCATCCAAGCGGCGGTGGGTTGAGTCCTCCGCATGGTGATTATAAAGAGCGCCGCGGAGATTGCCCAGATTCGCCGGGCCTGCGGCGTGGTCAAGGAAATCCTGGAATGTCTGCCGGACCGGATCGCTCCCGGGGTCACGACGCGCGAGTTGGACCGCTGGGCCGAAAAATTGATCCGCAAACGGGGAGGGCTGCCGGCCTTCAAGGGCTATCGCGGGTTCCCGGCCACCCTGTGCACCTCGATCAACGAAGTGGTGGTGCATGGCATCCCCGGCGAACAGACCCTGCGGGCGGGGGACCTCATCAGCATTGACGTCGGGGTCAAGCTGGGGGGCTGGTTTGGCGACGGCGCCCGGACCTATCCGGTGGCGGAGGTGTCCGCGGAGGCCCGGAGGCTGATGCGGGTGACCCGGGAATCCCTGGAGCTTGCCATCGGCCAGGTGAAGCCAGGCGCCTATCTGTCGGATATCGGGCACGCGGTGCAGAAGCATGTGGAAGGCGCCGGGTTTTCCGTGGTGCGGGATTTCGTGGGGCACGGCATCGGACGGGATTTGCACGAAGAGCCGCAGATTCCGAATTTCGGCGAGACGGGCCGCGGGCTGCGGTTGAAACCCGGCATGGTCCTCGCCATCGAACCGATGGTGAATGCAGGCGCATACGGCGTGGTCGTCCAGGAGGATCGCTGGACGGCTAAAACGCAGGACGGATCGCTCTCGGCGCATTTCGAACACACGGTGGCGGTCAGTCAGGATGGCGCGGAGGTCTTAACACTATGACCAAACGATTCAACCGGCACACGCAACGTTCCCGGAAAAAGGACCGCCCCAACAAGCGGGATCGGGTGCAAAACACGCCCAAGGAAGACTCGATCCAGATCGAGGGCAGGATTTTAGAAGCCTTGCCCAACGCCATGTTCCGGGTGGAATTGGAAAACAAGCACAATGTCTTGGCGCATATTTCCGGGAAAATGCGCATGAATTTCATCCGCATCCTGCCCGGCGACCGGGTCACCGTGGAGCTTTCTCCCTATGATCTGAGCCGGGGCCGGATCACCTACCGTTTCAAGTAGGCGGAAAGCGAGGTGCAATGGCAATGAAGGTCAGAGCTTCGGTCAAGCCCCTATGTGAGAAATGCAAAGTCGTGCGGCGCAAGGGCGTCGTGCGGATCATTTGCACCAATCCCAAGCACAAGCAGCGCCAGGGCTAGAGGCGCACCGCCCGGCGGCGCGAAAGGGAGGAGCAACGATTTATGGCTCGTATCAGCGGCATCGATCTACCCAAGGAAAAACGCATTGAGACGGCCTTGACGTATCTTTTCGGCATCGGCCTCACCAGCGCCAAGCGCGTGCTGGCCGAAGCCAAGGTCTCGCCGGACGTGAGGGTGAAGAATCTCACCGAGGATGAAGTCCACCGGCTGCAGTCGGTCATCAACGAGGGCTTCAAGGTGGAGGGCGACCTGCGGCGCGAGATCAGCCAGAACATCAAGCGCCTGATCGACATCGGGTGCTACCGGGGCATGCGCCACCGGCGCAGCCTGCCGGCGCGGGGCCAGAGAACCCGGACCAACGCCCGCACGCGCAAGGGCCCGCGCAAGACCGTCGGCAGCGGGAAACGCGCCGTCGAGAAGAAATAGCACAGCCCGTTCTGGCCGCCAGGCCAGGTAGGGCAAGGAGGCACAACCCGTGGCAACCAAAGGATCCGGACGAGGGAAAAAGAAGGTCAAGAAAGCCCCCCGCTTGGGCATGGCGCACATTCAGTCGACCTTCAACAATACCATCGTGTCTATCACCGACAAGGACGGCAATGTGATTTCCTGGTCTTCCGCCGGGCAGGTCGGTTTCAAGGGCTCGCGCAAGAGCACCCCCTTTGCCGCCCAGTTGGCGGCGGAGGCGGCCGGGAAGAAAGCGATCGAAGCCGGCATGAAAGAGGTTGAGGTGTATGTCAAGGGGCCGGGGGCCGGCCGGGAAGCGGCGATTCGGAGCCTGCAGGGGATCGGCCTCGACGTGACGGTCATCAAGGACGTGACGCCCATTCCCCACAACGGCTGCCGCCCCCCCAAACGGCGGCGGGTCTAGCCCGCGGGCGGCCCGACTCAAGGAGGTTTACGGACGATGGCAAGATATATCGGCGCCGAATGCCGGCACTGCCGGCGGGAAGGCATGAAACTGTTTTTGAAAGGCAACAAGTGCATGACGGACAAGTGCGCCTTCGAGCGGCGGAATTACGCGCCCGGCGAGAACAAGGAAGGCATGCGCAGCAAGGTTTCCGATTACGGGAAACAGCTGCGTGAAAAACAGAAGCTGCGGCGCATGTACGGCCTGCTCGAGCGGCAGTTCCGCGGCTATTACGAGGCCGCCAGCCGCAAGCGGGGCGTCACCGGCGAAATCCTGCTGCAAATGCTCGAACGGCGTCTGGACAACATCGTCTACCGCATGGGCTTTGCCGTGAACCGTCTGGCCTCGCGCCAACTGGTCACCCACGGCCACCTGCGCGTCAACGGGCGCAAAGTGGATATCCCCTCCTACCTCGTGAAGGTGGGGGACCGGGTGGAAATCCGCGAGAAGAGCCGGAGCCTGGACGCCATCAAGTACGCCTTGGAAACGCTCGCCCGCCGGGGCGGGGTCCCGAGCTGGCTCGAGGTCAACCACGAGCAACTCGCCGGTTCTTTGACGAAGATTCCCAGCCGTGAGGAGCTGGCGCTGCCCATTCAGGAACAGCTGGTCGTGGAGCTCTATTCCAAGTAAACCCGTGCCCAACCGCGGGGATTAAAAAGGAGTGTTGAGCATGAAGCTGAAAAGTCTAGTCAAACCGGAGCGGCTGGATTACGACAAAGAGTCCCTGTCGGCGGTCTACGGGAAATTCATCGCCGAGCCGTTTGAACGCGGTTTCGGAGTCACCATCGGCAATTCCTTGCGGCGCATCCTTTTGTCCTCGATCCAGGCCGCCGCGGTCACGGCGGTGCGGATCGCGGGGGCGGTGCACGAGTACTCCTCCCTGCCCGGCGTGGTGGAGGACACCATGGATATTATCTTGAATTTAAAGGAGTTAAAAATCAAGCTCCATGACGACGGCCCCAAGACCCTGCACCTGGAAGTGAAGGGCGAACGCGAAGTGACGGCGGCCGACATCCAGACCGACAGCACCGTGGAAATTTTGAACCCGGACCTGCACATCGCCACTTTGAGCGAGCGCGACGCGAAGCTGGAAATGGACATCGAGGTGGATTTCGGGCGCGGATACCTGCGGGCCAGCCGGCCCCAGCGGGAGGAGATGCCCATCGGCACCATTCCGGTGGACGCCGTTTTCACCCCCGTCACCAAGGTCAAGATCGAAACCGAAAACACGCGCGTCGGCCAGATGACGGATTACGACAAATTGCTGGTGGAGATCTGGACCGACGGCCGCATCAGCCCCGAGGACGCCCTGGGGCATGCGGCCAAGATCCTGAAGGACCACCTGGCCATTTTCATCAATTTCGAAGAGGAGCCGGAGGAAGTCGTGGAAGAGGTGGACGAGGAGCAGGAACGCCTGAAGGAGCTCCTGCAGCGCAGCGTCGAGGAAATGGAATTGTCCGTGCGTTCCAGCAACTGCCTCAAGACCGCGAACATCAAGTCCATCGGCGACCTGGTGCAGAAGACCGAAACGGAGATGCTCCGTTACCGCAACTTCGGCCGCAAGTCCTTGAACGAGATCAAGGAAATCCTGGCCGAAATGGGACTCTCCCTCGGCATGGACGTGCATTTCCTGGAGACGCCGGAAGTGGTTGCGGCGAAAAAGAAGTGAGCCTAGGAAGGACAAAGCGATGAGACATCAACTGAGCGGCAGAAGACTCGGCGTGCCCAGCTACCGGCGCAAGGCCATGCTCCGGCAATTGACGGAAGCGCTTTTCCTCCATGGCCGCATCCGGACCACTTTGCCACGCGCCAAGGAGGTCCGGCCCATCGCGGAACGCATCATTACCTTCGCCAAGAAGGGAACGCTGCACCACCGCCGGCAGGCTTTCGCCTGGATCGCCCGCCGCGACGTGGTGAACCGGCTTTTCGACCATGTGGTCGAATGGTACAAGGACCGGCTCGGCGGCTATACGCGCATCATCAAGCTGGGCCCCCGCACCGGGGACGCCGCGCCCATGGCGTTTATCGAGCTGGTGGACTGGATTCCCGGCGAGAAGCTGCTGGGACAGCATTTGAAGCAGGTCAAGGTGCCCGAAGGCGAGGAGGGCAAGGAAGCCAAAGCCAAAGCGGCCAAGCAGGGCAAGGCCGACAAAGCCGAAAAGCCCTCCGCGGCCAAGGCCAAGAAGAAAAAACCGCTCTTCGGCAAAGCCAAGGGCGAGGCCGAGCCGGCCGAGCGCAAGAGCGCCCGGGATCCGGAAAAAGACAAGAAAATCTCCGCGCGCCTGACGGAGAAGGAACGGCTCAAGAAGGAAAGGGCCCAAGAGCGCGCGCAGCGGAAGCAGGCCAGCCTGGAGAAAAAAAGCCAGGGCAAGGCGGCACGGCCCAAACCGCATGCGCCGCAGACGAAAAAGGCCGGGGGCCGCAAGGCGCCGAAGTAACGGCGGACGCGCGTGGAACATAAGGGCGGGCCGTTTCGTCGGCCCGCCCTTTTTCTTTTCCCCCGCTTGGGTTATAATTCGGAACCGGGACGGGTTTGGCGGACGGACCGTCCCCGGCACCAGGAGAACTCATGAGCGCTGAACCGCTGCAAGCGGAAAAAGAAACGGGCCTGTTTTTTTTCAATACCGCCACCCGGAGCCGGGAGCGCTTCCAGCCCGCCGAGCCCAAGCATGTGCGCCTGTATGCCTGCGGGCCGACCGTGTACGACTACTTCCACGTGGGCAACGCCCGTGCCTTCGTGGTCTTTGACGTGCTGCGCCGGGTGCTGGTGCGCAGGGGATACCGGGTCACCTACGTTCAGAATATCACGGACATCGACGATAAGATCATCCAGCGGGCCCGCGAGCAGGCCCGCAGCCCCCGGGCCGTGGCCGAGGAATACACGGCTGCCTTCGCCGCCGACCTCCAGGCCCTGGGCTGCCTGCCAGCCGATATCACGCCCAAAGCCACGGAACATATCCCGGACATCCTCTCCTTCATTACCCGCCTAATCGACGCCGGCCACGCCTACGTGCTGGACGGAGACGTCTACTTCGAGGTGAGAAGCTTTCCGAAGTACGGCCGGCTGTCCGGAAAGAACATCGAGGAGCTGGAAGAAGGCGCGCGGGTCGAAGTGAATGTGCGCAAGCGCGACCCGCTGGATTTTGCGCTGTGGAAGGCCGCCAAGCCGGGCGAACCGGCCTGGGATTCCCCCTGGGGCCAGGGCCGCCCGGGCTGGCACATCGAATGCTCGGCCATGTCCATGAAATACCTGGGAGAGAGTTTTGACATCCACGGCGGCGGGGCGGACCTGGTCTTTCCCCACCATGAAAACGAAAACGCCCAGAGCGAAAGCCTGACCGGAAAACCCCTGGCCCGCACCTGGCTCCACAACGGCTACTTGAATATCGAAGGCGAAAAAATGTCCAAGTCCCTCGGGAATTTCTGGCTGACCCGGGACGTACTCCGGACCGTGCCGTACCAGGTCCTCCGCCTGTTCCTGCTTTCCGCCCATTACCGCAGCCCCCTGGATTTCAGCCGGGAGAATCTGGATTCCGTGCGGCAGGGATACGAGGAACT
>CAZQGO010000032.1:0-3725 GCA_964593065.1 uncultured bacterium | reverse complement strand
ATGAACCTGCAGAAGATCTACGGGCGGCGGGCGGTGCTGGAGGCGCTGCGCTCCGGAGGCTCCCGGGTGCGGAAACTGATCCTGGCCAAGGGCGGCCACGGGTCCATCCTGCAAGAGCTGCGCGACGAGGCCCAGGCGCGGGGTCTGCCCATCGAATGGCTGGAGCGCCACCGCTTCGACAAGCTGGCCGGGGACGGCGTGCACCAAGGCGTGATGGCCATCCTGCAGGACCGCCGGTACACGGATTTGGAATCGCTCGTGGCCTCCAGCCGCAGGCATCCCGCGCGCGCCCTGATCGTGCTGGCGGACGAGATCGAGGATCCCCGCAACCTCGGCGCGATCGCCCGCTGCGCGGAAGGCGCGGGCGCCGACGGCCTGGTGATCACGACCCGGCGCAGCGCGGACATCACCCCGGCGGCGGAAAAAGCCTCGGGGGGCGCGGTGGAACACCTGCCCATCGCCCGGGTGACCAACCTGGCCGCGGGCCTGCAAACCCTGAAAACCGCGGGTCTGTGGGTCGCGGGTCTGGACGCCGCGCAAGGCCAGCCGGTCTGGGAAGCCGACCTCAAGCGGCCGCTGGCCGTGGTCGTGGGCGCGGAAGGCAAGGGACTGCGCCGTTTGACGCGGGAATTATGCGATTTGCATTTGCGCGTGCCGCTGTTGGGCAAGGTGAATTCCCTGAACGCGGCCGTCGCCACCGGCATCGTACTCTTTGAAATCGTGCGCCAGCGGCGTCAGTCCAGCGGAACCGTGTTCTAAAACAGCCCCTGCGCGGCCCCGCCCCCCCAGGGGGGAGAAGGAATCCATTTCTCTTTCTTAGGCGCGGAGATTGGCACCTGCCGGAGTACATGGGCCACCGTAGCTCAGTGGTAGAGCTCCCGCCTTGTAAGCGGGTGGTCGTCGGTTCGATTCCGACCGGTGGCTCCAGCTTTTTCGCACAGCGAAAAAGCTGGCGAGAATCGAAAGCCGAAAATAGGAAAAACGACCAACCATCACGCCCGATCGGATGTTTGGATTATTTCCCGGGGGATAATTTCCAAGCCGGTATTTTCAAAGGGCATTGCATCCTGCCCACTCGCACATCATTCAAGGGTTTGAGATTCCATGAATCCTTCAGCCTACAACCTGCTGGTCGTTCTCGGCCCGACGGCCTCAGGCAAGACGCGACTGGCCGTGGAACTGGCCTCGCAATTTTCCGGCGAGATCCTGTCCGCGGATTCCCGCCAGGTTTACCGCGGCCTGAACCTGGGCGCGGGCAAAGACCCGGAAGCATATGAAATCGCGGGCCGCCGCATCCCCAGCCACCTGATCGATATCGCGGATTTAAGCCGGGAGTTCAGCCTCTTTGATTTCCTGAGGGCTTTCTACGCCGCCTATGCGGAGGTGCGGGCAAGGAAGCTTCTGCCGATCCTGGCCGGAGGCACGGGCCTTTACCTGCAGGCGGTCCTGGCGGGTTATCGCTTGTCCGAAGTCCCGCCCCAGCCGGAGTTGAGAGCGGAGCTGTCCGGTTTGCCCGACGCGGCCCTGGTGGATCGCCTGCGGCGGCTCCGCGGCTCCCTGCACAACACGACCGATACGCGCGACCGGCAGCGGCTGATCCGGGCCATCGAGATCGCGGAGTATTCCCAACGCAGGCCTGCGCCGGAACTTCCATCCCTGACACCGCTGATTCTGGGCATCCGCTGGAGCCGCGACGTTTTGCGCGAGCGCATCCGGATCCGGTTGCGGAAACGGCTGGAGGCAGGCTTGATCCCCGAAGTGGCGCACCTGCATGACCAGGGCGTGACCTGGGAGCGCCTGCGGCAGCTGGGTTTGGAATACCGGTTTGGCGCGGATTTTCTGACCGGAGGGATCGCAAGTCCGGCGGAACTGGAGGAAAAGCTCCGCCTGGCGATCTGCGATTTCGCCAAGCGGCAGGAGACATGGTTCCGCCGCCTGGAGCGCAAGGGTGCGGAAATTCACTGGCTCGAATCCGCGGACCCGGACGCCGCGGCCCAATGGATAAGGGAAAAATGGAGCGGGGACGCGGTCCCAGGCGTCCCTGAAAAAGGGCTTTACAGTCGCGGAGAGTTTGTATAAACTTAAAAACCCTGCGGACAGGTGGCCGAGCGGTCAATGGCAACAGACTGTAAATCTGTCGGGCGTCGCCCTACGAAGGTTCAAATCCTTCCCTGTCCACCAGTTTTTTCGCCGCGGAAACACGGGGCCAGAACCGTGCAGTGGGACGGGTATCCAGCTCGTCGTGAATGTCAACCAGACTCAGCAACGGTCTTCGGTTCGGATGTGCAACCTCTTTTTTTTCCGCTTCTCAACGAGGAAAAAGGGCGGGTTTTCAACCCGCCTTTTTGTTAGACCACGCGGCGGGGGTAATTCAGTGGTAGAATGTCAGCCTTCCAAGCTGAACGTCGCGGGTTCGAACCCCGTCCCCCGCTCCAGATCCCGGCGTACTCCCGGCGATTCGGGCCGCCCTGGGAGGAACGATCCCGTTCCCATGACCCTGCGCCGGTTCTTCCTCTTCGGCCTCCTGTTCTTAGCCGTGACGCTCCTGGGCCTGATGCCGCATCGCCTGGTGCTGTGGCTGGGGCGGGGGCTGGGGAAGTTGGGTTTCCGTCTGTTGCGGTCCCGCGCCCAAGTGGCCGTGGAGAACTTAGAGCTGATCTACGGTCCCGCTCTGTCTGCACGCAAACGCGTCCGGCTGGCGCGGGACAACTTCGCCCACCTCGGGGCGGCCGCCTGCGAGATTCTCCACTACGCCTTCGCTCCGGCCCGCTTCCGCCGCCGGCATATGTCGTGCGTGGGGCAGGAACATCTGGACCGGGCCATGAGCCGGGGGCGGGGCGTGATCCTGTTTTCGGCCCACATGGGGAACTTCATCCTCATGGGTTCCCTGCTGTCCTATCTGGCGGACCTGAAGTGGCTGTTCCGGGACCCTTCCGATCGCGACCTGGCCGACCTCTACGAGTGGATACGACGCAGGAACTACACGCGCGCCATCCCGGACAACCCGCGGCCCAAGAGCGCCTATCTGTGCGGGCAGCACCTGAAGGCCGGAGGCGCGCTCGGAATCCTGATCGACCAGGTCGAGAACGGCGGGGTTTGGGTGAACTTCATGGGCCAGCGGGCGGGGTCCACCATCGGGGCCGCCCGACTGGCCCAGATCACGGGCGCCCTCCTGGTCCCGGCGCATTGTTACCGGGTCCCGAACGGCGATTTGCGGGTTGAAATCGGGCCGGAGTTCCCTATCCCGCGCCAGGACAAGGACACGGCCCGCCTGCCAACCCTGGTGGAGGCCATGAACCGCGTGGTCGAAGGCTGGGTGCGGGACCACCCGGAGCAATGGTTGTGGGGGCACCGGCGCTGGCGGAGCTGGCGAAAATAGCGGTAAAATAAAAAAAATACATTGACACGCCACCGGCGGGTTTGTTAAATTTTAGGGTCTATTTTTAAACTTCGCCCAGGTAGCTCAGTCGGTAGAGCACGTCCTTGGTAAGGACGGGGTCACCGGTTCAATCCCGGTCTTGGGCTCCAGAAAATTTCGCTGCCGGCGAAATTTTCGAGCAGGCGAAAGTCGATGGTTTCAGAGCGGAAAACTCGCCTGCGGTCCATTGTCGACTCTCGGCTCTCGGAATTGGACCGGAGAGAACCATTTCCTTTTTTGAAAAGCCTGTTAAGGAGGGAAAAACATGGCGAAGCAGAAATTTGAGCGGAACAAGCCGCACGTGAAC
>CAZQGO010000031.1:0-20950 GCA_964593065.1 uncultured bacterium | reverse complement strand
TGTACGTGGACGACGTGGAGTGTCACTGCATCACCGCCACGCGGACCCGGACCCCGACCTTCACGCCCACGCCGACCCAGTCCGCCACCCGCACGCTCACGCCGACCATTTCGCCGACCATCACGATTACTCCGACCATCACCTCCACGCCGTCCATCACCGTCACTTCCACGCTCACGCCCCCGCTCCTGCCCAGCGGCAAAGTGGTGGTGTATCCGAATCCCGCCTCGGGGGGCCTGGTGTACTTCGGCTACAACCTGGACGAGCCGGCGGATGTCACGATCGATGTTTTTAATTTGCGCGGCTTCCGGGTGGCCCACCTGGAGGACCACAACAAACGGGCCGGCGTCAACGAGGTCACCAGCTGGGACATCGCCGGCGTGGCCCCGGGAGTCTATTTCTACCGCTTCCGGTACCTCGCCACGGACGGCAGGCAGTTCACTTTGGAAAGCAAAAAAATCGTGATTACGCCGCGGTGAGTCCGGTGCCAGGCGGTACGGCCGGCAGGGCGGCCGGACGGACGGAATCATCACCTTGAAGAGGCGCATGAAACCTTTTCCGTGCAGACATGGACGTTTGGCGCTCGGCTTGGCGGCCGGGCTGCTGCTGGGCTGGGCGCCCGGAGCGGGGGCGGCGGACCTGCAGGAGAATTATCCCTTCGCGCAGGTGGCCATGCCCGAGCTGTTGCTGGGGATCGGCACGCGCATTCCGGCCATGGGCAGCGCCGGCGCGGCCTTGACCGACAACTTGGCGTCCCTGTTCTGGAACCCCGCCGGGCTGGCCGCGCAGGACCAGATGCAATTGGAGTTTTTTCACACCAGCTGGATCCAGTCGGTCACCCAGGAGACCCTGCTGTTCGGAATGCCGCTCGGCAACGGCATGGGGGCCGTCAGTTTCACGTATCTCGGGTTGGGCGAAATCGAGAAGACCGAGGCGGCGTCGGACGGCTCCGTGGTCCGGGACGGCACCACCTTGTCGCTGTCCATGTACGGCGTCAACTTCGGATACGGCATGTCCACTTCCTGGGGCCTGGCCTTCGGGGGCGCGGGCAAGCTCGTGGCGGAATCCCTGGGGGATTTTTCCGCCATGACCCTGGCCGTGGACGCCGGCCTGCAGTGGAAACTGCAGGAGCCGGAGGGAATCGTACTGGGCGTGGCGCTGGCCAATCTCGGCCTCCCGGTCCAGGGCTATACCCTGCCCATGAGCGCCAGCCTGGGTGCGGCCTACCGGGCCGTCTTGGCCAAAGGACACCGGCTCGATTTCTCTCTGGGACTCGAGGTGCCGTTTCCGGCTCCCCAGCAGATGCTCTATCACGCCGGCCTGGAGTATGGCCTGCTGGACATGATTTTCATCCGGGGGGGATACGTGATGTCCGAGCTGGCCAGCGCGGGCTCCGGCAGCGGCATCACCGCCGGCTTGGGCTTTGATCTTTCCGGCTGGCGTCTCGGATACACCTTCGCGCCACAGGGCGAACTCGGCACGGCCCACTACATTTCCCTGGGCATGGATTTCGCTGCGCTCACGCGCCACGGAGCTCCGGCCGGCGGCGGGGCGGCGGAAGGGCCGAAATCCACCAGGCCGGTTTTACAACCCCAGATGGCCTTCACGGTCGGAGGGGAAAGCGGGGGCGGCGCCGTGGCAGCCGCCCATAACATGAGCGAGGGCGAGCTGGCCATGCGCTCCCTGCTCAAGCAGAGCCTGAGTGTGGGCGTGGAAATACGCAAGGGTGCCATCGGCGCCGGCGCCGCGCAGGAAGTGCTGCTGCGTGTGAAGCGGTCGGCGGGACCCCGCGTGCTTAAGTGGACCCTCGTCCTGTATGATACGCGCGGTAAAGCCGTCAAGGCCTTCCGCGGGAAAGGCCAGCCGGCGTTGATCAAATGGGATACCCGCGACCGGCAGGGAAAGACCGTGGCCGATGTCCGGAAAATCCGCTACCGCCTCAACCTCTATGACGTCAACAACGACAAGGAGACGGCCCAGGGATATTTGTTCGCGGGGAACGAGGCGCCCGGCGCAAAGTCTACGGCCGAGAAAACGGTGCATAAAAAATTCGGAGACATTCTCTTCGATCTGGGGCGGGCCGAAGTCACGCCGGAAGCGTCCCAAAAAATCGCCGAGGCGGCGAGGTACATTCAAAGCAATCCCCGCGCCAAGGTCATGATCGAAGGGTTCTGCGACCCCGTGGGGGAGAAGGACAACGCCCTGATTTTGTCCAAATCCCGGGCCGAGGCCGTGGCGCGCTACCTGACCGCCTATCATAAAATTTCCATGACCCGTATTCTCATCAAACCGCGGGGCACCCGGTCTCCGGTCGTGCGCGGAAACGCGCGCGCAGCCTACCGGAACCGGCGGGTGGAAATCACGATCACGGGAGGGGATTAAGGGCGCGGACCGAAGCCCGGGGCACGAAGCGGAACCCGGCGGGACTATTCCTGCCGCCAGCGCAGGGAAACGCGCTTGGCGAAGTGCTCGCGCGTGGAATAGGTAGCCTCGGCCGTGAAAACGAATTCCAGGGGCTGGTCCCGCCAGGCTTCGGGGATGCGCCAGGTCTCCGTCTGCGGGCCCGAATTATACAGGCGCCGCGTGCACACGGTTTCCGGCGCCCTGCCCGGCGCGCGTACGGTCAGGGTCAGCAGGGAGGGCTCGGTCAGCAGGAAACGGACGCTGACCAAGCCGGCAGGACGTTGCAGCCAGCCGACCGCGGGGTCGAGGATATCCGTTCCGATCCAGAAGTAGTGGGCGCCTTGCCGGTCGGCGATGAACACCTGCCCGAAGTGGCGGTAGAGGGCGATGCCGGTCGGCCGGTCGAACAAGCCGTCGCCGGATCCCGGCCCGCCGTAGGATACCAGGTATTCCAGATGCCGGGTGAACTTGTGGACCTGGCAGCGTTGTTCATCCGTGACCCAAAGGTTTTCATAATAGTCCAAGGCCAGCCAGGCGCAACGGGGCGGGCTGGGGCCTGCGGGCAGGTTTTCCAAGTCCGCAGTCACCTGAACGCCTCTTTCGGGATGCCGGGGATCCAGGCGCAGCAGCCGGCGTCCGTCCCGGTCGCAGACAAACAGATAATCGTCGTGATAAAAGGACCAGGTTTCCCCGGCGTCCGTAACGGCCAGGCCCCGCGGCGCCTCCAGACGCACGCCGCCGGCCAGAACCGGCCCCAGGGTTTGCAGCCAGCGCCCGGAGCTGGAATAAATGAAAACCAGACTCCGCCCGGGATCGGAAACATAAGCGCGGCCCGCGGAATCGAAAGCCACCCCCCAGGGCTGCAGCCAGCCTCCGGGAGGCGGAGGCACTTCGCCGGCGGGAACCAAGAGTCCGGATTGCGGACGCAGCCGCACGATCCGCGCTTGCGCCGGGTCGCTCACCCAGGCGGTACCGTCCGGAGCGAAGGCCGCGCCCGTGGGCCTGGTAAAGAGGCCGGGATGGGCCTCCCGGTCGCCCAGGACTTCCAGACGGGTCAGGCTGGGATTGTAGATCACGTCGCCTTCGCCCGTATTGGCTCCCAGGACCGTGAGACGGAAATCGTCCCCGGGCGCGGAGCGTTCTTCCGTTGCGCTCAGGAGATGCGTGCACGCGAGGCTCTGCGGGGAGGAAAAATGCGCGCGCGCGCCGATGAACAGGGCGAGCAATTCCGGCGTGCCGCGGTGTACGCCCAGCGGGGTATGCCAAAACGGCGGGTAAATCAAGGTGGTGGGCCGGTCTTTCAGAATCTCGACCGCCCAGACGCTGCCGGCCAGCAAGGCGAACGCCGGCAACCAGGTTAGCCAACGCCAGCGAAACAGGGGCATGGATTCACTGTTGCACAATCGCCACCCCCTGTCAATGATTGTGCCGTCCGCGGGCCGTCCGCGGCGGGGCCGGTCCAGCCGGCAGGCAGGTGAGGGTCATGATTCGAAAAGCCGTTGTGGCCGGAAGTTTTTACGCCGCGCATTCCGGGCAGCTCCTGCAGGAGCTGCAGGGTCTCTGGCCCAAACCGGCGCCCCCGGCGAAAGCCTGCCTGGGGGCCGTGGTGCCCCACGCGGGCTATGTGTATTCCGGCCGCGTGGCCGCTGAGGTCTTCGCCCGCCTGGAGCCGGCCGAGGCATTCATCTTATTAGGGCCCAACCACACGGGGCGCGGCGTACCCGTGGCCGTCTCGCCCGCCCGCGCCTGGCAGACTCCCTTGGGAGAAGTTCCCTGCGACCCCGCGCTGCGCGACGCGATCCTGGAACGGTGCCGCGCGGCCCGCGAAAACGAGGCCGCGCATGCCGGCGAACACTCTCTGGAAGTGCAGCTGCCGTTTTTGCAAAAAAGCCAGACCGACTTCACGATCGTCTGCATCGCCCTGGCCACCCTGGACGCGGCGGTGTTGCGCACGTTGGGGGAGGCCTTGGCGGATGTGGTGCGGGCCTGTGGGCGACGGGTCGTCCTGCTCGCCTCCTCGGACATGAATCATTTTGCCGATGAGGAGCATACCCGGCAGGTGGATCATCTGGCCCTGGAGCGGGTCGAGGCGCTCGACCCGGAAGGACTGCTCCAGGTGGTGCTGTCCCGGGGAATCAGCATGTGCGGCGTGGCGCCGGTCGCGGCCCTGCTGACCGCCGCCCGGCGGTTGGGAGGCAAAACGGCCGAATGCGTCCGCTACGCCACTTCGGCCGAAGCTTCGGGAGACACGCGGCGGGTCGTGGGTTACGCCGGAGTGGTGATTCGGTCATGATCGCAGGGCGCCGGCCGCCGGCGCGCACCGTTCCTTCAGGGGAGGCAGCATGGGGTATTGCGTGGTTTTGGTAACGGTTCCCGACCGGGAACAGGCGCAGCGCATCGCCGAAACGCTGATCGCCGAGCGCCTGGCCGCTTGCGTCAATGTTGTCCCCGGATTATGGTCGATCTATCACTGGCGCGGGAAGGTGGAGCGGGCCGCGGAAGAGTTGCTGCTCGTGAAAACCCGCGAAACCCACGTGGCCAGGGTGGCCGCCCGCGTCAGGGAAATTCATCCCTACGAAGTGCCGGAAATCATCGCCCTGCCCGTGACGGCGGGGTCGCAGGCCTATTTGGATTGGCTGGAACAGGAAACCGGTGCCTAGGCAGCCGATCCACCCATGAGCCGGCGAATCCGCAAATCAATTTCGCAAAATGCCCCGCCGCCGCGCGCGTGGCCGGCGGACCGGTTCGGCCGCCGGGTCCTGGCCTGCAAGGATCCGGTCCAGTTGGCGAACCTGCTGGCGCACGAGGCCAAGCGCTTGTGCCGCGCGCGCCGGGCCTGGGTCTGGGTGCACCTGCGCCAGACCCCGCAGGCCGTCCGCGCGGCCGTTCCCTCCAGACCTTACGGACCGGAGAAGTTTCCCGCCGGGCAGCTGTTGCAGCGTTTGCCCGGCGAAGGCCAAATCCGTCTGTGGTCCGCGCCGGGAGGAATCCGCCGTGCTGACCCTGCGGGAGGACGAACGGGGACCGGCCGGGCGTCTCCGGCGCTGCGGCTTCTGTGGCAGCAAATGTGGCGCGGCCTGGGAACGCATCCCGAACCGGAAAATGCGCTTCTGCTGCGCCTGGGTCCCAAGGGAGCGGGCGGAGCCGCGGTGCTGCTGGCCGCCCGGCGGGGGCAAATCTGGGGGCCGGCCGATATCGCCCGGCTGGATTCCTTCGGGCACCTGGCGGGCATGGCTTTGGCCGCTCTGGAACAGCGGCGCCTGCTGGAGCAGCGCATCCGGCAGTCTTCGGCGGTTTCCGAGATCGCGCAGAATATCAACGCCACCCTGGAACTGGACATCCTCCTGCGCCTGATCATCCTGGAAATCACCAAGGCCCTGCATTACCAGGCCGGTGACATCTGGCTTAAGGATCCCCGATTCCAGCGCCTGGTCTTTCAGACCAGCTTGGGGTTGCAGCCCGCCGACCGCGGGCAGCCCCTGGCCGGGCCGCTGACCGCTCAGGCCCTGGAGCAGGGGGAACCCCAACTGGCCAGGACCATCGCCGCCGGGGCGGGCCTGCTGGCGGACCCGCTGGCGAAGGAGGGCGTGGTTTCGCTGGCGGCCATGCCCCTGAAAGTCAAGAACAAGGTCATCGGCGTCATGCACCTGTTCGCGAAGCAGGCGAAGGCCTTCGGCCGCGATGAACTGGTGCTGCTGAAAACGCTGGCCAACCAGGCGGCCATGGCCATAGAAAACGCGCGCCTGTTCAACGAGACCAAGCAGAAGGCCCAGGAACTCCTGGGCCTGTACGAAGTGGCCCAGGTCATCAGCGAAATGTCCAACCTGAGCGGCGCCCTGGCCCAGATCGTGGAGCGCGTGAGCGCCATTCTCAACGTGGAAAAATGCTGGTTCATGTTCTGGG
The DNA here is from genome assembly GCA_964593065.1 of uncultured bacterium. GTDB lineage: Bacteria > Oederibacteriota > JAAXVQ01 > JAAXVQ01 > JAAXVQ01 > CAZQGO01. Next base: position 14,644 of record CAZQGO010000031.1, on the reverse strand, counting down.
ACGAGTCGCGCCGCGCGCTGGTGGCGCAGAAGGAAGCCATCGGCGCCGTGGAGGAGCAATTGGCGGCCCTGCACGCGACCCTGGACGAAAACAAGCTCTCGGCGCAGGTCTTCCGGGAAGCGCGTCCCTTTTACACCAACGAGGCCGAAGCCGAGCCGAAGGTCCGCGAGGAATTCCAGGGCATCTTCAAATTGCGCAACCTGATGGCCGTGCCCCTGCGCAGCGGCGAGCAGACTCTGGGCGTGTTATGGGCCGCCAACAAAAAGGAGAGCGGAGGTTTTTCCGGGAACGACGTCCGCCTTTTCCGCACCCTGGCTTCCGAGGCCACGGTCGTCATTCAGAACGCCAACCTCTACGCCAAGCTGCACCGCAGCTATTTTTCCATCGTGCAGGTCATTTCGGACATGGTGGACGCGCGGGAGAAATACACCCGGGGCCATTCGGAGAGGGTGTCGGCCTATGGGGTTCTCATCGCCGAGCAGCTGGGCCTGCCGGCGGAACAGGTCGAGGCCATCACCATCGCGGGCCTGCTGCATGACATCGGGAAAATCGGCATCTCGGAAAAAATTCTTCTCAAACCCCGGCAGCTCTCGGCGGCGGAGTACCAGAAAATCAAGGATCATCCGCGGATCGGGGAACGCATTCTGGAAACCGTGGAGTTCCCCTGGGACATTCTGGGCATCATCCGCCACCATCACGAGCATTTCGACGGCGCGGGCTATCCGGACGCCCTGCGGCAGGGGGCGATCCCCTTGGGGGCGAGAATTTTGGCCGTGGCCGACGCCTTTGATGTCATGACCAGCGACCGGACCTACCGCAAGGCGAGAACCGCGGGTCATGCGCTGGCCGAGCTGAGGAAAATGGCGGGCAGCCAATTCGATCCTGAAATCGTAACGGTGTTTGAGAAAGCCTGGGAGCAAAGGCGCGGCCAGAACCTGCCGCCGGAGGCCAAGCGGGAAACGCCCCGGTCCGAGCCGGGGGAGGAAGGGTTAGGATAACAGGGACTTGAGGGCCGCCGCCACGCTGTCCGCGTCCAGGCCGAATTTCCGGAAGAGTTCCTCCGGTTCGCCGGATTCGCCGAACATGTCGTTCACGCCCAGGCGGCGGAAGGGGATCCCCGAGCCGGCCTCGGCCAGGACTTCGGCCACGGCGCTGCCCAGGCCCCCGATGATGCTGTGTTCCTCGGCGCAGAGCAGCGCGCGCGTTTCACGGGCTGCTTGCAGGATCGCTTCGGCGTCCAAGGGCTTGAGGGTGTGCAGATTCAGCACGCGGATTTTGAGTCCTTCCCGGCCCAAACGCTCGGCGGCCAGCAGGGCCTCCCGGACCAGGGTGCCGCAGGCCACGATGGTCGCGTCGGACCCGGAACGCAGGCTCTGGGCGCGGCCGAGCACGAAAGGTTGATCCGTGACCACGGTTTCAACTTTGGGCCGTCCCAGACGCAGGTAGACCGGTCCGCGGTGGGCATACACGGCGCGCGTGGCCTCCGCCGCCTGCGGCCCGTCCGCCGGGACCACGACCGTGAAGTTGGGCAGGGTGCGCATCAGCGACAGGTCTTCGATGGCCTGGTGGGAAGCCCCGTCCGCACCGACCGAGAGACCGGAGTGGCTGGCGACCAATTTGACATTCAGGGACGGGAAGGCCACGGAATTGCGCAGCTGGTCGTACGCCCGGGCGGTCGCGAAGACCGCGAAGGTGGAGGCAAAGGGAACTTTGCCGCAGGTGGCCAAGCCCGCGGCCCAGCCGATCATGTTTTGCTCGGCCACGCCCAGATTGAAGAAGCGTTCGGGGAACCTCGCGGCGAAGATATTCGTCTTGGTGGAGCAGGACAAATCCGCATCCAAGACGTAGATCTCTGAGTGTTCGGCTCCCAGCTCGGCCAGAACCTGGCCGTAGGCATCTCGCGTAGCGATTTTTTCCATTCGGCGGGTTGAGGAGACGCTCACACCAATTCGTCCAGCGCGTGGCAGACCTGCTCCTCATTGGGAGCAATGCCGTGCCAGCAAGCCTGGTTCTCCGTGAACGAGACTCCTTTTCCTTTCGTGGTTTTTGCCAGGATGACCGTGGGTTGGTTCGTTTCCCCGCGCGCGGCGTCCAAGGCGGCCAGGAGTTGACCGTAATCGTGGCCGTCGACCGGAAGAACCCGCCAGTTGAAGGCCGCCCATTTTTGGGCCAGTGGTTCCAGGTTCATGACCCGGCAGACCTCGCCGTCGATCTGCAGGCCGTTGTAATCCACGATGGCACAAAGGTTGGACAGGGCGAAATGCGGGGCGCTCATGGCCGCCTCCCAGACCTGTCCCTCGTCCAGTTCCCCGTCGCCCAAAAGCGCATAAACCCGGAAAGCGAACTGACCCGGCCCGGTCTTGGCCGCCGCGGCCATGCCGCAAGCCACGGAAAGCCCCTGGCCCAAGGAGCCGGTGGACATTTCCACGCCCGGGGTTTTATTCATGTCGGGATGGCCCTGCAGGCTGCTGCCAAGCTTGCGCAAGGTCTTCAGAATCTCGGTGGAAAAATACCCCGCCTGCGCCAAGGTGGCATACAGCGCGGGAGCGCCGTGACCCTTGGAAAGCACCAGACGGTCCCGCAGGGGCCAGCCGGGATTTCGGGGGTCATGTCTCAGTTCCGCGAAGTACAAGACGGTGAGAATATCCGTGATGGAAAGCGACCCTCCGGTGTGCCCCGAGCCGGCGGCTCCCAGCATGGTGACGATGTGTCTGCGAATCTGCAGGGCCAAGTCGGACAGATATTTCGGATCGCGGTTCAGCTCCAAAGCCACGGCCAAACCCTCCACGCAAAGATGGAGGAGATGGTACTAAACCGGAGCGTGGGTTGTCAAGCGAAAGTTGCTCTTTCAGGTCCAGCCGCCCGTGGCGAACCGTAGGGAAGAAGGTCAATCCGCCTCGGCTTGTAAAAAAAGCCGTACGAAGACGGAACCGCAAGAATAACGGCGGGGCCGCCTGACAGCGGGAAAAATCCTCCGCGGGCCCATCCCGGCCGACAAGGCCTTCATTCTGAAGGAAAATCCGGCGATGGGCATGCAGGCTTTCCGGGCGCACCGGGAGGAACAAAAGCAAAGGGCACGCCGGCGGCGCTGCGGGAGCAAATAAAATTAAGCCGAATATTTTTTTTACCTGGTCAGGAAAAATTAAAAAAACGGGCAACTTGGGCCCTGCGCCGTAATATCCTTAAAAACAAAGGATAAAAAAGCGCGCGCGTTTTTGACGAGGCTGTTTTTCGATGATATACTTTAATTAGCTGAATAGCGCTTGGATCATTTCTTCCTATTATTAAGGTGTATTTATATGAGACAGCGTCAGTCCATCAATCGGCGGGCGGGGTGATCATCATGTTTACAAACAAAGCCTGGGCGAAAAGCATGAAACGTTTTCATCGCAGTCTGGGACGGCTCATCAAGGAACATTACCGGAGGGCCGTTTCGTGTATTTTAATCTTTTCGTTTACCGCCACCATGACCGGGATCCCTTCGCTGGTTGCCCAGGCGGCCTACGACGACGATTATTTTAATCCGCCCCAGCAGCAGAACTTCCAGGGCAACCAATCGGTGATGAATCCCGGCGCCTCCCCGGCCGCCTTTGATCCCTTAGCCTATAATCCCGCCGCTACCGTATCCGTGCCCAGCTCCACCTACAACCTCGCGGCGCTGCAGGCCACGAACATGGGTCTGAATCTCACCACGGGCGAAATCTGCACCATCGCCGGACGCATGTCCTCGGGCATGACCTTCAACAACGCCCTGGCCTCGCTCGTGACTTCCCCCAACGTCAGCATGAACCCTGCCCAGAACCCGCAGATCAGTCTGCCCGAATCGCAGACCACCAGCTTCAACCTGGATTACACCCCGCCCGCGGATGCGGTCATGCTTTCCTGCCCGGTCGATTTAACCGGGGGCGGCATCCTGGACCACAACGCCACGAGCATGGCCTACGTGCCGCCGACCTTCGACACGGGGCTGACCGCTTCCACGGTAATGCCCGGCAGCTCCACTCTCTCCATTGATACCGCGCAAATCGCGCCCAGCATCGTACCGGCGGCGGTGGAACCGGCCCAGATCCCGGTTGCCGCCGAACCCCCGGTCCAGAATCTCGTGGAACCCACGGTTCCTCAGGTCGCCGACACGGGGCTGACCGGCGTGCAGCCGGCAGAGGTGGCCGGCCCGCAGCGGCTTGAAAGCGCCGAGGTGGCCCCCGACACCTCCCGACAGAACGCAGTGGTTCCGCAGACGCAAAACCTTCTGCCCGCGGAGGCGGCGGGAGCGCAGACCCAGCAGACGCCCAACCTTTTCAAGCAGTTCCTCGCGGTCGCAGCCGGCATGGTCCGGCCCTTGGTCGAAGCCATCATACCGACCTTTACGACGACGAACACGCCCGCCGCGATGCAGGTGGCGCCCAATGAGGCCATGGACTCGCAATCCCAGCAGCTTGCCACCCAGGTGGCCCAGGGACTGCCCATGGTGCCCTACCACGCCAATGCCGACAACCAATTCGTGGGCGGCAACGGCGTCCAGGTGGTGCAGGCCGTCACGCCCCAGCCCCTGGATGCGGAAACCGCCGTCCTGCAGCTGACGGCCCAGTACGGCATTCCGATGGACACCGTCATGGGGATCGTCACTTCCGGGGCGACGATCTACTCGATGTCCGACGGCTCCACGGTCATCGCGACCCAGGAAGGACTGGCCAACGGCCAGTACCTGGTGGCCGCGACCGTCAACACCGACGGGCGTCAGGTCGGAGTCCTGGCTTATTATCAGGAAGGCACCCTCGCCTTAGTCCAGACCAACACCGGGTCCGAACTGACCTACACTCCCGTGACCACGCCCCCGGCCGCGGCCCAGCCGCCGGCCCAGCCCGCGGTCCAGGAACAGCCCGTGGCCGCGCAGCCCGCCGAACAACCCGCGGCCCAGAACCTCCTGCCCGCGGCTCCCGCGGGCATGGTGCTCAATGTGGAAGTAACTCCGGCCACCAACATGACGGAAGGAGACCAGACCGCGGCCGTGTGGATGGCGGGTCAGCTGCCCATGGAGTCCTTCACCGTGCTGGACGGGCAGGTAGTGGGGGGCGGCGGCCTGCAGGTTAACAACACCGAAATTCTCAATAATTACTATTTCGGCGTGGACACCCTGGTCGACGATTTCGGCGCCAAGCCGGAATCGGCCATGAACGTTCTGGCCGGCCGGGAGAACATGCAGATTTTCCACATGTCCGACGGGTCGGTCCTGGTCAGCAGCCCCGAGGATATCGCGCAGGGGAACTACGTCATTGCCAAGAACGTGCAGACCGAAAGCGGCACCCAGGTCGGCGTGCTGGCCACGTATCAAAACGGCCAGTTGACCAATGTCGAGTTGTCCACGGGCGAAACGCTCAGCTACACCACCGCCAACGTGGAGACCGCGGCGCCGACTTTGCCCGCGGCCCAGCCCGTTGTCGAGGAGCAGCCCGCCGCCGCGGAACCGGCGGGCTCAGGCATCTCTGTGCCCGTCCTGTTTAACCGGTTCCTCTCAACCGTTTCCGACCTGGCCCGGCCGGTGGTGGATTACATCGGATCCGCTTTCAGGTCGTCGAACGAACCTGCCGCGATCCAGGTGGCACCCAATGAAGCCATGGACTCGGTATCCCAGCAGCTCGCCGCCCAGGTGTCCCAGGGATTGCCCCTGCGGCCGTATCAGGTCAACTCCGACCACCAATTCGTGGGCGGAAACGGCCTCGAGGTGGTGCAGGTCATCACACCGGATCCCCTGGATGCGGAAACCGCCGTTATTCAGCTGACGGCCCAGTACGGAATTCCGATGGACACCGTCATGGCAGTCGTCTCTTCCGGAGCGACGCTGTATTCCATGTCCGACGGTTCGACGGTCATCGCCACGCCGGAAGGATTGGCCAACGGCCAGTACATGGTTGCCGCCATCGTCGACGTCGGCGGAGGTGAACAGGTCGGGGTCCTGGCCATTTATCAGGAGGGCACCCTCACCTACGCGCAGACCAACACCGGGGCCGAGCTGACCTACACTCCCGTGACCGCGCCCACGGCCGCGGAACCGGCGGCGGAAACGCCTCCCGAGGCGGTCGTTCCGAACGACACGGCTGCCATCCTGGCCCCGGTCACGGTGCTGAATGTGCAAGTGGCGCCCGATGCCGCGATGAGCCCTGACGATCAAGCCGTTGCGGCCCTGCTGGCCCCGGACCTGCCCATGCAGTCCTATGGCATGCTGGGCAACCAGCTGGTCGGGGGCAACGGAGCCCAGGTCACGGATGTATACGTGGCGGACGGCAACAAGGTCCGTGGCGCGGAAGCCATCCTGCAAAATACCTACAATATCGGCGTGGAAGAATCCATGCAGGTCTTTGCTGGCCAAACCAACATGAGAATTTATACCCTGGCCGACGGCTCGGCCGTGATCGGCAATCCCGAGGGGATCGCCCAGGGCAACTACTACGTGGCAAAAAACATCACTACGCCGGGCGGCAGTAGGATGGGCGTCCTCGCAGCCTACGAAAACGGGCAGCTGGTTTCCTGCACCCTTGACGTCGAACGCGGCGGCACCTTCACCTATACCACCGTCAGCACCTCGCCGGTGGAGATCGCCCAACCGGCCGAACAGGTCGTGCACCCCCAGGCCAGCCCGGACGACCGTCCCACCGTTTCCGTGACCCTCACGCAATTGCGACCCCAAGTCACAAGCGCCGCCGCCGAGGTCTCCGTGGTCGGAGAGCGCGTGACCCTGAACGGACAAGAGCTGGTGGCCGTGGCGGGTGGAAACGTAGATGGCGCGCTGGTGAGCCAGCTGGAAGCCTTGGGCTTCACGCCCGACCAGCTCAACCCGATTTTTTCCGTCATGACCAACAGCACTTATTTTACCACCGGCGGAGAGGCTCCCACCACGATCCTGCTGGGCTCGCCGGAGGACATCGCGGCCGGCAACTACGTGGCCGTCACCATCATCGAAACCCCCGACGGCGGCCGGACGGGCTGTTTGGCCGCCTTCCGGGACGGGGAAGTGGTCGGGGTGCAGCTCGCGGGCGGCCAGGTATTCGGCACCATGCCCGAGATCGCCGCGGCCGCTCCGCCGCAACCCGAGGCGGTCCTGCCTGAAACCCCGGTGCAGCCCGCCACGGGCGCGCCCACCTTCGATATACCGGCTTCCACGGTCGTTTCGGGAGAGGAAGTGGCCCTGCCGGATGACTTCTTCAGTCCCGTCGGCTTGACCAACGGCCTGCCGCAGGATGTCCAGGATTCGCTGAACATGGCCTTGAGCGGCGCCGTTGTGGGCCTGCAGGACCAGAATCCTCCGGAATCCATCATGAGCGAGTCCCTGGAACAAGCCCAAACCACGCTGCAGTCCCTGACGCCGGGCACCGCGGCGTACCGCCAGGCCGCGGGCATTGTGGCTAGAATTGAACTGGCCAGTTATAAGCTGCACCCCAGCGATGCCACCCTGACCGAGGCGGCCGCCTTCGCAGCTCAAAGCGGAGACGCAGAGCTCATGGTCGTGGTTTCGCAGTTCCTGGTCGTGGCCGGCAAGAGCGAAGAGGCCGTTGCGCTCGCCCAGAACGCCTTCGATCAGCGCGGCCAGCTCACGGACCCGGGAAAACAGATCATGGTCGCCGTGCAGGCCGCCGAGATCTGCGTGCTGACCGGAGAGACGGATTCTCCGCTCTATTCCGCCGCCATCGCTGCCGCGCGAACCGAAATCACAAATCTGCCTGCCAGTGCGGTCACGATGGATATGGTGGCCGCCGCCACCCGCTTGAATTCCGTGGCGGGAGAGCAGGTGGTGGACATCGGCCCCATGGCCAATGCCATCATGAGCAATGTTCAGGAACTCATCACCATGACCACGTTTGATGACCGGGGGGAATTTTCTTTTGAGGATCCGGATCTGGGCCTGGTCGTGCGCGACAAGAACGGCGACTGGTCCGTGATTTCCGAATCCAACGGCGTGCGCGTGGCCATGTCCTTCACGAACGGGCCCGCGGAGCAGCCCGCGGGTGATACCGCGGTGCTCACGTCGCCTACGCAAGTCCAGTTGGATCGGATCACCGTCAGCAGCACGGAAACAAATGATATCTTTCAGGTCTATGAAAGCTACGACGGAGGCGTGCGGCTTACGGCCCTGCGGCGCCCGACCACGATTACCACTGAGGACCCAGCAACCGGGCAGCAATCCACCTTCACCGAGCCGGCGTTGGTCCAAATCGGTTACGACGGGGCGAGCCCGGAATCCCTGGTGGTGCATGGGGATCAAATCTACGCTGCCGTGATTGATCCCAGCACGGGCCAGGGCCAGGGACGGGTCGTGGGCGGACCCGATGCCGCTGCCTACGGCGATTTGACCGCCACCACCCCGGATGGCACCAGCGGTCTGGACGGCATCGTCTTCACCGAAAGCGGACCGCGGGGCGTCGTCAACCGCGACGATCACGTGCCGGAAATGACCGGGCAAATCAGCGAAACGACCTTGACCGGAAGCCTGGGGTATACGGAAGAGCAGGCCCGGGCCATTTTGGCTGTTTTGCCGGAGGGAGTGAAAAACGGCGACACGCAGGTGTGGCGGGCGCCGGACGGCCGGACGCTCTATATCGGCACGCCGGAGGAAATTCAAAGCGGAAACTACCAGGTCGTGGGCTTGAACTTGCTGACCGGCACGGGCGAAAGCGACCAGGAAGTGGCCTACGTGGCGACATACCGTCCGGACGGGCACGGGGGCGCAGAGCTGGTCAGCGCGACCATGAGCGACGGCCGGCTGATCGACAACGTCACGGCCTACAACCCGAACGGGGATCCCATCAGCTTCACCGAGACCCGGACCAGCGCGGACGGAACGCGAATTTCCCGGGCCACCTACGCCTGGAACCCCGATACCGGGGAGTCGGAGCTGACGGGCACGACCCTGACCCTGACCCAGCTCAACAACCTGGTTTTGACCTACGACGCCTCGGGCAAAATCACCGATGACTGTCTCGACATGCTCAAGACCACCGAGCATCTCAACTTCGAGTTCGAGGAGCAGGATTACGGCGGCTTCATCCTGCGCGGGGACGGCGTCGAGGAATATTTCACAGAAGAAGGGCGCCGCATTCCGCCCATCGACAACCGCGAGCAGAACAAGAGCAGCCACGGTACCTCCGAGACCGTGGAGTTCGACATCCAGCAGCACGTGACCTTCCATTTTGCGAAGTACGGCGACGCCGACGGCGTGAACGTCTCCGTGGTGGAGCAGCACAAGCAGCAGGTCATGGTCCAGATCGACGGCGACGGCAAAATCACGCGCACGATTTCCGAGAGCAACGCCCTGGGCGAGATCGTCTTCCAGCGCACCGAGGCGCCCCAAGAGGAGGGCGAAGGCCCGGTCACGACCTACCAGCCCGACACCTGGGTCATGCAGCAAATCATGGGTTCCGAGCAGTACCTGATCGACAAAGGCTACCTGGACCGCGCCACCGTAGACCAGCTGAAGAGCCAAGGCGGCCAAATCGCCGGCATCAACTTCACGCTGGAGAACGGCCTGGCCGACGTGGCCGATAACGGCCTGATCACGGTGGACAAGGACGGAAACGTCCAGTTCACCCACACCACGGCCGACGGCGAGGACGTCGACATCTCGGTCGGTCTCAACAAGGAAACCGGGCGCCTGGAAATGCGTTCGGCCGTGGGCACCGCGGCGTCCCTGCAGGCCATCGGCGTGGACCCGGAGGTAGTCAACCGGGCCAGCGAAGGGCAGGCCTACGTGGGCACCAGCGAGGGCTACGTCCTCATGAGCGGCCTGCAGCTGGTGGATGAAAACGGAAAAATCACGGTGTACCACAACACCGGCACCGACGGCCAATCGGTCTACAGCCTGGCCGGCAAGCGGGAAACCTCGCAGGGTGAGGTGGACGTGGTGGTTACCATCAACCAGGACCAAAGCGACCGCCTGGAGATCACCTCGCTGGTCGGCCCCATGGCGGCCCTGAGGGAGATGAACGTGCCCGCGGAGATTCTTGCGGCCGCCTCACAAAATTTCGCGCGTTTCGGCGACCAGGTCCTGGCCGGGATCCAGACGGTCGAGGACGGCAAGGTCACCATATATATCAATGAAGACGACCAGGGCAAAATCAACTACAGCGTGGCCGCCCACAAGGGCGGAGTGGATTTCCTGGCCGAGGTCGGCGAGGGCGGAACCTTGAACATCGTGCAGGCCGAGGGCAAGGTCGAGGATCTGCGGTCCATAGGGCTGCCGGAGGACGTGTTGAGCCGGATCGGCGACCATGCCACGGCCATGCTGGACGGCCAGGCCAAGGACGTGAGTTTCACCATCGACGGCAGGGCCACGGTTTACATCGGCCGGGACGACAAGACCGGCGAAACCACGTACAGCCTCAAGGGCGTGGCCCAGACCGCGGAAGGCCGGGTGGACATCATCGCCTCTCTGTCCAAAACCGGAGCCCTGGAAATCCGCCAGGCGACCGGCCGGCGCGCCGCCCTGGAAGCCCTGGGCATTCCGCCGGAGATGTTCGAGCGCGCCCAGCAGGGTATGGTTTTCATGGGCGACCAGCGCGTGGAGAACGCCGATTTCTCCCTGGACAGCATCGCCACCGTGTACGTGGGCACGAAGAACAACCTGACCACCTTCCAGTTGCGGGGTACGGTCACAGTCAACGGCGAGAAAGTCTCGATCCTCGCGGAGTTTAACGAAGACGAGCTCAGGCCCGGCTCCACGATCAGCGAGGCGGTGGGTGCGGCCTTCGAGGTCCAATTGGGCGACCGGGCCCATCTCGGTTTCCTGGCCGTCCGCCAGGTCGAGGGGTCCCTGGACGCCCTGGAAGCCATGGGCGTGCCCCAGGACATCCTGGACGCCATCCGGGCCGGCTCCATGACCACGGAGATCAATAAATTCCTGGACGTGGATTGGCTGGCGGCGGATTCCGTCGGCACCGTGGACTTTCTCACGGACGGGAAGGCCACCATTTTCATCGGCGAAAACTCCGAGACCGGGGCCCCGACCTGGGCCACCCAGGGCATCATGCACACCACGGCCGGCGACATCAACGTCGTGGCCGGCTTGAACGACGAAGGCCATTTCCGGGGCCAGCAGGCCACGGGCTCGGAGGCGGCCTTCAGGGCCGCGGGCCTGGGGACCCTGTTCGACGCGGTGATGTCTGAAGCCAAAAACAAGGCCCAGGAGTTGTACGGCAACCAGATCGAATTCAGCCAGAACGGCAAATACACCATGGTGTTCGGCGAAGAGGGCAACAGTCTGCTGGGCGTCATCCACCAGGAGGGGCAGGAGGACATCACGGTCCTGGCCGGCCTCAACTCGGACGGCGACCTGGTCATCCAGCGCGTGAGCGGTTCGCCGGAGGCCCTGCACGCGGCGCACATCGCCGAAGAAGAAATCGATAGCATCCAGGACCCGGACGACACCTCGCTCACCAACCTGGACGGGCATATCGTCGAGTACACAGATGCCGAGGGCAATATGACCGTGGTTTTCAGCCAGAACGTTCGCGGCGAGCTGGACAGCGGGCAGATGATGGGCACGATCTTGCAAATGGACGGCACGCGCAGCAACTTCAGTGTCATGGCCAGCATGGATGGCTTCACCAGCCTGTTTAAGGGCAACGAGCTCATTGATTCGGCCGACCCCTCCCGGGGCGTGCTGGTCATCTGGTTCCGCAACGACCAGCTGCAGACCGAGGACACCGACACGGGCGAGTTCAAGAAGTTCGACATGACCGGCCGCGAAATCACGGACGTCTGGAACCGCATCGGCAACGTGGCCAAGACGGCTTTCATCGGCGTGCGCACCGCCTGGGAAATCGGGCAGATGCACGCGGACAGCTGGGGCGACGCAGTCAGCGGCAACGCGGTCTCGTTCATCGAGAAGAACGGCGACGGCTTCCGCAGCATTTTCGGCAACGGCTTGTTCGGCAACATCGTGCTGGGCGCGAGTGCCTTCCTGTACGGAACCCAGCAGGCCATGCCGCAGCTGGGACAGGTGGTTTTAGACTCCCTGGGCGTGGTGGGGCAGGGCATCATGGGCACCGTCGGGTTGATCACTTCACCGCTGACTGGGGCCCTGGGCTGGTTCGCGGACGTGGTCTGTCATGATGCGGTGGATATCCTGAGTGGCCTGATCAGCCAAGCCACGTTCATCGTCACGAAAATATTTACGGGTGAAGGAAAAATGGAAACTTCTTTCTCCAAGGCCGCGACCGACGTGCTGACGGCGGTTTTCATCATGCCCGCCTATATCGCCGCCAAGTTCGTCGCCAACCAAATGACGCTGCTGGTCATCATGGCCGTAAGCGTGATCTTCCCGCCCGCGGGCCTGATTTTCATGGGCGTGGGCGTCATGGCCGCCCTGGCCAACACGGGCAAAAACATCGGCAGCCAGATCTGGCAGGGATTTTATCAGGGCCTGATCCACGGCTTTGTCATTAAACCCATCTCCGACATCGGCCAGGGCGTCCAGGCCCTGGCGGAGTCCGAGGATATCTGGGAAGCCGCCGACGCCATCGTCATGATTTCCAGCGGCGTGCTGGGCCTGATCTTCCTCAAAAAGCAGATCCAGGAGATCGCGGGCTCCAAAATCGTGCAGCGGGTCTCCAAGGCCCTGCAGGCCAAGATCGTGGATCTGGTACTGGCTTTCCGCGAAGGCACCGGCATGGGCAAGTTGGTGGATGCCATCAATGCCTTGCTGGGACGTGGTGAGAAATCCCTGCCCGAACTGCCGCAAGAGGCCCTGCCGGCCGCCCGGGACATCGCCACCGCGCCCAAAATCGGCTTCTTTGCCAAAATCACGGCCATGCTGAGGCTCTACCGAGGAGAAAACCCGGCCGCGGTTTTGGAATCCGTGGGGCTGCGAGGGGAGCCGACCGCCGGCGAGGTTTTGCCGAGCATTCCGGCGGCGGAACCGTCGGGAACCCTGCCGCCGAGGACCGAGATGTCGCCGCAGACACAACAGCTCCTTAACGAGGCGATGAACCTCTTCGGGGCCGCCAAGAGCAAGTTCGAGAGCGCCAAGTCCGGCGGCGATATTCTGCGCGCGGGCGCGAAATATTCCGAAGCCACGTCCGCCCTCGGCAAGACCCTCGCCCCCCTGGCCCGGGAAAATCCCCTGGCCGTGGCGGAATTTCTGCGGCAGAACACCGGCGAAGGCGCGGGCTTTGGCGTGGATGGGGCCGCAAACGTGCTGGCGGAAATGATCAAGTCCGAGCCGTCCTTGGGCAAGAACGAATCAGCCTCCTCGCCGGCCTATCAGTTGAGCACCGGCCTGCTCGAAGTCGGCGGCGGTTCCATCGTGCACCGCGCCGGCCAGCTGCTGGCCTCCTCCGGCAACGCCGTGGAAATTCTCGCCAAGGGCAACGTGAGCGAGGTCATGGCCCAGGGCATGTACCAAAGCCTGATGAACCTCGGCGGGCGCACGGCCGAGGGTGTAAAATTCATGGCCGAACTGGGCAAGAACCAGTCCGCCATGCAGAATTTTGCCAAGGCTTTAAACCCGACCGACCTGAAAGCGATGATCAACCTGGCCACGGAAATGGCCCAGGGGAAGTTCAGCGAGTTCGGCATGGGGCGCAATTCCGCCCCCTTGACGGAGATCCTGAACGTCACGGTCAAGGAACCGAACATCGCGAAGAACCTGGTGGAGGCGGTCAGCGGCGAGCCCAAGATGCAGGAACAGATGTACAGCCACATGAAGCAGTCCGAGGCCTTCAACAACGCGATCGGCAAGGCCCTGGGCAACAACGCCAAGGCCATGGAAAGCTTCTTGAAGAACGCCACGCCGGAACAAGCCGCCACGATCTTGAAGGGCATCAGTTCCTCCCGCACCGCGGCGCAGACCCTGGGCAAGTTGATCGCGGAAGGCAAAATTGAAGCAGTGAAATCTCCGCCCGAAAAACCGGTGTCGGCCAAGCAGGTCATCGCCGAGGAGTTCGCCAAAAGCCCCGGGACGGTCGTGAAATTGTTGGAAGCCATGCCCCAGGACGCCGGCCGGGGGAGCATCATCAAGGCGATCAAAGACTCCAGCGTCATCGATCAAATGTCGGGGGGCGCGAGAAATGAGCTGCTGACCTCGCTGAAAGACCTCGCTGCCCAAGGTAAAAGCGATCTGGTCCGGGCGGTCCAGGACCTCACCCGGCCCAGCACCGAGGCCGCCCGCAGCGGGGAGGCTCCGGCAGCGGAGCAGAGACCGGCCAGCTCCACCACGCAGCCCAAGCCGGCCAGCGCCTCCAAAAACCCCATTACCAACACCTTCAATCGGGCCAAAACCGCCGTTGGCGACACTTTGAGCCTGGCTTCGGCCAAACTTTCGAATTACCAGTCCATGGCCACGGCCGCCTTGCAGAATATCGTTCAGAAATTGCCGGGGCGCGGTGAAGCGGAACAGGTCGCGGAAGGCGAGGGCGCACCCTCTGAACAGCGCGTCGGCGCGCAGGGACGGGAGCAAAGCGTGCAGGACTTGAACGGCACCCAGCGCACCGGCGGCCGTCTGAGCGACCTGCTCAAGAACATCGACACCAAGGCCAGGGCCAAATTGGCCGAAAACGTGGAACGGTTCGTGGACGCGGCCGAAATCAATGCCGCCAAAGCCAGCAAGGACGTGGAAGTCGCGGCCAAGGGCGAGGGCGGCCAGGGCGAGGGCGGC
>CAZQGO010000030.1:0-25968 GCA_964593065.1 uncultured bacterium | reverse complement strand
GGGCGTGGCGACGAGGCTGATCGAGCGCAACACGACCATTCCCACCCGCAAGAGCGAAGTCTTCTCCACGGCCTCGGACAGCCAGCCCAGCGTGGAAGTGCATGTGGTGCAGGGCGAGCGTGAATTCGCCCGGGATAATAAGACCATCGGCCGCTTCCACTTGGACGGCATCCCGCCGGCGCCGCGGGGCATGCCGCAGATCGAGGTGACGTTCGACATCGACGCCAACGGCATCCTGAACGTGAAAGCCAAGGATCTGGGGACGGGCCGCGAGCAGCAGATCACCATCACGGCCAGTTCGGGGCTCAGCCAGGCGGAGATCGACCGGATGGTGCGCGAGGGTGAACAGCACTCCGCCGAGGACAAACAACGGCGTGAGCTGATCGACGCCAAGAACCAGGCCGACCAGCAGCTGTACCAGTCCGAAAACACCCTGCGGGAGCTGGGGGAGAAGGTGCCGCCCGATTCCAAGGCCAAACTCGAGGCGGCCCAAGCCCGCCTCAAGGAAGCCCTGAAAGGCGAGCAGGTGCAGGAAATTCAGTCCGCCGCGGCCGCGCTGAACCAATTGTTCCAGCAGGTCTCCGGCGAACTCTACCGGCAGGCGGCGCAAGCGCGCGGCGGGGGAAACGGCAACAGCGGCGGAGCGGCGTCCGCCCCGCCGGGAGCGGATGAAAAGCCCGGCGGCGAAGATCAGACCATTGACGCCGATTACAAAGTCGTGCCGGACAACAAATAAAAACCCGGCAATATCCAGGGGAAAGCCCGGTGCGGCCCGCATCCGGCCGCACCGGTTTCCCCGGGTTTTAGCGGAAACTTCCCGAGGGCCTCGGGTGTCCATATTGAGGCAAGTCTTGCAGTCGGGACTCAAAAGGGATATAGTAAGCCCGTTCCGCGTATTTGACCTTCGCGGTTATTTTTCAATCCTGCCTGCATCCAGCAGAACCGGACGGCCGGAACCGGCCGCTAAAGGAGGAAATTCATGTCGTCTCCCAGAGTCCATTCCAGGCGGATATTTTTGTTTTGTATCCTGCTCCTCACGGCGGCTGCGGCCGCCGCCGAACCGGTGCGTCTCATCCCCGAAAGCTTCGCGGACATCGCCGCCAAGATCAGTCCGGCGGTGGTCAACATCAGCGCCCTGAGATTGCCGCAGCAGGTTTCGCAGCAGTATTACGACCCGCAGGCGCGTCAATTCTATGAGAATTTTTTCGGTCCCCAAGTCTACCAACCGAGCGTGAGCATGGGCTCGGGCGTGATCGTGGACCGGCGGGGATATATCCTGACCAATAACCACGTGGTGGCCCACGCCTCGGAGATCGCCGTGAAGCTGCAGGACGGGAAGGAGTACGCGGCGCAGGTGGTGGGCACGGATCCCAAATCCGACCTGGCGGTTTTGAAAATCGCCGGCCGTTCTTCCTGGCCGGCGGCGGAAATGGGGGATTCGGACAAAGTGCGCGTCGGCGACTGGGTCATTGCCGTGGGCAGCCCCTTTGGCCTCGAGCAGACCGTGACTTCCGGCATCATCAGCGCCAAGGGCAGGACCATCGGCCAGGGACCCTATGACGATTTTTTGCAGACCGACGCCTCCATCAATCCGGGGAATTCCGGCGGGCCGCTGGTCGACATGGCCGGAAAAGTAATCGGCATCAATACGGTCATTCAGACCACTTCCGGCGGTTCCCTGGGCATCGGTTTTGCGGTGCCCATCAACATGGCCGCGAAAATCTACGATGACCTCGTCAAAACGGGGGTCGTCCACCGGGGCTGGCTGGGCGTGGTGATCCAAGGCCTGACAAAAAATCTGGCCCAGTATTTCCGGCTGGCGGAAGCGAAAGGCGTCCTGATCAGCGGCGTCGTGGAAAAAGGTCCCGCCGCGCAGGCCGGCGTCCGGCCGGGGGACGTCATCCTAAAAATCAACGGCCGCGAAGTGGACAATCCCAATGCATTGCAGCGGACCGTCGCCCAGTTGCCGGCCGGGAAATATGCGAAGTTGACGCTGTGGCGAAGCGGGAAAAGAATCACGGCGCGGATCCGTCTGGGGGATCAGGCCGCGGTGGAAGCCGGCACGGTCAAAAGTCTTCCGTCCGCGCCCCCGCCGGCCGCCGCCTCCGCCGGCCCGGAATTTCCGGATCTCGGGCTGCAGACGGAAAATCTGACTCCGGAGAAAGCCCGGCAGCTTGGCACGCGCGATACCGCAGGAGTGCTGGTGTCGGCGGTCAAGACGGGCAGCCCGGCCGACGGAGCCGGCCTGCAGGCCGGCGACATCATCCGCGAATTGAACCGGCGCCGGATTCACAACCAGGAGGAATATCAGCAAACCCTCCGTTCCTTGAAACCCGATGCCGACCTGTTGCTGTTGATCGAGCGCAACGGCTACGTGATTTATGTGGCGATGAAAGTGCCGAGCTGACTTTCCCAAACCGGCGACCCGGGCCCGAACGGCCCCGGGATATTGATTAGCGGGAGGCCGCACGCCTCCCGCTTTTTTTATTCCGGTGCGTTTCCCGCCTGCCCGGGAATTGAAATTCATCCACGGTGCATGATTGCAAAAATACGCCCGGCGTACTACAATGGGCTAATTTTTGCGTGAGGAGCGTCCCGGGGAAGGACGCGCGCCAGCGACTGGAAACATGCGAAGGAGAAGACTGTTTGAGATCACAACGGATTTTTCGCAGCGCCAGGAATCGCCGCCTTTCCAGACGGCGGCTGAACCCGTTGCCGGGCGCCGGAACCTTGGAACTCGAGCGCCCCCAGACCGAGGCCTACGACGAGAACCAGCCGGCCTGGCGCGCTTTGTTGCGATTCGGCGTCCTGGCCCTGTTGGCGATCGGCGCCGTATATTTGAGCCTGGTATCCGTCAATCTCCTCGTCCTGGGCACGGACGATGTGGATTATTCCCAGCATACGGACACCATCATGCTGCTCCACTGGCAGCCGCTGCCGCGGAGACTGGCCATGCTTTCCATTCCCCGGGACACCCTGATCACCCTGCCGAAAAGAGGGCCGATTAAAATCAATGCCGTCTACGCCTACGGCAACGCTTTGAACGGCCGGGAGTTCGCACTGGCCATGACCCGCTCGACGGTGGAGAACCTCCTGGGCCTGCGGGTTCACTACCTGGTGCATATCCATTACTCCGATTTCATCAGACTGGTGGACGCCCTGGGCGGAGTTCCCCTGTACGTGCCCAAGGCCATGCATTACGTGGACCGCGCGGGGGGCGTCAACATCGACTTGGAGCCCGGCTATCAATTGCTGGACGGCCGCCAGGCCTTAAACTATGTGCGCTTCCGCCAGGATAGTTCCGGGGACATCGGACGCATTCGCCGGCAGCAGGAATTCATGAAGGCCTTCTTGACCCAGCTGGTGGGCATCACGCATCTGCCCCGGACCGTCCGGGCGATCTTCATTTTTCTCCGGCAGGTGGAGTCCGATCTCAGCCTGGCCACGACCCTGTTTTTGGCCATGGAAATCCGGGGCGTGGTCGGCTTGCCCTGGCGGCAGGCCATCCTGCCCGGCCGGGGCGTGTATATGGACGGAATTTCCTACTGGCAGACCGACCCGCAGGAGATCAAGCGCGTGTTGGCCGAATTGGGCCGTCCGCCCACGCGCCGGCGGGTGCAGGCACCCGCCGCGACTCCGGCCGCGGTGCAAGCCGCGCCCCGGGCGGTCCGGGTCGCAGCGCCGGCCGAACCCGTACGCCGGACGGAGCCGACCCCGGCGCCCGCGCGCCGTGCCGTTTCCGCACCGGCGGCGGTCGTGCGGCTGCCGGCGGGCGCCCAGCCCGTGGTGCGCGTTCTCAACGGCTGCGGGGTTTCCGGCGTGGCCGGGCGGGTGACCGAGAGGCTGAGGGGCCAGCGCATACGGATAGAGGAAGACAACGTCACCAATGCCCCGAGCTTCGACTTCAGCGCCACGATCATCAAATCCAGTGCGAAGAATTTGCCCTGGGCGCGGGCAGTGGCGAAGATCCTGAACCTCGACGGCACGCGCATTCAGGTCGTTCCGGCGAAATTCTCCTATCCCACCGTAACCGTGGTCGTGGGCGCGGATTATTCCAGCTGGCTCAAATGACGCTCGGACGGAGTGTCCCGTGGGTCTGAAAGAGAAGCTCCAAGCCCTGCTCGACCAGGCGGTGCGCGGGCTGCAGGCCGGCGACCGGCTGCCCGCGGACCTGGCGGTGGCGGCGGAACTCGAACGGCCCGCCAATCCGGCGCACGGCGATTACGCCACCAACCTGGCCCTGAAGCTGGCGAAGGCCGCCCGGCGCAATCCGCGCGACCTTGCCGGCCTGCTGGCCGCGGAATTGAGGACTCACGCCGAGGTTTTCAGCGGGGTGGAGGTCGCCGGTCCCGGCTTCGTCAACCTGAAGCTGCACGCCCGGGTGCTGCTGGAGGAAGTCGACGCCGCCCGCGCCGCCGGGGAGCGGTACGGCGACGCGGACTGGGCCCGCGGCCGGAAAATTTTGCTGGAATACGTATCCGCCAACCCGACGGGGCCTTTAAATGTTGTTTCAGCGCGCGCTGCGGCCGTGGGTGACACCCTGGCGCGGATTTTACGCAGCCAGGGCGCGGAGGTTTTCAAGGAATACTACATCAACGACGCCGGGCGGCAGGCCCGCCTGCTGGGGGAAAGCGCCTACGCGCGCTGGAAGGAGAGCCAGGGCGAGGTCGTGGCTTTCCCGGACCAGCGGGGAGAATATTCTTCTCCCGCGCTTTTCCGTTTTCCGGTGGACGGCTACCACGGAGAATATGTCAGGGAGATAGCTGCAGCCACTGCCACGGCCCACCAGGCGGAATTGGCCACGGCCACAACCGAGCAGGCGATAGAAATTCACCGCGAGAACGCGATTCGCGATATGGTGGACTCTCACCGGAGTGACCTGGGTGCTTTCGGCGTCGAATTCGAAGCCTGGTTCTACGAATCGAGTCTGCACCAGCAGGGCAAGGTGGAGGCCGCCATCCAGGATCTCAAGGCGCACGGCTATATTTTCGAACAGGAGGGCGCGGTTTGGTTCCGGTCCACGGCCTTTGGGGACGACAAGGACCGTGTGCTCATCAAGGCCGACGGCACCTACGCCTACCTGGCGGCGGACATTGCCTACCACCGAGATAAGTTCGCCCGGGGTTTTACCGAGCTCATCGATCTTTGGGGACCGGACCATCACGGCTACATTGCCCGCATGCGCGCGGCCATGCAGGCCCTGGGGCATGCCCCCGAGTCCTTCCAGGTCCACATCGTGCAGCAGGTCAACCTGCTCGAGCACGGCCGGCCCGTGGCGATGTCGAAACGCGCGGGCCGCTTCATCACCATGAAGGACCTCGTGGACGACGTCGGCCGCGACGTGGCCCGGTTCTTTTTCCTCATGCGCGGCACGGACGCGCACCTGGACTTCGACCTCGACCTGGCCCGCCGGCACACGGAGGAAAACCCGGTATTCTATGTGCAATATGCACACGCGCGGATTTGCAGTATAATACGCAAGGCGGCCGAAGAAGGACAAGCCGTGCCCGGCCCGGGGAGCGCGGCGGTTTTCGACGGCGAACGCGCGCCGGAGGAACTGGAGCTGACCAGGAACCTGGCCGCCTTCCCGGAGGCCTTGGAAGTCTGCGCCCGCACCCTGGAGCCCCACGGCCTGACCTTTTACCTGCGGGAGCTGGCCACGGTCTTCCATCGCTTTTACACGGTCTGCCGCGTCTTGGATCCCGAGGCGCCCGACCGTTCGCGCGCCCGTCTGGCGCTGGTGGATGCCACGCGGGTCGTCCTTCACAACGGCCTGACGCTGCTGGGGATCGCGGCGCCGGAAAGCATGTAGCGGAAAGGTCCGACATGTCGGGACGCGTTCGCTTTCAGAATTTTCCCCGCCCCAACGCCGAGATGAAATCCGGTCTGGGCGTCGAGGAAATGGTCCACGACTTTTACCGTTTGGACTCCCGGCCCCGGCGGGTGCTGGTCATCGGTTCCCAGCGGGCGCGTTCGGTGCCCTGCGTCGGCTGGCTCGAGGACCTGCCCAACCTGGCGGATTTCGACGTCATCATCCTGAACCTGCAGAGCCTGGACCGCATCAGCTTGGTCAAGCTGTCCCGCAGCGACAAGGAACGCCTGCTCCGCATGCGCGCCCAGTTGACCGACCTCCTGCTGTCGGGCGGGGAAATTTATTGCATCCTGGCGCCGTTCCTGGCCTTTGGTTCCTATCTCTATTTTCCGGACGGGTCCATGGAACCGGAATGGTCCAATTTCAAATGGTCGCCCATCGGGTTTTCCCTGACCGAAATCCGGGGCGAGACCCTCCGGATCGAGGACGAGGTGAAGTTCGACGAATATCTCCGCCAGGTCAGCGGCTGGGACGGATACTTGAATTCCACCGCCAGCCTCAATTACCTGGAGGAACGCCTGCAGCAGGAGGGAAAACTCAACCCCGACGAGGAGCTCTTCTGGCAAAGCTTCCCCCTGGCCATGAACCGCTACGGCAAGCCGTTGGCGGCCTCGCTCTGCTTCGGCATCCGCCAGAAGGAGGCCGAGCACGAGGAGCCGCGGATCCGTTTCATTTCGGATTATCTGCACCTCCTGCCCCCGCCGACGCGCATCTCCCTGGAACAGGGTCTGGACCTGCTGGTGGAGGAGGCCAAGGGCCTGCCGGCCAAGAGCATCGCCCCGCCCTGGACCGAGGCCTACCGCATCCCGGGCGAAGAGCTGCTGGAGCAGAAAATCAACGATGCGGCCCGGCGCATCAAGGCCGCGGAGCGCGAACAGAAAAGGTTCTTTCACGCCCACCGCGAGCTGCAACGCTGCAAGGCCGTGTTATACGAGCACGGCGAGAACCTGCGGCAGGTGGTGGCGGATATTCTGCGGAGGATGGATTTCAAGGTCAAACCCTACGCGTCCGGCCCGGACCTGCTCGTGGTCCAGACCCGTCTCGGGCGGATCCTGTTGGACGCGGCCGGACGCTCCGGCCCCGCGCAGCCGGGCGATCTGCAGAATCTGGTGCGGCACGCCATCTTCGCCCAGGAGGACGGACGCATCTGGAAGGGCACGCTGGTTTTCAATCATTACCGCCTGGCCGATCCCGCCCGCGAGCGGCCCGCCGCCTTCACGGCGGAAGTCGTAAACCGCGCCCGCGAACTCCGCTTCAGCCTGGTCACGGCCGAAGGTCTGTATGCCTCTCTCTGCGCCTTCCTGCAAGGGTCCATGCTCCGGGAGGAGCTGGAGGAACGGCTGTTCCGAACCGTCGGCATCCTGAATCTGCCCGCCGCCGAACCCGAAAACCCGCCCGGCCATCCGCCGTCGCCGGCCCCCCGGCTCGAGATCCTCTGAAGCGCCCGCCCGGGCAAGCCGCGGGATTGAATTGCTCCTTGACAGTCCCGCCGGACGGGATTATAATCCGCTCCGTTTTTCCCCGCAGGAACGGTCCGGGCGGCCCACCACGAAGAAGCCCGCCGCAACCGAATCATCACGATCCAAGGAGACAAGGATGAAACACGCGCAGGCACAACGGCACGGAACCTTCCCCTGGCTCAAAGCCGCGGTCACGCTGGGACTGACCTTGGCCGCTGGCATGCTGGCTTCACCGGCGCTGGCCGGCGAGGCCGATTTGGTCCTGCCCGACTTGAAATCCGTGGCGTTCATGGGCGTGGCGGGGCATACCCTGTTGACCTGGGGCCTGGCCGTTTGCCTGCTGGGCATGGGTTTCGGGCTGCGGATGTTCATGAACCTCAGGAACCTGCCCGTGCACCGGGCCATGCGGGAAATTTCCGAGCTGATCTACGAGACCTGCAAAACCTACCTCTTCACCCAGCTGAAATTCATCCTGCTGTTGTGGGTCTTCATCGGGGTCATCATCGTCACCTATTTCGGCTGGCTGCGGCCCGTCGGCGCGGGCAATGTGGCCATCATCGTGCTGTTCTCCCTGATCGGCATCGCCGGCAGCTTCTTTGTCGCCCTGTTCGGCATCCGCATCAACACCTTCGCCAATTCGCGTTCGGCCTTCGCCAGCCTGCAGGGCAAGCCCTTCCCGACCTATGCCATTCCCCTCCGGGCCGGCATCAGCATCGGCATGCTGCTGATCAGCATCGAGCTGCTGATCATGCTCGGCATTCTCCTGTACGTCCCCCGCAACCTCGCCGGCTTCTGCTTCATCGGCTTCGCCATCGGGGAGTCCCTGGGCGCCGCGGCCCTGCGCATCGCCGGGGGGATTTTCACCAAGATCGCGGACATCGGCTCGGACCTCATGAAAATCGTATTTAACATCAAGGAGGACGATGCGCGCAATCCGGGCGTCATCGCCGACTGCACCGGGGACAACGCCGGCGACTCGGTCGGGCCCACGGCCGACGGGTTCGAGACCTACGGCGTCACCGGCGTGGCCCTGATTACCTTCATTCTCCTGGGCGTCGCCGATCCCACCGTGCAGATCCAGCTGCTGGTTTGGATCTTCGTCATGCGCATCGTGATGATTCTGACCAGCGGCCTGTCCTACTGGCTCAACGAGACCCTGGCCACCGCCCGGTATCGTCAGGCGGAGCATATGAACTTCGAGGCGCCGCTGACTTCCCTGGTGTGGCTGACTTCCTTCGTCTCCGTGGCCCTGACCTACTTGACCTCCTACTTTCTGATCCGCGGTTTGGGCGACGGCACGCTGTGGTGGAAGCTGTCCACGATCATCACCTGCGGCACCCTGGCGGGCGCCATCATTCCGGAACTGGTGAAGGTCTTTACTTCCACCCACTCGCAGCACGTCAAGGAAGTCGTCGCCTCGGCGCGAGAGGGCGGTGCTTCGCTGGACATTCTGTCCGGGTTCGTGGCGGGAAATTTTTCCGCCTATTGGATGGGGCTGTCCATCGTGTTCCTCATGGGAGTCGCCTTCTTGGTAAGCGTCACCGGTTTGGCCGAGCTCATGGTCGCTCCTTCGGTGTTCGCCTTCGGCCTGGTGGCGTTCGGCTTCCTGGGCATGGGGCCCGTGACCATCGCGGTCGATTCCTACGGCCCGGTGACGGACAACGCGCAGTCCGTCTATGAGCTGTCCACCATCGAGACGCTGCCCAACATCAAGCAGGAGATCAAGCGCGACTTCGGCTTCGAACCCAATTTCGACCGGGCCAAGGGATATTTGGAGGAGAACGACGGCGCGGGCAACACCTTCAAGGCCACGGCCAAGCCGGTGCTGATCGGCACGGCGGTGGTGGGCGCGACCACGCTGATTTTTTCCATCGTGGTGCTCCTGGCCAACCGCGGCAGCCATGGCATGATCACCCAGGCCCGCCTCGATGCGGCCGCGGGCATGTTCTCCATCCTGAACCCCCTGTTTTTACTGGGCCTGATTACCGGCGGGGCCATGATCTATTGGTTCACCGGCGCCGCCACCCAGGCCGTGTCCACGGGAGCCTACCGCGCGGTCGAGTTCATCAAGGCCAACATCAACTTGGACAGCGGTGCGCAAAAAGCCTCCATTGCGGACAGCAAGCGGGTGGTTGAAATTTGCACCTTGTACGCGCAGCGGGGGATGTTCAATATCTTTTTTGCGGTGTTTACCGCGACCCTGGCCTTTGCCTGCCTGGACTCCAATTTCTTCATCGGCTACCTGATCTCCATCGCCATTTTCGGGTTATACCAGGCGATCTTCATGGCCGACGCCGGCGGAGCCTGGGACAACGCCAAGAAAATCGTGGAAACGGATTTGAAGGAGAAGGGCACGCCGCTCCACGCGGCCACCGTGGTCGGGGACACGGTCGGCGACCCTTTCAAGGACACCTCTTCCGTGGCCATGAATCCGATCATCAAGTTTACCACCTTATTCGGGCTCTTGGCCGTGGAGTTGGCCATCACCCTGCCGCGCCTGACCAGCCTGGTGTGCGCGGGCATATTTTTCCTGATTTCCATGATTTTCGTGTGGCGCTCCTTTTATCGAATGCGCATTCAGGATGCGCGGCAGACCGCCACCGGCACACCGGCCGCGGAAGCCGCCGGCGGCGCGGGCGGCCGGAAAAAGAAAGAGACCTCGCGGGTGTCCTAAAACAGGCGTGCCCCTCTCCCGCCTGGGACCTTACGGCCGGCTTGGACCGTTTCGCGGGCCGGTCCTGGGGAGATCAGACCGGCTGGCGCTGGGGGCCTTGCCGGCCGGCGGATTTCTTGCCCAGCGGACTGGAAAAGGACGCTTTTATTCCTGAAATATCGGGCTTTTTCGCATCCCGGCCCTATCCAAGACCCGGAAGAACCGATCCGAGCGGCCCCCGCGAGAAATAGTTAAAAAAATATTGCATAGGATAATCAGGTATGATACCATCGCTTTTTCAAAGATGGGTTTATCCTCGCTGCGTTGAGCGATGAAGGGCCCAAGCATGCTTGCGGGAGGGTTTTCGGAAAGATGAAAATGCCTTATGAAACCATGTTTTTACTGCCACCGACCATCAGCGAAGAAAAGGTGGATGAACTCACCGAACGTTTGAAAAAAAGCGTGGAGAAAAAATACGGGGAAATCATCCTGGTGGAAAAAATGGGCGTGCGCAAAACAGCCTATGTCGTCGACAATTTCACCTCGGCGTTTTACGTTCTCATTCAATATCGCGGCATCGGCGAAACCATTCTGGAAATGGAAAAAAGCCTGAAAAACACCGACGAAGTCCTGAAGTTCCTGTCCACCAAGATCACCAGCAAAACACCTCCTCGCATTCCCGTTCACCGGGCGGCGCCGGCGGAGAGCCCCAGCGAAGCGCCCGCTCCGGAGCCGGCCGAAGTGCCGCCGGAATCCCCGATCCCTGAGAACGAAGCGGAAAACACCGGGGCCGCGGAGACGTCCAAGGAAGCGAGCACCGAGACCAGGGAGTGAAGCCGTGGCCAATTATAACCGCACGATCTTGCTGGGCAATCTGACCCGCGATCCGGAATTGCGATATATTCCCAATGGTTCAGCCGTAGCCAACCTGCGCCTGGCGATCAACCGGACCTACAAAAACCAGGCCGGCGAGCAAAAGGAAGAAGTGACCTACGTCGGCATCGTGGTCTGGGGAAAACAGGCGGAAAATTGCGCCGAGTTTCTCGCCAAGGGAAGTCCGGTGTTCATTGAAGGCAGACTGCAGAGCCGCCAGTGGGAAACCGAGGACGGGCAGAAGCGGTCCGTTCTGGAAGTCGTGGCGGATCGCGTGCAGTTCTTGGGCCGGAAACGAAGCGCGAGCGGGCCCGAGGAAAACGCGCCGGTTCCGGCCGCACCGGCCGACGAAGACATACCCTTTTAGTTCATCATCCACCTCACGAATCAGGAGGCGAAACAGGTGCCAGCTCCGGGAAGAGGAAAACCGAGAGGCCATGACCGGCGGGAACGCCGTTCCCATCGCAAGTCATGCCGCTTTTGCGCGGATAAGGTCCAGCACATTGATTACAAGGACCTCAACCTGATTAAAATCTTCATCACGGAACGGGGGAAGATCATTCCCCGGCGTATTTCCGGCAATTGCGCCAAGCACCAGCGCGCCCTCACCAACGCCATCAAAAGAGCCCGCATGCTGGCACTGCTGCCCTATACCGCGGATTAATCCGCCTGCACCCCGTCATGCAGCCATGAGTTATTTCCTTGCTGCGGGGATGCTGTTGCTGGCGGCAGCGGTCCTGGTCTTGGTCACGGCCGCCGCCGTCTGGCTGGGTCTGCGCCGCGGCTGGGGAATGCTGGGCTGTATCCTGCTGGGAGCAGCGGTTTTTTTGCTTCTGTTTTCAGGGTTGCTGGCCGGAGGCAGTTGGGGGACCGGAGAAAATATCCTGCTTTCCTGGCAGCGGGAATTTCAGACCAGCCTGGATTCCTCCCTGCAAATCTACCGCCAATTGGGCTGGGAAGAAAACCAGCTGCGCCAGGCGGCTTGGTTGATCCGGACGTTTTTCATCCGGGCGAGTTTCGGCTGGCTGGCCCTGATCGGGCTGGCGCTGGCGGGCCTTGGCTACTTTTCCCTGCGAAGGATTTTCCCCGATCTTCCGGGTGCCAAGACCCCCCTGCTGCCTTTCCGCCTGTGGGCCTTGCCCGACACGGTGGTCTGGATTTTATTGGTGGCCTTGGCCCTGCTCGTGGCCGGGCGCTGGTTGTCGCCCGTCGGACTCGTGGGTTTGAACGCGTGCGTGGTATTGCTGCAGATCTACTTGTTGCAGGGCTTGGCGGTGGCGTTTTTTTACCTGGCCCGGTGGCAGGTACCGCGGGGGCTGCAGATCTTACTGATACTCACCATCGGTTTTGCGCCGATTTTGCTCATGCTCGTTGCCTTGTTGGGCGTATTGGATACCTGGGCAAACTGGCGTCGTTTACCGGCCGAGCCCGGCCGGTAATTCGGGAACAAGCTCGCAACCCCGGACGGCGCGCCGGAAGGTCAGGAGGGTAATAATAATGAAGCTGATTTTACGCGAGGATATTAAAAATTTGGGGAGAGCCGGCGATACGGTTCAGGTCGCCGAAGGCTTCGCAAGGAATTATCTTTTACCTAAAAAAATGGCCTTGCTGGCCACGCCGAACAACCAGAAACGCCTGGCCCAGGAGTTGAACAGCCACAAAGGCCGCGAACGCCGCGTGCAGCGTGATGCCCAGTATCAGGCCGAGAAGATCGCCGAACAGCCCCTGGTCTTTACATCCCCAGCCGGGGAGGCCGGCAAGCTTTTCGGCTCGGTAACGACGGCGGATATCGAGGCGGCCTTGGCCAAGCGGGGCGTCGAGATCGACAAGCGCAAGCTCGAGCTGGAAGAACCCATTAAAATGGTGGGTACCTATGAAGTGTCCGTCCGGCTGCATCCGGAGGTCACCGCCCGGCTGATCGTCGTGGTCGAAGCCAAGAGCACCCCGGCGCCGACCGTGCCCGAATCCCCGCTCCCCCAGGCACCGGCTCCGGAAGGACCGCCCCCCCCGGAAGCGTAGACTCCCGCCCGCGCCGGAGACCGAGGAACGGCATCCTGCCCGGGCGTCATGGATTGATGCGTTTTGGGCTTTTTCCCTGGCAAGAGGCATTCATTCATTATTATTTATTGATTCCGTTGTAAGTGACCGAGGCCTTATCCATGCTACCTTCCGCCCCGCAAACCGCCAGCCCGGAGAAACTCCCGCCGCAAAACCTTGAAGCCGAACGTTCCACCCTGGGGGCCATGCTGCTGGAGCGGGAGGCCATCGGCAAGGTCGTGGAAATCCTCACCGAAGAGACATTTTATTCCGAGGCCCACCGCCGCATCTTCCGCGCCATCGTCGACCTGTACGACCGGAACGAACCCGTGGATTACATCACTTTGACGGACTTGTTGTCCCGCTGGGGGGATCTCGAGGCCGCGGGCGGCGCCCCCTACCTGACCAGTTTAACGGACAGCGTGCCCACCGCGGCCCATGTCGAGCATTATGCCCGCATCGTCAAGGAAAAATACCTCCTGCGCCGGCTCATCCGCACTTCCACGGAACTCATTACCCGCAGCTATTCGGGCGAGGAGGAAGCCGACGGGCTCCTGGACGAGGCCGAACGCAGCATGTTCGAACTTTCCCAGAACCGCCAGCGTGGCGGGGTCTTGAAGATCAAAGACGTCATCCATGATGCCATGGAACTGGTGGAGAAGTTTTCCAAGCACGAAACCCATATTACGGGCGTGCCCACCGGCTTCCCCGATTTGGACGAAATGACCTCCGGCCTGCAAGCCGGCGAACTGGTCATCATGGCGGCGCGCCCTTCCATGGGCAAGACGGCGCTGGCCCTCAACCTGGCCTCGTACGCGGCCTTGGAAGCCAAACTCCCCGTGGCCGTCTTTTCCCTGGAGATGAGCGCCGAAGCGCTCGTGACCCGGATGTTGTGCTCCGAGGCGCGCGTCAATGTGCATGCCGTGCGCACGGGACGCCTGGCGGAAGGCGACCTGGGTCACTTGTCCATGGCCGCCGGCCGGCTGTTTGACGCCGCCATTTACATCGATGATTCACCCAGCGCGACCGTGCTGGAGCTGCGCTCCAAGGCGCGCCGTCTCAAGGCGGAACAGAACATCGGCTTGGTGATCGTGGACTACATCCAGATGATCTCCAGCAACACGCGCTCGGACAACCGGCAACAGGAAATCGCCGTGATCTCACGCTCCCTGAAGGCTTTGGCCAAGGAACTGCGCGTGCCGGTGCTCGCGATCTCCCAGCTCTCCCGCGCCCCCGAGGCCCGCGGCGACCGCCGCCCGCAATTATCCGACCTGAGGGAATCGGGGGCCATCGAGCAGGACGCCGACGTGGTCATGTTCATCTACCGCGAGGCCTATTACGAGAAGGACAAGCGGGACGACCGGACCGCCGAAGTGATCGTGGCCAAGCAGCGCAACGGCCCCACCGGCACGGTGAAACTGGTGTTCAACCAGCAGTACACCCGCTTTGATTCCATTTCGATGCGTCCGCCCGGAGCAGTGGCATGAACTTTTCCGCGCTCGGTCGTCCCACCTGGGCGGAAGTTGACCTGGAGGCCCTCCGCTGGAATTTTCGCCAGGCGCGCCGCCGTGCGGGCGCCGGGCGCAAGATTCTGTGCGTGGTCAAGGCCAATGCGTACGGCCACGGGGCGGTCCCCTGCAGCCGGGCGCTGGTGAAGGCGGGAGCCGACGGCCTGGGCGTAGCCACCGTGGAAGAAGGGGCCGAATTGCGGCGCGCCGGGCTGCGCGTGCCGGTCGTTCTTCTGGGCCTGGTCCAGCCTTATGAGGCCGCGGCCGTGGTGCGCTACAACCTGCAACCCACGCTCAGCGGGGAAGAGGTCCAGATGCGGGCGTTGGCGCGTGCGGCCCGGTCGGCCGGGAAACGCTTGGCGGTCCATTTGAAGGTGGACACCGGCATGGGCCGGATCGGCGTCACACCCGAGGAGGCGCCGGAACGCGCACGCCGCCTGCGTAAACTGCCCGGACTCGAGCTTGCAGGCATCTTCAGCCACTTGGCGCATGCGGACGGGCGGGACGCCGGCCTGTTGCGCCGGCAAAATGTACGCCTGCAAACGGCCGCCGCCGCGATTCGCCGCCAAAGCTGGCCGCGGGCGCTGGTGCACCTCGCCAACTCCGCCGCCTTGCTGGAGGCCCCCGATACCTACGCCGACATGGTCCGTCCCGGTCTCATGCTCTACGGCCTCTATCCGGCCCCACGTTTTCGGCGTCGGGCCGTGCTCAAGCCCGCCCTGTCCTGGAAAACGAAAATCATCGCCTTGAAAACCGTGCCGCCCGGCACGGGCCTGTCCTACGGCCATACCTATGTCACGCGGCGGAGGTCGCGCATCGCGACGCTGCCGGTGGGTTACGCCGACGGTTTTGCCCGCGGCCTGTCCAACTCCGGACGGGTGCTGGTCCGGGGGAGGTCCTGCCCGGTCGTGGGCCGCGTCTGCATGGACATGACCCTGGTGGATGTGACCACCGTGCCTGGGGTGCGCCTCGGCGAGGAGGTGGTCCTCTTAGGCCGCCAAGGCCGGGCGGTTCTCGGGGCGGACGACATGGCCCGCAGCCTGGGGACCATTTCCTACGAGATCCTCTGCCTGATCGGCGCCCGCGTGCCCAGGGTCTACCGCGGAGGCGAAGCATGAAAAAATTCTTGCTTCTCCTGCTGAACACGTTTTCCACCCCCGTTCTGATCATCATCGAGGATATCGGGAAACTTTTCCTCCTTTTGGGCCGCATTTTCCACTTGGGCTGGAAACTCCTGCTGGATCCCCACCGGCTCCGGCGTTTTTACTATCGCCCGATTCTGGAGCAGATGGCCGAGACGGGCGTGAACTCCATTCCCGTGGTGCTGACCACGGCCTTGTTCACGGGCATGGTATTGGCTGTCCAGACCGGCGTGACCCTGGAGGCCAAGATCCAGGGCACTTCCACCTTTATCGGCAACATTGTGAATCTGGCCCTGGTCCGGGAACTGGGGCCGGTGCTGACGGCCATTCTGGTCACCGGGCGCATCGGCTCGGCCATGGCCGCGGAGATCGGTTCCATGCAGATCACCGAGCAGGTCGACGCTTTGCACACCCTGGCCGCCGATCCGATCGAGTACCTGGCCGTACCCCGCTTTGTGGCCGTGGTCGTCATGCTGCCCTTGTTGACGGTTTTGGCGGACGTGCTGGGATCCCTGGGAGGCTGGCTGGTGGCTTCTTTTCACCTGGGCCTCAGCTCGAACGTGTACTGGAGCGGGGCCCAGGATTCCGTGATGTTGTCCGACATTTTCTCCGGGTTGGCCAAAAGCGTCTTTTTCGCGGTGATCCTGGTCACCTTCGCCCTGTACCGGGGTTTCAATACCCGCGGCGGCGCGGAGGGGGTCGGACGAGCCACAACCGGAGCCGTGGTCAACGCCTCGATTTCGATATTGATCGCCGATTATTTTCTAACCCAGTTTTTCGCGCTTTTTTAACGGTGGACGCATGATCAAAATCAGCAATCTGCATAAAAGCTTCGGCACCAAGCTGGTTCTCCGCGGGATCGAGCTCGACGTCCGTCAGGGAGAAACCATGGTCATCATCGGCCGCTCGGGGGAAGGCAAGAGCGTGCTGCTGAAATGCATCATCAATCTGCTCGAACCCGAGCAGGGACACATCTGGTTCAAGGAACAGGACATCCTCCAAATGAGCGACCGGGAGCGGGAGCGCCTGCGCCACCACTTCGGCATGCTGTTCCAGGGCGCGGCCTTGTTCGACTCCTTGACCGTGGCGGAAAACGTCAGCTTCGGCCTGCGCCGGCTGACCAATTATTCGGAGGAAAAAGTCCTGCACATCGTGAAGGAAAAGCTGGCGCTGGTCGGTCTCAAGGACATTGAGGACTTGAAACCCGCGGAGCTTTCCGGAGGCATGAAAAAACGCGTGGGATTAGCCCGGGCCATCGCCATGAATCCCGAGGTCATCCTCTACGACGAGCCGACCACCGGAGTGGATCCCATCATGGCGGATGCGATCAACGAGTTGATCGTGGAAATGAAGCGCCGGCTCGGGGTCACTTCGCTCGTGGTGACCCACGACATGGTCAGCGCCTATAAAATCGCGGATCGCATCGCCTTGCTGCATGAAGGGGCAATCGTGGAGGAGGGCACGCCGGCGTACATCAAACGCAGCCGCAACCCCCTGGTCCACCAATTCATCACGGGCTCGTCCCACGGCCCCATTCGTTTGGTTTAGGAGGCACCGGCTATGACCAGAAAAAAGGACACCGACCTGGAGTTGAAAGTCGGCATCACGGCGGGGCTGGCGCTTTTGCTGCTGGCCGTCATTATTTTCACCGTGGAGAGGTTCCATTTCGGCCGCAGCGGTTATCCTCTAGATGTATCCTTTGATTTTGTGGACGCCATCAAGCCCCAGGCCGACGTGGTCATCGGCGGCGGCGTCAAGATCGGCCAGGTGGACACCATCACCGTCCAGGGGGAACGGGTGCACCTGCGAGTCATTATCGACCGCGACATTCACATTCCCGAGGACGCCAAATTCCAAATTTTATCCAAAGGCCTGATGGGCGACAAGTACCTGAACGTCGTTCCCCAGACCACTTCCCGGGTATTCCTGAAACCCGGAGCCCAGGTCCGGGGTGTGGAGCCGACCAACATCGACAAGGCGTTCCAGCGTTTCGGCCAAGTCGCGGATTCCGTCCGCATGTTGCTGGGCGATCCGGAACTGAAGAACAGCTTTGTGGACATGCTGAAGAATTTCAGCAGCCTCTCCAGCACTCTGGACCGGATCGTGAAGAAAAACGAGAACCGCGTCAACCGGTCCATCCAGGACTTTTCCGCGGCCTCGCAGGAAATCAGCGTCTTTTCCCGGGACCTGTCCCGGATGTCCGGAAGCCTGGGCAAGCTGTTGAACGACGAGAACGCGGCCAACATCCAGTCCACTTTGAAGAGCCTGAAAACCACCTCGGCCCGCCTGGAACAGGCCGCGGATAAAATCAGCAAGGGCGAAGGAGCGCTGGGCGCCCTGATCGAGGACAAGGAGCTGGCCCAGAATCTGAAGACCCTGGTGAAGGACGTCAAGGACAATCCCTGGAAGCTGCTCTGGAAACAATGAACGCAAAAACCACCTCCGCCAAAGCGATCTTCGTCTGCCAGGAGTGCGGCCATGTCTCCCCGAAATGGCTGGGCCGGTGTCCCGCCTGCCAGGCCTGGAACAGCCTGGTGGAGGAAATCCGGACGGCCAAGCCGCCGGCCCGGAAGGCGGAGGCCGCCGTCCCACCCCGGCGCCTCGCGGAGGTCCGGAGTGACGCGGCGCAACGCCTGTCGACGCACCTTGCCGAGCTGGACACGGTCCTGGGCGGGGGCTTGGTTCCGGGCTCGCTGGTTTTGGTCGGCGGCGATCCGGGCATCGGCAAATCCACGCTTCTGCTCCAGGCGGCTTTTCAAGTAGCCGCGCGCGGCACCCGGGTCCTGTACGTGAGCGGCGAAGAGTCGCCGGCCCAGATCAAGCTGCGGGCGGACCGCCTCGGCAGCGCTCCGCAGGAGCTGTTTTTACTTTGTGAAACCGGCCTCGACGCGATCCTGGCCGCGGCCCGGGAGCTCTCGCCGGCCGTATTGCTGGTGGACTCCATCCAAACGCTGGCTCACCCGGAAATCGCCTCCGCGCCCGGCTCCGTGGCCCAGGTGAGGGAATGCGGGGCCGCGCTTTTGGCCGTCGCCAAAGATCAGGGACCCGCAGTCGTGCTCGTCGGGCACGTGACCAAGGAGGGGGTGCTGGCCGGACCCCGGATCCTGGAGCACATGGTGGACACCGTCATTTACTTCGAAGGCGACCGGCACCACGATTTTCGGATCCTGCGGGCCGTGAAGAACCGCTTCGGCTCCACCAACGAGGTCGGATTGTTCGAGATGGGCAGCCGGGGCTTGACCGAGGTGAGGGACCCCTCGCGCCTGTTCTTGCAGGAACGCCGTGCAGGCAGTTCCGGCTCGGCCGTCACGGTCAGCCTGGAGGGCTCCCGGCCCCTGGTGGTCGAGATTCAGGCACTGGTCGCGCCGTCTTATTTCGGCATGCCCCAAAGGCGCGTGTCGGGACTGGACTACAACCGCAGTTGCTTGTTGCTGGCGGTGCTGGAAAAGCGAGGCGGCTTGGCCCTGGGGACCCAGGATGTATTCCTGTCCGTCGTCGGCGGCCTCAACGTGCTGGAACCCGCCGTGGATCTGGGTTTGATCCTCGCGGTGGCCTCCAGCCTCCGGGACCAGCCTTTGGACAGCGACTTGGTCGTATTGGGCGAAGTCGGCTTGGGCGGGGAAATCCGCACGGTCAGCCAGCCGGAACGCCGCCTGCAGGAGGCAGAGCACATGGGATTCAAGCGCTGCCTGTTGCCGCGGGCCAACCGGCCCCGGCATGCACCCGCGGCGATGGAATGGATCGAAGTGGACGGAATCCAGGATGCGCTGGCCCAGGCCCTGACCGGCCACAACCCGAGGAGGTAATCGGACCGTGCTGGGTGTCATTCTCCGTATGTTATGCGTGCTGGCCGGCGCCGCCGCCGGGTACTGGATCGCGCCGGAACACGTCTATGGCGCCGTGGCGGGATTGGTGCTGTTCCTGACCTTGTGGGCGCTGGATTGCCGCTTCGCCTGGCTGCCGGGGGCGCGGGGGTGCGAAAACTCCGCCAAGCTTCTGGATACCTCCGTCATCATCGATGGGCGCATCGCGGATATTTGCAAAACCGGTTTTCTGGAAGGGGTGCTGATCATTCCCGGGTTCGTGCTCCAAGAGCTGCAGCGCGTGGCGGATTCGGCCGACGTGTTGAAAAGGAACCGGGGCCGGCGGGGTCTGGATACGCTGGCCGGCCTGCAGCGCCTCCCCGGGGTGCGGACCCGCATCGTGCACACCGATTTTCCCGACTTGGCCGCCGTGGACGAAAAGCTGCTGCGACTGGCGAAAAAAATGCGCGGCAAACTTCTTACCAACGACATCAATCTGAACAAAATCGCCGGTCTGCAGGGGGTGGCGGTGTTGAACGTGAACGACTTGAGCAACGCCGTTAAAACAGTGGTGCTGCCCGGGGAGGAAATGGCCGTCAAGATCATCCGCGAAGGCAAGGAACCGGGACAGGGGGTCGGCTATTTGGAAGACGGAACCATGGTGGTGGTGGAAAACGGCCGCGACCAGGTCAACCAGCGTCTGCAGGTGGTGGTGACCTCGGTGCTCCAAACTACTGCGGGCCGCATGGTCTTCGCCAAACTCAAAAACGCGGGGATGGAATAGCGCATGGCTGCGCCGTGCGAGGCGATTATCGTCGGCGCCGGGCTCGGGCGGCGTCTGGGCGCCACTCCTCGGCCCAAGGTCCTGTTGCCGCTCGGCGGGGAACCCGTTCTCGCCTACTCCCTTGGCGTGTTTGCCGCCTTAGCCGAGGTCCGCGGCCTGATTCTGGTCGTGCCGGCCGGAGAGGAAGATCCCGTCCGCTCGCTTTGCCAGAGGCTGGGTGTGGCTGACCGGGCAGGGACCATCGTGGCCGGCGGCCCGCGACGTCAGGACTCCGTGCGCGCCGGCTTGGACCGCCTGGACCCGGCGACGGAGATCGTGCTGGTGCATGACGCGGCCAGGCCGCTGGTGACGCCCGCCCTGGTCCGCAGGGTCCTCGCCGCGGCCGAGCGCCACGGAGCCGCCACGCCCGGGATACCGATTGCGGATACCCTGAAGCGCGTAAGCGCCAATCAGAGCGTCGTGCGAACGCTGGATCGCAGGAATCTCGTGGCCGTACAAACGCCCCAAGGTTTCCAACGCGCCCTCCTGTTGCGGGCCTACGCCGCCGCCTGGGAACGCGGTCTTACGGCCACGGATGACGCCGGCCTGCTCGAATACGCTCGTTTGCCCGTGCAGGTCGTGCCGGGTGAAAGCATGAATTTCAAGCTTACCACGCAGGAGGATTTCATCCTGGCGGGAAGCCTGCTGGAAGGATGGCGCCAGAGATGTTCCGCATCGGAATAGGATACGATATCCACCGCGTCGGTCCCGGCCGGGGGCTGAGGCTGGGCGGCGTGTCTTTTCCCCACACCCCCTTCAGCCTGCTGGGGCATTCCGATGCGGACGTGATCGTGCACGCCGCCTGCGACGCCCTGCTGGGAGCCGCGGGTTTGCCGGACATCGGGACGCTCTTTCCCGACGGGGATGCCCGCTATCGCAAACGGAATTCTCTCGACTTTTTACGCGCCGTCCGCAAGCGCCTGGAGCGGGCTGGCTACCTCGCCGTCAATTTGGATTGCACGCTGATCGCCGAAGCGCCACGCATCCAAGCGCGCGTGGGGCTGATGCGCTCCCGCCTGGCGCAGGCCGCCGGCTTGACGCCGGCTCAAGTTGCGGTCAAAGCCACGACCAATGAAGGTGTAGGTTTCATCGGCCGCGGCGAAGGCCTGGCGGCCATCGCCGTCGCGCTGCTCACGGACCGGCCGCCGCGCCGGCGTTCTTCCGCCTGACCGTCCCAGATCCCCGCCGCACAAAATCCCCTTGGTCTTTCCGAATCCAGCTTGTTGGATTCTCCCATCATGACCTCATTGCAGGCCCGGCAAACTTTTTGAAATATTGCAGCCGGCTCCCATTTTGCCCTGCCAAGGCTGTTTTCGCAGCTTCCAGGCCGTGAATTTTGCAATTTTATGACGCTGAAGCAACTTGGCCAAAAAATGTTGCAATGCGGGGCATGGGAAGGATCGCCGGAATAAACCTTTATTTACAAGGGTTATATTTAACGGGCAAATTTGCAGGGCCCAGATTCGTGTGCTAAACTTAATAGTGAAAGCAGAAAAACAAAAACATTTCCAGAAATCGGTGGCAAAAAAAGGAGGGAGCGAGTATGACTACCACTCGCCATAGTCAACTCGAAGCTTATCACCTCACCGAAGGAGTAGGCTGCATGCATCGAACCCATTGGATGGGAGTCTTAGCCTTCCTGGGAGCCCTGTTATTCTTCATAGGGGTTTCCATGTCCTCGGCCGGAGTGCTCGAGGACAAGGTCTTGCCCAACATCCTCGATAAATTGAAGGAGCAGGGCAAGCGGATCAAGAGCACATCGGTCATCACCGCCGCACGCGGGGCCGAGATTACGATTGTTTGCGCCAATGGCGAGGTGCGCAAATACAATCAGATGGGCCAGCTGACCGAAGTCAAGGATCCTTTCGGGAAACGCACCCTGTATGAAAACGGCATGCCGGTCGAAGAGCGCGACGCGCAAGGCGGCGTGATCTCCAAAACCAAATATCTCCGCTCCCCTTCGGGAAAAATCCGCCAGACCGTCAAAACCAGCGCCAAGGGCATCGAGACTAAAATCTACGACAACGACGGTAACATCATCCAAGCTTCGGATGCCCATGGCACGCGGTCATTCCGCAATTATGTCAAGGATAAGGAAGGCCGGACGCTGGCCTACAACGAAATCGACATGACCACGAACAAAATGTCCAAGGTGCTGCTCAATCCGAAGACCGGGGACATTGAAACCAAGATCGATGAAAACGGCGTGGCCACCAAATTCTCCTACGAACGGGACGCTACGGGCGAAGTTGCAGCCATCACGGAGAGGGACAGCAACGGGAACGTAACCAAGAAAAAATTCGAAAATGGCCAATTGGTGGAAATCAACAAGAACGGCACCGTAACCAAGATCGAAAACGTTGTCGGACCCAACGGCGAGCTGAAACAATCTGAAGAAACCACCACGATCCAGACCGCCCTCGGGACAATCGTACAGAAGGTTAAGAAATTTTACGATGAGGCGGGCCGCATCTCCCGCCTGCAGGACAAGGAGGGCGACCACGAGTTTTCCTATGTACTGGATGCCAACGGCCGGATCGCCCAGCGTCATGAAAAAATCACTTCCGAAACGGCCAAGGGCGCGAAGGTAAAGGAAAAAACCACCCGCTACGACGAGGCGGGACGCGTGGTCGGCATCGATGAAGGGGACGTTTCCACCAAGATCGACTATGCGCTGGACAGCAACGGCAATGTCGCGACCTCCCGGGAAACCAAAACCTACAACATTCAAGGGCAGGCCTACAAACAGGTCGTGACCAAGAAATATGATTCCGAGGGCCGGGTCGTCGCGACCGTCGATGGAAACGGGCGCAAGACCGCCATGGAATACGACGAGCACGGAAACCGCACCCTGTCGCGCGCGCCGGATGGCAGCGTAACCAGGTTTTTCTACGACGACAACAATAACCTCATGGGCAGCACCAGCACCGAAAAGGGTGCCGTGACCTATACCGAATTTGACCCTGAAAACCAACTGGCGAAAAGCAAGGTGCGGGTCCTGCGGAACGGCTTTGCCGAAGTCACGGTCTTTTCCGAAAACACGGACGGCGAACGCACTTCGCTGGCCCGCGAAAAGTTCGGGATCCGGAAAATGACTTACCGGAGCAAGGACAGCGAGCAGCCCAAGGAAGCCACCTTCGTCAAATACAACGGCAAGGTCATCAAGACCAAATATAAATACCTCGGCGACCTGATGCTGTCCACCACCGAAGAGGGGCCGGACGGAACCACGGAAACCAAGTACAATCTGGACGGCAAGGCCGAGCAGAGTGTCCGCGTCGACAAGTGGGGGCGGGAATTCCGCACCGAAAACACCTATGAAGCGGGCAAACTGACGGAATCCGTGGAAACGGATA
The DNA here is from genome assembly GCA_964593065.1 of uncultured bacterium. Lineage (GTDB taxonomy): Bacteria > Oederibacteriota > JAAXVQ01 > JAAXVQ01 > JAAXVQ01 > CAZQGO01. The sequence continues at coordinate 2,441 of CAZQGO010000030.1, read as the reverse complement.
AAAAGGGTGTGTCCACGACGCAATTCGACGAGGATGAAAACGCGGTCCGGATCGAGCGCAAGAACGACATCGGCTTTCCAAGACACTCGGTGGAAGTGCGGGAATACGAGGAAGGACAGCTTGCAAAAAGCACCACGACCGATACCAAGGGTGTGACTTATACGGAGTTCGATGGCTTCGGCTTGGCGACCAAAGTCAAGAGGGTCAATAAGCATGGCTACCCGCGGGAAAACGAGACCGAAAACATCTATGACGCCGGCGGGGACATGAAGGAAAGCATTCAGCGCGACAATCGCGGTTCCACCCACAGTTTCTACAACGAGGACGGCGTTGTTGAGACCAGCGTCCGCGTGGACCGCTACGGCTTCCCGCGTAAAAAGGTGACGCAGAATCAATACGACCGGGGCGAATTGGTCGCAAGCACGGTTTCGGACGACCGCGGCAAAACTCATAATAAATTCGACGTGGACGGCTTGATGACCGAGAGCTTGCGCGTGAAGACCTTCGGTTATCCCCGGGAGGAATTTACCACCTTCAAATATGATAATGAAGGCGACTTGCAGACCAGCCACATGACGGATCACAACGGCATTACCGACAACACGTACGATATCGATGGCCTGGTAACCGCAGCCACGCGCAACAACAAATACGGGCATGCCCGGGAACAGAAAACCACCTTCCAGTACGATGGGGAAGGATTCATGACGAACAGCACCGAGAACGATCTCAAGGGCAAGACGTTCACGGAATACAACAAGGATGGATTGGCTCTCACCAGCTTGCGCAACGACCAATACGGGCTGGAATTTTCCCGCGACACCGTCACCAGCAACGAATACGACCAAGAGGGTTTCTTGACCACCAGCCACAGCAAGAATCTCCTGACGAACACCGAGGTCAGCTATGACAAAGACACTCTGGCCCGGAAAACCGTCCAGCGAGATAATTACGGCGTGCTCTGGGGGCGGTACAAGGTCACGGAAGGCTACGCGTACGATGAAGACGGCCGTGTCCAAAAAAGCGTCCAGAAAGATAAATTGGGCATGACCACCAGCCAATATGACATTCACGGCGACGCGGTGGAGACCAAACGCGAGGCCCTCATCGGCACCGGCGCGGCGCGTGAGACCGTAACCAAATCCACGTTCGATGCGGATACCGGCATGACCACCGGCAGCGTATCTAAAAATGCGGCCGGAACGACCACCAGCCTGGATTTTGATGCCAAGACCGGCTTGGCCAAGCAGAGCGTTGCGGAAAACAATTTCGGCCTCGGGGCCACGCTCAAGACCACGACCGACCTGGAAGTCGATCCTCGCCACGGCCTGACCCGGCATACGGTGTCCACCAACGACTACGGCGTGACCGAAACTTCCTTCGACACGGAAGAAGGCGGGGAATACGGGATCGCCGTCTCCAGCAAGGCGGAAATCAAATACGGCTTGCTCACCACCCGGGAAAGCAAGACCGAGATCGAGGCGGATCCCAACACGGGCCTGAACCGCAAGACCATCGCAGTCACGGACTACGGTAAAACCACGACGGAATTCGACACCATGGACGGCGAGCTTTACGGCTTGGCGGTCAGGAGTTTTACCGACAATAAATATGGATTGGGCGCCACGCGTCAGACCAATACAAAGATAGAATCCAACACCTTCACCGGATTAAACGCAAAAACCGTGGCCACCAACGATTACGGCACCACCACGACGTTCTATGACCAGGACCAGTACGGAGTGGCGGTTTCCTCCCACGCCGAAAACCAGTATGGCATTGGCGCCACGCGCTCCACCAATACGGACATCACGGCCAACACCTTCAATGGTTTGAACGAAAAGACCGTGGCCATGAACGACTACGGCACGACCACCACGGAATACGACGCAGAGGAATACGGGATTGCTTTGCGATCCGATACGGATAATCGCTACGGGCTGGGGGCAACTCTGAAGACGCATACGGAAATCAAGGCCAACATCTACACGGGGCTGAACATCTCCACGGACGCGAAAAATGATTATGGCAGCACGCATACGGATTATTCGCAGGATAGTTACGGTGTTGCGGTGAGCTCGGAGGCCAAAAACAATTACGGCCTCGGGGCCACTCAGAACACGAATACCGCGATCGAAGCCAACACCTACACGGGCTTGAACGAAAAGACGGCGGCGACCAACGACTACGGGACCACCGAGACTTGGTATACCCAGGACAGTTATGGCTTGGCGGATCGCTCCGAAGCACGGAACAATTACGGGCTTGGGGCGACGATGCACACCAACACGGACATCGAAGCCAACACCTACACGGGCTTGAACGATAAGACGGTGGCAAAAAACGACTACGGGACCACGACCACGGACGAGTTCGACCCGGTGTCCGGCGTGGCCAAACATTCCATCGCCGTGAACAACTACGGGTTGGGCGCGACCATG
>CAZQGO010000029.1:0-31882 GCA_964593065.1 uncultured bacterium | reverse complement strand
AGCGCATCAGCACGAGCTTGTTGCGCGACGTGATCTGGCCGTTTTGGCGGACATGATAGAAATAAATTCCCGTGGCCAGCTGGGAGGTTTCCAACGGCAGGCGGGTGATGCCTGCCGGGCAGGCAGCGGAGGATTGCGCGACCCGCTCGCCCGCGGAATTGTACAAGGTGATCTCGATGTTCGCGGGTTCGGAAATATCGACCTGGAAAAAGACCCGCGAGCCCACCCAGGCGGGATTGGGCACCACTTGGGCGGAGGTTGCGGCCGTAACCGGCGTTACGGTGGCGGATCCTGCCAACGGCGTGGGGGTGCGGGTCGAGGCCGGCATAGGGCTGGCGTTGGTGCTGGGATGAAATGTCGGGGTGGCGGACGGCATTGCCAGCGCGGTATTCGTGAAGGTCGGGCTGACCGAAACGGAGGTGACGGGCGTGAAGGTCGGGCTGGGCGAGGAGGTGACGGCCGTGGTGGTGGGCGTGGTCCAGACGCCCGGCGTGAAGGTCGGACTGGGTGAAACCGTGACCGGCGTGTTCGTGGGCGTCATCCAAGCGCCGGGCGTGAAGGTCGGACTCGGTGAAACCGTGACCGGCGTGGAGGTGGGGGTGGGGGCCAGCAGATCGAACCCCAGCAGCCAGTCCACCGTGCGGTCGAAAAGCGTGACGCCGGTCGCAGTTAATACGCTCCAGGACGAATACACGAAATCATCGTCCAGGTAAATACAGGCACGGCGGGCCTGGAGCACCACGCCATTATAAACCTGCGTGCCGGTTTCCCCGACGGTCAGCAGGGCCTTGTTCGGGGCGGTCTGGCTGATGACCAGGGTGGTCAAATCCGGGTCCAGTTCACTCAAACCCTGTCCGCTCCCGGGCAGGTAGGCCGACCAGCAGGTCGAGCCTCCGGGATTGTACAACTGCACCGTGCTGCCCGTGCCCATGCCGCTGGTGATATAGTGCCCCCCGGTCACGATCATGCCCGTGGTCACCGTGGCTTCCTGCGTGTTGTTGTCGATTCCCGTCAAAGCCAGATCGTCATTCAAAATGACGTCCCAATTCAGCACCGGCACGGTCACATCGCGATAGTGCGTGCCGACCAAATTGGAGAAGGAGGTCGCGGAGATGACGATCAATTGATAATTCGAGGCATCCCCGGGGTTGTCGGTGTCATCGTCGGAAACCGTTACCGGAAACCCCCTGACCTGCAGACGGTTGTACACGGCCAGATCGTCGGGATCGGTGGGCTGTCCTGCGCTTTCGGTTCCCACGATGAATTTGACGTGATAGGCGGCCGCCGCAAGGGTCGGCAGGAAAAAAAGTACAATACCGAAAATGCCGAGAAAGCCGGCAGCGGAGGGGAGGTTTGGACGCTGCTGCATGCAGGACACCGCCTCGCCAGAAATGGGTCCCGGGGGTTGATGCTATTATAGTTTACCGGCTTGGAAATAACCAGGCGTATTCAAACCCGTACGGACGGCACGGAAAAGCGGGGCCGGGCAGGATGGCCTCCGGCCCCGACGACCTTGGAAACGCGGCGGGAACTAGCGGGTGAGCCGGTCCGAAGCGGAGCCGGCGGGTTGGTATTTTTCGAGCAGGATACTTCCCGCCCATACCGCCAGAATGACGCCGGTGATGGCCACGCCCAGCATGAGGTCGCTGGCCAGATTCCCGGAAAAGGCGAGCAGTTCCCCGTTCCACAGGTGATCGATGATCCCAAAGACCGCGCCGCCCCAAAAAAGCAGATTCAACCTTCCCAGTTTGGGGTTCCGGGTCCTGAGCCAGGCGGCGGAAGTGACCATGGCTCCCAAGGTGGGTACCGTGTAACACATGATTCTTGCCTCCTTCGAAAATCGGTCGGTAACATCTTCCCGTACGCGTAGCACATTTTGACATTTTTTCACATTCATGGCAAGTGTTCTTTTTCCCGCCAGGCCCGGCCGGCTTTCGCCGCGGACTCCCTTTACCAGGAAGCCAGGGCCCAATACACGCCCCTGACGACCTCGGCCATTTTCTCGAAATCCAGCGTATCCGCCGTATCGCCGGGTTGGTGATATTGGGGGTTGCGGTACAGCGCCGTGTCCGTGACCATGACAGCCGGGTAACCACAGGCCCAATAACTCCGGTGGTCCGAGAGGTCGATGCCGGGCAAAAACGCCGGGGCGACGATGGCTTCGACGCCCAGCTGGCTGATTTCGGAAAAGGCCCGCTGGATCTTTGCCAACAGCCGCTTTTGCCCCATTTTACCGACCAGAGCGATGAAATTTCCCCGGGAGGGGTATTTCAAATTCAGGAAACCGAGCGGGTACCGCTGGCTGCGGGGCCGATCCGTGAAAAAGCCGATACTTTCCAGGCAAATCATGCCCTCCAGGCGTATTTTCTCCTTGGCCAGCGAACGCGCATGCACGGCGCTCCCCATGTGCTGAGTGCCGAAATGCGGCGGCTCCTCCAGCGGGTAGGCCACGCAATCCAGACGGCAGGCCAAGTCCGGTTTCAATTCGCTCACCAGCCTGCCGATCTCGAGCAGCCCCGCCACGGCGCTGGCATTGTCATCCGCGCCGGGCGTATCGCCGCAGACATCATAGTGGGCGCCCAAGACCAACCGCCGGGTAAGATGCGGGGCAAAGGTGGCGACGACGTTGTGGTATTCCCTGCCCCCCACGCTGAATTCCTGCCGGCAGCAGGCTGCGCCGCAGCGGCGAAATTCCTCCAGGATGTAGCCGGCGGCCGCGTTCAAGGAGGAGAGGTTGAGATGATTCCGGGGCGGGTGCAGGCCCGACAGGAAGCGCACGTGTTCCTCCAGACGCTTGCGGTCGGCCGGAATGGCCGCGCGCTTCAGGGGGCGGGGCGCCTGCTTGCTCATGAAATGCAAACCGTCGGATTCCGCATTCCGGGCGCAACCCGTCAGGGTTTTTTCTCGAACAGCCCGAGGTACTGGCCGTAGCCTTCCTTTTCCAGATCCTCCTTGGGAATAAACCGCAGGGCTGCGGAATTCATGCAGTAGCGCAGTCCGGTGGGCTTCGGGCCGTCCTCGAAAACATGTCCCAGATGCGCGTCGCCGTGCCGGCTCCGGATTTCGGTGCGAACCGCAAAAAGACTGCGGTCCTCCCTTTCCACGATATTGTCCGGTTCCAACGGCCGGGTAAAACTCGGCCAGCCGGTTCCGGAAACGTACTTGTCCAGGGAACTGAACAGAGGTTCGCCGGAGATGAGGTCCACGTAAATTCCCTCGCGCTTGTTGTCCCAGTAGGTGTTGTGGAAGGCGGGTTCGGTGGCGCTCTCCTGCGTGACGCGGAACTGCAGGGGTGTCAATCGCTTTTTCAGTTCGGCTTGTTCCAACTGCTTGGCTTTTGATGTCATCTCGGTTTTCCCCCAGTGTTTTTCCAAAAATTGGTCCCGGCCGGACCGGTAGCGGTAGAATTTGTATTTGAGGGGATGTTTGCGGTAATAATCCTGGTGATATTCCTCCGCCGGGTAGAAGACCCCCGCCGGCAGGATCTCCGTGACCAGGGGCTGGTCGAACCTTTTGCTGGCCGCCAGCTCGGCTCGGCTCTTTTCGGCCTCCAGTTTCTGCGTTTCGTTGTGATAGAAGATCGCCGAGCGATATTGATTCCCCCGGTCCACGAACTGGCCGCCGGCGTCCGTGGGATTAATCTGCCGCCAGAACACGTCCAACAGATCGCGGTAGGAAATGATGTCGGGATCGAAGGTCACCTGTATGGCCTCGACATGCCCGGTCTTGCCCGACTCGACCTCCCGGTACGTGGGATCGACCTTGGTTCCTCCGGTGTAGCCGGAAGTGACCTGGCTTACTCCCGCCAGGGCCTCGAACGGAGGTTCCATGCACCAGAAACAGCCACCCGCAAAGGTCGCCAGTTCCCGCGGGTCTTCCGACCGGGCCGTTGCCGCAACCAGCAAACCGCTGAACAGCAATATGCCAGCAACCAGAATTTTGGACATGATGGATGCTCCTTTCCAGGATAAAAACCTTACGTCAATCTAAACTTATCAAACTTAGACCCCGTTCAGGCGGAAAAAACCGGGAAATGAGATATGGAGCGTGCCGCTTGCCCACAAGCGAAGAAATGGCCGGCGCCATCTTCCCCCCTGGTAAGCATGCCGCTTACGGGGGATACCTGGTGTAACACGGAATATTGAGCCTGGATTAGCGGCGGGAAGACTCGAGTCCTGCCGTGGCCTTGGAAAAGCGCTGGTTGCGGGCCGAAACCACCGGCTCGCCCAGCCCTTGGGCCTGGATCGCCACCTCCACCTGGGCGGCGCGGACCTTGGGATCGCCGTGATAGCAGGACTTGTTGTCCATTCTGGCGAGGACGGAAGCCAGCGCCTGCGGCGGATACCCCGCCTGGGAGAGGATGTCCACGGCCATCTGGTCGGCTTCCTTTTCCTTGTCGCGCGAATAGCCATGCGCCACGGCCCGCACCACGTCCTTGACCACGTTGTCGAACAGGCCCGACAACCGGCCGATTTCAGACTTGGATTCCGCGGCCTTGCGCACGCCGAACTTGACCAGCGAGGCCACGGCCTCCCGTTCATGGCTGGCCTGAATGGCCTGCATGGGATGGCCCGCGGCGATGTGAGCCAGCTCGTGGGCCAGCACGGCGGCGAGCTCGTCTTCGTTCCGGCACAGCCGCAGCAGTCCCGAGGTGATGAACAGGAACCCGCCCGGACAGGCATACGCGTTGATTTTACCGGGGACGTTCAAGACCGCGAAATGGTAGCCGTGGAAGACCTCCGGTCTCGGGGAGGCCAATACGAGGGTTTGGCCGACCGCGTTGACGTATTCCGTCAGGGCCGGCTGGTCGCGCCAGGGATCCTCGGACAGGAGGGTGGCGGCCACGGTCCGGCCGATGTAATATTTTTCCTCCTCGGTAAATTCGCGGGAGGCCTTTTCCATGCTTGTGCCCATGTCCACCAGCTCGGAATATCCGCTGACGGCTCCGCCCATTTTAATCGCCGTGCCCAACGTGGCGCATCCCGGCAGGACCAGGAGCGCGGCCAGTGCGAACGCACCCAGAGATGTCCGCGACATCAGCGCTCACCTCCGGTCCGGAATTCGCCGAGTTTTCCCGTTTGCCGGAAAGCCCGGAAATGCTGCAACGGATCGGAATACGTGGTCTTGGCCTCCAGGCGGTCCAGGATGGCGTAAGGGAGCGCGGGGTTCTTCCGGCGATACTCCGATTCGATTTGGGCGTTGAAGCCCTTGGTCGCCAGCGCCACCTCGTCCGAGGACACGTATTCCTTGGACAGCCGGGAGGAAAACCGCGGCTGCTTGACCGAAAGGGCGCTGGCCGATACATAGCCCGTGCCGGCCGCGCTTTTGACCCGGACGTAAGCTCCCCGGCGGCCGAGCACCTCCACCCGGGTGCGATAGGCAAGCTTGGCGGCGGCGGAACTGAAAGCCGAGGGCTTGGTGAGAAGGCGTGTTTTTTCCACCTGGACATATTGGATTTCGGCTGCGGCCAGGGCCGGCAGTCCGAACAGGAGCAGGAGAATTCCCAGCCTCAATTTCATTTTTCTTCCTCCTTGCGCGATGCCGGCGGCCCCCGAGCAGGCCGCACCGGCTGTTACTTGTGCTGAAGGGTGGTCACGCCGTCCCAGTCCGGGGGCGGAGGCTGGCGCAGGTACAGACGGCAACGCTCCCTGAGGATCTCGGTCGGGCGATCCGCGGGCAAGGCCAGCGCGGCTTCATCCAGATGCATCAGGGCCGTGCGAAAATCCTGGCGCCAAAAACAATCGGTTCCCCGCCGGTAGGCAGCCAGGCAGGCCTGCATTTCCTCCGTGACCAGACCGGGCAGGGCGATCAACTCGAAAATGCGGGTCGGTTGAGTTTTGCCTTTGACCCGGATGCGGTCGATTTCGCGGCTCACCACCTGATCCCCCACCCGTTCCAGCGTTTCCCCGCTGACCAGGATGCGCGTGCCGAATTGCTTGTTGACCGCCTCCAGGCGCGACGCCAGATTCACGGTGTCGCCGATGATCGTGTAATTGAGTTTTTTCGGCGAGCCCATCATGCCCACCACGGCCGGCCCGGCGTGGATGCCGATACGCATGTTGACCGGTCCCCCGGCCCCCAAGGCCTGCAGCCGGTCCTGCAGGGCCCGCAGTTTTTCCTGGTTGCGCAGGGCCGCACGGCAGGCGCGGAGCGCAGGGTCCGACACCGGCAGCGGCGCGCCCCAGAAGGCCATGACCGCATCGCCGATGAATTTATCCACGTAGCCCTCGTATTCCCCGACGATGGTTTCGATCATTTCCCCAAAATATTCGTTCAGAAGCTTCACCAGGGCCTGGGCCTCCAGGCGTTCCGACAAGCTGGTGAAGCCCTCCAGGTCCGAAAAATAGACCGTGACTTCCGCGACCTCCCCGCCCGCTCCCAGACGCCAGGGCTCGCGCAGCAACCGGCCCAGGACCGTAGGCGACAGCACCTGCGTAAAGGCATTTTGAATGAATTGTTTCTGCCGCTGCACCCGCCGGTAGGAAAGCCCCAGTCCTATCCCGTAGGCCAGCAGCAATCCGCCCAGCGGGGCGAGCCAGTTCAGGATGATGCCGCGGGCGAAAAACAGCCAGCAGGCGGCGGCCGCCCAGAGCACGGCCGTCAGCAGGGTCAGGAGCAGGCCGCGGCCGAAGCTCTGTGCGCCCCAGACTGCGCCCAGGAGCGCCAGGAGCGCCAGCAGGGGCCAGGCCAGGATTCCGCGCCAGCGCTCGTCGTAGAAACCCCGGCCCAAGGCGGCCGCCCATGTCGCCGCGGAGAAATAAAAGCCGGGAGTGTTGTTTTCCAGCGGCGTCTTGCGGAGATCCATGAGGCCCGTGGCCGTGGAGCCGATAAACACAACCTTGTTTTTGAATGTTTCGGGAAGCAGTGCCGGCGTTTCCCCTTCGCTGATGGCGCGGTTGGCGAGGATGACGTCCAGGATGCTGGTTTGGGGGTATTTTTGGTATGGCCCGGGGAAGCGCAGAACCAGGTTGCCGGCGTCATCCAGCGGCCAGAGGTGCTTCCCCACTCCGAAGGAATGCGGGCCCAGGCTGATTTCTACGCCGGCCGGAGTAAACAGAGGCGCCAGGCCGAAATTGGGCAGCAAGCGGTTTCCCACCCGGGTCAGGGGCGGAACCCGGCGCATCACGCCGTCCCGGTCGGGCTGCCAGCGCGCGTCTCCGAACCCGGCGGCGGCCGTTAGAAAAACCGGCAGCGGCACCTCCAAGCCGCTCCCGGACGGAGGCGGGAGGGTGCCGGACGGCACATGGAGCCAGAGTCCGGGCCGAAGTCGGTTGAATTCTTCCAGGCCGGATTCACCGCCCCTGGATTTGGCGAAGACCGGAAGGTACACCTTCCCGATCTGACGCATGGCCTCCGCCAGGCCGCGGTCGTCTTCGGGTCCGGAGCCCGAGGGTTCGGAAAAAATAAAATCCAAAAATACCAGGCTGGCGCCCCCGCGGCGTAAAAATTGCAGAACTTCGGCATAGGCTTCGCGGGGCCAGGGCCAGGAAAGGTCCCACTGTTCCTCGGCCGCGTCGAGGCTGCGTTGGTCAACCAGGATGAAATGCAGATCCGGGCTGGGCTGCTCAAAGCGGGCCGCCACCTGCTGGCCGTAATCGCTGGCAAGCCACTCGAGACGCTCCAGGGAGCCGCTGGCCTGCAACCAGCCCAGCACCAGCAAGGCCGCGCCCAGACTAATGCCGGTCTGAAGCCCGGGCCGGCTGCCCGCTGATTTCCTGCTTCCGCTCGCTGTCACTCGTTGCCCCCTGCCAACCCCGGAGTGAATCCCGCCGGGCCGGGAATGGTTGCCCGCCTCCACGGGGTGCGGTTCCGGGTTTCGACCACATTATGAGCCGGATAATTTTCATCTGTCAAACTTTTTCCCCGCGGAATTGAAGGCGGAGAAGGCGTGAACGTCCCGGCCGGCGGACCGGTTCGGAGTCGAAAGCTCACGCCGCGTCTTGCCACCCGGGCGGGACGGTCTTTTATGGTTGACTTGGCATTTTTCACAATAGGATAATTTTAAGAACCTCTCCTGAATCGCCGGAATCCAAATGGATGCCCGGCGGTGCAGCGGAGAAACGTCGATGCATGGGATCACGAGATGAAAGATTTCTTGAACAGGACAAACAGGACCGCGGTCTGGCTGGTTTTTTCCGGACTGGTCTGGACGGCGCCGGGGGCGGCGCCGGCGATGGCGCTGACCTTTTTTCCGGTCCCGATCGCGGTCTCCGCCCCGGAAATCGCCAATCCGTACCGCGGTTCCTACGAGTGGAACAATGAGACCATTCAACCTTCGGGCTGGCCGGTGACGGACGCGTACTTGCGCTTGCGCTGGAATCAGGTGGAATCAGACTGGAACCCGGGCACCTACAATTTCGGGGCCATCGACGCCGAACTGACGCAGGTGCACCGGGATTACGGGGGCCGGGTGGGCCTGCGCATCATGGCCGCCAACAGTTCGGACGGAGGCAGCTCGGTTCCCGAGTACCTGATGCAGCAAATGCCGCTCGGATTTTGGTTCACCCATCCCTCGGAGGGCACGGACGTGTACGCCCCGGACTGGAACGACCCGGATTTCCTCGACCGCGCCCGGGCCCTGCTGCAGGCCCTGGGCGCGCGGTACAATGCGGACCCGCGCTTCGGCTGGCTGGACATCGGTTTTTACGGGGATTGGGGGGAATGGCACCTTTCCCAATGGCCGTACCCATCCCCCAGCGGCGCCGTGCCCATGACTTCCCAGAACAAGCACCTGCTGATCGACTATCACCTGCAGGCCTTTCCCGGCAAACCTCTGGTCATGATCATCGATGATGCGGACGGCCTGGCCTACGCCTTGGGCCAATCGGGCCGGGTAGGCCTGCGCGGCGACTCCCTGGGCGAATACGGCTTCCAGCGGGACATGGACCGTCGTTTTTCCGAGTACCCGCCAGCCGCGGAACGTTGGAAAACCGCCCCCATCATCACGGAATTCATCAATCCCCCCGACATGCAGGTGGCATACGACCAGGTGTTCGCCTATCACGTGTCCATGGTCGGAAACGGCAATTTCTGGGAGCTCTCCCATTACAGCCAGGCCGATCAGGAGTTTTTCAAGAACCTGAACAAGCTGGCCGGGTACCGCTATGTTCTGGAGAGCTTGAGTCTGCCGGACGTGATTTTGACCGGGGTTGAATTCCCGGCCACCAGCCGCTGGCTGAACGTGGACGTCGCGCCCTCGTACCAGAACTGGGACGTGATGCTGCAACTGCGGCGGCCCGGGACCGGTCAGGTCCAGTGGCAGGGGAAGTCTTCGCTGGACTTCAGAACACTCCTGCCCACCGCGAATGTAATCACCGGCAGCCAGAACCCGGTTGCGGTTAATGATCATTTCACTGTGGGTGAGATTCCCGCCGGCCGCTATGATGTCGTACTCGTGGTCGAGGATCCCGCGGGATACTCCGCGCCGCTGGCGCTGGCGATCCAGGGACGGGGCGCGGACGGCGGCTATTTCCTGGGCCAGGTGAGCGTGGAAACCCGCCCGGCCCCGCCGCGGGGCCTGCGCCGGCGGTAGCCGCCCCTAGTGAGGCAGGCGCCGGCTGATTTCGTACCAGGTCGGAGTGGTGAGGAAACTGTCCGGCATGTCCCGGACCATGGATTCCATTTTTCGGAAAGGGACCGCAAGCGTGAGTTCGCACGTGGCCAGATGCGGGCGGGCCGAGGGGTCGAAGCCGCCGAGAACGCAGCGCGGCTGGCTGGAAAAGCTTTCCATGTAGGGGTATTGCACCAGGGTGCTGCAGCCCGAGCCAAAGGGCGAGAACACGGTGTTGTTGTCGGCCTCCGCGAAGCCGGCCAGCATGAACACGCCGGCCAGGACGTCCGGTGCGGCGATGAAGACGACGACTTCGGGCTCCTCCTCCGCGGTGAGCCGGTCCCAGCGCTGAAACACGATGCATTTCTTGGGGGCCGCGAAGCCGGCCAGGGCCTCCAGGCTCTGCTTGGCCAGCGACGGATTTTTCTTATAGCGTTCGCCCGTCACCTTTCCCGGAATGCCGCAGGATAAAAAATAATCCAGGTTCGGACGCGGCTCGCGGGCAAACCCCAGGTATCTGCGCCCGCCCCAGCAGCCCAGCGAGTTCTCCTGAAGCCGGAGGGTCTTCCCCGCCCTCACCCGGTTCAAATTAGCCAACAGGCAGGGCGCGAGCTCGGCGGTGCTTTCGGGCGGCACGCCGCACTCCTCATCGGTGTAGTAAAAAGCCAGCGGCAACGGGGCGCCGGGGAAATACGTGCGCCACCCGTTCAGGAATTGGGACTGGAGATTGGCGTCCATGGCTCGGGTTCCCTCCCCGCCCGGGGTCCGCCCTAAGGCCCGAAGGCCAGGTTCATTAAAAGCATATTGATGAGCGACAGGATGATGCCGAAGAGCAGGGCCCACCAGAAATTGCGGACTTCAAAACCCGGAACCATGGCGCTCGTCAGCAGGATCAGCACGGAGTTGATGACCAGGATGAAAAAACCCAGCGTTAAGACCGTCAGCGGCAGGGTCAGCAGGATGAGGATCGGCCGGATCAGGACGTTGATCAGTCCCAAAACCAGGGACGTGACCAGCGCGGCTGCGAGGCCGGAGACGCGGACGCCCGGCAGTAAATAAGCGGCCAGCAGAATGGCCAGGGCGTATACGAGCCAGTGCAAGAGCAGGGACATCTTCGCACCTCCTCGAGGGTAGAGCCGCTGCCTGCGGACCCAGGCTCCCGGACCGGCTTGAGTACGTTACTTCGGTCGGAACGAATGCTCCGCGGCAGAGGATGGCCGGGGAAAAGCGATCCGGCCTGGGTTCGGTCGCTCGTCGACGGACGAGGCGGCCGCCGGCCAGGTGTCGAAGCCGACGCGCCAGGCGGCGGAAAAATCCATGCCGCTGGCGTCCGGCAACCGCACGGGGAAAACGGCCGGAAGCAGAAGCGAAAATATGCACACCCGGGGCGGGAACGTTCGCGACGGCATGGGCCCTGCTCCCCGCGACTTATTCCGGCTCGGGATCCCCGCGTTTGCGGGCCGGACGCGTCCGGCGGGATTTCACGTGTTCCCGCTGAAAGACTTCCGTAAAGGCTTTCACCACGGCGGGATCGAATTTCGTGCCGGCTTCCCGGGTGATGATCTTCAGCGCTTCTTTCTCGGAATAGGCCGCGTGGTAGGGACGGTTGGAAATCAGGGCTTGAAACGTGTCCGCCAAGGCGATGATGCGGGCGCCGAAGGGGATTTCCTCGCCCCTCAGTCCGAAGGGGTAGCCCCGTCCGTCCCAGCGCTCATGGTGGTGCAGGATCAGGGGGATGAGGGTTTGCAGGAATTGAACGGGCCGGAGGATATCGGCCGCAATCAAGGGATGTTTTTTGATTTCGTCGAATTCGCGCACCGTGAGCTTGCCTTTTTTCATGAGAATCCGCTCCGGGATGCCGATTTTTCCGAGATCATGCAGCACGGCCGCCTGCCGGACCCGCTCGACGTCCTCTTTCGGCAATCCCATGCGCACGGCAATGGAGCGGGCATACCGCATGGTGCTCTCCACGTGTTCGCCCGTGTAATGATCCTTCAGCTTGATGGTCCGCGCAAAGGCGAAGATCGACTCGATCAGGCTCTGGTGGGACTGCTTGGTCAGCTTGCTGAGCTTTTGCTTGAGAAAATGGACATCGTCCGCCCCGCCGCGCGCGGGATCCTTGGGAAGGCGCGGCTTCTTGACCCGCAGGTCCTCCGAAGAATACAAACGGTCTCCGCCATCCTCCTTGGATTTGCTGAGGATGCTGTCCACGACCTGGAGAAAATCCGTTTCGGTGCAAATATTGTCCTCGGGGTAGGAGGCGACCGCCAAGCTGACTTTCAATTTGATCTGGTTCGCCCGGTTCCCGAAGCTGGCGGAGCCGATCAGGTCGTGAAAGGTTTGGGCCAGGAGGTTGGCCTGCATGCGGTCCTGGTCGGGACACACGACGATGAATTCCTCGCCGCCGAAGCGGACCACGGTATCATAGGCGCGCGCGTGTTTTTTCAGCATGTGGCCGAACTGTTTCAGGACCAGGTCGCCGAAAGCATGGCCGTAGACGTCGTTGATGGACTTGAAGAAATCGATGTCGAGCATGATCACGGAGAGGTGGCGGCCGTACCGCTTGGCCTGGGAAAATTCGCGCTTGATGATGTCCGCGAAATAGCGGTGATTGTACAGCCCGGTGTGCGCATCCAGGAGGGATATGGACTTGAGCTTTTCGTGGGTGGTCGACAACTCGCTGTAGAGCTTTTCCCGTGCGCATTCGGCCTGGACGTGCCGGGTCAGATCGACGATGGAGACGAAGACCTTGGACAGGCTGTCCCGGTAGCCCGCCGGCACGCTCCATTTCAGGCGGATGTGCAGGGTATCCCCCGCCAGGTTGCAGTTGACCGCCTCGGTTTCGAAGTGCGTTTTGCCTTCGCCCATGGCGATCAGTTCCTCGCGGAAAGCCCGGTAGGAATCCGGGCTGAAGATCCTGCCGAGGCCGTTGCGCAGGTCATGGATGTCCCGCAGGTGGTACAGTTGCAGGGTCGCGCGATTGACATCCATAACCTGCACCAAACGGGCGCAGCGTTCGACTTCCCTGGGATGGGTTTCCAGATAACCGCGGAAATCGGTGATTCCCCGCGCGCGCAGACGGTCGAAGTGACGCTTGACCTGGGAAAAGTCTTCCTCCCAAAGAGATATGGGGGATTCTTCGAAAAGGATGCGGTAATGATCGGCGCTGGATTGCAGGGCCTCCAGCACCTGGTGGTAGGAGGTGACGTCCACACCCGAGCTCAAGCTGGCCTGGATTCTGCCCCGGTCGTTCCGGATCACGGTATTGTGCCAGGCGATGCGTTTTTCTTTCCCGTTTTTGCAGAGTACGGGATTCTCGAAATGGCCGGCAATCTGGACTTTTCCCCCGATCAGCTGGGCGAAGACGGACTTGACCTCGTCGCGGAGTCGGGCGGGAATACACAGGTCAAACCAGTTGTGGCCGATGATTTCGATCCGTTTGTAACCGAGAATTTGGCAGCCCGTGCGGTTGATCAGCCTGACTTTCTGATCGGCGCCAATTACCAGGATGATGACATCGGCGATATCCAGGAAATGATCCAGCTTCAAAGGAAACATAATCACCCTTCCGCCTTGCCGTCAAGGTGAAAAACGGGGGTGTGGGCCAGGGGAGGTCGCTCCAGGAAGATGCCACTGGAGCAGATTATCGCCGGACGGCCGTGGAAATTCGCTGTACCGGATATCCGGAAAATATTATATCGCGGGGCGGCGGGAAAGCCAAGCAATTATCTTCGCCTGCCTTTCTGGCGTGGCCCGGGGTGAAGGGGCCGGAAACGGAATCAAGACCCCGTAAGAATTAAAATTTCCCTGGATTTTCCGGGCTTAAAAAATTATAGTGTTCATGCGTTTTTCACGCATATTCCTGCGAACGAGGGTCACCATGTTTCGAAAAGAAATCAAGGTTTTGGACTGCACCATCCGCGACGGCGGGTTAATCAACAATTACCAGTTTTCGGAGGATTTTGTCAAGGCCGTCTACCGCGCCATTTGCGATGCGGCCGTGGATATCATCGAGGTGGGTAAAAAACTGGCCGTGAGCGAACAGTACCCCACCTCGAAATACGGGTCATGGAATTTTTGCGACGACGATGTGGTCCAGCGCATCGTCGACAGCTACGAGGGAAAGTACAAACCTCTGATTGCCGTCATGTTCGACATCGGCCGCATCGATCTGGAAGGCCTGAAACCCAGAGCGCAGACGCCCTTCGACATGATCCGCACGGCCTGCTATGTCCCGCAGGTGGACAAGGGACTGGATGCCGTCAAACGCTGCAAGGACAAGGGATATCTCACGACGCTGAATATCATGGCCGTGTCCGCCGCGATCGAATCGGACATCATCGAGGCCTTGGAAGCGGTGGCCAAGGTCCCGGAACTGGATCATTTGTACCTCGTGGATAGCTACGGCGCGTTTTACTCGGAGCAAGTGACCCATTTTTTAAAACTCTACAGCCAGTATGTCCCTCTGGAAAAGCTCGCGTTCCACGGGCATAACAACCAGCAATTGGGATTTTCCAACACCCAGCAGGCCATCATCGACGGGGTCAACCTCTTGGACGCGACCATTAACGGCATCGGTCGCGGAGCCGGGAATTGCTGTCTGGAGCTTCTGCTGGGTTTTTTGAAAAATCCCAAGTTCGATGTGCGTCCCATTTACCGGGTCATCCAGGAGGAATTTGTGCCCCTGCGCAAGCATATCGAGTGGGGATATAATGATATCTACGGCATTTCCGGGATCTTGAACCAGCATCCGCGCGAAGCCATGGAATGGCGCTCTCATAAACAAAAACAGGACAACTGCCTCGATTTCTATGAATATGTCACCCGCCAGGACGTAAACATCGAGTAGAAAAAATATCTATCCGGTTTATAGGCATAAAAACAATGAGGCGTAAAAATCGAATGTCTTAACAATATTTTTTAATGCCAGTTAAATTATTTTGAAATTAAAATAATTATAAAATATTTTTAATTTTTTATTGAGGTTCGTTTTTCTGCCTGACGGTTTTTCAAGCCCCAGGATGCCAGGAACATGAAAACCGCGACCATAGCCATGGCTTCATATCCTGCCTGGTAACCCTGCGTTCCGCTGCCCCGTGAAGTGATCCAGGCCCCGAGAATCACTCCCCCGAGCAACTGGCCCATGCTCGTGAATAAAGCAATCATACCTTGCGCGGCCGAACGGTCTTCCAGGCGTGCTTCATTCAGCATGATAAATTTTACGGGAGCGCCCAGGATGGCGGATAAACCCAGACCAATGAGCGCTCCGGAGAGAATAAATCCGGCCCAGGTCCCAGAAACGGTGCTCATCAGAACCATGCCCGCAAGCAGGATGCCGGTTCCCGCCCGGATGATCGTTTTCGAGCCATAATGATCAAGCAGTTTCCCCACCAGCGGGGACCCTACCGACATGGCCAGCACCACCGGCAGCAACAACAGGCTGGCGGCGCTGTTGTGGAGACGCAAAGCCGCCACGGCCAGCAAGGGCATGAAAATCAGGCTGGATTCACTCACTCCCGCCCCCCCGGCCAGAAGGTATGCCAGGGCCAGCTGCCGGCCCTTGAACAGATCCAGATGCAGAATGGGTTCCTGGGCCCGGTTTTCACGCAGCAGGAAGACGGCAAGGAGGAAACAGGCCCCAAGAAGGAAAGGCCAGACCCAGGGGGAGGACAGGCCGGCCAGAAAATGCGCCGCGTGGATCTGGTTGACGCCGAAGGCCAGAGAACCCAGTCCCAGAGCCAGAAAACCCATGCCGGACCAATCAAAATTCCCGCCGCGCGGGTGGCGCGTCGCTGGCAGCAGGTGGGCTCCGAAGACCAGAATCAAGGCCGCAATGGGCAGGTTGATGAGAAACAGCCAATGCCAGCCGAAGATCAGCAGCAGGCCTCCCAGCAGGGGGCCCAGGATGAACGCCAGGCCGAAGACCGCGCCGATCAGGCCGAGGGCGCTTCCCCGCTTTTCGGGGGGGAAAATGTCCCCAATGACGGCGCTGGCAACCGGAAAAATTCCGCCGGCACCGAAGCCCTGAATGGCGCGGCCAGCCAACAACCAGGCGAAATCGGGGGAACCCGCCACAACCAGTGAGCCGAGGGCGAAAAGCGCCACGTCCAGCAGGTAAATGCTCCGGCGCCCTTTCAGGTCCGAAAGTTTCGCCATTAAGGGCGTGCCGATCAGATTGAACAGCACGTAGATGCCGAGAATCCAGCTTAAGGCGCGTTCCGAGACGCCAAAATCAGATTTGATTCCGGTCAGGGCGGGGCCGATAATCGCGATGTCCAGGGCGCCCATGAGTACTCCGGTAAACAATAACAACAATATGCGGTTGCGCTTGTTTGGGTCAATTTCAGTCATGCTCACCCCGGGTCAACCATGCCAAGTAGTAAACTTCTTCGGCGACATTGTACAAATACTCGTTCCATCATTTCAAGCCCGGAAGTCAGGCGGCGCCTGCTTTCAACCTTGCCGCTGGGTGTTCCGGCAGTGCCTTCGACGCCCGCGGACAGGGTGGAACTTGGACACGATTTGGTGTCAATCGGTCATACCGTTCCGCTGCAAAATTGCGTAATTTGTACCCAGGCACGACGGATGGCGGTGAACTTCTCCGGCCGTGCCACAGTCCGCACGCCAAGGGGGTGAAGAGGATGTTAGGAAATATTTCTTCGCGAGCGGAATTGCAGGAAAAGCTGGCCGCGCTTGAAACAGACGTCACCAGCCTGTGGGAAGAAGTCCGGCGGCTCACGTTGGCTCTCGCGCATCCCGAAATTGCGGAAATGGCGCCCGTACGGCGGCTGGAGCTGCTTCGGAGCGAAAAGCTGGCCGCGGCGCCAAAACCGCGGGAAGAAAAGCCGCCGCGGTCGTACGTGCAAGCCGCCAAGGCATCGGGAGGACGGGAGCTCGTGGGAAAACCGTCGCAGATGCCGGGCGGCTCGTTTTTGTTGGGGTTGTTTTTCGGACTGCCCAGGAATCACGGTTAGCCGGCGGGCAGTTCCAGCGCCGCCCTGGCCCGCACGCCGGCAAGCGGCAGGTTGACCGCAGCACCCGCCCCGGGGATCAGGCTCCCGAGAATCGGACCAGGGGGTTAAAACGCTGTCCCGGGCCTAATAATAAATTTTTACCCCGCCGTGGATGTCCAAGCCGCTGAAATTAAAGGGTATATCCTTTCCATCCAAATCCGAAAAGGTTGAGCCGCTGGTGATTTCATAGTACCCGTCCTGGTTCGGATCGGCGTTGACGGTGCTTTTCATCTGCGAGACCACGCAATAATGGTAGCCTCCGCCCGCCGCCAGAGCAAAGGATTCAGTCAACCTGTATTCCACCGCCAGGTCGAAATCGGCATAAAGTCCGATCCCGGATAGGGGGATGGAATAATTGTAAGGAAGATCAATCCCGTAGTAGGGATCCGTGAAGTGAAATTCGCTGGTAACCGTGCCATTGGCGAAGACCGGCCCGGCCAGGATGCGGGCCGACCACGACAGGCCCGGCACGGGGCGGAGCGAATGGAACTGCAATCCACCCAGGAGCGTGAAGATCGACGTTTCCACGCTGAGGTTGTAAAATAAAGTTTCGCCATAAGCGCCGGTATCCTCGATTTCGCTGCTGAGCTTTCCCGGGGAGAAATAACCCAAGGACAATCCCAGTCCGAAATAAGGGTTCAAGTCCAGAAAGCCGCTGGCCTGGGCCGAAAAACCGCCGCTCACGTTGCTGTGTTTCTTCCGGCTCGTGCTCCCGGCGGACCCTGTCAAAAAGAGGTAGTTGAAAAAGTAGGCATCCTCGTAGTCCACGAACCCGTCCAGGGCGGTTTTCAGTTCCCTGAAATCCGGCGTCGCATAGCCGGCCCGAATATCCACTTCCATCCGGGACGGCGAGGCTTGCCACGAACGGTCGGCGGAATTGCGGCTGATCATCTCGGCCTCTTGATCGCTTAAGGTGGAATACTCCTCCGCGGCCGCAAAGACGGCCAGCGCCAGGAATCCAAGCAGAAAAAGCGGGCTATGCGATTTTCTCATGTTACCCTCCGGGAAGTGATCCTCTGCCAGGGGGACGTTTCTCCCCCAGAGGAGATTTTTGCATGGACATCCGGCACAGGGCACCGATGAAACGGCATGCCCCGGCCTGAAATACGCTCTGCCGGGCGAGGGAAAGCAATTCCTCCCGCGTGTAAAATGGTTCCTCGTAGGCGTGCAACCATAGGAGCCATCTGCGCAGACGCCCGAATTCCCGGCTGAGATTGCGCAGGACTTCCTGCGGGGTATCCCGCACGATATCGTAAAGGAGCGCGTGGCCGCCCGGCTGAAGAACCCGGTGGATTTCATCCAGGGACTCCACCGGTTGCTTCCAATGGTGAATGGAACCCGTGCTGGCGACGCACTCTATGGAATCGTCCGGAAAAGGCAAATGCCTGGCTCCAGCGAGCACCACGGCGGTGGCAGGACTGCATCCGGCCTTCGCCAGATTCCTTTTGGCTTTTTCGACCATGGCGGGGGAAATATCCGCTCCGGTCAAGCGGAGAGCCGGTTGCAGTTCATTCAGCTTTACCAAGAGCCAGCCCGGACCGGTCCCCACGTCGAGCACATGTCCCTGGGAGCAAAAATGCAGGATGTCCAGGGCGACCAGGCGATAATGCTCCTGGAAAATATGGGCTTGGCTGAACAGATTATAGCACCAGGATCCCGGCCAGGGAATGCCTTCGGGATGAAATATCCTCAGGACCCTGTTCAACACTATTCAGGCTCCCAGATTCGCCGGGGAATGAGAGTACGAGATTCATTATAACACCGGCACCACACCTCCCGAAAGGGAGTTTGTGCAACCTCCCTCATCCGGGTGGCCGCGCCCGGCAAAATTCCCTTCGTTTCCAAGGGCGGGCGGCATGCGGACGCGGCCCGAAAACCCCGGCGACAAAGATTGACCTTGCCTTCGGAAACCTCGGCGGCTATAATCTGCAGCACGTCGGTTGTTCATTTCAAGCCACGAAGGAGGAGGCATGCGCACCTGGAATATCAAGATTTTCGGTTGGGTTTGCGGGGTGCTTCTGCTCCCGGCAGGAATTTGGGCCGCGCCTCCGCTGAAGGTTACCCCGGCCCCCTTGCAACCCCGGGCCGCCGGGGCGGAAAAAACCCCCAGCACCCTGGATAACCTCGTCACTGCTTACCGGGGAGAAGCCAACGCTCAGGCCGAGTATCTGGCATTCGCGGAAAAAGCCGAAGCCGAGGGGTACCACAAGGTCGCGCAGTTGTTCAAGGGGGCGGCCATGTCCGAGGGCATACGTGCCGCGAACCACGCCGCCATGATCAAGAGATCGGGTCGAACCCCCTCGGCCGAACTCGAGCAGGCCACGGTCGGCACGACTCGGGAAAACCTGGAAGCCGCCCTGAAGGGTGCAAAACACGGGATCGAAACCATGTATCCCGCTTTCCTGAAACAAGCCGAGGCGGAGAATAATGCCAAAGCCCGCATGACTTTCCGTTCCGTCCTGGCCGTGGAAACAGGACATGCCCTGCTCTACGCCGAGGCGCTGTCCCACCTCAAGTCCTGGAAAAAAGCCGGCGATATTTTCGTGTGCCAGATATGCGGCAACATGGTCGAAGTCATTGATTTTCAGTATTGCCCGGTTTGCAAGCAGCCTGCCAGCGAGTATGTCAAGATCGACTAGTTCCGCAGGCGCGTTCCGCGTACGGCGGCGGGCCGTAGCGGAAATTGTTCCGGCGGCAATGGGGTTGAAAAATAATCCTTGCTTTTATAAAAATATAAAGTATACTTTCTGCAATTTAGCTGTGCCCATTTTGAATCGAATGACTCAACCATGAACCACTTCAGGCAGGTCCATAGGCATGCGGTACGCCGAGCCCGGCAGATGACCCTCTGCGCGGCCCAGGGCGTCTTTATGCCGATTGACCTCAAAACCCTGTGGCACGTAAAGCCGCGAGGAAGCCTGGAGAGGATCAGCGCAGTCTAACCGCTCACTTTTTTCACGTGTAGGGGCAGCGCCTTTCCAGGAGGAAAGGCAGCTGCCCCTTTTTATTTTCCGGGGAAAGGACGTGAGCGACATGAATTCATTCGCTGGAAACATCCGGACGTCCGCCGGCCCGGCCTGTTGCCGGGCCTGCAGGCTTTGGCGGCGCCTGGGGTACAGGCTGGGGTCGTGGTTCCTCAGGTTGAAGGGAGCCGAGCCGGAATACAGGCCCGGTTTGCGCCGGGACGGAGAAGAGGATAGCTGGAGTCCGATCGGGGCCTATGATCCGGGATGAGGCCCACGCAAGCAAAGGGGGTGAAGGCATGCTGAATTCTGGCTATTTCTATCTGGGTGTGATTTACCTGGTTTGGGGAACCACCTATCTGGCCATGCGCCTGGGCGTTGGTCCTGCCAGCGGGTTTCCCGTATTTGGCTTTGGCGCCGTGCGCTGCCTGGCGGCCGCGGGCTTGCTTCTCCTGCTGGCCGCTGTGCGCGCACAACGCCTGCGCCTCGATCGTCCGGAGGCGTTCCGCTTGGCGTTTACGGGCCTGAGCATGTGGCTGGGTGCGCACGGGCTGGTCCTGATCGCCGAAAAGACCGTCGGCTCCGGCCTGGCGGCCATAACCGTCTCCACTTCCCCGCTCTGGGTTTTAATCCTGGGCGGTGTTTGGGAGCGGCGGCTACCGGACCCGCGCCATCTGGCATTCGTTGCCGCCGGATTGGCGGGGATCGGCCTGCTCGCTTTCCCCGAGTTCAGCCGGCCAGCCGGGTCTTCCTTGCCGGCGTTCGGGCTTTTGCTCGTGGCGCCGGTGGTATGGGCCTATTGTGCCCTCTACCTGCAACGCCAGAAGTGGCGCTTGTCCATCCTGGCCGTTTCCGGGTACCAGCACCTGTTTGGAGGCATGGGTTTTTTGGCGCTGGCACTCGTGAGCCGTGAACCCCGTCCTGCGCCCACGGTTGCGGCGTGGGCCGCGCTGGGGTTCCTGGTGGTTTTTGGATCGGTCATCGCCTACACGTCCTACCTCAAGGCGTTGACGCTCCTGCCCGCGCGCCTGGTGACGACCAATACCTACGTGAACCCGGTCATCGCCGTTTTTTTGGGATGGTTGCTGCTCGGGGAAACGGTAAGCGTACGGGCCCTGGCCGCCATGGTACTGGTGCTGGTCTCGGTCGCGGGCATTCTGGGCCGGCAGAAGCCTGCGAGCAACCAGAAAGTGCCGGAGGAACTCCGAGGTTTTGTCCCCAAGGCCGCGGCAGCGGATGCAGCCACGCGGAAGGCGGCCAGCCCGGAGATACCGCTGCGGACGCCGGCGAGTTTGGAGTGACCCTCCGGTCCGTTTGCCGCCCGGGGGGCCGAGCAGCGCCGGCGGGCTTCCCGGGGAATCCTCGCCCTTCAACCCTGCGGTTCGGCGTTTGCGAGCGAATCCAGCTCGTGCAGCCGGCGGCTCAAATAGGTCACGATATCCGAGACCCGTTTGAAATCCCGGACGTCCTGTTCCGGGATCTCCAGGCCGCTCCGGTTCTCGAGCTCGAACATGAGTTCCACCGCGCCGAAGGAATCCAGGCCGAGGTCTCCAGTCAGCGAGGATTCCAGCGTGATGCCGCGGGAATCAAGGTCCAGGTTCTCGGCCAGAACGGCGATGACCGTTTCCGGCACTTTTTTCGGGTCGAGCTTCTGTGGCGTGTCCGCGGACACAGCGACCACCTCCCAAGGTTAGGGTGCGCACGGCCTCCGGCCGGCCGGTGCGCTGCGCAAGGATGCGTTCACTGGGGATAACGGGCCAGGACAATGCTGGCGTTGGCGTTGCCGAATCCGAAAGCATTGGACAAGACCGCATCCAGTTTGAGCCGGCGTGAAACGTTCGGAACGTAATCCAGATCGCATTCCGGGTCCGGATGCTCGTAATTGATGGTGGGGGGGATTTCCTGATGCGACAGGGCCAGGCAGCAAACCGCCGCCTCCAGGGCCGGGGCGGCGCCGAGGGCGTGGCCGATCATGGATTTGGTCGAAGAGACGGGCAGCCGGCGGCAGTGCGGACCAAACACCTGCCGGATGGCCCTGGTCTCGCAGACGTCGTTGGCCGGAGTGCCGGTGCCGTGGGCGTTGATGTAGTGGATGTTTTCCGGGGCCAGACCGGCGTCGCGCAGGGCCGCGCGCATGGCCGCGGCTGCGTCGTCGCCCGTTGGATCGGGCATGACCATGTGGTAGGCGCCGTTGTTGGACCCGTAACCGGTCACTTCGGCGTAGATACGCGCGTTTCGGCGCAGAGCGTGTTCCAGCTCCTCCAGAACGAGTACGGCGCCGCCTTCGCCCATGACGAAGCCGTCCCGCGCCCGGTCGTAAGGCCGGGAGGCCCGGGACGGCTCGGCGTTGTTTTTACTCAATACCTTCATGGCCTGAAAGGCGCCGAAAACAAACTCGGTCAACGGCGCCTCCACGCCTCCGGTGAACATGACGTCCCCTTCTCCCGTCTGTACTTTGCGCAGGGACTCTCCCAGGGCATGATTGCCGGAAGCGCAGGCGGTGCTGACCACGAAATTGGGCCCGGTACAGCGGAACTGCATGGCGACATGTGCGCTCACGGCGTTGGGCGAGACGATGGACACGGCCAGGGGGTTAAAGCGACGGTTCCCGGTGCGGAGAGCCTCCAGGAGTTGCGCTTCGTGAAAGAGGATGCCTCCCAGGCCGGTACCCAGGATCACGCCCACGCGCGAGGCCTCCTCTTGTTCGGTGCGCAGGCCCGCATCCGCCGCGGCCAAGCCGGCGGCGGCCAGCGCGAAATGCACGTAGCGGTCAACGCGTTTCACGATTTTTTCCGGGAGAAAGTCCCTGGGATCGAAGTCCCGGACCTCGGCGGCGATTCTGGATTCATAGGGCGCGGCGTCGAAGGACGTTACGGCCCGCACGCCGGAGATCCCCCGGCGGTTGGCATCCCAAAAGGCTTGGGCACCGATGCCGTTGGCGGCAACAACACCCAGACCCGTGACTACGGCCCGCCGCCTGGCGTTGATCATGGCTTGGCGCTCCGCATAGGTTCTGAGACGCGGCCCGCGTGCGCGCCGGTTCCGAGGATCAGGAGCCTGGCCGGGGCCAGGGCCAGGACACGCATGCGCCCGGCAAAACGGCACCGCCCGACCAGGGCCTGGAGCTCAGGCCGTAAAAACCCTCTCCGGATGGAGAGGCGGCCGTCGTGAAAAGCGTAGCTGCCGTGCAAAAACAGGGCGGAGAAGAACGTGTACCCCACGTAAGCCCGCCGTGAACGGCGCAGGTCGTTCAGGATGAAGAGCCTGCGCGTGCGCTCGGCCACCAGGTCGAGCAGGCCCGGAATGCGTTCGCGTTCCAGATGGTGCAGAAGGTGGTTCGAAAAGATGTAGTCGGAGGCGGGCCAGGACCCCAGTTCGTAAGCGGAAGCCTGCCGGACTTTGATCTCGGGAAACGCCCGGCAACGTTCCCGGGCGAACGCCACCAGCCGGGGATCGTGATCCAGACAGGTCATGCGGACTTGCAGGCCCAACCGGCGGCAGTGCCTGCAGAACCACAGCGCGAGATCGCAGCCTCCGGAACCCAGGTCCAGGACCTCGAAGACCCTGCCAGGGCTGCGCAGCATGTCGGCCATCACATGGCGCCGCAGCAACTCACGGGAGCGCGAGAACAGGCGGTTCAACAGGGCAAACTGCCTGACCGTCTTCAGCAGACGCCGCTCCTCGGCCAGCGGTGAATCCATGGCCTCCGGCTGCGCGAGGCTTTCCCGCAGGTCGGGCAGGAGGAGCTTCATGCCGGGACCTTTTCCAGGTGGCCGGTTTCCAAGGTGAGCCCCGGACCAAAGCCGGCCCCGAAGATATGACCGAGTCCCCCCCGGGAGAGCATGGCGTGCAAGACAAACATGATCGTTGCGGAGCTCATGTTGCCGTAGTTCCAAAGAACGTCGTAGGAAAAGCGCAAGTCCGAGCGGGTCAATCCCAGCGTTTTTTCTACCTTTTCGAGAATGGCCTTGCCGCCGGGATGGATCGCCCATAAGGCGATGTCTTCCCGGCGGAGTCCGGCCTCCTGCAGCAGCTCCTGCAGGACCGGCAGGATATTGTCCTCGATCAGCCTGGGGACATAGGCGGACAGTCGCATGTCAAAGCCCCGGTCCCCCACCGACCAAGCCATCTCGCGCTCGCTATCCGGAAGGATCCGGGAAACGAATTCCCGGAGGACCAGACGTGGGCCGACGGCGTCCTGCGCATCGGCGGAGACGTAGGCCGCGGAAACTCCGTCCGCGAACAGGGCGTTGGCCACCACGACCTCGGGATCGAACTTCTGCTGGAAATGGACGGAGCACAGTTCCACGTTGACGACCAGGACCTTGGCCCCGGGGTGTGCCAGGCAGATATCCCGGGCCAGGCGCAGGGCCGGAAAAGCGGCGTAGCAGCCCATGAAGCCCAGGTGCAGGCGCCGCACACCGGGATCGAGAGGAAGCTCGCGCGCCAGGTACCAATCGAAACCCGGCGCGGAAAATCCCGTGCAGCTGACCGTAATGAGATGAGTGATGCGCGTGGGCTCGAGGCCCGGGAGAAGTCCCAGAAGGTCCCGGACCGCCTTTAAAGCCAGGCGGTTCGCTTCCCGGACGAACAGGTCGTTGCGTGCCTTGGTCCCCGGCTCGGGTGTCATGGCGGCGTTCGGCGGGTAGAAGCGGTAGTCGCGCGGGTCCTGGTGATAATCGGTGACCACGCTGTGGCGTTTGTAGATGGCGGAACCTTGATAGACCTTGCTCAGGAAGGCCCGCTTGTTTTCCGTGTCTCCCATGAAGCGCAACAGGAACTGCAGGCCGAATTCCTGCGTGTAGGAGGTTTCCGGCACTACGGTCGCGATGCGGTGAAGGTAAATGTCCGGCAGGCCCATGCGCAACCTTTCCGTTGACAAAGTCCGACTTTCGCCTATCATCAACTACTACTACGTTTGCCTGGGAAAAGAAACGAATTTATGGCAAAAACTGGGCGCACCCTGAAATTACGCGATTACCACAGCGCGCGGCCTGCCGTTCGTTCGGCCTTCGTCCGCGAGATGTTCAACGTGGTCGCCCCGACTTATGATTTTTTAACCCGCATGCTTTCCTTTGGACGGGACGGGGCCTGGAAGCGGCTGTTGGTGCGCGGCCTCCCGGAAAGGAAACGCCCCCGGGTCTTGGACTTGGCCTGCGGCACCGGCGACCTGACCCTAGCCCTGGCCC
Organism: uncultured bacterium; assembly: GCA_964593065.1. Lineage (GTDB taxonomy): Bacteria > Oederibacteriota > JAAXVQ01 > JAAXVQ01 > JAAXVQ01 > CAZQGO01. The sequence continues at coordinate 7,167 of CAZQGO010000029.1, read as the reverse complement.
GGAAATATCCTTTCGGAACCGTCACCGGTCTGGATTGGAATGCCGCCATGCTGGCCCGGGCCGCGTCGCGCCGCATGCCGGGCAATGTCAGTTTTGTCCGGCGGGACATGAGCCGAACCCGGTTCCGCTCCGCCGGGTTCGACCTCGTGACCGGCGGATACGCTCTCCGGAACGCTCCCGACCTCGCCGCTATGCTGAAGGAAATCCACCGCTTGTTGAAACCCGGGGGCGTGGGCGCCTTTCTTGACTTTTCAAAAAGCCCGGGACGGTTTGCGCAGGCCGTTTCGCTCTTCGCTCTGCGTGTTTGGGGCGGCCTGTGGGGCGTCCTCCTGCACGGCAACCCCGACATTTACGCCTATATCGCCGAAAGTCTGCAACGATTCCCCGACCGCGAAGCCTTGAAGCGTCTGGTACGGGAAACAGGTTTCAAGCGCTTATCTTCCATGGTCTTGTTCTTCGGTTTCGTGGAGATCAACTTCTTCGAGAAGTGAGCTCGGATTTTCAGGGGCCAGGCCCGGGGTCCGGAGCATGGCGAAATAGGCCGGAATCGCGCGCGTCATGAGCCTGAGGCCCAGGGCGACCAGCAAATTGCGCAAACCCGATGAGGCAGCGACCGGGCGCGAAGCCAGCCGCGTGAACCAGCTCGTCCAGCGGATGGAGGCGGCCGCCAGACGCCGTCGGCGTTCGGCGTAGAGACGCCATAGCTCCTCGGGAGGTCGGCCCTGCTTAAGAACCCCCGCGAAGATGTGCGCGCACAGATCGGCGTCACCGAAACCCACATTCATTCCCAGCCCGCCGATCGGCGACATGATGTGGGCCGCGTCGCCGCACAAGACCACCCGGTGCAGATAAAAGCTGCCGGCCAGGTAGTGTTGAATTCCAAACGGGCTCAGCGAATCCTTCCGGAGGCCCCGGAGCCTATGGCCCGTGGCCCGGGCCACTTCCCGCACGAGCAGCCCCGGGTCCGGGTGGTCTTGAAAGGCCGGGGTTTCGACGATCCAGCGCCGGTAATTTCCCGGGAGCGGATAGGATTCAATCAGTCCGCGAGCCGTGAAATACAGGCTTGCCTTTTCCTTCAGACCGGTCTCGTCCCGAAAAGCGCCCATCAGAAAGGTCTGGCGGTAGCGGCCGCCGGGAAACGGAATCTCCACGGTCCTCCGCACGGTACTGTGCTTTCCATCGCAGGCGCACAGGTAGCGGCAGGCAACCACTTCATCCCGGCCGCTTGCAAGGTTTCGCACCTTCACCCGGACCCCTTCCGCGGAGGTCCGCACGCCCGTGGCTTCCCATGCGCGCCTCAGACGCACACAGGGGAAATGCCTCAGGTTGTTCGCCAACAGGCGGGACAGGGTTTCCTCGGGCAGGGTGAGAATGAAGGGATACGGCCCGTCCAGGCGCGTCAGGTCCACCCTGCCCAGCAGCCTGCGCGTACCGTAAATTTCCGCGTGGCGGACCTTAACTCCCAGACGCAGGACCTGCGATTCCAAGCCGGCCGATTTTAAAATAGCGAGCGAAGGCGGCGTCACGCCTATGGCTCTGGCTCCCGGCGGAACATCTCGCTCGCGCTCCACGACCAGGGTCTTGATTCCCCGCTTGCCCAGCAGGTTGGCCAGCATCAGTCCGACCGCACCGGCGCCAACGATCACCACTTCGGGGGCGGGAGCCCGCAGCCGGGCGGCACGTGCGAGCGTTTTCAGAGGCATGGCTGATTTGAAACGGACCAAAAAGGGCCCTCCTTCCCGGGGTATCCCCGACGGTCGTGTGCAGGACGGTCCGTCCTCAGACGGACAGGCCCCTGGCCATGGGAGGAAAGTGGTGTTCCCGCGTGCCTGTCCTCACAGCCACTTCACCACCGGCGGCCTTTTGGGCGGGCCGGGTGGAAATTGCCCCTGCGGGTAGCCCAGCACGATGGGCCCGTATACTTTTTCGCCGTCTTTGATTTCCAAGGCTCGCCGGATTTCCTCGTCGTCCAGGACCAGTTGCCCGAAATACACCCAACAGCTGCCGACTCCCTCGGCGCGGGCGGTCAGCATGATGTTCTGGCAGGCCATGGCGCAGTCATAATCGCCGGTCGCACCCCAGCCGATCACGAACACCACGGCCGGGGCCGAATAAAAAACCGGATCCACCACCGATGCGTCGATATTGGCGCGCGTGCGCCGGATCAACTCCGGAGCGTTTTCCAGCCACTTCTGGTAGCGCGGCATGGCCAGGGCGGCAAATTTCCTTCGCCAGCCTTCATCCGTGATCACGACGAACCGCCAGGGCTGCGAATTCGCTCCCGAGGGGGCCAGGTTGCCGGCCTGCACGATGGTCTCCAGCAACTCTTTGGGCACGGGCTTGGAATCGTAGAGGCGGACGGATCTTCTTTGGCGGATGGTCTCGATGACCGGATTCATGGATGCCCTCCTGGGTTCGGACTTCGAAGGTGAAACGCCTCCCCACCCGGCTCATTTATTTCCGGCGGGCCGCAGGGGTCCACTATTTTAACGCATGCCAGCGCGGGTTGGAATCAAAATCAGGTTCTCAGCCTGAGGGCGGTGGCGGGGGGCTTTCCCGGGCCTGCGGAAATTGACGCGGCGGTTGTTCAAGAATCTCTTCCAGGATGCGGACGGAGGTCCGGACCAATTCCACGCAGATGCTGCCGAAGCGGCCTTCCGCAGCGGCACGCTGATAATCCTCGGGATTGCCGAGATCGAGCCCCATGAGCTGAGTGCACTGGAGCGAGCCGTGGCGTTCCTGAAATTGGCGGTTGAATTCCCTGATCAGGGCATAGGTCTTCTCCCGCGCTTTGATATTTTCAAGTTCGAAGCGCCCGTGCCGGGCGCCCAAGACCAGGTAGGCGCCGGTCACGGCCCCGCAGGTCTGCCCGCTCCGGCCCATTCCGGCTCCCAACCCGCAGGCGATTTGCAACGCCGCTTCCCTGCGGATCCCCAAGTCCCCGGCAAAAGCGGCAAATACGACCTGGGAACACGCGAACCCCTGGCGGAAATCATCCGCGGCTTTCTCAATCCTGTTCATGGTCCCATCCGGGCGCGGCAAAACGGGCCGCCGGTTTATTGCCGGCCGACCGCCCGGCCGCACGGGGTTTATTTTTTCCAGGCTCGGAATAGACAGTCCAATACCGGAGGCAAAGGCTCATAGGTCCTGATTTCGGCGGCGATTTCCGGATCGGGCGCCACCTGCCCGTAGCGGTTCAGCCAGACCGCGCCCAGTCCGGCGTTGCGGGCGCCGAGGATGTCGACCTCCCAGCTGTCGCCGACCATGACGGCTTCCGCGGGTTCCAGGCCCGCTTGCCGCAGCGCTGTTTGAAAGATCCCCGGTTCGGGTTTGGCCACCCCGACTTCCTCCGAGATCACCACCGCTTCCACATGGGGCTCCAGCCCGCAGGCCTTGATCTTGGAGCGCTGGAGTTCCGACAGGCCGTTGGTGATGATGCCACGGTGGGCCCGGCCCGCCAGGGCCTCCAACAAGGCCAGGCTGCCGGGAATGAGCTGGCGGTGGCGCCCATAGGCGTCCTCATATGCTGCGGACGCATCCAGGGCCTCCGCGGGGGCCAGTTCGAGGGCATAGCCGGAGCATAAGCGGCGTATGCGCTCGGCCGTTGCTTCCAGGGGCGTGAGGGTCCGTTTCAAAACCTGGGAATAGTCGGTCTGCAGCAATTGCTCATGCCGGAGTTGAAGCTCCTCCAGGCCGACGCGAGCCAGTGCGGGATAGCGCGACTGCAGGGTGACCAGGGCCTGCCGGCGGCTGTGCTGATGGTCGAGCAGGGTGTCATCAAGATCGAAAAATACCGCGGGCAAGCGCGCCTCCCGTGGGGGTCACCATCTCTCGTAGCGGATCAATTGCTCGAGGCTTTTCCGATGCTTGGGTTTCGGAGCATCGGCCGGATATCCCAGAGGCGTGAAGACCACGGGTTCGGCTCCGGGCGGCAGGTGGAAAAGATCACGGGCCGCCTGCGGATCGAACGCGGCGATCCAGCAGGTTCCAAGGCCAGCATCCGCGGCCGCCAGGATGAGGTGGTCCATGACGATGGCGGCATCTACCCCCGCGTAATTTTTCCCGTCCTGGGCACGCACCCAAGCCTGGCCAGGCAGCGCGATAAGGCCGATGACCAACGGCGCCTGCAGGAACCATTCCCGGGGATAGAGGCGCTTGAGCTCCGCATGCTTATCGGCCGTGTGGACCACCAGGATCTGGAAGGACTGCCGGTTGGCGGCGGTGGGGGCCAGGCGGGCTGATTCCAGCACCTGCCGCAGCACTTCTTCGGGCACGGGATCCGGCTTGTAGGCGCGTACGCTGTAGCGGGTTTGGATCAATTTTATAAAATCCATGGCCAAGTTCCTCCGCGCAAGACAAGAAAATACGATCCATGGTAGGCCATCCGTCATTGAGTTTCAAGTCAAACAATTAAAATCACTTTTACTGAACTTCGCAGTTAATATAACGCGCACAGGGTTGCCTGGTCCCTGGAATAAACCATGAAAAATCGCGAATTGGGATTCTCCATCCGGAATCGGACAGCTTGAAGTCCGCAGGATTGTTTTCCCCACCACGCCGCGCAAAGGGCACTTATAAAAATTGCGAAAAGGTAAAATATTCTCCTTCGCGTCAAAAAGAATATATTTCAGCCCATTAAATAATTTGATCTAAAGCATTTTGGAAAAATTGCAAATTTATCCGGAATATACTTGGGATAGTTCAAGATGTTCGTTTTGGCCCGCGTCCGTCCTGGGGGGGATGGATATGAGAGGCTGTCCATGGCTCCACGTATGTTCTTTTTATCAAAAGCAGGGGCCGAAGAACCTGCCGGTTTCCTCGCTGCATAAAATCAAATATTGCCTGGGGGACTTTGGCGCCTGCGCCCGCCATTCCCTTTTCCAAGAATTGGGCAGCCAGTCCGTGCCGGATGATTTGACTCCGGACGAAAGCGAAAAAGCCCTCCGGCTGCTGGCGAAAATGAAACCTCAGGATACCACATCGTGTGACCTGCCCGCCTGAAACCACGGTTTACTTCTGCGACTCTGATGCCCTTTTAAACGTCTCCTCCAGCTTTTCATCATATGGAAAATGATAACCGTTATCGGGCACCACGTAGGCGGCCGCTCCCGGACGGTCCGGGAGGAGCTTTAAGCTGGCCAAATGCCGGCTGCCCGGCTGCGGGGCCTTGATCCCTTGTTCGAAACGCCAGAAATACGTGACCGTCTGTCCGGGTTTCACATTCCCCTTGAAGGTCTTCAGCACTTCGGCGGTGATTTTCCATTCGCCGTAGATGTCGTCTTGGGAAGGTTCCCTGTCAACGGCCACCTCCTGCAGGCGGACATCGACACTGATATCCGTATCCCGGACATTGGCCGCGATCAGCTCCGGCGGGGGGAGAAAATCATCGGCCGTTTGCTTTCGGTCAGCCGGGCTGTTGTGGCAGGCGCCCACTCCGGTCATCATCACAATCAAAGTAACCATAACGAGCCGAGGATTCATTTTCATGCTATTTTCTCAACTTGGCTGCAATCGAATTGACCCTCTTTTTATCAAGGCACACGATCAACTGGCCATAGTTTTCATCTGTCCCGCCTTCGCCAAATTGCACTGAAAGCAAGAAATAGTCGGGGGTACTAAACGTCTCGTTGACTTTGGCATAGGCCGGCATGTGTTCGATTTCCCGGGCAAAACCTGCAGGCAGGCGCGATACTTGGAAGCGTTTGCTCGCATCCGCATTCCCAACCAGGAAGATCCCGTCCTGATCGGCCTCCCAGTGGGTTTGCAAGGGCGAACCGCTTGCATGCATAATATAATCCAATTCCTGCTCGCGCATGAAGTCTGGCACCGAAAAGGGTATTTTGACTTTTTCGGAGATGGTCTTTTGCTTGAGATCGGAATCCAACCTAATCGTCCGGTCGCTAACCGGATACCTTCTAATCACTTTCCCTTGCATATCCGCTTGAACGAAATCAACGTTTTGAGACCAGGTAAAATAGGAACCGGGATTTCTCCTGCGGATATCAAGATAATAAATATTGGCCTGATCAGCGGCAACAAGGATTTGTCTTTCGTGAAAGCTTTTATACGGTGTAGCCTGGACCCCGTACGAGAAAGCCACGATGAAACTGATCACACCGGCGGCAACGATCAATAGCGTCCGCATCACTTCCCTCCCTTAACGTAATTTTCCAACCGCCAGTCCCACCCCGCCTCCCAAGACCAGTGTCATGGCGACAATGGGAATCAGGCTGGACGGCTCGTGCCAGCCGATGATGAAGGCCGAGGGTAAAAGCACCAGGAAGGCGATCACGATGCCCTTGACCAGCGGCGGAAGTTTCAAGGCGGAAGTTGCCGTCAGAAAACCCACCACCACCCACATGGAAAACGCCCCGCATTTGGCGTCCCAGGTCAGCCCCTGCAGCTGCATGGGGATCACGTCGATGACTCCGGCCACGGCCCCGATGGCGGCTCCGGTTAATCTTTTATTCATGCTTGCCTCCAGAATTGGAATGCCCGCCTTGGTCGTACCCCTACGGCAGAAACAAAGGGCGCGGGCGGGTAATCCATCCTCGCCGTTAAAGACTCCGGAAAGGACGGCGTGAATCAGGTCCCGTTTCCTTGCCCGACTTCATTAAGTTAATTCGCTCTTTCACGAAAAGCAAGACCTTTATGGTATAGCCCCCGTTGGCAGGGGAAATCCGGAGAAGCCGGCATAACCAGTCCGGCGGGAATATTTATCGCTTGACTTCCCCTGCGTGCGGTATAATCTACGCACAGAATATCTTGGGAGCGGTATCCTCATGATGCGTTTTCTGGCCATAACGGCTGTTCTGGCATGTCTCATGAGTATCGCGGGCTGTTTTAAGGATCCCACGGCGCCTGCTCTTTTCCAAAGTTACACAACCCCAGTCGTCTTTCATCCGCCCACCATGGTGATTACGCCCATGCCGGCCGGCGCCACGCCCACTCCGACCGCCACCTGGGTTCCCATCCCCACCTCGACCCCCACCGTCGGCCCAACGCCTGTCCCATCGCCATCCCCAACCCCCATGCCCACGGCCACGCCCTAGTTGTTCAACACTATTCAAAATCAATCTTTTACGCCAACGCCTTGGCTCGCCTGGATACGTGGGCAATAAAAAACCCCGCACCACTTTGGGGTGCGGGGTTTGATTTTAATCCCGG
>CAZQGO010000028.1:0-33171 GCA_964593065.1 uncultured bacterium | reverse complement strand
CGGTGCAATCGGCGGCGGTGGCGGCGGCGGCGGTGGCGGCGGTGGCGGCGGCGGTGGCGGCGGTGGCGGCGGCGGTGGCGGCGGTGGCGGCGGTGGCGGCGGTGGTGGCGGCGGTGGCGGCGGTGGCGGCGGTGGTTCGGGAAGCCCCCAGCAGCAGCCACAACAACAGCCGCAACAACAGCCACAACAACAGCCACAACAACAGCCACAACAACAGCCACAACAACAGCCGCAGCAACAGCCACAACAGCAGCCGCAGCAACAGCCGCAATCCGGCCAGGAACCTCCGCCTTTGCCGCCGGAAATGCAGGACAAGCTCGACCAGAACCAGCAGGAGGACCGAAATCAACAGCGGCAAAAGCCGCAGAGACAGGATGACAATAACAAGCAGAAGGAGTTTCAAAAACCGTGGGGCCGAGAAGAGAAAAATTGGTGAGCTCCGGCGTCCCCATCCTGGGCGTGGACCCGGGCTACGGGCGTTGCGGCTGGGGCATTGTGGAAATGCTGGGCAACCGCCTCCGGACCTGCGGCTGCGGGGTGATCGAAACATCCGCCCGCGTTCCCTTTACCGAGCGCCTGACCGTTTTGCATGCCGAATTGCAGGAAGTCATCCGCCGGCACGGGCCGGGGGAAGCGGCGGTCGAGCAGTTGTACTTTGCGAAGAACGTGAAAACCGCGATCGACGTGGGCCAAGCCAGGGGCGTGGTGATCTTGACCTGCGCCGAAGCGGGACTGGCCATTGCGGAGTACAAGCCCGTGGAAATCAAACTGGCGGTGACGGGCTACGGGGCCGCCACCAAGGATCAGGTGCAGCGCATGCTCCGCATGCTGCTGGGCTCGCAGCCGCTGCCCAAACTGGACGATGCCAGCGACGCCCTGGCCGCCGCCGTTTGCCACGCCCACTCGCGCGCTCTGAAGTCCGCCGCGCGCCGGGCGTGAGGGCAACAGCGGACCGCCCGGTAAAAATATTTTGCCTGGTGCAGGGGGCATAACATGATCGCTTCCTTGAACGGCATTTTGACCTCCAAGCAGGAAAGCTCATGCATTGTGGACGTCAACGGGGTCGGCTACGAGGTGAATATGACGGCCACCGACCTCAGCCACCTGCCCGCCACGGGCGAGCCGGTGCTGATCCATACCTGGTACCTGGGCCGTGAGGACGGGGTTCAGCTTTTCGGCTTTCTGCAGGCGGATTCGCGGTCGCTGTTCAAGCTTCTGCTGGGCATCGGCGGAATCGGGCCCAGGTCCGCGCTCGCCATCCTGTCGGGATTGAGCCGGTCGGAATTGGAGCAGGCCGTCGTGAACCAGGATGCCAGGATGCTCTCGCGCCTGCCGGGGATCGGCCGCAAGACCGCGGACCGCCTGCTGCTGGAATTGAAGGATAAGTTGAAAATTCCGGCCGCGCCCCCGGAGGCGGGGGCCGGTCCGGCCGCGGGCGCCTGGGCGGAAGCCCTGGAAGCCCTGCTGGCCCTGGGGTATCCCGCCACGCAGGCGCGCCTGGCTCTGCAGAAAATCCGGGAAACGGATTTGCCGGCCCAGGATCCCGGGCAGGACCGGGTGGCCCAGATCGTGCGCCAGGCGTTAAAACAGCTGTAGGCGAAGCCGCCGGAATTGATTATAATCAGGGAACCCGCGTGCGGCGGGAATTGCGCGGCGCGGACTTTTTGCCCCGACGGAGCGGACCAACGTGAAGAAACCCGAAGAGCCGGCCACCGAGCCGGATCGAATCGTAACCGCGGCCTGCGGCCCCCTCGAGCAGGAACAGGATAAATCCCTGCGGCCGATCCGGCTGCAGGATTACATCGGGCAGGAAAAGGTTGTTTCCGCCCTCAGGATCTTGATCACGGCGGCCAAGCAGCGCGGGGAGCCCTTGGACCACGTCTTGTTTTACGGGCCCCCGGGGCTGGGCAAGACCACTTTGGCCGTCATCATCTCCCACGAGATGGGCGTACACATCAAGGTGACCTCGGGACCGGCCATCGAGCGGCCGGGGGACCTGGCGGCCATCCTGACCAATCTCCAGCCCAACGACATCCTGTTCATCGACGAAATCCACCGCCTGAACCGCACGGTCGAGGAGATCCTGTATCCGGCCCTGGAGGATTTCGCCCTGGATATCGTGATCGGCAAGGGCCCCAGCGCCCGCTCCATCCGCCTGGACCTGCCGCGTTTTACCCTGATCGGCGCCACCACCCGCGCGGGCTTGATCACCACCCCCCTCCGGGAACGTTTCGGAGTCACCCACCGGCTGGATTTTTATTCCCCGGAGGAACTGCGCCGAATTTTGACCCGCTCGGCGCGCGTGCTGGAGGTCACCCTGGACGGGGAGGGAGGATACGAGATCGCCCGGCGCTCGCGGGGTACGCCGCGGGTCGCCAACCGCCTTCTCAAGCGGGTGCGGGATTTCGCCCAGGTCCACGGCCAGGCGGTCAGCAACCGGCAAGTCGTGGGCGAAGCCCTGGCCTTGCTGGAGATCGACGAGCTGGGGCTGGACCAGATGGACCGCCGCCTGCTGGCCACGGTCATCGACCATTTCGGCGGCGGACCCGTGGGCTTGGAGACCCTGGCCGTGTCCTTGGGGGAGGAAACCGACACGCTCGAGGACGTGTACGAGCCGTTTCTCATCCAGGCGGGATTTCTCCAGCGCACCCCCGCCGGCCGGCGCGTGACCGAGCACGCCTACCGGCACCTCGGCCGGCCCGTGCCCAAAACCCAGCAGGGATCCCTGCTGTGAGCGCGCGCTCGCCCCGCATCCGGGTCGCCGGCCTGGCCACCCGTGGTTCCCGGCTCCTGGTGGTGCAGCACGAGCGGGACGGCCGGAAGTATTATCTCCTCCCCGGCGGCGGCGTGGAATGGGGCGAGGGCTGCCACGCGGCCCTGCGCCGGGAGTTCGCCGAGGAATTGTCGCTGCGGCCCGCCGTGGGCCCGCTGCTGTTCGTGCACGAATCCTTGGAGCCCGGCGGGCGCCGGCACATTCTCAACCTGACCTTCCGGGTGCGCCTGGCCGGCGGCGTCCTGCGCGTGCACCGGGACCGGCGCCTGAAAGGCGCGCGCTGGCTGGAACGCCGCGAATTGCCCCGGATCGCTTTTTATCCCGACATCCGGCGCGAACTGCTCTCCGCCTGGGACCGGAGTTTCCGGGACGGGGCGAAATGGGTGGAGACTCCCTGGGAATAGGTCCGCCGCGGGATCCGGGCGGATTCCATCCCCGCGCCCCTGCCCGGCAGGGCGCGGATCGACAGGACGGCACCCCCATGTCAGTGGCAAACTGGTTGACGGCGCTGCGCATCGTTTTGATCCCCGTCTTTATCTGGATCCTGCTGCAGGGATACCTGCTCTGGGCCCTGGCGGCTTTTCTCATGGCGGCCTTGACCGACGTTCTGGACGGCTTCATCGCCCGACGCACGAAGACCACCACCCTCGGACGCTTCCTGGATCCGGCCGCGGACAAACTCATGCTGGTCTCGGCCTTCATCGTGTTACCCCTCATCAAGCTTCTGCCCGCCTGGGTCACGATGGTGGTTGTTTCCCGGGACGTGATCATCTCCTTGGGCTACCTGGTGCTCTACATGCACTGGGGCTCATCCCGGATCGCGGTCCGGCCCCTGGGGAAAATCACCACCTTCATCCAGTGCCTCGGCGTCGGCATTTTCCTGCTCGGAGGCCTGGCCGGGGGGGCGTATCCCGCGGTGACGGGCGCCGCGGCCTGCGGGGTCGCGGCCATCACCGTGGCCTCCGGCGTGGATTACATCCTCTACGGCATCCGTTATGCCGCCTCCCTGTCCGAGCACCGGGACGGACCCGCGGGCCGCCCGGGTCCCGCGTAGGGGACCAAAGCAGACGGGAGGAAAGGACAGCCGATGACGGAACCCAGCCCCGTTTATTTTGCCCCCTTGCCCGACCGGGCCGGACCCGAAGCCTTAGGCCGCGGCGCCGCCCGCGTGTTCGAGGCCTGTTGCGCGCCGGGCGTCATCGCCAAGCGGGATTTCGTCGCCTTAAAGCTCCACGTGGGCGAGCGGGGCAACGACACCTTCGTGCCCCCCGGCGTCTTCCGCGTTCTGGGCGAAAAAATCCGCAGCCGGGGCGGCCGGCCTTTTTTGACCGAGACCTCCACCTTGTACCGCGGCGAGCGCCAAAACGCGGTTCAGCACATTCTGCACGCGCACCGGCACGGTTTTTCCATCGAAGCGACCGGACTGCCGTTCATCCCGGCCGACGGCTTGGCCGGCAACACGGAAATGGAAGTGGCGATCCCGGGCGAACTGAACACCGCCGTGAAGATCGCCCGCGAGGTGCTGGTGGCGGACGCGCTGGTGGCCGTGGCCCACATGACCGGGCACTTGGCGAGCGGGTTCGGCGGCGTCATCAAGACTTTGGGCATGGGCCTGGCCTCGAGGATGGGGAAAATGCGCCAGCACTCCTCCGCCCAACCCAGGGTGGATCCGGCGGCCTGCACCTTTTGCCGGAAATGCCTGCAGTGGTGTCCCGTGGAAGCGGTGGTGGAGAAATCCGGCAAGGCTTTTATCCGGCAGGAAAAATGCATCGGCTGCGGCGAGTGCGTGGCCGTCTGCCGCTTCGACGCCGTGCGTTACAACTGGGGCATGGAAACCGACACCCTGGAAAAGCACATGGCCGAACACGCACTGGGAGTGGTCCAAAACAAACGTGGGAAATGCGTCTTCCTCGACGTGGCGGTGAACCTGACCAAGGATTGCGATTGCATGGATTTCCGGCAGCAGCCGGTCCTTCCGGACGTGGGCGTGCTGGCCTCCCAAGATCCGGTGGCCGTGGACCAGGCTTGCCTGGATCTTGTCCGCCGTCGCCATGGCCGCGACTTGGACGAGGTGTCCTACCCCGGGGTCAGCCGCCGGGTGCAGATCTCCCACGGCGAGGCCATCGGCTTAGGCCAGCGCCGCTACGCGCTCCAGACCCTGGACGGAGAGGTTTGATCCTGCCTCAGCAAAATGATGAGGCTCAGGGTTCGGGGGCGGTGAAGCCCCCGGCGGAAGTCGGAAGGAAAGCAGGACGCATCGGCTCAGGCCCCTGCAGGGGCCAGGGGTGGTCAGGGGAAAAACCCCCTGACTCCATGAGGGGTGACCGCGAGCCGAAGAAACTATTCCGGCTTTCGGCGAGAGCCAGAGGGGAAACCTCCCCGATGGAGAGCGAAGCGAAAGCGGCAGAGGGAACCTGCGACCGAAGGGAGTCCCATACGATTCCCCATCCGGTCGGGGTGGTTCCCCTGAGAGCTCCGCTCGGAAGCGGGCCCTATGGCCCGGCCGCGATTGCGATTGACAGCCCATGCCATCTTTGTTACACTCATCTCGAATCGCGATAAAAACCAATAATACCAGGGGTTTTTAAGGAGTTTGGGTGTCATTCGAGCTGCTGCTTTCCATTCTCATCGCCGTCCCGGGATTTTTGCTGGCCATCGTCTGTCATGAAAGCGCCCACGCCTGGGTGGCTTCCCGGCTGGGCGATCCCACGGCCCAGATGCTGGGCAGGGTCTCGCTCAATCCCACGAAGCATATCGACCTCTGGGGCACGATCATCCTGCCCTTGATGCTTCTGTTCATGTCACGGGGCAGCATGATCTTCGGCTACGCCAAGCCGGTGCCAGTGACCTCCCAGAACCTCCGCCATCCCAAACGCGATTCCGTGCTCGTCTCCCTGGCGGGCCCGGCGGCCAACGTGTTGCTGGCCACGGTGATCATCCTGCTGGCCTGGCTGGGCCAGATGCTGGGTGTGATGGAAAATCCCGGAATCCGGCGCGTGTTGCAGGCGGCCGTGAACATCAACCTGATCCTGGCGGCCTTCAACCTGCTGCCCATTCCTCCGCTCGACGGCTCGGAGCTGGTGGCGGCCGTGCTGCCGGGACCGTGGGCGTACCGCTATTACCGCCTGGCGCCCTACGCGTTCCTGATCCTGATGGGACTGTACGTGACCGGCCTGCTGCGGATCATCATGATTCCCATCTATATCGTGCTCCAGCTCCTGCTGGCCCCCTTCGGGGATCCATTTCAAGCCGGGCCCATGCTGTGACGCGGCGCCCCGCGTGACGGAGTCGAACGGATGAGCGTTGCTTCCCAGGTCATTCTCAGCGGCATGCGGCCCACGGGCAAGCTGCACCTCGGGCACTTGGAAGGGGCCCTGAAAAACTATCTCGCCTTCCAGGCCGGCGGGGCGCAGTGTTTCTTCATGATCGCCGACTGGCACGCCCTGACGACCGAATACGCCGCGCCGGCGGAGATCCGGAAAAACACCCTGGAGCTGCTGCTGGACTGGCTGGCCGTGGGCCTCGACCCGGAACGGGCCACGCTGTTCGTGCAATCGGACGTTCCCGGGCACGCCGAACTGTTCGTGATCCTGGGCATGCTGACCCCCCTGCCGTGGGCGGAACGCTGTCCGACCTACAAGGAACAGCAGCAGGAAATGACGGACCGTGATTTGTCCACCTACGGCTTTCTCGGGTATCCCCTCCTGCAGGCCGCGGATATCCTGCTCTACCGGGCCACGCACGTGCCCATCGGCGCGGATCAGCTGCCGCACCTGGAAATCACGCGGGAGATCGCCCGGCGTTTCCACCATTTTTACGGCGAAGTCTTTCCCGAACCGGCCGCGGTGCTGACCGAAAGCCCCAAGCTTCCCGGGATCGACGGCCGCAAGATGAGCAAAAGCTACGGCAACGCCATTTTCCTGTCGGATCCCGCGGGAGAGGTGGAGCGCAAGATCATGCAGATGTACACGGATCCGAACAAGGTGCGGGCCGACACGCCCGGAAATCCGGACCACTGCGTGGTCCTGGCCTTTTACCGTTTGTACCGGTCCGACCTGGCCGGAGGGGTGGAACAGGAATGCCGGGCGGGCCGGCGCGGCTGCGTGGCCTGCAAGCGCGCGCTGATTCCCATCGTGGAGGCGGTCTTGGCGCCCCTGCGCTCCCGGCGCGAAAAACTGGCCCAGGCCCCGGACGCCCTGGAAAAAATCCTGCGCCGCGGCGCCGCGGCGGCCGGCAGGCGCGCCGGCCAAACCCTGGAAGCCGTGCGCGGGGCCATGAACTGGCGCGCGGCCCCGGCCGGACGGGAGGCCCCATGACCTATCGCCTGAACCTGGACGTCTTCGAGGGCCCCTTCGATCTCCTGCTGTACCTGATCAAGAAGAACGAGATCGACATCTATGACATCCCCATCGCCTCGCTGCTGGAGGAGTTCCTGGCCTACGTGGAGATGATCCGGGAACTCGACCTGGACGTGGCCGGGGAGTTCATTCTCATGGGCGCCACGCTCATGCACATCAAGTCCCGCCTCCTCCTGCCCAAGGAATCGCTGGACCTGGAAGGGGACGTCGAGGCGGACCCCCGCGCCGACCTGGTCCGGCAGCTGCTGGAGTACAAGCGCTACAAGGAAGTGGCCCGGCAATTGTTCGAACGGGAACAGTCCTTTCGCGAGGTTTTCTGGCGCGAGACCGAACCGGACGCCGCCGCTGCGGACCCGGGGCCCGCGCCGGAGGAAGAGACATCCGGCCCGGAGGTCAGCCTCTTCGAACTGTTGTCGGCTTTCCGCCAGGTCCTGGCCTACGCCAAGCCGGAGACGATCGGGGAGATCAACCGGGAGGAAATCAAAACCAGCCAGAAGATGAACGAAATTCTCGACCGGCTTGAGGACGCGCCCAGCCTGGAATTCTTCACCCTGTTTCGGGAACAGGGCAGCCGCTACGCCATGATCACCCTGTTTCTGGCCATCCTCGAGCTGGTCCGCTTGAAAGCCATACGCGTGGTACAAGACTCCATGTTCGCGCCGATCAGCCTGACCCGTGTGGACGAGTTCACGGCCAGCGTGCGCGAAGCCATGGTAACCTTGGAGGAGTAACGATGGAAATTCAGGAAGCCAAAGACATTATCGAAAGCCTGCTGTTCGTGTCCGACAAGCCCCTGTCGCTGGCCGCTCTCAAGGCCGTGCTGGAACCCTTGGACCGGCAGACCCTCCTGGCCTGCCTGGAGGAACTGAAAGCGGAGTACGAGCTGCAGCACCGGGCGTTCCATTTGGTCGAGATCGCCGAAGGCTACCAGCTGGCCACCCGGGCGGCCTTTGCGCCCTGGATCCGGAAACTCTACAAGAGCCGCCTGAACAACAAGCTGTCGCGGGCCGCCCTGGAGACCCTGGCCATCATCGCGTACCGCCAGCCCATTTCCAAGGCGGAGATCGAGGACATCCGCGGCGTTTCGGCCGACGGCGTCATCAGCTCCCTGCTCGAGCGCCGCATGATCCGCATCGTGGGGCGGAAGGAGGCCGTGGGCCGGCCCCTCCTGTTCGGCACGACCAAGGAATTCCTGCATTACTTCGGCTTGAAGGACCTGTCGGACATGCCCGAGCTGAAAGACCTGCAGGAGATGCTGCAGGAGGACGAGAACGGAAAAAACTGGGAGGTCAACGAGCAGGGGGACCTCGTGGCCCGGGGCAAGGGCGAGGAGCAGGAAATCACCGCGGAAGGCGGGCCGTCCTCAGGGCCGGAGGCGGCGGCCGAACCGCAGCCGCAACAGCAGTCCGAAGCCGCCGGGGATTCCGACGCGGCGGCGTCCGAACCGGTCTCCGAGAAAACCGAGACCGTTTAAACGGCGCACGGTCATTGAATCCGGGAGGTGATCGCGGTGTGCAATCCAGAAGCAGGTTTGCCGGAAAGCGGATGGGATGCGGGAATTATTCTGGCCTGGCGAAGACGGGCCGGGGGAACCGGGCCGCAGTGGGAAGGAACCTCGGGATCCTGGAGGCCCGTGCCGGACAAGGCGCACAGCAAGTGGCGGAATCCGGATGCCGTGGATGACGACGAAGATGACGAGAAAGACACCGAAGAAGAGGATGAGGATGAAAACATCATCGCCGAGGAACGGGATGAGATCTTCGGCTTGGATGATCCGGAAGAGCTGAGCGAGGAAGAGGAAGAGGAAGAGGAGGAGGGGGAAGAAGAGGGGGAAGAGGACGAGGACGAGGACGATGACGATGACGAGGACGAGGAAGAAGAGGACGACGACGAGGACGAGGACGATGAGGACTTTGACGAACCGGACGACTTGGAAGCGGAAAAGGACGCGGACGAGGAAGAGGACGACGATGAGGACGAAGACGAGGAAGAGGACGAAGACGACGAACTGGAGCAAAAAAGGCGCTCCTCTTTTTACAATTGAGCTTCTCCGGCAACGAGCCGCCGCGCCGCGCATTTCGGGAACGGTTTCCGGCGCATGAATTCCCCGGGGGAAGCGGACGGGCTGCGCTTGAACCGTTTCCTGGCCGACAGCGGGGTGGCTTCCCGCCGCGACGCCGATGAACTGATCTTCTCAGGCCAGGTCACGGTCAACGGCCAGGTGGCCCGGTCTCCCGCACTGCGCGTGGATCCGCGCCGGGACGCCGTCAAGCTCAACGGCAAGCGCATTTGGCCGCAAGCGGCCGTTTACGTTTTGCTCAACAAGCCCGAGGGCTACATTTCCACGGTGGACGATCCGGGACGCCGGCCTACGGTTTTGGACCTGGTGCGGGGAGTGCGCTCGCGGGTTTATCCGGTCGGCCGCCTCGATATCAACACCTCGGGACTGCTCTTGCTGACCAATGACGGGGACCTGGCCGTCCGGCTCACCCATCCGCGTTACGGTTTCCCGAAAACCTACCTGGCCAAGGTCAAGGGCGTGCCGGGGCGCAACGCGCTCTCGAAGCTCGCGGCCGGCGTGAGGATTCCCACGGCCGAGGGAGTGTACGAACGGACCCTGCCGGCCAAGGTCCGGCTCGTCAAGCAGTTCAAGCGCAACGCGATGCTGGAAATCACCCTGACGGAAGGACGCCAGCATCAGGTGCGGAAAATGTGCGCCGCCGTGGGCCATTCCGTGATCCAACTGACGCGAGTCAAATTCGGCTTTTTAACCCTGGCCCATTTGCCGTCCGGACGCTGGCGTTACCTGGCGGCCGAGGAAGTCCGGCGCTTGCAGAGTTCTTTCAAGACGCCGGCCTAAGGCCGGCGGGTCTGCCGGTCCCCGCCGCGTTGCGGGGAAAAGGAGGATTGCGATGGGCGTCAAGGAACTCCGCCGCGACATCGATCGCCTGGATCGGAAAATCGTCGAGCTGCTGAATCAACGGGCCAAGCTGGCCGTGGAAATCTCCCACCACAAGCGCCGGCTCAACACCCCCGTTTTCGCCCCCGACCGTGAAAGCCAGTTGCTGCGCCGGCTCGAGGCCCTGGGAAAAAAAGGCCCCTTGACGCCGGGCGCGCTGCGAGCCGTCTACCGCGAGATTATTTCCGCCTCCCTGTCGCTGGAAACGCGCCTGAAAATCGCCTACTTCGGACCCGAGGCTTCCTTCACACACCAGGCGGCCTTGAACCAGTTCGGCGGTTCCGCCGCGCTGCTGCCCGTGAAAAGCATTCCCGACGTGTTCCGGGAGGTGAACCGGGGGCGCGCCGATTACGGGGTCGTGCCCATTGAAAACTCCACCGAGGGCGTCGTCAACCACACTTTGGACATGTTCCTCGAATCGGAAGTGCATATTTGCTCGGAAATCTCCATGCGCATCGGCCAGAACCTGCTGTCCACCGAGACCCGGCTCGGGGCGGTCAAGAAAATCTATTCTTTCCCCCCGCCGCTGGCGCAGTGCCGGGCGTGGCTGGACGGCAATCTGCCCGAGGCGGAGATTGTGGAGGCCTCTTCCACCAGCGCCGCCGCGCGGCTGGCCAGCCGGAACGCGGGCACCGCCGCCATCGCCTCGCGCCTGGCGGCCCGCCTGTACGGACTCAACATCCTGGCCGCCGACATCCAGGATGCGGCGGACAACGTCACCCGGTTCCTGATCCTGGGCCGGCAGTGGCCGGGTCCCACCGGCCGCGACAAGACCTCGCTGATGCTTGCCATCAAGGACCGGGTGGGCGCCCTGTACCACATCCTGAAGCCTTTCGCCCGCTACGGGGTGAATCTGACCAGCATCGAATCGCGCCCGTCCCGGGCCCGGGCCTGGAACTACGTCTTTTTCATCGATTGCCTGGGCCATGTCCAGGACGAAAAATTGCGCAAGACCCTGGTGGCGTTGAAGCCCCTCACCTCCGTCTTGAAGGTTTTGGGTTCCTATCCGCGGGGTGGCAAGGCGTGAGCCCGGGCGCGCCCGCCCTCCGGCCGGGATTGGAGACCTTGGCGCCCTATGAGCCGGGAAAGCCCATCGAGGAGGTGCAGCGGGAATACGGCCTGGCCCGCGTGATCAAGCTCGCGAGCAACGAGAATCCTCTCGGCCCCTCGCCGCGGGTGCTCCGGGCCCTGCGCGCCGCGCAGAAGCAGGTTCATTTCTATCCGGACGGCAGCTGCCACCGCCTGCGCCAGGCCGTGGCCGGGCGCCTTCGTTGCCGGCCGGGGAACCTGGTCTTCGGCAACGGCTCCAACGAGCTCCTGGTGCTCCTGGGTCTGGCCTTCCTGCGGCCCGGGGACGAGGTGCTGACCTCCGATTCCAGCTTCGTGGTGTATTACACCGTGCCGAAACTCATGGACGCCCGGCTGGTCACCGTGCCCCTGCGGGAGTACGCCTACGACCTGGAAGCCATGGCCGCGGCGATCAGCGCGAAGACCCGGATCGTCTTCATCGCCAATCCCAACAACCCGACGGGCACGGCGGTCCGCCCGCGGGACCTGGAGCGCTTCCTGGCGCGGGTGCCCCCCGGCTGCCTGGTGGTGCTCGACGAGGCCTATCAGGAGTACTTGGACGCCGGCTTCCGCACCCCGTCGCTGGGTTGGGTGCGCGACGGCGGCAACGTGGTCGTGCTGAGGACTTTTTCCAAGGCCTACGGCCTGGCGGGCCTGCGCGTCGGGTACGGGATCGCGCCCCGGGAGGTGGCCCAAGCCGTGGAACGGGTCCGGCCGCCTTTCAACGTCGGCAGCCTGGCCCAGGCCGCGGCCCTGGCGGCCTGGTCGGACGCGGCTTACGTGCGGCGCAGCGTGGCGCTGGCGCGGCGGGAACGCCGCTGGCTGGAACGGGCGCTGGCGCGGCGCGGCTACGCGCCGGTGCCGTCCCAGGCGAATTTCGTCTTCCTGCCGCTGCCCTCCGGCACAGCCCGGAGTCTATTCACCCGCCTCCTGCGTTTGGGCGTGATTATCCGCCCCGCGGGGGAGGCCTCGGTCCGGATCACGGTCGGCACCCGCCCGCAGAACGCGAGACTGCTCCAGGCGCTGGAAAAAATTTCGCCGGCCCGCCGGGCCCGGCCGGACTGACGAGACCCGGGGAAGGGAACAAGCCATGATCATCGTCCTGCGCAAGGATGCGACCGAGGAGCAACTGGCGCACCTGGTGGAAAAACTGAAGGAGAAGGGACTGGCCGCGCACATCTCGCGCGGCGTGGAGCGCATCATCGTCGGCGCGATCGGGGACGAGCGGGTTTTGCAGGCCGTGCCCCTGCAGGCCTTTCCCGGCGTGGAACAGGTCCTGCAGATCCTGCAGCCCTTCAAGCTCGTTTCGCTGGATTTCCGGGCGGAACCGACCGTGGTGCAGGTCGGCGGCGTCAAGATCGGGGGCGGCCATTTCGCGGTCATCGGCGGCCCGTGCTCGGTGGAGAACTGGGAGACCCTGCTGGAGACGGCCCGGCGGGTCAAGGCCGCGGGGGCCCATCTCCTGCGCGGCGGCGCCTTCAAGCCCCGCACCTCGCCCTACGCCTTCCAGGGCTTGGGCGAGGAAGGCCTGAAACTGCTGGCCCGGGCCCGGGAGGAAACCGGCCTGCCGGTGGTGACCGAGGTCATGAACACCTCCCAGGTGGACCTGGTCGCCGCCCACGCCGACATGCTGCAGATCGGGGCTCGGAACATGCAGAACTTCGACCTGCTGAAGGCCGTGGGGGAAATCCGCAAGCCCGTTCTGCTCAAGCGCGGGCTCGCCGCCACCATCAAGGAATGGCTGATGTCCGCGGAGTACATCTATTCGCGCGGCAACTACCAGGTGGTTTTATGCGAACGCGGGATCCGCACCTTCGAGACTTACACGCGCAACACGCTGGATCTTTCGGCCGTGCCGGCCGCCAAGGAGCTCTCACACCTGCCGGTGATCGTGGATCCTTCGCACGGCACGGGCAAGCGCAGCCTCGTGGCGCCCATGGCCTTGGCCGCCATGGCCGTGCGGGCCGACGGCTTGAGCATCGAAGTCCACCCCCGCCCCGAGGAGGCGCTTTCGGACGGCGACCAATCCCTGCTGCCGGACGACTTCGTCCTGCTCATGCAGGAACTCAAACGCCTGGCACCCATGTGCGGGAGAACCTGGTAGCCATGGGCAAGACGGGGCGCATCTTTTCACGCGTGGTCATCGCGGGCGTCGGGTTGATGGGCGGCTCCCTGGGCATGGCTCTCAAGAAACGCGGCCTGGCCCGGGAGGTCGTCGGCCTGGTGCGGCGGCGCCCGGTCATCGCGCGGGCCCGCGCCCTGGGCGCAATCGACCAGGGCACGCAGCTCGCATCCCGGGCCCTGGAGGGAGCCGAACTGGTGGTGCTGGCCACCCCCGTGCGGCATACGCCGGATTTGCTGCAGCAGCTGACGCCCGACCTGCCGCCCCGCTGCCTGGTCACGGACCTGGGCAGCACCAAGGTGCGCTTTCTGCGCGAGATCGAGAAGCGGTTTTACCAGCCGAATTTCGTGCAAAAAACCGTGCCGCCGGCCCCGAAATTCAACTTCGCCAGCTCCCATCCCATGGCCGGTTCCGAGAAGACCGGCGTGGAGGCCGCGGACCCGGACCTGTACACGGGCTCCACCTGCCTGCTGGTCCGCACCAAGCACACCAGCGAGGAGTCGCTGCACCGGCTGTCCGTTTTGTGGCGGGCCGTCGGCTGCCGCCAGGTCCTGACCCTGTCCCCGGAGGAACACGACCGCTGGGTGGCCGCGGTTTCGCATCTGCCGCACGCCCTGGCCGCGTGCCTGGTCAACGTCCTGGCCGAGCTGAGTGCGCGGGACGCCCGCATCCGCACCGCCGCCGGCAGCGGCTTCCACGACACCACCCGCGTCGCCGCGGGCTCCCCGGCCATGTGGCTGGATATCCTGCTGGACAACCGCGAGGAAGTCTGCGCCATGATCGGCCTGCTGCGCCGCCAGCTGTCGCGCCTGGAAACCGCCCTGCAGAGCGGGGAGGGGCGCCGGCTGCTCGAGCAGCTGGAGCAGGCCTCCCGCTTCCGGCAGGGAATGGAGAAAACGTAGCCGTGTTGGTCCGCGAGGTCCCGCCTGCCCGCCGCCTGCGCGGTGAGGTGAATATCCCCGGCGACAAATCCATCTCCCACCGCGCCGCCATCCTGGGCCTGTTGGCCGAGGGCGAAACCCGCATCCAAAACTTTCTGAAAGCCGGGGACTGCCTGAACACTCTCAAGGCGTGCGAACAGCTGGGCGCCGGGGTCCGCTGGGAGGACGAGACCCTCGTCATCCGGGGCTGCGGCCTGCGCGGGCTGAAGAAGCCGGCAGGCCCCATCGACTGCGGCAATTCCGGCACCGGGGTGCGCCTGCTCGCCGGCGTGCTGGCAGGGGTGGATTTCGGCGGGCCGGTGGAGATCACCGGGGACGAGCAGGTCCGCCGCCGGCCCATGAACCGCGTCATCGAGCCCCTGACGAAGATGGGCGCGCGCATCGAATCCGAGCCCGGCGGCCTGTGCCCCTTGCGCATCCAAGGCGGGAATCTCAAGGGAATCGATTACGCATCCCCGGTGGCCAGCGCGCAGGTCAAGTCCTGTATCCTGTTGGCGGGCTTGTTCGCCGGCGGAAAAACGAATGTGACCGAGCCGTCGAAGTCCCGCGATCATACGGAAATCATGCTGCGTTATTTCGGAGTCAAACTCCTGAAATACCCGATCCAAAAGCGTATGCCCGATGCCAACAGCCCGACGGCTCATGCCACGAAAATCGGAGTGCAAGGCGGCCGATCTTTTTCAGGGAAGGATATTGCCATTCCTTCGGATATATCTTCAGCCGCTTTTTTTATCGTCGCTGCCGGGTTGCTGAAAGGATCAGAACTGGATATCCCGGGTGTGGGGATTAATCCGACGCGTACGGAATTAATATCGATATTGAAGCAAATGGGCGTTTCCATTGCTTATGTAAAAAAGAAAAAACATGCTGGCGAATCTGTCGCGGACATGAAGGTTGCCTCGATGGTTAAACCCCCGCAGGCCATATTCTATGAAACGAGCGCAGAAAGAATTCCCTCTCTGATTGATGAAATTCCTATCCTGGCCGTCGCGGCAACCGCAATTGAGCAGGGCTTGACAATCCGAAATGCCCGGGAATTGAGGGTGAAGGAAACAGACCGAATCAGCGTATTGACCGGAGAGCTCAGACGGGTGGGTGTAAAAATCGACGAGTTTGAGGACGGCATGAAAATATATGGCGGAAAAATTATCGGCGGGGACGCGGATTCCCACGGCGACCACCGCCTGGCCATGAGCCTGGCCGTGGCCGGCCTGGTGTCGGAACGGGGCGTGAGCGTGCACAACCCCGACTGCGTCAACACCTCCTTCCCCGGTTTCTGGGAACTGCTGGATCAGGCGGCGGAGCGATGAGCCGGAAGCTCATCGTGGCCATCGACGGGCCGGCCGGGGCGGGCAAGAGCACGGTCGCCAAGCTGCTGGCCGCGCGGCTGGGCTACACGTATATCGACACCGGGGCCATGTACCGCGCCGTCACGCTGAAAGCCATGCGCGCAGGTGCGGACTTGGCCGACCAGGCGGCGGTGGAGGAGCTGGCCAGGCGCGCGCGGATCGAATTCGCGCCCGGCGCGGCCGGCCGGGTATTGCTGGACGGCGAGGACGTGTCCGACGCCATCCGCACGCCCGCGGTTTCGGTCAATGTTTCGGCCCATGTGGCCAGCTATCCCGGCGTGCGCCGCGAACTGGTGGCGGCCCAGCAGGCGCTCGGCCGCCAGGGCGGCGTGGTCATGGAGGGCCGGGACATCACCACCGTGGTTTTTCCCCAGGCGGAGGTGAAGATCTATTTGGACGCGGACCAGGAGGAGCGCGCCCGGCGGCGTCACGCCGAACTGGCGGCGAGCGGCCGGCCGCAGCCTTTTCCGGAACTGCTGGCGGACCTGAAGCGCCGCGACGTCGAGGACGCGAACCGGCCGGGCGGCGCCCTGCGGCTGGCTCCCGGGTCCGTGGTCCTCGACACCACGCGTCTCGCCGTGGACGAGGTGGTGGAGCGGCTGGCGGCGGCCGTCCGGACGCGAGAGGCGCAGGAGGCATGAACCCCGCTGTCTATGCCGTGGTCCGCGCGCTGGTGCGGACTTATTTCAACCTCGCCTACCGGATGCGGGTGGAAGGGCTGGACCTCGTGCCTGCCACGGGCGGGCTCATCCTGGCCAGCAATCACGCCAGCTACCTGGATCCGCCGATCGTGGGGGCCGCGGTCGGCAACCGCCAGGTCCATTTCCTGGCCCGGTCCACGCTGTTCCGCAATCCCTGGTTCGGCTGGCTGATCCGGCGCCTGCAGGCGCATCCCATCCGGCGTGGGCAAGGCCCGCGGCAGGATTGGGACGGTTATATCCGCCTGCTGGACTCGGGCGTGGCGCTGCTGGTTTTTCCCGAGGGCACGCGGACGCCCCACGGCCGTCTGCAGCGCGGGCAGAGCGGGTTCGGGAAGCTGGTCTATATGGCCCGCAAACCCGTAACGCCCGTCCACGTGGCAGGCAGCTACGCGGCCTTTCCCAAGGGCGGACGCCACCGCTTCTCCCCGGTCTTGGTCCGGTTCGGTCCGGTCCTGGACTTCTCCGCGGACTGGTCGCGGCCGGAATCCAAACGG
The DNA here is from genome assembly GCA_964593065.1 of uncultured bacterium. Classification (GTDB taxonomy): domain Bacteria; phylum Oederibacteriota; class JAAXVQ01; order JAAXVQ01; family JAAXVQ01; genus CAZQGO01. The sequence continues at coordinate 16,406 of CAZQGO010000028.1, read as the reverse complement.
GTCTATCGGGACATCGCCGGTAAAACCATGGCGGCCGTGGCGCGGCTGGCGGCGCCCGAAACCGCATCGGCCGGCGCGCAGGCGGAGGAAAACCCGCGTGAAGATTGAAGTCGCCCAGCAGGCCGGACATTGCTTCGGGGTCAAGGCCGCCATCCAGAAGGCTTTCGAGACCGCCACCCAGGCCCGGGTGCCGGTCTACACGCTGGGTCCCATCATCCACAATCCGCAAGTCGTGGAGCAATTGGAAAAAGCCGGCGTGAAGGCGGTTAAAAACTTGAGCGAGATAGGGGAGGGTGTTATAATCGTTCGTTCCCACGGCGTTTCACCCCAGACGCTGCTGGAGGCGAAACGGCGCGGGTTGACCGTCATTGACGCGACCTGCCCCTTCGTCCAGCGCGTGCAGCGGCTGGCCCTGGAACTGCTGCACGACAACTATGACCTGGTGCTCGTGGGGGATCCCTCTCACCCCGAGGTCGAGGGGATCATGGGTACGGTCGAGGGCAAGGCCGTGGTCGTTGCCAGCGCCCGGCAGGCCCTGGAGCTGCCGGTGCGGCGGCGCTATGGGGTCGTTTCCCAGACCACGCAAAGCCTGGAAAACCTGCAGCAAGTGACGAGCGCGCTGTTGACGCGCACCCACACGCTGAAAATATTCAATACCATCTGCAATGCCACGACGCACTTGCAGAAAGAGACGCGCGCGCTGGCCAAGCGGGTTGATCTGATGCTGGTGGTCGGCGGCCGCAACAGCGCCAACACGAACCGTCTGGCGGAAATCTGCCGGGAAGCCGGGGTTCCGACCTGGCACATCGAGACCGCCCGGGAAATCGAAGCGGCCTGGCTGCAAGGCGTGGGCACGGTTGGCGTCACGGCCGGGACCTCGACTCCGGACTGGATGATTCAGGAAATCGTCGAGGCTCTGGTCGCCCACGGCGGGCGGCTGTGACCGTACCTGCATTTCCATTCCCTGAGCCAGGAAAGCAGGACGCAGCGGCGCGCCCCTGCAGGGGGCGGGGGTGGTCAGGGGAACATTCCCCTGATTCCATGCGGGCTGTCCGCGGGCCGAAAGGTCCTGACGCTCGGCGAGTGCCAGCGGGCGGTTCTCCCCGCTGGTGAGCGAAGCGACAGCGGCATGGGGAACCCGCGGTTCCCCGGAAAGCTCCGATTGGCCCGGGTGCAATGAACTGGCAGGGTGGAGGCTGGTGGCAATGGTGTACGCAGCGGATTCGGAAGACAGTAACGACGAGGAAAAGTCCCGGACTCCCGGACAGAAGGAAATCGGCACGGGTACGCCCCTGAAAGACGACAGTGTCACCCCCTTGAGCGCGCCGCGGGTTCCACCGGAACATTTGGCGATTGGTCCCGGCACGCCCTGGAACGAGCCGGAGGAGGATTTCTTGGCGACCACGGATACGGAAACCCCGCCGGACGCGCTTGCGGCCGAAACCGCGGAAGCGTCCCAACCCGCGCCGGAAGCCGGCCCGGAACCCGCGCCGGAAGCCGGCCCGGAACCCGCGCCGGAAGCCGGCCCGGAACCCGCGCCGGAATCCGCCCCGGAGCCCGCGCCGGCGGCGTCCTTCGAGGGCGAGGAGGAATATCAGGAAAATTTCGCCCAGGCCCTGGAAGAGGCGCTGGATAAGGGCATTGCCCCCGGCGAGATCGTGCAGGGGAAAATCCTGCGCGTGGATTCGGACGGGGTGATTGTGGACGTGGGCTACAAATCCGAAGGGATTATCCCGCGCGAGGAGTTTCTCGACGCCGCCGGCAACCTGACCGCCGAGGTCGGCGCCGAAGTGGCGGTGCTCCTGAAACGCAAGGAGAACCGCGACGGCTTGATGGTTTTCTCCAAAAGGGAAGTCGACCGCCTGCTGGCCTGGGAACGGGTCAACAACGCCCTGGCCAACAACACGGGCGTGGAAGGCTTGCTGTACGACAAGTGCAAGGGCGGGTTTTTGGTCGACTTGGACGGCTTGCGGGCCTTCCTGCCGGCTTCCCACCTGGACCTCCGTCACGTGAACGACCCGTCCGAGTATCTCCACCGGCGCCACACCTTCAAGGTATTGAAAATGAACCGGGAGCGCGGCAACGTCGTGGTCTCGCGGCGGAACCAGCTGCTCGCCGAACGCAGTCACCAGCGGGCGCACGCCCTGTCGCAACTGACCCCGGGGCGCTTGGTCCGAGGCGTGGTCAAGAGCCTGGCCCGCTTCGGCGCATTCGTGGACCTGGGGGGACTCGACGGGCTGCTCCGGGTGGAGGACATGTCCTGGTCCCGCGTCACCCACCCCCGGCAGGTCGTGCAGGTGGGCCAGGAGATCGAGGCCCTGGTTCTCTCCGTGGACCCGGCGAGCAAACGCGTGGCCCTGGGACTGAAGCAGAAAAGCGAGGACCCCTGGAGCAACGTGGCGGCGAAATACCCGCTCGGAAGCCTGGTGGAGGCCGAGGCGGTCTCGCTCACGGATTTCGGCGCCTTCCTGCGCCTGGAGGAAGGCGTGGAGGGTCTGCTGCCCATTTCGGAGATGTCCTGGACCCGGCGCGTCCGGCATGCCAACGAGATCCTCAAGACGGGCGACACCGTTCAGGTCAGGATCCTGGCCGTGGACGCGGCAGCCAAGAAAATCACCCTGGGGCTGAAACAGACCGAACCCGACCCCTTCGTCATGTTCACCGAAAGCCACCACGCGGGCGAAACGGTGACCGGGCAGGTCAAGTCCTTGACCAGCTACGGCGCCTTCGTGGAGGTCGCCGACGGCGTGACCGGCCTGCTGCACGTTTCCGACCTGAGCTGGGACGGCTCGATCCGGCAGCCGGCGGAGGTCCTCAAACGGGGCGACACGATCCAGGTTAAAATTCTGGAGATCCATCCGGAGCGGAAGAAAATCTCCCTGGGCCTCAAACAGCTCGGCGCCGACCCCTGGGAGGCGGCCGTCCGGAAATACGCGGTGGGAAGCAAGGTGGAAGTCAAGGTGCTGCGCCATAGCAAGATCGGGGTTTTCGTCCAGCTGGAGCCTGGAATCGACGGGCTGATCCACATGTCCCAGCTGGCGCAGGGCAAGGATCACAAGCCGGCCGAGCTTCCGGCCGTGGGCAGCCAGGTGCGGGCCAAGGTCGTGCGCGTCAGCGGGCCGGAGCATAAAATCGCCTTGTCGGTCCGGGAATTGGAAGAGGACCAGGAAGCCGCTGAGCTGCAGAAATACATGACCCCGAACGCCCGGCGGGGCGTCTCCTTGGCCGAGTTGTCGGGCGTGGACCTGGAGGAATTGAAGAAGCGCGTCAGCAACGAAACAGACGAGCGGGCTTAATTCTGGAGGAGGTTGGCGGCGATGACGACCCAGGAAGAAATTTTCGACCGGTACGGCAAATCCTACCCCGCGGGAGCCAAGATTTTCACCGAGGGTGAAATCGGGGAGGAGATGTACATCATCCAGTCCGGGCAGGTGAAAATCACCAAAAAGACCAGCGACGGCGAAAAGACCCTCGTGATCCTGTCCGACGGGGACTTTTTCGGCGAAATGGCCGTGATCGACAAGGAACCCCGCTCGGCCTCCGCCTTTGCCCAGTCCGACACCAAGCTGATCGTCTTAAACCAGGAACGCTTCGAATCCACCATGCAGACCAACGCGCACATCGTCCAGAAAATCCTGCGCAACATGAGCTCGCGGCTGCGCGAAGCCAACAAGCAAATCGCCAACCTCATGCTCAAGGACCACAACCGGCGCGTGGCGAACATGCTGATCCTGCTGGGGCACAAGCACGGCCGCCAGACCGAGAAAGGCTTCGTGCTCGACATCAACCTCTCCCCCCAGGAGCTGGCGAACATGGTCGGCTTGTCCCAGGACCTCAACAAGGTCAAGGAGATCCTCCTGAAGCTGGAACGCGCCAAGATCATCAGCGTGGTGGGCAACCAGATCACCATCCAATCCCTGGACAACCTGGAGAAATTCGCCAAATACCTCGAGATGAAAGAGGAATTCGAACTGTGAGCGGGGAAACCGGGGCCACGTTCACCATCCGTGTGCTGGGCGCCGGCGGCGGACAGTCGCCCGGCCAGGATTTAACCGGTTTCCTGCTGGGCCGCGAGGTGCTGCTCGACGCCGGCACCATCGGCCTGCAGTTGACCCTGGACGAACAGCGGCAGATCCGGCATGTGCTCCTGACCCACGGCCACCTCGATCATCACCACGCCCTGCCCTTTCTGCTGGACAACCTGATCGGACGGGTTCCCGGAAGCGTGAACATCTACTGCCTGCCGGAAGTCATGGAGTCCCTGCGCCGCCATATTTTCAACGGCGCCATCTGGCCGGATTTCACCCGCCTGCCGACGCCGGAGGCCCCCATCGCCAACCTGCGGCCGATCACGCCCGGCCAGCCTTTTTCCGCCGGGGATTTCACCGTGGAAGCCGTGCGGGTGGAACATTCGGTCCCGGCGGTGGCCTACATTCTCCGGAACGCGGCCGGCAGCGTGGTGTTCTCGGGGGACACGGGACCCACCGAAGCGTTGTGGCAGCGCCTGCGTCACTTTTCCGACCTGCGGGCGATTTTCCTGGAAACCTCGTTCCCGGCCGCCCAGAGCGAGTTGTCCGCCCTGACCCGCCACCTGAACACGGAAGACGTCCGGCGGGAAGTGGCCAAAATCGGACTGTCACGGCCCGTTCCGCTTTATCTCTACCACCTGAAACCCGAGTACGCCGGGGACATTGCGCGCGAGGCCGAGGGTTGGGCCCACGTCCTGCGGACCGGCGAAGAAGTGCGGGTGACGCGGCCCGAGAGCGGAGCCTGACCTCGGGTCCGCCGGCCGTCGAGACCGGCGCGAAAATACCAAGGAGGTGCTGGCATGCGCAAAGCGATGGGGTTGTTGGTGCTGGTTTCCATGGTCGTGGTCATGGCCGGGTGCTCGGGCGAAGATCCCGATATCCGGCGGGGCAACCTTTTCTACAAAAACAAGCAATGGAAAGAAGCCGCCGAAGCCTATCAGCGCGCGGTGGACCGGGATCCCAAAAATCTGGACTCCATCCGCCAGAACCTCAAGAACGCCCTGTACTATTACGGGGGACAGCTGGAAATGGGAGACAGCCTGGACGGCGCCGTCAAGTACTACGAGCAGGGGTTTGCCCTGGATCCGGCCGAACTGGGCATTTGCCACAAACTGGCCAATTATTTCCTCGAACAGAAGAATTACGCCAAGGCCGCGAACTATTTCAGCCGCCTGGTGGAATTGGACGGGGAGGCCCCGGACACGGACCAGAAGTGGCTCGTGATGGGCGAGGATTACTACGCGCTGGGCAACTGCCTGTACCAGACCGGCAAGTACCCGGAGGCCATCGAGGCCTTCAAGAATTCCGTCAAGGTGTCGCCCAAGGGCAGGTTTGCGGCCACCAGTAAAACCGCCATTGAGGCTTCCCAGCAGAAGCTGAAAAAGAAGTGAGCCCCGCGGCGCGCCCCGCTGTTCCGGCCGGAGAGCCCGCGCGGGAAATCTTCACGGTTTCCCAGCTGGTCGGCCGGGCCCGGGAACTGCTGGAGGGGGCCTTCCCGCGCGTCTGGGTCGAGGGCGAAATTTCCAACTTCAAACCGCATTCCTCGGGCCACTATTATTTTACCCTCAAGGACGCGACCAGCCAGCTGCGCTGCGCGATGTTCAAGGCGACCAACCGCTTCCTCAAATTCCGCCTGGAAGACGGCCTCAAGGTCTTGGCCTGCGGCCGTCTTTCGATTTATACCGCCCGCGGTGATTTCCAACTCATCCTCGAAGCCGTGGAACCCGCCGGCGTGGGGGCCCTGCAGCTGGCCTTCGAACAGTTGAAGCGGCGCCTGGCCGCGGAGGGGCTCTTCGACCCGGCGCGCAAGCGCCCGTTGCCGGAGTTCCCCCGCCGCATCGCCGTGGTGACCTCGCCCACGGGCGCGGCCATCCGCGACATCCTGAACGTGACGGGGCGGCGCTCGCCCCTGGCCGACATCAGCGTCTATCCCGTGCGCGTGCAGGGCGCGGGCGCGGCCGAGGAAATCGCCCGGGCGCTCGAGCGCCTCAACGCCGTCGGCGGCTGGGACGTCATCATTTGCGGCCGCGGCGGCGGTTCGCTGGAGGACCTGTGGGCCTTCAACGAGGAGGCCGTGGCCCGGGCCATCGCGGCCTCCCGCATTCCCGTGATTTCGGCGGTGGGCCACGAGGTGGATTTCACCATCGCGGATTTCGCGGCCGATGTGCGGGCGGAGACTCCCACCGCCGCGGCGGAAATGGTGGTGCGCGACCGCCGGGAATTGCTGGACCGGGTCCGGAGCCTGCGCCGGTTTCTGGCCGCGGGCCTGTCCGAGCGCCTGAAAAGCCTGCGCCAGCGCCTGGGACGCCTGGTGTCCTCCGCGGTGCTGCAGCGTCCGCGCAGGGTCCTGGAACCCCTGGCCCAGCGCCTCGACGACCTGACCGGCGCGCTGCTGGGGTTGCTGCGGAGCAGGCTGCAACTGGCCCGCGAACGCCTGCGCGGGCTGGCGGCCGAGTTGGAGGCCCTGTCGCCGCTGCAGGTTTTGGGTCGTGGTTACTCCCTGGTGTACCGCCTGCCGGGACGCGATTTAATTAAGAACGCCGCCGACCTTCGGTGCGGAGACGGCGTGGAAATCACCTTCCGGCGGGGCCGGGCGGCCTGTGAAGTGCGTTCGGTCGAAGCGGGGCACCGCGGCGGGGCGGCCGGCCGGAAGGATTCGTAAGCCGAAACGAGGAGAATATCCCATGCAGGCGAAGAAAACGACGCAGGGAAAAAAGAGGAAAGCGGACCCCGGCGAGCCGCCCTCCTTCGAAGCGGCCTTGCACCGCCTGGAGGAAATCGTTTCCCAGCTGGAGCACGCCGAGGCGCCCCTGGAAAAAGCCCTGCGCATGTACGAAGAGGGCGTCCGCTTGGCCGCTTATTGTTCGCAGCAACTGCGCGAGGCCGAGCGCCGGGTGGAAATCCTGGAAGACAAAAACGGCAGGCTTTCTTCCCGCCCCTTTCCCGGCGGAGAAGCCGGAACCGCCGCCTCCCGGGGAACCGGCGGCGGGGAAGACGCGGAAGAGGAAGCCGAGGATGAAGACGCGGACGAGACGGATGCGGCGGAAACGGAGGATGTTCCAGGGGAGGAGGAATCCCGGGACCCGGAAGAACGGTCTTTTGAAGATGACACCACGGCCTCGAAAAAGAAACCCGAAGACAGCCTGTTTTGAACCGGCGGAATTTGACCTGCCGGGTTACCTGAAAACGCGCCAAACGGAGGTGGACGCGGCCTTGCACGGGTTGCTGCCGCCGGTCGGCCGTTTTCCCGGGAAATTGCTGGCCGCCATGCGCCACAGCCTGTTCTCCGGGGGGAAACGGCTGCGGCCGATCCTGGTGCTGGCCGCGGCGGAGGCCTGCGGCTTGGCGCGCCACCGGGTCCTGCCCGCCGCCTGCGCCCTGGAATGCATCCATACCTATTCCCTGATTCATGACGACCTCCCGGCCATGGACGACGACGATTTTCGCCGCGGCCAGCCCACCTGCCACAAGGTTTTCGGCGAGGGCGCCGCAATTCTCGCGGGAGACGCGCTCCTCACCCTGGCGTTTGAATTACTGGCCGGATCCGGGCTGCGGCAGCGGCTGCGGACGGCGCGCCCGCGGCCGGGGCGCGCGGCGGCCGAACGCCAGCTGGCGGCCCTGGAGCTCATCGCCCGCGCCGCGGGCGTGCACGGCATGGTCGGCGGCCAGATGGCCGACTTGGAAGCCGAGGGGCAGGCGGCCTCCCTGCCGCTGGTGCAGTTCATTCACGTGCACAAAACCGGCAAGCTCATGCAGGCGTCGCTCCTGCTCGGGGGCCTCCTGGCCGGCGCCACGCCCGCGCAGCAGCGGGCCCTGGCCGTCTACGGCGAGGCCTTGGGCCTGGCCTTCCAGATCACGGACGACGTTTTGGACGTGGTGGGGGAAAGAGCGCGCTTGGGGAAAAATGTTGGCAAGGATCGGCAGGCGGGCAAGGCCACCTATCCCGCCCTGTTCGGCGTCGAGGAGTCGCGGCGGCGGGCCCGGCAGCTCGCGGCCCGGGGCATCCGCGCCTTAAAGCCCCTGGGCCGGGCCGCGCTGCCCCTGCAGGCCCTGGCCGCCTACGTCGTGTCGCGCGAGGTGTGACGATTTTGGATTCCGGATTTGGATTCCTGCGAGATTTCGCCGGGGCGATGTCCAGCATGTTTTCCAACCGCATGCTGTGGGCCTGCTTTGTGGCGTGGCTCATCGCCTCGGTCCTGAAGATGTTCATTGCCTTTCTCAACGAGGGCTATATCAATTTCCGCCGGCTGGTGGGCACGGGCGGCATGCCCAGCTCCCACTCGGCGTTCGTGTCCTGCGTGGCGACCGTGGTGGGGCTGGAAACCCGGTGGGACAGCCCGGTTTTCCTGCTGGCCTTGGCCTTTGCCCTGGTGACCATGAACGACGCCCAGGGCGTGCGGCGGGCCACGGGCCACCAGGCCGCGATCTTGAACCGGATGGTGGACGACCTGTACCATCAAAAACCGATCCGGCCGGAACGGGTCAAAGAACTCTTGGGGCATACGCCCATCCAGGTATTCATCGGCGCCGGCATCGGGATCGCCGTGGCATTGTTCTTCTACACTTAGGAGCGGTTCATGGGTCTTTTAGAAACCATCCAGTCGCCCGCGGACTTGAAAAAAATGTCCGTGGAACAGCTCAGGGACCTGGCGCGGGAAATCCGGGACTTCATGGTGGCCAAGGTTTCCGAGACCGGCGGTCACCTGGCGTCCTCGCTCGGGGCCGTGGAACTGACCCTGGCCCTGTACCGCATTTTCGACTGCCCGGCGGATCAAATCGTCTGGGACGTGGGCCACCAGACCTACGCGCAAAAAATCCTCACCGGCCGCCGGGACTCGTTCGGCACGCTGCGGCAGTTCGGCGGCATCAGCGGCTTCCCGAAGCGCGAGGAAAGCGAATACGACGCGTTCAACACCGGGCACTCCTCCACCTCCATCTCCGCGGCCCTCGGGATCGCCCGGGCCCGCGACCTGCTGCATGCCCAGCACAAGGTGGTCGCCGTCATCGGCGACGGCTCCCTGTCCAACGGACTGGCCCTGGAGGGGCTCAACGACGCGGGGAATAAAAAAACCGACCTGCTCGTGATTTTAAACGACAACCGCATGTCCATCTCCCCCCCGGTCGGAGGCCTGTCCAATTATCTCAACCGCATCATCACGGGCAATTTCTACAACCGGCTCAAGCAGCAAATGGACCACATGCTGGCCGCCATTCCCCGGGTGGGACAAAGCGCCCTGAAGCTGGCGAACTACCTGGAGGAGAGCCTGAAGGGCCTGATCGTGCCGGGAGTCCTCTTCGAGGAGCTGGGGTTCCGCTATTTCGGCCCGGTCAACGGCCACGACTTGGACCAGCTCCTGCCCACCTTGGAACGCGTGCGCGTCTTGTCGGGCCCCATCATCCTGCACGTCCTGACGGTCAAGGGCAAGGGGTTCGAACACGCGGAAAAGAACCCCGTGGCCTTTCACGGCACGCCCAAGTTCGACGCGGCCACCGGCCAGCGGAGCGAATGCCCGGACGTCACCTTCTCTCAGGCCTTCGCCCGCGCCCTGCTGCATCTGGCGGAGCACAATCCCCGCGTGGTGGCCATCGTGGCGGCCATGACCTCCGGCACGGCCTTGGATGAGTTTGCCGCCGCCTTGCCGGAACGGTTTTTCGACGTCGGCATCGCGGAAGGCCATGCGGTCACTCTGGCGGCCGGCCTGGCGACCGGCGGCTTCAAGCCCGTGGTGGCCGTGTACTCCACTTTTCTCCAGCGGGCTTACGATCAAATCCTGCACGACGTCTGCCTGCAGAACCTGCCGGTTGTTTTCGCCCTGGACCGCGCCGGCTTGGTGGGCGAGGACGGGCCCACGCACCACGGCGTCTTTGACATCGCCTACCTGCGCCACCTGCCGAATCTGGCCATTTTTGCGCCCGGGGACGCGCAGGAACTGGTGGGCATGTTGAAAACCGCGCTGACCCATCCCGGCCCGGTGGCCATCCGCTACCCGCGCGGGACCGGCGCCTGCTTGGAATTGGATTTTTCCCGTCCCGCGATCCCCCTGGGCAAGGCCCGCCTCCTCCGGCGGGGAAAAGATATCGCGATTTTCGCCGCCGGCCACATGGTGCCGCTTGCGGTCCAGGCCGCCGAACTCCTGGCCCGGGAGGGCATCGCGGCCTCGGTCCTCGATCCCCGTTCCTTGAAGCCCTTGGACGCCGAAATGCTGAGCCGGGTGGCCCGGGAGACCGGAGCCGTTCTGACCGTGGAGGACCATGTCCTGGCCGGGGGTTTCGGCAGCGCGGTGCTGGAACTTTTCCAGGAATTGGGGCTCACGGGTCTCCCGCTGGCCCGCCTGGGCTTGCCCGACCGTTTCGTGGAGCACGGGTCGGTCTCCCAGTTGTTCGAAAAATATCACCTGACCGCCGCCGGCATCGCCGAGCGCGGCCGGAGGCTGTTCCGCAGCAAGGGAACGCCCCCGCGCCCCGCCGCGGCCGCGAAGCCCGGCAAACGCAAACCGAGAACTTTTGTGGCCTGAAACTCACCGGCGGGGGACGGAAGAAAGCCGGGGGTCGGCCCGGACGGCGGACGGGGAAAAGGAAAGGCGGAAGGGTACCCGAATGGCGGGCGAAAGAAGCAAACCCAATCCGAAGGTCAGATTGGACCAATTGGTGGTGGAACGCGGTTTTTATTCCTCCCGGGCCCGCGCCCAGGCGGGGATCATGGCCGGTGAAATCAGCACCGAGGGACAATTGCTGAGCAAGCCGGGGCACCTGGTCCGGGACACCATCTCGCTCACGCTGCGCAAGCGCCAGGCGCGTTACGTCGGCCGCGGCGGAGACAAGCTGGAAGGCGCCCTGAAGGACTTCGGGCTCGAGGTCGAGGGCTGGGCGTGCCTGGACGTGGGTTCTTCCACGGGGGGCTTCACCGACTGCCTGCTGCAGCACGGCGCGGCCCACGTGCATTGCGTGGATGTGGGCCGCGGGCAGCTGCACCAGCGCCTGCGCCAGGATCCGCGGGTGACGGTGCTGGAAGGGGTCAACGCCCGCTATCTGACGCCCGGGGATTTGCCCGGCCCCTTTGACCTGGTCTGCGTGGATCTGGCTTTCATTTCCCTGACCAAGGTCCTCCCGGCGCTGGCCCCCCTGATCCGGGTACGGCAAGGCCGCCTGCTGGCCCTGATCAAGCCGCAATTCGAACTCGGGCCCGCCTTCATCGGCAAAGGCGGCATCGTCCGCGATCCCAAGGCGCAGGACGCGGCCGTCAAGTCCGTGACCGCCGCCCTGAAAACCACGGGCCTGAGCAAGCTGGACGTCCAGCGCAGCCGCCTGACCGGGGCCGACGGCAACGTCGAATTTTTCCTGCTGGCCAAGAGGGCGACATGATTTTAGAAATCCACGTTCGCAACGTGGCCCTGATCCAGGAATTGACCTGGGTGCCGGGCGCAGGTTTGACCGTGATGACCGGGGAAACCGGCGCCGGCAAATCCATCCTGCTGGGGGCGTTTTCACTGCTCCTCGGGGAGCGGGCCTCCGCCGAAGTCATCCGGGCGGGTTGCGAAAGCGCCGCCGTCGAGGCCCTGTTCGACACCGGCCGGCTGCCGAACCTGGCAGCCTGGCTGGAGAGCCATGGCCTGCCGCCCTGCCCGGACCAGACGCTGGTGCTCAAGCGGGAAATCTCGCGCGGCGGGCGCGGCAAATGTTACGTTAACGGCAGCCTGACCACCCTGTCCCTGCTCCAGGAACTGGGGCAGGAACTGGTGGATTTGCACGGGCAGCACGAGCACCAGTCCCTGCTGGTGCGTTCCCGGCAGCGCGACCTGCTGGACGCCTGGGCCGGACTGCTGGCGGCGCGCGATGCGGTGGCCGCCGGGCACGCGCGGTTGCAGGCCAGCCGGGAGGCGCGCGAACGCCTGAGCTGGGACGAGGCCGAGCGCATGCGGCGCCTGGACGTGCTGAATTTCCAGATCGAGGAGATCGACGGCGCCGCCGTGACGGCCGGGGAAATGGACGGCCTGCAGGAAGAGCGCGGGCGCCTGGCCAACGCGGAGCGGCTCGTGGGCACGGTCGAGTCGGCCCTGGATACCCTGCACCGCAGCGAACAGGCCGCCGTGCGCGACGGGTTGGCCGTGACCGCGGATGCGCTCGCAGGGTTGGCCCGGTTCGATTCGCGCCTGGCGGAACTGGCGGACCGGCTGCGGGGAGCCGAGGCGCAGGTGGCCGACGTGGTGGACTTGCTGTCCGAATACGCGTCCGACTTTGAGGCGGATCCCGCCCGGCTGGAAGCGGTCGAGGAGCGCCTGGACCTTTTACATAAGCTGCAGCGCAAGTACGGCGACAGCGAGGAGGCCATCCTGGCTTTCCGGGAAAAAGCCGCAGCCGAACGGGAGGGCCTGGCCCACCAGGACGAGGAACTGGAGCGCTTGGCCAGGGAAGAAGCCGCCCTGACCGCCGACTTGGAGCAGGCGGCCCGCAAGCTGTCTTCGGCCCGCCAGCAGGCGGGCCAGCGCCTGGCGCGCCGCCTGGAAACCGAGCTCAAGCAATTGGGATTCGCCCGCGCCGCGTTCGAGGTCCGCGTCGGCCCGCGCGAGGACCCGGAAGGCTGGCTCGCCTGGGACGGCAGGCGCTACCGCTGTACGTCGTCCGGCGTGGACGAGGTGGAATTTTTTATCAGCCCCAACCCGGGGGAGGAACCCAAGCCCGTGGCGAAAATCGCCTCGGGCGGAGAGCTTTCCCGCATCATGCTGGCGCTCAAAGTCGTGGCCGCGGCCGAGGGCGTGCCCACCATGATCTTCGACGAAATCGACGCCGGGATCGGCGGTGTTACGGCCGATGCCGTGGGGCGCAAGCTGGCGGAACTGGCCGCATCACGCCAGGTCGTGGTCATCACCCACCTGCCGCAGATTACGCGCTTTGCCCAGCGCCATTTCCAGGTGGCCAAGAGCGTGGAGCAGGGCCGGACCGTCACCGCGGTCCGGGAACTGAACGGAGAGGACCGGGTCCAAGAATTAGCGCGTCTGATGGCCGGCGAACGGATTACGGAAACCGCCCTGCAGCATGCCCGGGAATTGATCCAAAATCGTTGATCCGCGACGTTTGACCGCAGCACGCGTCTTCGCGCCGGTGACATGGGCCGCACGCCGGGGTGGGCAGTGAAAACGCTTATTTTACCGGCATATTTCCTGCCTTGCGAAAACATCCCGCCTATGCTAGATTGAATCGATTTTCCGCTAAAAGGAGTTGTCTTCCAGCATGGCTTTTCGCGTGAAAGTGGATCCCGCGCTGTGCAAATCCTGCGAACTGTGCGTGCCGGCGTGCCCCAAAAAAATCATGATCATCACGGATTCCAAAAACGAGCTGGGCTTCAAGGTCGCCGGCTGCACGGATGCGCGGCAGTGCACCGGCTGCCTGGCCTGCGCCCTGGTGTGCCCGGAAGTGGCCATCGAGATCAGCAAGGAGGAGCCGTGACCGGCCCCGGGTTTTGGAAAGGCAACGAGGCCATGGCCGAGGCGGCCATCCTGGCCGGCTGCCGCTATTATTTCGGCTATCCCATCACGCCGCAGAACGAGGTGCCGGCCTACATGTCCCGGCGCATGCCGGAAGTGGGCGGGGTATTCCTGCAGGCCGAGTCGGAGCTGGCCGCCGTCAACATGGTTTTCGGGGCGGCCGTGGCCGGAGCCAGGGCCATGACCTCGTCCTCCTCGCCCGGCATTTCGCTCAAACAGGAAGGCATATCCTACATGGCGGCCTGTGAACTTCCCGGGGTGATCGTGAACGTCATGCGGGGCGGTCCGGGCCTGGGCAACATCGCGGGCTCCCAGGGCGATTACTGGCAGGCCACGCGCGGCGGGGGCCACGGGGATTACCGCACGCCGGTGCTGGCGCCGCATACCGTGCCCGAACTGGTGGAGCTGACCCTGGATGCCTTTGACCTGGCCGACTTGTACCGCACGCCCGTGCTGGTCCTGTCGGACGGGCTGTTGGGGCAGATGATGGAAAACGTGTCTTTCCCCGATCCCGGCGAGCGCCGCCGCGCGGGCCTGCTGCGCGGACGTGAGCTCCCGCCCAAGGACTGGGCCCTGACCGGGGCCCAAGGCCGTCCGCCGCGCCTCATCCGCTCCCTGCTGATGGGACCCGGCGAACTGGAGAAGCATAATTTTCACCTGGCCGGCAAGTACGCAGCCATCGAAAAAGAGGAGCCGCACGCGGAAATCCTGGAGTGCGGGGATGCCCGGATCGTCCTCGCCGCCTACGGCTCTTGCGCGCGCGTGGCCAAGGGCGCCCAGCGGCGCCTGCGCGCGCAGGGAATCCGCGCCGGATTGTTCCGGCCCGTCACGCTCTGGCCTTTTCCGCAACGGGACCTGGCGGACATCGCCCGGACGGTGGACCGGTTCCTGGTGGTGGAAATGAGCCTCGGCCAGTTCATCGAGGACGTCAAGCTGGCCGTCGCCGAGGAAAAAAGCCTGAAACAGGTGAAGCTCGGCCTGATCGCCAAGCCCGGCGGCGCGGTTCCCACCGAGGAGGAAATCGTGGCGCAGGCCCTGGAGATGCTGCGATGAGCCGCAAAACGCTGTTTGCGCGCACCCCCGGCTTGAAAGCCGTCCCCACCAGTTATTGCCCGGGCTGCGGGCACGGCGTGGCCCACCGCCTCATGGCCGAGGCGGTCGTGGAGCTGGGCGCGCGCGAACGCACCGTGGCCGTGGCGCCCGTGGGTTGCGCGGTGTACGGGTACGACTATTGGAATTTCGATACCACCGAGGCGGCGCACGGGCGCACGCCCGCCGTGGCCACGGCCATCAAGCGGGTCCTGCCCGACCGCCTGGTCATCAGCTACCAGGGCGACGGCGACCTCGCTTCCATCGGCCTGGCGGAGATCGTGCACGCCGCGAACCGCGGCGAGCGCATCACCGTGATTTTCATCAACAACGCCAACTACGGCATGACCGGCGGCCAGATGGCCCCCACCACCCTGGCCGGCCAGGTCACCACGACCACGCCGCGGGGGCGCGACGTGAATGAAGCGGGGTATCCCTTGAAGATCGCGGAACTGCTGGCGACCCTGCCCGCCGTGAAATATATCGCGCGCGGGGCCCTGCACCGTCCGGCCTTGATCCGGCGGTCCAAGGGCTACATCCGGCGCGCCTTGGAGGTTCAGGAGGCCGGCCTGGGGTTTTCGCTGGTGGAGCTCGTGTCCATCTGTCCGGCGAACTGGGGTTTGACGCCGGTCGCAGCCACGCAGAAACTGGAAGAATTCATGCTCCCGGTATTTCCTCTGGGGGTCATCAAGGACGAGGCGGCGGCCTCCGCCCCGGCGGCCGCTGAAACGCCGCCGGAGGAGCGAGCCTGATGGAAATCGCGCTCTCGGGTTCGGGCGGGCAGGGGATCCAGTTTGCCGGACAGGTGCTGGCTTTGGCGGCCATCCATCAGGGCCTGCTGGCCACCTATGTGCCGTCGTACGGAGCGGAGCGGCGGGGCGGCCCCTCCTTCTGCTCGGTGGTCATCTCCCCGGAGCCGATTTATTCTCCGGCGTTCGCGCATCCGGACGTGCTGCTGAGCCTGGACCAGCGGGGTTTCAATCAATACGCCGCCCGGGTGAAACCCCAAGGCCTGATCCTGGCCAACAGCGACCTGGTGACCGACACCGCGGCCGCCCGGGCGGAGCGGGTGCTGATTCCCGCCACGCGGCTCGCGGAGGAAATCTGCGGCGCGGGCGCCATGAACCTCGTCATGCTGGGCGCGTTCCTCGCCCGCACGCGGGCCGTGAACCCGGAGCCGGTGCGCACCGCCGTGGAGGAACGCTCGCGCAAGAAGCCTGAACTCCTCGCAGGCAATCTGGCCGCCTTGGCGCGGGGCGAGGCATGGATGAAAGAGGCGAAACCATGATCCGCAAGGCGAAACTCTCGGATGCCAAAACCATCCAGGCCCTGATCAATGCCTTTGCCGCGCGAGGGCTCATGCTGGCGCGTCCGCTGTCGGAAATTTATGAGAATATCCGGGATTATTTCGTGGGCGTAGAGCGCGGCCGGGTGGTGGCCGTGGCCGGCCTGCACTTCGACTGGGATGACCTGGCTGAGGTCAAATCCGTGGCCGTGCAGGAAGGCCATCAACGCCGGGGGCTCGGCCGCCAGCTGGTGGCCGCCTGCCTGCGGGAGGGACGGGCGCTGGGGGTGAAGCGGTTTTTCGCGCTCACCTACGTGCCGGATTTTTTCAAGCGCCTGGGGTTCCGCCGCATCGACCGCAAGCTCCTGCCGCACAAGGTCTGGAGCGAATGCGTGAAATGTCCGAAATTCCCGGATTGCGACGAAACCGCGCTCGTCTTAGACGTCAAGAAACGCGCGAAATAGGCTTGACAGGGCAGGGAATTTTCGTATCATGAGGACTCTTGCCGCGCCTTTTCGGCGG
>CAZQGO010000027.1:0-35927 GCA_964593065.1 uncultured bacterium | reverse complement strand
CGCCGAGACTTCGGACCCCGCCTGGGTGAAGCGGAAGATGTTGTCGATGAACAGGAGGACGTCCTGGCCCTCCTCGTCGCGGAAATATTCCGCCTGGGTCAGGGCGGAAAGCGCGACCCGCATGCGGGCCCCGGGCGGCTCGTTCATCTGTCCGAAGACCAGCGTGGTTTTTTCCAGCACGCCGGAATTCTTCATTTCCAGCCAGAGTTCATTGCCCTCGCGCGTGCGCTCCCCGACGCCGCCGAAAACCGAGAAACCGCCGTGCTCGGTGGCGATGTTGCGGATGAGTTCCATGATGATCACCGTCTTGCCCACGCCCGCGCCGCCGAACAGGCCGATTTTGCCCCCGCGGGGATAGGGCGCGAGCAGGTCGATGACCTTGATGCCCGTTTCCAGCTGCCGGGTGGACGTGTCCTGCGACGTGAAGTCCGGCTTGGGGCGGTGAATGGGATAGCGCTTGGCGCTCTGGATCTCTCCGCTTTTATCCACGGGTTGTCCCAAAACGTCCATGACCCGGCCGAGCGTCTCCCGGCCCACGGGAACCGAAATCGGGCCGCCGAGATCCTGCACGGCCATGCCCCGCGAAACACCGTCCGTGGAGGACATGGCGACGCCCCGCACGATATTGTCGCCCAGGTGCGCCTGCACCTCCAGAACCACGGACACGGGCACCTGGCCGCCGGCCTGGCCTTCGATCCGCAGGGCCTGGTAGATCGGGGGGAGCTCCCCCGGCGTGAATTCCACGTCCACCACCGCGCCGATCACTTGCACGACTTTGCCTGCCTTCACGCGAAACCTCCTGATGCGGTCCGGGTGGGCCGCGGGGTTTACCAGCCGATGGCCTCCGCCCCGCCCACCAGTTCGGAAATTTCCCGGGTAATGGTCGCCTGCCGCGCCCGGTTCAACTGCAGCGTCATTTCGCCGATCATGTCGCCCGCGCTCTGCGTGGCGTTGTCCATGGACTGCATGCGCGCCGCCATTTCGGCGGCCTTGGATTCCAAAAACGCGTGCCAGACGATGTTCTTCACGTAACGCGGGAGGAGATAGGCGTAAATGGCCTCCGCCGCCGGTTCGAACAAATGCTCCCGGCGCGGTCCGGCGGAGCCCTCCTCCGCATCCCCCAGGTCCAGAGGCAGCAGGCGGGTCTGGACCAGTTCCTGGATCAGGACCGACTTGAAACGGTTGTAGACCAAATCGACGCGCGACCACCGCCCCGCCGTGAAGCCGTCGATCAGCTCCTGGCCGATGCTGTCGGCATGGGTCCAGCTCACTTCCTGCCAGAAACCCGACCATTCCCGGACGGCCTTGATCCCGCTGCGGCGGAAGAAAACCACGCCCTTGCGTCCCAGGATCAATATTTCGGCGGGCGGCGCGGGCGGTGCGGCGCCGGCGGCCTTCAGCGCCGCCACCAGCGGGGGGCCGTTGAATCCCCCGCACATGCCCTTGTCCGAGGTCAGCGTCACCACGGCCCGCACCGAACCGCGCTGGCCCTGCACCAGGGGGTGGGCCAGATTCTGCGCGTGGCGGCCGATGTCCTGGATCATCTCCCGCATCTTATACGCGTAGGGGCGGGCCTGCAGTAATTGCCGCTGGGCCTTGTGCAGGCGGGCCGAGGCCACCATTTTCATGGCGCGGGTGATCTGCTGGATGTTCCGGATGCTGCGGATCCGCGAACGGATCTGTCGGATATGGGCCATGTCCGGCGCCGGCTCCCTAGGGTTTGAAGGCGCGCTTGAAGTCCCTGACCGCTTCCTTCAGGTCGAGGTGCAACTGTTCGTCGAATTCCCGCTTGGCCAGGAGCGTTTTCAGCAGGTCCTGCCGCTGCTGCCGCAGGTGCCGGAGAAGCTCCTGCTCGAAGCGCGCGACCGCCGCGACCGGGATGTCGTCCAGAAGCCCCGTGGTGCCGGCGAAAATGATCACGATCTGCTCCTCCACCGGCATCGGCTGGAACTGGGGCTGGCGCAGGACCCGCAGCATGCGCTCTCCGCGGGCCAACTGGGCCTGCGTGGCCTTGTCCAGGTCCGAACCGAACTGGGCGAAGGCCGCCAGTTCCCGGTACTGGGACATGTCCAGCCGCAGGCGCCCGGCCATTTGCTTCATGGCCTTGATCTGGGCGTTGCCGCCCACGCGGGAGACCGACAGCCCCACGTTGACGGCGGGCCGCTGGCCCGAATAAAACAGGTTGCCCTCGAGATAGATCTGCCCGTCCGTGATGGAAATCACGTTGGTCGGAATGTAGGCGGAAATGTCCCCGGCCTGGGTCTCGATGATGGGCAGTGCGGTCAGCGAGCCTCCGCCCAAGTCGTCGCTGAGCTTGCTGGCCCGTTCCAGCAGGCGGGAATGCAGGTAGAAGACGTCGCCGGGGTAGGCCTCGCGGCCCGGCGGACGGCGCAGGAGCAGGGACATCTGGCGGTAGGCCGCGGCGTGCTTGGACAAGTCGTCGTAGATGATGAGGGCGTGCTCGCCGTTGAGCAGGAACGCCTCGGCCATGGCGCAGCCTGCGTACGGGGCCAGGTATTGCATGGGGGCCGGTTCACTGGCACCCGCCACGACCACGATGGTTTTCTCCAGCACGCCGTATTTTTCCAGAGTCTTGACCACCTGGGCCACCGTGGACTGCTTCTGGCCGATGGCCACGTAGACGCAATACACGTCGGTCTGCTTCTGATTGATGATCGCGTCCACGGCCACGGCGGTCTTGCCGGTCTGCCGGTCCCCGATGATCAGTTCGCGCTGGCCGCGGCCGATGGGAATCATGGCGTCGATGGCTTTGATGCCGGTTTGCAGCGGTTCCTTGACCTGCTGGCGCTCGAGCACGCCGTGGGCGCGCCGTTCGACCGGGCGGGTTTGGTCGGTCGCCACCGGCCCGCGCCCGTCCAAGGGCTGGCCCAGGGCATTGACCACCCGCCCTAAAAGCGCCTTGCCCACCGGCACCTGCATGACCCGCCGGGTGCGCTTGACCGGATCGCCCTCCTTGACGCGCTCGTAATCCCCGAGGAGGACGCAGCCGACGTTGTCCCGTTCCAGGTTCAGCACCATGCCGAAGACCTCGTCCGGCAGCTCCAGCAATTCCATGGACATGGCCTGGCCCAAGCCCCAGATGCGGGCGATGCCGTCGCCGACCTGCAGGACCGTGCCGACTTCTTCCAATTCCGTGCGGCTGGTGAAACCCGCCAGCTGCCGGCGGATGACCGCCGTCACTTCCTCCGGAGAGAGTTTCATGCCCATGTTTTTCCTTTCACCCCCGCGGGACCGCCGGTGCGTCCCGCATCAATTGGCGTCCGAGCTGCTCCGCTGCAGGGCCTTGCGCAACTGCCGCAGGCGGGCGTCCAAGCTGCCGTCCAAAACGAGGTCCCCCATGGTCACGCGCGCGCCGCCCCGCAGGTTGGGGTCGAGGACCTGCTTTAAATCCACCTCGGCTCCGGCCAAGGCCGTGAGCGTCTGGCGCAGGTGGCGCAGCTGCTCCTCCGTGAGCGGCATGGCCGCGGTGACCGTCGCGGACCGCTGGCCCCGCAGGTGCTGCAGTCCCTCCCGGTAGGCGGCGGCGATTTCCGGCACCAGGGTTCCACGGTGTTTCTCGATCAGCAGCCGCAGCAGCGAGAAGGTCAGGTTCGTGATTTTGCCCTGGACCAGTTCTTTGACGGCCGCTTGTTTCTGCTCCGGAGACAACAAGGGATGAACCAGGAGCTCGCGCCCCTCGCCGCGGCCGAACAGGTCCTCGACCAAGTCCAAATCGCCCAGGACCTCTTCGAGCCGTCCCTCTTCCTGGGCCAAAAAGAGCATGGCCCGCGCGTATTTTTCCGCGATGATGTTCTCGGCGCTCACGTCTTCGGCTCCACCTGTTCGACCTCGTGCAGGAATTTGTCCAGCAGCCGCTGCTGGATCTGCCGGTCCAGTCCCTGGCCCAGGACCCGTTCCAAGGCCGCCAGGGATAATTCCGTCACCTGGGCGTGCAGGCTTTGCAGCACGCGCTCGCGCTCCAGTTCCAGATCGGACTGAGCCTTCTCGAGGATCTGCCTGGCCTCCTGGCGCGCCTCCTCGACCAGCCCTTCCTTTTCCTGGCGGCCCTTGGCCAGGGCCTCCTTGATTTCCTGCTGGGCGCGTTCCTCGACCTCCGCCAGCCGGCGGCGGTATTCCGCCTCGAGCGCATCGATCTCCTTGCGCCCCTCCTCGGCCCGCTTCAGGTCCGCGGCGATGCGTTCCGAACGCTCCCGCATGAACTGGGTCAGAGGACCCCAGGACAGCTTCCAGACCAAGACCATCGCCGCCAGGAAGGTGGCGACCTGCGCCGCCAGTAAAAACCAGTTGATCTCGATCATGCCGTTCCTCCCGCCGCGCTTTACACGAAATAGCCGATAAAGGGATTGGCGAACAGCAGGATCAGCGCCACGACCAGGGCATAAATCGTGAGCGACTCGATGAAGGAAATGCCGATGATCATGGCCGTCTGGATGGGCCCGCCGGCCTCCGGTTGGCGGGCGATGCCTTCCACGGCCTTGCTGATCGCCATGCCTTGGCCGAGGGAGCCGCCGAAGGCCGCGAGACCCAGCCCCAGGGCCGCCGCCACCGCGCAGGCCACAAAGAACCAGGTCGCGTCGCCCGAGACCCGGGCGGCGTGTACCGCGGGCGCGGCCTCTTGGGCCGCCGCCACCCAGGCGGTGCCGAGTATTGCCAGTGCACTTCCCATGCTGCTTGCGATCCGGTGTTTCACTGAAAGGTTCCTCCTTGATGGGGTTGGCTTGCCGTCTCCCGCCCGCCCGGCCGCGGCGATGATTCCGGCCGGCGGCCGGCGCGCGTCAATGCCCCTCGTGCGCCTGCACGGCGCCGCCGATGTAAACCATGGCCAGGATCATGAATACGAAGGCCTGGATGATGCTGACCAAAATGCCCAGCAGGATGATGAGCGGGCGCAGAATCAACGGCACCACGCTCAACGCTTCCTGGATCACGTTACCGGACGGAATGAAAATAATGACCAGGAGCGCCAGCACGCCCAGCAGGATCTCCTTGGCCAGGATATTCCCGAAGAGGCGGAACGAAAGCGACAGGGGGCGCGCCAGCTCGCTGATCAGTTCGATCACCAGCATGAAGGGCTTCAACCAGGCCGGCACCGGGCCGAACCAGTGCCGGAGGTAGGGCAGCAAGCCCCTCTCCTTCACGCCGAAATAATGGGTTGCGAAAAAAACCACCAGCGCCAGCCCGACGGTGGTGGACAAGCGGCTGGTGCTGGAAAGCAGTCCCGGGATGAGTCCCATCAAATTGCAGACCAAGATGAAGAAAAACAGCATGGCGAACAAGGGGTAATAGCGCGGTGCCGTGGGCCCGACCATGTCGTCCGCGAATTGATAAATCAGCCCCAACAGCCACTCCAGAAAATTCTGCCAGCCCCGGGGCACCGACGACATCCGCCGGGTGGCCAGCCAGGACACCAGGCCGATCACGGCCGCGGCCAGCAGGCTCATCGCCAGGCTGGCGTCGAAGGGCAGGTGATAGACGATGGATTCCGGTACCGCACTCATGCCGGGCCTCGTTCCTTGCGCGCGGCGCGTCCCTGCCACAGGGACGCAGGCAGGTGCACCAGGGTATAGCCCAGGACCACGCCCCAGATTTCGATTTCCCGGAAACGCAGGGCCGCCACCAGCACGGCGGCCACCAGGGCCAGCCGCAGCACACTGTGGACCAGCAGGCGCCGGCCGTCCGCCCGGTCGGGCCGGGAGGCAAAGGCCCGGCGGACGCTGAAGCGAATCCAGCTGAATGTAACCGCGCCTAAAACCAATCCCAGCGCCAAGCCGAAGGCCCAGGAGGCGTAGCCGAGTCCGTACAGGGCTGCCAGGCCGGCGAGCCCCGCCAGGGCCAGGATCCACCCCGGATGGAGCTTCATGGCCGTTTGCTGTCCCGCTGCAGGGCGGCCAGCATCCGGAAAACATTGTAAAAACCCGCCGCGATTCCCAGCACCAGCAGCAAGAGAGTCAGCCAGGGCCTGGTTCCCAGCCAGCGATCCAGCAGCACGCCCAGGCCGGTGCCCACGAAAATACAGGCCGCCAGCATGGCGCCGACGGAACCGGCTTGGCCCAATTGCCGAAAAAGCCCGGAAGATCTTGCAGGCATGAGGATCAGCGGTTAAAATCGGCGGGTTTTAAATCCTGGAAAAACTTTTTGAATTCCACCTTTTCTTTCTCGTATTTCGACTTGTCGGTGATGCTGGCCTCGATGACGACCTTCTCCGATACGAAGATCGGGCACTCCGCCCGCAATCCCAGGGCGATGGCGTCCGAGGGGCGCGCGTCAATTTCCCATTCATCCTTGTCGTTGGTGAGGGTGATGCGGGCGTAAAAGGTGTTGTTTTGAATATTATGGATGAGAATGCGTTCAATCCGGATGCCTACGGTCTCCAGGATCGATTTCAGGAGGTCATGGGTCATGGGCCGCGGAACGTTGATTTTCTCCAGCGCGATGAGGATCGCGTCCGCTTCGTAGATGCCGATCCAGATCGGCAGGTAGCGTTTTTCCTCCGGATCGGTCAGGATCACCACGGGGATTTTGGAATTGGCGTCCACCGCCAAACCCTTGACTTTCATTTCGATCATGGTACCGGCCTCCTTACAAGCCAGTGAATTATACACAATGCCTGCGTTGAAAACAAGGCTATTTTTCCCGCGGGCGCGGCCCGGACGCGCGCGAAAAAACCGGGACTTGCGGTTTATTCCTGCAGGATTTCCACGGTAAAAGTCGTCAGCTCGCTGGCGGGATCCTTCCAGGCATCGGCGGGCAAGCCGGCCTTGCCGGCGCATAATTCGTTCAAAAATTGTTCCTTGTTCCAGCCCATCTCCTCCGCCACCTGGGGCAGGAAGACGCCGCAATGGGCGCCCTGGCGCACAATGACGCCGTCGCGCCCGAGCTGAATGTCGTCGGCCGACGGCACCTGCTTGAGCGGCGAGAGGATGGAGATTTCCAGCTGCAGGTCGTCGAGTTCCTCCGGCCGCACCATCGGAAAACGGGGATCGTATTTGGCCGCGGAAACCGCCATTTTTACGACTGTTTCGGCCAGCGGGTACAGGTCTTCAATCAGGCCGATGCAGCCGCGCAAACGCCCCCGAAGCATAAGCGTGACGAACGCGCCGCGCTTCTCGTTCAGGGCGGGAGGCAGGTCCGGAGGCGGCTGGACCAGGGGCCGGCCGCAGACGGCCGCGCTGACGGCGGCCCGCGCCAGCTCCAGCAGAATGCGTTTTTCCTCCTCGGCTAACGGCATGGGTCACTCCCGGCGTGCGGTCCGCAGGGGCGGGCCGCCGCGGTCAATACTGGAGTTCATAATGCGGATAAAACGCCCGGGCGATGGCGTCCGCCAGCTTCTGGATGACGGCTTGAACCATTTCATGGTCGGTTTTCACGCTCAGCGACTCGCCGCCGCCCGCGGACAGAAAGGTCGAGTAATCGCTGGACTCCCGCGTGCCCCAAAGCACCCGGCCGGTTTCCGTGTCGATGAGGCGGACGGTCGCCTGGCCGGTGGCCACGCGCTGTGAATTCAAGGGGGTCGGCCGGATGTCGCCGATGGAAACCGAGACGCTGCCGGTGAGGATGGCCCGCACGCCCAGCATCCGCCCCACGGCGATGGCCGATTCGGGATTGACGTAGCCGCTCCGCGCCAAATCCTGTTCGCGGATCAGGGCGTCTACCCGGGCCCGTTCCACCACCTCGAGGCCGGGGGCGCGTTTCAGCAGTTCCACGACGACATCGTCCGCCAATTCGTTTCCAACCGTGGACAGGAAACTGTCTGTCTCGAAGGGCAGCACGGCGATGCGGTTGTAGCGCGAGATATCGACCACGGGCTGCACCAGGACCCGCTTGGGGCATCCCGTGAGCGGCACCGCCAGAATAACCAGCATGAGAATGCCAGGGAAACGTTTCACGCGTAAACTCCTTTTGCCTGCGGGGTCATTTTCCAGCTCGATTATAAGGACCAGCGCCCCGGGCGTCAACCAAATAGCCTGCGGCGGCCGCCGCGGGCTTACGGCAGGCTGAGGCGCAGGCCGTCGTAGGCCAGGCGGATGCCCGGAGGCAGGTTCCGTTCGGTGCGGCGGTGACCCAGCAGATGGCAGAGATGGGTGAAATAGGTCCGGCGCGCGCCGATGCGCCGGGCTTCGGCCACGGCCCGTTCCAGATGAAAATGGGTTGCGTGCGGTTCCGGGCGCAGGGCATCCAGGACCAGCAGCGCCAGGCCGTGCAGCAGCGCGTAAGAAGCCTCCGGAATGTCCGAGACGTCCGTTAAGTAGGCAAACCCGTTCACCCGGTAGCCGAAGACCCGCACGCGCCCGTGCCACAGCGGCACCGGCACCACGAGCAGCCGCCCCACGCGGAAGGGGCCGGAGACCGGATGCAGGGCCAAGCGGGGTTTGCCTCCCCCCTCCTGCGTGCGGTGGAAAATGTACTCGAACCGCCGGCGCAGGGCGGCCAGCGCCGGGGCCGGCCCGTAGACCGGGAAGGGCTGGCGGGAGCGCTCGGAGAAGATGCGCACGTCGTCCAGGCCTCCGAGATGGTCGGCATGCGCGTGCGTGAGCAGCAGGGCGTCCACTCTCCGGATGCCGGCGGCCACGGCCTGGAGCCTGAGTTCCGGGGCGGCGTCCACCAGGAGTTTTTGCCCCGCGGCCTCGACATAGACCGAGGTGCGGGTACGGCGGTCTCTCCGGTCGCGGGAACGGCAGACCGCGCAAGTGCAGCCGATAACCGGTATGCCGTGACTGGTTCCCGTGCCGAGAAAAGTGATGCGCATGCTTCCCATCCTGGGTGCGGAATGAGTTCCACTGCTGGCGGTGATTCATTATAGCCCAACCGGCTCCGGACGCCTACGCGGAAAATGGCGTCCCGTACCGCAGGCCGAATGCCGGCCCGCTGATTTCCAACTTGCGCCCCGCGCCAAATTGGTCTATTTTAAAGTCCGCGGATTTTTCCCCCGGCCTTCGCCGGCAAATCCGCGCTGGCGGGTCCGGCTCGGGACATTGCCCCGGGTTTTGAAAAGCCGGCCTTTCGACTTCCGCCCCCCTGGAGAGTGAATGCCCCCGGTGACACGCCGCTATCTGCCGCTCGTCCGTCTCGGCTTGCTGGCCGCGTGGCTCGCCGTCCCCGCATCGCCGGCGCGCGCGGCCGAACCGGCCGCACCCGATCTGTGGAAAAACATCGCTTGCGAACTGGCGTATTTGCCCGCCGCCCCCTGCCACGCTTCCTGGGAAGGCTATGCGCTGACCGCGGCCTTCGGTGCCGCCCTGGCCGCGGCTCTGCGCTATGACACGGACGGCTATGCCTGGACGCAGGCGCACCGCACGCCCTGGCAGGACAAGGTGATGCCGCCCGTGACCCTGCTGGGCGATGCCTGGCTGCATCTCGGCGGCTACGCGGCGCTGTACCAGTTCGGTTCGGCGGCTGACCAGCGGGCAGCGGCCATGGCCGTGGAAGGCCAGGCCGGCGTGGCGGTGGTTTCCCTGGTGTTGAAGGCCGCCTTCACGTCCCCGCGCCCGGATGCCTCCTCCGGCCCGCAGCAGCGCCGCTGGTTCACCCTGCGCTTCAGCGATGCCAGCTTTCCCTCCGGCCACGCCATGACCGCCTTTTGCGGCGCCGCCATTCTGGGCGACGCCTACCACGCGGAATGGCTCACCTATCCGCTGGCCGCGCTCGTGGCCTATTCCCGGGTTTACACGCAACGGCATTTCCCGGCCGATGTCGTCGCCGGCGCCGGCTTGGGCGTGCTCATCGGCCAGGCGGTACTGGCCTGCCACGCCCGGACGGATTCCGAGCCGGCCGTGCATTTCACCCTGGACCCCGGCTCGGAACGCGCGCGGGTGGAGGTCACATGGCATTACTGAGAGCCGCCGCGTTGTCCCTCTTGCTGCTGTCGGCCTGGGCCGGCCGCGGTAGCGCGGAGCCCGCGTTCCTGTCGGAATGGGACTTCGACGGTTTCGTACAGGGACGCCTGACCAGCCTGCCGGGCGGCCTGGCCAAGCCCGCCGGCCCGCTCAGCACCGCTTCCCAGCCCGCGCGGGCGGGTGGCGATGCGGATACCCCGCTGTCGCTGAAAAGACTGGAATACGGGTTCAGGAATCACCTGCCCTGGACCGGCTGGTCCTTGAAGGTGAGCGCCGGCATCACCGGCTCGGGCCCGGATGTAAAAGACGCCTACCTGGCCTACGAGCCGTCCGCAATTTCCTCCTGGCGCCTGGGGCGCATGCGCGTTCCCTTCGGGCTCGAGCCGCAGGTTTCCTCCGGCCGCATGGACACCGTGGAAAGACCCTTGGTGTACGGCTTCGGGAATTTCGGCTGGGCGTCTTCGCTGGGCATGGACTTCGTGGGCGAGCGGGACTACGGGCTCCGGGCCGACTGGAAGTGGCCGGCAGGATTCGCCGGGTTCGCGCCCGGGCTGTCGGCCGGCGTCTTCCTGGGCAACGGGCATGATGTCCTCCCGGATGTGCCCGCCCAGATCATGGCGCGGCTGGGAACCGTCAACCGCATGGCGCTGGCGGCCCTGCGCAATGAAATCTCCCTGGGCGTTTCGGCTTCCTATGGCAGGAACCGCCTGGACGCGAAAGCGTACGATTATCTTCCCATCGGCAGCCGCGGCGACTTGGAATCCGATCCGGAGGCGTCCGTGCCCGCCGACGATTTGGGCGGGCACGCCTGGGTGGCGGTCGCGGGCGGCGATGCCGAAATCCGCATGAATGATCTGGTGTTGAAAGGCGAAATCCTCGCGCGCCGCGTCGCCCGGCGCCTGTCCCGGGGATATTACGCCACCTGCACCTTGAACCTGGAGGCCATGGGCCTGCCGCTGACCCTGGTCGCGCGCTGGGAGGAGGCCGAACAGGGATATGCCGACGGCGCCCACCGTCCGGGACAGGTGTATCAGGCGGCCACGGCCGGCTGCACCTGGCGCCCGTTCCCGGCCTGGCGCCTGCAGGCCGACTACCTGGCCCTGCTGCTGTCCGGCCGGGCGCATGCCTTCCCGGGATCGGATCTCTTCATTCTGCAGGCCCAGTGGGATTTTTGAACGGGAATGCCGCCGCGAACGCACAGGAGCCCGCTGCGCCGCGTGCCTGCGCCCGGGAAAGGAACCGGACATGAAGAATTCAGCCCGCGTGGCGCTGGTGCGCTGCGGGGATTATGATCAAACCGGCGTCGACCAGGCGCTGGCGCGCGCCTTCAACCTGCTGGGCGGCGTAAAAAAATTCATCGGGCCCGGGGAGGCGGTCCTGTTGAAACCCAACCTCCTCGCTCCCGATCCGCCATCCAAGGCGGTCACCACTCATCCGGCCGTGTTCGCTGCCGCCGCCCGGCTTTTTCAGGCCGCAGGCTCCGCCGTGAGCTACGGGGATTCGCCCGGCGGGGGTTTTCCGTCGCTGACCGCGCGCCGGGCCGGGTTGGCGTCCGAGGCCAAACGCCTGGGCGTGGCCCTGGCCGACTTCGTCACCCCTCGCGAAGTCTCCTTTCCGCAGGGCAGACAAAATAAGAAATTTCTCCTGGCCCGGGGCGTGGCGGAGCATGCCGGGGCCCTGGTCAACCTCCCGAAGCTGAAAACCCACGGACTCCTGCGCGCCACGGCGGCGGTGAAGAATCTTTTCGGCTGCGTCCCGGGCTGGCTGAAAGCCGAGTTTCACCTGAAACTCCCGGACCCCCTGAATTTCGCCCGCATGCTGGTGGATCTCAACCTCCTGCTCAAGCCCCGCCTGCACATCCTGGACGGCATCGTGGCCATGGAAGGCAACGGTCCCCGCAGCGGCCGGCCTTTCCCCCTGGGCGTACTGCTGGTTTCAAGCGATCCGGTGGCGCTGGATGCCACGGCCTGCCGCCTCCTGGCTGTCAATCCGGAATATGTGCCCACGATCACGGCCGGGGCGGAGGCCGGCCTGGGGGTGTACCGCGAGCGGGACATCGAATTGTTGGGGGAGGACTGGAAATCTTGGCGTTCCCGGCGTTTTCAAGCCGTGCGCCTGCCCGTGCCGGGGCGAAAAACCGGGGGGCGTCTGAGGTGGTTGCGCACGGGGGTGGTGCCGCGTCCCGCCATTGATCCGGGACGCTGCACGCGCTGCGGCCTGTGCGTGCAGGTCTGTCCGGTCAAACCAAAAGCGGTCGCTTTCCGGGCCGGACTGAACGTTCCTCCGGTCTATGATTACCACCTGTGCATCCGGTGTTATTGCTGCCAGGAACTGTGTCCGGAACGGGCCATCTCCCTGCGCACGCCCCTGCTCGGCCGGCTCATCCGCCGGCGCTGATGCTCCGCAGGCTTTTCAGGGCCTGGCCTGCGCGGCGCGGGCCCGCCATTTGTCCCTCAGATTATTGTTGCCCTCCTGCGCGTAAAGGTCCGCAATCCGCTCCATGGTCGCCACCACCTCGGGGGCGTGGGCGCCCAAATTTTTCTCCTGCCCGTCCAAGGCGTGCGAATACAAATTAATCGCCCAACCGTATTTTTTTTCGGCGGCATAGAGGGCGCCCATGGCTTCCAGGGTGTCGACCACGTCCGGGTGGTAATTGCCCAGAAGCAGGCGCTGGCGAGGCAACAAGCGCCGGTAAGCCTCGAGAGCCTGGGCGGAATCCCCTGCGGCTGCGTAGAGCTTCGCCAGTCTCCGCATGGTTCTGAGGACCTGGGGGTGCTGGAAGGCGTAAAAGCCCTGCCGAATGTTCAGGCTTCTTTGGCACAGAGCTTCCGCTTGGTCGTATTCACGGCGGGAAGCATGCAATTCCACCAGCTGGTCCAAATACGGCAGCAAGCGGTAATCCCGGTCTCCGAACCGGGCCGCCTGAATTTCAAGTTCCTGCCGGTACACGGCCGCCAGCGCGTCGAAGCGCCCTTCCTGGCGCAGGACCTCGGCCAGGGGCGCCAGCAGGGATTCCACCTCCGGATGCGTGGGGCCGAGCGCGGCGCGTAAAATATTCAGCGCCTGCTGGTATAAACCCTCCGCCCGTTCGTAATGCTTCCTCAAGGTTTCAATTTTCGCCAGCTCGGCCAGGTCCAGCGCCACCTCCGGATGAGCGGGTCCGAGATTTTTTTCATTGATGGCCAGGGCTTTCCGGTACAGCAGTTCGGCCTGCGTATCCTGGCCTTGCAGCAGGTACAGCGCGGCTAGGTTGTTCAAGGCGACGGCCACTTCCGCATGTTGGGGGCCGTATTGGATCGTGGCTGCCTCCAGGGCTTTTTTCGCCAGCGCGCTGGCCTGAGCGTATTGGCCGGCTTGGCGGTAGCGGTCTGATTGGGCCTGGTAGGTTTCCGGAGAATCTTCCGGGGCGCCGACGGCGGATGGGATCAGGAACAGCGACACGAGGAGGACGGCCAGCGGTCCCGCGGCCCATCGCGCAGGGGGCAACGCCAGCCGGAAAACGGGTGAACCGCGCATGGAGCCAGTCTACCGGGAAGAAAATTTCACTTTGAGTTCCTCGCTGAGTCCGGTCTCCTGGCCCGCAGTGTCCAGGGCCGAGACGGCGAAACGCCAAGTGCCGGTGCGCGGCTTGCTCAGGTAAATAAAATTCTTGTCCAGCGGATCCTGGGTCAATTTTTTCATTTTCGCCTTTGAACCCCGGGCGCCGTAAAGGAAATATTTGCGCCGCACGGGCGGATTGGATCCGGGCTGGTCTCCCGGGTCCTGCCAATAGAGAATGACCCGCTTGCCGGATTTCTCGGATTTCAATCCCGCGGGCGGCTGGGCCCAGGCGGTCTGGTACTGATTTTTCAATTGCTGGTACTGATCCTCCACGGAGGACAATTCGGCCAGATTCTGGTTCAGTTGCCGCTGCAGGTTTTCCACTTGCCGCTGTTGTTCCGCGGCCGTCTGGCGTTGTTGCAGAACCAGGTAGTAATAGGCGCCGCCCGCGCCCAGCGCCAGGCCGAGCAGCAGGCCCATAAACCAAGGCAGGAACCTGCCGCCGCTCCGGGGCCGGTCGGCGCCGGGGGCGATACTTTCCGCCGTTCCCCTTTCCTCATCCAAACTGAACGGTTTGGCCTCCGCCTGCGGTTCGGGCGTTGGCGGCGCGGGAGGGGCGAAAATCTCCCTGTCCGTCAAGGGGGCCTCCTCCGGTTCGGCGGTTTGCGCCCGCTCTTCTGCGGCGCGGACGACAGGTTCGGGTTCGGTCCAGGACGGGGCGGGTTCCGGGCCCGCGGGCGCCGGCCGCGGGGCCTCCTCTTCCCCGGTCAGGTAATCGTCCGGCACCGTGATTTCCGCGGCGTCCTTTTTCTGGTCCGCGGTTTTCTTGCCGCGCCGCCGGGCCGGTTTGCGTTCCTGCCCGTCTTCGCTTCCCGCGCTTTTTTTACGGCTGCGTTTTTTCTTGGGCGGTTCGGGTTCGGGAGCCGGCTCCGGCCCCGC
This sequence comes from uncultured bacterium, assembly GCA_964593065.1. Classification (GTDB taxonomy): domain Bacteria; phylum Oederibacteriota; class JAAXVQ01; order JAAXVQ01; family JAAXVQ01; genus CAZQGO01. Next base: position 21,594 of record CAZQGO010000027.1, on the reverse strand, counting down.
GCCCGTGGCAAACGCCAGGGCTTCATCCACGAGTCTGTCCTCATGGTCGGGAGCGGGCGCGGGGCCGGGCTGCGGTTCCGGGGCCAAGGGTTCTTCCCGGCCGGCGGCGGGCCGGTCGGCGCGGGGCTCGTCCGGCCGGTCCGAAGTGACCTCGGTTTCCTGCAGCAGGGTCGCCCACATCTGGCTTTCGTCCGCGGAGGCCCCCTTCGCGCCGAACGCCGGGCTTTCGGCGGCAGGTTCCGCTTCCGGCTCCGGCGCGGCTTCGGACTCGCTTTCCGGCATCACATCCGTGTCGATCTCGTCCGCGGCCGCCGGCGCGGGCTCCGGGGTGGATTCGGGAACTTCCACCGGGCCGCCCTCGTATCCCAACAGGTCCATGACGGCGGGCGAGACCATGGCCGGCTGCCCGCCGGCGCGCGAAAGCAGGTAGTCGCAGATTTCGTTCACGGCCATCTGCAGGTTCTCGGGCATGTCGTACACCTGGGCCATGCCGTCGAGCATCATCTTGATTTCATTCAGCTGTTCCACGCTGGGATGCTCGAAATCAAACCCCCGCTCCCAAAAAACGGCCCCCATGAAACCGCTGATATGCTGCTGCAGGCCCGCCTCATCCTGCTTCAAGCCGACGTCCGGATTTCCCTGCGTCTGGTTGAGCCGGCTGATCACCACATAGGCGGAAATGATGCCGTCACGGGCGTCTTTGGGTGACAATTCCCTCTGGCCGAGATACCGCTGAAGACGCTGGATATGCTCCTGCATTGCCACACCTCCATCAGCAGATGCACCGTTTTCATATAATATTACATTCACTCTCCCTGCGCAACCCTATACCGCAGGCCCGCCCAGATTCTCGATGCGTTGCGCGATGACGGTCACGCCGCCGCGGTCGTTCTCGACCACGCCTTCCACCCAGTAGGGCCCCTGCCCGCCGAACTTGCGGCCCTGCTCGCGGTAAACCTTGGGGAACAGCGTGACCTCGAAGGTCGCCGTGAAATCCTCCAGGGTCACGAACTTCATCATCTCGCCGGTTTTGTGCACCCGGGTGCGGCGCCAGGTGACGAGCCAGCCGTAGAGGCGCACCCGCCGGCCGGCATACCGCTCCAGGTCGCAGGCGGCCACGGTGGAGCCGGCCAGGGCCGACAGTTTCGCGCGGTGAAGCATGAGCGGATGCGCGCGCGGGGAAAGTTCGAGCCGGGAAAATTCCTCGGCCAAGGCCTCGTCCGGATCCGGCCCGGCCACCTCCGGCAGGGCGGCTTCGACGCCCAGGGGGAGTTCCGGCGCGCGGCTGCCGCGGCGCGAAGACGCCGCGCGCCGGGCAAGCAGATGCAGGGCCCACATCAGCCGGGCGCGGTTGTTCCCCAGCCCGTCGCAGGCGCCGCAGGCGATCAGGGCCTCCGCTTCCTCCGTGGTCAGGGGCGTGCGGGCCAGCAGGTCCCCGAGGGAGACGAAGGATCCGCCGCTTGCGCGCGCGGCCGCCAGGGCGTCGGCATGCTCCTGCGCCAGTCCCTTGACGAACAGCAGTCCCAGGCGCACTTCTCCGCACGCGCCCGCGCAGCGCCAGGCGCTGGCGTTGACGTCCGGCGGCAGGATGGCCAGCCCCAGCCGCCGCGCCTCCTCCAGGTACACGGCCGGCGCATAGAATCCGCCCTGGTTCGAAAGCACGGCGGCCATGAACTCGGCCGGGTGGTGGGCCTTGAGGTAGGCGGACTGGAACGAGAGCTGGGCGTAGGAGGCGCTGTGCGCCTTGCAGAAGGCGTACCCGCCGAAGCTTTCGATCTGGCGCCAGATCTCGCACACCGCCGGCTCCGGCACGCCGCGCGAACGGGCGCCGGCGAAGAAGCGTTCGCGGTAGGTCTCCATCCGCTCCCAGTGCCGCTTCTTGCTCATGCAGCGCCGCAGCTTGTCCGCCTCGCCCAGGCTCATGCCGGCCACGGCGTGGGCCACCTTGATCACGTCCTCCTGGTAGACCATGACGCCGTAGGTGGCGCCCAGGATGGGCTGCAAGGCCGGGTGGGCGTAACGCACGCGCTGGCGGCCGAGGTGGCGTTCCACGAACATGCGCATCATGCCGCTGTTGGACACGCCCGGCCGGATGATGGACGAGGCCGCGACCAAAAGTTCGAAGTCGCCGCAGCGGAGCTTGCGCAGGAGCAGGCGCATGGCCGGGGATTCCACGTAGAAACAGCCCAGGCTCCGGCCCTCGCGCAGCAGGGTCCGCGTCGCCGGGTCCGAGCAGGGGTCCGCGGCCCGCCAGTCCACGCCCGCCGCGCGCCCGGCGTCGCGGATCACGGCCAGGCCGCGCTGGCCCAGCAGGTCGATCTTGACCAGGCCGGAATCCTCCACGCCGTACATGTCGTACTGGGTCACGGCCACGCCCTTGGCCGACATTTCGCGCGGCAGGCATTCGTCCACGTCCCGGGGCGCGATCACGATGCCGCCCGGGTGCACGGACAGGTGGCGCGGCGCGCCGTCCAGCTTGGCCGCCAAGGCCAGCACCGTCTTCCACGGCTCCTCCGCAACGGGCAGGTCGCGGGCCTCGGGAAGCTGCTGCTTCGCCCGCAGCAGGTCGGCCACGCTCCCGTAGTGCGGCAGGCGGCGGGTGAACTCGGAAATCTCCGCGTCGGAAAGCCCCAGCACCTTGCCCGCCTCGCGCACGGCCGAGCGGCCGTGCAGGCAGGCGTGCGTGCTGACCATGGCCACGCGCTCGGGGGAGAAGCGGGCGTAGGCGTAGTCCAGCATCTCGTCGCGCTGGTCCCAGGGAAAGTCCAGGTCGATGTCCGGCGGGTCTTCGCGCTCGGGATTCAAAAAGCGCTCAAAGAACAGGCCGTGGGCCAGCGGGTCCACGTGGGTGATCCTCAGGCAGTAGGCCACGATGCTGTTGGCCGCCGATCCCCGGCCCACGGTCGGAATGCCGCGGCGCGCGGCTTCGGCCGCGATGTCCCACACGGCCAGGAAGTAGCCGGCGAAATGCTTTTCCTCGATGACGGCCAGCTCGCGGGAAAGCTGCGCGAGCGGACGGGGCGTCAGCGGGCGGTAGCGCCGCCGCAGGCCCTCGTCGCACAGGCGCGAGAGATACGAAAACTCCGTCTCGCCCTCCGGGCAGGGATAGGCCGGGAACCGGAACCGGCCGAGTTCGGGCAGCCCGCGGCAGGTCTCGGCCAGGTCCTGCGCGCGCGCGAGCGCGGCCGGCAAATGGCGGAAGCGCCGTTGCATCTCGCCCGGGGATTTCAGATAGGCCTGCGCGCCGGCCGCATCCCCGCTGCGGAGCGCGGCCAGCGTGGAACCCAGGCGGACCGCGCAGAAGGCGCGGTGCGCCGCGTGCTCGTCCGGCCAGGCGAAGCGCACCGCGTTGCTCGCCACCACGGCCAGGCCGGCCAGGCCGGCGGCCGCGGCCGCCAGCGAAAGCGCTCCCGGGTCCGCGCGCTCGGCGGCGTCCACCAGTTCCACGTACACGCCGCGGTTTCCGCGCCCGGCCGCCACCGCGCGCGCCAGCCCCAGATCCGGAGTGAGAACGGCGACATGCGGACTCGAACCCGCCAGCGCCCGGGCCAGCTCAAAATCCGGCCCGAGCTGGCGGCGGCTGATGAGCCGGCACAACTCCGAAAAGCCGGCGGCATCCAGGGGCAGGACCACGGCCGAGGATTCGCCCGGCCGGGGCGGCAGGGACGCGGTGAGCTGCGCGCCCAGGACCGGACGCAGGCCGTGCGTCTTGGCCGCTTCCAGAAACTTGAGGGCGCCGTAGAGCCCGTTCGTGTCCGTAAGCGCGAGCGTTTTGAAACCCAGCTCCGCCGCCCGCGCGCACAAAGCCTCCGGGGCGGACGCGCCCTCGAGCAGGGAATAATGGCTGTGCACGTGCAGGTGCGTGAACATGCGGCCTCGTTCCCCGGGTTTCCCCCTGCCACAAGATTCTTCTCCCTTAAGATGGGGTTTATTGTTATAGGCGAACAAACAGCGAAAATCAAGTAAAAAAATATACTGACCTATTTATCCTGTATTTAAAGGATTTTTCAAACGAATACCCTGCGGTGAGACAAAAATCTCCGGAAGAATTTCGCGTTCCGCACCACAAAAGCCGGCATGCCGGACTTCCCTTCCGCGGCTTCAGCCGAAGGTGAAAAGTCAGGTATTTTCATTTGGCTGCGGCCGGATTCAATTGTATACTTTTAGGTAGCCGGTCCGGGGCAGGGGGTGGCGCCGTGATGAATCATGACGAACATGCCGACCCGCAAGAGCGGCGGCATTATCTGCGCATTCCCTTCGAAGTCGCCGTACAGTGTCATCTGATCCGCGAGGGAAAACCCGAGGACGTTTTTGACAGCCGCTCCTTGAATTTCAGCGCCGGCGGACTCTCCCTGCGCGGTCCTCAGGCTTTGCAGGCCGGCGAGACCCTGGTGGTTTCCTTCTCCCTGCCCGAGAAGCCGTCCACCGGCGGCACCAAGGATCCGATGTTCCTGTTCCTGCAGCACAAGCCCCGCCTCCTGGCCATGCGCGCCCGCGTGGTCTGGTGCGCGCGCCAGGGAAGCGACGATTACGACCTGGGCCTGCAATTCATCACCGCCAATGATTACGCGCACCGCCCGCTGATCTATTTCCTGCAGGATTACCAGCTGTAGTCCCTCCCCGGATTTTTCACCCGCCGCTATCCGGCCTCGAACGCTTCCACATCCTGTACATAGCGCAGGGCGATCCCGGCCTGTTCCGGGGCGGTGTAGAGTTCCGGCCGGGGATGCTCGATCAGTCCCGCGATCTGCGCGGCCACGTCCTCCGGGGTTTGGGGCCGGGCCGAACTTCGGGAACCCGCCGGCAGAGTTGGCGTCCCGCCCAAGGCGTTCCGGGGAAAATCGGTCAGGACGACTCCCGGCATGACCACGGACACGTGAATGCCGGGATAATCGCGCCGCAGGTCCATGCGCAGATTGGCGGTCAGGATATTGAGCGCGGCCTTGGCGGCGCTGTAGGCCGAGCGGAAGGTTACGAACGGAACGCGGCTTAAAAAGGAGGAAACATTGATGACGTGGCCGTCGCCCCGCTGCTGGAAATGCGGCAGGATGGCCTGCATGCCGTACAGGGCCGACTTCACGTTGACGGCCATCATTTCGTCGAAGTCCTGATCCGTGAGCTCCAGGACTTTCCTGCCGATACCCCGACCCGCGTTGTTGACCCAGACGTCCACGCGGCCGAATTCGGCCAGAGCCCGGTCCCGAAGCCGTTCCACGTCCTGGCGGCGGGTCACGTCCGTCGTGACCGCGACCGCCGGCGAGCCCGCGGTCCTGGCGACTTCCGCCAGTTCCGCCTGCCGGCGCGCCGCCAGTACCAGGCGCTGGCCCCGGGCTCCGAGGTGTCTGGCCAGCGCGGCCCCGATGCCGCCGCTGGCGCCGGTAATCACGATGACTTTTGAATTCATGGCTGACCTCCCGGATTCCTTGGACCGGCAACCGCCGGCGGCAGACCGGCGGCCTTCCCGACCGTGTTTTTTCCGCGGGCCCGGGCGGAAGCCGGAGGAGCCGCGGGGACCGGAGTTTTCCCGGACGGCCGCGTCTAGCGGTTCAGCAGGCGCAGCATGCTTTCCGGATAACGCGTTCCGGCCACGGCCTCGGGAGGCATGGCGCGTTCGATGGCCGCCAGCTCCTCCCGGCCGAAGTGAATCTGCAAAGCGCGGATATTTTCCTGCAGGTGCCGGCGCCGGGTCGTACCGGGGATGGGCACGACATCCCGGCCTCGGCTTAAAACCCAGGCTAAAGCCAACTGCCCGGGGGCAAGCCCCTTGTCGGCGGCGATGCCGGACACGACATCCAAGAGGTCAAGATTCTTGCGGAAGTTCTCAGCCTGAAAGCGGGGCTGATGGCGGCGGAAATCATCCGCGGGCAGGTCCTCGAATTTCCGGAAACGGCCCGTCAGAAAACCCCGCCCCAGCGGACTGTAAGCCACCAGACCGATGCCGAGCTCCCGCAGCACGGGCAGGACTTCTTTTTCGACATCGCGGCTCCACAGGGAATATTCCGTCTGCACGGCGCTGATCGGATGTTCGGCGTGAGCGCGGCGGATGGTCTGCGGCCCGGCCTCGGACAATCCCAGGTACCGCACCTTGCCGGCCTTGACCAGCCGCGCCATGGCTCCGACGGTCTCCTCGATGGGCACGTCCGGGTCAACCCGGTGCTGGTAGTACAGATCAATATGCTCGACCCGCAGGCGCCGCAAGGATGCGTCGCAGGACCGGAGCACGTATTCCGGCCGCCCGTTCACCCCGCGAAAAGCCGGGTCCTCGCCGCGCACGATGCCGAATTTGGTGGCCAGCACCACCGCGTCCCTGCGACCCTGGATGGCGCGCCCCACCAGTTCCTCGTTGCGGTAGGGGCCGTACATGTCCGCCGTGTCGAGCAGCGTGATGCCCAGGTCCAGGGCGAGCCGGAGGGTGGCCAGCGACTCCTGCTCGTCCGCGGAACCGTAAAATTCCGACATGCCCATGCAGCCCAGCCCCAGGGCCGGCACCTTCAGCCCCTGCAAGCCCAAGGCGCGTTCCTCCATCACGGCACCTCCTGCCTTCGTCCCGCGGCTCACTCCGCGGTCTGGATCAACACCTCGACCCGGCCCGCCAGCCGTTGCTGAAAGTTTTCCGCGTCGCGCCGGGAACCGACCACGGAGCCGGAGTGCATGGGAATGGCCAGCTTGGGCCGGATGTCCCCGGCCGCGGCGGCCGCTTCCCCGGCGTCCATGGTGAACCTGCCCCCGACCGGGAGCAGGGCGATGTCCACCCGAAGGCCCTGCATTTCCGGTATGCGGTCCGTGTCCCCGGCCGTGTAGAGCCGGACGCCATCCACGGCGAAGAGGTATCCCACCCACTGCCGGGAGCGGGGATGAAAACTTTTCGGGGGAAGATTGTATGCCGGTACGGCCTGGATCTCGACGCCGCGGGCAGTGAGCGTGTCGCCGGGCCGGAGGAAGCGCACATCTCCGGTCAGCTGCTTCCGGCATTCGGGATCGTCGGGCGCCACGATGACCGTTGCGGGCGTCCGTATTTTTTCAATATCCGCCGGGGACAAATGGTCGCGATGGGAATGGGTGATGAGAATCAGGTCGGCCGCTCCCGCGGCTTTCAGTTGATACGGGTCCGTGAAAACCACCGGGCCGTCCCCGACCCGAAAAGCGGCTTGCCCCAGCCAATGCACTTTTTGTTCGGCAAACGTTTTCACGTCCCGGGCCTCCTCCCGTGCCCACAGAAGCGAGGGTAAAAGCAGGCCAAGAAAAACAACCGCAGCCCAAACCCGCTTTCCCTTCACGGACTCGACCTCCAATTTCAGATGGCCGGCCGGAAGCCGCGCTGATTCGGAGGTCGGACCCTGGCTGCCGCCGTCCGGTGCCGTATTTTTTCCGCAACATTGGATTTTTGGCCCCTCGCGCGCAGGGCAAGGCGCTCCGACGGGCCTTCCGTTCCCTCACGGTGAAAGCCCGGACCGGGCGGAAGCAACTGCCGCCTGGCGCCAGCGGCTACTGGATCAATTGCACGTTCGGGAATTTGGACAGATCCCCAACCTTCAGCTTCTGCACCAGAATGGAGTTGACGTAAATCACGACTTTGCGGGGATACTCGACCTGCGGTTTGGTCTTGCCGGCTAAAAGCCTTTGCACGTAGTTGGCCGTCTGCGCGCCGACATCGTAATAATCCGCGGAAAAGGCCAGGAGGGCGCCGGCCTTGACATGGTATTTGGAGAATCCGATCAAGTACAGATTTTCCTTCAGACAGTGCTGCACCAGTTCGCTCACGCTTTGGGGAAGAGCCAGGATCGGATCGATGGGCATCCACAAGAAATCCACGTTCCGGGTGGTCATCTTGGTGAGGGCGCCGACCAGCTCCTCCCGGTTCTCGATGGCGATGGGGAAAATATCCAGCCCGTATTTCGGCCCCAGGGTACGCGCGGAGGCGACATCTTTGCCGGACATGCGGGGATTGTAAATAATGCCGACGCGCCTTTTCCCGGGAAACAGCTTGACCAGGCTGGCGAACTGGTCGGCCAGGTCGATCTTGATCACAATTCCGGAGGAGGGATACCCCTGCAGCTCGAGGGGCTCCAACACCATGGTATAGACCACGGAGGTTCCGGCCGGAAGGTATTTCACCACCGTCAAGGCTTCGCTGCCCAGGATGACATTCGCGTTGAAAGCGCCGGCCGATATTTTTTGGGCGACCTCGGAGGCGGTTCCGGCGGCGTTGCCGAGCGGAAAAACCATATAGCGGAAGAGGGCCGCTTTTTGAAAGCCCTGCAGGGCTTCCTGGTACGCGTCCGTCTGCCCGCTCCAGACCACGGCGATGGTGGCGCCCGCAGCGGGCCGGACCCATCCCGGGACGGACTGCCAAGCGCCCAGCAGCAAGAACAACCCCAGCGTTAGATTCACGCGCATCTTCACGGTTTCCTCACCCTGGATGCCACCTGCGGGTGGGGTCGATCCGGCGCCCGATCCCGCTCCGGAGCCCCACCCGCAGATGGCGGATAACCTCTTCGCTGCTGCCCCTGACGTCCGGTCAGAAGCTGATGTCGTAGGAAACTTTTCCCAGATACGCGCGCGAATAACCCGGAATGGGCGCGTGACCGCCGTAATACGCCTGGAGGAACTCGGGAGCGGCGTCGGCGATGTCGTTCACGCCCACGCCGAGGTTCAACCCCTTGATGGGCGTATAGTTGATAAACAGGTTCGCCAGCAGGACGGGGTCGAACTCCTTCAGGATCTCCACGTCGTTGACCGCGTCGTAGTTGTTCCAGCCGTAGCGGTTTCCGAAGTAGATCACCGAGGGATTGATGCTCAGCTGTTCCAGCACGCGCACCTTGGCATTCAGCACCACCTTGAGGCCGGGCAGGCCGATGACGCGGGTGGGATGGTCGGGCACGCTGTAAATGCTGGGCGCCAAGCTGCCCGTTTCGGGGACGATGAAATCATCGTGATCGGTCGCCTCGCTGTAGGTGCCGCCCAGGTTCACGAAGCCCCAGTCGTCCCGGTAGGTGTAATTCAGCTCGACGCCCTGGGCGCCGAGCTTGCCGGCGTTGAGCTGGTATTCCGCCGCGGCCGTGGCGTAGTAAATGATGACGTCGTAAATGAGGGTCTTGAAGGCGTTCGCGGTCACGAGCATTTTGTCCGTGATCTTGTAACCGACCTCGAGCTCGTAGTTCTCCGAGGTTTCGGGCTTGATTTTTTCATTCAGCACGATGGTTTCCAGCTGGGGCACGCGGAAGGCCTGGCTGGCCAGAAGCTTGAGGTGCAGGTCGTCCAGGATGGCGGTCACACCCGCCCGGGGCACGAAGGAATCCCCGTAGTGGCTGTGGTGCTCGAAGCGGGCGCCCGCGGTCAGGTTCGCATACATGAGGTCCACGAGGGCCTGGCCAAAGGCCGCGACGTTGTAGTACTTGATGAGCGCCGGTTCGGAGTCCGAGATGGTTTCCCCCGATTCCTGGTACGCCTCCATGCCGACCAAGGCGTTGTTGTTCTGATCCACGTCGTAGGAGGCGATCAGGCTCTCGGTCTGGCGTTTCATCCAGATTTCGAAGGGATGGTCCGAAGGCGTGTCCACTCCCGGCACTTCGCCTTCCACCAGAATGTTCTTGGTCCCGACCCCGTTGCGCTGGTAGGGCTCCTGCTCTTTCACGTTGAGCCGGGGCGTGATGGTGAGGCCGTCGATCTTCAAGTCGTACTTGGCGTCCAGGATGCGGGTGTTGAAATCCGCGCGCACGGCCGAGGGAAGATTGACGCCCCACCAGTCGCGCTCGGTCATGTGGTACTCATCCACGATCGAGCGGATCGAAAGGTCCTTATATTTGACGCCGATGTTCACCAGGCCGGGATTGAGCTGGGAGTTGGTCGCCATGTCATATTCTTCCCCGCCCCAATAGCTGACGAAGGTGCCTTCGCTGCGGTTGCCCTGGCCCGCGAACACGTGCACGGCCACGTCCAGGTCATCCACGGCCTTGCCCGCGGAGAGACTCACGGTCCGGTGGCTGTAGGTTCGTGACATCTCGCTGTAGACGCCCGCGACCCGGGCGCCGTCGATCTGTTTGCCGTTCTTGGTCTTGACGTTGATGACCGCCAGCTCCGCGTAGCCGCCGTAAATGGCCGAACCAGGCCCGCGGATGATCTCGATCTGCTGGATCTGGTCGGCCGGGAAATGGTTGCCGTAGGCCATGGTGCCGTAGGCGATCTCGTTCATGGGCTGGCCGTCCAGCAGAAACAGGACTTTGCCTTCGTGCGCCCACAGGCCGCGCACGCCTATGCCTACCACGCCGGACACGTCGCAGCCGAATTCGAAGGCCGGAACCAGGCGGAGCACGTCCATCAGGTCGCGTGCTCCGGTCTGGGCGATCTCATCCGCCGTGATGAGGGTCACGATGTTCGGGGCTTGACGCGTCGTGACTTCTTTGAGCGTGGAAATTCCCATGGGCTGTTTCAGGAGGTCGTCCAAGCTCATGTATTCCTTGAAGAGGATGCTTTCGGAAACAACGGGAACGGGAGCGGCAGCCGGTGTGGCAACCGGCGTGGCCGCCGGGGTGGCCGCCGGCGTAGCCGCCGGCTGGGGAGCGGTGACTTCCATGGCCGCCGGGTTTCCGGGTTCCGTCGCCGTCTCGGTTTGCGCGAGTACTTTGGGCAGGCAGGTGAACGTACACATGGCCAAAACCATGGAACCTACGAACCATTTCTTCATGTCAATCCCCCCTTATTGCGATTTTTCCACAAGATTGAAGATATTATAGCATTAATGGGAATTTTATCTAACAATACTTTTCTTCGGTTTTGTTTTTTACCGTCCGGTGCACGGATCCTGCTGACAATGACGGCACCAGTGTGTTCCCCGTTGCGCCACCACGGCCTTGACGATGGGACGCCCGCACTGGCGGCAAGGCTGGCCTGCACGCCCGTACACGCGCAGTCGGTTCTGGAACTCCCCGCGCCGGGTCTCCGGGTCAAAATAATCCGACAAGGTGGTGCCGCGATAGCGCAGGGCCTCGCGCAGGACTCCGCGGACGGCCGTTCGCAGGCGCGAGATGTGCGCGCGCGTGAGTCCGCCGCCGCGCGCGGTCGGCGCCAGGCCGGCCCTGAACAACGCCTCATCCACGTAGATGTTGCCCAAGCCGGCGACCACCTTTTGGTTCAGCAACAGCGCCTTGAGCGGGGCCTTTTTATTCCGCAGGCCTTCGGCCAGCTTCGCGGGCGTGAACCCGCGCGCCAAGGGTTCCGGCCCCAAGGCTTCCAAGGCCCGGGCTTCCTCGACCGCGGTTTCCAGCAGCCGCAGGCGCCCGAACTTGCGGATGTCGCGGTAATACAGGCGCAGGCCTCCCGAAAGGTCCAGGATCAAATGGGTGTGCGGGTCCGGCAGGGGCGGCAGGCCGCGGGCCGGGCGCTCGCCGGGGGCCGCCGCGAAAAGCTGCCCGGTCATGCCCAGGTGCACCAGCAACTTTCCCCGGTCTAAGTCGAAGATGAGGTATTTGGCGCGGCGCCGCAGACCCATGATTTTCCGTCCGCGAACCCTTTGCCCCCAGGACCGCGCCTGGGAATGCAGGCTTCGATGCAGGCGTGAAGCGGCCAGCTTGGGTACGCGCAGGTCGACGGCGAGGATGGTCCGGCCGGCGAGCTTGCGCGCGAGCACCCGCCGGATGGTTTCGACTTCAGGCAGTTCGGGCATGCCGCGGCCTCCGGCGCGATCAGAATATCCGCCCCTCCTGAGGGAGGAACGGGCGACCTAACTTCTTTGGGAATACCGGCAGCCGCAATACTTCTGCCGGTACAGTCCGAGTTCGCGCGAGATCTCCAGGCTGCGCTGGAAGCCGCCGCGCTTTTTAAAATCCAGTTCCAGGAAGCGGACGCCGCAAGCGGAGGCCGCCTCCCGGCCGGCGGCGTGGACCTGTTCCGCGACCTTGTGCGGCGAGAGCGTCAAGGTGGTCGTGAACAGCCCGATCCCCAGTTCGCGCGCCGTGGCGGCCGCGGCCTGGAGGTTGTGGCGGAAGCAGACCTGGCAGCGGCGGCCGCGCTCGGGCTCCGCCTCGAGGCCGCGCACCGCCTCGTCCCAGGCCGCGGGCGCGTACGCCGCCGGTACGAGCGGAAAGCCGAGAGTTTCCGCGACCTTGCGCGTCTCGGCCAGGCGCAGGCGGTATTCCTCGGCCGGATGGATGTTGGGATTGTGAAAGAATCCCAGCACCGCGTAATCCCCGGACAAACGTTCCCAGACCGCGGTCGCGTCCGGCGCGCAGCAAATGTGGAGCAGGACCTTGGGCTTGTCGCGCATGGCCTTCATTATAATTAGAAGGACACCCCGACCACAAGCCGATTCGCCGCTCCGCCCTCCGGGATTCAAGGTGCAGTGCCGCGGGATTTCGTGCTAAGATGACCTGCCATGCTGATTAAAACCGATCCCGCCGTCATCGCCGGATATTTGGAGGACGCTTCGGGTTTCCTGGGGGGACACGCCGAACGCCTCGTCATTCCCGAGACCGAGCAGGAAGTAGCCGAGTACCTGGGCGAAGCCAGCGGCCGCCGCGAAGCCGTGACCGTGTCCGGCGGCGGCACGGGCGTCACGGCCGGCCGCATTCCCTGCGGCGGAACCCTGCTTTCGCTGGAACGGCTGGACCAGTTGGGACCCGTGACGCCCGCGCCGTTCGGGGACCACATCCGGGCCGGCGCGTGCGTAAGGCTGGAAACCCTCAAAACCGCGGCGGCCGCGGCGGGCCTCCTGTATGGGCCGGATCCCACCGAATGGACCAGCACGCTGGGGGGCAACGTGGCCACCAATGCCAGCGGCGGACAGAGTTTCAAGTACGGCCCGACGCGGGCCCACGTCCTGGGACTGGCCGTGGTCCTGCCGAGCGGCGAGACGCTCCAACTGCAGCGCGGGCAAGTCCGCGCGGAACAAGACAGGCTGAGTCTGCCCCTGTCCTCGGGCCGGCGGCTCGAATTCGACCGCCCCCGGTACCGGGTCCCCGGCGTTTCCAAGAACGCGGCGGGTTATTTTTCGGCGCCCGGGATGGACGCGGTGGACTTGTTCATCGGCATGGAAGGCACCCTGGGCATCATTACCTCCGCGACCCTGCGGCTGCTGCCCGCCCCGGCCGGCACTTTTTCCCTGGCGGCATTCTTCACGGAGGTTCCGGCGGCCGTCGCCTGCGCCGCGGCGTTCCGGGCCGCGGCCCAGGGTCTGGGCGCCGAGGAGGTTCCGCGCCCGAGTTCGTTGGAATTCATGGACTCTCATGCCTTGGATCTCCTGCGCGGCGGCTTCGTCCAAATTCCCGCGGAGGCCCGGGCCTGTCTTCTATTCGAGGAGGAATACGCCGCGGGCGGCGAAGACGCGGCCCTGTCCGCCTGGGCCCGTTTCCTGGAGCAGACCGGAGTTCCGGAAAAGCATGTTTGGTTCGCCCAGGACGCGTCCGGCCGCCGCAAGCTGCGGGACTTCCGCCATGCCCTGCCCGAACGCGTCAACGACATCGTCCGGGAACGCAAACTGCCCAAGGTCGGCACGGACATGGCCGTACCCGCGGCCGCCTTTCCGGAAATGCTGGCCGTGTACGAATCCCGCCTGCAGGCCTCGGACCTGGAATATCTGATCTTCGGACACATCGGCGACTGCCACCTGCACGTGAACGTCCTGCCCCGCGACGAGACCGAGTACCGCCAGGCCCGCGGATTGTACCTGGAATTCGCGCGGGCGGCCGTGGCCTTGGGCGGCACCGTCAGCGCGGAACACGGCATCGGCAAGCTCAAGCACGCCTTCCTCGAACTCATGGTGGGACGAGACGGCCTGGAGGAAATGTTCCGGGTCAAACGGGCACTGGATCCGTCTCTGATTTTGAACCGCGGCAACATTTTTCCCGTGGAGTGGCTGGGTCCGTGACCGGGCCGGACGGTTTCCGGCTCCCTTCCGGCCTCCGCGGGGGTGCTCCCGACGGGAGCGTTCGCGGGCGGCGGCGTCCGCTCCGCGGGAAAGAGGCCTTCCCCCGGCGGGCGAACGGGGTCTAAAACAAAGAAAAGCGGAGGGAGTACGCAGCTTGACTTTCAAAGAGTCGCGATACAAAATAACCCGGATGAAAGGGGGTGGTGGAGATGAGCACGACGATTTCACCTCAGGACGCCCTGATTGTGGTGGATATGCAGAATGATTTCATGCCGGGCGGCGCCTTGGCGGTCAAGGAAGGCGACCGGATCGTACCCGTGATCAACCGCCTGCTGCCGTGCTTTTCCACGCGGGTTTTCACGCGCGACTGGCATCCCGTCAACCATGTCAGTTTTTCTCCGACGCCGGAATACGCCGACCTTTCCTGGCCGCCCCACTGCGTGCAAAATACTCCCGGCGCGGAATTTCATCCCGGTCTGGAGTTGAAATACGCCGACCGTGTGCTCAGCAAGGGGGATCGGCCCGACCGGGAGGCCTACTCCGGCTTCCAGGACACGGATTTAAGGGCCTGGCTGCTGGCCCGAGACGTACAGCGCGTGTTCGTGGCCGGCGTGGCCACGGACTATTGCGTCCAATCCACGGCGGAGGACGCCAGCCGCGCCGGTTTCAGCACGTTTCTCATCACGGACGCCGTGAAGGCCGTCGACGTGCCGGCGGGGCGCGGCGCGGCCGCGCTGGAATCCATGCGCGCGGCGGGGATCAAACCCGTCACCTCGGCGGAGGTGAACTGCGGCTCATGACTCCGTCCGGCGTCCCCCGGCAATGGATGCAACGGCGCGAGCTGGCTCTGCTGACGGATTATTACGAGCTGACCATGGTATCGGGCTATCTCCGGCACGGTCTGGCCGAGCGGCCGGCGGCGTTCGAATATTTCTTCCGCACCTTGCCGCCTCACACCGGATTTGTGCTGAGCGCAGGTCTGGAGCAATTCCTGGATTACCTGGAGAACCTGCATTTCACGCCGGATGATCTGGAATACCTGGAAAGCCTCGGAAGTTTCGATCTACCCACCTTGGATTACCTGGCCAATTTCAAACCCGACCTGGAGATCCTGGCCTTTCCCGAGGGCACGCCGGCCTTCCCGCACGAACCCGTTCTGCGCGTCAGCGGGCCCTTGGCCCATGCCCAGCTCGTGGAGACCTTCCTGCTCAACTGCATGAATTACCAATCCCTGATCGCCACCAAGACCGCCCGCATCTGCCAGGCCGCACAGGGAGAGCCGGTGCTCGAATTCGGCCTGCGCCGCGCCCAGGGACCGGACGGAGGGCTGGCCGGCAGTCGCGCGGCCTATCTGGGCGGCTGCGTGGGCACCAGCAACGTACTGGCGGGCCGCCTGTTCAACATTCCGGTGCGCGGCACCCACGCCCATTCCTGGGTCATGAATTTTCCCGACGAGCGGCGGGCCTTCGATGCCTTTGCCGACACCTTTCCGGAAGGATGCGTCTTGCTGGTGGACACCTATGATACGCTCCGCAGCGGCGTCCCCAACGCCATCGCGGCCTTCGCGGCGCGTCCCCACATCCAGCCCGCCATCCGCATCGATTCGGGTGACCTGGCCAAATTGTCCAAGGCGGCCTACCGGCAATTCGTCCAGGCGGGGATGCCCGACGTGCGCATCGTGGGCACCAACGACCTGGATGAGGATTTAATCGCGGATTTGAAACGGCAGGGCGCCAAGATCAACACCTGGGCCGTGGGTACGCACCTGATCACCTCCAAGGACCACCCGGCCCTGGACGGCGTCTACAAGCTGGTGGCCGCGCAAACAGACGGGCGTTGGGAGCCGCGCATCAAACTTTCCGGCAATCCGGAAAAAACCACGGACCCGGGCCTGAAGCGGCCGATTCGCTGCTATGACGACGACCAGCACCCCCTGGGCGACATCCTCATTTCCGAGGAAGAGCCGGTCCCCGATTCCTCCGCGGTCGAGGCCATCGACCGGCAATACCTGCACCAAAAACGCATCCTGAAAAATATCGCGCGCACGGAGAACCTGCTGGTGCCGGTAGCGCGCCACGGACGCCGCCTCCAGCCTTCCCCCCCGCTGGAAAGCATCCGGACCCGTGCGCGCCGGTGCCTGGCCGAATTCCCCGAAGAGTACCTGCGCCTGCGCAATCCTGAAATTTACTGGCTCGGCCTCTCTCCCGCCCTCGCCCAAATCAAGCAAAACCTGCTGGCGCGAGTCTCGGAATAACTTCCCCGGCGGCGTCCTACCACAGGCCGCTGGGACGGCGTTGCGTTTTTGGTTTGCGGCTGGGATTGCCCTTCTTGCGGGTGTGGCCCGCCCAGCCGGTTTCCTCCTGCTTGCCTTGCCAGAATTCGTCGCCGGCCGGAGGCCGGATTTTGGGGCGGGAACGCGCCATGAGCTCCCCGGGCGCGATGACCGGCACGCCATGGGTCCGGCAGGAATGGGCCAGGTCGCGGTCCGCGGTCGCCACCAGCAGGCCGCCCGGGGTTCCGGGCCGGGAAACAAGATCCTTGATCACGTCGTCCGCCGTTTCGCCGTGCGCGGAATAAACGATGTCCACGCCGTTGTGATGGCTGCGGCTGCGGTGGGGGTTGGGGCCTCCATGACCGTCGAAGATGACGGTCACGCGGTGGCTGGTGCCCCGGCGGTAGACCGCCAGGCGTTCCAAGAGCAACTGCTGGGCCCCGTAAAAATTGCGCTGTTCTACGCCGCTCAATTCGCGGTCGCGGCGGATAAGATTGAAGCCATCCACCAGCAGATGCTTGGACATGATCCCGGTATCCCCGCTAAAAAGAATAGGGGCACGGCGCGCCGTGCCCCTGAATTTTTTCCGAATGGAAATCCTTTGATTACAGCGAAAACTGCAGGCTCACGCCCCCCAGAATACGCCAGTCGCTGCGCGGCGCATACCCCAAGGCCGGGCGGTCCTCCTGCCGCGTCAGGGGAATCTCGACTCCCAGTTTGGCCTTCAGCGGTCCGGCCTTGGCGCGCACCCCCGGCAAGACGGACAAGGTCGAACCCGCCGAATCCGCCAGCGGATTGCCGCCGATTTTCACGCCCCCGTAACTGCTGCCGAGAAGTTCCGCATGCAGGGAGAAAGTTTCCCCCGCCGGGATTTCCACGCCCAGGGCATAATGCGTCGCGTCCCCCGGCTTGACCTTCAGACCCTGGCTGACCGCGCCCGTGGCGGGATCTACATCCACGGCGTATTCCCCGCGGTATTCGTAACCGATGTTGCCGTGCAGCTTGAGGAACACCAGGTCCATATCGACCGCCGCGAAGGGAAAAAGATCCAAGCCTTCGCCCAGGTACTTCATGGGATCCCCGGTCGGGAAACCGGTGGCCAGTCCCAGGGCCGCCGCGAAATTGGGCAGGCTCAAGAGGCCGGTTTTCAGCTGCAGGCCGATGTCCTTGATGCCGCTGAAGTTTTCGTTGCGGACATTCTGAATGTCGGACTCCACGCTGCCGTACGGGATCGTCAGCTTGGCTTCCAAGATCGGAATGCCCACGCGCAGGAACACCGGAATATCCAGCAGCGTTTGCTCGATGGTGGCGCCTAAGCCCTGCTCCTCGATTTTTTCATAGGCGTAATCCACCTCGGCGCCCACCTCGAAACCGCCCATGCCGGTGACGTTGGCCGCCTGCTCGAAGGCGATCGGTTCGGCCCCCGCCCAGGTAGGCGCCAGGCCCAGGGCGATAGTCAACAAACCCAAGCAGAACTTTCTCATGGCAGCATCCCTCCACGGATCAAAATCGCCTCCGCCGTTTCCCGGGGCAGACCTTTATTGTAGCCCCGCCTCGACTCCAGGGCAAGTCAAAACTCTCTGCGCGCCAAAAACCGTTCCCCGCTAACAAAAAGCCCCGCCGGCTCGGAAAGATTCCGTGCGGGCGGGGCTGTTCGGGACGCTGCCGCGGAAACGGCGGCGGGTTTTATTTCACCTCGATGATGCCGCCGGCTTCCTCAAGCTTGGCCTTGAGCTTGTCGGCTTCTTCCTTGGTAACGCCTTCCTTGACCGGTTTGGGCGCTCCATCCACCAAGTCCTTGGCTTCTTTCAAGCCGAGGCCGGTGAGTTCCCGCACGACCTTGATGACCTGGATCTTTTTATCCCCGGCGCCGCTTAAGATCACGTCGAAACTGGTCTTCTCCTCGGCGGCGGCCGCACTCTCTCCGCCGCCGGCGGCGGGCATGCCTCCGCCCACCATCACGGGCGCCGCGGCGGACACCCCGAACTTCTCTTCCATCGCCTTCACCAACTCGGACAGCTCCAGCACGGTCATGCCGCCGATGACATCGATAATTTCTTCCTTGGTCATTGCCATGTTCGTTCTCCTTTTCGAGTGAGACTTTTAATTCCGGGCCGCCACGAAGTCGGTCCCGTTTGTATATGATTTCTGCCTTGTGCGCGGCCAGCGCGCGCAAGGTCGGTTAAAATGAAAGCGTCCGCGTCCCGGCGGCCGCCGCAGCCGGGCCGTCTAGGCCGCGGCCTTTTCCTTCTTCTGCTTGAGGGCGTTCAAGGCATAGGCCAGTTTCCGCGTGTTGCCCTGGGCCACGGTCAGGAAGGCCCGGAGGGGCGCTTGGAAGGTCCCCAGCAGGACGGCCAGCATCACTTCGCGGGACGGCAGGGTCGCCACGGCCTGGATGCCGTCGAAGCCCAGCACGCGGCCTTCGATGTAGCCCGCCTTGATCACGAGCATTTCGTTTTTCTTGGCGAAGGCCGTCAGGGCTTTCGCGGCCGCGGTCACCTCCGCGCCCAGGAAGGCCACGCCGATCGGTCCGGCCAAGTACGGATCCAGGTTCCCCAGGGCAGACTCGCTTACCAGTTTTTTCAGCAGCGTGTTCTTGAGAATCTTGTACTTCACCCCGGCCTTGCGCAGGGTCGCCCGCAGCTCCGTCATTTTCTCGACGTCGAGCCCGCGGTATTCCGTCAGGATCAAGTCGGCGTTGGACTGGAGGATTTCACGGACCTGCTCCATCACCTGGGTTTTTTTCGCCTTGCTGGTTGCCATGCGGATGCACCGCCTTTCTGTGGTCTTCCACCCTGCTCAGGCCGGCCGGGAGACTCCCGGCTTTCTCCGCCCGGACGGCCCGGAAACAAAAAACCCCGACCGTGCCGGCCGGGGTGTCCGGGCACCGCCCCGCGCGGCACGCCTTCTGCCTGCGCGCCGTCGTGGCTGTTCCCGAAACCACACCCGATCTCGGTGGGCCGCGCGGGCAAGTCCCGCGCGTTTAAGCCGGCCTGCGCCGGCACCGACGGTCTTCGATCGGTTGACTCTCCAGGTCTTATTTCACCTTGAACTGCGCCAGATCCAGCTTAAAGCCGGGCCCCATGGTGGCGGACACGACCACGTTCTTCATATATTGTCCCTTGGCCCCCGAGGGCTTGGCTTTCAGGATGGTCTCCACGGCAAAGCGGACATTGTCGCAGATCTTGTCGTGGCCGAAGGAAATTTTTCCCACTCCGATGTTGACCAGGCCTTCGTTGTTGACGCGGTATTCCACCCGGCCGGCCTTGACCTCGCCGATCGCCTGGGCGAGGTTGGGGGTCACGGTGCCGGCCTTGGGGTTGGGCATCAGCCCACGCGTGCCGAGAATCTTGCCGAGCTTGCCCACGTCCCGCATGACGTCCGGCGAGGCGATGACGGTGTCGAAGTCCAGCCATCCGCCCTGAATTTTGGCGATCATGTCCTCGAAACCGGCGAAGTCTGCCCCGGCCGCGAGCGCCTCGCTGATCTTCTCGCCCTTGGCGATCACCAGGATGCGCACGCTCTTGCCGGTGCCGTGCGGCAGGACCATGGTGCCGCGCACCTGCTGGTCCGCCTTTTTCGGATCCACGCCCAGCCGGACCGACAAGTCGATCGTTTCATCGAACTTGGTCTTGGCGGCCTTGAGCATGTGCTCGACCGCCTCGGGCAGGGGATATTTTTGGGTCCGGTCGACCAACTTCAGATTGCTCTGATGCCGTTTGCTGATTTTGCGCATGTCACGCCTCCCGTGGTCCTATCGGGCCCGCATTCCGGGCCCTCCCACAGCGGTCCGCGCCGCGGTTCGCGGCGCACGGGGAGCAGAAAACCGGCCGGAGAGAACCTCTCCCGGGCGGTCCGCTCTCTCGTTTCCACTTGCAAGCCTCGCCGGCGGCGAGGCGTCAATCTTCGACGGTGATCCCCATGCTGCGCGCCGTGCCTTCCACCATGCGCATGGCGGCTTCTTCGCTGGCCGCGTTTAAGTCCACCATCTTGGTCCGGGCGATATTGCGCACCGCGGCCCGCTTGACCGTGGCGATGACCTGCCGCCCCGGGGTCTGGCTGGCCTTGGCAAGACCGGCCTCCCGCTTAAGCAAAATCGAAGCCGGCGGCGTCTTGCAGATGAAGGAGAAGGACCGGTCCGCATAGACGGTGATCACCACCGGAATGATCATGCCCTCCTGGTTCTGCGTCTGGGCATTGAAGGCCTTGCAGAACTCCATGATGTTGACCCCCGCCTGGCCCAAGGCCGGGCCGACGGGCGGAGCCGGATTGGCCTTGCCGGCCGGCACTTGCAGCTTGACCTGGGTTTTGATTTGCTTGGCCATGGGCGCGCACCTTTCTTTCCGCGAATTAATCCTTTTCCACTTGCACGAATTCCAGTTCCACCGGCGTCTGGCGGCCGAAGATGGACACCATGACTTTCAGCTTGCCGCGTTCCAGGTTCACCTCGTCCACCACGCCGTTGAAATTGGTGAAGGGTCCGTCGATGACCTTGACGCGCTCCCCGCGCTCAAACAGGACCTTGGGCTTGGGTTTGGCCTTGGACCCCGTGATCTGGCCCATGATGGCCTCCACCTCCTCTTCGGTCAAGGGCGTAGGCTTGGTCCCGGTCCCCACGAAGCCGGTGACCTTGGGGGTGTTGCGTACGACGTACCAGGACTCCTCGTCCATGTCCATTTCCACCAGCACGTAGCCGGGAAAAAAGCGCTTGGTCGAGATCTTCTTTTTTCCGCCCCGGATTTCCGAAACCTCTTCCGAAGGAATCAGAATGCGGAAAATCTTTTCCTCCATACTCAGGGCCCGGATGCGGTTCTCGAGGTTGGTCTTGACTTTCATCTCGTTGCCCGAATAGGTGTTGATCACGTACCACATGGCAGCCACGGTTTCACCTCACGATAATGCGCACCAGCAGGGTCAGGAGAAAGTCAAAAACCCCGATGCAAAGCATTAGTATGCCCACGACGACCAAGACCACGACGGTCGAGCCCATGATTTCCTTGCGCGACGGCCAGGTGACCCGCTTCAGCTCCCCGTAGGACTCCCGGATAAATGTAATCGTTTTGTCAAACATAGCCGCTCCCGCTTGCGATGATCAAACTGGCAGGCCAGGCTGGATTCGAACCAGCAACACCCGGTTTTGGAGACCGGTGCTCTAGCCGTTGGAGCTACTGGCCTGCAACCGGGCAGGTGTCCTCCCGGTGCCGCTGGGCCTACTTGCTTTCCTTGTGCAGGGTGTGTTTCCTGCAAAAACGGCAATACTTGTTGAGGGATACCTTTTCGGGATGCTTTTTCTTGTTGCGGGTCGAGATGTAGTTCCGCCGCTTGCAGTCACTGCAAGTCATATAGATGAATTCACGCATCGAACACGACCGTCCTTGTCATGGTCCCGCCGGGCAACGGCGTTACTCAATAATCTCGGAGATGACGCCCGAGGCCACCGTGTGGCCGCCCTCGCGGATGG
>CAZQGO010000026.1:7611-37011 GCA_964593065.1 uncultured bacterium | reverse complement strand
AAAAACCCACCCCAGAGGGATGGGTTTTTTTATCTGGCTCCTCGGGTTGGACTCGAACCAACAACCTACCGGTTAACAGCCGGCCGCTCCACCATTGAGCTACCGAGGAATGTAAGACGCAAAACCGCGATACGGGTTGGAAATATAAACCAGGCGACGTAAAAAAGCAAGCGAAAAAGCCCGGCTGGTGGTTCCGGGACGCCAACCCTTCCCGGCCTGGAACCCGGAAACCCGGCCGGAGCGGAGCGCCGGCGGTTCGATTAGTGGCTTGATTATTCTCGGGAAATGGTGCTATATTGTTCCGACTCGGGTGGGGGAGAGAAGTTCTCCCCCGCGCGTGTTTTTCCGGCAAATCCGACGAGACAGAGAACCGAAAAGATGAATAAATTCATATGCATCCACGGACATTTCTACCAGCCCCCGCGGGAAAACCCCTGGCTCGAAGCCGTGGAACTTCAGGACAGCGCCTATCCCTACCATGACTGGAACGAAAGGGTGACGGCGGAGTGCTACGGCCCGAACACCGCCTCCCGCATCCTGGATGCCGAAGGCCGGATCGAGGAAATCGTCAATAATTACTCGAAAATCAGCTTCAATTTCGGTCCCACCCTGCTTTCCTGGCTGGAACAGCACAAGCCGGAATTTTACCAGGCCGTTTTGGACGCGGATCGCCTGAGCCAGACGGCGTTTTCCGGACATGGTTCCGCCCTCGCCCAGGTTTTCAATCATATGATCATGCCCTTGGCCAATCGCCGGGACAAGTATACCCAGGTTTATTGGGGACTGCGGGATTTCGAACGCCGCTTCGCGCGCAAGCCCGAGGGCATGTGGCTGGCCGAGGCCGCGGTGGACCTGGAAACCCTCGACATCATGGCGGAATTGGGAATTAAATTTACGATTTTAGGGCCGGACCAGGCTAAGCGCTTCCGGAAAATCGGGGAAAAACGCTGGAAAGACGTGACCGGCGGGCGCATCGACCCCAAACGGGCCTATGTCTGCCACCTGCCCTCGGGGCGGGATATCCACTTGTTTTTCTACGACGGGCCGATTTCGCACGATCTCGCCTTCGGCAATTTGCTGCAGAACGGCGGGCAATTCGCCGAACGGCTGCTCGGCGTGTTCACCGAAGAGGAAGAAGGGGAGACGTCGCAACTGGTGCACATCGCCACGGACGGCGAGACCTACGGGCATCATCACCGCTACGGGGACATGGCCTTGACGTACTGCCTGCATTCCATCGAGAGCGAGGGAGAGGCCCGGCTGACGGTCTACGGGGAGTTCCTGGAAAAGAATCCTCCCACCTGCGAGGTCGAGATCTATGAAAACACTTCCTGGAGCTGCGTGCACGGCGTGGAGCGCTGGCGCAGCAACTGCGGCGACAACACGCATCCGGGATGGCAGCAGGAATGGCGGGCGCCGCTGCGGCAGGCCATGGACTGGCTGCGCGACACCCTGGCCCCTTTATACGAACGCGAAATGGGCCTTTTAGGCCGGGATCCCTGGAAGATCCGGGACGAGTATATCGAGGTGATCCTGGACCGGTCGCGCGAATCCATGGAGCGCTTCCTCGCCGACCACGCGCTGCGGCCCTTGGCCGAGGAGGAGAAAGTCCGTTTTTTAAAGCTGCTGGAAATGCAGCGCCAGGCGCAGCAGATGTACACCAGCTGCGGCTGGTTCTTCGACGAGATCAGCGGGATCGAAACCGTCCAGATTCTCATGTACGCGGCCCGGGCCATTCAGCTGGCCGAGGAGGCCGGGGGCCAGAACCAGGAAGCCTATTTTCTTCGGATCCTGGAGCACGCGCCCAGCAACCTGCCCGCCTACGCGAACGGCGCCGCAGTCTGGGAAGCGCTCGTCAAACCCGCCGTCAGCGATCTCTTCAAGGTCAGCGCCCACTACGCCGTGTCCTCCCTGTTTCGCGAGTACGCGCCCAAGGAGAGCATCTACTGTTATTCGGTTCAGAACATCGCCTACGACTGGGACGAGCGCGGCGGCCAGAAGCTGGCCTTGGGGCGCGCGAAAATCAGCTCGAACATCACCTGGGAATCCCAGGACATCGCCTTTGCCAGCCTGCATCTGGGCAATCATAACCTGCTGGGCGGCGTACGGCCATACGCCGGGGACGAGAATTTCGCCCACTTCCAGGACGAGCTCAAGAAAGCCTTTACCAAGAGCGACCTGCCGGAGATCGTCCGGCTCATGGACGCCCATTTCGGCCAGCAAAAGTACACCCTATGGCACCTGTTCAAGGACGAACAGCGCAAGATCCTCGACCAGATCCTGGCCTCCACCATGCAGGAAATCGAGGTGGCCTTCCGTCAGATTTACGAGCGCTATTATTCGAGCATGCAGGTCATGCACGACATGGGCGTGCCCCTGCCGAGCGCCCTGGCCTCCACCATCGAGTTTATCCTGAACATCGACTTGAAAAACCATCTGGAGAATGAAAAACCGGATCTGGTGCAGTTGGGTAAGGTGGTCGAGGAAGTGCGGCGCTGGTCCTTCAAACCGGACAAGGCCACGCTGGATTTCGTCGCGAGCAGCAGGCTCCTGTCCCTCATGGAGCAATACTACCGCTTCCCCTTCGACCTGGCCTGGCCCAACGCCATCGTGGAGATCCTCGCGTCATTAAGTCCCCTGGGACTGGAATTGGATTTGTGGAAGATCCAGAACCTGTACTTTGCCATGGACAAGGAACATTTGGCCGCCTTGCAGGCCAAAGCCGAGCAGGGCGACGAGACGGCCAAACCCTGGCTGGAGGCTTTCGGACGCCTGGGCCAGGCCCTGGGCGTGAGCGGTTCCGCGTCCCCGGAAAAATGAACCCACCCCGGTCCCGCAGGAGCGAGTGAATTATGCCCATCGTCAATCCCAACCAAATCCGCATTGACGCGCTGACCGCCGCCGATTTGCAGGATTTCATTCGCCTGACCAAGGCCTATTTCCAGGAACTGGACCTGGTTCCGGAATTCTACGGCTCCGACCAGGACCTGACGGCGCCGCTGATCTCGTATGCGCAGCCCCGCGGGGGCTTCTGGCTGGCCCGGGAAACCGACCGCGCGCAACCGAGCGGGATGGTCGGCGTGCTGCCGCTGGCCCGCAAGACCTGCGAACTGAAACGGTTGTACGTGATCCCGGAAAAACGCGGGCAGGGGATGGGGTTCGCCTTGTTAAAACAAGCCATGCAATTCGCCCGGCAGGCCGAATACCTGGAAATGCTCCAGGCCCTGCATCACGACCAGACCACCGCTTTGTCTTTGTCCCGCGCGGCCGGTTTTATCCCGTGCGCGCGCTTCAATGAAAACCGGCACGCGGGCATCTTTCTGACCTATAAATTTTCATCCGGGGAGTGAACCGCCTCCTCCCGAGCACAGGGGGAATCGCCGGCATGCGCGTCGGAGCACACTATTTGGGAGGACAGCGCTGCGAATTCCGGGTTTGGGCGCCCGCCTGGGGCCAAGTGGAGGTTCTCCTCGGCGAAGACCGCCGCCTGCCCCTGGCGCGGAGCGCCGGCGGCTACTGGGAAACCGAAGCCGAGGCCGTCGCGCCGGGAACGCGATACACCTTCCGCCTGGGCGGCCGGTTGATCCGCCCGGATCCCGCCAGCCACCTTCAGCCCGAAGGCGTGCACCGGCCCTCCCAAGTGGTGGACCACGCCGCTTTTCCCTGGCGCGACCAGGCGTGGCCGGGCCGCGAGGTAGGGGACATGGTCCTGTACGAATTGCATGCCGGCGTATTCACCCCCGCCGGAACTTTGCCGGCCGTGGTGGACCGTCTGGATGACCTGCACGAACTGGGCGTCAATACCTTGGAGATCATGCCCGTGGCGGCCTTCCCGGGAGACCGAAACTGGGGCTATGACGGCGTCTACCCCTTCGCCGTGCATCAGGCCTACGGCGGTCCGGAGGGGCTGAAAACCCTGGTCAACGCCTGCCATGAACGCGGGCTGGCGGTGGTGCTGGACGTGGTATACAACCACCTGGGGCCGGAAGGCAATTACCTGCGCGACTTCGGGCCCTACTTCACCCCCAAATACCGGACGCCCTGGGGCGAGTCCCTCAATTTCGATGACGCCGACAGCGATGAGGTCCGAAATTTTTTCCTGGAGAACGCGCTCTTTTGGTTCCGTCACTACCACGTCGACGCCCTGCGCCTGGACGCCATCCACGCCATCTGCGATTTCAGCGCCCGGCCCTTCTTGGCCGAGCTGTCGGAGGCCGCGCGGGCCTATTCCCGCCAGGCGGGCCGCCGCCATGCCTTGATCGCGGAGAGCGATTTGAACGACGCCCGCGTCCTTCGGCCCGAGTCCGCGGGCGGCATGGAACTGGACGCGGCCTGGTGCGATGATTTTCACCATGCGCTGCACACGCTGCTGACGGCCGAGAACGACGGTTACTACCGCGATTTCGGCCGGGTCGAGGACCTGGCCAAGTCCTGGCGGGAAGGCTACGTCTATTCGGGCCAGTATTCGCCCTACCGCCGGCGCCGGCACGGCAACAGTTCGGCGGACCGCCCCGCCCGCCAGCTGGTGGTGTTTTCGCAAAATCACGACCAGGTGGGAAACCGCATGCTGGGGGAAAGGCTGGCCTCGCTGGCATCCTGGGAAGCCGTGAAATTGGCCGCGGCCGCGGTCCTGCTCTCGCCCTATGTCCCCCTGCTGTTCATGGGCGAGGAGTACGCCGAAACCGCGCCGTTTTTGTATTTCACCGACCACGGCGACCCGGAATTGAACGAGGCCGTGCGGCGGGGCCGGCGCGAGGAATTCAAGGCTTTCCGCGACCGGGGCGAGCCACCGGATCCCGCGCGCGCCGACACCTTCTCGGCCTCCAAGCTGCGCTGGGAGCGGCGCCTCTCGGGATCGGGCGCCCGCCTGCGGGACTTTTACCGCGAGTTGCTCCGGTTGCGGCGCGAGTGGGCGGGCCCGGCCTCGGGCCGGCCCGAGGTGCACTGCGACGAGGCGCAAAAGGTGCTCCACGTTTTTCTCCACGGTCCCGGCGGCCTCGGCGCGCTGTTGTGCAACTTCCACCCCGAGCGCGTGCCGCGGGATGTGTCGCTGCCCGCGGGCGAGTGGCGCAAACTTCTGGATTCCGCCGACAACCGCTGGAACGGGCCGGGCAGCCGCCTGCCGGAGCGGGCGGGTTCGTCCGAGCCGCTCCCGTTGGCGCCCCTGAGCCTGGCCCTCTATGCGCGAACGTAAGAACGCTTGGCACTCCGGCATCGCGAGGTGAACGTGCGCATTCCCCTGGCCCTGTACCGCCTGCAATTCCAGCCCGCCTTCGGCTTCGACCAGGCGCGGGCCGCGGCGCCCTACCTGGCGCGTCTGGGCGTGAGCGACATCTACGCCTCGCCGATTTTCCAGGCGCGGCCCGGCAGCCGGCACGGGTACGACCTGGTGGATCCCAACCAGTTGAACCCCGAGCTGGGGCCGGAGGAGACTTTCCAGGCCCTGACCGCAGAGACCCAACGCTTGGGCCTCGGCTGGGTCCAGGATATCGTGCCGAACCACATGGCCTTCGATTCGCACAACCATTACCTCATGGACGTGCTGGAGAACGGCCGGCAATCCAAGTTCTTCAACCTCTTCGACATCAACTGGGACCATCCCTACGAAAGCATGCACGGGCGGGTTTTGGCACCCTTTCTCGGCAATTTCTACGGTGAGGCCCTCGAGAACGGCGAGATCAAGCTGGAGTACGGCGACCAGGGCCTGTTCCTGCGGTATTACGACCTGCGCTTTCCGCTCAAGATCGAATCCTATGTCCAGGTGTTCGCCTCTCAGCTTCATCAGCTGCGCCGGGAACTGGGCAAGGATCATCCCGACTTCGTCAAGATCCACGGCCTGTTGTCCATTGCCCGCAACCGTGGCAGCGGCGGCGAGGAGGACAACCAGGACCGCTACGACCAGATCAAGTTCATCAAGGGGATCCTGTGGGAGCTGTACAGCCAGAACCCGGTGGTCCGTGAATACCTGGACGGCCGGATCCGGACCTACAACGGCTCTCCCGGCGTTCCCGACAGCTTCAACGACTTGGACCGCCTCCTGTCCGAACAATGGTTCCGCCTGTCCTTCTGGAAGGTCGCGGCCGAGGAAATCAATTACCGCCGTTTCTTCAGCATCAATGAACTGATCTCGGTGCGCATGGAAGACGACGACGTGTTCGAACGCACGCACCGCTGGCTGTTCGGGGCGGTGTCCGGCGGCGCCTTCACCGGCTTGCGGGTCGACCACGTCGACGGGCTGCAGGATCCCACCCGCTACCTGAAACGGCTGCGGGAACGGGCGGGGGACTGCTACCTGGTGGTCGAAAAGATCCTGGCACCCCAGGAGTCCCTGCATCCCGCCTGGCCGGTGGCCGGCACCACGGGCTACGATTTCCTGTATTTCGTAAACGAGCTGTTCTGCCAGCCGGCCAACCGCCGGGCCTTCGACAAGATCTATTCCCTCTATGAGGGCGTGCGCACGCCCCTGTCCGAGCGCCTCAACGCCAAGAAGCGGCTGATCATCGGCAAACACATGGCCGGGGACGTGGACAACCTGGCCCATCTTACGAAGACCGTTTTCAGCCAGCACCGTCACGCCGGGGACCTGACCCTGTACGGACTGCGGCGGGCCATCGTCGAAGTCTTGGCGCAGTTTCCCGTCTACCGCACGTACATCGACGGCGGGGGCTTCCGCGAACAGGACCGGGCCTATGTGGCCCAGGCCATCGAGCGCTCGCTGCTGGCCAACCCGTCCTTGTGGTATGAACTGAAATTCCTGGAAAAATTCCTGCTGCTGCAATTCGAGGACTACCTCTCGGAGGAAAACCGCCGGCAGTGGGTCCAGTACGTCATGCGCTTTCAACAATTCACGGCGCCCTTGATGGCCAAGGGTTTTGAAGACACCTTCTTCTACACCTACAACCGGCACATCGCCTTAAACGAGGTCGGCGGCAATCCGGAACAATTCGGCCTGGAGCCGCGGGTCTTTCACGACTATGCCCAGCGCCGTCTGCGCCATTGGCCGCAGGCCATGAACACCACGGCCACGCACGACACCAAGCGGGGCGAGGACATGCGCGCCCGTCTCAACGTGCTGTCCGAAATCCCCCAGGAATGGGACCGCCAGCTGAAGGTCTGGAGCCGCTTGAACGCCCGCAAAAAAGGGGACGTCCACGGGCAGAAAGCCCCGGACCGCAACGACGAGTATTTCCTGTACCAGACCCTGCTGGGAGCCTGGCCTTTCCAGGAAAAGGATTATCCCGCCTTCCGGGACCGGATCAAGGCCTATGTCATCAAGGCGGTGCGCGAGGCCAAAGTCCACACGGCCTGGATCAAGCCGGACACGGAATATGAAAATGCCTACCTGGTGTTTCTAGAGAAATGCCTGGACGACGGCGGGCCCAACCCCTTTCTCCGCTCCTTGCTGCCGTTCCAGAGAAAACTCGCGCACTACGGCTGCTTTAACTCCCTGGCCCAGAGCCTGCTGAAATTCACCGTGCCGGGAGTGCCCGACCTGTACCAGGGCTGCGAGCTTTGGGATTTGAACCTGGTCGATCCGGACAACCGCCGCTCCGTGGATTATGCGCTGCGCGACGCATGGCTGCAGGACCTGCAGGCCCGGGAGCGCGGCGACCGGGCGGCCCTGCTGGCGGATCTGCTGCGCGCCAAGGACGACGGCCGCTGCAAGCTCTACCTGACCTACCAGGCCCTGCAGGCCAGACGCCGGTTGCCCTCGGTTTTTCAAACCGGGGATTACCAGCCCCTGGAAGCCGCGGGAAAATTCCGCGAGCACGTATTCGCCTTTGCCCGGACGGACGGCTCCTCCTGGCTGGTGGCCGTCCTCCCGAGATTCCTGACGGGGGTGATCCGCGAGGATCAGGATCCCGTGGGTCAGGAGATTTGGGCCGACACGCGGGTGGCGTTGCCGGCGGCCGCCCCGGCCGTCTGGGAGGACGTTTTCGGCGGCCGCGAGCTTCAGGCCGGGGATCAGATCGGCCTGGGACAGGCGCTGCAATCTTTTCCCGTGGCCCTGCTGCTGGGAAAACACTGAACGGGCGGCCTGCGGCGGCCACGGGACCGGTCGCGGCGCCGACGAACCCGCTCCGAAGGAGAAGGGATGCCGGCTTTCTGGTTTGCGGCCCTGGCCGCCTATCTGCTGGTGCTGGCGGCCCAGTTCGGCCTGGCTTTTTTGAATCTGGCCCACCTGCGGCGGGAGGGGGCGAACCTGCCTCCGGCTTTTGCAGGGCAAATCGACCCGGAGCGCCTGGGCCGGGCGCAAGCCTACGCGGCGGAGAAAATCCGGTTCGGTTTTGTCTCCTCCGGCGTCAACGCGGCGGGAGCGCTGATTTTCTTCTTCGGCGGTTGGCTCGGCGTCTACGCCGCCTGGATCCGCGCCTGGGGCTTGAGCTTCATCCCGTCCGGTTTGGCCTTTTTCCTGATCCTGGGCTGGGCCGGATCGGCCCTCAATCTGCCCCTGGATTGGTATCGGACTTTCCGCCTGGAGCACCGCTACGGGTTCAACACCCAGAGCTTCGTTGCCTGGGTGTCCGACGGCGTGAAATCCTGGCTGCTGGGCACCGCGATGGCGGCCGCCTTGGCCGGCGCGGGCTTGTGGCTGGTCCGGTCTTTTCCCCACACGTGGTGGCTGTGGTTCTGGGCCGTGTTCATGGCGTTTAATCTCATTCTTCTGGTTCTGTCACCCGCCGTGCTGGAACCCCTGTTCAACACCTTCACCCCCCTGGGGGATGCAAGCTTAGCCGACGACCTGCGCGGCCTGGCGGCCAAGGCCGGTATCCGCGTGGAGCGCGTGGTCGAGATGGACGCCTCCCGGCGCAGCCGCCACTCCAACGCCTATTTCAGCGGCATCGGCCGGGTCAAGCGGATCGTCCTCTTCGACACCCTGCTGCCCAACCTGGCCCGGGGCGAGATCCTGGCCGTCGTGGCCCACGAGGCCGGCCATTGGCGGTTGCATCACATCCGGCAGCGGCTTCTCCTCACCGGTGCCGGCAGCCTGGCGATCCTGGCGGCGGCCTACGGACTGTTGCGGGCCGGTCTGCCCGGAGCGTGGTTCCGGCTGCCCGCCGCGGATTTTTTCGCCCAGGCCGCGCTGTTGGGGTTCCTGTTGTCCTGGCTCGCCTTTCCCCTGCTGCCGGTCTTCAACGGTTGGTCCCGGCACCAGGAACGGCGGGCGGACCGTTTTGCCTGCGCGCTGACCGGCGATCCCGCCGCCTTGGCCGGCGCCTTGATCAAGCTTGCCAAGGACAACCTGGTCAATCTGCATCCTCATCCGTGGACCGCCGCCTTTTATTACTCCCATCCACCCGTGGTGCAGCGGGTGGCGGGCCTGCTGGCGCAAGGGAGGACTTGAATCTTTGGGCCGGAATACGTTATAGTAGCCACTCCGCGCCGGCGGCGGACGGCCCGTGCCCAGGGGCCGGAAGCGGCGGATGCCATGAACTCCTGGAGGGTTGAGAGCTTGGATCCCTGGAAAATCACCGTTGAAAAGCTGGATTTGAACCGCGTGAGCCTGGTGGAAGCCCTGTTTACCCTGGGCAACGGTTATTTGGGGACGCGCGGGGCCATGCCGGAAGCCAGCGGGTCGAAAATCCACTATCCGGGGACTTACATCGCCGGCGTGTATAATAAACTGGAGACGCTGATCGCCGGCCGGCGGGTGGTCAACGAGGATTTCGTCAATTGCCCGAACTGGTTGTACCTGAATTACCACCTCAACGACGGGCGCTGGTTCGACCTGCAGAACGTGAAGATCCTGGCCTTTCGCCAGGAACTGAACCTGCGCCGGGGCCTGCTCCTCCGCCTGCTGCGCTGGCAGGATGAAAAAGGCCGGATCACCGAAATTCTCACCCGGCGCCTGGTCAGCATGGCGGAGCCCCACTACGCGGGCATCCAGTGCGTCCTCCGGCCGAAAAATTACAGCGGCGAGGTCCTGTTCCGCAGCGGTCTTGACGGGTCCGTCACCAATGCCGGCGTCGAGCGCTACCGCCAGCTGAACTCGAAGCACCTCGAACCCGTGTCCCACGGCAACTTCGGCCCGGACGGCGTGTACCTTCAGATGCAGACCAATCAGACGAAAATCCAGATCACCGAGGCGCTGCGCACCCGCGTCTTCGCCGGGGAGCAGGAGCTCCCCTTAAACCGCCGCACCATCATTCAGGGCCGGGAAAAGGTTTTCCAGGAGTTCATCCTGCCGGTGGAACAGGGCGGGGAATACGTCGTCGAGAAGCTGGTGAGCCTGTACACCTCCCGCGACCAGGGGGTGGTGAACAATCTCATGGCCGCCCAGGAAGCCCTGCAGAAGGTCCAGCGCTTTCAAGACCTGTTCTTGCCCCACACCACCAAATGGCGGGCCCTGTGGAAGCGCTACGACATCGCGGTGACGGGCGAGCCCGAGGTGCAGCAGTTGCTGCGTTTCGTGAATTTTCACCTGCTGCAGACCGCCTCCACGCACAACGACGATCACGACGCCGGCCTGCCCGCGCGCGGCCTGCACGGCGAGGCCTACCGGGGACACATCTTCTGGGACGAAATGTTCACGCTGCCGTTCTACACCCTGCATGCCCCTGAAATCAGCCGGGCCCTGCTCATGTACCGCTACCGGCGCCTCAACCCGGCCCGCGAATACGCGCGCCAGTTCGGCTATGCGGGGGCGATGTTTCCCTGGCAGAGCGGCAGCAGCGGTTATGAGGAGACCCAGACCCTGCATTTGAACCCCCTGTCCAAGGAGTGGGGCGAGGACTACAGCTCGCTGCAGCGGCACGTTTCCATCGCCATCGCCTCGAACATTCTCGGCTACTACCGCATGACCCACGACCAGGATTTCATGGACCGCTACGGAGCGGAAATGCTGCTGGAAATCGCCCGCTTCTGGTCGAGCATCGCCCAATTCAATCCCGAGCGGAAGCGCTTCGAAATCCGCGGCGTGATGGGCCCGGACGAATTCCACGAGAAGTTGCCGGGAGCGGAAGCCGGCGGGCTGCCCAACAACGCCTACACCAATGTCATGGCGGTCTGGATTTTGTCGAAGGGGCTGGAATTTTTGAACACCATGGATCCGGAGGAGGCCACCGCCCTGCGGGCCAAGTTGAATCTGAACTCGGATGAGCTGTCCCGCTGGGACCAGATCACGCGCGAGATGTTCGTGCCCATGGACCCGGACGGCTTGATCCATCAGTTCGAGGGCTACATGGACCTGCAGGAACTGGACTGGGAGGAGTACCGGCACAAGTACGAGGACATCCACCGGCTGGACCGGATCTTAAAGGCCGAGGGGCATTCGCCCGACGCCTACAAGGTTTCCAAGCAGGCCGACGTCCTGATGATTTTCTATATGCTCATGGGGGAGGAACTGCAGAATCTGTTCACGCGCTTGGGCTATGACCTGCCGCCGGACGTGCTCCGGAAAAATTACGATTACTACATCCGCCGCACCTCCCACGGTTCGACCTTGAGCTACGTGGTGCACAGCTACGTCGCCCAGCAGGCGGGGGATACGGCGGCCGCCATGGATTTCTTCCTCCAGGCGCTGCGGGCGGATTTTGGCGACATTCAGGGCGGCACCGCGTCCGAGGGCATCCACGCCGGGGCCATGGGCGGGGCGATGAATCTCTTCTACCGGAATTACGGGGGCCTGAAGATCCTGGAGGACCGCATGTGTTTCGAGCCCCGCCTGCCGGCCGCCTGGCGGAAGGCGAAATTTCAAATCCTGTACAACCAGCGCTGGTTCCACGTCGAGCTGACGCCCGGCCAGCTGACCCTGCTGGTGGAGGCGCG
Organism: uncultured bacterium; assembly: GCA_964593065.1. Taxonomy (GTDB): domain Bacteria; phylum Oederibacteriota; class JAAXVQ01; order JAAXVQ01; family JAAXVQ01; genus CAZQGO01. Next base: position 25,242 of record CAZQGO010000026.1, on the reverse strand, counting down.
CCGCGTCAAAACCCTGCGGACGCCCTCGCCGGTGCCGGTGGTCGTGAACGGCCGGGTCCACCACCTGCCCATCGGAAAAAGCCAGACCATCGACCTGAATATTCCTCACCCGGCGTAAAACCGGCCCGGGCGGAAAAACCCTTCCCGAGCGCCGCGCCCCGAACCGGGGACGATGCCTGCTGGGGTGCCGGGCCTGCGCTCGCCTTGGGCTTCCCGGGCGGGACGGCGGAGGCGCCCTTTAGCCGATGGCCTTGGACCCGGTCTCACCGGTGCGGACGCGGATGCACTGGGGCAGGTCCAGGACGAAGATTTTGCCGTCGCCGATGTTGCCCGTGCGCGCCCCGCGGATGATGGCGTCGATGGTCGGCTGGACGAAATCCTCGTTGACCGCGATCTCGATCTTGGTCTTGGGGAGCAGGTTGATGTCCACGGCCTGGCCCCGGAAGCTTTCGGTGTACCCCTTCTGCTGCCCGCAGCCCTTGACCTGGGACACGCTCATCTTGAAAACCTCGGCCGCGAAGAGTTCCTTTTTGACCGCCTCGAATTGCTCGGGCTGAATGAAGGCTTCGATCTTTTTCATGGCCGTTCTCCTTTTAATCGCTTGGCATGATTTCCGGCTTCTCACCTGGCTGCGCCGCAGGCGCTTACATATGGTAGCCGGCCTCGCCGTGCTGGGTCAAGTCCAGGCCGATGGCCTCCTCGTGGTCCGGGATCCGGATTTTCATCAGCAGGTCCACGAACTTGACCAGCACGAAGGTTCCCGTCATGGAAAAGGCGGCCGTGGCGATGACGGCGATGACCTGGATCCCGAGCAGCTTGGGATTTCCGAAAAACAGGCCGTTGGCGCCGGAGGGATTCACGGCCAGGCTGGCGAAGAGGCCGGTCGCCAGGGCGCCCCAGGTGCCGCCCACGCCATGCACGCCGAAGGCGTCCAGCGTGTCATCGTAGCCCAGCTTGCCCTTGAGCTGGATGGCGCCGAAACACAGCGGCGATACCACCGCGCCGATCAGGATGGCGGACATCGGGCCCACGAAACCGGACGCGGGCGTGATGGCCACCAAGCCGGCCACGGCCCCCGAGGCGGCGCCCAAGGCCGTGGGCTTGCCGCGGAAAATCCATTCCATGAGCAGCCAGGAGAGCAGGGCCGCGGACGCCGCGGTGTTGGTGACGATGAAGGCCGAGCCCGCCAGGCCGTTGGCCCCCAGCGCCGAACCGGCGTTGAAGCCGAACCAGCCGAACCACAGCAACCCGGCGCCCAGGAGAACCATGGTCATGTTATGGGGCAGGATGGTGCCCGTGTGGTGGCTCTTGCGCTTGCCGATCACCAAGGCTACGACCAAGGCCGCGAAACCCGACGCCATGTGCACCACCGTACCCCCGGCGAAATCGAGGGCGCCCAGATTGCGCAGCCAGCCGCCCACGCCCCACACCCAGTGGGCGATGGGGTCGTAGATGAAAGTCGACCACAGGACGATGAACAGCAGGAAGGCCGAAAACTTGAAGCGCTCGGCGAAGGCGCCGGTGATCAGAGCCGGCGTGATCACCGCGAACATGGCCTGGAAAATCATGAACACCTGATGGGGGATGGTGGCGGCGTACGCCGGATCGGGCGTCTGCCCGACCCCGGACAGCCCCAGGAAATTGAGACCGCCGATCCAGCCGCCGTGGTCCGCCCCGAAGGCGAGGGAGTAGCCGAACAGCACCCACTGGACGCCGATCAACCCGACCACCACGAAACTCTGCATGATGGTGCCCAAGACGTTCTTCTGCCTGACCATGCCGCCGTAAAAAAATCCCAGGCCCGGGGTCATGAGCATGACCAAGGCCGCGGACAGCATGACGAACGCCGTATCCCCGGCGGACAACGGCATACCCTCGGCGGCCGCGGCCAGCGAAGGGATGCCCAACAGGGTTAGGGCCACCGCCGGGAAGACCCATTTGCGAAGTCTGTGCAAGAGTGCGTGCCGGTTCATCGCAGATTTCTCCTTTGAGCGAAATGGGTGAGGCCAAAACCAGCCTCGCGGAACGTTGCTACCTCCATTCAAATAAAGCAACATGCATGCCAAAATGCGCGTGTTTTTTTCTTTTGATATTTCAGGGGGTTATCCGAACCGCGGGTTGGGCTTTAACGACAAAAAAACTAAATATGTAATAATGGCATAAATAGATTACAAAAATGAAACTAATAAATTGCAGAGAAACCGGCCCGGCAGGAAGGCGGACTCCGCTCGGCGGATCGGGCAAACTCGCACCGGCCCGCAAGCGCGTGTGATGTGCCGCGCGGGGACGAAAAAACGCGGCGGCAGTGCGGATTTAGCCGATGGCTTTGGACCCGGTCTCGCCGGTGCGGACGCGGATGCACTGGGGCAGGTCCAGGACGAAGATTTTGCCGTCGCCGATGTTGCCCGTGCGCGCCCCGCGGATGATGGCGTCGATGGTCGGCTGGACGAAATCCTCGTTGACCGCGATCTCGATCTTGGTCTTGGGGAGCAGGTTGATGTCCACGGCCTGGCCCCGGAAGCTTTCGGTGTACCCCTTCTGCTGCCCGCAGCCCTTGACCTGGGACACGCTCATCTTGAAAACCTCGGCCGCGAAGAGTTCCTTTTTGACCGCCTCGAATTGCTCGGGCTGAATGAAGGCTTCGATCTTTTTCATCGCATGCTCCTGTTGATCCGGTTTTTCCCTCTCCCTTGCGGGGAGAGGGCGGCCTCGCCTTGGGCGAGGCCAGGGAGCGGGTGGAAAGTAAGGTGCTGGATCATGCCCTCTCCTCCCAAGCGGCCGCGCCAGAACGCGTTGTTGCCGTCATCCCGAACCTGATCCGGGACCCGGGAAGGAATGGTTTCTTTCAAGGTAAAGTCTTTTCCGGACCCGCGGTTTTCACCGGGGTGACGATCGAGGGCATGAACCCATATCCAGCGAATTGCGACACAGCCTCTCAAAGTGAGGGGATCAAACCTACATGTGATACCCGGCCTCGCCGTGCTGGGTCAAGTCCAGACCGATCGTCTCCTCGTGATCCGCCACGCGGATCCCGACGAGAACATCCAGAATTTTCAGCAGGACAAAGGTGCCCGCGCCGGCGAAGACGATGGTGACCCCCGCTCCGAGGGCCTGCAGCTTAAGCAGGTTCGCATTGCCGAAAAAGAGACCGTTGGCCCCGCCGGGGTTCACGGCCAGACTGGCGAAAAGGCCGGTCGCCAAGGTGCCCCAGGTTCCGCTGACGCCGTGAATGCCGAAGGCGTCCAAGGTGTCGTCGTAGCCGAACCGGTTCTTCATTTGGATGGCGGCGAAGCACAGGGGAGAGGCGACCAGGCCGATGACAATGGCGGACATGGGCCCCACAAATCCCGAGGCCGGCGTGACGGCCGCCAAGCCGGCGATCGCGCCGGAGGCCGCGCCCAGGGCGGTCGGCTTGCCCCGGACTCCCCATTCCAGCAGCAGCCAGCACAGCATGGCCGCCGCGCCCGCGAAGTTGGTGGCGATGAAGGCCGACACGGCCACGCCGTTGGCGGCCAGCGCCGAGCCGGCGTTGAAGCCGAACCAGCCGAACCAGAGCAGCGACATGCCCAGCAGCACCATGGTCATGTTATGCGGGAGAATGGTGCCGGTGCGATGGGTTTTGCGCCTGCCGATCATGAGGGCGGCCACCAAGGCGGCCACGCCGGCCGAGATGTGCACCACCATGCCGCCGGCAAAATCCAGCACCCCGAGGTTTTTCAGCCAGCCGCCGGCGCCCCAGATCCAGTGCGCGAGGGGATCGTAGACGCACGTCGCCCACAGCAGCATGAACCCGACGAAGGCCGAGAATTTGAAGCGTTCGGCGAAGGCGCCCGTAATCAGGGCCGGCGTGATGACGGCGAACATGGCCTGGAAAATCATGAAAGCCTGGTGGGGGATCGTGGGCGCGTAATCCGGGTTCGGCGCCGCGCCGACGCCGTGGAGCCAGGCGAAATTCAGGCCGCCCAGCAAGCCGTAGTGGTCGGCCCCGAAGGCCAGCGAATAACCGAAGACGGCCCATTGCAGGCCGACCAGGCCGATCACCACCAGGCTCTGCATGATCGTGCCCAAAACATTCTTCTGGCGGACCAAGCCGCCGTAAAAAAGACCCAAGCCCGGAGTCATCAGCATCACCAGGCTTGCGGACACCATGACGAAGGCGGTATCCCCCGCGGAAAGCGGCTGGCCCGCGGCCGCCGAAGCTACGGAAGGCAACGCCAGCAAGACCAGGCAGGCCGTCAAACCCTTGTGTTTTCGGATTTTCGCCCACAGGGCGGCAGGCAGATTAAGCATACGCTGTTATCTCCTCTCCCCAATAAGAATAAGGCCTGTCACGGCCTGAGTCGCATGTGGTTAAACAGTTGATAAACAGCAAAATATGTGCCATGGATTCATCCGGCCGGAAATTAAATCGCGGAAAACCAGTAAAAACGCGTGCCGATTTTTAGGTTGTGAATTAAGGGTAATTGTCGAAAAATCGCCGGGTGAAGATTCAAGCGTACGGAGGACATTTCCGCTTGGGCCGGAGAAATATTTTTCTCTCGTGACAAACAAACAAAATTGTAATAAATCTTTACAAACGGTTTCATCTGCGCTAGATTAACCCCAATTTCTCGGGAGCCTGCCGGCATGGTCCGAAACGTGTTCGAAGAACAAATTCAGCTGCTGCTGGACACGGCCAAAATCGTGGCCGACCAGACGGATCTCAACGAAATGCTGCGCTCCATTCTCAAGCTGCTTTCCGACAAGCGCAAACTCGACCGCGGCACCATCGCCCTGCTCGACGACAAGACGGGCTTGATCAGCATCTCGATCGCCCACGGCTTGAGCCCCAAGGCCCAGGAACTGGGCCGCTACCGCATCGGGGAAGGGATCACGGGCAAAGTCGTACAGTCCGGCCGGACGGTCATCATTCCGGACATCCGCAAGGACACCCGCTTCTTGAACCGGACCGGAGCCCGCGCGGGTCTGGGCGACCGCCCCATTGCATTTCTGTGCGTTCCCATCAAGAGCGAGGGCAAGACACTCGGCGCCTTGAGCGTCGACAAGGAGTTTGCGGGCGCCAAAAGCCTGGAGGACGACCACCGCATCCTGAACATCATGGGTCCCATGATCGCCCAGGCCGTCAAGCTGAGCCGCCGCATGGAAAGGGACCGGGAGCGCATGCGGGACGAAAACCTCCGCCTGAAAAAGGACCTGAGGGACAGGTTCAACGTGGAGAACATGGTCGGCAATTCCAACTCCATGCAGGAAGTCTACCGCCTGATCTCCCAGGTGGCCGACAGCCCCTCCACGGTGCTGATCCGCGGGGAGAGCGGCACGGGCAAGGAGCTCGTGGCCAACGCCATTCATTACGCCAGCCCGCGGGCCAACCAGCCGCTGATCAAGGTCAACTGCAACGCGCTGCCGGAGAGCCTCCTGGAAAGCGAATTGTTCGGACATGAAAAAGGGGCCTTCACCGGCGCGCTGGAGCGCAAGATCGGGCGCTTCGAATGGGCGCACGGCGGCACCATTTTCTTGGACGAGATCGGCGACTTTCCGCTGAACCTGCAGATCAAGCTGCTGCGCGTCCTGCAAACCCGGGAATTCGAACGCGTGGGCGGCCGGGAGACCATCAAGGTGGACGTCCGCGTGATCGCCGCCACGCACAAGAACCTCGAGGAGGCCATCCGGCAGAAGACCTTCCGCGAGGACCTGTATTACCGCATCAACGTGTTTCCCATCTACCTCCCGCCCCTGCGGGAGCGCAAAGACGACATCATGCAGCTGGCGGATCATTTCCTGGAGCAATACAGCCGGCTCAACCACAAGGACATCACGCGCCTCTCCACCCCGGCCATCGAAATGCTTACCAGCTACCACTGGCCAGGCAACGTCCGGGAACTGGAAAACTGCCTGGAGCGGGCCGTCCTGCTGTGCGACGAGGACGTGATCCGTTCGGAGCACCTGCCGCCGTCCCTGCGCATGGCGGGCGAGGAAAGCCGGGCGCAGGCGGGCACTTTGACGGAAGCCGTGGCCAACAAGGAAAAGGAATTCATGCTCGACGCGCTGAAGCGGAACCGCGGCTTTCAAAAGCGCGCGGCGGCGGACCTGGGATTGACGGAGCGCATTTTCAATTACAAGCTGAAGAAATATCATATCGACGTGAAGGCCTATAAGACTCCGCTCCGGATCAGAGCGCGCAAACAGGAGGAAGTGACTTAAAACCGCCCTTTCCCTGATCGTTACATAAATGGAATTTTAACGGCTTTAATTTGACTTTTTTGTAATTTTGTGGAGATCAGAGGAACCGCTCGCGGGGATGATAAGGCGGGAACAAGCGAATAGTCCGTGATTTTCCGTTTTGCGCAAGCTTTATTCGGGCTTGGTACGATCCTTGCTGTTAATTTGACCAGCGTGAGATGAATATTCACGCCAGCCAGAAAAAGGCGTCTCCCGGACCCGGACGATGCGGCCGCTCGCCCGCGCGCGAGATGAACCTTTATTTTCAAGGAGGAAGTACATGAGCGAGATAAAAACCCCCAAAGACGTCATCAGCTTGATCGAGAGGGAAAACGTGGAGATGATCGACCTGCGCTTCATGGACTTTCCCGGAATTTGGCAGCACTGCAGCTACCCGGTGCGGGAAATCGACGAGGATGCCTTTGAAAAGGGCCTGGGCTTCGACGGTTCGAGCATCCGCGGCTGGCAGGCCATCAACGAATCGGACATGCTGATCAAGCCGGTCGCCCACACGGCCTTCATCGACCCGTTCCTGGCGGCCAAGACCCTGGTCATGATCTGCAACATCTGCGACCCGGTCACCGGCGAGGACTACACCCGCGACCCGAGAAACATCGCCCGCAAGGCCGAAAACTACCTGAAAAGCACCGGGCTGGCCGACACCGCCTTTTTCGGCCCGGAGGCCGAATTTTTCATCTTCGACGACGTCCGTTTCGACCAGAACGCGCATGAGGGGTATTACCACATCGACAGCGTCGAGGGTGTCTGGAATACCGGGCGTCAGGAAAACCCCAACCTGGGCAACAAGATCCGCCATAAGGAGGGTTATTTCCCGGTTCCCCCCACGGACAGCCTGCAGGACCTCCGCAGTGAAATGGTCCTGACGCTGGAAAGCATGAACGTGCCGGTCGAAGCCCACCATCACGAAGTCGCCACCGGCGGGCAGGCGGAGATCGACATGCGGTTTTCGCCCCTGGTGGAAATGGCCGACAAGCTGCTGAAATACAAGTACGTCGTCAAGAACACCGCCAAGAAATACTGCAAGACCGTGACCTTCATGCCCAAGCCCATGTTCGGCGACAACGGGAGCGGCATGCACGTGCACATGTCGATGTGGAAGGACGGTAAAAACCTGTTTGCCGGCGACGGCTACGGCGGCATGTCCGCCCTGGCCATGCATGCCATCGGCGGCATCCTCAAGCACGCCCCGGCGCTGCTGGCCCTGACCAATCCCACCACCAACAGCTATAAACGCCTGGTGCCGGGATTTGAGGCGCCGGTCAATCTGGCCTATTCGCGCCGCAACCGCAGCGCCGCGATCCGCATTCCCATGTACTCCACCTCTCCCAAGGCCAAGCGCATCGAATTCCGGTGCCCGGATCCGGCCTGCAACCCCTACCTGGCCTTTTCCGCGATCATGATGGCCGCGGTGGACGGCATCCTGAACAAGATCGATCCCGGACAGCCGCTGGACAAGAACATCTACGACCTGCCGCCCGAGGAGCTGGCCAAGGTGGCGACCACGCCCGGCACGCTGCGGGAGGCCTTGAAGGCTTTGTCCAAGGATCATGATTTCCTCCTGAAGGGCGACGTCTTCACGGCGGATGTCATCGAAACCTGGATCGACTACAAAATGAAAAACGAGGTGGCGGCCCTGGATCTGCGCCCCCATCCCTGGGAATTCGCCCTGTATTTCGATATCTAGACCGCGTCCTTCCGACGGCCCCACCGGCTCCTGCGGCACCGGCTGCAGGAGCCTTTTTTTTGCCCCGCCGTGGAAAAGCCCCTCTCGGGGCTTGAGGATTTTGACCGCAGCGCTTACAATGATACGCGCCCGGCTGTGAAGGCGGGGTTTCCCCTGGCGCGCCCCGGCCGCGGCAGCCCGCTCGCGAAAGACGCTGTCTCCCATGCCCAAACCAAGCTTGTCCGAACTGAAAGACCTCTGCCCGCAGGTGGACGAACGCCTGCTGCAGGAGCACCTCGCCCGCCTGGAGGACCCCTATTTCGAAAATTTCTCCCTGCCGGACATCGCCCGCCATGTGCGGGCCCTCGCGCGCTTAACGCCCAAACACCCGGCGGAGGTCCTGATGCACAGCCGGCTCGACGACCGGGTGGACTGCACCATCCTGGCCTTTGATTACGGCGGCGAATTTTCTCTCATCACCGGCCTGCTGGCGGGTTTGGCCTTTTCCATCCAAAGCGGCAACGTCTACACCTATGCCCGGGTCCCGGCAGATGCCGCGGCCGGACCGGACCTGAAGCGGCGGCGCATCGTGGACCATTTTTCCGGCACCCTGGATCCCGAGACCGCCTTCGAAGACTGGACGGAGGAGTTCCGGCAGCGCCTGAAGGAAATCATCGGCCTGCTGGAACAGGGGGGGGCGCAGGCGGTCCGCGAGGCCAAGCACCGCGTCAACGAGATGGTCGCCAATCGCCTGGAGGACGCCGCCCCCGCCAGCGGACCGGTGCTGTACCCCATGCAGATCTCGCTCGACAACGACAGCGGGGACTTCACGCGCCTGAAGGTCGTGTCCCAGGACACCTTCGCCTTCCTGTATGCCTTGAGCAACGCCTTGTCGTTGAAAGGAATCCAGATCGAAACCGTCAACATCCGCACGGAGGACCAGCGGATCGAGGACGAACTGCACGTGGTGGACGCCCAAGGCCTGCCGCTGACAGATCCCGACATCCTGGATGAAGTCAGGCTGTCCGTGCTGCTGACCAAGCAGTTTACGCATTTTTTGGGCAAGGCCCCGGACCCCTATGCCGCCCTGTCCCGTTTCGAGCACCTCGCCGCCGACGTGCTCCGGCTGCCGGAACGAGGGCGGTGGCTGGACATGTTCTCGAATCCCCGGCATCTCCAGGACTTGGCGCGCCTGCTGGGCGCCAGCGATTTTTTATGGGAGGACGTCATCCGGCTGCAGTATGAAACCCTGCTGCCGATTTTGAAACCCCACGTCGAGGACCGCCGTTTCGTGGAGCCGGCCGAAACCATTCCCCGGCGCCTGGAGGAGTTCCTCGGCGGCGGCGACGATCCCGAGGAACGCGCGCGCCGCCTCAACGAGTTCAAGGACCGGGAAATCTATCTCATCGACCTCGACCACATCCTCAACCCGCTCACGGATTTCAAGGTGCTGGCCGAGCACCTGACGGTGCTGGCCGAGGCCGTGCTCGCGGCGGCCGCCCGTTTGGTCTACGAGCAGCTCGCGCGGCGCTTCGGCACGCCGCGCACCATCGCGGGCCTGCCCGCCGCCTATGCGTTGTTCGGCCTGGGCAAATTCGGTGGCGCGGCCTTGGGCTACGCCTCGGACATCGAGCTGCTGTTCGTTTACAGCGACGCCGGCTCCACGGACGGCGCCGAGACGGTGGAGAACCGCGAGTTTTTCGAACGCTTGGCCCGGGACACGGCGGCCATGATCCGCGCCAAGCGGGAGGGGATCTTCGACGTGGACCTGCGCCTCCGGCCGTACGGCGCGGACGGACCGCTGGCCTGCAGCCTGGCGAGTTTCTGCGACTATTACGGCGCGCAGGGCCCGGCGCAGGCCTATGAGCGGCTGGCGCTGGTCCGCCTGCGCGCCATCGGCGGAGACCGGGACCTGGGCGCGAGAGTCGAGCGGCTGCGCGACGAATTCCTGTACGCCTCCGGCCGCCTGAACCTGGCCGAACTGCGCGAGGTCCGCCGGAAGCAGCTGGCGGAGAAATCCCGGCCGGGCCGCTTCAACGTCAAGTTTTCCCCGGGCGCGCTGGTGGATTTGGAATACGACGTCCAGATCCTGCAGGTGATCTACGGCGGCGACCATCCCGAACTGCGTACGCCGCGCATCCATGAAGCGCTGGCGGCCCTGCGCGCGGTCGGGATTTTAGGGGCGGGCGAACGGGAGGAAGTGGTGGCGGCCTATGATTTCCTGCGCCGCCTGATCAACGGCCTGCGGATGTTGCGGGGCTCGGCGCGGGACCTGTTCCTGCCCGCCGTGCGGTCCGACGAGTACGTCCACCTCGCGCGCCGCTTGGGCTACGAACCGCGGGCGGGGTTGAGCCCGGCGCAGCAGCTGCATCTCGCTTTCGAAACCCATACCGCGGCCGTGCGGACGTTCGTGGAAAGGCATTTCGGGCGGGACTCCCTGCCCGGACCGGGGGTGGGCAACGTCGCGGACCTCGTGCTGTCGGAGGAGGTGCCCGCATCCCTGCAGGAGCACATCCTGGCCGAGGCGGGTTTCAAACAGCCCGGGCGGGCCTACGCCAACCTGCGCCGCCTGGGCGAGGCCGCCGGCAGCCGGGAGACCTTCGCGCGCCTGGCGGTTTTGGCCTGCGACATGCTGTCCCAGAAACCCGACCCGGACATGGCCCTGAACAACTGGGAACGCTTCACGGCCGCCTTGGCAGAGGACGGGCCGGAAAAAGCGCGCGCGCACTTCGTCCGCCTGCATGCCCAGCCCATGCGCCTGGAGCTGCTGTTGAGCATTTTTTCGGCCAGCCAGTTCCTGGCCGACACCCTGGTGCGCAATCCCGAGTTTTTCGAATGGGTCACGGACCCGGCCACGCTCCAGGGCACGCGCAGCCGTGAGGACATGCGCCGCGAACTGGCGGCGCTCGGCCGGGAACACACGGATAACGCCCCCTGGCTGAACGCCCTGCGCCGTTTCCGCCGGCGCGAACTCCTGCGCGTGGGCACGCGGGACATCGCCTTGCGGGCGCCCTTAGCGGACATCACCCGGGATTTATCCAACTTGGCCGATGCCCTGCTGGAGGTCGCGCTGGAGCGCGCCTGGCAGACCTGGCACCACGTCGGCGCCCCGGGCAGCGAGGCGGCCGCGGGCCATTTCTGCCTGTTCGCCCTGGGCAAGCTGGGCGGCAGGGAACTCAACTACAGTTCGGACGTGGACCTGCTCGGTTTGTGTTCGGACGAGGGGCGCGCCGCCTTCCAGGCGGGGAAATGGGGCGACGAGGATCCGTTCCTGTGGGTCATGCATTTCGTGCGCACGGCCCTGTCCAGTTACACGGAGGAGGGGTACATCTACCGCGTGGACCTGCGCCTGCGTCCCTATGGCCAGGAGGGTCAGCTGGTTCCCAACCTGACCGGCTTGGCGGATTATTACCGGACGGATGCGGCCTTGCCGGAAATCCAGGCCTTGCTGAAACTGCGGTTCGTGTGCGGAAACGAAGACCTCGGGCGGGCTTTCCTGGAACGGATGCACGGCTTCCTGCTGCAGAAACGCGGTCAGGAAGAAATCATCGCGGCCGTGGAAAAAACCCGTCAGGCGGCCATGAAACAATTGGCCCTCAAAGGCGTGGAAGGGACGGATGTCAAAACCGGCTTGGGAGGCCTCCGGGATATCGAGTTCTTGGTCCAGGGCCTGCAAATGATTCATGCGCCCGGACATCCCGAGTTGCTCAACGGCAACACCTTGGAAGCCCTGGCCGCATTGGAGCAGTCGGGTCTGATTCTTCCGGAAAAGGCCCTGGAACTCAGGGAGGATTACATCTTTCTGCGCAGGGTGGAGCACTACCTGCAAATGCTGGAGGACCGCCAGATTCACGCCCTGCCGACGGATCCCCAGGAGCTGGAGGCCCTGTCCAAAAGAATGCTCGGAACCAAGACTAAATCCGAGGTTTTCATGCATGATCTAAACCGTCATTTGCGGCGGGTTAGAAATGCATATTCCGCCCTATTGCTGCATGAAAAGGCCAACAGTGAATAAATATTGTATTGATTGGATATCCATCCATTCTTTTCCGACAATCATTATGTAACAAATCGAAACGGATTCAATAATAACATTTATATTTAAGCATTTTTGGACATATTAAAATTGATTTTTTATCGGGAGGTGATAAAATTAATATATAATGATGATTCCAGCATTAAACCTTATTAAATAAATTCATGCGACTTACCTTTTCTTCCTATTCATTGCGCGTTCCCTGGAAAATTTTCTCCCTCCATGCCTGGCACTTGCCCGGACGCAGGGTGTGGGCCAAGGCCATATCCATTTTCATCTCCATTGCTTTTATTTTTCCTTACCTGGCTTGGGCTTTCGACGCTTCGAATCTTCACTCCGCGTCCCCCGGGGTGTATTTTGACCATCAGGCCGTGGAGATCCCCCGCCAATGGGGCGACGTCACGCAGGCTTTTCAAGGCGGGGAGCAGCTGGTGGTTCACATCCAGGATTTGCACTGCAACTACGAGGTGCAGCGCAACATTGCCAGCCTGCTGGGCCTTCTGGCCCGGCGTCATCATCTGCGGCTGGTGGCGGTCGAAGGCAGCTCCCTGCCCATCAATACGGGCCAGCTGAAACGCTTCCCCCTCAAGCGGGTCCGGCAGGAGGTCGGGGATTATTTCGTCCGGCGCGGCCAGCTCTCCGGGGCCGAGTATTTCACCGCGACCGGCGACGACCCCGTGCGCCTGGAGGGAATTGAAACCCCGGAATTATATGCGGCCAACAAACGGTCCGTGGACCTCATCCTCAACGACGAAGCGCAGGGATATTGCTACGACCTGCGGGAAATTCTGGACGAACTCAAGCCCCGGATCTACAACGCCGCCTTGCTGCATTTCGACGAACGCCGCCGGGCCTTCCGCGAAGGGGAACTCGGCCCCCTGCCGTACGCCGCCTTTCTGCTGAAAACCGCCGGCCGCCAGGGTCTCGAGGCGGGCGCTTTTCCCAATGTCGCCCGGTACGTGCAGGGGAACCAGAGTCTTTTTCCCGCGGAGGTGAATCCCGACGCGCTCTTCGAGGAAATGGATGCCTTGGATGAAGCCCTGCGGACGAAACTGTATTCCGACCCGGATCAGGTCCAGCTGGACCGGCTCGAGCACCGCCTGGACGTCATCGAGAAACTGCTGAACATCTCCGCTTCGCCCCGCGCCCTGGAAGAGTTCCGGCACAGCCCCGGGGAATTCGCGGTCCTGGCTTTCGCGGACTTCATCCGCGCGCACGATCCCGGGCAGTCCCTGCCCCTGGACGAGGAAATCTACCGTCTCGACCGCTATGTGGCCGAGGCCTCCAGCTTTTACCGCGTGGCCGACCAGCGCAGTCTGCACTTCGTGGACAATTGCCTGGACAGGATGCGGCGGCAGCACGTGCGCCTGGCGGCCCTGGTCACGGGCGGTTATCACACGGAACGCGTGCTGGAGGAACTGCGGCGGCGTGGAATCTCCTACGTATCCTTCCGGCCCCGCCTGGTGCATCAGGACGTGGTCAATCCCTACTTCACGCTGCTGAAAAACCGCCGCACCCCGCTGGAAAAGCTGCTGGCCCAGGACCAGAAAATCTTCACGGTCGAGCCGTTCCTGCCCAGGACCGCAGACCCCGATGCGGTCGTGGATCCCGCGGCCATGAACGAACGGGAACGCACCTTCGCGCGCCTGCTGGAGTTGTTCCTGAAGGCCAAGGCCGTGGCCTATTTCTATTTCGACCGCAAGATCCGGGCGGTGGGCGAAGCCCTGCAACGGAACCTGACGGCCAAGCTCGCCGAGCCCTCGCCGTATGTCCGCATCGATCCCGCCCAGATCGTTTCCCATTCCGCGGAAGTGTTGAGCTTCGTCTGCACCCTGCACGACGGGCGCAACATGCTGGCCGTGGCCTGGGACCGGAAACTCGACCCGCCGGTGCAGGAAACCGAGGCGATCCAGGTGGCGCAGTTCCGCGGGCAGGACATCGCCCTGATTCCCGCAGCTCCCGGCCTGGTGCGCTCCTGGCGCGCGCGCCTGGACGCTCCCCGGGCGGAGTGGGCGTCCAGGGGCCTGCCCCGCCTGACGTGGGCGCAGCTGGGAGCCCTCCTGTTCGTCCGCCTGGCGCTGGAGGTTCAGGCACGCCGGGCCGACGTGACAGCCTGGTGGAGCGGACGCTTCGCCGCCTGGCGGGAAGCCGCAGGGGCGGCGCTGCACAGCCAAGGCGACTTTCTCCGCGCCCTGGCCGCGGGCCGGGTCCGGATCCGCTGGCAAAGCCCCCTGGTGATTTTGAGCACGGGAGCGCCGGGCCTGTCCCTTCCGGTCTGGCGCTCGCCCCTGCTCCTGGCCGTGAGCGGACCCGAGGCGCGCACGCCCGGTTCGCGGGGGCCGGCCCGCCCGGACATGGACTGGGCGGCGGAGGTCCGGGAACGGATGCTCGCGCACTCCGGGAATTTTGAAGACGGCCTGGATGACGTGCGCGCTGCCTTGGAGGGCCACGGCCTGCCCTGGCACGCGGTACGGAGGGTTTGGGGGCTTCTGCGCCCCTATCGTCATGGGACGGCCCTGGACCGGGACGCGTTCATCCGGGCCGGGCAATCCTTGGCCGCCTCCCTCCGGTCGGCGTGGCAAGAGGAAATCTTCTGGGAGGCGTATTACCAGGCCACGCGGGGACAGGAGAATACCCGGGTCGAACTGGCGGCGCTGCGGGAAGCCTGCCGCTTGACCGGAGAAGCCTTCGAGGGCACGGTCCGCCGCTTGATCCAGGACGGGGAGCTCGTTGCGGACCCGGATTCCACGCGGGTGCAGGCGGATTACGCACGCGTGCGGGAGCGACTGGCGGCCCATTCGGGGCTCGAGCCCCGGATCGCGAACGAAAACTTGCGGCACCTGAGCGCGCGCCAGGCTTTCGAGGACGAAATGCGCGATTATGCGGACGCGGCGCGCCTGCACACCGAGTTCGGCCGCGCGTTTGAAGGCGAGGAGGACCTCGTGTTTCGGCGGGTCAAGGACCATCTTCTGGCCCTGCACCGGGCCGGCCGCCTCCCGCGGCAGCTGAACATCCTGGTGGTGGGCTCGGCACTGGGCATCCAGGGGTACGAAGTGGCCATGGCCTGTGCCGAGGCGCGGCGCGAACTGGGTCTCGATTTCTCGGTGAACCTGGTGAACTCCGACGCGGCCTACGCCAGCCTGGACTACGCCAAGCGCCGGCGGTACCTGTCCAGACACGTGCCGGCTTCCGTGCGCGCCCAACCTCGCTATCGCGAGTATTTCACCGAGACGGAGGATGGATTGCGCCTGGCCTCCGCGCAGGACTTCCGAAAACGGGGGATCGAGAGCAGTTTCGAAAAACTCGATTTGCTCAAAGACCGGGACGTGACGCGGATCCTGGACGCCTACGGCCCCTTTGACATGGTCGTGGCGTACAATGTCCATTATTCCGCTCATGCCGAACGCCGGACCGCGGAAGTTCAGGCCGTGAAGAACCTGGAACGCCTGCTGGCCCCGGACGGCGCCTACCTGCAGGACTTCGCCTACCTCGGGGGATTCCAGGCGCGAGCGCTCCTCACGCAGTCCGGCGCATTCCTGGCCGAAAGCGTGCGCTCCGACGCCCCCGGAGACAACCCGGTCTGGTCGGTCATCCACAACGCGCCCCGCCTGATGTGGGGGTTCAGGAACCGCAGCGCCGAGGAGATCGATCGCGATTTGGACGCTCTGCATGAAATTTCGTTAGGCGGTCTATCGGGCCTGGAATGGGGACTGCTGGTCCTCATCCTCACCGATTGGTTTGCGGGGAGACGGGAAGAAGTCTTTCGCGTCCTCGTGCACAAGTGGTTGGAACGGCTGGGCCCCTCTGAATCCGCCAGGCTGGCGGCGCTGCTGGCGGGAAATCCGCGGGGCCTTTTTGAACAGTTCGAGTACTTGACGGACGCCGCCCGGCGGCGAGTCAGCGATTTTCTGGCCGCCCGGCAAGCCTGGATACGCGCCGCCGCGCGGGGGATCGCGAACGCCGGGGGAACGATCCGCCCCGCCGGCGGGTCAACCCGCGGCGAAGCAACGCAGGATTTTGACGCGATCTCTGCCCTGATCTCCTCGGACGACATTCTGGAAAATTTACGCGGACTGCGCGCCCTGGAAGGCCGTCCGGAGCTGGCCGCGCCCGTGATGCAGGCCATGTTCCTCATGAACAAGCTGACGGACCTGGCACATGAGGGCAATCTGCGCGTCCAGATCGCGACCTACCGGACCCTGCAGGCCCTGCGTCCGGTTTTTTCCGAGAACCGGCATTTCCGGCCCATGGTCGAGCGCGTTTTGGAGGACTACGCGGACGAGGGAATGATCCGCGTGGGCACGGCCCGGGAACGCTCAAATCGCGAGTACCGCTATCTGCTGCGTCACCCCGGCATTCGCCGCCTGCTTGGCTCCAAGGAGCGGCCGGTCATCAATGAAATTGGGCTCGGTGGTCCCTGGCCGGTTACCATCGAGGAGCTTACCGGCCTGGTGAAAGCCGAATACCCGCAAGCGGAGATCATCGGCGCGGACATCCTGGTTCCGGCCTACATGCTGCGCAATCCGGAGAACGGGGATTTTATTTACCTGTCCGAGGAAGGCCGGGTCCTCGGCGCTTATGATTTTGTGGGCAATCCGCTCATGCTGGACGCACGGCGGCGGGAATTGGAACGGAGGGTGCCGCTGGATTTGGTGAATCCGCAGGTGCCGGAGGGCTTCGAGTTCGTCGCGCACCCCTACGAGCGCTTTGCCGCCGAGCACGGCTTCCGCGTGCAAACCGCGTTCCTGGGGCAGGGCATCCCCGCGGACATCAAATTGTGTTTCAACACCCTGTACCATCACGCCGGCTACGAGGCGGATTTTATCGAGGACATGGGGCAGGACGTCAACGAGGGCGGATACCTCGTGGCCGGAGACGCCGAGTATTGGCGACTGTCGGAAGACGAGGAACGGGAGGGTGTGCATGTTTTCACCTTGTTTAAAAAGGAGCAGGGGCGCTTGGCGCCGCAAACGCTGGTTCTGATGGCTTCCGGCCAACAGTACGAGGTGGACCTTGCCGGGCGTGATTGGACCCTGGAACAGGCCGTGGACGCCCATATTCGGATATTCTACCAATCCACCCGGTTCATCGCCGACCCGGCGATGGTGGCGGACCGCGGCCTGACCCGCGCTGACGTGAAAATTTCACCGGCGCCGCCAAGAGTATCCGGGTTGGCGGTGCCCGAAGTTTCTCCGGACCTGGGGGCGCGGGAAATCGCGCACCCCATCCGCAACGCGCGCCTGCGCGGCCAGTATTTTTGGGGCAATGTCTTCCGCGTGAATCCGGACAACTCCCTGTCCCGGGAAAGCTACCAAGGGCGCGGTTTGTTTGCCGCCTTGACCGGGCGAATTTTCGACCTTGCAAGCCGTTTCAAATGGGAGCTGGACCAGCGGCTGCCCGCACGCAGGGAAGCGAGGGAAAGCCTGCAAAGGTCCCTCGACCGGATCCGCGGTCCCGGCGGCGCGTTGCCGTCCCTGAAGGAGTCCGCCGCTCCCGTGACCACGCTTGCCTCCTGGCTTGAAATACCGCCCGCCCGAGTAACCGCCCAATTCAAACCCTTAGCCGATGCTCTGCAGCTTACCCCGGACGAACTGATTCAAGAGTTAGCCGCCATTGCCTCGCGTACGCCTTTTCTACTCGTCCGCGGCCGCCTGGTCCTGCACCCCCGCGGTCCGCTGGGGCATGCGCGGCG
>CAZQGO010000026.1:0-7511 GCA_964593065.1 uncultured bacterium | reverse complement strand
GAAGCAGGTGAGCGTGGGCGGCAAAGGCGTGAAGAAATTCGGCGCCCAGGAGATTGCGACCCTGGCGCCGTACGCGGGCCGGACGGACTTGAGCGTGGAATTCAAAGACGGCCGCGCGGTGCGGATCTGGCTGGGTGATCCCTACCCGGACAACGATGCGTCCCGCCCGGACCGCGAGGTGCCCCTGATCTGGTTCGACTCGGCCGGGGACGCGCAGGACTGGCGGCTGCTGGGGGAGAACGTGGTGTACGGACTGGGAGAGGACGGACGCTGGCAGGCGCAGGAGATTTCGGGCCGCATTTTCGGGGCAAGGAAAATCAGCCGGGTCCGGAACGCCTTGTTGAAGCAGGTGAGCGTGGGCGGCAAAGGCGTGAAGAAATTCGGCGCCCAGGAGATTCCGACCCTGGCGCCGTACGCGGGCCGGACGGACTTGTGCGCGGAATTCAGGGACGGCCGCGCGGTGCGGATCTGGCTGGGCGATCCCTACCCGGACAACGACCCGGCCAGCCCGGACCCGAAGGTGCCGCTCATCTGGTTCGATTCCCCGGAAGCCGCCCGGGGCTGGCGCGCCTCCGGCCGCAATGTCGTGCACGAACTGTCTCCCGACGGGCGGAGCCTGCAACCCTTCGAAATCGCGGGACAAAATGTGCTGTGGAACCGCTACCGGCCGCTGGGGCGGTTCTGGTTGAAAGGCATTTTTTCGGACCGGGACGGCGGCGTCCGCGTCGGGAAGCAGCGATGGTGGTGGGCCAAAGCCGGTTTTGCCCTGCGCACGGACCTGACCGCGGAAATGAAGGGAAACAAGCGCTACCGGGTATGGGGCGGCGATCCTTTCCCGGAAAACGATCTGGACCGTCCCGATTACGGCGTGCCCCTGATTTGGGCCGCGCCCGGGGCCGAGACGGCCGGCTGGACCCTGGCGGGCGAGGAGGGTTCCCCGGACCTGGCCGAGGAGGAGATCGCCCATCCGGACCGCAACCAGGGCCTGCGCGCGCAGATCCTGGCCGGCCGCGTTTACCGGGTCGCGGCTTCGGGCCGCGTGCGGCCCGAGCTTTATCGCCTGCCGGCGATCCGGGACTGGGCGCGAACCTTGGCGGTGTTTCTGCGCGAGCGGCTGAGCTGGGGACGCGGCGCGATCCTGCGCCGCCAGGCCCAGCGCGAGATCGTACGGCGCCTGGGCCGCATCCGCGGCCCCGACGTGCTGGCCGCCGCGGCCGAACACCTGGACTTGACCGCATTGGCCGCAGAACTGAAGCTGGAGCGCGCGGAGGTGGTGCAGCAATTGACCGCCCTGGCCCGGGACGTGGACGTGCTGGTCGCAAAGGACCGTGTCACCCTGTACCCCGGCGGGGCCTACTTGCACGCGCGCACGGGGCAGACCCGCCACGGTGACACGGCCGTGTGGATCGGGGAACGGACGCTGCGCGACACGCGCTTCACGGACGCGGACCTGGCGCAACTGCTCCTGGAGGACGTTCAGCACATCCTGGCTCCGCACCTGGGGCACGACGTGGTTCTGCACGATCAGGGCCTGAAAAACAAATTGGCCCTGGCCGCCGCGGCGGCCGGGGAGCCCGAATCCGCCGGCTCCTGCGTGTACGACGCCGCGACCTGGCCGGTGGCCTGGCAGTCCCGCACCCGCGGCCTGTACGCGGCTTCAACGGACGAAGCCGCACGGCTGGCCGGCCGGGTACACGCGGAGCTGGCCGCCGGCATGAATCGCTATCTGGACCGGTTCGCGCGCGCCTCGGCCCCGTTCGGGCTCCCCTTCGACGGCATCACGGGCATCGGGAAACATCTCGAACTCCTCCCTCCGGGCAGCCTGTTCCAGGAAGGACTCATGCGGGATGAGAACGGCGCCCATTGGCTGGTGCAACGCCTGGCCCCGCCTGATTTCGATCCCGGCCGGGCCCAACGCTCGGGAACCTCCCGGAACGTTCCACTGCTGCTCTATTTGCTGTCGCGCGGGATCGCCAACCTCGCGCCCGTGGCGCCCCTGTCCGCGCCGGAGGCCAAAGACCTGCTGGGTGTGGAAGCCCTGCCCGGGGAATATTACCTTGTGCGCGTCGCGGCCGGCGGGAACCTGAGAAGCTCCGAACTGGCGCAGAAGGACGAAGCCGACGCCTTCAACGCCCTTTTCGTGTTCGCCGTCTGGACCCAGCAGCGCGACCCCGAGCTGACAAACTTCGCCTTTACGGGCATGACGCCTGTCAATGTCGACGCGGAGCTGTCCCTCACCACGCCGGGGCGGAACGAGGGCTTCCGGAATTTTCTAATCCAGTTTCTCGAAAGCAAGTGGGCCAGTATGGTCCGGAATCATTCGCTGCCCGCCACGCCCCGGCGCGAGCAGTTGCTCGCGGACATGCAGCGCTTGGTCGCGGGGGACGCCCGGATCCGGCGGAAATACGCCGCGGGCCGGTACGCTCCAGGCGATGCGGTCATCGCGGCCGAGATGCTGAATCCGGCCAGAATGATGCGCTCCATCGTTGCCATCAAGGCCCTGGGTGAGGCTTACCTCCGGCAGATGGCGTTCGCGGCCGGTTATCGCGGACCGGAATTGGATAGCGTGGTCCGCTACCTCTTGGTCAACCAGGAACATTTGGGACGCGACGTGGCTGCGGCTTGGGAAATCCTGCATCCGAAGGAGGGAGCAAAACGCTTCGCGACCCTCGATGGACTGCACAAGTATTCACGAGAGTCCCCGGACCTGGGCGCCGTTGTGATTCCCCACGAGGAGCGCAATGCGCGCCTGCGGGCGCAGTTCCGCTGGGGGAACGTGTACCGCGTCTGGCCGGACAACAGCCTGAACCGCGAGCCCTACGCGGCGCGCGGGCCCTTCGCCGCTCCGGCCAACGCGGTCTTCAACCTGCTGGGTCTGGCCAAATGGTGGCTCGATCTGGCGCTGCCCGCACGGCTGCGGGCGAGGGAGACTCTGTCCCGGTCGCTGCACAGGATCCGGGGGCCGGACGGAACGTTGTGGAGCCTGCTGAAATCCGAACAACCCGTGGCGGACCTGGCCCGCCTGACGGGGAGGACGGAAGCGGAGATTGCCGGGCAGTTCCAGGCGCTGTCGGATCGGAAGGGCACAACCGTCCAGCAGCTGCTCGTCAACCTGGCGGCACAGGCCATCACTTCGCACCTGCTGTTCGTGCGCGGGCGGCTGACGCTGCACGAGGACGGCCCGCTGGGGCACGCGCGGCGGGGCAGCCAAGACCGCTTCGACACGGCGATCTGGACCGGGGAGAGGCTGTGGACGTCTCCGGAGGTGACGGACGGAGACCGGGTGCTGCTCCTGCTGGAGGAAGCGCAGCACATCCTGGCGCCGGAATTGAAGCACGCGCCGGAGGCGGGGGAGAGGACGCCGACCGCGGACGAGGTGATCCGGCACGCGCCCTACCTGGCCGACAAGCTGAAAAGCCTGGCGGCGCGTCTGGGCGAGAAGCCCGGGAACACGATGTGCGAGGCCGACGCGGGACAGCCGGGGGATGCCCGGACGTCGCTGATCAATGATCGCGCGGCGGACCGGGACGCGGATGAGATCGCGGAGCGCTCCCTGCCGCCGCATGATTTCGCTTTCCGGCGCGGGCCGGATTGGGTGTATTACGTGGGACTGGTCCGACATGAGCTGCGAGCGGACGGGAAGCAAGTGATCCGAGGCCCCGAGCATGCGGACCGCGACTGGCCCCGTGAATTGCGGAATTTCGCCGGCTGGCTTGAAGACCTGCGCCGTGAAATCGCCCTGCGCCTGCTGCAAGCCTATCCGGATGTGGCGAAACTCCTGCCGACGGAAATGGCGCTGCTGCCCGACGATATGACCTACCTGCTGGCCTGGGTGCGCGGGACCATCCGGGAACTGCACCCGGATGTCCGGGAACTGCCGACCGCGCGGCTCGAGGAGCGGCTGGAACGGGGAGAAGCTTTCTTCGACAGGCTGGTGCAGGCCAAGGACCGCTCTCCGGCCCTGATCCGCCGGGTGGCCGCCGCCCGCGAACGCATGGCCCGCCGGGCACGCGCTGCGCTGCGGAGGCTCGAGGAGCAAACCGTGTATTTTTACCTCGGGCCCCAGTTCGCGGGCGGCCTGATGGGCATGGCCTGGATGCTCGCGTCCTCCCTGTTGAGCGTTTCGGACCGGCTGCGGGTGAGGGTGTACGTGCTCGGCGGCGCGACGGCGCCGGACGGATACCGCTTCACGACCCGCGAACGTCTCGACCTGAGGCCCGTGAGCCGTGAAGAACTGGCCGCGGTCCTGGCCCGCCTGCCCCGCGGCGTGCACGTCGGCGTGGATTTAGACATCGAGTCCGCCAATCCCGAAACCGCCCTGTTCGATGTCAAATTGTTCCCCGAGGTGCTGGGTCACGAGCACGCCCGGTATGGAAACGCCCGGGACCTGGCCAACAACAATCTCGAGGACCCCTACGGCACGCTTTTCCAGGATGAGGGCCTGGTTCGCCGCCACCAGGCCAGACAGCGCTGGACCCTGGCCGAACTGGTGGCCCGGCGCGCCGAGTGGCTGCGAATCGTATTGTCTCCCGCCCAGCAGGAGGCCTTGCAGGCCTCCGCCGAACGCGGGAAGTGGGACCCTCAACGGGCATGCTGGACCTGGGGTTATTTTCAAGACACCCGCGCTTTTCTGCAGGAACTGGACATCCTCGCCCGGGCCTTGGACGATCCCGCCATCCGCCGGCGGATTCCCCTCCTTCCGGACGGCGGGCAAATTCTCATGCAACTCGTTCCCGGGCGCCACACCAGTCCTCCCTTCGAGCCCGAAGAACTGCTCGCCCGGGGTTTTGCGGTCATCACCGCCGACGGCCGGCGCCTGGAGCCCGCCGGCCCGGGCAGGCCGGTATGCGTCGTGCTGCACGAAGCCCTGTCCCACGAGGACATGAACACCCTGCAGGCAGAGCTTTCGGGAACGGCCGTGCGCAGCCGAAAACTGGGAGGCTGGATCGGCTTCCCGGCTTTCGTCACGGGCATGGCCACCTGGCTGGAGGCCATCAGCTGCGAAAGTCCCTACCTCCACGATGATTACGATATCGCCCCGGGCAAAAAACGGCGCATCATCCTGGCCACCCTCATCCGCGTCCTGGCCCTGGAGGACGCGGGGAAACGCGCGCCCCGGTCCTGGGAAACCCTGAAAGGACTGGCGGAGAAGTCGGCGGACTTGTATCTCATGGGCCGGGATCCGCGTCCGGAAAAATACGCGGAGCTCGAGTCCTGGACCGCGCGCGCCAGGGATTATTCCCGGAACATGAGAAAATTCAACCTGGTGGATGACATTCTGGCGCAGGTGGTGCGTCTGGCGCAGGGCCGAGGGACGGAACAGGGCGGGAAGGAGTCCGCGGCGGTGGAAATTCCCCACGAGGAGCGCAATGCGCGCCTGCGGGCGCAGTTCCGCTGGGGGAACGTGTACCGCGTCTGGCCGGACAACAGCCTGAACCGCGAGCCCTACGCGGCGCGCGGGCCCTTCGCCGCTCCGGCCAACGCGGTCTTCAACCTGCTGGGTCTGGCCAAATGGTGGCTCGATCTGGCGCTGCCCGCACGGCTGCGGGCGAGGGAGACTCTGTCCCGGTCGCTGCACAGGATCCGGGGGCCGGACGGAACGTTGTGGAGCCTGCTGAAATCCGAACAACCCGTGGCGGACCTGGCCCGCCTGACGGGGAGGACGGAAGCGGAGATTGCCGGGCAGTTCCAGGCGCTGTCGGATCGGAAGGGCACAACCGTCCAGCAGCTGCTCGTCAACCTGGCGGCACAGGCCATCACTTCGCACCTGCTGTTCGTGCGCGGGCGGCTGACGCTGCACGAGGACGGCCCGCTGGGGCACGCGCGGCGGGGCAGCCAAGACCGCTTCGACACGGCGATCTGGACCGGGGAGAGGCTGTGGACGTCTCCGGAGGTGACGGACGGAGACCGGGTGCTGCTCCTGCTGGAGGAAGCGCAGCACATCCTGGCGCCGGAATTGAAGCACGCGCCGGAGGCGGGGGAGAGGACGCCGACCGCGGACGAGGTGATCCGGCACGCGCCCTACCTGGCCGACAAGCTGAAAAGCCTGGCGGCGCGTCTGGGCGAGAAGCCCGGGAACACGGTGTGCGAGGCCGACGCGGCCGGCGCGCCGGAAGGCCGGGGCGGGTACGCCGCGGCCGTGGACGCCCTCGTGGAGGAATGGTTCAACCCCCGTCTCCAGGCCTACGGGGCGCGCACCATCCGTCCCTTCATGCTCAGGGACTTCATGCGCGCCAACTTCCCCGGCGCGGAGTTCGACCTGAGGAACGAGACCCACGAATGGTCGAGCTTCTCGCTGTTCCACAACGAACAGGGGCGGGACCGCGAGACCCTGCGCCTGGCTCTGCTCCGCCTGGAAGAGGTCTACCGCAAATACCTCGCCGTGACGAACGAGATCAACCGTCGCCTGGCCGACCGCTTGGGCTGGAGCGGCGCCGCCTTCACCCGCCTGGTATTCACCGTCGAGCGCGGGCTCAATCCTTTGCGGAACGTTTTTCCGATCCAGACCGAGCGCATGCTCCTGGGGCTGAACCTGGGCGTACTGCTGACACCCCGCCGGGACATCTTCGGGCTGGGAGATCTGGCGCACGAAGCCGGGCACGGCCTGCTGCCTTACATCGGCGGCCCGTCCACCCACCTGGAGGAGAGCGAGGAGCTCGCGGTGAACTGGGCGGCGGCGCAGTTGTTAACCCCGCAGGAGCTGGCCGAACTCCTGGCGCACAACGTCCAGGTGAGGATGACCGAAGGACGCATCTATCCTCATTCCGCGGCCCAGTTGCTGGCCGTGGCGCGCGAGAACGGGATCGAAAGCGACGCAACCTCCGTACTGCAACAGTACGCCCCCGAATCCCTGACCACTGCATATCAAGCGCTTTATCGGGACCTGCGCTGGACGCACCGGCCGGAGCGCGGCACGCCGGCGGCGAGCCCGGACACGCCGGGAACCGCTCCCCTCACGCTGGCGTTCACCCGCCTGCTGGCGCGCAGCGATTGGTTCCGGACCCGCGCGCTGGGCATGAGCAAGCCGTACGTGGAGCTGACGGACGCCGACCTGCTCCCGGTCGCGGCCGAGCGCGTGGCGCCGTGGTTCGAGCTGGGCGTGGCTCTGTTTCTGCCCTTGCTCGGCTGGCTGGGCTTGGCCATCCTCGGCCCGAACCTGGCCCTGTCGGGATTGGCGGCCGTGGTGCTGACCGTGGCCTGGACGGCCTTGTCCCTGACAACGGCCGTGGGGATCTTCGTACTGCAGCACTGGCAGGGCGTCTGGGTTCCGAGTATGAAGTATCCCTTTTATGCCTACCTGGACTTTTCCAAAACCGGACATCCGGAGCAGCGCGGGACCTACCTGCGGAACCTGGTCGCGCCGGCACTGGCCTTCCTGCTGCCGGCGGTGTTGGTGATCGGCGTTCTCAACGTGCCGCTGGTCCTGACCCTGCTGGGCCCGGTGCTGACCGTGTCCGCGGCGTCGGGCTTGACCTGGACGCTGTTCTTGGGGGCCGGGACCGCAGCGGCCG
>CAZQGO010000025.1:0-39639 GCA_964593065.1 uncultured bacterium | reverse complement strand
ACGCCGGGTTCGCCGATGAGCACGGGGTTGTTTTTCGTGCGCCGGCACAGGATCTGGATCACCCTTTCGATTTCGTCCTCGCGCCCGATGACCGGGTCCAGCTTGTTCTCGCGGGCCAGCTGCGTGAGATCGCGGCCGAAGGCGTCCAAGGCGGGCGTACTGCTTTTCGTCTGGCCCTGCGTGTATTTGGGCAGGTTGCCCCCCAGCAGGTAGATGGTCATTTCCCGGACCTTGTCGATGCGCAGGTTGAACTGCTCCAGGACCTTCGAGGCCACGCCCTCGCCCTCCCGGATCAGGCCCAGGAGCAGGTGCTCGGTGCCGATGTAATTGTGCCCCAGGGCCTGGGCCTCCTCCACGGCCAGTTCCAGCACCCGCTTGGCGCGCGGCGTGAAGGGCACTTCGCCCAGCGTCAGGGTTCCGCCGCCCATGGTAATGGACTTCTCCACCTCCAGCTTGACGCGTTCCAAGTCGAGGCCCAGGTTCTCCAGGACGGCCGCGGCCACGCCCCCGCCCTCCCGGATCAGGCCCAGCAGAATGTGTTCGGTGCCGATGTAGTCGTGCCCCAAGCGGCCGGCTTCCTCGCGGGCCAAGTTGATGACTTTTTTCGCGCGTTCGGTGAATTTATCGAACATGGAATTTCTCCCTCCCGGAGTCCTTGTGCGCTCGGCGGGCCTTCAGGCCCAGCCGGCGTTTAACCAAATCGGCGCGGCGCAGGGCCTGTTCATCCGCCGAGAGCACCCTGCGTGTGGCCGCCTGCAGATGCGCGGGTTGGATCAAAAGCATGAGTTCGTTGAGCGTGCGCCGCTTCAGGGCCGGCACCAGCCCCAGGTCCAGCCCCAGGCGCAGGTCGGACAGCAGGCTTAAGCCCTCTTCCAGGCCCAGCAGCCGGCAGCCGGACAGGATCCCGAAGGCCCGCCCGACCTTGTCGGCCAGCAGCGAACGCTCCTGGGTCAGCAGCTTTTGCCGGGCCTCGGTTTCGCGTTCAATCAGCTGACGGGTGACCCCGCCGAGCTGCTGGATGATCTCCGCCTCCGTCCGGCCCAGCGTCACCTGGTTGCTGATCTGGAAAAAGACGCTGCGCAACTCCGTGCCCTCGCCGTAAAACCCCCGCACCGCCAGCCCCAGGTGGAGCACCGCCTGCAGGACCTGGGTGATGCCCCGGGTCAGGGACAAGGCCGGCAAATGAAACATGATGGAGGCCCGCAGGCCCGTTCCCACGTTGGTGGGGCAGGCCGTCAGGAATCCGAACTGCGGGTCGCTGGCGAACACCAGCTTCTGATGGAGGCGCGCGTCCCATTCCCGGGCCAGTGCCAGGCCGCGCTCCAGGTTTTCCCCGTTGAGCATGACCTGGATGCGCAGGTGATCCTCCTCGTTCAGCAGCAGCGACACGGTCTCGCCGCGGTCCCGGGCCAGGCCCACGAGGTCCGGGGTGGTCACGCTGTCCATCTGCACCAGCCCGCGCTCGCCCAGGAGCCCGCGCTCGATGGGGTCCAGGTCCTTCAGGCGCACCAGGCTGAGAACCGGCCGCCAGGCGGAGGCCGCGGACGCGACGCGGTTCAAGACCCGCTCCAAATCCGCCCGTTGGGCCTTGACGGGAAATTTCACGTCCGGAAAATTCCGGGCCAGGCGGATGCGCGTGGAAATGGCGATGGCCTGCTCCTGCGGCTTGGAGGTCAGCCAGGCCGGCAGCGCGGCGAAGGCGCGGCTCATGTTTTGCTCCGCGCCTGCAGGGTCTGAATGCGGTCGCGCAGGGCCGCGGCCGTCTCGAACTTTTCCTCGGCAATGGCCGCTTGCAACTGGGATTTCAGGCGCGCGATTTCCGCGGGCGCGTCCTCCCGGGGGCCCTCCTGCTGGCGGCCCCGGTGCTCTTCGGCATGGTGGAACTGGCGCAGCAGGGGCAGGAGGCGCTCCTTGAAGCTGGCGTAGCATTGGGCGCAACCGAAACGCCCCAGCTGCCGGAACTGGGAGTAATGCAGGCCGCAGCCCTGGCAGGTGATGTCCGGGGCGTCGGCGCCGTGGGCCGTTTCCAGCTGCAGGAGCGACGCCAAGAGCTCGTGGATGACCAGGGCCGGTTTGGACAGCATATCGCTCAACTGGCGCTTCTGGGCGCATTCCTCGCAGATGTGCAGGCTGACCTGCTTGTCCTGCACGCTCTGAAGCAGCAGGACGGTCGCCTCCTGCGCGTGGCAAATTTCGCACAACATTATTCCGCGGTTCCTTCCTTCTCGATCCGGCCGCTGCGCAGCACGATGACCCGCTCGGCGAAACGGGTCAGCTCCGGATTGTGGGTCACCATCACCAGCGTCTGGCCGCGGTCGCGGTTTAAGCCCAGCAGCAGTTCGTGGATGCCGTCCGCCGTGGCCGAGTCCAGATCCCCCGTCGGCTCGTCGGCCAAGAGCACGTCCGGCTCGTTGATCAGGGCCCGCGCGATGGCCACCCGCTGCTGCTCCCCGCCGGACAATTCCCCGGGCCGGTGCGCGGCCCGTTCCTGCAGGCCCACCTGCCGCAGCAGCTCCCGCGCCCGGGCCCAGGACGCCGCCCGCGGTGTCCCGGCCAGCAGGGCCGGCAGGCTGACATTCTCCAAAGCCGTGAACTCCGGCAGGAGGTGGTGCATCTGGAATACGAAGCCGAAGCGTTGGTTCCGGACGCGCGCCAGTTCCGGGTCCGGCAGGTCCTGCAGGGACCGGTCCCCCAGCTGCACGCGCCCGGCCGAAGGCACCATGAGGCCGCCGGCGATATGCAGCAGCGTGGATTTTCCCGCCCCCGACGGTCCCATGATGGCCAGGCATTCCCCGCGCCGCACGGACAAGTCAATGCCTTTCAGGACTTCCAGGCGTTTGTCCCCGGCGCCGAACGACTTGAAAATCCCCGTGAGGGCCAGGAGCGCGTCACTCATAGCGAATGGCTTCGACCGGGTCTAAGCGCGCGGCCTGCCAGGCCGGGTACAGGGTGGACAGCAGGCACACGGCCAGGGCCGTGGCCAGGATGAACGCCACGTCGCCCGCCTGGGTGGCCACGGGCAGTTTTTCAATATAATATACGCTTCCTCCCCCCGGGATGTGAAGCGGGTATAATTTCAACAGCAGGCAGGCGGCCAGCCCGCCCGCCAAGCCCAGGAACGAGCCCCCGAAGCCGATGAGGCCCCCTTCCCACATGAAGATTTTCATGATGACCGCCCGGCTCGCGCCGATGGCCTTGAGGATGCCGATATCCTTTTTCTTTTCCATCACCACCATGATGAGGGTGGAGGCGATGTTGAAGGCCGCCACCATGACGATGAGGATCAGGATGACGAACATCATGAGCTTCTCGACCTTCAGCGCCGTGGCCAGGTTGCGGTTCAAGGCCATGAAATCGCGCGCCCAGTAGCCGGTGCCCAGGCCTTCGACCCGGCGGGCCACGCCCGCGGCCTGATCCAGGTTCCGGACCTTGAGGGACATGCCGTTGACGACCCCCGGGGATTCAAACAGGGTCTGGGCCGTATCCAGGGAGACGTAGGCGAAATTGGCGTCGTACTCGTACATGCCGATTTCGAAGATTCCCGCCACCTTGAAGGTGGCGACTTTGGGCACCGTGCCGGCGGCCGTGACCTTGAAAACCGGAGCGATCACCGTCACCTCGTCGCCGGTGAGCAGGCCCATTTTCCTGGCCAGCTCGGCGCCCAGGATGATGCCGCGGCCGCGCAGGGGGTTGGGGCCCGGCGGCGGCGGTGCGGACAGGGCCTGCCACTTCCCGCTGCGCAGGCTCTGGGCGATGCGGGTGACCCGGGCTTCGCGCTCCGGGTCCACGCCCCACAACATGACGCCGAAGACCTGCTGGTCGTTTTTCAGCATGACCTGGTTCGCCAGGTAAGGAGAGACGGCCGCAACCTCCGGCAGGGCCGCGATTTTTTTCATCAGCCCCTGCCAGCCCGGAATGCCGCCGCGGTCGTAGCTGGCCACCACCACGTGCGCTTGCGCGTCGATGATCTTGCTGCGAATGTCGTTTTGAAAGCCGTTCATCACCGACAGCACGACGATCAGGGCCATGACGCCCAGGGCCACGCCCGCCACGGAGATGACCGAAATCAGCGAAATGAAGGATTGTTTCCGCTTGGCCCTCAGGTACCGCAGGCTGACAAACAGCTCAAATGGGTGTTTCACGCGCTCCCCTTGTTTTCGCGGCAGAATGTCGCGGATAGGACCCCGCCCTCAGCCCGCCGGTTCCGCCGGGCCCGCCTCCGGCGCGGCCGTTTCGTCTTCCGCTTCCTCCGCTCCGGCGCCCTCCGGGTGAATCTGGCGCAGCTGGGGAAACAGGATGACTTCCCGGATGGAGGGGGAATCGGTCAGGAGCATCACCAGGCGGTCGATGCCGAGGCCCAGCCCTCCGGCCGGCGGCATGCCGTATTCCAGGGCGCGCACGTAATCCCGGTCCAGGCGCAGGGCCTCCTCGTGCCCGGCCTCGCGCCGGACCATTTGGGCTTCGAAGCGGCGTTGCTGCTCCACCGGGTCGTTGAGCTCCGAAAAGCCGTTGCCGTACTCGTGCCCGGCGAGATAGGGTTCGAAGCGGTCCGCCACCAACGGTTCGCCCTCTTTGGACTTGGCCAGGGGAGAGATCTCCAGGGGAAAATCCACCACGAAGGTCGGCTCGACTAAGCCGGGCTCCACCAGGCGGGAGAACAGCACGTCGAAGAGCTCGGCCCGGTCGGCCCCGGCCGGGGTCTCGAGGCGGTGCTCGCGGCAGACGGCGCGCAGGCGTTCCAGGTCGAGGTTCCAGGCATCCTCGCCCGTGGCCGCGCGCACGGCCTCGGTCATGGAAAGCCGGCGCCAGGGAGGGGCCAGTTCCAGGCTCCGGCCCTGGTAGGTGATGCGCGTGCCGTGGGCCAGGCTGTGCGCGAGGTGCAGGAACAGGTTTTCCGTCAGGGACATCATGGCGCCGGCATCCACGAAGGCTTCGTAGACTTCCAGCATGGTGAACTCCGGGTTATGCATGGTGCTGAGCCCTTCGTTGCGGAAATTCCGGTTCAGCTCGTAGACTTTTTCCAGGCCGCCCACCAAAAGCCGCTTCAAATACAACTCGGGCGCCACGCGGAGGTACAGGTCCCGGTCGAGCGCGTTGTGATGCGTCTGGAAGGGCCGCGCGGCCGCCCCGCCCGGAATGGGGTGCATCATGGGCGTCTCCACTTCCAGGAACCCCAGCGGGTCCAGGAAGTTGCGGATTTCCTTCACCACGCGCGAGCGGGTCAGGAAGATCCGGCGCGTGCGCTCGTTGGACAGCAGATCCAGGTAGCGTTGGCGGTAACGCAGCTCCACGTCCTTCAGGCCGTGCCACTTTTCCGGCAGGGGACGCAGGGCCTTGGTCAGCAGGGCGAAATCCTCGACCAGCACGGTCAGTTCCCCGGTGCGCGTCCGGAACACGTGGCCCCGGGCGCCGATGAAATCCCCGAGGTCGAACTGCTTTACGGCTTCGAAGCGCTCGGCACCGAGCGAGTCCTGGCGGAAGTACAGTTGGGTTTTGCCGGTCGCGTCCTGCAGGTGGGCAAACAGACTCTTGCCGTGGGACCGCAGCGCGACCAGCCGGCCCGCCAGCGCGGCCGGAGCACCGGAACGTTCCTCCCCGGTCAGCCCGGAATATTCGGCTTGCACGCTCGCCGCCGTGTGGGTCCGCGGGTAACGGTAGGCGTACGGTTCGCTCCCGGACTCGCGCAGCTTGCGGATTTTTTCCAGCCTCAGGTCGCGAATCCCTTCCGTGGACATGAAAAACCCCTTCATTATTTTGTATAAAGTAGGCTAGTTTAGCAACGATGTGCGGGTTTTGTCAATCCGCGATTGGTTGGAGCCAGGCAGGATTCAGGGTTCGGCGTTCGCGCTTCCGGGTTCACGCCCTTCTTCCCAGAAAGCCAGGTTCCATTCCCAGCCCTCCGCGCCGCGGGGCCGGGTCAGGAAAAAGTACCAGGTATCTTTCATGCCCGACCAGCCCGTGGTCTTCAGAAGGATGGTGTCCTCGTCTGCCGGCTGCAGGACCTGCAGGTCCAGGTTTCTCGCCTTTTGCATGTTCTGCGCAATGATGCGGAGCCCGTCTTCGTAATTCACGGCCAGGCGGTCGGCTTCATCCACGCCGAATCCGAAATCGGGGGAGATGAGCCGGCGCAGCGCTTCCGGGTCCTTCCGCTCGAGGGCCGCACGCAGGCGCCGCACCAGCTCGACCGAAGGCAGGACCCAGCTTTTATCCCCCAGCAGCCAGCGCAGGCGGTTGTCGGCCCGGATCCCGAGCTGGTTGCGGCCGCCCAGCAGGGAGAAATGGGTCAACAGCCGCAGGTAGACCTTCACGGCATCGTCCGGGCGCCCCTGGCGCTCCAGGCCGCTCGCGATCAGGAACAGATAATACGGCATGGATACGGTATGGACCACGCCGTCCAGGTGCAGGCGGACCAAGCCCACGCCGGCTTTTTCGAGTTTGAGATAATCGTGGTAGGACGCCAGCAGGTCGGGAAAGGTCTGCAGGGTCACGTTCCGGTCCGGAATCGCGCCGGGCCCGCACCCCGCAAGCCAGAGGGCCAGGACCAATGTCCACCAGGGTCTGCAATGCATGCTTTCACGCCCCTTGCCCCCCTAAAGCAAGTATATCCCAGGGCGAGGGTGAAAGCAATTTGGGCCGGATCCGCGCGGTCTTTACGGCCGAATTACCGGGGCAGCGGGTTGTGGACGTTCCACTCCACCACGAAGTTGCTGGCCACGAAAATGGAGGAATACGTGCCCACGACGATGCCGATCAGCATGGCCAGGGCGAAGGTGTGGATGACTTCCCCGCCCAGGAAGAACAGGCAGACGACCACCAGCAGCGTCGCGAAGGAAGTGATGATGGTCCGGGACAGGGTTTCGTTGACGCTGTCGTTGACGATCTGGTTGTATTCATCCTTGCGGCGCAGGCGCAGGTTCTCGCGGATGCGGTCGAAGACCACGACCGTGTCGTTGAGCGAATAGCCGCCGATGGTCAGCAGGGCCGTCACCAGCAGGAGGTTGATCTCGTTGCCCAGCAGGAACATGATGCCCAGCACGGCCAGGAGATCGTGGATGGTGGCGACGGTGGCGGCCACCGACAGCCGGAAATCGAAGCGCCACCAGATGTAGATGAGGATGCCGACCATGGCCCAGAAGACGGCCATCATGGCCTGCTGGCGCAGGTGCGCGGACACGGAGGGGCCGACGTCCTCCGAGGACAGGACGGTCACCGTGTTGTCCGGAATGTTTTTCCGCAGGATGTCCACCACCCGGGTGCTGACTTCCTCCATGGGCAGCGCGGGCGCGAAAATCCGCAGCATGTACTTGTAGCGGCCGGGTTCGTTGATGCTTTGCTGGCTCACGTCCCGGAAATCCGGGGACTTGAGGGCCGCGCGCAGGGCGTCGGAGGACACGGATTGGGCGAACTCGATTTCCACCGAGGTGCCGCCCGCGAAATCCACGCCCATCTTGGCCTTGCCCCGGCCGATCTGCACCAGGGCCAGCACGCCGGTGAGGATCAGGGCGATGGACAGGACGAAGCCCAGCCAGCGGATCCGGATGAAGGGAATCTTCAGGTTGTGGGGGATCAATACCAACATGGCTCTGCAGTCCTCCTGACCGTGCCGGTCGAATTAAATGGACAGCTTGTGGTAATGCTTGCGCGCGTCAAAGATCAGCTTGGTCACGACCAAGGCGGTAAACAGGGAGATGACCAGGCCGAGCGTCAAGGTCACGGCGTAGCCCTTGATGGGGCCCGTGCCGAACTGGAACAGGACCGCGGCCGTGATGAGGGTCGTGACGTTGGCGTCGATGATGGTGGACAGGGCCTTGGAATACCCCGCGTCGATGGCCGCGCGCACGGTCTTGCCCCCCCGGAGTTCCTCGCGGATGCGCTCGAAGATGAGCACGTTGGCGTCGATGGACATGCCCATGGTGAGGATGATGCCCGCGATGCCCGGCATGGTCAGGGTCGCGTGCAGGGCGGCCAGGGCCGCCATCAGGAACAGGAAGTTCAACAGCAGGGCGATGTCGGCGATGAGGCCGGAGGTCCGGTAATAGAAGATCATGAACAGGATGACCAGCACCACCCCGACCAGGGCCGAGGTCGTGCCCTTCTGGATGGAGTCGCGGCCCAAGGTGGGGCCCACGACGCTCTTGCTGATGATTTTCACGGGCACGGGCAGGGCGCCGGCGCGCAGCACCAGGGCCAGGTCCTTGGCGTCCTGGAGGGTGAAGTTGCCCTCGATGATGCCCTGCCCTCCCCCGATGCGCTGTTTGATCACCGGGGCGGAATAGATGGTGTTGTCCAGGATGATGGCCAGCCGGCGGTTGACGTTGTCGCCGGTGACGGCCGCGAAAATACGCCCGCCCTCGGGATCGAACTTGAAGGCCACGATGGGCCGGCCGTAGCCGTCCATCTGGACCTTGGCGTCCACCAGGTGCGCCCCGGTGAGCAGCTGTTTCTCTTCCACCAGGTAGTATTCCCCCTCGCGCCCCTTGAGGATCTCATAGCCCGCGGGCACCTTGGCCGCGATGGAATTGCCTTCGGCGTCGAGCATGTCGGACATGCGCTGGGTGTCGTCCAGCATCTTGAACTGCAGCAGCGCGGTCTGGCCCACGATCTTGATGGCCCGTTCCGGGTCGCGGATGCCCGGCAGCTGGATGACGATCCACTTCTCGCCTTCCTTCTGGATGAGGGGCTCGGCCACGCCCAGGGCGTCGATGCGGTTGCGCAGGATTTCCAGGACGCGGGCCGAGGCCTCGGTGAGCGTAATGTCCGCGGGCAGGTTCTTGCTGTCGATTTCCAGCTTCAGGTGCATGCCGCCCTGGAGGTCCAAGCCGAGGTTGATCTTGCCCTTCTGGACCAAGTCGCCGGCCGCGTCCCGGATATCCAGGGGCGGGTAGACGACCCAGATGCTCGCGATGACCAGGACCACGGTCAGGGCGGTAAGCCATTGGCGCAGACGCATGGGATGACCCCCTTGCTTGGTGTCAGAATCTCCGGAAAAACCTTGAAAAGCGCAAAGATTGTGAAAGTATACGCCAGGGCGGAAGGATGTGTCAATGGTTTTCGGGGGATGAAGGAAATAATGATGTATGCCCGCCCACGCCCCGCATTCCAGGTGTGGGGATCAAAATCAAATCTCCTGAATGAGGATCGGCCTGCGTTTCTGCCAAGTGAAAAGCGCGATTACCATCGCATGGTCAGGCGTCCGATGAGGTTGGTGAGTTCGTCTTTGAGCGCTTGCGTAATGGGGGTGGCGCGGGAATAAAGGCTGTAGTCGAGCAGGTCGAACGCCCGGGCGCCGGGTTCGCCCGTGACCTCCACCGTGCCGGTCACCATCTCCTGCCGCGCGACGGCGGCGCGTTTCAGCAGGCTGACCGCGATGTCGTGGTTCTGGGCGAAGGCGATCTGTTTCCGAGCCGGATCGAAGGCGGACTTGACCACGACCTCGTGCGAGAGCGCGAACGCGCGGCGAAGCTCGTTGCTTCCTTTGACCCTGGAGATGAGCCAGGTTCGGAACAATCCAAACACTGCACCCCGCCTCCGGTCCTGGATTCAACGGACTGTATCGGTGCCGTTCACCGGCGGCGCCACACATCGCGCGCAGGTACGCCGGCCGGCATTCCTTTTCTTATTTGCCGGGAAAAACAACCTCGACCCGGCTGTCGGACAATTTCCTGACCTGCAGGTCTTCATGGTAGTATTTCCCGACGCCTTTGCATAACCCGACCGCGAAATCAATCAGCCCGCGTTGGGAGGAGTAATCAATGAGCAGCGTGTTCGGGTTTTTCCACTCATATTTGAACCGGGGCGGTTTGGCATCTTTGATCATGTGCGTCATTTGCACGTGAATGTTGTCCGTATCGAGTAAAAAAGTTTTGGCCGAGGTATGCTTTTTCAGAAAGGAATTATAGTACTTGGGCGCATACACGTTCATCCAATAATCCCCGAAAGCATCCGCAGCCTGCTGTACGGTGAGTTTGAGAATTTCACAGGTCTTCTGCACCACCGTCATGATCTTGGCATCTTCGATCTCGGTAATCGGCAGGATGATTACTTTCTCCAGTCCGGTTCCGGACTGCCGGACGATCTCCTGCCATTGATTTTTACCGAACTGTGAAACCACCATCTCCTCCAAGCATTTCACAATCGTTCCCTTCATGGTAATTCTCCTTTCCGTGGCTGGCCCCGGCCGAGGTGAAGTAAATATTATTTTATTCTTATTTCCTTTGTTTTCAAGATAATATTATCATATTTCCAGCAGTTGCCAGCATTTTTACTCAGAAGCTAAAAATCCACGCCCGCGTGCGGGTTCGGCAGGCAAGGGGAAAAAGTAAAAGCGGTCATCAAGGCTGGTAGCCTCCGGTTTTAGCGCGGGCAACGCGCCCGGGGACGTCGGGCGGGCGCCTCGGCCCGGTCGCCAGGCAGCGTTGAATTCCCGCCACGGGAATAGATACCCACTCCGGACGGTTGTTCATTTCATAATTCAGTTCATAAATCGCTTTTTCCAGTTCCAGGAAATCGAGCACCGCCCGGGTCTGCTCCCGGCGCGCCGGCAGAAAAGACGCGCGCCAATTGTCCGTCGCCTGCCCGTACCCTTCCAGGAATTTCGCCCGGGCTTGTTTCTCCCAAGCCGTTGCGGCGCGGGCCACGGCTCCGGTGCGCGCGCCCCGGGCCGGAACGTTCGCGGCCGCAAAATGGGCGGCATAGGAAATGGACCGCAGCATGCCGGCCACGTCCTTCAGCGGACAGCCCAGGGCCCGGCGAACCGCCACCGGGCGCATGGGCTCGCCCTCGAAATCAAAGAGCACCCAGCCCGTCTTGGCGTTCAAGACCTGCCCGAGATGAAAGTCGCCGTGACAGCGGATTTTATCCACTTCCTGCCGGGCCAGCACCGCCAGCGCGGAACCGCGCGCGGCCAACCGGGCTTCCCGGGCCGCCAGTCCGCGCAGGCTCCGCGGCCAGACCGGCCGCCGGTTCAAGACCGGGTTATTCCGCAGCGGGGCCAAGGTCTGGTGCAGAAGCACGCGGTATTCCTCCTGCCAGCGGGAAGTGTCCGCGGGCGTGCAGGGCCGGGGAATGAATCCCGGTTCATCCTTGACCCGGCTTAAAGCCAGGTGCAGAGATCCGGTCTTTTCTCCCAGCTCGCGAAGGCGTTCCCCAAAGTTCTCCAGGACTTTGCGTTGGCGGCCGGACCGGCCGGCATTTCCCCGCCCGCGCGCGCCCAGAATTTCTTTCAGCAGGCGCAGCGTGAACTCCCAGCCGTCCCCTTCATTGGGAATGTAATTCTGCAGCATGGCCAGGGAAGCCTCTCCGGATTCTCCGCTGGCCCGGTAACCCACTTCAGCCAGCAAGCGCGGCGCGGCCGCAAATTCCAGCCGGTTCAGGACCCTGAGCATTTCCACTTCGGGATTGGCTTCGGATTCCACTTGCCGGTAAACCTTCAGGACCGCCTCCCGCCGGATCAGGAGCGAGGTGTTGCTCTGCTCCGCGCCCAGGAGCCTGATCTCCCCGGGCGATACGGGCTGCCAGGCAACGGAGGCATGACGGCGGAAAATGATCCGCCCCCGGGCCGTGGCCAGCTCCTGGTCTTGGCGGCAATGCTCGGCCAGCCGGACCTGGAAGGGCGCCAGCCGCAAGGCTTCCTGCACGCGCCACGCGCGTCCCCGCCAGCGCAGGGTGGCGATGGACCGGGCCTCCCGGGAGGCGCCGGTCCCGTTCTCGAAAATCGCCAGGGGCCAGAAATACCTGGCTTCGCGTCCGGGCAGATGGACTTTCACCAGCGCCAGCAAATAACAGCCGCCGACCGTGTCCTCGCAGGCGTAATCCTCAATGGCCAGGCTGGAAATTTCCGAAGTCTTGCTGCGATACCAGCGTTGGCGGGATAGATAAGCGGCCAAGACGCGGGAAGATTGTGCCTGCAGGCTGGCAATGAGATCAGCGGCAGTGGCCGGGTTCACAAGGCCACCCG
The DNA here is from genome assembly GCA_964593065.1 of uncultured bacterium. Taxonomy (GTDB): domain Bacteria; phylum Oederibacteriota; class JAAXVQ01; order JAAXVQ01; family JAAXVQ01; genus CAZQGO01. The sequence continues at coordinate 27,683 of CAZQGO010000025.1, read as the reverse complement.
CTACTGGGCGGTGCCGGCGGACGTCGGTCCGGCTTTGTCCGGGCCGGCGGGAGGCTGGGGTGGGGTTTTCCTGGCGCGCGTGGCTTTCCTGCCCGGCTTGGGTTCCGGTTCCGCGGGTTTGGTTCCCGAGGCCGGCAAGGGTTCCGGGGCCGGCGCCGCCGGCGCTCCGGCCTGGGGCGGGGCGGCCTCGGCGTCCTTGGGGATCGCCTCCGCGGGTTTCGGGACGTCTTCGGCCGCCTTGGCCGGAGATTCGGACGCGACCGGCGGCTCCAGGATGAACCAGTAAAAACTGTGCGGCCCCAGGGCCAGGAAGTAAGGTTGCTCCCCGATGGCGGGAAAGCGGACGCCCCCCACCATTTCCTTGGGCGTCCAGCCGCTGAATTTCTTCAGGTCCAGGAACGCGGGCTGCACGTAGCGGGACAGGTTGTTGACGATCAGCAGGTTTTCCTGCTCGTAGGCGCGGAGGTAAACGAGCACCTTTTTGTTCTCAGGGAACAGGAATTCAAGGTTGCCGCGCCCGAAGGCCTTGAAGCGTTTGCGGGTCAAAATGAAGCGCTTGGTCCAGTTCAAAAATGAGGTCGGCGTACGGCCCTGGGCCTCGACGTTGACCGCCTGGTAACCGTATACCGGGTCCACGATCAGCGGCGCGAACAGCGCGGCCGCGTCCGCCGTGGAAAAGCCCGCGTTGCGGTCGCCGTTCCACTGCATGGGCGTGCGCACCCCGTTGCGGTCCCCGAGGTAGATATTGTCGCCCATGCCCAGTTCGTCGCCGTAATAGATGACCGGCGTGCCGGGCAGGCTGAACAGCAGGCTGTTGAGCAGCTCCATCTGCCGGCGGCCGTTGTTCATGAGCGGCGCCAAGCGCCGCCGGATGCCGAGGTTCAGCTTGGCCTTGGGGTCCGTGGCGTATTCCCGCCACATGTAGTCCCGTTCCTCGCTGGTGACCATCTCCAGCGTGAGCTCGTCGTGGTTGCGCAGGAACAGCGCCCACTGGCAGTTGGGCGGAATCTCGGGCGTCTGCTGCATGATGTCCACGATGGGCGTCCGGTCCTCCTTGCGCAGGGCCATGAAGATCCGCGGCATGAGGGGAAAGTGAAAAGCCATGTGGCATTCGTCGCCGTCGCCGAAGTAGGGCCGCACGTCGGCGGGCCACTGGTTGGCCTCGGCCAGCAGCATCTTGTTCTTGAATTTCTTGTCCAGCCGCTGCCGCAAGGCTTTCAAGTATTCGTGGGTTTCCGGAAGATTTTCGCAGTGGGTTCCCTCGCGTTCGAAAAGGTACGGCACCGCGTCCAAGCGGAACCCGTCCACGCCGGTGTGCAGCCAAAAGGACAGGATGTTCAACATGGTGCGGCACACGATGGGGTTGTCGAAGTTCAAGTCCGGCTGATGGCTGAAGAAGCGGTGCCAGTAGTACTGCTTGGCCTCCGGGTCGTAGGTCCAGTTGGATTTCTCCGTGTCCACGAAAATGATGCGGGCTTCTTTGTACTTCTTGGGATCGTCGGACCAAACGTAGAACTTCCGTTTCTTGGACTGTTTGGATTTGCGCGCCTCCTGGAACCAGGGGTGCTGGTCGGAGGTGTGGTTGATGACCAGCTCGATCAGGACCCGGATGCCGCGCTTGTGCGCCTCCTTGACGAAGCGCCGGAATTCCTTCATCTGCCCGTACATGGGCAGGATGGAGCGGAAGTCCGAGATGTCGTAGCCGTCGTCCTTCAAGGGCGAGGGGTAGAAGGGCAAGAGCCACAGGCAGTTGACGCCCAGGTCCTGCAGGTAGTCCAGTTTCTGGTTGAGGCCCCCGAAGTCCCCGATCCCGTCCCCGGTGCTGTCCTTGAAGGCCTTGACGTGCAGCTCGTAGATGACCGCGTCCTTGTACCACAAGGGATCTGAGTCCATGGCCCCCCCGTTATGGGATCAAGCGGAAGATGTGCGCCGGTTCGTTTTGCGGGTCCAGGCGCAGGTACGGGTCGCGCCCCTGCCAGGCGTAGGTCGCCCCGGTCAGGAGGTCCTGCACGTGAAAGCTCTGCCCGTCCGCCAGGCCGTATGCCTCGAGCGGCAGGCGAAACCGGTCCTCCTGCACGCGGAAGGGATCCAGGTTGACGCACATCCAGAGGTGGTTGTCGCCGGCGCTCTTGCCGTAGCACAACACGTTTTCGTTGCCGGAATCAAAAAAGCGCAGGTTGGCGTACCGCCGCAGGGCCGGGTTTTCCGCCCGGATGCGGTTGAGCCGCGCGATGAACTCCCGGATGTTTCCGGGCCGCTCCCAGTCCCAGATCTTGAGCTGGTATTTCTCGGAATCCAGATATTCCTCGGACCCCTCGGCCTTGGCGCGGTTCTCGCAGAGTTCGAAACCGCTGTAGAGGCCCCAGCTGGGCAGCAGGGTTGCGGCCAGCACGGCCCGCATTTTGAAGGCGGGGCGGCCTCCCTTTTGCAAAACCTCCGTCAAAATGTCCGGAGTGTTGGTGAAGAGGTTGCCCCGGAAATAAAAACGCATGTCGGTCCGGGTCAGCTCCTCGAAATACTGGCGCAGCTCCCACTTGGCGTTGCGCCAGGTGAAATACGTGTACGACTGGGTGAAGCCGGCCTTGGCCAGGAATTTCATGATCTTCGGCCGCGTGAAGGCCTCGGCCAGAAACAGGACCTCCGGATGCTTGGCCTGGACCTCCGCGATCAGCCAGTGCCAGAAATACAGGGGCTTGGTGTGGGGGTTGTCCACCCGGAAAATATTCACGCCCTGGGCGTGCCAGTACAGCACGATGCTCTTCATCTCTTCCCACAGCGCACGCCAATCGGGATTATGGAAATTGACGGGATAAATGTCTTCGTATTTTTTGGGGGGGTTTTCCGCGTACCGGATCGAACCGTCCGGCAGGTGATAAAACCATTCCGGGTGCGCTTTCACCCAGGGATGGTCCGGCGAGCATTGGATGGCGAAATCCAGCGCGATTTCCATGTCCAGTTTGCGCGCGGCCGCCACCAGTTCCCGGAAATCCTCCAGGGTTCCCAGGTCCGGGTGCACGTCCTTATGCCCGCCCTGCCGGTTGCCGATCGCCCAGGGAGAACCCGGCGAATCCGGGGCGGCCTCCGGGCTGTTGTTGGGACCCTTGCGATGCGTGGAACCGATCGGATGGATGGGCGGCAGGTAAACCACGTCGAAACCCATGCGCCGGATGTCCGGCAGGCGCCGGATGCAGTCCTGGAATGTCCCGCTGACGCCCGGCCGCGTGCCCTGGCTGCGGGGAAACATCTCGTACCAGGCTCCGCATTGCGCCCGTTCCCGGTCCACGATCAGTTCCAGCGCGGGCTCGCGCAGGGTGCGCAAGGCCTTCAGGGGATAGGCCTCCGTCAATTCCGCCACCTCGGCGCGCCGGCAAAATTCCAGCACTTCCTGCGGCCGGCCCGCGGTGCGCTGCAGGTCCAAGGCCAGGGCCTTCAGCCGCGCGCCGTCCGCCGGAGTTGCATCCCGCGCCATCTCCAGCAGGTGCTTGCAGCCCTCCTGCACCTCGCTGGGGACCGCCGGATAATACGGGCATTTTTTTTGCACCTGGTCCAGCCAGGTGGCCATCACATCCTGCCAGGCTTCCAGGGTATACTCGTAGCGCGCATTGACTTCCGGGACGAAAGACGCCTGCCAGCGGTCGTTCTCCAGAAAGCGCATGGGCACCGCCCGCCAGCGTGCGGCGCCTTTCTCCCGGAAGAGGAGGCTGGCCTTGAGCACGTCATGCCCGTCCTTGAAAATGTCCGCGCTCACCACGCAGGGTTCGCCGGCCACGGCCTTGGCCGGGAAGCGTCCCAGGTCCACGGCGGGTTCGATGCCCTCGATGACCACGGCGGGGACGGTCTCCGGCGCCTGCCGGCGCCCCCGGACGTTTCCGGTCCGGCGCTGAGGCCCGGTTCTCCTGCGCTTGGCTTGCGGCATGGATTCATCCACTCCCAGCACGGGCCGGCCGCTCCGCGGCGCCGGCCCTGCAAATTATTCGTCCGCCTCCAGGCGGAAAACGACCGCGGCCAGAGGCGGCAGGACCAGGTTGAGCGAGCACGGCCGGCCGTGGCTGGCGAGAAGATCGGCCCGCAGCCCGCCGCGGTTCCCCAGCCCGCTGCCCCCGTACTCCCGGGCGTCGGTATTGAGGATTTCCCGGTAAAAACCCGGTTTGGGCACGCCCAGCCGGTAATTCCAGCGCGGCACCGGCGTGAAATTGAACGCAAAAAACAACAGCTGCCGGTAGTCTTGCGCCCAGCGTATGAAGCTGAGCACCGACTGTTCCTGATCCGAAAAATCGATCCATTCGAATCCCCGCGAATCGAAGTCCCACTCGTGCAGGGGCGGCTCGCGGCGGTGCAGGTGCAGCAGGTCCTGCACGAGGCGCTGCACTCCCTGGTGGGCCGGCTCGCGCAGCAGGTGCCAGTCCAGGGAGGCGCCGCAGTTCCATTCCGCCCGCTGGGCGAAATCGTTCCCCATAAATAGCAACTTCTTACCCGGATGTCCAAATAAATATCCGTACAGCAGCCGGAGGTTGGCGAATTTCTGCCAATCGTCGCCGGGCATTTTCTCCAGCAGGGCCCGTTTGCCGTAAACCACCTCGTCGTGCGAGAGCGGCAGCATGAAGCGCTCGGTAAAGGCATACAGCAGGGAGAAGGTGATCTGCCCCTGGTGAAACTTGCGGTACGCGGGGTTCCGGGAGAAATATTCCAGGGTGTCGTGCATCCAGCCCATGTTCCACTTGAGGTCAAATCCCAGGCCGCCGGTGTACTCGGGGCGCGTCACTCCGGGCCAGGCCGTGGATTCCTCCGCCAGCGTGAGGACTCCGGGATGCCGGGCGTGCACCTCGTGATTGAACTTTTTGAGGAACTCGACCGCTTCCAGGTTCTCCCGCCCGCCGTAGCGGTTGGCCTCCCACTCGCCCGGCCGCCGGGCGTAGTCCAAGTACAGCATGGAGGCCACGGCGTCCACGCGCAGGCCGTCGATGTGGTACCGTTCCAGCCAGAACAGGGCGTTGGAGATCAGGAAGTTGCGGACCTCGTTGCGCCCGAAATCAAAAACCAGCGTGCCCCATTCCTTCTGTTCGGCCCGCCGCCAGTTGCCGGAGGCGTAGATCTGGCCGCCGTCGAAAAGGTTCAGGCCATGTTCGTCCTTGGGAAAATGCGCCGGCACCCAGTCCAGGATGACCCCCAGGCCATGACGGTGGCAGTAGTCCACGAAATACATGAAGTCTTCCGGCCGTCCGAAGCGGCTGGTGGGCGCGTAGTAGTTGATCACCTGGTAGCCCCAGGATTCATCCAGAGGATGCTCCATGACCGGCATGAGCTCGAGGTGGGTGTACCCCAGGGAGAGCGCGTATTCCACCAGCTGCCGGGCCAGCTCGCGGTAGGACAGGAAGCCTCCGCCCTGCTCGACATCCCGCCGCCAGGAGCCCAAATGCACTTCGTAAACCGCCACGGGGCCCGCCAAGGTTTTACACTGGGCGCGCTGTTGCAGCCAGTTGGCGTCCTGCCAGCGAAAGCGCCCGAGGTCGGCGACCACCGAGGCGGTTTGCGGCCGCAGTTCGGCCTGCAGGGCATAGGGATCGGCTTTCAGGTACACGCGGCCGTCCAGCTTGGACCGGAGGGCCAACTTGTACAGTTCTCCGGCCTTCAACCCGGGGATGAACAGGCCCCAGACGGCGGAGGACTGGATGCGCGCCAGGGGATGGGCGCCCGCCTGCCAGCGATTGAAGTCTCCGACCACGCTGACGCTGGCGGCGTTCGGGGCCCAGACCGCGAAGTGCACGCCGTCCACGTTTTCCAGGCGCATGGGGCGCGCGCCGAACTTTTCATAACTCTGGAAATGATTGCCCTCGCCGATCAGGTACAGGTCGAAATCCGTGATACAGCCGCCGAAGGCATAGGGATCGGCGCGTTCCTGTTCGTAGCCGCCCGGCTCGCGGAAGCGCAGGCGGTAGGCAAACGTCCCTTCCTCGTCCGCGAATACGGCTTGAAAAAGTCCTTCCTCGTGCAGGCGCTGCATGGGAATGGAATGCCAGCGGCTGCCGTCCCGCCGGCGTACCCAAGCCTCCTGCGCACGGGGCAGGAAGGCCCGGATCACCACCCTGCGCTCCGCGGCCTGGTAATGTGGCCCCAGGAGCTTGAACGGGGAGTCCTCCTCGAAGCGGAGAATGCGCTCCACGTCGCCGCTGCGCGGGGGCGCCACGCTTGCCGGCCGGGAACGGGATGCGGATGGTTTCGGCTTCTTGGGCAAGGTGCGGATTCCTTAGGAGACTTGGGCGCTGCGGCGGTCGGGCCGGCGCAGGCCGCAGATTGAATCCCGCGCGGTTTCGGCCCGCGTCGAGTCGTGATCTTCCGCCTCCCGCAACACGCGCAGGATGGTCTGGCGGACCGGCACCGAGGGCTCGCGCCGCAGGTACCATTTCAGTTGCCGCAGGGTTTCCGCGTCCGCGCTGCGTCCCAGGGCGATGACGGCTTCGGAGCGCACGTCCTCATCCGGGTTGTCCAGGGCGTTCCACAACAGCACCCGGAAATCTACGAAGCCCGCGGCCACCAGGCTGGAGGCGCAGAGAATGCGCACCAGGGGATCCCGGTCGTCGTTGGCCGTGTCCGCCAGAGCCTTCAGCACCTCCTGGCCCCGCAGGCCTTCCAGACCCAGGATGGCGAAGCGCCGGATGGCCGGATTGCCGTGGTCCAAGGTGTGGACCAGCAGGCCGCCCGCCTGCTCGTCGCCCATGACGCCCAGGGCCAGGGCGGCGCTGAAGGACCGGCTGAAATCCGGGGACGCGAGCTCCGCGGCCAGCCGGTCGCGCAGTTTCTCGTCGTGCAGCTGCCCCAGGGCCAGGGCGTAGGTCAAGCGCACGTTGGTGTCCAGGTCCGGTTTCTGCAGTTCCTGCCAGTAAAATTCGGCGTCCTGCTTGAAGCCCAGGCGCATCAGGGCCTTGGAGGCGGCGATGTGCACCTCGTTGCTCTCATTCGGATCCTGGAGCAGCTCCCAGACGGACCGCGCGGCGGTCTTGCCTCCCAGTTCTCCCAGGGCGGTGACCGCCGAGGCGCGCACCAGGTCCGAGGGATCCTTGAGTTTGGCCTCCAGCTTGGGCGCCGCGCTTTGCGCGTGCAACTGGCTCAGGGCGTAGGCGGCCCAATGCCTGACGTTGGCGTCCGGGCTGTCCAGCAGCGGCAGGATTTTCGGAATGCTGTCCTGGTCCGGGATTTCGATCAGGGCGTTCAAGCAGGTGATCTGCACCCACGGATCCCGCCGTTTTTCCAGAACCTCCCAGATCTGCGGCAGGGCGTCGAAGGACTGGATCTGGGACAAGGCGTACAGGCAGTGGATCACCACCGGATCGTGCGGGTCGGAGAGTTCCGCGGTCAGCAGGGGCACGGGATCTTTCCAGCCGATGTTGGCGAAAGCGTCGGCCAAGCGGATCTTCAGGGCCCGGTCGGCCTTGGGCCACATGGCCGTCAGGGCCGGCAGCGTGTCGGGCCGGCCGAGAATGCCGAGGATGGTCAGCGTGGTCTGGCGCAGTTTCTTGTTCCTGCTCTGCAACCAGGGCAGGAGGCGCCGTTCGAAGCCCGGGGCGGGCTCGGTCCGGTAGACGAACTGGCGCAGGGATTCCAGGGCCGCGCGCGCCAGCTTCGTGTCCCGGGGGTCGGCGTCCATGGCGTCGAGCAGCAGGTCGGCTCCGGCCGGATCGCGGACCAAGGCCAGGGCGTCGACCGCGGCCAGGCGCACCTTCCGGGATTTATCGCCTAAAGCCTCCCGGATGGCCGGCAAAACCCGCGGGTCCTGCACATCGGCCAGCATGCGCTGCGCGGCGCGGCGTACGGGCTGGGAACGATCATAGAGCATGGTCCGGATGATGACGCCCCGGGCCGCGGGCGTGCCCAGTTTCGCGAGCTGCTCCAGCACCAGGATGCGCTTGTACTGCAGGCCGCGCTCCAGGTCCCGGGTCAGTTCCTCCAGCTTGCCGCCCGCCTGCTCGGTCCGGATTGCCGCGGCCGGCACGCCCGCGAGAAGCAGGCCGAGCGCCAGGCAGGCGAGACCCCAGCGCAGGGCGGGCCGTGCGGGGACAACGGAGCGCCGGCGCCAGAACGGCGCGGACGCGGCGTCACGCATGGCGCGCCTCGCGGGCATAAAAGGATAGGGTGGTTTCTCCATACGTGCGGCTCCGTTTTTTTTCCAGACCCGACCAGGCGTCCGGCGGATGTTCACGCTTGCCGTGCTGCCAGATCACGAGCCCGCCGGGTGCGAGCAGGTCCGCAAGCCGTGAATCTTCGCGGCCCGGCGACTCGCGCTCGCGGGCGTAGGGCGGGTCCAGGAAAATCAGGTCGAAGACTTGCCCGGCCGAATGCAGGCGACCCAGGGCCTCGTGCACGGACAGGACCAGCAGCCGCCCGCGCCCACCCTCCGGGTCCAGCCGTTCCAGGTTCTCGCGGAGAACGCGGACCGCCGCGCGGTCGGTTTCGACCAGCGTCACCTCGCGGCTGCCGCGGCTCAAGGCCTCGAGGCCGATGCTGCCGGTGCCGGCGTAGAGATCCAAGAAGCGCGCCCCGGCCACGCGCGGGGCCAGGATGTTGAACAGGGCTTGCCGGATCCTGCTTAAGGTGGGCCGGATGGCGGTTCCACGAGGGGACTTCAGCCGGCGGCCGCGGTGATGTCCTGCCAGGATGCGCATGAAAGGAGGTCTGCCGCCGCTTTCCGGCTCAGTGCCTAGGTCTCGCGCCGGCCGGCGGACAAGAACCAGCGCACGCGTTCCTGCAGTTTCCGGGGCTCGAAAGGCTTGACGATGTAGTCGTCCGCCTTGACCTTGAACCCCTCCTCGATTTCCCGCTTCTGCCCGAAGGCCGTCAGCATGAGCACCGGGATGCGGGCGGTCTTGTCCTGCGCTTTGAGCCGGCGGCAGATTTCATACCCGTTCAGCTTGGGGATCATGATGTCCAAAAGGATGAGGTCCGGCTGGCGCGTGGTGGCCATCTCCCAGCCGGTCTGCCCGTCCAGTGCGGACAGCAGTTCGTAATTTTCGTGGGACAAGGTTTCGCGGATCAACTCCAGGATGTCCGGTTCGTCCTCGATCACCAGCACCCGGGAAGCCTTCTTTTTCGGCTCCACCTCGATCGCCCTTTCCAAGGAAGTGTTTTTATTATAGGGGGACGAAGCGGCGGCTGGCAAGCGCAATCTCCGCCGCCGTGAGCCGCGGAGTGGAATTACCCCGCGAGCATTCTTCGTTCCCGCTCCCCGTAGGTCTGTTCGAAGATTGTTTTCAGGCCCCGGTGCTCCGCGGCCTCCAGGCCGGGGTCTGCGGCCAGCACCTCCGCGGCGGCGGCGCGGGCGATTTCGATCTGGGGCGCGTCCCGCACCAGGTCCGCCAGCTTCAGGTCCGGGAGGCCGTGCTGCCGCAGGCCGAAAAACTCGCCCGGTCCGCGCAGCTTGAGGTCCTCTTCGGCCAGGCGGAAGCCGTCGTGTAAGCGGCACAGGATCCCAAGGCGGAGCCGGCCGTCCTCGGTGGCGGGATCGGCGATGACGTAGCAGGTGGCGGGCTCCGGGCCGCGGCCCACCCGGCCGCGCAGCTGGTGCAGCTGGGCCAGGCCGAAACGGTCCGCGTTCTCGATGATCATCACCGTGGCGTTGGGCACGTCCACGCCGACCTCCACGACCGTGGTGGCGGTGAGCACCGCGGTCCGCCCCTGCTGGAATTCGGTCATCACCTGCTCCTTCTCGGCCGTGGACAGCCGGCCGTGCAGCAGGCCGACCCGGTAATCCGGAAAAACCTGGCGGCGGAGCCGGTCGTATTCCGCGGTCAGGGCCTTGAGATCGATCTTTTCGGATTCCTCGATGAGGGGAAAGATGATGAATGCCTGTCTCCCCCGCGCCAGCTCGGTCAGGGCGTGGCGGTACGCTTCCTGCCCGGCGCCCCGCAGCCAGCGCGTGTGCACCGGCGTGCGCCCGGGCGGGGATTCGTCGAGGGTGGTGACGTCCAAGTCGCCGAACACCGTCAAGGCCAGGGTCCGGGGAATGGGGGTGGCGGTCATCACCAGGACATGCGGCTGTTTCCCCTTGGCGCGGAGCCGGGCCCGCTGCTCCACCCCGAAACGGTGCTGCTCGTCCACCACCGCCAGTCCCAGGTCCCGGAACAGGACCTTCTCCTCGGTGAGGGCGTGCGTGCCCACGGCCAGCTGCACCTGGCCCGCGGCCAGGCGCTGGTGCAGCTCCCGGCGGGCCCGGGCCGGAATGCCGGAAGAGATCAGGGCGACCGAAACGTCCAAGGGAGCCAGCAGCCGGCGTAAGGTGAAGTAATGCTGGGCGGCCAGTACCTCGGTGGGGGCCATGAGCGCGGCCTGGAGCCCCGAATCCACGGCGGCCAACATCCCCAAAGCGGCCACCACGGTTTTACCGGACCCCACGTCCCCCTGGAGCAGGCGGTGCATGGGACGATCGGAAGCCAGATCGCGCAGAATCCCGTCGCGGGCCCGCGCCTGCGCCCCGGTCAGGGCAAAGGGCAGATGGCCGGGAAAGGCCCGGACCAGGGGTCCGTCCACGCGCAGGCGGATTCCCTGCTCGGCCCGGCGGCGCCGCTGGATCCGGACCACGGCCACCTGCTGCAGGAACAATTCCTCGAAAACCAGGCGTTCCCGGGCCGCCTCCAGCGCGGTCAGATCCGGCGGAAAGTGGATGTCGGCCAGGGCCCGGACGCCGGAGGGAAATTTCCGCGATTGCAGGACCGGCGGCGGCAGGATCTCCGGCAGGTTCTGGGGCAGCCTGGCCACGCAATCATACACCACCCGGCGCATGACCCGCTGGGACAACCGCTCGGTCAAGGGATAGACCGGCACGATCCGCCCGGTATGGATGGTGTCTTCCGTCTCGTCCCCCAGCAGCTCAAAGTCCGGATTGGCCATCTGCCATCCGCGGAAAAGCTCCACCTTGCCGAAAAACAACACCCGCTGCCCGTCCTGGAAACGGTCGCGCATGAAAGGCTGGTTGAACCAGGTGCCCGACAGCCGGCCGGTGCCGTCGTCGATCACGACCTTGGTGAGGGTCAGGCCGCGCCGGAGACGGAAGGTGCTGCGGGCGCGGATCAGGCCGGACACCGTGGCCTGGTCCCCGATTTTCAACTCCGCAATCTTGGCCAGCCGGCGGCGGTCCTGCCAGTCGCGGGGAAAATGCCGCAGCAGGTCCTGGGCCGTCTGGATCCCGAGCCGCTGAAACAGGCGCTTGCGCTGCGGCCCCACGCCGCGCAAAAACTGGACCGGCGTCTGCAGATCCAGGGGTCCGGAGGGGGCGGCATCCGCTTGCTCCGCCGGCGCGCGGCCGGCGGCCGGTTTGCGGGGCGCTGCCGCCGGCTTGGGCCGCTTCGGCCCGGCGGCCAGGGCCGCCAGGTGCGCGTGCACCTCGGCGACCTTCTGCGCGCGCAACGCCTGATCCGCGCGGAGATAGCCTGCGAGCGGCCCGATCAAGCGCCGGGCGTCCTCCGGGTTCAGACCCGCCTGGGAGGTCAGTTTCTCCTGCAGGCGCGGCAGCCAGGCTTCCAGGCCGCCCGCGACCGCATTGTCCCGGAAGCCCTGCTTGGCCTCCAGTTGCAGGGGTTTCAGGAGCCAGGCGGCAGCGGCCTGCTGGGTGGTTGAATATTCGGACGGGTTCATTTTTCGCTTGTCACGGCTTCCCAGGCATGGTATAGTTTCGCCCAATTTCCCCCGAGGTGAACGTCATGTCGGTCAAGTGTGCGGTGTGCGGAAAGACCAAGCAGACGGGATTCAACGTGTCCCACTCCATGCGCGCCACCAAGCGCGCCTGGAAACCGAATCTGCGCACGGTCCGCGCGGAAATCAACGGCCAGGTCCGCCGGGTCAGAGTCTGCACCCGCTGCCTGCGCTCCAACAAGGTCAAGAAAGTCGTTTCCTAGGTTTTTCGCGCCGGCTCCGCACCCGCCCGGTTCCTTCCCGCTTTCCGCGCCGCGTCCCCGCCCGCCCTCGGGCAGTCCCCAAAAATGCCACGGCCTCGATCTCCAAGTCCGCCCCGGCCGGCAGGGCCGCGACCTGCACCACGGCCCGCGCGGGGGTGTGCCCCGCGAAAGCCGCGGCATATTCCTGGTTCATTTCCCCGAATGCCTTCAGATCCGTCACGTACACCGTGGTCTTGACCACGTGGGAAAATCCGGCTCCCGCGGCGGCCAACACGGCCCGCAAATTGGCCAGGGCCCGGGCGGCCTGGGCGCGCACGCCGCCCGGTGCTAAGCGCCCGCTCACCGGGTCCAGCGGAATTTGCCCGGAAACAAACAACCAGTCTCCGGCACGGATGGCCTGGGCGTAGGGACCCAGGGGTTTGGGGGCCTGCGGGGTGAAGAGGGTTTCCATGTTCCCGGCTCCTTCGCTGCCTCGGTTTTTCGTTTCCGGCCGCGGGGCGTCCGTCAACTGAATCCCTTGCGGCTGACCTTGAAAACGCCCTTGACCTGTTCGAGCTTGCGGATGATGTCCTGCAGGTGGCTCTGGCCCTTGACCTGCAGCGTGAAAAGGCCCGTGACCTGGTTTTGCGAATTGGTCCGCGTGCTGGTGCTTTTCAAACTGATGCCGGCCTCCTGAAAAACCTGGACCAAGTCCGACAGCAGGCCCGGGCGCTCCTGGGCCTGCACGACCAGTTCCAGGGCGTGCTCGGCCGGCGCGGTGTCGTCCCAGGTCACCTCCAGGCTGCGGCCGGGCTCGCGCATCAGGCTCTGAATGTTCGGACAATCGCGGCGGTGGATGGAGATGCCCCGCCCGCGGGACACCAGGCCGATGATGGGGTCGCCGGAGATGGGATGGCAGCACTTGGCGAAGCGCATCATCACGCCGGAAATGCCCGCCACGTGCAGGCCGTTCTCCGATACGGCGCGGCGCGTGGTTGCCGCGGGCGCCGGCGGCGGCTGCGCGGGCGGAGGGGTCAAGCCGAGCCGGCCGGCCACCGAGCGCGCGGAGAGATTGCCGTCTCCGATCTGCGCGTACAAGTCTTCGATGGATTTAAAATTCATGCCCCGGGCCGCGTCCAGCAGTTTGTCCTGCCGGACGGCCTCGGCCAGGCTGGAGCCGCAGCGTTCCAGTTCCTCGGCCAGCAGGTTCTGCCCCCGCGTTTCCCGGGCCTCCCGGTCCTGTTCCCGGAAATAGTGGCGGATGCGGTTCTTGGCCTTGGCGGTTTTCACGATGGCCAGCCAGTCCCGGGAGGGGCGCGCGTCCGCGCGGGTCAGGACTTCCACGATTTCCCCGTTCTTCAGCTCGGTGCGCAGCGGCACCATGCGGCCGTTCACCCGGGCCCCGATCAGCGTGTCCCCCAGCCCGGAATGGATCAGGTAGGCGAAATCGATCGGCGTGGCGCCCCGCGGCAGGGTCTTCACTTCGCCGCGCGGCGTGAAGACCAGCACCTCGTCCTTGAAGAGGTCGATCTTGAGCGCCTCCATGAAATCCTGGGAGTCGTGCAGATCCTTCTGCCACTCCAGCAGCTGCTTGAACCAGACCAGTTTCTGTTCGTACTGCTCCTCCACGCGCTTCCCTTCCTTGTAGGACCAGTGGGCGGCGATCCCGTCCTCGGCCAAGCGGTGCATCTCCTGGGTCCGGATCTGGATTTCCAGGGGCTCCCCCGAGGGGCCGATCACGGTGGTATGCAGCGACTGGTAGAGGTTCGATTTCGGCATGGCGATGAAATCCTTGAACCGGCCGGGCATGGGTTTCCAGCGGGAGTGGACCAGCCCCAGGGCCGCATAGCAGTCCTTGATGCTGGGCACGAGGATGCGCAGCGCCAGGAGATCGTAGATCTGGTGAAGTTCCTTCTTCTGGTCGTGCATCTTGGTCCAGATGCTGTACAGGTGCTTGAGGCGGCCGGTGACCTGTCCCTGGAGGCCGGAGTCGGCCAGCAGCGCCTCCACCTGCCGCTGGGCCTCCTGCAGCACGGTGGGACGCTGGTCCTGGAACACCTCGATCCGCGAAACCAGGTCCACATACTCGTGCGGATGCAGGTGCCGGAAGGCCAGGTCCTCCAGCTCGTCCTGGATGCGTCCCATGCCGAGACGGTGCGCCAGGGGGGCGTAAATTTCCAGGGTCTCGCGGGAAAAACGCCGGCGCTTCTCCGGGGGCAGAAACTCGAGGGTGCGCATGTTGTGCAGGCGGTCGGCCAGCTTGATCACGATCACGCGGATGTCCCGCGCCATGGCCAGGACCATTTTTCGCAGGTTCTCGGCCCGGCGCTCTTCGGAGTCCCGGAACACGCGGGCGCTGATCTTGGTGACGCCGTCCACCAGTTCGGTGAGCTTTTCCCCGAATTCGGCGTTCAGGTCCTCGACGGTGGCGCTGGTGTCCTCCAGGCAGTCGTGCAGCAGGGCGGCGGCCAGGGTGTGGGGATCGCTGTGCAGCTGAAAGAGAATGCGTGCCGTCTCGACCGTGTGGGTGATGTACGCCTCCCCGGAGAGCCGCATCTGGCCCGCGTGGTGCTTCTCGGCGTAGGCGTAGGCCTTGTCCAGCAGGTCCAGGTCCGGGCCTGCGAACGACCGGGCCAGTTGCGGGCGCAGCTCATCCCAGGTCATGCTCGCCTCCCCCGGGCCAACTCGGCCTGCGCGGTTTTTTCCAGTTCCCCCAGTCGGTCCTCCAGCTCCTGCACCAGGCGGCGGATTTCCCCGGCGTCCGGCTTGGAAGGCACGTTCAGGGGCTCGCCGAACGCGATCACGGCCCGGCCGAAGGGCTTGGGGATTTCGAACCGGTCCCAGGACCGCAGGCGCCAGGCCCGGTCCACGGCGCAGCCGAAAGGCACGAGCGGGGCGCCGGTCATGGCGGCCAGGAAAACCGCCCCGGCCTGCGCGCGGTGCACGGGCCCGCGCGGGCCGTCGGGCGTGATGGCCACATGTTGCCGGTGCTTGAGCTCGCGGGCCAGGCCGCGCAGGGCCGCCACCTTGCCGCTGCTGGTCGAGGAGCGGACCGTGCCGAAGCCGAAGTGTTTCAGGGCCCCGGCGATGTAATCGCCATCCTGGGAACGGGACACCAGCACGCGGATGCCGAAATTCCGGAAATGGTACATGGCCAGCAGCTGGTGGGCGTGCCAGAAGGCATAGACCGTGGGTTCCGGGCGGTTCTGGGGCGCCCGTCCGTGGGGATCCAGCCTGCGGATGCGCAGGGTCAGGCCGATGAGACGCAACAGGCCGGTGACGAGCGGCAACAGCAGCAGGAGCAGGGCATGCAGGCGCGACGGCGAAGGTTTGGACAAAGTGGGAGGCCTTTCGCAGCAGACTTCGGACCCGGCGAAGCGGGGCTAGGTCAGAATAACACCTTCCAGCTTGAGCAGGCGGGATTTCTGCTCCACCCCGCCGGAGAACCCGCCCAGCCCCCCCCGGGCCGCAACCACGCGGTGGCAGGGGATGACGACCGGCAGCGGGTTGGCGTGCAGGGCCTGGCCGACCGCGCGCCGGGCGCCGGGATCGCCGATTTTTTCCGCGATCCAGCCGTAGGTGCGGGTCATGCCGTAGCCGATGGTCCGGGTGATGCCCCACACTTCGCGCTGGAAGGGCGAGGCCACATTGTAGTCCAGTTTGCAGCTGAATTCAACGGGGCGCCCCTGAAAGTAGCCTTTCAGCTGGGCCGCGACCCGTTTCAGCAGCGGATGCTCGTTTTCCGGCATGAGCGTTTCGCCGCGGAGCGCGGCGGCCAAGGCCTCGAAGGCCTCCTGCTTTTTCGGCCGCGGCAACAGCAGGTGGCGCAGCCCGTTCCGGCTGGCCGCCAGCGCGACGTAGCCCCAGGCCGTGTGCACGATGTCGAATTTCAGTTTTTCCATATCGGGTCACGCTTCATTTCCCCGCGCCCCCCTCCCCGGGGGGAGGGCGGGTTTTTCCGTTTTATTCCACCCAGGGCTCGCCCGTGCCCCGCAGGCCCACCTTGGCGCGGATCAAGGCCCAGACCCGCCGCTGTTCGGGCACCTGGAAAAACCACGAGAACGCCACGTAGCCCACGGCTCCGAAGCCGATCAGGGCAAAGACCTTGAGCGCCAGTTCCCACCGGCCCATGCCCGCGCCCGCCTGGGGCAGCCAGCCCCGGCTCCCGCCCCAGACCACCAGGCCCATGGCCGCGGCCGCGAGGCAGACCCGCAGCAGCGAGACGAACATGCGGCGCCCGTCCAGGGACCCCACGCGGCGGCGCAGGAGGAACATGAGGGCGAAAAAGTTGACAAAGGCGGACACGGAGGTCGCCAGGGCCAGGCCGCGGAAGCCCATCGGCCGCATGAGCGCCAGGTTCAGGAGGATGTTGATCGCCATGGCCGCCACGCCCACCTTGACCGGGGTGGCCGCGTCGTCGAGGGCGTAGTAGGTGGGCACGATGACCTTCACGCCCGCGTAGGCCACCAGGCCCAGGGTGTAATACACGCTGGCCTGCGCCACCGCGGCCACGGCCTCGGCGCTGAAACGCCCGTACTCGAAGAGCAGGCGGTTGATGGGCTCGGCCAGCACGATGATGCCCACGGCCGCGGGGATGGTGATGATCATGAGCAGGCGCAGGCCGAAGGACAGGGTTTCCACGAACTTGTCCCTGTCCCCCCGCGCCAGGTGCGTGGCCGTGGTCGGCAGCAGCGCGGTGGCGATGGCCACTCCGAAAACCCCGAGCGGCAGCTGCATGAGCCGGTTGCCGTAGTACAAATAGGTGACCGCGCCCTGCGGCAGGAAGGAGGCGATGATGGTGTTGATGAACAGGTTGATCTGGGTGATGGACAGGCCGATCACCGCCGGACCCATGAGCCGGGCGATGCGGCGCACGCCGGGGTCGCGCCAAACCAGGAGCGGCTGCCAGCGGAAGCCCTGCTTCCACACGGCCGGCACCTGGATGGCCAGCTGCATCACGCCGCCCGCCAAGGCGCCCCAGGCCCAGCCCACCACCTGGCGCTCGGGGGCCTGCCCGAACAGGGGGCACAGGAAAAGGCCGGCGGCGATCATGGTCAGGTTCAGCATGACCGGCGCGAAGGCCGGAAGCCCGAAGCGGTCGCGGGAATTGAGGATGCCCATCATCACGGCGGCCAGGCTGATGAAGGCCAGGAAGGGCAGCAGGATCCGCGTCAGGTGCACGGTGAGCTGGAGTTTTTCCGGAATGGCCCGGAAACCGGGCACGATGGCGCTCACCAGCAGGGGCGCGCCCAGCTCGCCGAGCAGCACCAGCCCCAGCATGACCAGCAGGATGAGATTGACCACCAGCGAGACCAGGCGCCAGGCGCGTTCCCGGCCCTCGTTCACGAAGGTGGCGGTAAACGTGGGGATGAAGGCCGAGGACAGCGCCCCCTCGGCGAACAAATCCCGCAACAGGTTGGGAATGCGGAAGGCGGCCAGGTAGGCGTCATTGGCCAGGCCGGCGCCCAGCAGGGCCCCGCCCAGGCCGTCGCGCACATAGCCAAAGACGCGCGAGACCATGGTCAGCCCGGAAATGACGCCCGCGGTTTTCGCTAACTGCCTGGGTTCGGCCATGCCGGCTCCTTGGGCCCGCGGATTTTCATTTGACAAGCATCCGCCATCGGTGCTACAGTAGCGCCAATTTTGCACGTTCCGGCCCGGCGCCCGCCCCAGGATGCGGCGCTTCGCCGGGCCGTCGGCCATCTCACCTGTGCAAGGGGGTTTCACGTTTCATGCCGAGAATCAAGTCTTCGATCAAGGATGTCCGCCGCGCGCGCCGGCGCCGCCTGGTCAACCGCTCCGCGGTGTCCCGCCTCAAGTCCGCGATCCGTTCCGTGCGCAGCGCCGCTCCGGAGCAGAAGGCGGAAAAACTGAAGGCCGCCTACAGCATCATTGACCGGGCGGCCGGCAAGGGCTTCGTGCACCGCAACCTCGCCGCGCGCCACAAGTCCCGCTTAAGCAAGCAGCCGCCGACCTCCGGCGCCTAGCCTTCCGCCCGCGGCTTACGTTCCCCGCCGCGCGCCCGCCTTCGGGCCCGGCGCGGTCCCGCGGCCTTCGTTCGCGCAGACCTCGAGAATCAACAACACCAGGGCGAGTTCCCAATGCGGCCGGCCGGTCTTGACCTGCTGGTCCATTTTCAGCAGGCGCTTGAAGATCCGCGGGACCTCCCCGCCGGTGAAGGCGTTCAGCTGCGCCAGCCGCTCGCGCCTCTGGACCGGGTTGCGCACGCCGGCCAGGATGCGGTCGGCGGCCTCGCCGGCCTCCAAGCGCGCGCGGTCGGCGTACAACCTGCGGAAATTCCACGCCAGCGAGCCGATGACCTGCGGAGCGTTGGCGCCCTCCTCCAGCAGGCGCGCCGCCAAGCGCACCGCCTGGGACGCGTCCTTGCGCCCCAGGGCCGCGTTCAGGTCGTGGAGCGTGTCCTGGCGCAGATGCCCGGCCGCGGCCCGCACGTCGGCCTCCGTGATGGTTTCCCCACCGCCCGTGAACTGGCTCAGCTTGACCAGCTCGTGGTCCAGGTCGGACAGCGACTGACCCGCCTGTTCGATCAACCGCTGCACGGCCGCGCGCTGGATCCGCTTGCCCAGCTCGCGCGCCCGCCGCTCGATCCATTCCGGCACCTGGGAATCAAACAGCGGGTAGCATTCCACGTGGTAGGTTTTGGCCGCGAACGCCAGCCAGGCGCCGCCGGTCAGTTTTTCCTCCTGCGAGGAGAGCACCAGGACCGCGTCGGCCGCGGGCCGGTCCAGATAGTCCTGCAGGGCCGCCAGGTCCGCGGCGCGCCACTTCTCCACCTGCCGGACCACCAGCACGCGGCGCGAATGGAAGAAAGGCAGGGTCAGGGCGCGCTCCTTCAGCTCCTGGCCGCCGACGTCCGTGCCGGCGTACAGCATCTCCAGGTTCAGCTGGCGCTCGGCGGGGTCCAAGGCCTTGTCCACGATGGCGCGGATCGCCTCCTCCTTGAGGTAGACCTCCGCTCCCGTCAGCAGGTACACCGGCTGCAGCGGCGCGCCCTCGAGGGTCTTGCGGAACTCGGCGTAATAGATCCTCCGCTTCGCCACCTAGAACCCCTCGATCACCCTGGCCACGATACGCCGGGAAATCTGCTGGATGAGGCGCCGGCGCGCGTCCTGCTCGGTTTCGGCCGGGATGCCCAGCGTATTGGCCACGTAATAGGTGGTGCTGTCCTCGAATCCGTCCTCGGTCCAGAGGCTCTTGCCGGCCTGCGTGTCCTTGAGCGCGAGGTGCAGCACCATGCGCAGCTTGTATTGCTGGGGCGTGTTGTGCACGTCCAGCAGCAGCGGTTCCTTGACGTACTTGATGATGGTGCCCTGCAGAACCGCGTCCGCCTGGTCCGGGTCCGTGAGCGACAGCCGGCCGTCCACCAGGAAATCCTGGGTCAGCTGCTGCGTCAGTTCATTCTCCAGGTTCGGCTCGCCCGTCCGGTTCTGGAAGGTCGGGATGGCCAGTTTCGACATGTAAGCCGGCAACCCCGGCCGGATGGCCACGTCCGTGCAACCCGCCGCGCCCAGCAATCCCGCCACCGCCAACGCCCATCCCAACGCCCGTTTGAAGTTTCGCATGCTTCCCCCCAAAAAGATGAAATGCCTCGCGCCGGTTCCCGGTCCCCGGCCCGGCGAGGTGCCCGCCGTGTCAAACGACCACGTTGACCAGCTTGTCCGGGACCACGATGACCTTGCGCGCCTCGCGTCCCTGCAGGAGTGACCGCACGCGTTCTTCCGCCAAGGCCAGCTCGCGCAGCCGCGGCTCCGGGGTCCCGGGCGCGACCATGAGCTTGCTGCGGACCTTGCCGTTCACCTGCAGCACCACGGTCACCTGCTCCTCCGCCGCCGCCTCGGGATCGAAATCCGGCCAGGGCTGCTGAAAGACGGAGGGCACGCGGCCGATCGCCTCCCACAGCTCCTCGGCCAGGTGCGGGAAAAAGGGCGCGCTTAAGCGGGCCAGGACCTGCCCGGCTTCGGCCACCACGGCCAGCCGGCCCGGGCGCGAGGCCTCGTCCGGCTCGGGCAGGGCGGTCAGCTCGTTCACCAGTTCCATCATGGCGGCGATGGCGGTGTTGAATTTGAAATCCTGCTCCAAGTCCTGGCTGACCCGGCGCACGGTCTGGTGCAGGCGGCGGCGCACGGCCCGGTCCGTGTCCGTCAGCGTCTCCGGCAGCGGCGGAGCCTGGCGCATCGCTTCCAGCCAGCGGCGGTAAAACGCCCAGATGCGTTTGAGAAAGCGGTGAATGCCCTCCACGCCCTGCTCGTTCCATTCCAGTTCCTTGTCCGGCGGAGAGGCGAACAGGATGAAACCGCGCGTGGTGTCCCCGCCGTAGCGCTCCAGCATGTCGTCCGCGGAAACGGTGTTGCCGCGGGATTTGGACATGACCTGCCCGTCTTTCAGCACCATGCCCTGCGTGAACAGGGCCTGGAAGGGTTCGTCGAACTCCACCAGGCCCCGGTCGTGCAGGAATTTGGTGAAGAAGCGGGAATACAGCAGGTGCAGGATGGCGTGCTCGATGCCGCCGATGTACTGGTCCACGGGCATCCAGTAGCGGGCCGCGGCCGGGTCGAAGGCCCGGCGGGGGTCCCGCGGGGAAACGTAGCGCAGGTAATACCAGGAGGAATCGATGAAGGTATCCATGGTGTCGGTCTCGCGGCGCGCCGGCCCGCCGCATTTCGGGCAGGCGGCCTGCACGAAGGCCGGCGAGGACTCGAGCATGCCGGAGGCCCGGTAAGGCAGGTCAAGCGGCAGGCGCACGGGCAGGTCCGCTTCGGGCACGGGCACGACGCCGCACTCCCGGCAGTACAGCACCGGGATCGGGCAGCCCCAGTACCGCTGGCGCGAAATGAGCCAGTCCCGCAGGCGGTAATTCACCACCCGGCGCCCCAGGCCTTTCGCCTCCATCCAGGCGGCGATGCGGTCCTGGGCCCGGAGATTGGACAGGCCGTCGAAGTCGCCGCTGTTGACCTGCACGCCCTCCCCCACGAAGGCGGCGGTCATGGCCGCCGGATCGAGCGCCTCTCCGGGAGGCTGGATGACGGCCCGGACCGGCAGGCCGTGCGCGCGGGCGAATTCGAAATCGCGCTGGTCGTGGGCCGGCACGGCCATGATGGCGCCGGTGCCGTATTCCATCAGCACGTAATCGGCGGCGTACAGGGGCACTTTCTCGCCGTTGACCGGGTTGATCACCCGCAGCCCCGTGTCCACGCCCTGCTTGGGCTTGTCCGTGGCGGAACGCTCGATCTCGCTCTGCTGCCGCACGCGTTCGGCGAACTCCTTCACGGCCCGCTCCTGGGGCCGCCCGGCCAGCAGTTCCGCCAGCAGGGGATGCTCGGGGGCGATGGACAGGTAGGTGACGCCGAACACCGTGTCGATGCGGGTGGTGAAAACCGTCAGGGTCCGGCCCGTACCGTCCACGGCCAGGTCGAACTCCACGCCCTCGGAGCGCCCGATCCAGTTCTCCTGCATGACCTTGACGCGCTCGGGCCAGCGGGTCAGGCCGCGCAGGTCGTCCAGGAGCCGCTGGGCGTAGTCCGTGATCTTGAGATACCACTGCTCCAGGTCCTTTTTCCGGACCGGCTCGTGGCAGCGCCAGCACGTCCCGTCCACGACCTGCTCGTTGGCCAGCACCGTGTGGCAGGTCTCGCACCAGTTCACCGGGCTCATTTTCTTGTACGCCAGGCCGGACTCGAAAAACTTCAGGAACAGCCACTGCGTCCAGCGGTAATACTCCTCGTCGCAGGTCGCCAGCTCGCGGCTCCAGTCGTAGACCAGGTCCAGGGCCTTGAGCTGCCCGGTCATGACGGCGATGTTGTCCCGCGTGTATGCGTGCGGATGGATGTGGCTCTTGATGGCCGCGTTCTCGGCCGGCAGGCCGAATGCGTCCCAGCCCATGGGATTCAGGACATTGAAGCCGCGCATGATTTTATAGCGCGCGATGACGTCTCCGATGGAATAGTTGCGGACGTGGCCCATGTGAAGGTTGGACCCCGAGGGATACGGGAACATGACCAGGCAGTAGTATTTCGGCTTGGACGGGTCCTCGTGCACCTGCCCCAATTTGATCTGTTCCCAATAGGCGTGCCACTTGGCTTCCAGGGCCTTGAAATCGTACACAACGTCCACCGCCAAGCCTCCGAACGCAAAATATCATTGTAAATTTCGGTGATTATAGCACGGGCAAAATAGGCGGTCAATGAAAACGGAGGCGGGGGGAAATCAAGCCGCGCCGCTGAAGGAATGCCAGAAACCTTTGCGTAGGAACCTCTGCAGGACGCGGTTGTCCAGGGCGTAATGGAAGCGTTCCAGGAAGTCCGCGACCGTTCCCAAGGGCCCGCTGTGGCCGGGACTCAACAGCACGGCCGGCACGCGGAAGGGCTCGGAAGTGCGCCAGGCGGCAGGCACCAGGGCGCTTTGCTGGGCACCGATGGCAGCCGTCGGCAGGCACTGCATCCGGCCCAGCAGCCGGGCGTAACAGGCCAGATTCGCCACCTGCTCGGCCTCGGTGAATTCCTCATGGTTGCGCATGAATTGGAACAGCGTCAGGCCGAAATCGAGCTGCAGGCGGGCGAGCCGCCGGCGGTCGGCCGAAGCCGCCAGCGCCAGCCGGACGTAGGCCTTCCAGACCGGGGTTCCGGGTGTGGCCAGGGCCCGGGCCAACGGGCTGTTGCGGGCCTCGCCCAGGTTGGAGACCAGCCAGGCCAAGTATGCCAGCGCCTGCTGCTGCGCCACGATCGCGTGCAGGCGGTTGGCCACGACCTGCGGCATCAGACGCGCCAGCAGCAAGCGGAAGCGGCTGGCGTATCCCAGCGGGGCGGCGGACAGATTCTGCGGGATCGCGTCGCCGCGTCCGTCGAAGCGCGTGAGCTCGGCCCGGCGCAGCCGCCGCCCCTGCAGCACCGCGCCGATCAGGGAGGTGAGGGACGATTCGTGGACCGCGAGCATCACGCTCCGCCAGGCCACGGTTTTCCCGTCCACGTCCACGGTCGGCCAGCGCGGCACGGCCAAGCCGGTCACGCGCTCCCGGAATTCTTCGCCGAGCCGCCAGACGCTGGGCGCATCCCGGTTCAAAGCGCGTTCGATTTCCGCGGCCAGAACCGGCGCGGCCTCTTGGTCCGCGCCCACGACCCGGCCCGGCTCTGATTTGGCGGCCTGGGCCAGCACCCGGTCCAGGGCCTCCAGGCGCGCGATCAGGCCCGCGGTGTTCGCCGTGCCGGGTTCGGCGCGCAAGGCCTCCAGGACCCGGCCGACTTGCGCATGCATCGCGCGCGCCGCCCCGGGCAGGGCCAGCACCGACAACTTCCTTCGGGAATCGCCGGCCGGCGCGCCCCGGCGCGCGGCCCGGGCCCAGTCGTCCGGAGAACGCCCGGAAAGGTCCTGCTGCCGCACCAGCACGTCCATGATGTTGTTCAGCATGAGCGCCCGGGACTCGGGCTCCAGCGCCTCAGCGTCCCGCCACAGGGCCCCCAGGTACCGGCCGCTGTCCGGCAGGGCGTCCAGAACGGTCTGCAGGTTGACGCGCGCCCCGTCCCGGTGCAACTGCGTCAGTCGGGAGTCCACGTTCCGGCTGAAGGACTGATACTCCAGGCCGGGCAGCAGGGCCGCTGCTTCCTGGAGATAGGAATCAAACAACAGGGCCAGGGCGTCTCCGCCCACGGCCAGTTCGGAGGACGTCTGCCGGAAATATTCGGAGGGCGTTGCCCCGCGCGGCAGTTTTTCCCAGCGCGCGGCGGCCGAACCCATGATGGCGAAAACATCCAGGCCGAGGCGCTGCAGCAGGAGGGCGAAACGAGTTTGGCCGTAATAGCGCAGGCTTTGTTGTTCCACGATCTGGGCCAGCCGGGCTTCCGCCAGCCGGGCCAAAAGGCGTTCGGCGGCATTCGGAACCTGCGCGCGGGTTTCACGGGCGCCCCGTTCGAACCACGCCAGCACCCCGGCGGGTACGTAGATCACAGGCTGGTTGACACCATCTTGCGCTTCCTCGGCATAATATCCGCCCAGCAGCCCCTGCGCATAGTGGAAGAACCCCACCGCCGGAGTCAAGACGCGGATTTCGACCCGGTCCGGCGAGAAGCGCCCGACCGTGAAATCCTTCTCCGGGAAATGCGCCCGCAGCAGGTCCTGCAGACGGTTATTCTGTCTCAGTTCCGCGGCGGTGGGCACGGAGACGCGGGACGCGCCGCCCAGGGCCGCGGCGGCGCGCACGAAGACAAACCCGGCTCCCAGGAGGAACAAGAGTCCCGAACGCACGCCGGGCAGGACGTCCAGCCGGAAGTTGCGCTGCAGCACGTGCGTTCCTGGTTCGAGGGAACCGGGCTGTGCTTTCCCGGCGGCCGTGGCGGCGCCTGGATCGCTAAAGCGGGGGTAACGGCTGCGGAATTCCACGGCGCCGTTGTAAATGAACAGGCTGCGCAGGAACGATCCGAGCCGGACTTCCGGGGTCGCGGGCGAAAAGCCTTGCAGGAGCCGATCGATCTTTTCGGGATCGACCCGCACCGGCTGCGGCAGGGTGGCGGCCAGACTCCCCACCGCATAAATGATTTCGAGGGCCTGCGTGACGTTCAACCCGAAGGCGGCGTTCAATTCGTCCGGGTTCATCTCGGGCACGTCGGGAATTCTCGCCCGCTCCAGGAAGAACAGGGGCGGGACGCTCTCCTCATTGTAACGTCCGCTCAGGCCGCTGTTGCCCGCGTAGGTCCGGGCCTCGCTTCCCGGGAAGTACCGGCGCAGGACGAAAATCAGGAACCAGGAATAGCTTCCGATCCCCGCCTCGTCCAAAATCCGGAAACGCGTTGCGCCTTCCAGAACGCCAGACGCCCGCAGTTGCTGCGCCAGCCGGTCGGCGGCCTGCCGCATCCGCGGGTCCTGCCGGTAGGCCGCATCCAGGCGGGCCAGGATTTCGCGCGCGTAGGCCGCGTAGTTCCCGCTGGCGCGGGCGGCCGCTTCCGCCATGTTTTTCAAGGAGTTGGCGATATCCTCCAGGCTGTGCCGCGAAACCGTGATCATCCTCGGTGAAGACGTCGCGGCTTCGCCGCTCAGCAGGTGTGAATAGTACTTCGTCTCGTAGACGCTGCCGTCGGCCCGCGCCAGGCAGAGGTCCCGCGCTCCCGGGAAGCGGGGTTCAAGCCGGGGCGGCTGCCCCGGACCCGCCGCGGAACCCGGAACCGGTCTCCATTCCGAGAGGAAGGCGAAATAGGGCAAGGCGCGCCCGGCCCGTTCCAGGTCCTGCACGGAAGGATTCCGCGCGTCTTCCCCGTTGTCGACCAGGGACCGACGCTCCGAGTAGGCCATCTTGCCCGCTTCCGCATCCCAGACCGCCGGCGCCAGTTTTTCGACGTATTCGTCGAAAGCCGAGGCCTCGGGACCGCCGGCCGGCAGTGTGCGCGCGATTTCGCTGGCCTTCCGGCGCATTCTCGCGAGTATTTCCTCGCGGGTGAAAGGCCGGTAGTTTCCGCTCTCATCCCGCGGAAAATCACGCTGCCCCAGGGCCTGCCACTGCCGGTCGAGGTTGCGGGAATTCACCTCTCCGGGCTTCGTCAAGGCCGGGGCAAGATACCTGTTCACGATCCCGTGCACGATGAAGGATGCGCCCAGCACCGGCCAGATGGCCCAAGGCGCGAGCAGCATCGCGGGCACAAGGATAAGGTTGATCCCCGCAATGACCCAGGCCGCGCGGCGTTGTCCTGCCGTGGCCGTGCCGGCCGAGGTGTCCAGGTAATGCAGAGGGGCAAACAGGGCCCAGACCAGTGCGTACCCCGCTCCGGCCGTGGCCAGGAACGGCAGGCCGAATCCCAGAATGCCGATCAGCACAGGAATTGCGGAGACGCCGTATAGCAGGCCGTTCTCCAGCCACCAGGCCGTGCGCGTGTCATAATCAGCCTCGCGCCGCGCCCGCGTCGCCTCATCCGGGTTGCCCCGGTTCGCCCACCAGGCCTTCACGAACGGCAGCACGCCGCCGAAGGAGGGCTCGGCGGCGGCCCAGTCGGGACGGAAAGCCCGCAAATCGGGTTTGATCCTTTCCAGGGCCGCCAGGGCGTCCCGCGCCGTGGCATAGCGCTGCTCGGGGTCGCGGGCCGTCAAGGTGCGAAGGAACTCCTCCAGTTCCGGGGATATGGCAAGGCCCGAGCTGGAGTGCAGGGCGGAATACAGAACCAGGCCCAACACGTAGAGATCCGATTTCGCGCTGACGACCGCCATGGAGTGGCCCGCGTTGATTTCGCTCTCGGGCGCCCTCCAGCCGGGAGTCCCGAACGGAATCGGTGAAAGCAGATACTCGCGGCCTAGCGGAAGCTGCGCCGCGATGCTCCAGTCGATCAGAGAGGGCCGCGCCCAATACCGGGGATCGCCGGGTGGATAATCCTGGCCGACGGGTATAAGGATATTGCTGGGTTTAAGATCATTATGGATGATCCGGCGGTCGTGCGCGCGGGCCAGTTCCCACAGCAAGCCGTAGGCCAGGTACGGCAGATCCTGAGCATGGAAGCCCCAAAAATACCAGGCGTGTTGCAAGGAGAGGAAGCCCAGCCAATCCTCGGCGATGAATACCATCTCCCCATACGGCGTTTCCAGCCGGCCGCCGTCGATTTCGTTCAGGGTTCCCAGGCGCTGCAGGATCAAATACTCGCGGACCAGCAGGACCGAACTGTGCGGCGGCGACAATTTCAAGGCCACGCGGCGCTGCGAGATTTCATCCCAAGCCTCGAAGGCGGTGATGCCGCTTTCCGGGCTCGGTGATTGCTGCTTCAAGATGCGGTAACGGCCTGCGACGCGCCGGGGCGATGCGGCTTCGCCCTCCCACTCCACCGAATCCAGCCAGCGGGCTGCAGAATCCCGGGCCTGCTCCTCCGAGACATTGGAAACATGGCCCAGGAGCGAGGCGATCTGATCCAGCTGGGAAAACACCCACACCAGAGGCCTTCCCTCGTGCATCCCCTCCAGCCAGATCCGCAAATCGGCAGGGAGGCGGCGCTCAGCCTGCAGGCGTTCCAGCCAGGGGAGGACGAGGTCTTTCCAGCCGCGGGCATCCTCCCAGTCCGCCGTCCCTAGTTGAGCCACGGCCTGCAAAAGAACTTCGTTCGCCCGGGCGTACTGCCGTTGCGCCAGCAGCCGGGCGAGGTCCGGCAAGCCTTCCACCGGCTTTTCCAGCATCCCTTGCAGTCGCCGCGCGCGATACGAACCCCTCCATACGCGCAACGTCTGAACCGCGCCGGCCGCGAGATTCACGGCCCCGTGGGAAAGCAGACCCATGCCGATCCCGGCCAGGACCACGGCCAGCCAGGGGCAGGACGCCGGCAGGAGAACCAGGAAGGCCACGTTCCCGACCGCCAGCAGCATAGCCAGCACCCGGTTTCGGGTCGGAGCCCTGGCGCGGCGGGGGCCCTCCAGGAAATGATAGCCGGCAAATGCGCCCCAGATAGAAGATAGTCCGATGCGGAGCCACGCCGGATTGCCCGTAAAAAGAACCAACCCGGCCGTGGCGCACAGGAAGAAGAACTGCGCGGCCGGCACCAGCCACGCCAGCTGCCGGGTTCCGGGGGACAAGCCCTCCAGGTAACCGTCCCGCCGCATCAGGAACCAAATGGCCGCGCCCGCCGGGGTCGACATGAGGAATTCCAGCCACCAGGCAGTGCGCGCGTCGTACGCGGCCTCGCGCCGCGCCCGCACGGCTTCGCTGGGATTCCCCCGGTTCACCCACCAGGCCTTCAGGAACGGCATCACGCCGCCGATTCCTGGTTCCAAGACGCCCCGGAGGGCGGGGGCTACGCCCCGCACCCGCTCGTCGCCCAGGGCCAGCGTGGAAGGCAGGATCGCTTGCAC
>CAZQGO010000024.1:0-40561 GCA_964593065.1 uncultured bacterium | reverse complement strand
CTGTTCGGCTGCGCTTATCCGATATCCCAAATCTACCGCAAGCAAACCACCCGGGACCTGACTTTCGCCATGGTCCGGGAAAATCCCCAGGCGTACGTGGGCTCCATCGTGATTTGGGGCGGAAAAATCCTTCAAACCGTCAACGAATCCGGTTTCTCTGAACTCACGCTCTTGGAAATGCCCCTGGACTATGAAGGCAAACCCGAGGGCCTCGCGGCTTCGGAAGGCAGGTTCATCGCCAAAATGCCGGAATTTTTGGATCCGGAAATTTACCAAAAAGGCAGGCGCATCACCCTGGCCGGCGAAGTGGCCGGCGAAGAGACCCGGGCGCTGGGAAAGGCGGAATACGTCTACCCGGTGGTTGTCATCAAACAAATCTATCTCTGGCAGAAATCCATTTCGACGCCTCTGTATTTCGGTTATCCGTCTTGGGATTGGTCGTGGTACGATCCCTTCTTCCTGTATCCCTATCCGTACCTGTACCCCCGCCGGTTTGATTTCCGCGGGGACTGGCGTCCCGAGGAGCACCGGGACCGCGACCGCGAAACGCATGAAGAAAGGCGCTGAAGACGGCGGGGGCGTTCGTGGCAGGAAACGGATGGCCCGGGTTGCGAGCCCGGCTGGCGGCTTCGAAGCTCTTCGGGGCTGGATTACGACTGGGGGGCCGGGCCCGGCTCTTTTCCCACCGTGCCCATCAGCTGGTACTCCCGCAAAAAAGCCTGGAAGCATTCCTGATCATCCGGCTCGAGATGAATAAATTCGATGCCGATGGTGAATTTCCCGTCCACGAACGGCGCGCACCAAGCCACGCGCGAGGCCACCACGATGCTGATAAATTCGTCCTCGGTCTCGTCCGAGGCTTCTGCCCCCGGCTTGCGCAGGAGGTTGGCGGGCAAATATAACATGACCAAGATGCGCCGGTCCTGCTCCAGGGGTTGATCGGCACGGATGGCCATGCCCCCGATCCCGAGATTTTCGGACAGGCTTTCCTCGGTCTCGTCCTCCGGTGCCAAAGGGTCGAACTGACACCTCACCGGAATGTTGATGGGATGCCGCGGATATTTTCTTCTTTCGGCCCAGGCGTGTCCACTCGAAGTCGTATCCGGCATGTTGGCACCATCCCGAAAGAGATGACGGGCAGCTTTCCGACTTATTATATGGAATCCATTTCATGCTTTTCAACCAATTATCTCTGGCGGGCCGATTTTTTTGTCCGCCTTCACAAGATCCAATTCAAGATTCCCGCCAGCAGCAGGGCGACCACCAGGGTCAGGGCGGATATTTTAACCGCGATTTTCAGGGAGAATTCCCTGACCATCATGGAGAAAGTGGCCACGCAGGGCAGGTAAATCACCAGGATGAGGGAGGCGATCACCAGTTGTTTCCAGGTCAGATGGAAGGGGATCAGCAGCCCGATGGCGACGTCTTTCCGTAAAAACCCCGAAATCATGACCACGCTCATTTCCTTGGGCAGACCGAGAATTCCCTGCACCAGCGGACTGAAGAGGTCGGAGACTCGGCCCATCAGCCCCGTAAGCTCCAGAACGTTCACCAGGGCGATGCCCGCCACGATCATGGGCACGGCCTCGACGAGGAAATTCTTCAGCCGCAGATACACTTTCCTGATCAGGACCCTTGGGCCGGGCAGCTGGTAGGGCGGGATTTCCACGAACAGCTCGGGCGTCTCGCCTTTCAAGAGCCGGTTTAACAGCAAGCCCGCGCCCAGGCCCAGCAGGAGAAGCAGGAAAAAGAAAGCCACGACCGTCTGCAGGCCGTACCGGATCAGAACGGAATAAATCATGGCGCTCTGCGGCAGGCAGGGTGCGAGCAGCAGGATCAGAACCAGGGCGATTTGCCTTTCCTTGTCGCTTTCCAGGATGCGGGTCGCGGCCACCGCGGGGACCTTGCAACCCAGTCCGAGCAGGATGGGTATCGAGGCGTAGCCGTGCAGGCCCAGGGGGTGGAACACGCGGTCCAGCGCCGTGGCGAGCCGCACCAGGTACCCCGAATCCTCCAGAAAGGACAAAACGACATAGAAACTGAAAATGTACGGCAGCAGAATGACCAGGGGGATATACAGCGCGGTGGTGAGCAGACCGAAAGATTCCATGGGCACGGGCGGGGCGCCCAGTAAAAAGTCCGCCAGCCAGGGGGGAGGATGGAGGCCGCGGGCCAGCCGCAGCAGGCCCGGCAGGTAGGCGTGCATAAAGAAGGGATCCAGGACGTGTGCAATCAGCCATTCGCTGACCGCCCGCACGCAGGCGAAGGTTCCCGCGAGCACTCCCAGCGCGATGAGCAAGGCCCACGGCATGCGCACGCTGATTTCCAGGACCCGTTCCAGGAACGAGGGATGGTGATGGAACAGCTTTTGGGATTCGGCGCAGAGGGTCCCGATCAGGCGCCAGAGGTCCTCGCTCCGGAGCGGCACGGCGAGCCGGGGCCGCCGGTCCTCGGCCGCGACGGCGAGCACGGCCTCGCTCAGCTCCTTGACGCCCTCGCCGGAGATCCCCACCACCGCGACCACGGGCACGGTCAGATTTTTTGCCAGCGCGTCCACGTTGATCTCGATGCCGCGGGATTTCGTCATGTCCCAGCGGTTCAGGGCGACGACCATCGGCAGCCCGCGCTGAATCAACTGCAGGGTCAGGAAGAGGTTCCGTTCGAGGTTGGCCGCGTCCAGGACGTTGAGCACGACGTCCCCCGCCGCGGCCGTGTCCAGCATGCGCACGGCGACCTGCTCCGCGCGGTTCGTCGGTTCGAGCGAATAGGTGCCGGGCACGTCGACGACTTGGTACGTTTCCCCACCGAGCTTGGTCTGCCCCCGGACGAATTCGACGGTGGTGCCGGGATAATTCGAGAGGATCACGTCCAATCCGGTCAGGCGCGAGAAAATCGCGCTTTTCCCGACATTGGGGTTTCCCAGCAGAAAAAGGGTGCGCACAGGGGAATCTCCTTCGTGACGGGCTCGGGGAAGGCCGTCTCGAGCGAACCCGGGCCGAAAGCGGGGGTCGGCCTCAGCCTGTCGGCTCCACGATGATTTTTCTCGCCATGCCCTGGCCGATGGCCACCTGCGTGCCGCCGCTCCGAATGATCACGGGACCGTGGAGGACCTGGTCGCCCAGGGAAGAGATTTGGGCGCCGATGCGCAAGCCCATGGCTTCCAGCCTTCGCATTAGGTGCAGGCCGCCCTGGATTTCCACGATGCGCGCGGTCTGGCCGGGGCGCAGCTGGACCAAGTTGAGGTATTTCATGCGTTTGGACTCCGTTTCTTCCGGCCGGCTGTCCGGGTGCCTGCGGTTCGACCCGCACGCTTTCGGTGCCGCGCGAAACAAGCCGCGCACAAGCCATAGATTTCCAGCCGATGCCGCTGAGAATGAAAGCGCCGCCTCCGGGCGATGTTTTCCTGCAGCTTCTCGAGTTCGGACTCCGTGAATTCGATGAGCCGCCCGCAGGCCGTGCAGATCAGATGGTCGTGGTGCGGCCGGTCGTGGGCCGGCTCCACCCGGGTGGAGCCGTCGCCCAGGTCCACCTGCGCGGCCAGGCCGGCGTCCTTC
Source organism: uncultured bacterium (assembly GCA_964593065.1). Taxonomy (GTDB): domain Bacteria; phylum Oederibacteriota; class JAAXVQ01; order JAAXVQ01; family JAAXVQ01; genus CAZQGO01. Next base: position 37,007 of record CAZQGO010000024.1, on the reverse strand, counting down.
AACACCTTGAGCGTGCGGTAGACCGTGGCGCGGCCGATTTTCGGGTCCAGCCGGCGCAGCGCGATGAACAATTCCTCCGGGCTTAAGTGCTTGCGGCTGCGGAAGAAAAAGTCGAGGATTTCCTTCCTCGGCCCAGTGATTTTCAAACCCCGGGATTTGATGAGCTTGCCTACGACCGCTTCCTGGCCGGGAATCATGGCCTCATCCCCTTTGTTGAGATTGGGTCTCAATATTATTATAACCGCCGGTCGGGGCCTTGTCAAGCCCAGCGTAGGCCGCCGTCTCTCCGGGTGCGTTTCGGGCTGGAAAAGGTTGGGCGCGGGGGATGACCGGCGGAGATTCGCGCACGGGGGCGCCGGCCGCGGCGCCCGGCGGGTCAGGCGACGCTCTCGGCGCTGTAGCGCGCGAACAGGCCCGTGCGGACGGCGTACCGGTAGATGCCGGTGAAGAACCAGCAGGCCAGCAGGATATACAGCACGGCCAGGCCCCCGCCCCAGGCCAGCGCGGCCCCCGAAGCCGGACGGCCCGCCACGATCGCCCGCAGGCTTTCGAAAACGTATGCCGGCGGCAGGGCCCGCGACAGGGTTTGCATCCAGGCCGGGAGCGTGGAGAGGGGGTAGAAAACCCCGGCCAGGGGCGAAAGCAGCGCGGGAATCGGCCAGATGAACCATTCCGCCGCCGGCCCCATGCGGAGCACCATGGCGCTGCTGAAAACGCCCAGCGCGATGCCGGTTAAAAACAGCACGAGCAGGAACGGCAGGATCAGGAGGCCGTAGGCGAAAAAGGACAGGCCGAACAGGCCGGCCGCCAAAACGATCATGACCGCCAGGCCGATCAGGCTGGTGGCCGTGCTGGAAACCACGAGCCCGCCCAGGTACTCTGAGATCGTGAGCGGCGTGGAAAAAAGGTTGAGGAAATTGCGGCTCCAGACGTCCTCGAAGAAGGCGGTGGTCACGCCCTGCATGACGCGGGCCAGAAAATCCCAGAGCAGTACGGCTCCCAACAGGGCGGGCACGAGGTTGAAGCCGGTGGGGGCGAGGCTGCTGAAATACTTGGTGATGAAGCCCCATAAAATCATGTCGATGGCGACCCAGGCGAAAAGCGGCACCATGCGGGACAGGCTGCCGCGGATGAGGTAAAAAATCCTCAGGACCACGGCGTAGACGCGCACGGGGGTCATGGGGGTCACTCCGCTCTCAGCGCGAGGGGTTCCCGCGCCACGGTGATGAAGAGCTCCTCGAGGGTTTCCCGGCCGTGCTCTCGCGGCAGGGTCTTGGGGTCGCCCTCGAGCAGGATTTTCCCCCGCGACAGAAACAGCACCCGGTGGCAGACCTCCTGGACCTCGAGCATGTTATGCGAGGTCCACAGCACGCCCACCCCGCACTGCTCCGCGAACTTGCGGAGCTTGGCGCGGATGTCGCGCGCCGTGGCGGGATCCAGCGAAGCCGTGGGTTCGTCCAGGAGCAGGAGGTGCGGATCGTTGAGCAGGGCCTTGGCCAGGGAGACGCGCGTTTGCTCTCCCGAAGAGAGCAGCCCGCACTTCGTGTCCCGAAAGGCCGTCAGATCGAAATGCTGCAGCAGGGTTTCGAGGCGCCGCGGCAAATCCTGGACCTGGTAGAGCAGGCCGAACACGCGCAGGTTCTGGGTTACGGTCAGGTTCCCCGGGAGCGGCGCGTACACGGCCGCGAAATTGGTGCGCGCCAAGGCCTGCGAGCGCGAAAGCGCGATGTCCAGGCCTTCGATCCCGATGGAGCCTGCGGTCGGCTGCAGAACGCCCAGGATCATGTTGATCGTGGTGGTTTTCCCCGCGCCGTTGGGACCCAGCAGGCCGACGATCTCGTTGCGTCCCACGTGGAAGGAGATGCCGTCCACGGCCCGTACGCCGCCGTAGTCTTTGCGCAGGTCCCGAACCGCGAGGACCTCGGGTTGCTCCATCGTTCGCACCTCTCGCTTGGCTGAAAAAAATCCCGGGACAGATCGCCGGAGATCCGCGCGCCGTTGTCCACTTGAGCCGCGCGTGGGACGGGCGACCTCCGCGCACTGGATGCGTTTCCCGGCTGGCTGGATGTTCGGGTATACCGACAGACTCCGGCGGAATGAAATTTCCGGGGATTATAGCATAAGACCGCGGGATGCGGGGAGGAAGTATTCCGGATATTTCCGGGGCACGGATTGCCGCCGGGTTTCCGCATCCGCCGGAGGCGCTTTCAGGACCAGGTGACCGTGAATTCGCTGTAGGCTTGGCCCCGGGTCAGGGTAGACGTGATTTCAAGCTTCACGTTCTTACCCCCGCTGATCTCCGCAGCGCGTGCGATCCAGCCGGCAATCCGTTGTTCCACCACCTCGTGGATGTCCGCAAACTCGGTGATCCGGATCAGGGCCCGCCCTTTTTCCATGACCGGCACCTCGATGCTGCTGGGCCGGTAGTAGGTGGGCAGGATGAGCTTGGCCTTCTTGAGAATGAACTCCACGGACCCCAGCTTCACGAACAGCCGGTAGATCCCCCGGAGCGCGTAATCCGCGCTGTAGCGTCCCAGTTCGTAGGCGCCGCGGAGGTCGCCCTGATAGAAGAGTTCGCAGAATTTGACCGTGGGTTCGATGAGAAAGACGCGGGTATCGTACCAGCGGCTGATGATGACGGGCTCGGCGTAGACCTTGCGGGCCTCCGCGGTCAGGGCCTGGAGCCACTTTTCGAAACCCGATTCCTGATAGCGGTCCTTGATGAAAGCCGGTACCACTACGATGGCCGTGCCCTTGACTTCCATGGCCCACCTCGGGGAATAGGAACTTCCAGGGGAACCACAGGTTCCCCTGACGCGGACGCCGATGCGTCCTGCTTTCCTTCCTACTTCTGTCGGGGGCGTTCCTAAACCTATTTTCCCCTGTTCCCCGGGAAAAGGCAATGAAAAGCGGTTGCGGGCCGGCGCCTCCCGGGAAACCCCCGGGGATGCGCTCAACTCCGGACGAAGCCGAACCGCTTGTTTTCGGCGGTCCGGCGGATGAAGTGGGCCAGGCTTTTCCGGAAGGCTTCCGCGCCGTGGCGCCTGCGGCTTTCGATGAAGGCCACGCGGATCCGCCGGTAGGTGGCCGGAAATTTCCGGAAATTCCTCCAGGCCGCCCGGTTGGCCTTGAGCGGGCCCAGGATGTCGGGAGCCAGCACGAGAGGACCTGCCTCCAGGTCATGTTTCGGATCAAACACGTGTGCCAGCGCGACCAGCCCGGCGCGAGTCATCTTCCCGGCCGCAATCAGCCTGCGCACGCGCTCGCGGTTCATCTGCGAGAGTCCGCTGGTTTTGCGGCGCGGGGAAAACCTCTGTGCGAACCGCTGGTCATCCAGGCTTTTCACCGTGCTGTCGATCCAGCCGTAGCTCAGGGCCTCTTCCACGGCCGCGTTGTAGGATACCCGGGCACGGCCGGACTGCCGGCGGGGAAAAACCAGCCAGACTTCCGGCTCCCGGCCGTGGTTCTTCGCCAGCCACGCCCGCCAGGCTTTCCGGTCCTTGGCATATAGGGTTTTGCCCAATTTCACCGCGGCACGCTCCCGGTGTCCGGACTTGGCGCATTCCATCCACCCGGTGTTTGGACCGGATTTCTGCAAATTATAGTCCAACCCTCCCCGGCAGCCAAACGGTATTTGTCCCAAGGGGGTGACAGATATATCATTTTAGGCTGGCATGGATGAAGGCCCCTATAGTACAATCCGCCCGATCAGGGAAAGTAAGAACCATTCCCAGGACCAGCAGGCCTGCTTCCGCTCGTCCCGGAATATTTTTTAAGTGAGGTGTTTTTTACCATGCGGATCAGATGCCTTTTCGTGATGATCGCGGGAATTTTCTTCCTGGCGGCTCCGGCGCTCGCCGTGGACTGGTCGGCCGACGTGCTGGCTGGATACCAGGGAGGCTTAAGTTTCAAGACTTCCGGCGGCGTGTCCAGCTTCGCCCGGGGTTTTCCGCTGGGCCTGGAACTCGGCCTGGCGTATGCGATCGTGGATCCCGGAGACCCCTTCCCCGCCCGGCGCGTGTTCATCCAGAACGCCACCAACGGCACGCCCGAGAAGCACGGCTCGATTTGGGACTTCCGCCTGGATTTCCTCTATCCGCTGCAAATTCCGGCGGTGAACCTTTCCGTGCTGGCGGGCCCACGCTTCTCGCTTTTCGACGCGCATTTCCACTATGTGGGAGCCAACGAGGAATTCGACGTCACCAGCAATCAGTGGGGTCTGGGGCTCGGGGTGAAAGGAAGCTTCGCCATCAGCCAGGGATTAAGACTGGTCGTGCAGGCGGGTTTGGATTACTTTTTCCCCGGCCCGCTGGAAGGCCACGACACCGTCTATACCCCCGACAACCAGAACGTCAATCCCATAGCGAATTACACCTACCGGGACGCCGCCGCCACGGTGAACGCGCCCGAGTTCGTGCCGGCCCTCATGCTCGGACTGGGGTTCTAGCGGACGCCCGTCCCGGCGCCGGCCGGAACCCTGCTGCCTCATCTCGCTGAGGCAATGATTTGTTTGGCCCAGCCGCCCGCCCGTTCCAGTTCGCCTTCCTTGAGCGGGCCCTCCGAGCCCTTGACCCAGAAGCTTTCCGGCGGCAGGACCAGAGTTCCTCCCTTTTGCCGGAGACGGCCGGCGATGGGCTTGGAGGCGTATCCCGCCAGCTTGATGATGAGTCGCAAAGCGGACGCCTTGATGTCGCCGGTCGCGATTCCGGTATCGAAGGCTGCCACCTTGACGCCTTTCAAGCCGCCGCGCGGAATGCTCTTCAGGAAATTACCGATCGCCGGAGTGGGCCTGAAGCCGCGGGTGGGCGACCCCACGACCAGCAGCCCGGCGCCGACCAGGTATTGCGGTTTCGCCCGGCCGACCGGCAGGGTCTCGACCTCCTGCGGCGACCCCAGCGCTCCGCCGATGGCGCGGGCGATTTGCTCCGTGTTGCCGAAAATGGAATCATAGACGACCAAAGCTTTCATGGCGACCTCCTCCGCCTTTTCTCCCGGCCTCTCATCCAGATGACAAGGCCTTGGATTCACGTCGTGTGATCGGCCCGGTTCCACCAGGCGAACGTTCCCGCCAGCCCCGCCGCGGAGGCCAGCGCGACCAGCACGTAACTTCCCGCTGTCAGGGTCTGCGCTCCCGCCGCGCCGCTGTAGATCGGGGGCACGGACCACGGGAACCATTCGCCCCACCCCATCACTCCCGCCATCTGCCCCAGGAACATGGTCAGAAAGACGAATCCCAGCGCCGCCAGGTAGCCCCGGCCGAAACTGGCGAACCAGGCCACCACGCTCTGCAGCGCGATGGTCAGCGCGGCCGCCACCGCCATCTTCCCGGCGCCGGCCAGGATGAGCCCGCGTGAATAGCCGGGCATCCCGATCCACAGGCCGATTCCCCACCCCAGGAGGAAAACCCAGGCGGTGAGCAGCGCGCAGCCGCCCGCCAAAACCGTGAACTTCGCGGACAGGATCGTGGTGCGCGGGGTCGGGACCGCCAGCAATTGCCGGACGGTCCGTTCCGAGAATTCCCGGCCGAACATCCAGGCGGCCACAAAGCCGAACAGGATCAACCCCCCGGCTCCGATCATCTGCGCCAGCATCCCCATGAAGGTGGGCCAATCCGCCGTGCCGACCAGCCGGGCCTTGGTGGAGATGATCCCCATATCGCGCGCGCCCGCGGGATCCTTGAGGATGACCATGAAAAAACCGCCGCCCAGCGGCCACAGGGATACGGCCAGCAGGATGAGCCAGGACACGAGGGCGCGGCGGGTTTTCAAAATTTCGGCGGCCAGGGCCTGGAAGTAGGCGTTCATGATTTCACCTCGTCCAGCTCGCGGGTCCGATTCAGAAAATATTGCTCGAGATCCTCCTGGACCTTCACCAGGCGTGTGGGCGGCAGGTCGGCCGCCGCCAGGATCCGGGCCGCCTCTTCCGGGTGTTCGAGCGCCCGCGCATCCCGGACCTCCAGCCAGGTTTTCTGCCCTTCCCGCGCCCGGGCTACGCCCGTGAAGCCCGCGGCGCGCAGGGCCCGTTCCGCGGCTTCCAGGTCGCGGGTCTCCACCTCCAGCCGGTGTTGGCGGCGGCGTTCCAGTTCATCGGCCTCCAGCTCTTCCACGAGCCGGCCCCGGTGGATGATGCCGATGCGCGTGGCCAGGCGGTCCACTTCGGCCAGAATGTGGCTGGACATGAAAACCGTGGTGCCGGACTCGCGCGCCAGACGGCGCAGGAGTTCGCGGATCTCGACCACGCCCGCCGGATCGAGGCCGTTCGCCGGCTCGTCCAAAACCAGCAATTCGGGGTCGGACAGCAGGGCCCGGGCCAGGCCGAGACGCTGCAGATTCCCCTGGGACAAAACCTTCGCGCGCCGGTTGCGATGCGGCGCCAGCCCCATTTTTTCCAGCACCCGGTCCGCGGCCCGCGGGTCCCCGATCCCCTGCATCCGCCGCGCCACTTCCAGGTTCTGGCGCACGGTCAACTCCCCGTACGCGGTCGGCGCCTCCACCATGTGGCCCACGCGGCGCCACAAGGCCGTCGTGCCCGGGCCGATCCGTTCGCCGAAAAGCTCGGCCCACCCGGCCGTGGGCTTGAGCATGCCCAGCAGCAAGCGGATGGTGGTCGACTTGCCGGCCCCGTTCAAGCCCAGGAAGCCGTAGATCTCCCCGCGGTCGACCTTGAGTTCCACGTTGTCCGCGGCCACCACGTCCGCGAAACGCTTGCTTAAACCCCGAGTGGAGATGACCGTCGGATTCATGGTTCCCGCCTTGAGCGTAGGCGCTTTAAGGAGAAGTACAGGTTCCCCCTGCCGCCGTCGCTTTGCTCCCCAGAGGGGAGGTCTCCCCTCCGGCACTCGCCGAGGGTCGCAACAGCCTTTCGGCTCGTGGTCACCCCTCATGGAGTCAGGGAAATTTTTCCCTGACCACCCTTGGCCACTGGAGGGTCCTGAGCCGATGCGTCCTGTTTTCCTTCCGAACTGAATGGAAATGCCGTTTTCGAAAATCGACCGCAAGCATTCAATAAAAACTCGATTTTCGATTTTCGATTGCTCGGTACAAACAGCGCGCTCCGCCCCCGAACCCTAAGCCTCATCATCTGGATAAGGCAACGGGAAAGGGCTGCGTGCGCAAACAGGCGAAGGTCCTCCGGGCGGCCCGATCCGCGTTTTAGGGGATATTTTCTTCCATGGACCGGGAAAAGGCAATAAAACAATCAACTGGAGGGGGGAGCATATGGTTTCGGGAACGTGAGAAAATACCAAAGGGGAACACAACACTCCGGCCAGCGCTTTGCGTTGTGTCCCCTTTTGGTACCGTTTGATTATTTATGCATATCGGGCGCGAACCTGTTCTGCTCCTGATCCGGGTCCACGAACGGCATGGGCTCCGGCGGTTCCTTGGCGAACTCGTAGAAGATCTTCAACACGTCCTTGACCGAGAACATGCCGGCGTCCGGGTTGAACTCGACCTGGGTCACGCGGTGGCGCTGCTCCTGGCCCATGCCCGTGCCGGCCCGCGCCGGGGCCTTGGCCGCACTCGGGGCCGGCGCGCCCCGACGGGCGGCCGAGGGCGCCTTGACGGCCATCTCTTCCGCGAAGGGCTGCGGCGGATGGAGCGCCTCGTCCAGCTCCGCTTTGTTCCAGAACCAGGCCACCCCGATCACACCCATGTTCCGGGCGTAGGGCTTGCCTTCCTTCTCTCCCCGCCAGGACGCGTACGCCTCCTCGTCCCGGGTGAACACGAACTTCCGCATGGTCTCCTTGCTGGTCTGCCAGCCGGAGACGGTGATGGAGGATTTGGGATCGATCATCCACTTGCGCGCGTTGCGCGGGGTGGTGCGCTGGCCGTCAATGGTGTTGAGACCGTCGATGGACACGGCCACGCCGACCCGTACCGGCAAGGGGTTGTAGACCACGATGGAATATTCCTCGTTGGGCCGGACCTTCAGGGTGGCCCTGTTGTTCTCCGTGAATTCCCGGTATTTTTGCCCGTTGGCTTTGATGACCTGGGCCTTGAAATCATAACCTTGGAAACGGCTTGAGGCGGAAAACAGGGTGCTCGAGAACAGCATGACCAAAGCGATCGCTCCCACCAGGTAACGGTATTTCATGATCGAGTCTCCTTTGCGAAAGTTGAAGGATCGGAAACCGGAACTATTATACATAATTTGGCGTGTTTCCCAAGTCTAAAAAGGCTTTCCGGCAGAAATGGCAAGGCCGGCGCATCCGCGGGCCCGGACCCCCGGCTCACGGACCAAACAGTTGCAACGGGCCAAAAAATGCATAATAATATAGCGTACGAGCGCAGCCGGAATTTCGAGCGGGGGGCGGGCCCATGAAAGTTCTGATCATTGATGACAGCATGTTCATGCGGACCTTGATCAAGCAGACATTGAACACCGCCGAGTACGGCCCCATGGAAATCCAGGAAGCCAACGACGCCGAGGAAGCCCTGATGATCTGCTCGCAGTTCAAGCCCGATTTGTTCGTGGTGGACTTGAACCTGCCGGGGATGTCCGGGATGGACCTCATCGAGACCATCAAAAAGGAAAGTCCGCAGGCCAAGTTCGGCATCATCACCTCGAACAAGAGCAGCGAGGTCAATGAGCAGGCCAAGGCCGCCGGCGCCGCGTTTTTCATCTCAAAGCCCTTTACCAAGGCCGGCGTCATGGAGGCCATAAAGAGCGTCCTGTCCTGAAACGACCTGCAGGCCCGGCCGCGGGCAGCCTCTTGCGTTTCCTCTCCGTCCGTCGCCATCCCCGATCACCTTCAGCGGTCGCCGGTGGTGAAATCCAGGCGGTGCAGTTCGGTGTTCGCGAAGGGGCGGAGCGGCCCGCCGTGCACCCACAATCCGTAAAAAACGGAACGTCCGTCCGCCGACCACGTCAGACGGCTCAATTGCGCCCCGTGGCGCCGGCAGCGCCGGGGCCAATGCGCGCAGTCATTGTACCAGGTGACGCGGACGGGATGGCGGAAGTCCCGGTCCGACACGTAGAGGTCCGCGTGGTAGCCCAGGCCCGGCTGGGTGCCCTGCATGAATGCCAGGTATTTTCCCGAGGGCGAAACCATGAGGAATTCTTCATGCAGGTCCGGGGTCTGCGCCAGGGCGCGATTGTCCCCGGAGGCCTGGCCTTGTTTCGGATTCCAGGTATAGGCGAAGGGGTCCATCCGGGTGCCGGGACCGGCCACGTAGTAGAGAGTATAGGTGCCGTCGCCGTTGCGCGCGATGGAGTTGGGTTCGTAGTACATGTCGCCCAGAGGCTTGATTTCGAACTGCGGGTCCAGGCGCGCCGTCCCGCCCTCGTTCACGGTCAGGCGGCAGAAAACCATGGCCGCTGAGCCGAAATTCCAGGGCGGCCTGCCGAAAGCATAGCGCCGGGGATAAACGTACCAGGCGCCGTCTTCGGATAGGGCCGTGTGCTGCAGGCCTTCCCCGCGGGCCAGATGAGTGAGCCGGGTGTAGGCCTGCGTGCAGAGGTTCAAGGCCCACAAATCATTGTCCCAGCCTATGCTGGGCGCGTTGCGCAGGGCCTTGTGCTCGCTGTTCTCGTTTTCGGCCTTGAAAAAGACGACCGCCTGGGTGGGATGTGCTTCCGGGTCGCCCTTCCAATGAATCTTCGGAGGGAGGTCGTCCTCATCCGGCGGAAAATTGACCCCCAGGACGTTTTCGTCCTTGCAGGTCAGGCAGCGCTGATGGCCGCCGTTCCGGTCCATGACCCGGATCTCCCAGTGCTGCCGGTCCACGTAGACCAGGTCCGCGTCGGGCAGGCACGGACTCGTCCATCCGATCCAGCCTGGACCCACGGCGTTCTCGGCCAGCACCGTGTCGGCGGCCACGCCCCAGGGACCGTCTGCCTGCGCAGCCGGCGGCTGATCCATGACCCGGACCGACTGCCGGCAGGCGGCAAGGGTCAACAGGGTCAAGCACACCAGGTGCCAGCGCGGTCGTTTCACGTTCCTCCTCCTAAACAATGTCGCCAGCTGCTTCCGGGCATCAAGCCCCCCGCGCGGGCGGAGAACCGCCCGGCGTAAGGCGACCGTCAGCCTGCCTGCGCAGCTGGAAGCCAGGGAGACTTCACCTCACCTATACCTTACTTTTTTCCGGAAAGAAAGTGACAAGTTTTTTTCGCCGCAACTTCGGGTTGAGCGGCGGAGGGCGAGAGGAGAGCCTCGAAACCTTCAGCTTAACGGTTGAAATACAGGGTCAGGGCCGCCGTGGGCCCGCCCAGGTTCCAGCCCTCGCCGAAGGGCATCCAGGCATAACCGGCGGAGAAAGCCAGTGACGAGAAGGGCGACGTGCTGACGACCCATTGCACGGACGGCTGCAACAGGAAAAACCCGCGGGCGCGGTAGACGATTGCCTCAATGCCGTCCGCTTCCGTGCGCGCGGCGAGGTTGGCGCCGCCGAAGCCGAAGAACAGGGACAGATCCAGGCGCGACGGCCGCGCGCCGGCCTCCAGGCCAAGAACCCCGCCGAAGCATCCCAGACCGCCGGTGATTTCGCTGCCGCCGTTGGTGAAATAACCGCCGCCGAACCTGCCGCCTGCGAAGAAAGGCGAACGCAGGGACTTCATCTTCCGTTCCGCGGAGAACAGGACGAGATTGCCGGCATAGAGATGATTATAGTTGCCGATCTCCGAGAAGACGTACTCGGTCCTGAACCCCCATTCGAAGTGCTTGAGGATTTCGTGCCGGGCCAGGGCCCGTCCGGGCGCCGCCGCCCCCGCAACCCAGGCATACAGGTCTGGCCCGGCGCCTTCCGCTTCCAGGTTCCCCGATCCGAGAGAATATCCCGCGGCGGGCCTGGGCGTCCAGACCGCCAGGCAAAGGGCCAGCGCGAGGATCAAGCCGCTCCAGGCTTGTGGTTTTGCCGATTTCGTGATTGCCGCCATGATGATTCCCTCCCATTGGTTTTTCAATCTTGCCGATCCTCACATAAACACCCACCAGGAAAATGAGTTGCAACAATCGTGCCTGCGGCGGGAACGGATTCGCGTATCAAATCAGGGGCGGGCCATATACGGAAAGGACTCCTAGTACGGAAATCCGGCACGCCGCGGCAATGGAACGGTGAATTCCATGCAATCCGAATTCAAAATCCCGGCGCCGGAAATCCGTCGGTCTTGAATGGATTTTCGACCTTCATTCCAGCGCCGTCCCTTGAAATCCATTCTTTGCTTTATGCCTTTACTTCACAACGAGTATCCTGCAAAATCATTCTCTCAGGACCGCGCAAGTGTTCCCGCACCCGTGTTTTTCATCCATCTGATTTTGATCCACCCCGGAGGCCGCCATGGATTCCCGCCGCGAAGCCAAACGTGCCTACAAGGAAAACCCGCCGCCCGCGGGGGTCTATCAAATCCGCAACCTCCGCAATCAAAAAATCTTCATCGGCAGCGCCCTGAACGTCCGGGGCAAATTGAACGGCATTCTCTTCACGCTGCAGCGGCACGCCCGTCTCCATGAGGCGCTCCAGGCCGACTGGGATCAATTCGGCTCCGAGGCCTTTGTTTTTGAAATTCTCGATGAGTTGAAACCCGCCGCCGGGGAAACCGCCGTCGACCCGGACGAACTGAAGGCCCTGGAGGAAATGTGGAAGGAAAAACTCCAGCCGTACGGCGAACGGGGCTATAACGAGCGCTGACAAAACGACGCGGACGGCGGACGGCGAGGGCGCGCCGGCCATTTTTTCGAACATTTCCTTTCATCTCCGAAACAAGGGTTTATAATATCAACAGCCTGCCGGCTGAACTCCCAAACAAGGAGGTAACCTTCATGGCAACCACCGCAATTTCCATCAATGGCTCGGCGCCCGGCAATGTATTCCCCCCCTTCATCCTCGGTTCAGCCTCCCTGGCCCTCGGCAACAAGGTAGTGATTTTCTGCACACCCGGGGGCGCCCCGGCCATGGTGAAAGGGGAATTGGAAAAAATTCAGAACGTCAAGGGCAATCCCAACCTGCTCGAGCTGTACAATGATTTCATCAAACTCGGCGGACAGGTCAGGGTCTGCGAAAACGCCTTGGCGGCCAAGGATCTGAAAAAGGAAGATTTCCGGGACGGCGTGAACATTTGCGGGGCCACTACTTTCATGGGTGAAATCCAGGACGCCACCATCACTTTTTCTTTTTAATATTCCCGCCGTATAGGTATTTTTCGCTGGGGAACACGGGTTTTCCGGGCGCCGGCGCTTCTCTCTTCCCGGGGGGAGACCCCGCCGGCGCCCGCCGAAAGCATCAAAGCTCTCTTCCCTTCAGGGCGCCGTGTGCATTCTCTTCCCCGCCCCCGAACCCCCGCTTCATCATTGTGCTCAGGCCCTTGTGCTACCCTTCGATGTCCGCAGCGAATCCGGCTATATAGGTCTTGTGGATCAGGAACCAGGCCGCCAGTAACAAGCACCAGCAGACGGCCAGGATCGTGTCGGGATTCTCCAGCCCCGGCACCCAGCCGAAAATGGCGATTTCCACGGCCGCGAGCCAGCACAAGCCCGCGGCCGCGAGCGTGTAAGGCCAGAACCGGGCCAGGGTCCTGCCGGCGGCGCCCGAGAGGACCTTGCGCCATCCCGTCAACGGTCGGTTGATCCTGGTCGCATAGGCCCACACCACCGTGAAGAAAGCAATGTGCCCGATGCCGCCGCCCACCAGGGTCAGCAGGACGCAGAGCAGCAGCAGGACGGCCGCCGCGTGTTGCTTGCGGCTGAACCATATTGACCAGGCCGCGATCAGGAGGCTGACCGTCATGGCCGCGATGCCCGTGAGCAGGAAATTGGGGATGAGCGTAAAGGCCTCTTCGGTGCCGTGCGGCCACATCCGCTGGGCTTCGCCGATGGCCTGGATGACCCAGCGGCCGGTGGGCCGGCTGCCCTGCAGGGTCTCGAACAGGCCGTGCTCGAAACCGGCCAGGGCCAGCAAAAGGCCCAGGATCGAGGTGATGGTCCGGGTCGCCGGCGTTTCCGAGGCCGGTGTATTTGACAAGATTTGACCTCGGTTCATATTGGGGTCCGCCTTTCACTGGAAATGATTTCAACGGCCATTTGCCGCTCCGTTTTTCCGGCTTGCACAATTTTCCGCGGCGACTCAAGCGATAAATGAATTGCCTTTATTTTTCAAGGCCATCTTTATCTGGCAGGACAGGTTGCAAATTTTTACTTGCTATACTAGTTAGTAATTTCCCAACGCGCAAAACCGTTCCCCGGAGGTGTACGCATGCAGCCGTGTCCGCATTTCCGCAACTGCCGCTACCATACGGAACATTTCGCCAGGCTACCGGCTTTCATCAGGCTCTATAAGGCCCAGTATTGTTTCGGGAGCTTCGAGGGCTGCCAGCGCTACCGCATGAAGGAAAAACTGGCGCGGGCCATGGAGCTGGCGCCGGTCCCGGCGGAGGAGGATACGGTCCTCCAGGACGCCGGGTAAGAGCGGCTCCGTCCGTCTCCAGAGCCGGACTCCTTTCTCCCGGCAGGCTTTCTCCCCGATCCTGCCTCCCGGGTACTTTCAGGGGAACCCAAGTTTTTCCTGCCTTCGCTTGGCTCCTTGCCTGTCTCTTTCCTGTTAACGTCCTTGTATCGGCACTGTACCGTTCCATGAAAGCGGTGTCCGCCTGGTCAGCGCCGCCGCAGGTTCCGGGGGCTGGCGGGCCGCGCGCTGTTCTCGTAGGCTCCCGGATCGGGCCGTTCGCCCCCGTAGGGATACGCGACCGGGTCCCCCGCGTTCCAGGCCAGGGCCCGGTCTAAGGTAACGGTCAAGCCGGCGTCGTCCACGGCCACGACCGCGGCCGGGGCGTTGCGTCCGACCACGATCGGGCTCGCCCCGCAACCCAGAAGGCCCGCGCTGAAATAGCGCGTATCCTCGAGGGGGACCACGACGCCGGCCCCCGGGGCCGTGGTGCGGGTCAGGAAATTTCCGGCGTCGACCGCCGGGCTGTCCGCCCGCAGCTGGAAATCCCCGGCGGGTGCATTGACGAACGCCGGGTCCCGGGTCAGGGTGTGGGCGTCCTGCCCGCTGGACGCCAGGTACTGGGGCCAGGTCAGGTTCGCGCCCAGGTAGGTCGCGGCCAGCGCGCGCGTGTTGAAGTAGAGATTGTAGTCGGAGGCGCAGGGCGAAACACCGACATAGAGGTCGCGGGGCGCCGTGGTCTCGGCGACGATGTTGTTCTTCATGACGGTCAAAAACGCCGGCGTGCTGACCGCGAAGGCGATCCCGGCGCGCTGACTGTCCGCGGTGCCGTTCCGGTAGAGCGTGTTGTGGACCAGGATCACGTCGCTGCTGAAATTGTTGATGCCGACGCCCGTGGTGTTCCAGGTGTGCGGCACGCCGCGGTTGTTGAGGCAGATGAGGTTGTTGCGGACCAGACACCGGACCGTTCCGGTGACCAGCAGGCCGATCTTGTTGCTGCGCAGGACGTTGTTCTGGACCACCACGTTGACGGAGTCGTCCACCCAGGCGCCGGTCTCGTATTCATACGCCTGGGCGTTGTCCTCCGAGAGGTTGCCGTCGATGAGGATGTTCCGGGAGCCGTTCTCGATCTGGATCCCGGTGGCCCCGTTGTGGTGCAGGTGATTGCCCCGGATGACCACGTCGGAGGCGTTCCAGGTGCGGACGCCCTGCACCCCGTTGTAGCACAGCTCGTTGCCGAAGACGTCGATGTTCCGCGCCCCGTTGGCCGGATCGCCGGGATAATCCGTCCCGATCTCCAGGCCGTAGGCGCTGGCCTCGCCCGAGTTCCCGCGGCAGAGGTTGTCCGGCCCCACGATCGTGTCATAGACTTTCTTGTAGAGGAATATGCCGTGGGCGGTGTTGCTCAAGGCCGTGCATTCCTGAATGGTCACCTGGCTCACGGGCGTCACGTTGCCGTACAGCCGGAGGCCGAAGCGGTTGTTCGTGGCGGTCAGGCGGTCCAGGAGCAGGTGGCTCGCGCCGTCCAAGGCGTAGAAACCCGAACCGCCGGCCGCGCCGTTCAACGTCAACCCGATGAACCGCAGATAGGATTTCCCGCTCGCATCGATGCCACGGGTGCGGGTTCCGTTCTCGGCGTCGATGACGACCCGGTCCTGTCCGTAGCGGCTGTAGGTGATGGCTTGCGAGGCGGTGCCGGAATTGGCCGGCACGACCATCTCCAGGTAGGTGCCGGCCTTAATGGACACCGTGTCCCCGGGGGCCAGCGTGTCCGCGGCCTTCTGAATCGTGGCCCAGGGCAGGTTCTCGGTACCGGGGTTGCCGTCGCCGGCGGAAGGATGATTCTGATCCACGAAGTAGGTGGCGGCCGAGGCCGGGCGGACCGGGCCCGCGACGGCCAGCACCAACGGCAGGAAGAACGCGGCCCAAAGAACCGCCTTGGCGCGCCGAAACGGCATGATTCCCTCCTCGCGAGGTTTAGAGCGAGGGCGCCCCAACAAAGCCGGCCGTTTTCCTCGCTCCCTGTCCATATCCTAACCGACCGTCGGGAAGAAACACCAGACATTATGGGAAAGAGAAAGGAACGGGAGACTGGTCCGGATCACCGTTTCTTCAATGTCAGCATGAGCAGGCCGGCCAGGGTCAGGGACAAGGCGAACAGCAGGTAGGCCGAGTGAAAGGAACCGGTCAGGGTCTTGATCCAGCCGGCCAGGAACGGCCCCACGTAGCCGCCGACATTGCCGCTGGAATTGATCAGGCCCACGGCGCCCGCGGCGGCGGCGCCGGTCAGGAAAGCCGTGGGATAGGACCACCATACGCCGAAGGCGCTGTACACGCCCACGCCCGCCAGGCAGACCGCCGCGAATCCCAGCCGGGGATCCTTGAGCCACACGCCGCCCAGCATGGCCAGCGCGGCCAGGAACATGGGCACGGCCCCGTGCCAGCGCTTCTCCCCGGTCCGCGAAGAGGAATAGCCGACCAGCAGCATGCCCAGCAGGGCCAGGGTCATGGGAATGACGATGATCCAGCCGATGGCCATGGTGGACCAGCCCGAGGCTTCCTCGAGCACCGTGGGCAGCCAGTAGTTGTAGCCCCAGAAGCCCGTGATCCACAGGAAATAGATGCCGCACAACTTGAGGACTTCCCCGTCGCCGAACGCCTGCCACACCGTATAGCGGCGGACGCTGTTCTTGGCCGCGGTTTCCCGCGCGAAGGCCTCCTTCAGGTACTCTTTTTCGGGCCCGGTAAGCCAGGCGGCCTTTTCCGGCCAGTCGGCCAGCCAGAACAGCAGCAGGATTCCGAACAGGACCGCGGGCACGGCCTCCACCACGAACAGCAGCTGCCAGCCCTTGAGGCCCCAGGCACCCAGGCCGAGAATCCAGCCGGCCAGGGGCGAGCCGATCATGGCCGAAATCTGCAGGGACGCCAGCATCAGGGCAATGGCGCGCGGACGTTCCTCGGGCGCGTACCAGCGGGGGATCACGCTCGCGTAGGCCACGGGATAGAAGCTGGCCTCCGCGGCCCCGAGCAGAAAGCGGACCGTGTAGAACTGCCAGGCGGTATGGATGAAAACCATGAGCACCGAGACCAGGCCCCAGGTGACCATGATGCGCATCAGCCAGATGCGCGGGCTCCAGCGCTCGGCGATCAGCGCGCCGGGAATCTCGAAGAGCACGTAGCCGGCGAAGAAGATCCCGGCCCCCATGCCGAAGACCGTGGGGGTGAATCCCAACTCCTGGTTCATGGTCAGGGCGGCATAGGCGATATTGATGCGGTCCAAATAGGCGATGACCGAGCCGATGAACAGGGGGAGGATGATGTGCAGCAAGCGTTTGCGATGCAAGGAGACAAGTTCTGCTGTTTCCATGACTGGCATTTTTCCGTATCTGGCGTCTTTCGTTGATTTTTACCCTCGTGGGGCGGTATGCGTTCCGGTGCTCCCTCCCCGTATTCTACCGAAGCTCATGGGCTCTTCCCCTGAGAGTTGCCTCGCCGCAGCGCGGGCAGCGAAAGATGGAGCCCTTGAGCACGGGTTTGCTTAAGAAATATCCGCAGCGAGGGCAATGATAGGCCGTGGCGCAGCCGGCGCCTAGAAATGCCATCCCGAGCACCGATAAAAGCAGCAACCATCTCATACGCAATCCCCCCTTCAAGGTCCGAACTTCACCCGGAAAAGGCGCCAGGTATATCATGTCCGTATTACTTGTGCACGGGCGCGCCGCACTTGGGGCATTTCAGCGACCGCATTCTGAAACCGGGTTTCGGCGGCACGTCGGCCCCGCAGGACGGGCAGGGAATCGCACCCCGGACCTTGCCGTCCTGTTTGGCAACGCCGCGGATATACCGGCTGCGCTCTCTTTTAAAGCTCGTTTCCTTGCGGATGGGATTCTGGCTGTTCCGCTGCGACATGGCAATCCTCCCGATCTGATTTTCGCGGGGATGATGTTCAAAAACAATGCCGTATTATACCTTTGTTCGAGTGGTTTTATTAAGGAATAAATCAATCCCCGTTTTTCCAAACTTGCGGAGGAGATCGGAGGATGTGCTTAAGTGCCCGGACTGGATTTTCCTGGAAGTTCGTCCGGCTTTTGGCTATGATGAGAAACCTTCTGAAGATCGGACCCGTCCATGAACCTCATCCTGCTGCTTTCCATCCTGCTGGGAATTCCCCTGGTCCTGCTGTTGTGGCTGGCCCTGGCCTACAACCGCCTGGTGGCCTACCAGGTGCAGGCCAACGAAGCCTGGAGCGGCATCGAGGTGCAGCTCAAGCGCCGCCACGACCTCATTCCCAATCTGGAGGCCACGGTCAAGGGCTATGCCCGGCATGAACGGGATATCTTTACACGCTTGGCCGCCGATCGCGCCCAGGCCCTGCAGGCGCGCGGCCAGGCGGACGTGGCCGCGGCCGAAAACCGGCTGACGAAGGCCTTGTCCTCCCTGCTGGCGCTGGCCGAAGCCTACCCGGACCTGAAAGCCAACCAGAATTTTTTGCAGCTCCAAACCGCCCTGCAGGAGGTCGAGGAACAGCTCCAGCTTGCGCGCCGGTATTACAACGCGGTGGTGCGGCTCTTCAATACCCAGTGCCGCTCCTTCCCCAGCCTGGTGGTCGCCCGCCTGTTCGGATTCCATTCCAGGGACTTTTTCGAGATCACCGAGGCCGGGGAGCGCGAGACGCCCCGGATCAGCGCCCCGTGAAACCTTGGCGCGGTCTCCTCCGGCTGTCCCTGGTCCTGCTGGCGGGGGCCCTGGCCTGGTCGCCGGCCGCGGCGCAGGAAAGCATTCTGCGTTTCGACAGCGAGGTCGGAATCCAGGCCGACGGCGGTCTGCTGGTCACGGAAACCATCCAGGTCCGTTCCGAGCACCAGGAGATCAAGCACGGCATTTACCGCGATTTCCCGACGCAATACCAGGGCCCGCGCGGCGGCAAGCACCAAGTGCCCTTCGAGGTCCGGGCCGTGACCCGGGACGGGGAGCCCGAGCCCTATTTTACGGAAAACCTGGAGCACGGCATCCGGGTGTACATCGGCCGCAAGGACGTAACGCTCGACCCGGGCGTGTACACCTATACCCTGCAGTACGCGACCAACCGCCAGCTCGGATTTTTCCCGGACCACGACGAACTGTATTGGAACGTCACGGGCAACGACTGGTCCTTTTCCATCCAGTCCGTCCAGTGCCGGGTCAGCCTGCCCGTCCCGGTGTCCCCGGACCGGCTGACGGCCGAAGCCTACACCGGCGCCCGGGGGGCCCGGGGACGAAACTATCGCACGCAGGCCTGCGGCCCGGGGTGCATGCTGTTCGCCTCCACCCGGCCGCTCGCGCCGGGCGAGGGAATGACGATCGTGCTGGGCTGGCCCAAGGGCGTGGTCGCCGCGCCCACGGCTGCGCAGCAAAGGGCCTATTTTATCCACGACCATCGCGATCTCCTTGTCGGCCTGGCCGGGTTCTTGGTCCTGCTGGTCTATTACCTGGTGGTATGGTGGTTGAAAGGCCGCGATCCGCGGCCCGGGGTCATCGTGCCCTTGTTCACTCCCCCCGAAGGCCTGTCGCCGGGCGCGCTGCGATACGTCCGGCGTATGAACTTCGATCAACAGTGCCTCACCAGCACGCTCATCAACCTGGCCGTGAAAGGCTGGCTCCGGATCGAAAAGACCGGCAAAGAATATGTCCTGAAAAAGCTTCCGACCCCGCCGGGCCGGCGGCTGACCGGCGACGAGGCCGCACTGTTTCGCTCCCTGCTGGGGGGACGGGATGAATTGACGCTGGACAACAGCCAGCATGCGATCTTTCAAGCGGCCGTCAAATCCTATTCCGGCAATTTGCAGCGGCAGTACCTGGGAAAATATTTTCTCAAGAACACGGCCGCGCTCATTCCGGGCCTGGTCATCGCGGGCCTGACGTTCCTGGCCACGCTGATCGCCGCCGGGCGGGCCATGGGCATGGTCTCGGTTTTCATGCTGGTATGGCTGACCGGCTGGACCGCCGGGGTGGTGATGCTCAGCGGGCTGGTGCTGAAAAGCTGGCGCTCCCTTTTCCGCAAACCCGAAATCGCCACGTTATTCAGCACCCTGTTCATCACGGCCTTTTCCCTGCCCTTTTATGGCGGGGAAATATTCGGCCTGTCCATCTTGGTGGGGACTTCCTCGCCCGAACTGGTTGGGATCTGGGGCGTGCTGGCGGCCCTGACCCTGCTCTTTCATTTTCTGCTCAAGGCGCCCACGCGCATCGGGCGCCTGCTGCTGGACAAGATCGAGGGCTTTACCCTCTTCCTGACCCGGGCGGAAAAGGACCGCCTGGAACTGCTCCATCCGCCGGAACAAACCCCCGAGCTGTTCGAAAAATACCTGCCCTATGCCCTGGCCCTGGGCGTCGAAAACCGCTGGGCCGCCCAGTTCCAAGACGTCCTGCAAACCGCCGCGGCTGAAGGGCGCACGGCCTACCGGCCCGCCTGGTACTCCGGCGCGGGTTTCAATGCGGGTGCCTTGGGATCAAGCCTGGGCTCGGGGCTGGCGGATGCGTTCTCTTCCGCCGCCACGGCTCCGGGGAGCCGCAGCGGCGGGGGCGGAGGCGGTTCTTCGGGCGGCGGGGGCGGCGGGGGCGGAGGCGGCGGTTGGTGAGGCGCTTCCATCCGCCGGTTCCACGTGTGCGAAAAGCGCAATGGGCTAGGAATGTTGTGTCGAGCGGTTGACTGGCGGGTTGGCGGCAACTGGTGCGGGAGTCAGGTTATGCGTTTCAAACCTCGCCCAGAAACAAACTGCTCCCGGGTCTGGATCATTACCGTCCGTGCGGCCGGTACGGCCCTTGAAGCAGGCGGATTCGATTCAGCTTCGCGAGATGACTAATTTTCCTTTTTGGGCTCGGATTTGTGAAGAAGATATTTTCCGTTTGGCAGAAGGTTCACCGGGACCGCGGCTCCCGTAGCGGACAGTTTGAACCGGGCGCAATCGGGATATTTGGAATCATTCAGGCAATACAAGGTTTTCCAGACATCCAGACTGGAAAGCATGACTTCGTAACCCTGGCAATCGTCCATGTATTTGCAAGGCATCCTTAGACCTCCCAAGCCCGCAACCGGGCCCTCCATTCGCGGCTGATATTCAAGCATATCACGAATCAATGCGTCTTTCCATAGACAATCAGGACGGTTTTGCATTTGGACCAGGAGGCAGGCATAAAACCGATATTTTGATTTTCGGGCTTCCGCATAGGTCATTCGATCCCGCCGCCGGCTGCCCGGGATCAGAAGGATATTCGGAGGAGATTGCCCCGGGGGGCGAACTACTTTCCTTGCAGCTTGGACTGGATCGCGGCCCTGGCCTGACCCAGGTCCAATTTGCCTTGCAGATACTCGACCAGGATTCCGGCAAACAGGTCCAAGGCCGCGCCGATCATGACCAGGATGTCGGCAATGTCCTCGGAGGTAGCGAGCTTGGTGTCGGGCAGGGCCTGCACGTAGCGGAAGTATAACAGCGGGGGGGCTTCGCTGATGCCGAAATGGCCGAGAACCAGCCGGGCGTTGAGAAAAGGCAGGATTCCGGCCGCGCGTTCGAACTCGGCCGCGCCTTCGGTCCCCGGCACGATGGCGTAATACTGCAGGTACTTCAGGTCACCCGCGTCCCCTTCGGGGACAGGATAATAGGTCAGAGCGACCTGGCCGCTGGCTTTGGCCGGTTCCAGGTTCACGCTGAGCATGGGATAGGGCAGGTCCGGGCCCGGTTCCTTCAGGTGGGTCCGATACCCCAGCTTGCGGATAACGTCCTCTAAAAACCCCAGCTCCGCCAGAAACTGGGCCTGCTTGACCTGGTCATCCATGTTTCACACCTCCGCGCCTTCGCGGCCACGGCCCGCACCGCGATGCCGGCGCGCCGCTTCCGTCTCAGGTCCGCTGTTCCCCGCCCCCACGCAAGACAGCATGCTCGATCAGGTGCATGATACAATCAGCCAGCGTTTTCAGCACCAGAAAAAACGGCAGAGCGCCCGCAGCGGTAAGACTCAGGCCCAGCACGAACTGCATCGGAAGCACTCTGACGTAAGGATAAAACATCAACGGGCCGATGGTTGACTTGATGCGCTCTTGCGGCCTGTGGTGGAGATACGAGAATAAGTGGTTCATGAAAAACAGCACGGCGGCCAGGAGAATATATTGCCATTCAAAGCGATTCGGGACGTTTCCAAAGGTGCGGGCGAAGGTGCCCTTCATCAGCAGCATGAAATAGGCAAAATGCACGGCTCCAAAATGAATCGAAAAAATTACGGCGCTGGAGATCTGGATGAATCGCTTGGATGGAGCCCGCTCGTTGGCCAGGCTGGGAAAGGGAGGCAGGCCGACCAGTTCCTCGTTTTCCACTACCCGAAAGTCCTGCAGCGCAAGGATGCGGATGAGGTTGAAAAAGCCGATGGTGATGCTCTGAAACCAGTAAATCCAGATGACGACGGTGACATTCCAGTTCTGGCTTACCGCCAGGCAGATGGTGACAAGATTGGATATCAGCAAGGACTATATTGACGGGTCGAGCAGATAATGCCTGGGGGGGGCTGGAGGTGGACATAGGGATAGAGATATATCACATCCTCGGCGGTTTCGCCAGTTCTTAAACTCGGACGAGTGGCAGGCCGGTTCCTGACCCTCCAAGGCGGAAGCCGGCGAAAATCAAGTGCCTGCCCCAACACCGGCCTGGCGCAGGCGGACCACGCGGCTGGTCACCTGGGTCAGGCATTCTTCGACGGCCCAGCCCTGCTCCCCGGCCAAGGCTCGGATCCGGTCCAGCGAGCGCGCGATGGTGCGCAGGTTCCCTGCCTGGTCGAAGGCGCGCGCGGGGTTGTCATCGCGCGTGAAGGAGGCGACCACCACCCCATCCCGCGGGAGTTCCTGCGCCAGGACGAGCAGGTTGCCGGCGACGTCGGCGTTCGTGCCGTAGTGGAGCAGCCCGCCCTCCGAGGAGGCCGCCGCGACCGCTCCCGCCAGGGGCAGGCCACGCAGAAACGCGCGCAGGGTTCCCGGCTCCGACCAGTCGTAGGGCGTGAAGTGCAGTTCCGCGTCGAGACCGGACAGCGGCGCCCCCGGAACCCGCAGGGCCTCCAGGGCCCGGGCGCCGAATGACGGCCCCGGACTGTGCAGGTCCAGGGCGTGGATCCTGAGGGCGCGGCCGGCCACCAAGGCGGGTTCGTCCGCGCGCAGGAGGATGAGGGCATTGAGGCTGTCCAGGCACGGCCCGCCGGCGATGTTGATCAAGTGCAGGGGCGCGTTCGGCCGCGCGGCCAGCAGCGGTGACAGGCCGTCCGCCAGAAGCCGGGCCGTGTCCTGCAGGCGCAGGCGGGTCGAAACCGCGGGCGGGGAGGCCGCAATGGCCCGGTCCACGCGTGAGGAATATGCCGAACCCAAATTGTCCGGCCCGAGCTTCATGAGGTAGGTGTTCATGCCGCTCAGGAAGCCGCCCTTCTCTCCCCGCAGCCCGCGCATCAGTACGGATTTCCTGCCGAACCACCACAGGAAGGCCCGGCGGGCCCAGGCCGGCAGGCGGTTGTGGCCTTCCATCTCCCGGACGGCATTCTCCACCATCCCTGCCACTTCGTCCCCGGTGGGCTTCGGCAGGAAGAAGGCGGGATGGGTGACGTCGATGACCGGCAACTCCACGCCGTCGTCGGTCAGGGCGTAGCAGACGCCGGGCTTTTTTTGGCGTTCGGGCAAATGGGTACGCATAGGCGCTCCGCGATGCATGGCCGGGAACGAAAAAGAGTAGGTTCTATACCATAGGACGACTGCGAAGGTCAAGTCCGCTGAGCAGGGTGCGAACCGTGGAGGCGGCGGCCGAAAGGAATCAACGGTGATCCTTCCTGATCATTCCGGCAGGTTGATTTTGGACCGTGCCTTGCCCTTCATTTCCCCCAGTTCATCGCCGTGATCGTAAGCTGCAGGACCGTGGCGAAGCCCACCCAGGCCAGGTACGGCAGGTTGACCCAGGCCACCCAGCGAATATGCGGAAAAACGGCGATCAGGGACCAGATCAGGGTGCCCAGCACCAGGAGGATGTCGATGCCGGCCAGCAGGTTGCTTTTCAGGCCGAACTGCAGGGGCGTGAAGGCGAAGTTGAAGAGCAGGTTCAGGAGGAACGGCAGGGCGAGCATGAAGGAGAGCTGGCGCGTGGCGGCCTTGTAGAACACCACGCCGAAGGAAATGGCGATGATCAGATACAGCACCGACCACACCGGCCCGAACAGCCAGGACGGCGGGGCCCAGGAGGGTTTGGCGAGGAGCTGGTACCAGGTGTAGTTGGGCATGGCTGTCACCTTCCATTTCTTCAAATTCCCTCTATTCCTTCTCCCGGCGCTGGAAACTCTGGCCGCGCGAACAGGACAAGGTATGAAGGCATAGCAGGCCGACCTTGAAATATTTCATCAGCAATTGTAAAACACCGTCGAATATGGGTGCCAGGCACCATATTATACAAGAACCAATTGGCATTTCATGGCAATTATTCCATGGCCTCTCTGTGTAAACCACCAAGCTGGAAAACCCGGAAAGAGGGTGAGGGAAACCTGACCGGTGGGCTTTTACCCGCCCGTCAGGCCCCGGGGGCCGTCCAAGGCCCGGGCATAAGGAGACCTCGCCCCCGCGGGCCTGAATTTCATGCGATTTTTACCTCCCAGCAATGTTCCCGGGTACTTTGCCTAGCGTGCGTCTTCTTTTTTCCTGCGTTCCAGGTAGTTCTCAAACGCCTGCCGGCCTTCCGTTTCCCAGTACTGCCTGAAGGCGGCTGGATGCCCCGCCCATCCGCCTTCTTCTTCCGTGTCCGCGCCTGCCCCGTGGCGCCGCTGGTCATCGAACTTTTTCGGTCTGCTGTGATGATAGCCGTGATGACCCACGCTGAAGAAGAGTTTGGCCAGGATGAACAGGCCCACGGCCTGCCAGTAGGTGATGGTCGCGAGCCCAAATATGACCGCCAAGGTGGCGTTCCACAGGATCTGGATCAGCCAGCCCAGCGCCAGGGCCAGGGCGACTGCCAGGAAAACGCCTCCCACCACCGCGCCGATCACCCGTGCAAGGCGTTGGCCCCGGGTCCTCCCGTCTTCATAGCAATGTGCAAACATGATCTCCACCTCCCTTAGAATTGATGCTCGGCAAAATACCGCCTCAGTTTTTCCAGCGCGCGCGCCTTATGGGAAAGCAGGGTGTTTTGCGGCACACCCCACGCCTCGGCCAGTTCCCTGAACTTTCGCCCTTCCAGGTCATGGGCGATCACCACCCGTTGCTCCATCCCGCTTAAGGTTGCGAGGGCCTCGAACAACTGCTCCCGGCCTTCCCCGCTTTGCAGGACCTGCAGAGCGTCCGGCCGCTTTTCTCGGAGCACTTCGATCAACCCGGGATCATCCTCGCGGTTCCCTCCCTGCAGGGGCAGCGTGTTCTTACGGGTCCGGAAGAAGTCGATGATGCGGTTGTGGAGGGAGCGGTAGATGTAGGCGGCCAGTTCCTCGAACGGGAGGGTAATGTCGGCCCGTTCCAGCACGCGCGCCAGCACGTCCTGCACCACGTCCTCCGCGTCCAGCTCCGCGGTCTCCTGCAGCCGCGAGCGCACATAGCGGATCAGCCTATGGTTTTCGGCCTCGAGGAAGCCCGCGAACTCCGACCGGCTCATCTCGCCCTCCTGGAATAGATAACGAAGCAGGGGGAGAACTATTGCATAAAAAAGATAGGATAGTATAAAAAAAACGGGGGAAGGTAAAACTATATCCACTGCGGAATGTGCTAAACTATCCACTATGCTGAGGATGCGAACTCCCTTGCGGGTCCTGGCCGCTGCCCTGCTTTTCGGCCCGGCGTCCTGGCTCAGTCCCGCCCTGGCCGATACCACGGCCAAGTATGTCATCCTGATCCAGGGCGACGGCATGGGCCCGGAGCATGTCCGGGCCGGCGGCATGTACGTCCACGGCGCGGCCGGCACTCTCTCCTTCGAGTCCTTCCCGAACCAGACCACCATGACCCACAACAACGCCTCGGGTGGAACCACCGACTCCGCGGCCTCGGCCACGGCCATGGCCACCGGGACCAAGGTCGACAACGGCGTGCTCAGCGTGCGCCTGCCCGGCGACGGTTCGGACCTGACCAGCCTCCTGGAGCTGCACCAGGCTCGCGGCCGGAGTTCAGGCCTGGTGACCGAGTCGTTTTTAACCGACGCCTCGCCCGCGGCCCACGGGGCGCACGAGACCAGCCGCAACAATTACACGGCCATCTACGGGGATTACCTGGACGGGTCCTTCCCTGAGGTCCTGCTGGGCGGCGGGGGCAGCGGGTTCGACACAACCCAGGCCGCGGCCAGGGGGTACACGGTGGTGACCGACCGCACGGCCCTGCTGGGTTTGGACACCGAGGCCCTGGCGCGCTTGGCCGGCAGCTTCGGCAGCGGGCTCATTCCGCCCGAGGGCATGGCCGGGCGCAGCGCCTCCCTGCCCACCCTGCCCGAGATGACCCAGCAGGGCCTGGCCGTATTGGACAACGACCCGGACGGGTTCTTCGCGTTTTTCGAGCAGGAGGGCATTGACGAGTACTCCCATGCCAACGACGGCCTGGGGCTGGTCCTGTCCATGCAGGAGCTCGACGCCGCGGTGCAGGCCGTCATCGCCTGGGTGGACGCGCCGGCCAACGGCTCGGACTGGAACAACACCCTGGTCCTGGTCCTGGCCGACCACGAGACCGGAGGCCTGACGGTCACGGAGATCAACCCGCAAGTGGGGGTGGTGCCGGCCATGACCTGGAGCAGCACCGGTCACACCCAAACCGCGGTGCCGGTTTACGCCCGGGGCGCCGGCGCGGACCAGATCACCGGCGCGCAGATTGACAACACCGGCATTTTCACCATCCTGCATCCGGCCCCCGCGACCCCCACGGCCACTGCCACCGTCTCCCCCACCGCCTTTGCAACCGCTTCTCCCACCGCTTCGCCCACTGCTTCCTTCACGGCCTTGGCCACCGCCTCGCCCACTGCTTCCCCCATGGTCCTGGCCACCGCCTCGCCCACCGCTTCACCCACCGCCGTCCATCCGGGCGGGCAGGAGGGAGGGCGCGTACAGGCCTTTCCGATCCCTGGCCGGGTCCGCATCAACTTCTCCCTGCAGTTGCAGCAGGGCTGCGCGGTAAGGATCAATATCTACAACCCGGCCGGCGAGCGCGTGGCCCAGCTGCGCGAGAGCTTTGCCGCCGGCCCCGCGCTTCTCACCTGGGACTGCCATGCCGCGGCTGCGGGAGTGTATTTGGCGAGAGTGCTGTGCAACGGGGGGGAAATCGAAACACTCAAGCTTTATGTGGCGAGGTAAGCAGGGGGAATAGCGAGAGAAGTGTATATGTTCAGTTCCGAATGATTGTGTTTTTCAAGGGGTTGATCTTCTGGCGGAAGATGATCGGCACCCCTTGCCCCTCCCAGAATCTCCCGTCTTCGCATTGGGACACCTGCATATGAACGTGCGGGTTGGGAGCCAGGCCCGAGCACCCCACGGACCCCAGCACCTCGCCCGCCCGGATCTGCTGCCCGACCTTGACCCGGATGCTGTTCTTGCGCATATGCCCCAGTACAATATAGAAATCGCCGTCCCGGATCACCACCCGGTTGCCGACATTATAGGGATAATTGCGCGAAAACGGGATATTGTCGTCAATGCCATCGACCACCTGATGAACCATTCCCGCCAGCGGGCTGTAAATGATCTCTCCGAAGGCTGCGTACTGGCGGGGATCGGGTTTGAGGACATCGGCAACTTGCCGGCCGGCCCGGTTCAATTTGACGATGTCCACGGCAAACCTCATGGAAAAGTTGGTCCCACCTTGCTTATGAATGGGCGCGCGATAGTGATAATTCATGAATCGGCTGAAGCGTCCGTTCCCGCCGCTGGTGATCGCATACGTTCCGCCCCGGAAGGGGAAATCCAACTCAATAAATCTCCTGGGCCAGGCAGAAGCGCGCAGGATATTGACGTCCAAATAGATGAAGATCAGGGTCGCGGTGAGGATCAACCCGGTCAGCCGGATCTGCCAGGGCGTCCAGGTTTGCGCATGGGGGAGCAGGAGCGAAATAAAAGCCGCGGTCAAGAATAGGCTGAGGATCACGTACCGCCAAAAATAGCCGATAAAATCCCAGGAGGCGGTCCGGTAAAGAAAATAAATGAACCCGCCCAGGCAGAGCACATACGCAACATTGGCCAAGACGGGGATGGGCGACCAGGCGGCCAAAGGGGCGAGGGCCAGAAGCGGCAGCACCAGGTTTACCAGAATGGACAATACCAGGACCTGTCCCCTGCTAAGAAACACGCTACCCCCCTACGCGAGATGAAAAGATGCCGGCTATAATATTTCAGCCCGCCCAATGGGCTATTATTTGCTAATGGGTGCGTTTCAAAGCATCCTTTTTTCTCTTGAACACTTTCGCTATTCCCAGCTTACGGAGAAGACCAGCTGCAGCCCGGGATCAGCCGGCGGTGAAGGGTCCTGGGCTGCTACGACGTTTTTCCCGCCGCACATCTCCACCAGCCGTTTGGACCAGCCCAGCATGATTTCGCGAACAGGCTCGATTTTCTCGGGAAATTCCTTCAAGCCGATGGCGACGCGTTTTTTTCCTTTGGACAAGACCATCGCCTGCCCGACAGAATAGTGGGTTTTCCACACGGTGTCGACTTTGGAGATGATCATCTCGGGACTGGCCACCAGAAACACCGCCCGATAAATGCCCCGGACATTGACTTCCGCACCCATGGCTCCGGCCTCCCGCAGGATCCCCATGTTTCCCTTGCCCAAGACGTTGACGATGGCCTGGTTGATTTCATCGTGCAGGGCGTACGGATACCAGAGCGCGGGCAGGGGCCGGGAGGTCATGAGAGTGCGGGCTACAGCGCCGAGTTGGCTAAGGAGTTTCTCCCGATCCGTGTCATCGGCCTTTTTGTAAATGAAGGCCTGCCGTGCCATCAGAACCGTTCCCTTGACCTGGCTGGTCATGACCGCACCTCCTGGTCCCCTTTTTAGGGCATTGGTGCCAGGCACAAAATGAAGTTACCAGGAAATTATTATAAGACCGCCCTGTCTAAACCTCCAGGAATATTCGCCCGAAAGGAGGTTTAACAGATATGGGAAGGCCCTTACGATTAAAAGCACCTCAGTTGACTTTTCACATCACCTCCCGGACCAATGGCAGGAAACTCTTTCTGAAGAAAAAGCAGGATCAGAAAGCCCTTTGCAAGATCTTGAAACGGCTTTTATTGAAGCACGCAATCATCATTTATGCTTTTTCACCGATGACCAATCACTTCCACATGCTCATCCGGATTGAAAGTGAAGCGGATCTGTCCCAATTCATGTGCGAGTTTAAATCACATTATTCCAAGTATTTTAATAAAAAATACCATACTTCCGGCCATTTCTGGGGCGACCGGTTCAAATCCACCATCGTCCAGGATGACCGGCATGCTTTGGCCTGCCTGCGCTACATCGACCTCAATCCCGTCAAGGCAGGTCTGGTGGATCATCCCTCCAAATGGCTCTACAACTCCTTTCGCAGCTACGCCTATGGGAAAAGTCATCCCCTCCTGCCGTTGCAGCCTCACCCAACCTACCTGGCGCTGGGCAAAAACAAAGACAGGCGCTACGCGCTCTATTTGAATTTCGTTCTCGGCAAGAACCAGGAAAGTGACGAACTCTTCGGGGGTTTATCTAAGCTTCGGGTCTTCGGTACGGGGGAGTTTATCTCAGCGATCATGAGGCAGTGCCAGGCAGGTTAAAAGCAGGCAAAGTCAGGGACATTAATAATATTTTGGATAACCACGCCAATTCGGGAGTCTATTCAGGCCCTCCTCACCCTTCAAACACTTCCCTATAAATCATTCTTCAGCTTCCAGACCACCAATATGGCCATTCACTGCTACCGCCTTCTATCTAAAGGCCCATTAGACTATTTATACCTCATTTGTGCCTGGCACCTTCGGCTCTGCCAAAGTATCTTAACGGCGTCTCCATCTTGGAGGGGTGAAGAGCGGGACGCTCCCGTTTCATATTAATCTTAATACTTAATTCCGCTATTGTATTCCACCAGGCCGTTCCGCTTGTGTTCCATGATCTTATGCGGAAACGTCCGGGAGAGCATGAACTTTTCCTCGAAAAAACCTCCATGGGCCGTAAAGGCCACAATCCGCACTTCGACTTTTTCCGGCATTAATATTACCCTTGGCGTGGGATCAATTCGGCGGGCTTGCTCCGCTGTTTCTTTGGGCAGGCCGGAATTCTTTTCGATCACGTCGTGAAGCCGCCGGCGATCGCAAACCAGCCTATAATCCGTAGCCGCCCATTTCCACAAGTACACCTGCGGGGCTTTGAGGTAAAACAGCACCCATTCAAAAAAGCCCATTTTCGTATCCTTGGCTTTCACGGCCTGGGATATGTCCTCCCACACCTCCTCCGGGGTGCGGTTTGCATTGATTTTCTTGCGCCGGTATTCTTTAAGGTTTTTATAGGGTTTTTGTTTTTGCGGCCGCACATAAAATAAAGGCTGGCCCGCTGACCCGGCCTGTTGATACACGTAGTCCAATACCTGTCCATGGGGCATGGACAGGTCGGTCAACACCGTAAAGTACTGCATGGGATCGAGTTCCGTTCCTTTTTTGGCTGCCCCGGGATCAAACAAATAAACCGGCACCTTCAAATCCACCATCTTTTCCATGGCGGAGACGATGTTTTGATACGGCGTTCCCGGATCTTCGGCCCTGGCCTCTTGCGCCCGGGCAAACGCGGGACCGCTTCCCATGAGCAAACCAATCAGCATCGGTATCACTGCTTTATGCATGTCATCCCCCTGGAAGCTACCCTTGCTTCCTCTCCAGGCGCGCCACGCGCTTTTCGAGTTGGTTGAAATCCTGATACGTCACCCGGTCTTTTAGGCCCGTCCGCAACTCGGCCTTGATCTCGGTCTGGCCCACGTGCAGCAGGGTGATCTGCTCCTTTACACTGTGCATATCCTGCTGCAAAACGCTGATTTGCGCACCCATTTGGTCGAAACGGCGGTTCATGTTCTCCACCACGCCCCGAATCTGGCTCTGGAAATTCACGACCACGGTCGTAAACTGGTTCACGCTGATCTTCCCCTCTTCGGCCATGTTTCCGGCCCCCTGGATTGTATTCCCAGCCGCCTGGCCTGCCAAGCGGTTTTCCGGATATTCGTTTGTCATTTGTGCCTGGCACCTTCGGATATCAGCGATAAGAATGCAACCAGTCCTATCTTGATTTCGTGATCAGGATGGGCAAGGCGGTGATCCCGGCCCGCACTCCGGTGCTGGGCCCCTCGAAGGTGAGATTGACATAGGCTTTGACCGACAGCTCCAGGCGCAGGAGCCAAGCCTGCGGGGAGGTTACGCCGGCCCCGGCGCTGATCCCAAAGGCCCCGGCGGAATCCAGGGCGAACCCGTCGTAAGTGAACTGGCTGACGTCGGTCGTCAGGGTGAAATCCGTGGTGGCCCACCAGCCGTTGATCCCGGCCGACAGGAAGAACGGGCCTGCAACGCCGTAATGATAATCGGCCCCCATCAGGACCACGCCCGTGCGGCATTCCTCCACGACATATCCTTCCGGCCTTTCGGACCGGGTCTCAGCCGTTCCGTACAGGAAACCCACGTTAAAGTCCAGTTCATCCGCCGACTGCATGGGCAACCGCGCGTTGAGGGTCCCGCCCCATAGGGTCAAAACCGGGTGCCGGTCCCACCAGACCCCGCTCGGAGTCTCGAAGCGCGTGGGGAAAGGCGCGACCCACCTGTCCGCCAGGGCCGAAACTCCCACCCAGACCTGCCCGAAAAGCATGGGCACGGGCGGCGGACCTGCCGGGAGTCCCTCCTCCTCGTACGCATAGCCTTCTTCATACCCCGGATGCCCGTGATGCCGCCGGCGTTGATCCGGCGCGGTGATTTCCAGCTGGGTGGGGGTCAGGGTGTCGCCCGAGGCGTCGGCCTCCAGGTTTCTTTCCATTTTTCGCTCCTGGCGGTCGGTCGATTTCCATTCCGGCTTTTCCGCGTGCTCGACGTCCGCCTCCGCGTCTGCGCCGTCTTTCTCCACGTGCACTTTATAAGTATCCGCCCAGGCACAGGGAGTCAAGCACCACAGGGTCACACAGAGCCCTGCCCCGAAAACCGTTTTTCCCACCCTCCAGGCATCTCCCGACATGTTGCGCTCCCGCAGGCTGAATTATTTCCCCATCCGAATATATTACGACCCCGCCAGGCCGAAAGTTTCCCTTAATCTTTAACAAAATGGCACCCGTCACGAATAGCAAACCTATTATTTCCTATTCTTGCCCCATTCGTTCCTGGCACCCTTTGCTACCTGCCCCAGTTCATCCCCGTGATCGTGAGCTGCAGGACCGTGGCGAAGCCCACCCAGGCCAGGTACGGCAGGTTGACCCAGACCACCCAGCGAATATGCGGAAAAATGGCGGTCAGGGACCAGATCAGGGTGCCCAACACCAGGAGGATGTCGATGCCGGCCAGCAGGTTGCTTTTCAGGCCGAACTGCAGGGGCGTGAAGGCGAAGTTGAAGATCAGGTTCAGGAGGAACGGCAGGGCGAGCATGAAGGAGAGCTGGCGCGTAGCGGTCTTGTAGAACACCACGCCGAAGGATATGGCAATGATCAGATACAACACCGACCACACCGGCCCGAACAGCCAGGACGGCGGAGCCCAGGAGGGCTTGGCGAGGAGCTGGTACCAGGTGTAGTTGGGCATGATTGTTCACACCATCGAATATTATCCCCTCTCCCCTAGTGGGAGAGGGCGGGGTGAGGGGTACCCAGCATGATATCTTGTCTGTGTCGCCCGAGATGATCTCTCGTGGACGACTTGAACACCGTCCCTTTTCCCTCGTAGGCCTGCAAGTACCCCCTGCGCATTTCGCCTCTGTTTCAATGCGCCCTGCGCCCCGGGTTGCCGCTCCAGTTCTGCACTTTCCGTCCCGGTTCCAACGCGCCCTTGGCCCGGAAATGCTCCCTAAC
The DNA here is from genome assembly GCA_964593065.1 of uncultured bacterium. Lineage (GTDB taxonomy): Bacteria > Oederibacteriota > JAAXVQ01 > JAAXVQ01 > JAAXVQ01 > CAZQGO01. The sequence continues at coordinate 4,627 of CAZQGO010000024.1, read as the reverse complement.
CTTCGCAGCAATTTGTCGTTCCGACATCTTGCCCGTGGTTTCAACCGCGACGACGCGGCCATGCAGGCCGTCTTTCGCCAAACGCTTGCTCAACTGGCCTTTGGCCTCGCTGGGTCCAAAGATCAGGATTGCGTCCGCATCACGAATGGCGGCAATGACGGCGTCATAAAATATATTTTGCTGTCCCGTCAGTTTCCTTTGGCGGCTGTCATCGGCAGGCACTTTCTGGGATTCATAGTGGGTCGTAGATCGGATGCCGGCCGAGCGGCTGGGCTGCGTTTCAACCCTGGATTGGATCCGCAACATTTCCTCCCCCCGGGGCGTCATCATCACGATCGCGGCCCTTTCATGATCGATCCACAAACCTGCTTTGTTTTTCATCGACGGCTCCTTTTCTTCTTTTTCACTTGAAACGGTCGGCGGACGGAAATCAATGATTCAACCAAGGCCCCGATCCTTCGCCGCCTGTTCACCGGCCTTCACTCAATGGCTACTTGTTTTCTGTAAACCCGCAACTATCTCGCGATAACATTTCCGCTTTAACCAGCCTTATTATATCCCCAAAAGGCCGGTAAACCCCCAGCCATTTCTGGTTATTTTCCGCAAACACGTTACTTGAGCTCTTCGCAGACCCGATCCAGTTTACGTGTCCGCAGGTGTTCATCAACACCCAGGCGAATCGCCGACATCCCGGAGATGGGGGCGCCTTTGTCCAGCCTCGTCGGTTTGGGCGTGTTAGCCCAGGCTGAAACTGTTTGTTCGTTGCTGGTTTTCCACTGCCGCATTTTATTGTGATTCGATTTATATTATAATATTTACTCTGGTTCTCTAGGTCCGGCTTAGCAACGGAAAGTGCGTCTCCAAGTGCAAGCCACCGTGAATGGAGATGTCCCGGATGCCCTGGTGCGGTCTCCGGTTCGCGGACCCAGCATGGTGTTCACAGGGCTCGGGGGCCCGAACCGGCCGGGGCCGCCAGGGCTTGGGTCGCGGCGTATTTCACTCTGTCATTTCGGCGAGGTGTCCTAGGCATGAGCCCCATGGGCAGCAATCCAACCTTACGTCTTGGTCTGACGCTCGGCGGCGGCGGCGCAAGAGGATTAGCGCACATCGCCTTCTTGAAAGTGCTGGACGCATGCGGCGTTGCGCCGGCCGTGATCTCCGGCACCAGCATCGGCGCGCTCATCGGTGCCCTCTATGCCTCGGGCCAGAGCGGCCTGGAGATCGAGCGCATCATCAGAAGTTTCAATTTTTTGGATATGCTCCCCCTGCTCGATTTCAAGTGGCTGCATGCCAACGACGGGCTTATACGCGGGGTCAAAATCGCGGCCGTATTAAAAGGTCTTACGGGAAACAAGCGCTTTGCAGACATGAACATCCCCTTGCGGGTCATCGCAACGGACTTCCGCAAACAGGCCGAGGTGGTTTTCAAGGACGGCGATCTGATCGAGGCCGTGCGCGCCAGTATTTCGTTGCCCGGCATTTTCGAGCCCGTGATCAAAGATGGCCGCGTGTTGATCGACGGCGGCATCGTCAACTCCTTGCCCTATGAATGCATACGGGAAGAATGCGACGTCCTGGTGGCGATCAATGTTTTTGGCGAGACCCTGCCCGATCTCGCATCGCCGAAGAAGCCGAAGATTTTCGAAGCCATCTTCATGGCTTTTCATATCATGGAAAGCGCAACGCTGGAGTTGAAATTAGGCCGATCCAGGCCTGACGTATACTACAAGCCCAAATTAGCCACGATCGATCTGCTGGGATTCAATCAGCTCGATGAAATCTTGGAGGACGCGCAGACGCAAGCAGAGGAGTTCAAGCAGTACCTGCAAAAGCATTTTCGGCAGATGCCGTGATCAACGGACCATGTGAGATTGCTGCCAGGCGCATAATTGTCGCCAGCATCATTTGTGCCTGGCACCTTTTCCGCCTATGCCGGACCTGCTCAGGGGCGGAATTCCTTAAGCTTTCGCTTTCTTCGCAGGTTTCGACGTGCCGGAACCGTTGAGGGCGATTGCTTGGCGAACGAGCGCCTTGAAGGCGGACTCGTCAACTTTTTCTCCTTCGCGGATGTCGATCGCGCGGCGTACGTTTCCGTCGAGACCCGAGTTGAAGAGACGGGCCGGGTCCTTTAAAGACGCGCCCTTGGCGAAGGTAAGCTTAACGACCTTCTGGTAGGATTCGCCGGTGCAGATCATGCCGTCGTGCGACCAAACCGGAGTGCCCAGCCACTTCCACTCCTCGACGACACCCGGGTCCGCTTCCTGGATGAGCTTGCGCATTCTGGCGAGGGTTTCCCCGCGCCAGTCCTTGAGTTCGGCGATTCTTTGCGAGATGAGCTCCGCTGCCGGCCGTTCTTGCCCCCCGCCCGACTTTTTCATGTTCCTCTCCGGTAAGCTCCAGAAATGTTGCCAGGCTCAAAATGAAGTTTAGAAGTGATTATTCTTAAATTTCCAGATTACGAATAATGCCATTCACCGCTGCCGCGGCCAGGTCAAAGCGTCTCTTCCCGTTTTTATCCGATTTTGGGCCCGGCACCTATTGGCCTCAGCTCGTTTCATTGCCAGGTGATGATCCATTGCCAGGCCATCGGATCCGAGTCCGAGTGCCTGACAGCCACCATTTTCGCGCCGGACATCTTTACCAGGCCGGCGGTGTAGCCGCAGAGCATTTCCCGATAGGGCGCCGGAAGGCCCGGGAAATTTCTGATCGTGAACACCACCCGCTTTTCGTCCTTGAAGCTTTCGGCCTTCGCCACCCCCTGATCGTTGTGCAAGGACCATATTTTAGCCGCCTGGGACGTAATGAAGGGAATATCGGTAAACCGCAGAAGAAATTGATGAAAGGATTTTATATTGTTGCGGGCGGCCAATTCGCCGAATTGAACCAGGGGCCTCGATTCCCCGGGAAAAAGCAGGGGGGCGGCCAAAGCGTATAACTTGGTGGCAATTTCCAGGGGAACCATGGCTACCGGACTGGCGTTGTGATAGAGGTCCGACTCCTCGCCGGACAATCCTGCCAAAAACTGCTGCTCCTTCTCCTGGCCGCTTTGCTTGAAGAGACTGCGCAGGAAGAATATTCCGGTCCCTTTGCAATTGGGCACAGTCCGCTCACCTCCTTGCCTGCTGCTCGTCCCGCGAGGATTCGGTCCCAGGCACAAAATGAAGAATCCAGAGGATTATTATATGGCCTGTCTGTCCAAACCTCCAGGGAATACCTGATTAATCGGCAGCGTCCTCTACGTTTCCGACCATCAACAGGCCCCTGCAACCCGATCTCTGCTCGTAAATGAAACTTTTTGTCCCGCCCGCCAATTACAGATTCACTTCCCCTTGCCCTTCATTTCCTTCAAACTGGCCTTCACGAGTTTTTTTACCAAGTCCGCAGGGATCTCTTTGTCCGCCGGAAAACGAACCATCGATCTTGTCGCTGCAAAACCTCCTAGTTCCCGTTTGTGGTCTTGCAGCACCGGAGGGCGCACATGCAAGCGCACATCCGGTTTCTTGAAACTGAACCAGGCAAACATCCCCTGATAGTCATAGCCCGCGTAGGAATATCCCGGCATGTGGAAGTAACTGACGGTTTCCGCGGAGCCGGGCGCGGCCTCCCGAATCGCAGCCCTGATCTTCATTAATTTGCCCCGCACTTCCTTCGGGGTTGCAGCTATGTACTCATCCACGCCGCCGGGTTCGATAGGGCCGGTTCTGTTTTTAGCTTTTCTGGTGTTGGCTGCCATTGTGCATCTCTCCACCATGGATGGAGTATATGGTGTCAGGCATCCTCTGCTTCTCAATATCTCTATGGATTAATACCGTTCCCCTGCCACGCCCTGAAGGATCAGGGACTCCAGACGTTCCAGGTGTTCCGGGCGCAACGTGATATCCTGCGCCGCCCAATTCTCCTCCAGGCGCTCGATTCTCCGTGTCCCGGGGATCGCGGCGAGGTGCTCGTCGCGCGACAGGAGCCAGGCCAAGGCGACTTGCGCCGGTGTGGCTTTCATTTCCTCCGCGACCTCGGCCACAACCCCGGCCAACCGGTGGTTATGGGCGATGGCTTCCTCGCTGAACCGCGGATTCTCCAACCGCCAGTCTCCGGGTTGGAGATCGCTCCGCGACCGGATCGCCCCGGTCAAGAACCCCCGGCCAAGGGGACTGTACGCCACGAAGCCGATGTTCAGACGCCGCAGGGCCGGCAGAATCTCGGCCTCCACGTCCCGGGTCCACAGGGAATACTCGGTCTGGAGCGCGCTGACGGGATGAACCTTGTGGGCGCGGGCGATGGTTTCCGGGTCCGCCTCGGACAGGCCGAGGTAGCGCACCTTCCCCGCCTGCACGAGCTCGGCCATGGCTCCGACTGTTTCCTCGATGGGTGTTTCCGGGTCCACGCGATGCTGGTAGTAGAGGTCAATATGATCCGTCCCGAGGCGCTTCAGCGAGGCCTCGCAGCAAGCCTTTACATACTCGGCGTTTCCATGGATGCCCTGCCAGCTGCCGTCCTCGCCGCGGGCAACGCCGAACTTGGTGGCCAGGGTGATCCGGTCGCGGCGCCCCTTGAGCGCCTTGGACAGCAGGATCTCATTCGTGAACGGGCCGTACATGTCCGACGTGTCCCAGAACGTGCAGCCGATGTC
>CAZQGO010000023.1:0-44074 GCA_964593065.1 uncultured bacterium | reverse complement strand
GATCGAACCGAGGGGGAGTCGGGGGAAAATTCCCCCGACGATATGGGGGAGACAGATTTTGTTTGCGGAGAGGTGGCCGAGCTGGTTGAAGGCGGCAGACTCGAAATCTGCTGTATCCGCAAGGGTACCCGGGGTTCGAATCCCTGCCTCTCCGCCAGATTTTCCGATGAATCATTCGACGAGGATGGTGGCGAAAATTGTCCACACTAATTGTGGATGCGAACCCTGAATGATTGGAAGGTGGATAAGTTTTGAACATCAACTATATAAATCCGGACAACATGGTAAAGCCACGAGGCTATTCCCATGCAATAGCAGTGTCAGGGAATCGAAAAACAATATATATTGGAGGGCAAAATGCGGTTGATGGCAACGGAATCTTTATTGGAAATGGGGATCTAAAGAAACAGACAGAACAAATCTTGTCAAATATTGAAAAAATATTGCAATGTGAAAATGCTAAACCGGATAGTATCGTTAAACTTAATATTCACATCCTGCAAGGGCAGAATCCCTTGGATGGCTTCCAAGCTTTTCAGGAAAAATGGGGAAACAAAATCTTTCCAGCAATAACGGTTGTATTTGTTGCAGGATTAGGAAGGCCAGAATGGTTGGCGGAAATCGACGCCATTGCCGAGATCCCGAACAACTAATGTTAGTTATTAGTCCAGATAAATCTGCCAACCCATACCGCGTTTGTGGGAGATTTTTACTAGTAACTGTATTTCAGGTAATTGTAAGGTTCGCCGGCCATCAACGACAAGCCGCCAAATTTGCATTTCCAAATTGGCGCGGGCGGAGCGCAAGCGAAGCCCATACCATGAGAGCTGTCCCTGTGGGGCTGCCTCTCCGTCAATTTTTGCTGTGGTAAAATCCGGCTGATTCTCAATAGCTTTTTTTCGATTTTCGTGTTAAATCCATACTGTTTCTCCCAGCTGAGTAGGCATCCTCCCTGCAGAGGCCGGCCGTGGAAAAAACCATCAAATTTTTCATTGACCGCCCCTTACTGGTTTATTTAATCTCCATCCTGATCGTGATCACCGGCTTCCTGGTGGCCACCAACCTGTCCCGCCAGGTCCTCCCCAACGTAGACATGCAGCAGGTGCACGTGGAAACCATCTACCCCGCGGCCTCGGCCCGCGACGTGGAAATCAACGTAACCCTGCCCCTGGAGGAAAAAATCCTCGAGGTGGACGGCATCAAGTCGGTCCGCTCCATTTCCATGGAAAGCTTCAGCTACATCCGCGTGGAACTCGACCCGGACGCCGAGAACCTGGAGGAAACCAAGTCCGACATCCGCCGGGCCGTGGACCAGGTCACCAACCTGCCGCGCGAGATCCAGGAACGTCCGGCGGTGTATGATATCGAAACCTCGTGGATTCCGGTGGTCATCCTGGCCCTGTCGAGCCCCTCCCTTCCCGAGGCCCGCCTGCGCAAAATCGCGGAACGCATGGAAAAACAGATTGAATCACTGCCCGGTGTGTCTCGGGTGGACAAGCTGGGCTACCGCGACCGCGAAATCAGCGTGCAGGTCCAGCCCGAAAAGCTGGCGGCCTACTATCTTTCGCTGCAGGACGTGGCCAACGCCATCCGCGCGCGCAACATCCGGCTGTCCGGCGGATCGCTGGAATCATTCCGCGACGAGACCACGGTCCTGACCCTGGCCGAGTTCGCGCGGCCCGCGGAGGTCGGCCAGGTGATCGTGCGCTCCAACTTCGAGGGCCAGCGGATCGTGATTTCGGACATCGCGGACGTGGAGGACGGCTTCGCCGACCGGACCTTCGACTACCGCGCCCTGGGCGTCAGGAGCATCGGCCTGCGGGTGCATAAAAAAACCTCGGCCGATTCCCTGCGGGTGATGCAGGCCGTGCAAAAATATCTGGCCGAACAGCACGACCGCCTCCCGCCGGACCTGGTGATCCAGCCCGTGCGGGACAGCACCATCGTCACCCGCCGGCGGCTGGGGATCCTAGGGACCAATGCGGTCATCGGCTTCGTGCTGCTGCTGGCCATCCTGATCACGTTTTTGAATCTGCGCGTGGCCTTCTGGACCGCCATGGGGATTCCCATCGCCCTGTCGGTAGGCATCGCCCTGCACGCCTGGACCGGCGGCACGGTCGACTCGATCTCGGTCATGGTCTTCATTCTGGTTCTGGGCATGCTGGTGGACGACGCCATCGTGGTGGCGGAAAACATCCACCGCTATCAGGAAGAAGGCGTCCCGGTCCTGAAAGCCGCCCTGCAGGGCGTTCAAGAAGTGGCGGCGCCAATCGCGGCCACGGTTACCACCACCATCGTGGCGTTTCTGCCCATCTTCGCTCTGGGCGGCATGCTGGGCCTGTTCGTGAAAATGATCCCCATCATCGTCATGGGCACGCTCCTCGGTTCGCTGCTGGAGTCCTTTTTCATCCTGCCCTCCCACCTGGCGGCGCCGGGACGCAAACCCTCCGCCTGGAAGGAACGCGGGGCGCTCATCGACCCCCTGTTCAAGCCGGCGCGAAATATCTACCGCCGGTTTTTAGGCTGGTGCCTGGAACACCGTTACTGGGTCGTCCTGATCGGCGTGCTGCTTTTGGGCGGCGTGACGTATCTGGCGGCTGAACACATGCGCTTCGTACTGTTTCCGGACGAAGGCGCGGAGGAATTTTACATCCACGTGGAGACGCGGGTGGGGGATTCCCTGGCTGCCACCGAGGCCAGGGTCGACGAGTTGGAAAAAATCGTGGCCTCCCTGCCCGCGCAGGAACTGCTGTCCTATGAGAGCTTCGTGGGCCGGGACAGCAGCGGCGTGGGCGACGACATGGTCGGCGACAATTTGGCCATGGTCTACGTTCGGCTGACCCCCTACGGGGGGCCGCGCCAGCGGCGGGCGACGGACGTCATCCAGGCCTTGCGGGCAAAAACCGCCAAACTGGAGGGCTTCGCCAATATCAGCTACGAGCTGGATTCAGGCGGGCCGCCGGTCGGCAGGGCGGTGGAGTTGAATCTCATCGGGGACGATGCGCAGGCCCAGCGGCAGGCCGTGGAGGAGGTGCTGGCCTTTCTGCGCCGGCTTCCAGGCGTGCTGGACCCGGTCTCCGACCTCAAGTATGCACAAGACGAAGAGGTCCTGCACATCGACTACGCCGAACTGGCGAAACTGGGCTTGACCGCGGCGGATGTGGCCGCCACCGTGCGCATGGCCTTCGAAGGCGACGTGGTTTCGACGGTGCGCTTTCAACAGGAAGAAGTGGACATCCGGGTGCGCCTGAGCCAAAGCAGCCGCAGCCGCCTGGCAACGCTCCTGGATCTCATCGTGCGCAATCATGAAGGCAAGCTCATTCCCCTCCGCCGTTTTGTGCGCCTGGAGCGGCGTCCGGCCGTCCAGGCCATCCGCCATTTCCAGGGGCAGCGCGTCATCACCCTGACCGCCGACGTCGACAACCAGGTCACCACCGCGGGCGAAATCAAGGACAAGGTGCTGGCGCGGTTTTCCGACCTGACCCGCCGCTATCCCGGTGTGCGTCTGCAGGTGACCGGAGAAGCCGAGGAATCCTCGGCCGTGATGCGGGACATGGTGCGCGCGGGCATCCTCGCCGTCTTGGCTATCTATTTCATCCTGGTGCTGCTGTTCAACTCCCTGGTGCAGCCCCTGATCATCCTGGTCGCAATCCCCTTCGGGGTCATCGGCGTGATCCTGGCCTTCTGGGTCCACGGTCTCACGCTGGGCTTCATGGCGCTCATCGGCATGCTGGGCATGAGCGGCGTGGTGGTCAACGATTCCCTGATCATCCTCAGCTTCATCAATCATCTGGCCCGCGAGCGCAACGAATGCGAGAATACCTCGCAGGCCACCATCTTGGACGCCGCCCAGACACGGCTGCGGCCGGTCATCCTGACCACCCTGACCACGGCCGTCGCCCTGCTGCCCACGGCCTACGGCCTGGGCGGGGCGGATCCCTTCATCCAGCCCATGGTCCTGGCCATGCTCTGGGGGATCGTGTTCGCGACCGTCCTGACGCTGTTGTGGGTGCCGACCATCTACTCTCTCGGCCAGAACTTCAAACGCCGCCTGCGCCTCGGTTTCCAGACTCAGCCTGCAGCCTGCGAACCGGTTCCGCCGCCCGTTCAGCGGATCAAGACCGGTTTGCGCCGCGCCCGCAAGTCCTCCGAATCCAAATCACAGCAATAGGTGCCCGGACCTTCACCTCCCCCGCATCCGCGCAGGCAGAGGACGTCGCAAGGGCGCGGCTCTCCCGGCGATTGGCGGGACGGAAACTGGATGCGGAAAATTTACGTCAGATGGTTTATGAACAGGACGGCCAAACTCAGAAACGCGAAAAAGCCCATGACATCCGTCACGGTGGTCAAGATGATGTTCGAGCATTGGGCGGGATCCAGGCCGATCGACTTCATGGTCAGGGGGATGGCGGCCCCGGCCAATCCGGCCACGATGAGGTTGGCGAGCATGCCCAGGCCGATGACCACGCCGAAATAAAAATTGCCGTGCCACAACCAGGCGATCAAGGCCGTGACCAGGCCGATGGACAGGCCGTTGATGACGCCGATGGAGGTTTCCTTGAAAAGCAACTGCCGGACCTTGCGCGGCGGAATTTCCCGCATCACCAGCCCGCGCATCACCACGGCCAGGGATTGGGCCCCCGCGTTGCCTCCCTGGCCGGCGATCACGGGCAGAAATACCGCCAGGACGGTGATGCGCGCGATAACGTTCTCGAACAGGGCGACCACGGCCGCGGCCAGGAACGCGGTGGCCAAATTGACATACAGCCACGGCAGACGCTGGCGCAGGGAAAAGCGCACGGGAGAGAAGGCGCGTTCGTCCGCGCCTGCGCCGAACATCTTCTGGATGTCCTCGGTGGCTTCCTCCTCCACGCCTTCGAGCAGGGCTTCGGCCTGGACGGTGCCCAAGAGGTGGTTTTCACGGTCCACCACCGGGGCCGCGAAGAATTTCTGGTTCGACAATTCCTGGGCGACTTTCTCCCGGTCCATGAAGGAGTCCACGGTGAAAACCTGGGGACGCATGATCTCTTCCAGACGGGCCGCGGGCTTGGCCAGCATCATGTCGCGCATGTTCAGCACGCCGACCAGGCGGCCCTCGTCGTCGATGACGTAGACGTAGGATGCCGAGCTGCCTTTGCGCGCGAGCTGACGGATCTTGTGCACGGCGTCCTTGACCGCGAGGTCGCTGTGCAGGGCCAAAAAGTTGGTTTTCATGATCCGGCCCGCGCTGTCCTCCGGATAAGACAGCAGTTCCTGGATTTGGCGTTTCTTTTTTTCCGACAGGTTTTCGAGAAAAAGCGCGCGTTCCTCCGGCGGAAGATTCACGGCGATGTTCATGCCGCGATGGGCGTCCAGCCTGTCGGCCAGTTGCAGGAACAAATCCCGGGGGAGCCTGGGCAGGACCTGGGCGGTAAAGACCTCGCTCAGGTGCTGCACAAGGTTGAAGGCCAGGGCGGGAGGAATATGGGAAAGCACATCCGCCGCCTGCTCTTCCTCCATGGTTTCCAGGTGATGCGCGGCGGAAGCGGGATCGCTTTCCAGATATTTGCGCACGAGGGGCAACAGGGCCGCTTGGGCTTTCATGGCTTGCGCTCCTTGCCGGAAAGAGTGGGGGTCAGGAACCCCAAGCCCGCGGGCGAGCGGGGGGCGGCGGTCGGGGCCTGCTTTTTCATGCGGTAGGTGACGTCGTGGGGCCAGATGTTTTCCATCACCAGGCTCTTGGGAAAATCAAAATCCGAGGATGCCAGGACCACCGTCTGGGAACCTTCGGCCGGGGGTAAACGCAGAAAGAGCTTGATGTCGTCCGGGGACACGAAGTAAAAGGCCCGGCGCGGACCGCGAAAAGTGACGTGCACGGCCGGCGGCGAAAGTTCCGTCACCCGCCAGGGGGCGGCGGGCTGGGCATAGGTGACCGGGACCCGGTAGGATTTGTAGGTGAGATTGGCGCCATGCACCAAGACAAACCACAGGGCCAGAGAAAGCAGCAGGGCGATTAATTTCTCCCAGGAATTTTGTTTGAAAAAATCCTGCCACCACTTGTCCGGGGTTTGCGGCCGGACCTCCGCGTAGAATTGTTCCAGCAGGGCGGTGAGTTTCTCGGGCCCGGTGACGGCCTGCAGCCGGCCGCGGCGGGCTACGGAAATGGTGCCGCGTTCCTCGGAAACGACCAGGCACAGGGCGTCGGTCAATTCGGATAGGCCCAGGGCGGCCGCGTGGCGCGTGCCGCCGGGGCCGATCTGCTCGACGCGTTTCGAGAGGGGCAGGTGGGCGGAAAACTGGGTCACGAGATTCCCCTCGATCACGACCGCGCCGTCGTGACCCACGGAATGGGGATCGAACACGCTTTTCAGCAGAGGTTCGCTCAGTTCGCCGTGGAGCGCCACGCCGCCGTCTAAGTGCCGCAACAGCAGGTCGCGGCCGGTCAGAACGATCAGGGCGCCGATCCTTTCCCGCGCCAGATCCGTGACGGTCCTGACCAGCACCGTGGTTTCCGGCAGGGCCTGGCGCAGGGACCTGAGGCCGGGCAGGCGCCGGTTCAGACTCCAAACCGCGATTTGCTCGAAAAAGTGCCGGATTTCCTCCTGGAAAATAATGACCAGAGCGATCAGCAGAACGGCGAAGAACTTGTCGAAAACGGCGGAGACCAGGACCAGGTTGAAATACCGCGCCAGCAGGTACAGGCCGGAAAAAATCAGGATGCCCGTGAGAACAAAGGAGGAACGGGAGCGCTTGAAGAGCACCAGGACGGCATACAGCAGCAGCGCCAGGAGCAGGATGTCCAGCACGCCCGAGAAGCCGAGTTCGTGGAAAAAGGCGAAAACGTTCATGCGGCCCCCGGTCGGGAGATTTGGCTCCGGAACGGATACCGGAAGCGAAAACGGCGCGGGATCTTCAGACGCTGAACCAGTTTCTCGGTCAAGCGCGCTTCGACCTCCCGCCAGGACGGTTCCGGCGCGTGCAATCCGACTTTCACACTGCCGCCGGCAATGCGGTCGTGGCCGCCCGCGTCCTTGGGATTGGGCACCATGGCACGGATGACTCTTTCCGCGGGCACCGTCGTCTGGTCCGTGCGCAGGGAGAGATACAAGTGCCCCTTGTAACGGCCCGTGCCCAGGGCCCACTTGACGGGCTGGTAGCTCAGCAGGAAATCCGCCACTAAGGCGACGAGATCCGGGCTGTCCACGGGACCCAAGTGAGCCACCACGAGGCGCTGGCAGACCTGGGCTTGTTGCATGCCGCGGCCCAGGGTTACAAATACATTCTTGGTGCGCGAGGGATTCTGAATGCGCGACAACCAGCGGATGTTGGCCCGCGGAAGGATGGACAAATACGTCTGAATCACGTCCGGGCGCGTGGCGCGATAGAGGTTCTGGGTATCCGTGATAATGCCGTACGCCAGGGCCGTAGCCAGCCGTTCCGGAATCTTAAGGCCTGAAAGCAAAAGCGCCTGGGCCACGATCACGCAGGTCGCACCGCAACCCTCGTCCACAATGGCGAGGTCGGCCAGGGGCGGGGAGAGCGAGGTGTGCTGATCAATCACCAGGGTTGCCCGGCGCTGCGGCGGAAAAGCGTTGTTTTTAAAACCGGGCTGCGTGTCCACCAGGGCCACATGCTGGAATTTTTTCAGGTCCCCGGCCTGGAAGGGCATGTAGGGCAGATGCAGGAGGGAAACCATATTGCGGTTTTCGGCACGGCCGATGACGCCCCGATAAGCGATCCGCGAACTGATGCCGAAGGCTTTCTCGGCCAGATAATGCAGGGCATAGGCGCTGGCGATGGCGTCCGGATCCGGGAAATTATGGGTCAGGATGAGAAACGGGGAAAGCGCATGCTTGCGGTCGGCCAGAAACCTCAACAATTTCCGGCCGTGCGCGCCAAAATTCTCAAAGCCTTGAATGGAAGAGGGCATCCTGTGTCGCTCCCCGGAGAAGACCGGGACGGTTGTCCCGGAGTTGCGGTGTCATAAAACGGCCCCATTCTAACATAAGAAGCGGCATCTGCGCCGCAGTTTCTGAGGCAGCCGGCTCCGGGAAACCGTCATGACCACCGCGTCCGAAATCTTCTCCACAGGACCTGCATCAGGGCGGTTAGGGGGACGGCCAGGAGCACGCCCACGAAACCGAGCAGGGCTCCCCAAAAAACAAAGGAAACCATGACCAGCAGGGGGTGGACTTTCAGCTTGGAGCCCAGGATGTACGGCTGGAACACCAGTACTTCCAGGATTTGGATCAGCAAACCCAGGCCAACCACGGCCGCCACGATTCGTAGATCATGAAAGGAAGTCCAGGCCAGGATCAAGGCCGGCAGAAATCCGAGGACCGGGCCGGCATAAGGTATGAAACTGGTCAACCCGACCCCCGCGCCCAGCCACAAGGCGGGTCGAATTCCCAACAGCGAGAATCCGCCCCACGCGACCAGGCCGTTCAAGCAGGCGACCAGTAATTGACCCTGAACGAATTGGATCAGCAGGAGCCCGACTTCCCGCCACCAGGGCAGGGATTCCGGGACCCGGGAGCCGGGACTGTTCGCTTTCGGCATATGGTTTTGCTCCTTCCGGGGTCAAGAGGATTCACGCTGGTGCGGCCGGTCTTTGCTTTATGGTCCCCGGGCCGGTAGGCGTAAGACGTTTTGACTTTGACCTCCGGGGGGGTGTACCATAATTCTCTTAATTCAATTCCGGGGTGCTTGTCCATGCCGATTCCGGACCGGGAGCTGTTTAACGGCTTCTTGGAGAAGTATTTCGTCCGCGTTTACAACTATCTTCTGCGCCTGCTCCGGTCGCCGGAAAAAGCCGAGGACCTGACCCAGGAGGCGTTTCTACGCGCCTGGGAAAGCTTTCGCCGCTACGACCGGTCGCGGCCTTTCCTTCCCTGGATCCTCCGCATTGCCCGGAACCGGGCGCTAGACCACATGCGCCGGAACCGCGAACAACCGCAAGCCGAATTTCCGACGCTGACGGGCCCTGCCTCTCCGGAGCGGGATCTGCTGAAGCAGGAAGAAAACGCCGCCTTAGAATCGGCTTTGCTCGCTTTGCCGGAAAAGCAGCGAACCGCAGTTTATCTTTATTATATAGAAGAAATGCCACTGCCCGGCGTGGCCCGAGTGGTGGGACGATCACCCGCAGCCGTGGCCGCACTTCTGCACCGGGCCCGCGCCGCCATGCGGGAATGCATGACGGCCCGGACCTGACGGCCTTACGGGCCAACCAGCTCCGGCATGATGGGCAGCGCGAGTTTTTCGGTATTGCGGATCAGGAGCAGCGTAGCCTCGACCCCTCCCTGGCTTTCCGTGAGTAGCTTCTGCAGACCGTCGATGCTGGCGATCGCGGTGTCGTTGAAGCCGATGATGATGTCGCCGGGGCGCAGGCGGGCGCGCTCGGCCGGGCCGCCCGGCTCCAAGGATACGACGAGTACGCCCTGTTCCTGGGCCAAATTGTAAAAGCGGACCAGGCGCCGGTGCAGATCCACGGTTTGCCCGGCGATGCCGATCCGGCTGCGGCGGACCCGGCCTTCATTGATCAATTGCGCGGCCACCAGTTTGGCGGTATTGATGGCCAGGGCGAAACAGATGCCCTGGGCCGGAAAGATGGTCGCCGTGTTCACGCCGATGACTTCGCCGCGTGAATTGACCAGCGGACCTCCGGAATTTCCCGGATTCAAGGCGGCATCCGTCTGGATGACATTGTCGATCAGCCGGCCGGTTTGGGAGCGCAGGGACCGCCCCAAGGCGCTGATCACACCCGCCGTCACCGTGCATTGAAAACCGCAGGGATTGCCGATGGCAATGGCGAGCTGGCCCGCGCGGATGCGCTGGGAATCACCCAGTGTGACCGGGACCAGCTGCGGCGCATCGACGCGAATCACGGCCAGGTCCGTGTCCGGGTCGTCTCCGATGAGCTGGGCCCCGAATTTGCGGCCGTCGGCCAGGGTCACGGTGATCTTTGCGGCCGCGTGCACCACATGGCTGTTGGTGAAAATAAACCCGTCCTGGGTGAAAACGAAACCGGAACCTGAAGCGGGCAGCTCGTGAATTGCCGGATTCCGGCCGCGCGGCCCGCGTCGTCCCTGAACCTCGATATTGACCACGGCCGGGCTCGCTTTTTCGGCGGCGGCAACCACGGCCTGGGAATAGGCGTCAAAAAGGCGTTTTTCCTGGCTTTCCCCCGGAGCCGCGACCGGGGAGTTCTCCAACTCCTTATGATTATCAACGTTTTCCACCGTTGAAGTCTTCATCTTCCATTCCCCCTTTTTCAGTTTGGACCCCGGCAGACAACGTGAAGATTCGCCACAACAATATCTGGCGGCGGAAAAACCGCAACTTTCAGCGTCATCGTCAGACGACTTTTGCGTATTAAATAGCAGAAAAGATATGTGGGAGGGTTTCATGTTTCCGAGGCCGGATTCAGAATACGAGGAATGGCGAAATCGCTTCCAACGATTGCAACGTTTTCAACCGCGCGCGGGTTACCAGGAGCGCTTTTGGGCCCGGGCGGAAGCCGCGGCGGTCTCGAAAAGGAAAAGTTCGGCTGGCTGGTCGTTCATTCCGATCGCCGTGGCCGGAGGATTGCTGCTGGGCTGCGGGCTGGGGCTCCTGCACACCGCCGGGCTCCGGGCGCCCGGAACTGCGGCCCAGGAAATTACGGCGCTCGCCGGCGTGCCCGCCGGCACCTTAAGCGCCGCCCTGGCGCTGTCCGAAAACGATCCCGGGAGGCTGTGACATGATGAAAAGAGGCTGGGTATTGCTCGCGGCCGGGGGCGCCCTGGTCGCCGGCGCCGGCGGCTTTTTTCTCGTACGCGCGTTCTTTTCCACCCCAGGCGGCGCGCCGCCGAGTTGCAGCGAAGCGGCATCCCTGGCCCGTCGCCTCAATCCGGACCTGGCCAGTCAGGCGCGCATCGAGGCGGCGGATCAAATATTCCTGCGCCGGTACCAGGAACTCTGCTTCCGCTTGTGCGAACAGCGCCGGGAACTGGCCGGCCGCCTGGCGCAAGCAACGGTGGAGGATCCCGCCGCCAGGAAAAACATCGCCGCCATCCATGAGACCATGGCGGACATGGAATGGTTGACCTTTCAGCATCTCGTCACCCTGCGCAATCTTCTGCCCGCGGAGGCGAGGGCCGACTACGTGAAAGACATCCAGGCGCGCTGGGAACAAGGCCAGCAGCACCTGCGCTGCCTGGCCCAGGGGGCGGCCTGCGGGGTTCCCCCCACAGGCCCCGACGCCGGCCCGCCGCGGCCAGGGGAGGAATAGGCCCATGCGCGCAAGGCCGATGTTGTTGCTGGGGATGAGCCTGCTCTGGGCGGCCGCCGCCGGGGCGGAAACCCTGGCCCAGGTGCGGCAGGAAGCGCTGGAAGCCAATCCGGCCCTGGCCGCGGCCCGGGCCTCGGTTCGGGCCGCCGAGTCGCTGGCCGCCCAGCGGGGCTGGTGGCCTGAACCCAGGCTGCAGCTGGCGTTTTTAAACCTGCCGGTGTCTGATCCTCGTTTCGACCGCACGCCCATGAGCGGAAAACAGCTCATGCTGATGCAGGAAGTTCCGTTCTGGAGCACGCATCTGGCCGGCGCCGCGGCGCAGGAAGGAACCGCCGCCGTCCAGGCCCGCATGGCCGAACAAGAGTGGGAGGTACGACGCCAGGTGACGGCCCAATATTTTCTTATCCGATTTCTGGACCGGAGCGAAGAGATCCTGGGGCGCGAACTCGGCCTGATGCGGCGCCTGGCCCAGACCGCGCGCACGCAATATGAACGCGGTTCGGGCCTGGAGCAGGACGCTCTGCGGGCCCAGGTGGAAAGCAGCCTGCTGGAGAACCAGGTCCTGGAAATCCAGCAGCAGCGGCTTTCCGCGCAGGCGGACATGGCCGCGCTGCTGGGTCGCGAAGCAGGCGCGGAAATCCGGCCGGAAGAATCCGCGGACGGCCTGAAAAAAAGGCGGCTCGATGAAAAGGATTTGACCGCCGGGGCCCTGGAGAACAATCCCCGCTCCCGGAGCCTGGCGGCCCGGGAGCGGCAGGCCCGCTGGCAGCGCCGGCTGGCGGACGAGGCCTGGATTCCGGAGTTGCAGGTGGCAGGTTCCTATACCTGGCGTGACCGGGTCCCGGGGGATCCCCTGCAGGGCGAGGACTTTTTCGGAGCCGCCGTAGGGATCAAGCTGCCCCTGTGGTTTTTCAGCCAGGAAATCCCCGCCAGCCGGGAGGCAGCGGCGCGGGCTGAGCAGGCACGCAGTGAAACGCGAGGCTGGGAGCTGCAGTTAACCGCCCGTATCCAAGACAGCCTGCAAAAGCTTGCGCGCCTGGAGAAGTCGGAGGCCCTGTTCCGCGAAAAAATCGTGCCCCAAACGCGGGCGGCAGTCGATTCATCCCTGACCGCGTTTCAGACCGGGCGCACGGATTTTCTAAACGTCATCAACAATGAGACGTCCTTGATCCGTTTCGAAATCGCCTACGAGGAAATCCTCAAGGATTATGAAACCGAGGTGGCCCGCTTGGAAGAGTTGACGGGCCGGGAAATCCCGACTGCGCCCGAGGAGGCCGGACCATGAAAATCGCGCTCCTGTTTTCCCTAATGCTGGGCTTGTGCGGCACGGCCTTGCTCGCGGCCGGATGTTCGCCCGCCGGATCGCGCCAGGTCCAAGCCGTGCAATACCGCTGTCCCATGCATCCCGCCGTGGTCTCCGACAAGCCGGGTTCCTGCCCGATCTGCGGCATGGATCTTGTGCCCGTGGAGACGGCGCCCGCCGGGCAGCCTGCGGCAGGACCGGCCGGCCCGGAGGGACAGCCGATGGGCATGGAGATGGCCCCCGCGGTCCCCGAGTCCGGCGTGGCGTCGGGAAACACGAGCCAAGCCCGGGCTGCCGCCGGCGTGCCGGGCCGCGCCGTCATTCAGGTGGAGCCGGCGCGCCAGCAGCTCATCGGCGTGCGGGTGGCGAAGGCGGAACTGCGACCGGCGGTCAAACGCATCCGGGTGTCGGGCGAAGTGGCCCATGACCCGGAGATGTACCAGGCCCAGGACGAATACCTGCGCACGCGCGGCTACGAAGGCGGAAGCGGCCTGCAGCGCGCCGGCCGCATCAAGCTGGAGCACATGGGCATGAACGCCGGGCTGATCCGCCAGCTGGAGCGTGCGGGGCGGGCCAAGGAGAATCTGATCCTGAAGAACCAGGATCCCGGGTTTTGGGTGTACGTCTATTTCTACGAAGCGGATCTGCCGGTCGTGAAACCCGGACAGAAGGTCGCGCTTACGGTGCCGGCCCTGGAACACGCCGCCTACACGGGTACGCTCATGGCCCTGAATCCCTACGTGGCCGAAGCGACGCACAGCATCCGCGGCATCGTCGATGTCAAGGACCCCGCCCTGCGGCTGTATCCCGGACTGTTCGTCAACGCCGAGGTGCAGGTGGAACTGTCCCCGGCCGTCATGATCCCGCAGGCCGCGGTTCTGGATTCGGGCGAACGCCGGATCGTATTTGTACGCAAAGGCGCAGGTACTTTTGAACCGCGGGAAGTCGAGCTGGGCCAAACCGCGGGGGATGAGGTCCAGGTCACCGGCGGCGTGCAGGCCGGAGAACAAGTGGTCGTGGGAGCAAACTTCATGCTGGATTCCGAAAGCCAGCTGAAGGCGGCCCTCGCGGGCCAGGGAAGCATGGGCGGAATGGAAGGCATGGAAGGCATGGAAGGCATGCAGATGGAAGACAAGCACTAAATCCCCTCGCTCCTCCGGAGGAGACCGCGCGATGATCGAGCGTTTGATCGAATATTGCATCAAGAACAAATATCTGGTCCTGGCCCTGACGGCCGTGGCCGTGGGCTGGGGCATCTGGTCCTTGTCGCGGATACCCTTAGACGCCATCCCGGACTTAAGCGACACCCAGGTCATCGTCTTCACGGAATGGCGCGGACGCAGCCCGGACCTGGTCGAGGACCAGATCTCCTATCCCATCGTCAGCACCCTGCTGGCCGCGCCGAAGGTCAAGACCGTGCGGGGCTATTCCATGTTCGGCATGTCGTTCGTCTACGTGCTCTTCGAAGACGGGACGGACATGTATTGGGCCCGCAGCCGCATCCTGGAATACCTGAGCAAGATCCAGGGCAACCTGCCGGAGGGGGTCACGCCGAGCCTGGGGCCGGACGCCACCGGCATCGGCTGGGTGTATGAATATGCGCTGGTCGACAAGAGCGGGCGCCACGACCTGGCCGAGCTGCGCTCCTTCCAGGACTGGTACTTGCGCTACTGGCTGGAAGCCGTGCCCGGCGTGGCCGAAGTAGCATCCGTCGGCGGGTTCGAAAAGCAATACCAGATCACGGTCGATCCGGACAAGCTTCTGGCCTACCACTTGACGCTGAAAAAAATCATCGAACGCGTACGCCGGAGCAACAACGACGTCGGCGGACGCGTGCTGGAGCTGTCCGGCCGGGAGTATTTCATCCGCGGGCGGGGCTACGTCAAAAACCTCCGGGACATCGAGGAGATCGGCCTGGGCGCGGACGCGCGCGGCACGCCCGTCTACCTGCGCGACGTGGCCACGGTCGCCTACGGTCCCGACAGCCGGCGCGGGGCGGCGGACTTGAACGGCGAGGGGGAAGTCGTGGGCGGCGTGGTGGTCATGCGCTACGGGGAAAACGCTCTCAAGGTCATCGGCCGGGTGAAGGACAAACTCCGGGACTTGGCGACCGCCCTGCCCGCGGGGGTCGAACTGGTGCCGGTCTACGACCGTTCCGGTGTGATCCAGAAGTCCATCCGGACCCTGACCCACACCTTGGCCGAGGAAGGCCTGGTCGTGGCCCTGGTCATCGTGGTCTTTCTGTGGCAATGGCGCGGTTCGCTGGTGGCGATCATCACCCTGCCGGTGGCCGTGCTCCTGGCCTTCGTCGCCATGCACGCCCTGGGGCTCTCGTCCAACATCATGTCCCTGGGCGGCATCGCGATCGCCATCGGGGCCATGGTGGACGCCGCCATCGTGCTGGTCGAGAACGTGGACAAGAAGATGGAGCAGTACCGGGACTCGCCGCGCACGCGTCTGGACATCCTGCTGGAGGCCACCCGGGAAGTCGGCAAGCCCATCTTCTTCTCGCTGATGGTCATTACGGCGTCCTTCCTGCCGATTTTCACGCTTGAGGCCCAGGAGGGGCGGCTGTTCAAGCCCCTGGCCTTCACCAAGACGTTTGCCATGTTTTTCGCGGGCGTGGTGTCCGTGACGCTGGCTCCGGCCCTGCTGAGCCTGCTCAGCCGGCGCGAGGTGCGGCCGGAGACGGCCAACCCCTTAAACCGCGGACTGATCGCCCTCTACCGCCCCCTGGCCCAATGGTTTTTGAACCACCGCCGGGCAGCCCTCCTGGGCGCCCTGGGGCTGCTGGCCGTGACCGTGCCGCTTTATCTGCGACTCGGCTCCGAATTCATGCCCCCGTTGAACGAAGGCAGCATCCTATACATGCCCACCACCCTGCCGGGCATCGCCATCGAGGAGGGGAAAAGAATTTTACAGGCGCAGGACAAGATCCTGAAATCCTTCCCGGAAGTGGCGAGCGTGTTCGGCAAGATCGGGCGCGCGCGGACCGCCACCGATCCGGCTCCCTTGAGCATGATCGAGACCACCATCATGCTCAAGGACAAGCGGGAGTGGCGGCCGGGCATGACCTGGGACAAGCTGATCCGCGAGATGAACCGGGCCATGAATTTCCCCGGCTGGACCAACGCCTGGACCATGCCCATCAAGGGGCGCACCGACATGCTGACCACCGGCATCCGCACGCCGGTGGGCATCAAGCTCTACGGCCCGGACCTGCAGGTCATCGAAGGCCTGGGCAAACGGCTCGAACGCATCCTGCAAGATGTCAAGGGCACGCGCAGCGTCTACGCGGAGCGGGTGACCGGCGGGTATTACCTCGACTTCACGCCCCGCCGCGAAGTCCTGGCCCGCTATGATCTCACCGTGGCGGACGTGGAGCACATGGTCGAAACCGCCGTCGGCGGCATGAACATCGCTACCACCATCGAGGGGCCGGAGCGATACGCCGTCAACGTGCGCTATCCCCGCGAACTGCGCGACAGCCTGGATAAATTGCGCCGCGTCTACGTGCCCCTGCCGAACGGCGCCCAGGTGCCCATGGAGGAACTGGCCGACCTGCGGGTGAAAACCGGCCCCCCCATGCTCAAGGACGAGAACGGCGCCCTCACGGGCTGGGTGTACGTGGACCTGGGCGGGCGGGACATCGGCGGCTACGTGGCGGAGGCCAAGCGCAAAGTCGCGCAGGAGCTTAACCTGCCCACCGGCTATCACCTGGAATGGACGGGCCAGTACGAGTTCATGCAGCGCGTCCAGCGCAAACTTGTGCTGGTCATCCCCCTGACCCTGCTCCTGATCGCGTTTCTCATCTATATGAATTTCAAGTCCGTCCCCGAAACGATGATCATCCTGCTGTCGGTACCCTTCGCCCTGGTGGGCGGCATCTGGCTGCTGTCCCTGCTCGGCTACAACCTGAGCATCGCGGTCTGGGTCGGCATCATCGCCTTGGCCGGCGTGGCCGCCGAGACCGGCATCGTGATGCTCGTGTACCTCAACGAAAGCTACGCGCGCCACCGCCGGGAAAACCGCCTGCGCAATCCCCGGGAACTGCAGCAGGCGGTCATGGAAGGATCCGTGCTGCGCGTCCGGCCCCTGATCATGACGGTATCCACCACCATTATCGGCCTGATGCCCCTGATGTGGAGTTCGGGCACAGGCGCCGACGTCATGAAGCGCATCGCCGCGCCCATGGTCGGGGGGCTGGTCACCGCGGTGGTCCTGACCCTGCTCCTGATCCCGGTCCTGTACAGCGTATGGCGGGAACGGCAGCTATGGCCGAGCCGGATCGCCGGCACTCTGGCTGCCAAGCCGAGTGGAGGAAGAAAGACGCGCGGCAGGGAAAAAGGTCAAATGTAAGGGGAAAAACACCGCATCAGAAAGAACCTCGCAGGCATAGTAATGGTAATCCCTAGGCCGCGACACGGGGCCGGGGAATCACTGTCGGGCAAGGAGAAGGCGCCATGTCCAAGACCATGAAAGGAAGCACGCTACTGACGGGAGTCCTGCTGGTGACGCTCATGGGAACCGGTTTCCAGGCCTGGGGCCATGAGGGGGGCGGAGGAACGATGTCCTCTATGCCCAGGATGACCGGGACGGAGGCGGAAACCATGCCGGGCCAGGACGCCATGGCCGGAAACGAAGAGACCGCACCGGCGCTGGCATTGCCTGCCGGCGCCCAGATTGCGGTCAAAAACACGCGGGACGGCGCCGTGCTGACCGTGACCTCCAGGCGAAAAGGAGAAGCCGGAAAAATTCAGGCGGCGGTGAAAAATTTCGTTCGGGCGCAGCAGGCCTGGGAAAATGAAACCGTTGTGTGCCCGGTCATGGGCACCAAAATGAAACGGTCCGGGGCCTACGACCAAGCGGAGTACAAAGGCCGCACGTATTATTTCTGCTGCGGCGCCTGCAAACCGGCTTTCTTGAAAGATCCGGGGAAATACGTCAAGTCCGCCTCCTCCGCCACGGAGAAGTGAGCAGGAGGTTGAACAGGGAGGGATTGCCATGATGCCGATCGGACCCTTGATGATCGAACACCGCTGGATCGAACGCATGATCCAATTAATGGCCAGGGAATTGGCGCGCCTCGAAGAGACGGGCCGGGCGGACGTGGAATTCCTGGACGCGGCCGTGGACTTCATCCGCACCTACGCGGATCGCTGCCATCACGGTAAGGAAGAGGACATCCTCTTCAAGGCCCTGCGGGAAAAAAACCTGACGCCGGAGCTCAAACGCATTCTGGAGGAACTGATTCGGGAGCATGCCTGGGGGCGGAAGACGGTCGGCTCCTTGGTCCAAGCCCGGAAGCAGTACGCGTCCGGAGAGACCGCGGCGCTGGATACACTCCGGCGCCTGCTGGGGGAGCTGGTCGAGTTTTATCCCCGCCACATCGAGAAGGAAGACAAGCATTTCTTCCTGCCGGTCATGGAGTATTTCAGCCAGGCGGAAAAAGACGCCCTGCTGGAAGCCGGGTATGACTTCGACCGGCAGCTGATCCATGAAAAATACCGCCACTTGGTTCAGGAAATGGAAGCCGCCGGGACCGCTCCTGTGCCGCCGGGAGTCTGACCGCCTGAAAGAGGAGAGCATGCGCATGCCTGCGGACGATCATTCGCAGCATCATCACGAACACAGCCTGAAGAGTCCGGGTGGCCTCCCGGGCCTCAAAGCCGGCCCAGCGGGCTTGAATCATACCGGGCCTGGCGCTCTCATGGATCACAACGGGCATCGGGAGCATGAAGCCCACGCGGGGGGCGGGGGCATGGATCATGCCGGGCACGGCGCTCACCTGGACCACGGCGGGCAGGCGGAGCACGCCGGCCACATGAAGCACATGGGACACGCGGGACATCCGGCGCAAGGCGGCGGTCATGCCGCCCACCACGCCCACATGATCGCCGATTTCCGGAGCAGGTTCTGGGTCTCCCTGGCCCTGACCCTGCCGGTGCTCGCCCTGTCGCCGCTGATCCGGGGATTCCTGGGCCTGGGGAATGCCTTCCGCTTCGCGGGCGAGACCTACTCGCTGTTCGGCCTGTCCTCGCTGGTGTTTTTTTACGGCGGCTGGCCTTTTCTCGCGGGCATGTTCGGCGAACTGCGCCAGCGGCAACCCGGCATGATGACCCTCATCGCGCTGGCCATTGCCACCGCCTACGGGTACAGCTCCCTCGTGGTCTTTGGATTAAGCGGCAAGATTTTTTTCTGGGAACTGGCCACCCTGATCGACATCATGCTGCTCGGCCACTGGATCGAGATGAAATCCGTCCTGGGCGCTTCCCGGGCCCTGGAAGAGCTGGCCCGGCTCATGCCGGCCGAGGCGCATCAGGTGCTGCCGGACGGCGGCGTGCGCGACGTGCCGTTAGGCGCCCTGCGCGTGCATGACCGCGTTCTCGTGAAGCCCGGAGAAAAAATTCCGGCGGACGGCGAAGTGGTGGAGGGCGCGAGCGCCGTCAACGAAGCCATGCTGACCGGCGAATCCAACCCCGTATCCAAAAAACCCGGGTCCAAAGTCATCGGCGGGGCGATCAACGGCGAAGGCTCGCTGACCGTGGAGATCGCCAAAACCGGCAAGGATTCTTTTCTCTCCCAAATGATCGACTTGGTGCGGCAGGCCCAGGAGAGCAAATCCAGGACCCAGGACCTCGCGAACCGTGCGGCCGTATGGCTGACCGGGATCGCCCTGGGCGGAGGCCTGCTCACCCTTCTCGTCTGGCTGGCCGTCCTGCACCGCGACCTCGCCTTCGCGTTGGAACGGACCGTAACGGTCATGGTCATCACCTGCCCCCACGCCCTGGGCCTGGCGGTGCCCCTGGTGGTGGCGGTATCCACCTCCCTGGCCGCGGCGCGGGGCCTGCTGATTCGAAACCGGTCCGCCTTCGAGCGGGCGCGCGACATCCAGGCCGTGGTTTTCGACAAGACCGGCACCCTGACGCAGGGACGCTTCGGGGTCACGGATACCCTGACCTTCAGCCGGGAACTGGCTTCCGGGGAGCTTCTCGCCCTGGCGGCCGCCGTGGAGTCCCATTCCGAACATCCGATCGCGCGCGGAATCGTAAGGGCGGTTCCCCAAGCCGCCGGGGTGGACGATTTCAAGGCCATCCCGGGCAAGGGCGCCCAGGGAAAAGTCGCCGGCCGCGAAGTCAAAGTGGTCAGTCCGGGATTCTTACGGGAGCACGGCCTGGAGGTCGCGGATCCCAGGCTGGAAGAATTGAAAAACCAGGGCAAAACCGTGGTTTACGTGGTGGTGGAAGGCAAGGTGCGGGGAGCCGTGGCCTTGGCGGACATGATCCGGCACGAATCCAAGGAAGCGGTGGCGTCCTTGAAGCAACTGGGGATACGGACCCTGATGCTGACCGGAGACAACCAGGCCGTGGCCCGGTGGGTGGCGGGCGAGCTGGGCTTGGACGAAGTGTTCGCGGAAGTGCTGCCCGGGGAAAAAGCGGCTAAAATCAAAGAAGTGCAGAGCCGGGGCCTGGTCGTGGCCATGACCGGGGACGGCGTCAATGACGCGCCGGCCCTGGCGCAGGCGGATGTGGGCATCGCCATCGGCGCGGGCACGGACGTGGCCGTGGAAACCGCGGACATCATCCTGGTCAGGAACGATCCCCGGGACGTGCTGGCCCTGATCGGCCTGGCCCGGGCCACGTTCCGGAAAATGGCTCAAAACCTGGCCTGGGCCACGGGCTACAACGCCTTCGCCATTCCCCTGGCCGCCGGCGTGCTGTTTCCTCTGGGCATCCTGCTCGGGCCCGCCGCCGGGGCGGTGCTGATGTCGCTGAGCACCGTGATCGTGGCTTTCAATGCCAGGTTGATCAAATTGCCCGAAACCATCGGCGCCTGATTCCGTTCTGACCGCGCACGCCTTTTTCCCGCACTGGTTTTGGACCCCCCGGAAGCAAAATTCTTCGTGGCTTGCCTGGAAAAAAGCGGGTATAATCCACACGATCCTATCATTTTGTCTGCCTTGACAGAGGACGTTGCCTTGACCCGAACCCGCAAACGAAAGAAAACGTCGGACCTTTCCGGCAGCGGTCGAGCAGCCGCAGGAGCCAGGCGGCGGAGGCGCATGGGCAGGATTTTCGCCCGGGTGCTGGCCGAGACGGGCTTCAAGCGCGGACGCATCCTCGACGCGGGCTGCGGCAGCGGCGAGGCGGCCATCGAGCTGGCGCGGGCTTTTCCTCAGGCCTTCGTGGTTGGGGTGGATCTGTCCGAGCCGCTGTTAGCCCAAGCCCAAGCCGCAGTCCGCAAGCTGGACCTGTTCCGGCGCGTAAGTTTCAGAGCCGAGGACGTGCAGGCGCTGCTGTTTGCGGATTCCTCTTTTAACGTGGTCGTCAGCGTGGACAGGCTCCACGCGGTGGAGACCCCCCTGGCCATGCTCAATGAACTCGAGCGCGTGCTGGCCTGGCAGGGGACACTCTTGCTGGGCGACGTGAAGCGGTCCTGGCTCACGGGACTGCGGCCGGCATTCCGGACGGCCTTCTCGCTGCCCGAAGCCCGCAAGCTGTGGCAGGAATCGCGCTTGTCCAGGTGGCGTTCGCGTTTCGTGCAGGCCTTCGGCTGGTTCACGCTCGGCGTGGTCAAGGCGCCGCCGCTGGAGGCGGACTGGAAAGGCCTGGAACGCCTTTAGGTCCCCGGCCCGGCTTGGTTCCGGATTTCTGCCTAGGCGTTGGCGTCCGAAATGAGTATAATCCCCTTATTCGTTATCGCCAGGTTGTCCAGGGATGCTGCATGAATATTCTGTTTCTTTCCCCGCTGGTTCCCTATCCGCCCGTGGACGGGGACCGGCAGAGGTCCTATCACCTCCTGCGGGCCTTGGCCCGGCGCCACTGTTTGCATTTGCTGTGTTTTGCGCGTTCACGGGAGGAGCGCCGGCAGGCGCAGCAGCTGTCACCTTTCTGTGCCAGCGTGCGGACGGTGGACATTTCGCACTGGCGCATTCTGCTCAACAGTCTGGCGGCCTGGCCCACGCGGCTGCCCTTGAACGTGGCCGCCTTTTCTTCCGGCGCCATGCGCCGGGCGTTGGCTCAACAGGTGAAACGGCACGGAGTGGAAATCGTGCATGCGTATCGCCTGCGGATGGCGCCTTATGCCCTGGCGGCGTCGGCGCGGTTCAGGATACTGGATTACACCGATGCGCTGACGCGGTATTTTCAAGCCCGGGGGCGGGAAGCCCAGCCGTTCTGGAAGCGTTGCTATCTGGCCCGCGAGTCCGCGGCCATCGCCCGCTACGAAGTCTGGGCTGCCGGCCGGTTTGATGCGGCCGTCATTTCCGCGCCCGCGGACCGCGACGCCCTGTATGCCCTGGGGGCGGCGCAGAAACTGGAAGTGGTAAGCAACGGCGTGGATACGGGCGCCTGGCAGCCGGCGCATGACCTGCCGGCGGAACCCCGGGTGCTGTTCGTGGGCAACGCGCAGTACCCCCCCAACGCGCGCAGCCTGGAGGAGTTTTGCCGCCGGACCCTGCCCCGGATCCGCGCCGAGCTGCCGAAAGCGGTCTTCAACGTGGCGGGCCGCCTGCCCGCAGGCTCCCCCCGGCGGCGCCAGCGCCGTTTCCCGGGCGCGGAGTTTTTGGGCATCCAGCCGGACTTGCAGCCCCTCTACCATTCCAGCCGGGTGGCCGTCTGCCCGCTGCGCGTGGCCGCCGGCAGACAATTCAAGGTGATTGAGAGCTTTGCCGCGGGGGTGCCGGTCGTGGCCACTCCCGTGGTGGCGGAAAACCTGCGGGCCGTTCCGGAGGAGCATTTGCTCGTGGCGGATGCCCCCGTGGATTTTGCGCGCCAGGTCGTGCGGCTGTGCCGGGATACCGGCCTCGCCGACCGCCTCCGGCGCAACGCCCGTGCCCTGGCGGAACGCGACTACGACTGGTCGGTGCCGGTGGCGGCCTTGACCCGCGTCTATCAGCGCCTGGAGCAGCGTCCCGGGGAGGAGAGGTCCCGATGATACCCAGCCTGTGCGCGGCCGCGGCGGCATTTCTCCTGGCCATGGCCGCCATGCCTTTCGCCGGCAAACTGGCCGCGCGCTGGGGCATGCTGGACCATCCCGATCAGCGTTTAAAACGGCATGAACGCCCCGTCCCCTATCTCGGGGGCCTGGCCGTGGCCGTGGCGTTCGGAGCCGCGCTGGCGGGCGTGAAGTTCTGGATGAACGGCACCATCGTCGGCGTGGTCGGAGTCTTAGCGGGAAGCGGACTCATCACGCTTCTGGGGCTGGTGGACGACAAGCACGCCTTGAAACCGGAGACCAAGTTCCTGGGGCAGGTCGTGGCCGCACTCATTCTCATTGCCTGCAACATGCGCCTGCAGTTCATCCATCCGCCGGTGCTCTCCGCCCTCCTGACCGTAATTTGGGTGGTGGGCGTCACCAACGCCATGAACCTGATCGACATCATGGACGGGCTGTCCGCAGGAGTCAGCGCCATCGCCGCCGCCGTGTTTTTCCTGATCGCTGCCCACAACGGAAGAACCAACGACATGTTCATCGTGGCCGCGCTGGGCGGCGCCGTTCTGGGTTTTCTGCCCTTTAATTTTCCCGGGGCCCGGATCTATCTGGGAGATACCGGCGCCCTGCTTTTGGGCTTCGTCCTGTCCTCGGTCGCGGTGGGCGAAAGCTATTCCCAGGTGAATTCACTGGCCGTTCTGGCCCCGGTCCTGATTCTGGGCGTGCCGATTTTCGACACCCTGTTTATCATGTTCATCCGGCACCGCCGGGGCGTGTCCATGTTCCGGGGGAGCCCGGATCATGTCGCCTTGCGCCTGGTCCGGGCGGGCTTGTCGCGGCGGCAGACCGTACTGGTCCTGTGGGGAGGCAGTGCGGCCCTGGGGGCCGCCGCCTATGCCTCCATTTTTCTGCCGCAGAATTGGTCCTTGCTCCTGTACCTGGGGGCGGGACTCCTGGCCTTGTTTGCGGCCGAACGCTTGAGCGGCATCGTCATGGACCGGACATGAAGCGCTGCCGGGCGGATCAGGGCTTGGTCGTGCTGGGGGCGGGCTTGGCCGGATTGACGGCCGCCTACCAGGCCGGGCCCGCCACCACGGTTTTCGAAGCCGCCGGCCGCGTGGGCGGCCTGTGCGTCTCGGACCGGGTCCGGGGCTTCACCTTCGATCGCAGCGGCCACCTGCTGCATACGCGCACGCCCCGCATCGCGCGGCTCGCGGCGCAGTGGTGTCCCGGCGTATTCCGGCGTCACGCGCGGGACGCGCGCATTCACCTGCTGGGCCGCGAGGTCCGCTACCCCATCCAGGCCAATACGTTCGGACTGCCCCCGGAGGTCAAGGCGGCCTGCCTGCAGGATTACCTGGAAGCCGCGGCCACCGCACGGCGCGCGCCGCGGAATTTCGCGGACTGGGCGCGGATGAATTTCGGGAACACCTTGGCCCGCCTGTTTTTTGAGCCGTATAACCGCAAGCTCTGGACGGTTCCAGCCGCAGACCTGACCCTGGAATGGATGGGCGGCTACGTGCCCGTGCCGGATGTGGCCACCGCGATCCGGGGAGCCTTCCTGGATGTTCCGGGCGGCGGCGGGTACAACGCTTCCTTTCTCTATCCGCGGCGCGGCGGCATTGAGGTTTTACCCCAAGCCCTGGCCGCCAGGATTCCCCGCATCCGCCTGAACGCTCCTGCGGTAAGAATCAACCCGCGCCGGCGTACGGTTCACATCCAGGGGCAGGGGGAAGTGGCCTGGAAGTGTTTGATCAGCAGCCTGCCCCTGCCGGTCCTAGTGGATTTGACGGAGGGGGTACCGGAGCGCGTACGGGATGCCCGGCGGCGGTTGCGCTGTAATTCGGTGCTGGTGGTGAACCTGGGAATCGGACGGCCCGGCGTGCATGCGGCCCATTGGCTATATTTTCCGGAGAAGAAGTACGTGTTTTACCGGGTGGGGTTCGCTTCCAACTTCGGCCGTGTGGGCCCGGACGGCACCAGCAGCGTGTACGCGGAAGTGGCCTTGCCGCAGGGAACGGGCTGGAAAGAACGGCGTGCTTTGTCCCGGCGGGTTCGCCGGGACCTGATCCTCGCCGGAATTCTGCGGCCGGGCGACGCCGTCCTCGTCGAGCATCTGCAATACCTGCCCCAGGCCTACGTGATTTTCAACCGGGATTACGCCGCCGCGCGCCGGACCGTGCTCGAGTACTTCGCAGCTCGCGGCATCCAGAGCATCGGGCGCTGGGGCGGGTGGGAATATTCCGCGATGGAAGATGCCGTTCTGTCCGGCATCCGGGCCGCCCGCGCCTTGGCGGCGGGCTAGGGAGTGAACGGCGCTCGGCTGTGCAGACGGGCAAGCGCCCGGCTCGGGCAGGCGGGGCGAAGCGGGGGAAACCGGTTTGATTCATTTTAGCCCGAAAAAGCGTGACGCCCTAAACTTCCATACTGCCGGGAAGGTCGGGCGTCACTAATGATTCCCATCGCCAGCTGTTTTTGTCCGATGAAAGGATCGAACAGCCTCTTTAGGGAGGTTGAGCCCTGGCGATGTCGCTCTACTTTCAGTATAGCACGGCACCCCATCCTGTCAAGGTCGGGGTGGAAAGAAATCCGCCGGCACGATCCGGCGTCCGGGAGCATGCGATGCCGTCTGTGAACATCCGTCGGAAACCCGAGCGGCGGCCTCCCTGGCGCTGCTTGACGCTCGTTACCCGGCTGGAACTCGGGGGAGCGCAGCAAATGGCGCTGCAGACCCTGGCCGCATTGCCCCGGAAAAAATATCAAGGGTATCTGATCACGGGGCGCGGCGGCCTTCTGGATCCCGAGGCCCGTCGCCTGCCGGGGGTCGACGTGCGTTTCTGGCGCACATTGAAGCATCCCGTTCGTCCTTGCTGGGACCTCGTGACCTGGCTGCGCCTCATCCGCTTCCTGCGCCGGGAACGCATTGACCTGGTGCATACCCACAGTTCCAAGGCCGGAATCCTGGGGCGCTTGGCCGCAGTCTGCGCCGGGGTGCCCATCATCCTGCACACGGTTCACGGCTGGCCGTTCCACGAATACCAAAACTCCTGGGTGCGGGCCGTGTATGTTTTCCTGGAGCGTCTGGCCGCCCGCTTCACCACCACCTTGATCGCCGTTTCGCGGGCCACGCGCGACAAGGGGCTGGAACAACGCATTGGCACCGAGGGGCAATACACCGTCATTTTTCCCGCCGTCGATTTGACGTCCTTTTCTCCCGCCCGCGGCCAAGTCCGGCATTCGGTGCGGACGGAATTCGGATTCCCGGACGACGCCCTGTTAGTCGGCATGGTAGCCTGTTTAAAGCCGCAGAAAGCCCCCCTGGATTTCGTGACGACTGCCGCCAGCGTGGCCGCGGCGGTTCCGCGGGCCCGGTTCCTGTTGGTCGGGGACGGACGCCTGCGGGCGGACGTGGAAGCCCAAATCAAGGACCTGGGTCTCCAGGGGCGCTTCGTGCTCACCGGCTGGCGCCGGGACGTGCCCCGGCTGATGCAGGCCATGGACCTGCTGGCCCATTCGGCTCTCTGGGAAGGGCTGCCGTGCGTCTTCGCCCAGGCGCAGGCCACCGGTTTGCCCATCGTGGCCACGGATGTCGGTGGGGCCCGGGAAGCCATCCGGCACGGGCAGGACGGCCTGCTGGTTCCCCCGCGGCAACCGGCGCAGATGGCCCGGGCCCTGATTGCGTTGCTGCGGCAACCGCGCCGGCGGCAGAAACTTGGACAAGCGGCCATCCGCCAAGCCGCGCGGTTTGGCTTCGCCAGCATGTTGTCCCGGCTGCTGTCCCTGTATCAAGAATTGTTCGCCGGGGTATTCCCCGCCTCGCCGGCCGGAAAAAAATAGGCGGCCCGGGACGGCATTCGTGGATCAGCCCGCAAAATCAGCTTGATTTTAGCATCCGCGGGTTTTATCATGGCCACGGTGGATCTGCGCGAACGGGATCCACTTTGATTTTTTTGGGAGGATGTCATGCAGGAACGGCGGTCGCGCCTGCGGTCCGGCCTTCGCGCCCGCGGGTGGGATGCCATCTGGGTCACGACAGCCGCCAACCGGCGTTATTTAACGGGTTTTACCGGCAGCGCCGGCTGGTTCCTCCAGCCCGCCCGGGGGCGGGGAACGCTGATCACGGACGGAAGGTACGAGATTCAGGCCCGGGAGGAAGCCCGGGCTGTCAAAATCACGGTAAGCCATGAGGACGGACTGCGGGAGCTGGCGGGCCTGTTGCAGCGTTTGCACGTCCGGATTTTGGCGTTCGAGGATGAAAGCGTCAGCGTGGCCCTGTGGCGCCGCCTCAAGCGCCTCTTGCCGGGCCTTCAGGGAGCCGGGGCGGAGAGACTGGTCGAAACAGCCAGGGCCGTGAAAGACGCGGGCGAAATTTCCTGTCTTAAAAAAGCCGTGCAGATCAGCCATACGGCCTTTGAGCGGGTGGTCCGGCGGATTCGTCCGGGAATTTCCGAGCGCGGACTGGCCTTCGAGCTGGAAAAGGCTCTTTATACCGCAGGTTCGGAAGGGTTATCTTTTCCCATCATTGCCGCTTCGGGACCCAACTCCGCCCTGCCCCACGCCGCCCCGACCGACCGGCGCCTGCGTGCGGGGGATTTGCTGGTTTTGGATTTCGGCTGCCGTTACCGGGGGTACCACTCGGACTTGACAAGAACGCTGGCAGTTGCTAGAATGTCTGAAAAACAGCGAAAAGTTTATAATATTGTAAAAAAAGCGCAAAATTTATCGCAAAAGATGATTGTTTCAGGACAATTATTTTCAAAATCAGCTCAAAAAGCCAAAGAAATTTTTAGATCGGAAGGCTGGGAAAAATATTTCGTACACAGTTTGGGGCATGGCATAGGGTTGGAGGTTCACGAAGACCCGAGAATTTCCTCCACTGCGAAAGGCCGGTTTTTGGCCGGCATGGTCGTAACCTGCGAGCCGGGTTTGTATTTCCCGGGCTGGGGTGGAATTCGCATCGAGGACGATATCCTGGTTTCGGAAAAATCCAACCAACTTTTATCCTGCTCGGCCGCGGAACTCAGGGTGGCGGGCCGCCGGGGTTGATTTTTTTGGGCGCGTGCCCGCAGGCTCGTATGCAGAATATATCGCAGCACCATTACCGTCTTGGAGGGTTTTTGCATGGGAACCGTTATTTCCAACGAAGCCAAGCCAGGGACCTACCTGGAGATGGACGGGAACTTGTTTCAAGTCATTGAATACAACCATGTCAAACCGGGCAAGGGAGGCGCTTTTATTCGTTTGAAACTGAGGAACCTGCGCCTGGGCACGGTGGTGGAACGGACCGTCAACGCCGGGGAGAAATTGAACTCACCGGAAATTGAAGACAAACGCATGCAGTACCTCTATCAGCAGGGGGATGAATATGTTTTCATGGATCAGGATTCCTTCGAGCAGATCCCGCTGCGGCGGGAAACCCTGGGCGACAACTTAAAATGGCTGAAAGAAGACATGGTCGTCGAAATGCTGATGCACGAGGGGGAAGTGATGGGAATCGAGCTTCCCTACAAGGTGGAATTGAAAGTCACGGAGACCGTGCCCGGCGTACGCGGCAACACGGTCACCAACGTCACCAAGGAAGCGGTATTGGAAACCGGCGCCAAGATTCAGGTGCCCTTGTTCGTGGAGGCGGGAACCGTGGTGCGGATTGATACGCGGACCGGCGAATATCTCGAACGCGTGTAATGCCAGGCAGGCTTGGAAAGGCGGGGTGAGACCATGCAGGCAGAACGGGGATCCAAGCGCAGCGGCGCAACACATGCGCCCGTCAATTTGAAGTCCCTGAAAAGAATCGTGACCATCATGCGCAAGGCGCAATTGACCGAATTGGACATCGAGCAGGAGGGAATCAGGATTCACCTGCGCAAGGGCCCGGCCGCCGTCGAGACCGCAGGGCTGGCGGGTGTGAACCTGTCGGCTCTGGCGCAACCGTCTGTGCCTGCAACCGCGGCGGCCGCCCAGGGTTCGGCGCCGGCGGCCGCCGAAAAGCCCTCCGGGCCCGAAGCCGCGGAAGGCGACGCCAATGTCCATATCATCACCTCGCCGATGGTGGGCACCTTTTATCGTGCACCGGCCCCGGACGCGAAGCCCTACGTGGTCGAAGGTTCGGAGGTCGAGGAGGGCAACGTGGTCTGCATCGTGGAAGCCATGAAGCTCATGAACGAAATCAAGGCCGAGGTCAAGGGGGTCATCAGGAAAATCCTGGTGGAAAACGCCCAGGCCGTTGAGTACGGTCAGCCGCTGTTCCAGGTGGAACGCAAAGGATAGGGAATGTTCAAAAAGATCCTGATCGCCAACCGGGGTGAAATCGCGCTGCGCATTATCCGCGCCTGCCGCGAGATGGGCATTTCCACGGTTGCGGTGCACACCGAGGCCGACAACAACTCCCTGCATGTCCGTTACGCGGACGAGGACATCTGCATCGGCAAGGGCCCGGCGGCCAAGAGCTATCTGGACATTCCCACCATCCTGTCCGCCGCGGAAATCACCGACGCCGACGCCATTCACCCCGGTTACGGTTTTTTGGCGGAAAACGCGCATTTCGCCGAAATTTGCGAGTCCTGCCACCTCGAATTCATCGGCCCCACGCCCAGGGCGATGCGCATGCTGGGCGACAAGATCGCGGCCCGGCAGTTGATGAAAACGGTGGGGCTGCCCATGCTGCCGGGATCGGACGGGCCGGTGGAGCACGAGGAAGACGCCCTGCGCCTGGCGCGGGAACTGGGCTATCCGGTCATCATCAAGGCGGCGGCGGGCGGCGGCGGGCGGGGCATGCGCGTGGCGCACACGGACGTCTCCTTATCCAATGCCTTTTTGACCGCGCAAAGCGAGGCCGGCGCCGCCTTCGGCAACTCCCAGGTATACATCGAGAAATACCTGGAGGAGCCCCGGCACGTGGAATTTCAAATCCTGGCGGATAAGCACGGACATTGCATCCACCTGGGAGAGCGGGACTGTACGGTGCAACGCAAGCACCAAAAACTGATCGAGGAATCGCCCTCCCCCATGATGACGCCGGAATTGCGGGAACGAGTCGGCGCGCTGGTGGTCAAGGGCGCGCAGGCCGCCGAGTACCACACCACCGGGACCATTGAGTTTCTGGTGGACAAGCATCTGAATTTTTACTTCATGGAAATGAATACCCGCATCCAGGTCGAGCACCCGGTCACGGAGATGGTCACGGACATTGATTTGATCAAGGCGCAGATCCGCATGGCGGCCGGCGAGACCCTGGATTGGCAACAGCAGCATATCGTGCCCAAGGGGCATGCGGTCGAGTGCCGCATCAACGCCGAGGACCCGCAAAACAACTTTATGCCTTCGCCGGGGAAGATCACGAGTTTCCATATGCCGGGAGGGCCGGGCGTCCGCGTGGATACCCATGCCTATGCCGGTTATGTGATTCCGCCCTACTACGACAGCTTGCTGGCCAAGTTGATCACCCACGGCCACAACCGGGAGGAGGCCATTCAACGGATGCTGCGTTCGCTGGATGAATTCGTGATCGAGGGCGTGAAGACGACCATTCCCTTTCACCAACAGGCTTTAAACACGGAGATTTTCAGGCAGGGCAAAATTTCCACCAACTTCGTGGACTTGCTCATGAACAACAAGATCTAACGAGCCAGGACCTGGCCGCAAGGGGGGATGAAGTGCATGGATAATCGGGAGCAGAACGAGCTGGGAACCATTCGCATCTCGGACGAGGCCATCGGGGTGATCGCCGGTCTGGCCGCCCTCGAGGTCCAAGGCGTGGGTGCCATGGCGCACGGTACGGTGGACGGCCTGGCGGAAATGCTCGGCGTCAAGCCACCCGCCGGCCGCGGCGTCAAGGTCGAGGTCAGCGCCGAGGAGGTCTTCATCGAGCTGAATCTGATCGTCGAGTTCGGGGTGGAAATCCCCCTGATCTGTCAAAAAGTGCAGGACAAGGTGCGGGAAGCCGTGGAGGACATGACCGGCTTGACGGTGGCCCGGGTGAACGTGTCCGTCCAGGGTGTGAAAATGAAAAGCGATAAAGCGGCCGGAACCACGCGTTAAGCCCGACATGTCAAACGGAGGAGGAAAAGCCATGAGAATGTTTAATTTATGCGTGATGATTTTCGGAGGCATTGTTTTGGCCGCCCTGGGGGTGCTGAGCCTGGTCGCGGCCGTGTATCCACCCGTTCTGCTTTCCTTGGGCGATGTCATCTCCGGACCGACGACCTATGCCGTGGAGGGCACCTGGGGGCGGGCTCTCGCCCTGCTCATGGGTCTGTTGTTTATTTTACTGGTCATCTATTTTATCTGGGGGAACCGCCAGGCCATCCGCCGGGAAAGGACGGTGGTGCTGCAGAATCCCCTGGGAGAGGTTCTGGTCTCTCTGCCGGCCATCGAGGATTTTGACCGTGTGTTAAAGGGCAAAATCGAGGGCCTGCGGGATATCAAGGGGCGGGTCGTGGATACCCGGCGGGGGTTGAAAGTCACGGCGCGCATCACCGTGTATTCCGAATACAGCATCGCGGAGGTCACGCAGAAAGTCCAGGACGCCATTCGGAATTATGTCCAGAATACGCTGGGTATTGAGCAGGACATCAACCCCGTCGTGGTGGTGACCAAAGTCGTAAGCCGTGAACGGCTGGAGGCGCACGGCGGCTTGAAAACCACTTCCTCCCGGGAAATGCCCCCCCGATAGCCCACCAGGACCGGGAGCCCTGTCCGTCTTGCGGACTTTCCCCCTCCGGTCGCGGGGCATTCTGTGAAGGAGCCGGCCATGCGCTCTTCCGTGGACCGCATTTTGGATGCCAATCTCAACCGCGCCCGCGAAGGCCTCCGAGTCGCCGAAGAGGTCGCGCGCTTGCTGATCGGGGATCCGCGCCTGCAGGCCGCGCTGAAAAGCGTCCGCCACGGCATCACCGCCGCCGCCCGCGAGCTGGGCGACCTCCCCTTGCTTCGCAGCCGGGACGCGGCCGGGGACCCCGGGGCTCGAAGTTTTACCCGGGGGGAGAAAACCCGGAAAAACATGGAAGACCTGGTGCGGGCCAATCTCCGCCGCTCCCAGGAAGCCTTGCGGGTGCTGGAGGAAATGTCCAAACTCAAGCCGAAGGCCGCCGGAGCCCGTTTCAAACGCCTGCGCTTCCGCACCTACAGTCTCGAACAGGCGCTTCTCCTCCGGCTCGGGCCGCGGTCCCGGCGCCATGCTTCCCGCTGAGCTCAAGCTCCGCCTGCGTTTGTATGCCATCGTGGACGGCGCGTTGCCCGAAACCCTGATCGGACGGCTGATTGCCGGAGGTATTACGGCCCTCCAGCTGCGGGAGAAACTCCTTCCGGACGAGGTTTTCATCGCCCGGGGCCGGCGACTCGCCCGGTTGTGCCGGGAATCGGGGATTCTGTTCCTGATCAACGACCGGGTGGAACTGTGCGGGGAATGCCGTGCCGACGGGGTGCATGTCGGGCAGACCGACGACTGGCGGCTCGCCAGGCGCAAGCTGGCGGCCACGGCGCTGTTGGGCATATCGGCCGGAAGTCCGGCGCAAGCCCTGGCGGCGCGAGAAGCCGGCGCGGATTATATCGGAATCGGCCCGGTATTTCCCACCGCCAGCAAACCCGACGCCGGGCCCGCCATCGGCTTGTCCGGTTTGGCTGCGGTTCGTGCAGCCGTGCCGGGTCTGCCGCTGGTGGCTATTGGCGGCATTCAGCCGGCCAATGTCCGGCAGGTCCTGTCGGCAGGCGCGGATGCCGTTGCGGTCATTTCCACGCTGGTTGAGGCAAAGGACCCCGAACAACAGGCGGCCAAACTGTTGGCCATTCTGGATGGTTCGCGCGCCCCAGGACGCGAAGATCACGGGACAGGCTCCAGGAAGTTTTAGCATTCTTTTTGTTATACTCAAAAGCATAACGGAGTTTTTAGGTTGTAAGCGGACTCGGTTGGAAAGGAATGGCGCAGCATGACACAAATCGAGGCAGCCAGACAAGGCATCATCACACAGCAGATGGCCGAGGTGGCGAGGCAGGAAAACCGTGACCCGGAGTTCATTCGTGCAGGAGTCGCACAGGGCCTCATCGTCATTCTGGCCAATCCCGCCCACCCGGCTGGACGTCCCTTGGGCGTAGGGCAGGGCCTGCGGACCAAGGTCAATGCGAATCTCGGCACTTCCACCGACCAGGCCGAACCGGAGCTTGAAATTTCCAAGGCCCAGGCTGCGGTGGATGCCGGCGCGGACAGCTTGATGGATTTATCCACCGGCGGGGATCTGGCGCGCCTGCGGCGCGGGATTTTGGAAAAATTTCCCCAGGCCCTGGGTACGGTGCCGGTCTATGAAACGGCCGTGAAAACCGTGCGGCAGGGTGGACGGGTCGTGGACATGACGCCGGCGGATATGCTAGCCGCCATCCGGGAGCAAGGCCGGGAGGGCGTGGATTTCATGACCGTGCATGCGGGCGTAACACAGGAAGGCGTGGCGCGCCTGTGCAACCAGGGAAGGATCACGGATATTGTCAGCCGCGGGGGCGCCTTTATTGCCGAGTGGATGATCCAAAACAATCAGGAAAACCCTTATTATTCGGGCTTTGAGGAGATTCTTGCCATCTGTCGTGAATTCGACATCACGCTTTCCTTGGGGGATGGTTTGCGACCCGGCTGCCTGGAAGACGCCACCGACCGGGCGCAGGTTCAGGAATTGATCGTGCTCGGTGAACTTGCCCAGAAGGCCAGGGCGGCGGGCGTGCAGGCCATGATCGAGGGCCCGGGGCATGTTCCGCTGGACCAGATCCAGGCCAACATCATCCTGCAGAAGCGGCTGTGCGCCGGCGCGCCCTTTTATGTACTCGGGCCATTGGTCACGGACGTCGCGGCGGGCTACGATCACATCTCCTGTGCCATCGGCGGGGCGGTTGCAGCCGCCGCCGGAGCGGATTTTTTATGCTACGTGACTCCCACCGAACACCTGCGCCTGCCTTTGGTCGAGGATGTGCGCGAAGGCGTGGTGGCCGCCCGGATTGCGGCCCATGCCGCGGATCTTGCCAAGGGCGTACCCGGCGCCATGGAGTGGGACAAAAAAATGGCGCGCGCAAGAAAGGCCTTGGATTGGAACCAGCAAATCGAGCTGGCCATTGACCCGGCCCGCGCGAAAAAGGTCAGGGAATCGGCCAGCCCGAAGCTGGAAGAGGTTTGCACCATGTGCGGGGATTTTTGTGCCATGAAAGGCATCCAGCAATACCTTAAAAAGCGTAATTGAACGAACCGGGGACTGGAGGAGCAAGGCCCGATGAACCGAGAAAGAGCCCTGGAGCTCCTGCACCGCTACATCCAAAACCCCAACCTGATCAAGCATTGCCTGGCTTCGGAAGCCGTGCTTGCGGCCTTGGCCGCACATTTGGGTGAAGACCGGGAAAAGTGGAGTCTGGCCGGACTGCTACATGACTTGGATGTGGAACTGACTCACGCCGATTTGAAAGTCCACGGTCTCGAAAGCGTGAGGCTGCTGGAAGCAGAAGGAGTGGATGCGGAAATTATTGAAGCCATTGGTTTGCATAATGAAATGGCCAGCGGCAGGAAACGCAGCACCCGTTTCCAGCATGCCCTGGCCGCCGGAGAGACGATTACGGGTTTGATTATTGCCACGGCTTTGGTCTACCCGGACAAGAAATTGGCCAGCGTAAAACCGCAATCCATCGTCAAACGCATGAAAGAAAAAGCCTTTGCCGCTTCGGTGAACAGGGATATTATTCGCGAATGCGAAACCTTCGGAATTTCCCTCCCGGATTTTTCAGAGTTAAGCCTAATAGCCATGCAAAATATCTCTTCTGAGCTCGGGCTGTAAAACCCTTTTAAATTAAAGAAAAAAGCCATCCATATATCATTATAAAAACACAAGTAATATAAGAAAAATATAGCAAAAAAATGATTGTGGTAGTATACTAATAATATAACAAAATATCTCTAATTGGTATTTTTTGCCTAATATTGTTGCATATGAAGATGATTTCAAAAATTTATTTTGAAACCTTGAAGAAATCCTTCTGGTTTCAGGACGGATTTTTACGGTCATTTTATCATTTTTAACAGTTTGTTTCAGGTACCAGGGAATAGTTTACCTATTTTTTTGCATGTTATTTACCGTAGCACACTAAGGAGGGAGATTTCTTGAATTAGGGTTTCAAGGTAATTGCATTGAGCATTTGCGCAGCCTAAGCCGGTGAACGCGCTTGAAAAGCGGTCACTGGCATTGGGCCGGAGACGATCACGAAACCTGGTTTCAGTCTATTGTCTGGAAGGCGGGTCATGCAGACTGAACTTCGAAGGCATCAGCAACGAGAGCTAGGCCCGATCGCGTGCTGGGTGGCCGTTGCCGCCGTCGCATTCCTGGCAGCGCCTGCGGCCGGTTTCCAGACGAACCAATCCGCCTCGACGGTCATCGGCCAGCCGGACATGACCAGCAACGCGTTCAACCAAGGCTATGGCCCGGTGGCCAATTCGCAATATTGGCCGGTGAGAGTTCATTGCCGGGACAACCGGCTTTATCTTACCGACGGCAGCAATCACCGGATTTTGATCTACAATACCATCCCTGGCTCCAACAACGCACCTTGCGAAGTGGTCGTTGGGCAAGCCAATTCATATTCCGCCGTAGCGGCCTGCGCCGCCAACCGCCTCAACACGCCGTATTCCGCATGCACGGATGGGACGAAATTAATCATCGCGGATCGAAACAACAATCGGGTGCTGATCTACAACACAATCCCCACCGTCAACAACGCC
Organism: uncultured bacterium; assembly: GCA_964593065.1. Taxonomy (GTDB): domain Bacteria; phylum Oederibacteriota; class JAAXVQ01; order JAAXVQ01; family JAAXVQ01; genus CAZQGO01. The sequence continues at coordinate 8,854 of CAZQGO010000023.1, read as the reverse complement.
AACGCCGATGTCGTTGTCGGCCAGACGGACATGGTCAGCAATACGGCGAATCAAGGGGCGGGCGCTGGTGCCAACACCCTGCACAGCCCCGAGGACGTCTATACCGACGGCACGAAACTCTACGTCGCGGATCGGGACAATCACCGGGTTCTGATTTACAACACGATCCCAACGGCCAACAACGCCAGCGCCAACGTGGTCGTGGGCCAGGTGAACATGGCCGGCAGCAGCATCAACCAGGGCGCACCCAATCCCGGCGCGAACACGCTCAATTCTCCCGCGGGGCTACGGGTGACCGGGAACAAACTGTTTGTCGCCGACTGTTTCAACCACCGCGTCCTGATTTTCGACCCCGTGCCCACCGGCAACAACGCTTCCGCAACAGTCGTGATCGGCCAGGCTAATTTTACCAGCGGCGCCATCAACCAGGGCGGGAGTGCGGCCGCCAATACGCTGCAGGCGCCAACGTGCCTTACCAGCGACGGCACCCGGCTGTTTCTTGCCGACAGCGACAACCAGCGCGTCCTGATTTTCCAAGCCATTCCGTCCTCGAATAATGCCAGCGCCGATGCGGTCCTGGGCCAGCCGGACATGACGAGTACCGGCTGGAATCAGGGAGGTGGTCCGGCCGCCAACACTCTGTGTTTCCCCAAGGGCATCGACCTCAGCGGGGACTTGCTCGTGGTGGGAGACAACAATAATCACCGCACGCTCGTCTATTACGATGATTCGGTCCCGGTGGCGGTCTATCGTTCCTTGGGGCCGGGAAATACGAGTGCCTTGGCCAGCGGCGGCAGCAATGCCTTGAACATCGCCGCCGGAACCGCGACCTTCGCGGGCTCCCTGCCGGACAACGTCGGGGTCGGCGATGTGATTCAATACGATTCGAACAACGACGGAAGTGTGGACACCCTGGCGTTTATCCACGGCCGGACGACTGCTTCCCAGTTCGACGTACGCGCCGTGGACGGCTGGAACGCCCCGCCGGGAACGGCCGCGGCCGACCAGGACTGGTCGGTGTTCCGGGCCTACACCAGCCTGGAAAATGCGATCATCCTCTCGGAGAACACCGGCATTGACGCTTCACTCCGCGATTTTGACGTCGGGGATTCCGGCTCGGGACGCGACCTTCCGGCCAACAATGAAATTTGGCACATCGCCGGTTACGGCGACGGTGAGGACCAGGCGGACATCACCGGGGTCGAGATCGGGGTCAATGGCTGGACCACTTCCCCCACCAACTACCTGCGTATTTATGCTCCTTATCTCGCGAGCGAAGTCGGAACCTCCCAACGGCATTCCGGGGTGTGGAATACCAGCGCCTACCGTTTGGTCGGCCCGAATTTTCACGCCATTACCATTAATCATGCCAACATCGGCGGCGTGCGGCTGGAAGGTCTGCAAATCAGAATCAACAATCTGGTGTTTTTAAATGCCAGGACCATTTACTTGGGGGAATATGCCTCCAACGCGGATTTGCGCGTGACCCAGTGCCTGTTGCAGGGTAAAACCACCGGAACCTCGGCGGATCATCAGGCAATCCGCGTGGACAACCTCGGCAGCAGCGGGGGCACGGTCAGGATATGGAACAACATCATCTACGATTTCAACGTCAACAACGCCGAGGGCATCTATTGCAACAACGCCTCGGCTACGGTGTACCTGTATAACAATACCCTGATCAATTGCCGCATCGGGTATCAACAGCTCGCCGGTACCGTGGTGGTGAAAAACTGCATTGCGCAGTCCTGCCCCGATGGGTTTAACGGGACGTTCGCCGGGGCCTCGGATTACAATATTTCAGACTTGGCCGCCGACGCGCCGGGGGCCAACAGTCAAAACTCCACCACGGTCACGTTCGCCGCGCCGGCCAGTTACGACTTCCACCTGGGCGCGGCCGACGCCACGGCGCGGGACGCCGGCGCGGACCTGTCCGCCGATGCCGCGCTGGCGTTCACCGAGGACATCGACCGGGAAACCCGCCCCTACAACGGGACCTGGGACATCGGGGCGGATGAGTCCGTACCATCCTCGGCGACCCCGACCTTCACGCCCACGCATACGCCTACCCAGACACCGACCAGCACCTGGACTCCGACGGCCACACCGACATTCACTCCCACACCGACTCCGACGCCGAGCGCGCCCACGGTTATCTACCGTTCGGTTGGGCCGGGCAATACCGCCGCCCTGGCGGATGGGAGCGGCGGCAACACGCTGGCACTCAACGGCGGTACTGCCACTTTCACAAGCGCGCCGGACAACGTGGGACTCGGGGACATCATCCAGTACGATTCGGACATGAATGGATCGCGGGACTCCCTTCTGGTCATTTACGGCCGGCTGGGGGCCAATCAGTATCTGGTGCGGGACATCGCCGGCAACGCGCCTTCGGCGGTCATGGGCACCACCTTCTGGGAACTCTTCAGGGCTTATATATCCTTAGCCGACGCCGAGACCGGCACGGAAAACACGGGCATCGATGCGGCCTTGCGAGATTTCGATACCTGGTCCGGGGGCAAGGACATCACCGCGACCACGGGCAGCAATCAGATCTGGAACATCGCCTGCTACGCGGACAACGCCGACACCACGACGGTGAATTTCAACGGCTGGACCACCGGACCCGATAATTATATCCGGATTTTTACGCCCTACCAAAGTTCGGAGGTCGGAACCACGCAACGCCATGCAGGACTCTGGACGACCTCGGGTTACCGGCTTGAGGTGGCCAATGCCGTGGCCCTTAACGTCAACGTGGACAATCTACGCGTGGAAGGGCTGCAAATCGCGGTCACGGCGGTCAACAGCGACGGGTTGCAGGCCGTCAACATTGAGAACACCTCGGTCGTGGACGCGCGGGTATCCTATTGCCTCGTCCGGGGCGTCCCCACCACGGCCTACCAATGGCATTTCGGATTAGCCGTTTTCAACGCCGGCACCGGGGTGGTCCGCTTCTGGAACAACGTCATCTACGATTTCAACGGCAACGCGGACGCGGCGGGGATCGATCTGGATGATGCGGACTTCACGTTCTACGTGTTCAACAACACGATTGTCAACTGCAACCGGGGAATCCAGCAATACAGCGGCAGCGCGGAGATCAAGAACGTACTCACGCAGGGATGCGTGGACGGATACAACGGGACCTTTGCCGGCACCTCTGACTACAACTTGTCGGATCTCGCCGAAGCAGGCATGCCCGGCACCCACAACCAGTTCTCCACCACCGTGACTTTCGTGGGCGCCGGGGGCGACGACTTTCATCTGGCGGCAGCGGATACAGGCGCCAAAGACGTGGGCACTAACCTGTCCGGAGACGCCAACCTGCCATTTTCGAATGACGTGGACATGGCCACGCGCGGCGGCACCTGGGACATCGGCGCGGACGAGGAGGGTGTGGGTTTCATTCCGACCACCACGGCGACGCCAACCTCGACGCCCTCACCCACTCCCACAGCCACCCCCACTCGCACCCCCACGCCTACGCCCACGCCGAACGTGCCCAAGGCGATCTACCGTTCCGTGGGGCCGGGGAACACTTCGGCCCTTGCGAACGGAGCGGGCAACAATCTGAGCATCACGGGCACGACCGCCACTTTCGCCTCGGGGCTGCCCGGAAACGTCGGGGTGGGGGACGCGATCCAGTACGACAGCGATAACAACGGCTCGGTGGACGCGATCGCGTTCATCCACGGGCGGACCTCGGCCACGCAGTACACAGTGGCCAACGCGGCCGGCGGGGCGCCGGTGGCCACGGCGGCGGCGGACCAGGATTGGGGCGTGTACCGTGCCTATATCTCGCTTTATTTTGCCGAGGAAGGGACGGAGAACACGGGCATCGCGGCGGTGGTGCGGAATTTCGACACCTGGTCGAGCGGGCGGGATCTGGTGGGCAACAACGAGGTGTGGAACCTGGCCTGCTACGGGGACGCGACGGACACCACGGCGACGATCTTCCAGGGTTGGACGACGGGCGCGGACAATTACCTACGCGTGTTCACGCCCGTCACCACGGCGGAAGTTGGAACCAGCCAGCGGCACCCGGGGACGTGGAGCAACACGGCCTACCGGCTGGTGCGAAGCATGGGGAACGGAATGATCCTCGTGCGGGTGGATTATTTCCGGGCCGAAGGTCTGCAAATATGGGTCAGCGGCGTGACCGCCGAGGGAGCGACCTGCTTCACCATCGAAAACCCGGGGGCCGGCGGCGATATCCGCCTGCAGGGCAACATCATGCGCGGCGTGGTGAATTCCGCTTACGATTTCCATTACGCGGTCGAACTCCACTTGGCGGGCAGCGGAATCTTCCGGGCCTGGAACAACATCGCCTATGATTTCGACGGCACCAACCAGTGCGCCGGCATGGATTTGGACGATTCGGGATTCACCAACTATCTTTACAACAACACCTTCTATCATTGCTACCGCTCGTTGTGGGCGAATTCCGGCAGCACGACGGCCATCAACAACATTGCCCAGGCCTGCGCGGTAGGCTACGAAGGAACTTTCTCCGGCGCGTCGGATTATAACCTTTCCAACCAGCCAGGAGACGCCCCGGGGGCAAACTCGCGCAACTACGTTTCCGTCAATTTCGTGAACGCCCTGGAAGACGATTTCCATCTTTCCACCAGCGACACGGCCGCGCTGGGGGCGGGCACGGATCTTTCCGCGGATCCGAACCTCGCCTTTTCGGACGACGTCGATCTCCAGGCGCGGCCCGGGACCTGGTCCATGGGGGCCGACGATACGGGCAACGTCGCGCCGCCGCTGAACATCTACCGCTCCGTGGGGCCGTACAATACTTCAGCTCTGGCGACAGGAAGCGGCAATCCCCTGACGATTGCCGGGACCACGGCCACGTTCACGGCGGGCCTGCCCGCCAACGTCGGCGTCGGCGACGCCCTGCAGTATGATTCGGACAACAACGGCAGCATCGACGCCATCGCCTTTATCACAGGGCGCACGAGCGCCACCAGCTACACGGTCCAGAATTGGAACGGAAATCCCCCACTCGCCGTAGCCGGAGACCAGGACTGGTCCCTGCACCGGGCCTACGAACGCTTGCGCCACGCGGAGGAAGGGGACGAAAACAGCGGCATTGCGGGCGCGGTCCGGGACTTCGACACCTGGGTAGACGGGATTGATCTGGTGAACGCCAACCGGATTTGGCACTTCGCCTGCTACGCGGACAACCCGGAAACCGACCATACCACCTTCCACGGCACCACGACCAGCGCGCAATGTTACCTACGCGTGTTTACCCCCTATCTTTCCAGCGAGGTTGGCGCCAGCCAGAGGCACGCGGGCGTCTGGAACGACGGGGCCTATAAAATCGAACGAGACGGCGACGGCATGGACGTCGAGATCAACCACATGCGGGTGGAAGGCTTGGAATTCCACAACCTGCCCATCGAAACCGACGACATTTACGGCATCGAGGTCCAATCACCGGACCTGATCGCGGACGTCCGCATCACGGACTGCATCTTCCGGGGCGTCACCAACCTGGCTGAGACCTATTGGGGCGGCATCGCGATCGAGACCTACGGCGGGGGCGAAGTGCGGATCTGGAACAACCTGTTCTACGATTACCTGGGACCGAGCATGACCATCCGCAGCATCGATTGTGATGATCCGGACTGGACGTATTATATCTACAACAACACCTTCGTCCACTGCACGATCGGGATCGAGGCGGACCACGGGAGCGTCGTGGCTATCAATAACCTGACCCAGAATTGCACCGACGGCTACACGCAGACGAACTTCACCGCCGCCTCGGACTACAACCTTTCCGATCTGGCGGGCGACGCGCCCGGCCCGAATTCGAAGAACTCCACGACCGTGGCGTTCGTGGATGCGGCCAACCATGATTTCCATCTCGGCGTCACGGACACGGGCGCCCGGGATTCGGGTCAGGACCTGTCGGGCGACGCCAACCTGTCGTTCACGGTGGACCTGGACCGGGATACCCGGCCGTACAACGCGGTCTGGGACATCGGGGCGGACGAGGCCACGTCGCCCTTGGCCACCGCCACGCCGACCATCACCGCCACGCCCACGCACAGCCCGACCGGAACGCCGACGCCGACCCCTAGCCACTCGCCCACGGCCACGCCCACGGCCACACCCACGCCGACGCCGAGCGTCCCGACGGCCATCTACCGTTCTGTGGGGCCGGGCAACACGGCGGCTCTTTCGACCGGCGCCGGGAACAACCTGACCATCGCCGGCACCACGGCCACGTTCGCCTCAGGCCTGCCCGACAACATAGGCGTGGGCGATGTGATTCAATACGACAGCGACAACAACGGAATCATTGACGCGCTCGCGTTCATTCACGGGCGGACCTCGGCCACGCAGTATACGGTGGCCAACGCCTCCGGCCTGAATCCGACCACCACCTCGGCGCCTGACCAGGATTGGGGCGTCTACCGCGCGTACACCTCCCTGCGCAATGCCGAACTGCAGGCGGAAAACACCGGCATCATCGCCGCCCTGAGAAATTTCGATACTTCCGATGACCTCGCAACGCAGAACTTGATCTGGAATATCGCCTGCTATGCGGATGCGATCGATACCACCCCCGTGGGGACCACGAACTGGAATACCGCGGCGGACTGCTACTTGCGGATTTTCACGCCCTATGCCTCCTCGGAAGTCGGGAGCAGCCAGCGGCATCGCGGCTATTGGGACACGCAGGGATACCGTCTGGAAGCGAACGACACGGTCCTGCAACTGTTCGCCTTTCATATCCGGCTCGAGGGCTTGCAGGTCAGAATGACCGGCGCCACGGCGGACTATCGGTCTGCGATCTACCGGGCATTCAGTGGCACGTCCCATGACTGCCGCATTTCCGACTGCATTATCCGGGGCGATCCGGGCAATACCCATGACGGGACGCGCGGCATCCACTTGGGGGTAACCGGCGAGTCCCGGATTTGGAACAACGTCATCTATGATTTTCTCGGGGGGCTCGGCAGCGACGGCGTCCTCCTCGGCGAAGCGACCATGACCGCGTACCTGTACAACAACACGGCGGTCAACAATTTAAACGGCTTCAGCGCCAGCGGCGCGGTGGTGGTGGCGCGGAACAACATCGCACAGGGTTGCAGCAACGGCTACTTTGGCGGAACCTTTGACGGCGCCTCGGATTACAACCTTTCGGATTTGGCGGCCGATGCCCCAGGCGCGAACAGCAAAAATTCAACGACCGTAGACTTCTTGAACGCGGCCGGGGGCGACTTCCATTTGGGGGCAACGGACACGGGCGCCCGGGACTCGGGCACGGACCTGTCGGGCGACGCCAACCTGGCCTTCACGGACGACATCGACCTGCAGGCCAGGCCCTACAACGGCACTTGGGACATGGGGGCCGACGAGGCCTCGTCGCCGTTGGCCACGTCCACGCCGACCATAACCGCCACGCCAACCCACAGCCCCACAGGCACCCCGACGCACAGCCCCACGTCCACCCCCACCGCCACGCCCACGCCGACCCCGACGCCGAGCGCCCCGGCGGTCATCTACCGCTCGGTGGGGCCAGGCAACACCTCGCCGCTGGATATCAGCGTGGGGAATTCCAACACCTTCGACGGCAGTGTTTTTGCCAACCCTCTCTCGGACCACGTAGGCGTGGGCGATGTCTTCGTGTGGGACGTGAACGAAGACCTGGTCTGGGACGGCAGGGCAATCATCGGTGGCAGAATATCCTCCACCCAGTACACGTTTACCAATCCCGCGGGAGCGCCGGTCTCGCCTCCCGCCTGCCCCAGTTGGGTCATTTATCGGGCCTACACCTCACTGGCGAACGCCGAGACCGGCACGGAAAATACCAGCATCCCGGGAGTCTGGCGGGATTTCGACACGTGGTCGGGAGGGCGGGACCTGGTGGCCAACAACGAGATCTGGAACCTCGCCTGCTACGCCGACGCGGCGGACACCACCCCGGTCACCCTCGACGGCTGGGTGACGGATCCCAGCCACTATCTGCGGATCTTTACGCCCCACCTGACGTCGGAGGCGGGACAGTCCCAGCGGCATGCCGGGACCTGGAGCACGTCGGCGTATCGAATGGAGCTGGACAATGACGGGGCCTTGACGGTGCTCGGCGTGGACCATCTGATGGTCGAAGGCCTGCAGTTGCGCATCTACAACATCGGTAAATCCCACGATGCCGGCATTTATGTGGACAACCCCGGCACGACGGTCTATCGGTTCAGCGACAACCTCATCCGCGGGGAGGCGGGAATCGGATTTGACTGGTGCGCGGGAATCGAGTTCGAAGGCGGCTCCAGCACGGGGGTGACGAGTTATATCTGGAATAACCTTATCTACGATTTCGCCAGCAGCACCAACATCGTCTATGGCATCAATCCGGATGGAGTCGGGGCACGGCATTATCTCTCCAACAACACCGTGGCCAATTGCCGCAATGGCCTTTCGGTCAGCGGGGGAACCGTGGTGGCCAAGAACAACCTGATCCAGAGCTGCAGCAACGGTTACAACGGCGCCTTTGATGCGGCCTCGGACTATAATCTATCCGACCTGGCCGGGGACGCGCCGGGGGCGAATTCCAAGAATTCCACGACCGTGGCTTTTGTCGACGCGGCCGGAGACGACTACCACCTGGGGGTGACGGACACGGGCGCCCGCGATTCCGGCACGGACCTCTCGGGCGACGCGGACCTGGCCTTTACGGACGACATCGACCTGCAGACACGGCCGTACAACGGCACCTGGGACATCGGGGCCGACGAGGCCATGTCTCCCCTGGCCACGTCCACGCCGACCATCACCGCCACGCCCACGCATAGCCCGTCACCCACGGACAGCCCCACGCCGACGCACA
>CAZQGO010000022.1:0-51912 GCA_964593065.1 uncultured bacterium | reverse complement strand
GCCGCGGTGAGGGAAGCTCCCCCCGCGCGCGCATGCCGGGCGGGCCTGGTTCGATTTTTCCCGATTATTTATACGCCGCGTAGGTTACGAAGTTGCAGTACTTCCAAAGAATCTCCAGCCGGCGAAACCCGATCCTTTCCAATTCACGCAGCTCTTTCAGCAGCACCGAAGGCCGGTCTTCCCGCTGGTAACGGCGGTAGTTCCTGCGAATGTCCGCCTCCGAATAAGACCGGCGGATGAATTCCGCCCACTTCGCGAGGTAATACGCCTGGAGGCGGCCCCGGGCGGAGACCGTGATATCCGCGTTGGCGAAAACGCCCCCCGGGACCAGCGCCCGGTGGATTTTTCTGTGCATCCGGGCCTTGGCCGCGTCCGTCGCGAGGTGGTGGAGGGCCAGGGAGGAAACGACCGCGTCATACCGGCCGCGGGGGACATAGGCCCGGAGATCGGCCTGCTCGAAGGTGACGCCGGAAAATCCGCGCAGTTTGCCGGCGGCCAGCTTCAGCATGTTCGGAACCAGATCCACGCAGTGGAGGGAGGCGTTCGGAAAGCGGTTCTTGACGAGAAAGGATACCGCTCCGGTTCCGCAGCCGAGGTCGAGGATCCTCAATTTCTTCCGGGACGGGCGCGGGAGGGCGGCGGCCAGGGCTTCCAGCATTTCGCGGTAGTGGGGGACGATCTTCAGAATCCGGGCGTCGAAGAGACTGGCTTCGGAATTGAAATGCCGGGCGACCGTCTGCATGCGTTTTTCAGGCATACGCTGAAAACCTCGGGCCGGGCGCCGCCGGCGCGGGCGGGCCGTTCGGGCGCGCCCCCGGATCTACTCGCCGGCCTCGTCGTCGTGGATCAGCGCCGCGATGAGCGTGGCGCTGTCGGTGGTCGTCTTGCGGAGCCGCCCGGCCAGGGAGCGGGCGATCTCGCGGATGACGTAGAAACCGATCCTGGGATTGGCCTCGCACAAGCGTTCGAAATCGTCTTTGCGGATGACATAGCATTCCACCGCCGTGATGGCGAAGACGGACGCGGAACGCACGTCATTGTCCATGAGCGCCACCTCGCCGAAAAAGACGTTCTGGTCGTCCTGCAAATTGGCCACGGTGTATTTGTCGCGGTACAGGGTCTTTTTTTCCACCCGCACCGTGCCCCGGTTCAAAATATACATGGCGTCGCCGCTTTCCCCCTCGCGGATGATGCAGCTGCCGCGGGAATAGGTTTTGGCCCGGATCAGGGCGGCGATTTTTTCCAGGGCGGGCGGGTCGTCCTGAAGGTTCTTGAACAGGGAGATGCGCTCCAGGCGGTTGACGATTTTGCTCATGGCTTCCTCGCCCGGACCAGCACGGCCAGCGCGTGTTGCGGCACGGGGTACCCGTCCTCGGGATTGAGATGGGGCAGGTTGTTCTCGAGCCGTTTCGCGGTTTTCAGGTTTTCGACCAGCCGGCCGACGTCGGCGGTCTTTTGCGCCTCGCGGAGCGCTTCCTGTTTGCGCTCGAAAAAGCTGCCCACGTTTTCGACCAAGCCGATCAAGATGGAACGGGAGACCCGGCGGTAATGCTCGCGCAGGTCCGAGAACGGTTTGCCGACGTAGCCTCCCGGGATCTTCTCGGTCATGATGAACGCCGGGGTGTGCGCGTCCAGCAGGTCGTTCACCACCTTGGCCATCCCCACCTGGGAAAAGGTATTGGCGATGAGCACCCGGCTGTATTCGCTGGTGAAAATGATGTCGTCCACGTGGGCCGAGCGCAGGTATTTTTCGAACTTGACGTCCAGGAGTTCGGCGCACACGCGCACGTCCCGGGAGACGGTCCGGATGGTCATGGCGGTCATGACGGTCTTGGAGTCCATTTCGGTCCGCGAGGCGGCGGGAGAACTTTCGTCCGCCAAGATGAAAACCTGGTCGGCCTCGGCCACGTTGGCCTTGCGCAGCAGGGTTTCCTGATAATGTTCCCCGCGCAGGATCATCACCTTCTGGTAGGCCGGGAACTGCTGGTGAAAAACCTCGATGACCTCCGGTTCCACATTGGCAATGACGATGATCTTTTTCAGATCGATGGCGGGATTGTTGAAAACGATTTCGTCGAGCAGCTTGTCCATGGCCTGCTTCCAGCCGCAGAGGATACAATGCCGGCGGTAGTGGGAAAGGTCCATGACTCCCCTCCTTTCCATCATTTTCTTGGTGGTCAGCGCCGAAGCCAGGTTGGCGGTGAACATGGAAACTGCGGCAATGCTGAAAAAGAGCGTGCAGATGACCAGCAGCCGGCCGCCGAGCGTGATGGGCGTGATGTCCCCGTAGCCGCAGGTGGAAATGGTGACGATGGCCCAGTACAGGACCGTCACCAGCTCGTCGAAAAGGGTCGCGGACCGTGTCAGGGGATGAGCGGCGGCAATGCGGTCGTACTCCAGGAAAAAGAACAGCAGGCCCGAAGCCAGCACCAAATAAACCAAAAAAAGAAAATACCGGAAAACTTTTTCGCGCCGGAAGAGGAAGAAAAGAGTCTTATATTCCGCGGCCCAACCCTCGGCGAAGGAAAAAAGCTTTTGAAGAACAGAGGATTTCAGCATGGTCTCGATCTATTTCAAGGATAGGAGTGTCTGCCGGCAAGTATAACAAAAAAGGCGGCCCGGGGCATACGATAAAAATGCGCCGCCGGGTATTCCCGGGTTTTGTTGAAAACGGGCTTTTGCCACCGGCGGGCATAATGCTATGATAATGCGATTACAGGACAGCAACCGGTCACGAGGAGGGGGACATGGCCGCAGTGCGGGGAACCGCTTGGTTGACTCTGACGGAATTCATCACGCGCCAAGCGGGGCCCGGCGCGGTGGAAAAAGTCATCGCCGGCTTGGCGCCCGCAGATGCCGCGGTGCTTTCCAAAAAAATACTGCCCATTTCCTGGGTCGAATACGGCGCCTATACGCGCTTCTTGCTCCAGGCGGACCAGATGTTCGGGCAGGGGGATTACGCCTTGATCCGGGAAAGCGCGGTCTACCACGCCCGCAAGGACATGAACGGGATCTACCGCATGTTCATCCGGATCGCGACCCCCAACTACGTGCTCGGCAAGGCGGCGCAGATCTGGCGGCAGGTCATGGACAGCGGAACCCTGACGGTGCATCAACAGTCCCCCCATGGCGTGGAACTGATGCTCCGGGATTTTACCGGGGTGCCGCTGCACCACGAACTCGATCAACTGCCGTTTTTTGAGGAAGTGGCGAGGATGACCGGGGTCAAAAACGTGCACTGCACCCACCCCAAGTGCCTGGCCCGAGGGGACGACCACGGCCTGTACGCCCTGACCTGGGAGTGACCCTCGCGGCTCGGAACCTTGCGGAGGGACCGCCGGCGGAAAGGAGAAGGTGATGCGAAACGCGGTGAGCATGGCCGCCAACGTTCTCAGGAAAATTCTGGGACCGGTCGCGGCCCTGGTGATATTGATCGCTTTGTATACGGGCTATAAGGTTTACCTGGCGCCGAAGCTGGCGGCCAAACTGCAAGTGGAGCTGGCCAAGTACATCGGCACGCTGTTTATCGTGATCCTGACCTATAACGTGCAAAAGGCGGTGCAGGGCGCCCTGGCCTGGTATCGGGAGAAAATCGCCGTTGTGACCCAAACGCGGCTGGATGATGAATTGCTTCCGCTGGTGTCCCGCCTGGCCAAAGTCTGCCTGTGGGTGATCGCCATCGTGCTGATCCTGCCCTTATACGGCGTCAACATCAGCGCGCTCATCGCCACCCTGGGTGTCGGCTCCCTGGCCATCGCCCTGGCGGCCCAGGACACGATCGCGAACTTCATTTCCGGGTTCATGATCATGCTCGACCGGCCTTTCGACAACGGCGACACGATCAAGCTGCCCAGCGGGGAGGTCGTCAAGGTGCTCGAGGTGGGGATCCGGCGTTCGAAGTTTTTAGCCGAGGACCACTCGGTGATCATCCTGCCCAACCTGGAATTGAGCAAGAGCAAGATCGTCAACATCACTCTGGGAGAGGAATTGAGAAAAACCTGATTTGAAAATATCAGGACTCGGGAAAAGCGTCCCGAGCCTTTCCGGACAAGCCGGTTCCCCGGCCAAACCGTGTTCGTAAGGCGAGCGGAAGCGGATGAGGCGCCCCGGATCAGCAAGCCCCAGCCTGTCTCCCCCGCTTTTTAACCCTTCTCAATAATTTTTCAAACGTTCATCTTCCTGTAATCCTCCGATGGATATCATGGTTCCGTAAGCTCAGCGATGACATCCGTTGAAAAAGAAAGGAGGTGAACAAGATGAAGGGACCGGGCATGACCGGACTGCTGTTGGTGGGAATGTTGGCTGCCGTAACCTTCGGCGCATGGGCGCATGCAGACGCGAAGCGGGAGAGTCCGCGGGCGGAGAAAGAACACGCCGCCCGTCTCGTTGAAAAAGCGCACTTCACCCTGGCGCAAGCCGTAGAGACGGCGCTGCAACAAACTCCCGGCAGGGCCTTCCAGGCCGAGCTGGAACAGGAGGACGGCACTCTGGCGTACGAGATCAAAATCGCAAGGACGGATCAAACCTGCGCCACCGTTCGGGTCGATGCGGACAGCGGAAAAATCCTGGCCTCTGAAGACCAGGAGGACCAGGATTCGAGGAAAGGCTGTTCCGAACAGCAGGAAGAAAACGGCGAAGAGGAGGAGTAAGGAAAAACGGGGAGGAGGCGCATTCCACTCCTCCCCGCAACCTTAAAACCGTCCGCGGAGGATGGGGCGGGGAGCGCGCGGGCTCGCACCGGGGCCGGCGGGAAATGCGTTGAAACTCCGGCGGAAAGGTGGAACAATTGGCCATGCGCATTCTCCTGATCGAGGATGAAAAAAAACTGGTCCAGATCCTGAAAAAGGGCCTTCGGGAAGAACATTACGCCGTGGATGTAGCCTACGACGGCGAGGAAGGCCTCTACCTGGCGCTCGAGGAGCCCTCGGACCTGATCATCCTGGACATCCTGCTGCCGAAGCGGGACGGCTTGAGCGTCCTGCGCGAACTGCGCCGCGCGGGGGTTACGACGCCAGTGCTCCTGTTGACGGCCAAGGATACCCTTCCGGACAAGGTGGACGGCCTGGACCGCGGGGCGGACGATTACCTGACCAAACCCTTCGGATTCGAGGAGCTGTTGGCGCGGATTCGGGCCTTGCTGCGGAGAAGCACGGAAACGCGGACCTCCCTCATCCGGATCGGCGGCCTCACGATCGACATGGCGACCCACGAAGTGAGACGGGGGAAGCGGGCCATCGCCTTGAGCGCCAAGGAATACGCCCTGCTGGAGTATCTGGCCCTGCACCGGCGGCGGGTTTTAAGCCGGACCACCCTGACGGAGCACTTGTACGACAATGATTTCGACCTGGACAGCAATGTGATCGACGTTTTCATTCATCGCCTGCGCGGAAAAATCGACCGCGGCCACGGGCGCAAGCTCATCCGTACCGTGCGGGGCGCAGGCTACAGGCTGGGAGAATGACATGCCGCTGTCGCTGCGGACGAAAATCGTGGCGTTTTACATGCTGGTCCTGCTGGTGCTCTTGCCGGTCTTGGGAGCGATTCTTTATTTCAGCCTTGAAAAGATCGTCTTCGCCTCCCTGGATGCCAGTCTTCGCTCCCGGGCCGCGGTTTTAGCGGACCTCACCTCGGAGGAAGATGAGGATACCGACGCGGGTTTGGAGGGGGACGACCTGTGGGAATACCGTTCCCCGCAATCCCGCTTCTATTTTCAGGTCATGGACTCCAGGGGGAAAATCCTGCGGCGGTCCGCTTCCCTGGGCAGTGCCGGCCTGCCGCCTCACGCGGTGACTTCGGACAGGATCACATTTGCAACCCTGCGCTGGCAGGGCAGGCCGATCCGATTGTGCAGCATGCCGGTTTACCCCTCGGGGCGGCAGCGGCAGGCTGGGCGGCGGATCATTCAATGCGCCGAGGATATCCACGGATCCATTCATCTTCTGGACACGTATCGCAATGCCCTGGCCCTGGCGATTCTGTGCATCCTGGCCGTATCCTCGGCCGGAGGCATGTTCATCGCCAGCAGGGCGCTGGCACCGGTCCGGGAGATTTCCCGCGCCGTGGACCGGATTTCCGCCTCCCGGCTGGAGGAACGCCTCTCCCTCCCGGATACTCCCCGGGAGCTGCGGCCTTTGGCGGCTTCATTCAATCGCACCTTTGCCGGCCTGGAAAAGGCCTTCGCCCGCCAAAGGCAGTTCATCTCCGACGCCTCCCACGAACTACGCACGCCCGTGGCCGTCATCCTCAGCCAGAGCGAAATCACCCGGCGCAAGAAACGCACGCCGCGGGAATACGACCGGGCCCTGGGCGGCATTCAGGGAGCCGCGCAGTATATGGCCGGGATCGTGAAGAAGCTCGCCACGCTGGCCCGCCTGGACGACGAAAGCCCCGGCCTCCAGCGGGAACGCGTGGAGTTGCGGGGGGTCGTGCAAAAGGCGCGGACCCTATTGGAACCGCTTGCCGCCGAGCGGGAGGTCGGATTGGAACTCGCGGCTCCAGAGCCGCTTTTCGTTACCGGGGATCCTGCATACCTGCTGGAGCTGATGGTGAATCTGGTTACCAATGCCGTGACCTTCAATCATCGGGGCGGGAAGGTGCGCATGACATGCCGCCCGGAAGATTTCTGGGCGACGGTGGAGATCAGCGATACGGGGATCGGCATACCCGAAGCAGACCTGCCGCGGATTTTTGAGCGGTTTTACCGTGCCGATCCCTCCCGCTCCCGGGAGACCGGCGGTTCGGGCCTCGGCTTGAGCATCTGCCAGGAGATCGTGCAAGCCCACGCCGGCCGGATTGAAATGCGGAGTACCGTGGGTTCCGGGACCACGGTAAAAATATTCTTGCGGTCCTGGAAAGCCTGACCGGAATTCGGGGTTCCCGGTTCGCGACAGGAAGGCTGAGAATGAAAACGTTTTTGAAGTTCGCAGGCGCTGGGACCCTCATGTTCTTTTCCAGCCCGGCGTTCGGCATCTCCCTGGAGACGTGCCTGGAAAAGGCCATGGACAACAGCCGGCTGGTCAAGGCCTATGCCGACAAGATCCACTCGGATCAGTGGGCGATGAAGAAAGACCAGAGCAGCCTCTGGCCCCACCTGGCCCTCGCGGGCGAGGCGGACTACCTGCATTTCGGTTCCCGCGCCGACCTGCCGTCGGGTTTCGAAGGGTCCGTGGGCGCGGATCTCGCCTGGGACCTGCCGCGGGTCGTCCAGGACTATCCGCGCTTAAGCCGCCTGGCGGCCGAAAAAAGCGGTTGGCTGGCCAGGGAAACCGGGAACGATATTCGCCGACAGGTATCCCAGGATTACTACAAACTGTACGTTCTCCTGCAAAGAAAACCCGATTACCTCCAGGCCGAGAAATATTTCACCGAGCACATCCGGGATATTCAGAGACTGGAAGCCGCGGGAGTGGACGTGGCGCTCGACTTGACGCGGGCGCGCGTGCAACTGAAGTCCATCCTCATTTCGCTCGGGGACTTGAACCGGGAGATCGGCAGCACGCTCCTGTCCCTCAATTCGCGAATGAACACCGCCTTCACGGAGGAGAACATCGTCCCGCTGAGCATTCCGGACCTGGAGACCATCCGGACCGACCAGGCCGTGTTCGACGAGACGCGGGAACCGCCCGAATCGGCCGCCTCGTATATCGACCGCTTGGAAACGACCTACACCCGCGAGTTGGACCATCTCGTCCTCAGCCGGCTGGCGGAAATGGATGCGAGGATCGCAGAGGAGGCTTTCCGGCAGAGCCGTTGGACCTGGTTTCCGACCTTAAACCTCGGCCTGGTCCGGAACCTGGACAGCCGCGATCCCAGCCTGGAGGAATACCGGACCTACCTGGGCTTCAACTGGGACCTGCTGGATTTTGGCCAGAGGGCGAATGAAACCCAGCAGCTGCGCTACGAGTCCGAATACCAGCAGGAGGTCTACCGGGAGGCCCGCCGGCAGTTGCAGCTGCACCTGGACCAGCTCATCACCGAAATCGAGAACGTCCAGGTCACCTACCGCAACGCTCAGGAAAACCTGAGCCAGGCCGAAAAGATCATTGCAACCGCCAAGACGCGCTATCGCCAGGGCAAACTCAAGGAGACGGACCTGTTGAACATCTTCGCGGAATACCTGAACAGCAAGGACCAAATGTTCGCGGCCCTGGACGTGTATCTCGCCAAGAAGGCCGAGCTGGAGTACTATTTGGAAGGGATGCCGAAATGAAAAAACTGACGGATTGGCTTTCCCGGAACCATATCGCCATTCTGTTCAGCCTGGTCGCCCTGACCGGCACGGGCCTGCTGCTGTATTTCGACCTGGCCAAGGACGTATTCCCCAACGGGAATTTTCCGCGCTTTCAGATCATCGCGGACATCGGTTTCGCGGCACTGAACGAAACGGAAATCAAGGTCACGCGCCCCCTCGAGGAGGCCTTGAAAACGGTACCGGACGTAAAAGAGGTCCGGTCGGTTACGGAGCGGGGAACCGCCACCATCGATGTGTACTTGAGGTGGGGGGCCGATCTCAACCGGGATTTTCAGTTTGCACAAAACAAACTGAACCAGGTGCGCGGGAATCTGCCCCCGGGCGTCCAACTGGACGTGATCCGCATGTCGACCAGCGCCTACCCCATGTCGGAATACGGCATCTGGTCCGACGCCATGGATCTGAGGGACCTGTATCTTACCGTGCGCTATACCGTTTTGCCCAAACTGGTCGGCGTGGACGGCGTGTACGGCCTGACGGTGGTCGGCGGCGAGGAACCGGAGATCTGGGTCAAATTCGACCCGAAGAAAATGATCCGTTACGATCTGGACGTCACGGCCATCGGCACGACCATCGACAACGCCAACCGCTTCAACTTCATCGGCAAGATCCGGAAGGACGATCACGCCTATTTTGCGGTGGGCGGCAGACCTCTGCAGTCCGTGGAGGACATCGGGAACCTGGTCGTCGCCACCCGCATGGGCCGGCCGGTGTATCTGAAGGACGTGGCGGTGATCCAGGACACCCATGCCGAGGTCCGCAGGCTGGTCAGCATCAACGGACATCCGGGATTGTTCCTCGACGTGCAGAGACAGGAAAACGCGGACGGCTTGAAGGTGTCCCGCCAGCTGGACGAAAAAATGGCGGAGATGGAAAAAGCCCTGGGCGGCAGGCTCCGGGTGCAAAAATGGGACCTGTCCGATTACGTCCGCAGCTCCATCCGGGGAATCCTGCTCGATATTTTCATCGGCGTCCTGATCATCCTGCTCATCGTCTACTACGTCATGAACCGTTTCCGCTACGCGCTCCCCATCATCCTCGCCCTGCCGGCGGTCATCTTTCTGGAGTTTGTGGTGCTGCGACTCACGGGGCAGACCGTCAATATCATGACCTTGGGGGGCCTGTCCGCGGCCATCGGGATCATCGCCGATAATGCCATCGTCATTACCGAAAATTACGTCCACCATCGGACCCGCAACGGATCCAACCAGGTCTTGGCGGAATCCATGTCTGCCATCGTGCCCATTACCCTGTGGGCCACGCTGGTCAGCATCATCGTGTTCATTCCCCTGAACATTTTAAGCGGCGTTCCCGGCCTGTTTTTCCGGCCCTTGGCCTTGACTTTGGCCACCACCATCGTCATCTCCCTGGGCATGGCGGTCCTGGTCATCCCCGTATTCATCAAGTACTTCATCGAGGGGTCCCGCCACCCGGCGGTCGCGGTCCGGGACCGGGCCGTGTTTCGCGTGCTCAAGACCGGCTATGCCCGCCTGCTCGCCGCCTCCCTGAAACACCGCGGCTGGGTGCTGGCGGTCGTTCTCATCCTGTGCGCGGCGGGTTCATGGTTGTTTTTCCGGATCCCCAGCGGTTTTTTGCCGGAGTGGGACGAAGGCGACATTGTCCTGGATTACTGGGCGCCGACGGGCACCTCGCTTGCCGGTACGGATCGGATCCTGCAAGCCGTCGAAAAACGGCTGGACCGGTATCCGGAAATCGCCCTCTACATCCGAAAAACGGGCACGCATCTGGGCACGCCGTACGCGCCCGCCACGGTGGGCGAGATCGTCATCCTGCTGAAACCCGACCGGGAACGGAGCACGTTTGCCGTCATGGATGCGATGCGGGCGGAACTCTCCCGGGACTTTC
Source organism: uncultured bacterium (assembly GCA_964593065.1). Taxonomy (GTDB): domain Bacteria; phylum Oederibacteriota; class JAAXVQ01; order JAAXVQ01; family JAAXVQ01; genus CAZQGO01. The sequence goes on along the minus strand of CAZQGO010000022.1, from coordinate 41,795 downwards.
CGGACCTGGAGACGGATTTCCACCAGATGCTGCCGGACCGCCTCGGCGACCTGTCCGGAGTGGCGAAACCCATCGTCGTCAACGTCCTGGGCAATGATCTTGCCCAGATCACCCGCGTCGCGGACGAGGTGAAGGTCAAGCTGGCGGCCATCCCGGGGTTAAACGGCGTGCTGGTGGACGTGCCGCCGGCCCAGGCCGAAATGCACGTGAGCCCGGATCCCGGGGCGATTTCGCTGCTGGGCCTGGGCATGACCGAGGTTGCGCGCCATGCCCAACTGGCCCTTTACGGCGAAGTGGTTTCGAACCTGCAACAGGGCCTGCAGATCATTCCGATTCGCGATTTCTATCAGGGCGATTTCGAGACCCACATGGAAAAAATCGCCGCCATCCCCATCTACACGCCCGGCGGCGGGGTCCTGCCGCTGGGACGGATGGCGAAATTCGCCATGGTGGACGAGGTGCCCGAAGTCCACCATAAAAACGGCACGCTGGTCGTGAGCGTGAACGCCGAAATTTCCGGGCGGGCCCTGGGCGACGTGGTGCGGGACATTCAAGGACGGCTCGCGACTCTCGACCAGAACGGCTACAGCGTGGAACTGGCCGGCAATTACCGCAACCAGCAGACTTCCTTCCGGCAACTGGTGGAGGTCCTCCTGATCGCCATCGTCCTGATCCTGGCCCTGCTGCTGTTCATTTTCGAATCGTACCGGACCTCGCTGGCCGTTTTTGCGGGCACGGTGGCCTCCGTCAGCTTCGTCATCTTCGGCCTGTTCCTCACCGGAACCCAGTTCGACGTTTCCTCCTTCACCGGCATCATCACGGTCATGGGCATCGTGGTGAACAACGGCATCCTGGTCATCCATTTCGTGGAGAAAAACGAACGCGGCGGCCTGGGTCTGCTGTCCGCCATCACCGCGGCCGGCGAGCTGAGATTCCGGCCCGTGCTGATCACGAACCTGGCGGCCATTGCCGGCTTCCTGCCCATGGCCCTGAACCTGGGCCGGGGAGGGGAAGTCCTGCAGCCCTTCTCCGTGGCGATGATCAGCGGCCTTCTGGGCTCGATGTTCTTTTCGCTGATTGTGATGCCGGTGGTGTACAGCGTGGTTCATGCCCCGGGCGCGAAGCGGAAACCGGCCGCCTGAAACGCCGAGTCGGATCAAGGGCCGGGGGCCCCGCCGTCCCTCATTCCTGGTACCGCTCCCGTCTGCGCCGGTTGACATCCTTCACCAGCCTGCCCAGGTGCTTGTCGCGGCGCTTCTGCTCCTGCTGCCGGGCGGGATCGTATTTGCCGGCCTGGTACTCCAGTTCCTTATGCAGTTTGTGGAAATGAGCGAGGCGTTCGGCGGAAAGATCGCCGTCGGCCACGGCCTGCTTCACCGCGCAGCCGGGCTCCTCCCGGTGGCGGCAGTCCGCGAACCGGCAGGCCCGCGCCAGCGACTCGATGTCGCCGAACACGGCGGACAGGCCTCCGGCGTCCCCGGTGAGGCCGAATTCCCGCAGGCCCGGCGTGTCGATGAGCATGCCGCCCCCCGGCAGGAAGAAGAGCTCGCGCGCCGTGGTGGCATGGCGGCCGCGGCCGTCGTCGGCCCGGACCTCGAGGGTCTTTTGCTCCGTGCCGCAGAGAAGGTTCAGCAGGGTTGATTTTCCCACGCCCGACGAGCCCAGGAGACAGGCCGTCAGCCCGGGGCGGAAATGCGCGCGGATTGCATCCAGGCCGTGCCCGGTGACGCTGCTGCAGCAATGCACGTCCACGCCCGGGCACCCGGCCCGGACGGTTTCGGCCGCGGCTTCACCGTCCTCCGGCAAATCGGACTTGCTCAGCAGGACCACCGGCACGGCGCCGCTGTCCCAGACCATCACCAGGCCGCGCTCGATCCGCGCCGGGCTGAAATCCTGGTTCAGGCTGCTGACGAGAAACACGAGGTCCAGATTGGCCGCCAAGACCTGTGCCGGGGAAGGGACTCCGGGGCTGTTGCGGTCATGGGGACGGCGGCGGGAGAGCAGGGAACGGCGGGGCAGGATTTCCTGGATCACGGCCTGACCGCCCGGCGCGGCTTTGGCCAGCACCCAGTCGCCGATCACCGGCAGTTCGGCTTCGGATTCGGCCCGGTGGCGCAACTTTCCCGCGGGTTGGGACGGCCAGGTGCCGCGGTCGTCCGCAAGCACGTACAGCGCTCCGTGGTGGGCCACGACGCGGGCCGGAAAAAAATCCGGTTTTTCGGATGGGAGATCCTGGGCGGAGAAAAAGGGACTCCAGCCCAACTCCGCAAGAGTCGGCATGAGATCGGCGGCAGGTTTACGGAAATGGAGGAGGAATTACTCCTCGGCTGGATCCGCCTCGGATTGGGAACGGTTCCGGGTCTGAATTTCGGCCTTGGCCTGCAGCCAGTTTTCCAGCTCCGTGCCCTGGGGCCGGCCTCTTTGCTCCCAGATGAAATAGGCCCTTTCTTGAATCAGGCCCTCCGAAACCTCCGCGCCCCTGGAAATTCCGGTTGTCCGGGGTTTGCGGATGGTGGCGGAGCGTTTTCTTTCCACGGCCATGATTTTGACCTCCCGTAACAGGAATGGACTGCCTGCTGCTTGATTTTGCAGGCCATTATACTCTCCCGGGCGCATTTGTAAAGTCCGACCCGCGCGGATTTGCGCCCGCGGCGGAGGCGGCTAGGAGCGGAAATGGCTGGAAAGCCAGAGACCGACGAAATGGCTGGCGATGATGACGCAGACCGCAACCACAAGGTGGCGGGCAATCTCCGCCAGGGGTTTTTGCCGGTTGAGGCGTGACAGGCGGTAGCTCAAGGCCATGAGCAGGAACAAGCCCCAGGCGACCGCGACCGGCCCGGCTTGGGCCGCCGTGAAGCCCAGCACGATGGCGATGAAAGTCAGGGAAATCAGGAGCCGGGCGGAGAAATTCGAGGCCATGGCGAGCAGGGAATAACGCGTTCCGCGCCCTTCGGATTCTTTGTACATGTGAATTCCCAGCGAATCCGAAATGTTGTCCGCCACCGCGAGGGTCAGCAGGGCGCCGAGCACGGGGATTTTGCCCACCTGCCCGGACCCCAAACCCACGATCAGGCTGATGTTGGTGATGATGGCCGAGGTGCTGCCGAAAACATAATTCTGCAGGTGCATCCGGTCCGGTTTGGCCGTCCGCATGGTCCTCCCCTAGTTCCCCAGCTCCCGCCGGAGGATCTTGAAAAAAGCAGCGCGCGCCCCCCGCTCGATCCACGGATAATGCCCGCACCGGGGCAGCAGGCAAAAGCACGCGTGGGGCAGGCAGGTGCTCAGAAAATCCCGGATGGGAACGAAAGGATGCGGATCGTATTCGCCGTGGACCGCCAGGACCGGGATCCGGATGCGCGAGAATTCACGCTGCAGCCGGCCGGGCTCGTCCCGCAAGGCGACGAAATCGCGCCATACCTTCCGGTTGACCCCGGCCTGGCACTCCGCGATTTCAAGATTTGTCGTGAGGGGGTCGCAGACGTCGGCCGTGAACAACAGTTCGACCAGCGCGCGCAGGAGTCCTTCCGCCTGCTTCGCGGGAGCGGAGGCCAGGGCCGCCTGAATTTCCGCGTATTGCCGGCGGCCCGCCGGCTCCAGGCGGGCCAGGCGCGTGGCTTCGGTCCGGCGCGAGCCGGCGGCGTCGAAAGCCGCGCTGCCGATCAACACCAGGCGGGAGACGAGCCCCGGCTCCCGGGCGGCGAGAAACAGGGCCAGGACGGCCCCCCAGGAAGAGCCCGCGACCGCGCAGGGGCCGTCGCCGCAGGCCCGCAGCTGGGCGGCAAGCTCGCGGACCTGGCCCTCCAGGTCCCGGGCGGTTTGCAGGGGTTCGAGAACGCCGATCCCCTGCCGGGAGAGCTCGCGCGCCACCGGGGCCATGTATCCCGGAGCGCCGGGACCGCCGTGCAGGAGCGCGGCACGGTAGGGAGGCTGCCCATACTTCCTCACGGTCATTCCTGAACCGCCTTGATTGAGGTGACGGTGGTTGCCTCCGCGTGCTTCCGGGTCAGGCTGCGAGCGGGATCCGGGCGGTCACAGGAAGGCCTTGGCCCGCTGGTCCAGTTCCCGGTAGGAAAAGAGGTTTTGATAATCCACCAGGTTGGCCAGGGCGCGGGAGGGAACCCGGATGCCGTACTCTTCCAGGATGGCGATGGGGTTCAAGCCGCCGATGACCACCGCCCCCGCGCGCCCTTCGCTGACCGGGATGTCCAGCAGGGGCTGGCCGGGCCAGCCGATGGTCATGAACCCTCCCAGCCCGACGGTTTCCAGCTGCCGGGCGATTTCCACCACCTTGTTCCGGCTGTCCGCCGGAATCTCCCGGAAGCCGGCGCCGATGCGGCCGCTGCCGAGGCTCGTGGCCCCGATGTAATCCGTCATGCCGGTGCGGATGAAAATTTCCAGGGGATCGATGGTGGTGCCTTCGTAGCTGATGAGTTCCACGAAGCGGCGGGCCCGCTTGTCCTGGATTTCGAGCAGGCCGCCGAAACGCGAGTTGGTGGGAATGCCGTGCGCCAGCAGGACTCCGTTCAAGGTCACCGAACAGACGGTGCCCACGCCCACGCAATCCTCCGGGACCGTTTGTTCGCCCACGCGCTCCAGGGGACGGAACAGGGTGAGGAGCTGGCCCATGGCGTACCCGGAGGCGAAGACTTTCTTGATCAGGGGTCCGGCCCGCTTGAGCTTCTCGAGGGGAAGCATGCTGACATTGGTGATGACCGTGCCGGTGCGGCGGGCCAGGTCGAAGGTCATTTTGTAGGACAGCTGGTCGATCTTGGCCGCCATGAAGCCGACTTTTTCGTAGGCCTGGACGGCGGACAGTTCCTTGATCCCACGGGGCGTGATCTTCCGGCCCCGCTTGCCGAAATTTTTCGTCAGGCCTTCCCGGTCCAGCTCCATCAGATAGAGGCGGACGGTCCGCCCGCTGACGTCGTGGCCCAGGGCCTGCAGCTGCTGCGTCAGCTTGCTGCTGCTTAAGCTGCCGTCGGCTTCCTGGAGGATTTTCAGGATCGCAAGCCGTTTTTTCTCGGTTTTTTCCCGCGAGGCCATGGCTAAAATTATAGGTCCAAACTTCCAGATGTCAAACGGATAGTTGGTAAAATTGCCGCGTGAATGTCATTTGATTTCAAGAATAAACAGGCTAAAAGCAATAAATATCGGCTTTTCATGGCAAGCAACCGGTCCGGGAGTGGAAATTTTCCGGTGCCGAAAATTCCGGAATAAAATCGTTAATAGGCAATATTGCCATTAAATATTTGCGAGGATGCCTAGATAGTTTCTTCAATGCCTTAAATAATAGGATATATCGTTGACAAGGTGGACTGGATTTGAAAAAATTGGCAACAAATTGCCAATTACAACAAATTCCAACGGCACGACGCTGCGCTTCCCCACATTCACGGCCTGCGATTGGGATCGCCTGGAATTGGCAAAAGCGAGCCAATCTAATTCTCAAGGAGGGGAAGAAAATGATGCAATGGCCTAAAAGCAACGATGCGCTGGGAACGGTCAACCGGGGCAATCCGGCCGAGTCGGGGCTCTGCACCCTGTGCCGCGCCGATTGCAAGGGCAAGTGCGAAACCTGGCTGGCCAGCATGAAAGGGCGGAAGCTGCTGTATCCCCGGGACTTCGGCGCCGTCACGGCCGGCAGCGCCAACACCACCCACGTCGGCGTCTGCTACAACTCGCTGCGGATCAACGGCTACAACTACGGCGCCCACGGGCTGCCCCGGGGGCTCTCCAACTCCGAGGACGAGTGCATCTTTCCCAACGTCAACACCGAGGTGACCTTCGGCCGCCAGGTGAAGACCAAGGCCCGGGTGCCGATCATGACGGGCGCCTTGGGTTCGACCTTCATCGCCGCCAAGTACTGGGAGTCATTCGCCATCGGGGCGGCCCTGGTCGGTTACCCCATCGTGGTGGGCGAGAACGTGGTCGGCGTGGACAAGCAGTCCGAGATCAAGAACGGCCGGATCTCCAAGGCGCCCGAGCTCGACCGGCGCATCGAGACTTTCCTGCGCTACTTCGACGGCTACGGCGCCATCATCGTCCAGCTCAACGTCGAGGACACGCGCAACGGCGTGGCCGAGTACGTCATTGAAAAATACGGCGACAAGGCCATCATCGAGCTGAAGTGGGGGCAGGGCGCCAAGGACATCGGCGGCGAAATCCAGGTCACGTCCTTGGACTACGCCCTGTTCCTGAAAAACCGCGGCTACGTGGTGGACCCGGATCCCACCCATCCCGAGGTCCAGGAGGCCTTCAAGAACAAGGCGATCAAGTCCTTCGCGCGCCACAGCCGCCTGGGCTACACCCGCCTGTCCTCCCGGGAAGAGGTGGAGAAGAACTTCATGGAATCCGTGGCCTACCTGCGCAAGCTCGGGTACAAGCGCATTTCCTTGAAGACCGGTTCCTACGGCATGGAAGCGCTGGCCATGTCCATCAAGTACGCCAGCGACGCCCAGCTGGACCTGCTGACCATCGACGGCTCGGGCGGCGGCACCGGCATGAGCCCCTGGAACATGATGGAAACCTGGGGCGTGCCCTCGCTGCTGCTGCACGCCAAGGCACACGAGTACGCCTCGCTGCTGGCCGAAAAGGGCACGCAGGTGGTGGATCTGGCCTTCGCCGGCGGCCTGGCCCGCGAAGACCACATCTTCAAGGCGCTGGCGCTGGGCGCGCCGTTCGCGAAACTGGTGTGCATGGGGCGTTCGCTCATGATCCCGGCCTACCTGGGCGCGAACGTGCAGGGCGTGCTCGCGCCGGAAGCCCGGGAAAGACTGAACGGCAACTGGGACAAGCTTCCCCCCAACGTGGAGGAATGCGGCATCAAGGAGGACGAAATCTTCGCCAGCTATTACGACGTCCAGAAAAAGGTCGGCAAGGATGAAATGAAGAACATCCCCTTCGGCGCGATCGCCAGCTGGACCCTGGCGGACAAGCTGACGGCCGGGCTGCAGCAGCTCATGGCCGGGGCCCGGAGATTCTCCATGGGCGCCATCACGCGCCAGGACATTTTCTCCGGCAACCGCGAGACCGAACGCGAGACGGGCATCCCGTTCGTGTGCGACGTGGATGACGAGGCCGCGAAATCCGTCCTGACCGGCCAGGGGAATCCCAGCAAAGTGGCGACCCTGAGCAGCAACTAGGCGGCGCGGAGAAGAAAGCGGAGACGGGCGGCGGGGCTGGAAAACCGGCCCCGCCGTTTTTATTTCCGGGCCCGGGCGGCGGATGGCGCTTGCATCCCCGGCTCGGCGGCCTGGAACGCCTTGCCGGCGGCCGTCTGCGCGAACGGCTTGTGCGTGTCCGGGCCCTCGAATTTGACCAGCAGGCTGTACGCGCAGGGCACCACGAACAGGGTCAGCAGGGTCGAGACGATCACGCCGCCGATCACCGCCACGGACATGGGAATGCGGGTCGCGGCGCCCGGACCGATGGCCAGGGCGGCCGGCAGGGCCCCGGCGATGACGGCGATGGAGGTCATGAGAATCGGGCGCAGGCGGATCGGGCAGGCTTCCAGGAGGGCCGAGTGCACGTCCAGGCCCGTTTCGCGGCGCCGGTTGGTGAAGTCCACCAGCAGAATGGAATTCTTCTTCACGATGCCCATGAGCAGGATCAAGCCGATCATGCTGTAGATATTGAGGCTCTGCCCGGTCAGCAGCAGCGCCAGGAACGCTCCCGAGGCCGAGAACGGCAGGGCCATGAGCACCGCCAGCGGGTCGATGAAACTGTTGAACTGCGTGCCCAGCACCATGTACGCCACCAGGATGCCCAGGAACAGGGCCAGCAGCAAGCCCGCGAAGGATTCCTGGAAGGTTTGCGCGCTGCCCGTGACCACGATATGGTAATCGCCGGGCAGGATGCGCCGGCCGATGTTCTCGGCGGCCTGGAGCGCGGCCTGCTGGGACTTGCCCTGGGCCACGTTGGCGGTGATGGTGATGGAGCGCTCCCGGTTGTAGCGGGTGATGGCCTGCAGGGTGGAAACCTCCCGGGTCCGGATCACGTCCGCCAGCGGGATCAGTTCGCCCCGGTTATTGCGGACGTTCAGGTTCTTGATCAGGTTCAACAGGTTGCCGGTTTGCGCCTCCGGCGCCATTTTCACCCGGATGTCGTAGCGGTGTCCTCCGGCGGGATAGGTGCCGATTTTCTCGCCGCCGATGAGGGCGTTGATCACGTCGCCGATCGAACCCACGTCCACGCCCCGGGCCGCGGCCGCCTCCCGGTCCGGCAGCACCTGGATTTCAGGCTGGCCCGTCTGGTAATCCGTGTCCAGGTCGCTGACCAAGCCCGTCTGGTTGAGCTCCGTCATGATGTGCAGCGCGTACTGGGACAGCTTGTCCCAGTCCGGGCCCTGCACGCTGAATTCCACCGGAAAGCTTCGGCCCGAAGAGAAGCCGCGGGACGACAGGTCCTGGATGATGACCTTCACCTGGGTTCGTTGGGTCAGCACCCGCCGGTACAGATTCATGATTTTCTGCTGGCCGGGATGATTTCCCAGCTCCGGCGAGCTGCCGCGTTCCCCCTTGGGCCTTAAGGTGATGAAGAGCATGCCGGAGTTGACCTGTCCGCCGCCGAAACCGCCGATGACGCAGAAATAACGCAGCACTTCCGGGCGCGCGGCGAGGAAAGCCTCCACCTGCCGGACTTTGGAATCCGTGAACGTCAGCGAAGAACCGACCGGCGTCTTGATCTGCACGATGAACAGGCTCATGTCCTGGGGCGGAATGAACTCCTTGTTCAGGCCCCGGACGGCGAGAAAACTGGCCGCGAAAAACGCCAGCGAGCCGATGATCACCGGCCAGCGGTGGCGCAGGGCGAGTTCCAGGGCGCCGCGGTAGGCCCGGCGCAGGGCCTGGAAAGAGCGGTCCACGCCGTGTCCGAACCAGGTCGTGCGGGGCTTGAAGGTCACGAAACGCGACGAGCGCATGGGCGTCAAGGTGACGGCCTCGAGCAGGGACAGCAGGACCGCGACGCACAGGGTCAGGCCGAATTCGAAGAAGAAGCGGCCGATCACGCCCGAGAGGAAAGCCACGGGCAGGAAGATGGCCACCAGGGCCAGGCTGGTGGCGACCGCGGCGAAGGTGATCTCCCGGGCCCCGAAGATCGCCGCCCGCATGCTGTCCTGTCCCATTTCCAGGTGGCGGGTGATGTTTTCCTGCATCATGATGGCGTCGTCCACCACGATGCCGATGACCAGCGTTAAGGCCATGAGGGTGAAGGTGTTCAGGGTGAAACCGAAAAAATACAGGATCAGGAAGGTGCCCAGGACGGAGGTGGGGATGGCGAGCCAGACATTGACCGTGGCGGTCCAGGAGCCCAGAAAAAGCCAGCACACCAGGCCCGTCAAAATCGCGGCCAGCACCAGCGTCAGGTCCATCTCCTGCACGGACTGCTCCACGTACTGCGTGATGTCCACGTTGAGCCCCAGACGCATGCCGGGCGGCAGGGTTTTCTGCACCTCCGCCATGCGCTTTTTCACGGCCCGGGCCACGGCCACTTCGTTGGAACCGCGCTGCTTGAGGATGCCCAGTCCGACCGCCTGCTTGCCCATGGAACGGCTGATGCGCCGGACGTCCGCCAAGCCCTCCTCCACCCGCGCCACCTGGCCGAGGCGGATGGGCAGGTAGTTCGGCTGCCCGCCGCGGGTGAGGATGTGCAGGCGCGCGAAGCGGCCGGCCGTGCTTTCCTCGCCGAGGGTGCGCACGTTGTATTCCTGGGTGGGCGTGTCGAAGTAACCCGAAGGGGGCTCCACGTTTTGCCGCTGCACCGTGGTGATCACGTCTCCCACCGTGAGGTAGAAACGGCGCAGCGCCTCCGGCAGCACCCACACCCGCAGGTTCGGGTCCACGTAGCCGCCTAAAAAGATGTCCCCCACCCCGGGCACGGTGGTGAAACGGTCCTTGAGATGATCGTTGACGTAGATCATCAGGTCGCGCAGGGGCAGGGTGTCGCTTTGCAGGGTCATCCACAGAATGGGGGTGTCGTCCGGGTTGGTCTTGGTGATGGTGGGCGGATCCAGTTCCGCGGGCAGCAGGCGCTGGGCCTGCTGGACCTTGGCCTGCACGTCCTGCAGGGCCAGGTCGATGTTGCGGTCCAGGTTGAATTCGATGGTGATGGTGGCCGCGCTGTCGTAGGAGGACGAGCGCACGTCGCGCACGCCCTGGATGGACATGACCGAGTTCTCGATCACGTCCACCACGTCGCGCTCCATGACCTCGGGCGCCGCCCCCTGCAGGCTGACCCGCACGTTGATGACCGGAAAATCCACGCTCGGAAGCTGGCTGATCCCCAGGCGGAAGAACCCGATCAGCCCGAAGACGATGAGCCCGCCCATCAGCATCCAGGCGAAGACCGTGCGGCGGATCGCGAGGTCGGAGAGGGTCATGGCGTGGCCTCGCCGCCCAAGGCTTGGGGGCGCAGCATGGCCGCGGCTTCCAGGCGCAGGGCGTCCAGCTTGGAGGTGAAGCGGGACCGTTCCAGGGAGCGCTGGGCGTCCAGGCTCGAGGTCATGGCCACCAGCACGTCGAGATTGGTGACCAGCCCCAGGTCGTAATCCTTCAAAACCGCGCGGTAGTTTTGCTCGGTCAAATCCGCCGCCTCCGCGTTGGCGGCGGTTTGGGCCAGGTCCGAGTTCAGGTTGGCGTAGAACGTTCGCAGATCCTGGGCGTCCTGGCGCAGGAGGAGGCCGAGGGCGTTTTCGCTCTGGCGCGCCTGGGATTCGGCTTCACGCGTTTTGGACAGGACCGTGCCCCCGGCGAAAATGGACAGCGTCAACGCGATCCCGGCGTCCCATTTGACCGGCTGCTCGGAGCCGGTGCGCTCGAAATAATAGTTGCCGCTGGCGTCCACGCTCGGCCAGTGCGCTCCGCTGGCGAGGCCGATGTTCTCCTTGGCCGCCTCAACCTGCTTGCGCGCGGCCCGGACGTCCGGGCGCTCCTCCAGCTTTGTGAGATACGTCTCTTCCGGAGCGGGAGCCGCCGGAAGGGATTCCGCGTCCGCCAAGACGAGCTCCGCGTCCAGCCCCGTGAGGAAAGCCAACACCTCGCGGGAAACGTCCCGTTGACCCTGAACCTGCTGCCGTTGGGCGCGCAGAGAGGCCTGGGCCGCCTGGACGGTCAGCACTTCCGAGGTTCGCGAACGTCCGATACGAACCCGGGCCTGCAGGTCCCGAATGCGCTGGTCGTACAACCGGATCTGGTCATCCAGCAGCTTGAGGTCGGTCTCCCAGGCCAGAACGCCGTAGAAACCCTGGGCTACATCCTGGTAGAGTTGGATACGGGCCCACTGATAGGCTTCTTTTTGCAGGACAATGAGGTCGCCGGACTGGCGCAGGGCCGCGTATTCGCGGAATCCCCGGAACAGGGGCTGCGTGGCCGTCACTTTCAGCAACCGTTGCTCGGCGGGGAAAAAGGAACTCGCCACCCCCTTCAGGCCGGAATTATCCTGAACTCCGTAGGAGGCGGTGCCGCTCAAATTGGGCAGCAGGCCGCCCCAGGCCTGCCGGTAATGCTCTTCGGCCTGGACGATCAGTTCCTTCTGGTTGGCCAGAGTTTCGCTGCGCTGCAGCGCCGCCTGGAAGCACTCCTCCAGCGTCAGCGCCTTTTCCGCCGCCCGTGCGGGCACGGCCCCGGCGAGCGCGGCCAGCAACAGGAAGAGTACCGGGTATTTCCGCATTCTTCGCAACCTCCGGCTTGCCAATCCGATTGGAGAGTATGGGTCCAGACTCGTTCCGGCAGGGATGAATGGCGACGCCCGCGCGCGTCCCGGATGGGATGCAAACCGGCAGAATTCTACTGAAAGCGCCCGGGGAAGTCTAGAAGTATCTTTTTTCGCGCGCGTTTAATCCCGGCGCTGGTCGCGGCCCGGCCGGGGAGGCCGCGCCGCGACCGGCGCCCCACGGTGCGCGCGGGCCGAATCAGGGAAAAACGTAAAAGTAGTAATCGTCGTTGTCGTGTTCCCAGCTGTCGTTGTCATCCGTGTCCGGGCTGACTACGTACCATTCCTTCCAGGGATAATTCGCGTTTAAGACCGTCAAGTGGTTCCGCACCGCCCAAATGCCGTCGGTTAAAAAGGCCAGGCGGCTCGCCTCGTTGCGTTGGGCAAAGGTGTTGACCACACCGGTCAGGGTGGCCCGGCCGCCGGCCACGTCGACCCGGATGTCCCGGGCGATGCCGTGGGTGGTCCAATTCGCGGCCAAACGGGCCTGGATGCGCTTCTTCAGGGCCGCGCCGGAATATTTCTGCTGCCGGTTCACCCGCAGGGCGTTGATGACGTCCCCGGCCCCGAGCACGGTGGCGGCCAGTTCCGAAGCGCGGGATTTCTCAAACAGCGTATTGACGCTGCCGGTCAGGGTCACGACGCCCTCGTGCACGCCGGCCCGCACGTCCTGGCCCGACAGAAGATAATCGCTGGCCAAGACGTTGCGCACGTCCGCCTGCACGGCCGCATCGTCCCGCCAGGCCTGGTTCACCAGCAGCAGGTTGCTCACCCAGGCCACGCCCACCACGTCCCGCGCGTCCTGGCCGGCCACCCATTTTTGATAGTAGGTGGGCACCCGCCCGCGCAGGATGACGTGCCCGAGGGTTGACTCCACCCGGATGTCCGCCGGAGTCCGGAGGCGTGCATCCTGCTTCAGCTCTTCGCCGATCTCCCGTTGCAGGGCCGAGTCGGGAGGCAAAGGAATCTTTTTGCGCACGCCCTGGGCTTCGTAGGCGACGACCGCCAGCCGGTTGACGACATCGTCCACGTTCCATACCCAGGCATCGTCCCCGGCGCGCTCCTTTTCATACGCGTTGCCGACCTCGCCGCTCAAGGTGGCCACGCCGGCCGTCACCGAAACCGCGATGGGCAGCCCGGCCAGATACACATCCCGGCCCAGGGCGGCCGAAACATCTTTTTGGATCTCCGCGTCCGGGCGCTTGGGGTGGTACGCCGAGCCCAAATTGTTCTGCACGCGCCGGACGCCAAGCACGGCGCTCGCCAGCTGCCCCGCGACCTGGCGCTCGTTCCAGGAATCCACCGTGCCGTCCAAGGACACCTCTCCCTTCCGGACCGTGACGTCGAGGTGGCGGTCGTGCAACAGGGCATTGCCCCGCAGCCGGGCCGCTACGTCTTTTTGAATGTCTCCATCCCGGCGGGCGACGGGCTCGACGATCAGCTGATCGATGACACCGCGCACGCCCCGGATTTTTTCGACTTCCAGGCGGGCGAATTTTTTCGCGGCCAGGTTCCGCACTGTGCCCGAGAGCGTGACGATGCCCTGGCGGGTGCTGACATCCATATTTGCCGAATTGATGCGCGGATCGTCGAAGAGTGCGTTGCCTGCCCAAAAAGTAATGGTCGCGTCATCCGGCGCAGCCGCCGCGGCCGCGACCGGCGGGCTCAGGAGGAACAGGGGAATCAAGGGGATCAGGAGCAGCGAATGGATCCAGGGTTTGTAGGTTTTCCGCGACATGTTGACCACCTCACTCGGTGAAGTTCGGCGGAGGGGATTCGACTCTCCCGGAGTTCCGCCGTGTATTGCATTCAGCACTTTGCCATGCCTCGCCGTCCATGCTCAGAGTCCGGCTCCCCTTTGCCTTGACTTGTTTCCACCCGTTCCTTCCGGGCGGCGCAAACGGGCCCTCCGCTGCCGGCCAGCGCGATATTGCCAAAGTGGAAAATATCTGCTATGCTTGCCACTTCCAGGACCGAAGCCCGCGGACGCGCCCGCTGCAGCCGCCGGGACGGATCCGTGGGAATGACCGCTCGTGCGGTCGGGCCCCCCCCTTTCGGGAGGAGAGTCCCTTGCCGATTTTCCTGCGCGTTCTGATGATCTTCGCGGGTGTCGCTTTCGGAATGGGCCCTTCCTCCGGAGCGGGGGCGGCTGCTCCGGAACCGCGGGCAATGAACGCCCTGCAAATCCGGTTGACGACGGACCGCCAGGTTCTCGTCCCCGGCCAGGAAATGATGTTCAGCGTGACTTTTCGCAACCTGGGCCGAAGTGAATTCCGCGTTTTTGAAGACCGTTGTTTTACCGGTTCGGAATTCATCCTCACGGACGCCCAGGGACGGGTTGTGCCGTTCGAGGGAGGCTTCGCGACTTTTTCCCCCAAGGCCAATCAGTATCTCGGCCGGACGTTGCTGCTCAAACCGGGGGAAAAAAGAGCGCTGCGAATGACCGCCCGCCTGGACCAACAGTATCGCCTGGTTTTTAGCGGCGGAACCGCCGGGGGAGGCGCTGGCGGGTCCCGGCAGGGTCTCAAGGCCGAACGCGGACTTCCGCCGGATTATCCCGACCGTTTTATAGGCTGTGGCCGGATCTTTCCCCTGGGGAAACCCGGCCGGTATTCGCTGGTTTTTCATTACGAGAAAAGCGAGGCCGACCGTCATTGGCATGTCCTGTCGGAAAACCCGGCCGAAACCTCGCTGGACAACTTGTGGCTGGGGGCGGCGGACTCCAAAGCCGTCCTCCTGACGATTCAATAGGGAACAGATCCGGGGAAGGATGCGGCAAGGGGTCCCTGGGGCCGATTCGCAATCGCCTCCCTTAAACCAATGGAAGGGAACATGCAGGACGTGACCGCCGAGGAAATCTTCAGCCGGCAGATTCGGCGGATCTTCGGCAAGGCCGTCCGGCTGACGTGGCGTCGGCCGGCCTGGGCCTGGCACTTCGCCCGGACCTGGTGGCGGCAGGCCGCGGCCGCCCGGCGCCGCCGCCGGTGGCAACGGCAGGGCGTCTTGGTGCCCGCCGTCCTGATCGCCAGCATCGGCGAGCAGTGCAATCTGGCCTGCGCGGGCTGCTACGCCCGGGAATTTCACCGCCCCTCCCGGCCCGCCCTGGGCGCGGAGGCTTACCGGCGAATCTGGAGGCAGGCCGCGGACCTGGGCATCGCCGTGGTGATTCTGGCCGGCGGGGAACCGCTCCTGCGCCCGGACCTGCTCGACCTCACCGCCCGCTTTCCCGGAACCACCTTCGTCCTGTTCACCAACGGTCTCGCCCTCCAGGGGGAAAAGCTGACCCGCTTGCGGAACCAGCGGCACGTCATCCCCGTGCTCAGTTTGGAAGGAGGCGCGCCGGAGACGGACGCCCGCCGCGGCGAAGGCGTGTACGGCCGCCTGCGGCAGGTCATGGCCCGCCTGCAGGCGCTGGGACTTTTCTGGGGCGTGTCCCTGACGGCCACGCGGGGAAATTTTTCCGCCATCACGCGGCGCGATTTTTTGGACGACCTGACCGCCGCCGGCTGCCGCCTGTTTTTTTACGTCGAATACGTTCCGATCCGGGCGGATACCGAGGACTGGGTCCTCACCTCCGCGCAGCGGCGCGCCCTGTATGCCTGCGTGGACCGGGGCAACGCGGAACGGGCGGCGCAGTTCGTGGCCCTGCCGGGCGACGAAACGGCCTTCGGCGGCTGCCTGTCCGCCGGGCGCGGCTTCCTCCATCTCGCCGCCGACGGGGGCTTGGAGCCTTGTCCCTTTGCGCCTTTCTCCGACGTCAATCTGGGCGACACCCCTCTGGCCGCGGCGTTGCGGTCCGACTTCCTGGGCAGGCTCCGCGAGCAGCATGCGCGCTTGAGCGAAAAACGGGGCGGCTGCGCGCTCTGGACCGAGCGGAACTGGGCGGCCGGACTCCTGGGGCCGAAAAGACCTTGATGAATCCGGCCCAGGACCGGGACCCGGCTTCCGTAGCCGCCGGTCCGGCGGCCTCACAGGCATGGGGCGGTAAAAAGTCAAGAAAAAGATTGCATCCTTTCGTCTTTCGGGATATATTCTAACTTCATTCCCACCCACGATATTTCCTCCTCATGCCAAGTTGGGATAGACGATGCTTCGTTCGAATTCATTTGCTGTGTTTGGATGTAGCGAAAAAAGACCGGCGGGGGGACGTTCAATGAAATCCATAATCTGGAAAAGCATGTTGCGGTTGAGCGCGGTCTTCGGACTGGCGGTGGCCCTGGCCGGAGCGGCGTACGGCGCATCCTACCAGGACTTCGAACCGGGCAACGGCACGGTCGGCCCCTATTTCACCAATTACTACCAGTCGAACCCCGGCTTCGAAACCACCGTGGTCTACAGCGGCACCCGATCCCTGCGCATCACCCCGGCCCTGGGCGGTGGCATCGTGCAGGTTTATGCCTCTTCGAACACGCCGATCGCCATGACGGGGATGAACCAATTCTATGCATTTGTGTACGACACCACCGGCAACAACCGCGCGGAACTGCGCCTGGTGGACGCGGACGGCGCCTCGGCGGCCGCCTGGGCCCAAAACTGGGCCGTGCAGAACACCTGGATCGAGATGACCTGGGATTTGACTGCTTTTTCGGGCGTGGATTTAAGCCGCATCGTCAGCATCCAGCTCTATGAATTTGACGCGGGGAACTATTATTTCGACGAGATGGGCTACCGCTCGACCTGGACCCCGACGGTCACGCCCACGGCCACGTCAACGCGGACGGCCTCGCCCACTTCCACCCCATCGTCCACGGCCACGGTGACACCTACCGCCACGATCACCTTGACTCCGCAGCCCACGGGAACCATCACGCCAACGGCCACCATCACACCCACGGCCACGGTCACCCTTACCCCCACACCCACGGTCACGGACACCCCGGCCTATTCCCGCACGGCGACTCCGGTTCTGTCCGCCACCGCCTCGCCGACGGCCAGCATCACGGCCAGCCCCGTTTTCTCGCGCACGCAGACCCCGGCGGTTTCGCCCACGCCTTCGGTCACGGTAACACCGACGCCTACGGCCACAGCAGTGGTCAGCGCCACCGCCTCGCCCACGGCATCGACCACGCCGACCACCGCCTTTTCCCGCACCGCCACGCCCCTCGTCAGTACCACCTTCACCCCCGCCGTCACTCCCAGTAGCACGCCGACCCTTACCGCGACGGCCAGCAGCACGCCGACCGTTACCGCCACCGCCACGCCCTTTCCGCCCGGCTCGGGGTGGTACCAGGATTTTGAGGTGGCCAACGGCACGGTGGGGAATTATTTCCAGGACGTCTTTCAGTCCAACCCCAGCTTCAACACCATCACGGCGTACAGCGGCGGCCGTTCCCTGCAAATCCAGGTGGATCCCGGCGGGGGCACGGTGCGCGTGTTCCCGCAAACGCCGGCGCCCGTTGATCTGTCCGGGACCGACGAGTTGTTCGCCTATGTGCTGGACACCCAGGGCGTGAACCCCGTGGAACTCCGCCTGCGCGACCAGGACGGCGTCGAGGAAACCGCCTGGTCCCAAAACGCCACCGTGCAAAACGTGTGGGTGAGACTGGCCTGGCACCTCAGCAACTTCACCCTCGTGGACCTCAGCCGGATTTCCTACGCGCAGGTCTATATTTTCAATTCCGGGACCTATTACATCGACGACATGGGATTCGCGCTTTTCGGCTCCCCGACGGTCACGCCGGTCGTAACCGCCACCCCCACCTGGACGCCGACCTCGACCGCCAGCCCCACCCGGACCGCCACGCCGACCGCGACGCCCGTCGTGTCCGCGACCGTGAGCCCGACTTCAACCACCACGGCGACCGCCAGCCCCACCCGGACCATCAGCCCGACCGTTACGCCGTCCGCCTCGCCTTCGGCCACGCGCACGCAGACCGCCTCCGTGACCGTCAGCCCGGTGGTCACGGTCACTTCCACCGGCACGCCCCCGGCTACCGCCACCGCAACGCCGGTCGCCTCTGCTTCGGCCACGCCGACCCTCAGCGCCTCCGCGACGGCCAGTCCGGTGGTGAGCTCCACCTCCACCGGGACCAGCACGCCGACGGTTACACCGACCATGACGCCCACGATATCCTCCACGGTCGCGGCCACGGCTTCTCCCACCGCCACCCCCAGCGTAACGCCGCCGGCGACCATAACCTCGACACCCCTGGTGACGCCGATGCCGACCCAAACGCCCACGGCCACGGCCTTCGGAACCCTGGTGGTTCCGCCCACCGCGACCTCCACCTCCACCTCCGGCCCGGCCACCCTGCCGGAGAATCAGGAGGTCCTCGCCTATCCCAATCCGGCCAAGGGACGCGTGTATTTCACCTGGCAGGAGGACGGCGTCGAAGCGGTCAGCGTTGATATCTACAATATATCGGGCAACCGCATCGCGCACCTGCAGGAATCCAGTCCCCAGAACCGCCGTCTGGTTTGGGATGCAGGGGAGATCGCGCCGGGGATTTATCTCTATCGCGTCAGCCTGACCCGCAACGGGGCCGTGACCAAGAGCGAATTTAAAAAAGTCGCGATCATCCAGTAAACCGGATCTTTGTCGGCGGGCGTCGTTGGAGGGGACTCCAGCGGCGCCCGTTTTCATTTTTCCGGGCGCCCCCGCGCCGCGCTGCAACCCGGCCGGAAGAAATGGCCCGGCGGCAGCGGCCGGGGCGGTTGCTGCCTGGGAATCACCCTGCAACCGTCTCGGTCGGCCGGTGTTATGCTTACCCAGGAGGTGGGACAATGAACAAGTCATGGTTGGTTGGGATGTTGGCGGCAGTGAGCATTTTGGCTTCAGGGCAAGTCCTGTCCGCGGCGCAGGCCGCCGGGTCCGGGGACACGCGCTTGATCTATCCCCAGGAGAACGCGAACCGGATCGCGCAGCCCGGCCCGGGATATGAGAAGGAAGGCCTCCAAACCCAGGAGGGCGGCGAAGAGAGGACAATTCAGGCAGGCGGCGCTGAGGGCGAAGAAATGCCCCTGGCCGGCGCCGCCCGGGGAAAGCCTCCGGCTCCGGGCCGGAACTTTGTCTGGGTCTCTCCCTACACCTTGGCGGCGGGCGTGGTCATCCCCGGGTTCTGGCGGCCGCGCGTCATGGCGGGATTCGTCTGGGTCAACGGCGGGTTCGACGCGCAAGGGTTTTTCATCCCCGGACACTGGCGGCCGCGAGTGCGCAAGGCGGGTTATGTCTGGGTGCCGGGATACTGGTACGCCGACCGTTGGTGGCCGGGCATTTGGCGCCCGGCGGTCCGGAAGGGATTCGTCTGGGTTGCGGGGCATTGGACCCGGCTCGGAGCATGGGTGTTCGGACACTGGCGCCCGAGCCGTATTCCGGCCGGGAAAGCCTGGGTTCCGGGCCGCTGGTCGGTGCGCGGAGAATGGATCCCGGGGCGCTGGCGCGTCGCCATGCGCACCGGTGCGGCCTGGATGCCGGGGCATTTCAACCGGCAAGGCGCATGGGTGGAAGGACATTGGCGGGGGACCCGGGTGGTGCGTCCGGCTCCGGTCAAACCCGGACCCGGCCGCGGCCACGGCCGCGGCCGCCGGAGATAACCGGCTGCCACCGCTGTTCCTCGCTCATCCTGGGCACGAATAAACCCTTCCGCCTCCGGCAACGGGGAGCGGAAGGGTTTTTTTATTCCTCCAGGCTTCTTCCGAGCGGGCGTAATCGGGGTCTCAAACAAGAAGAGAATGAATCATGGATACCATTGTCCGGAAAAGCCTGATCTATGAGAGCGGAGTGGGGAAGAATTTTTACTGTCTAAACCACGTCCTGGGTTGTTCCCACGGCTGCCGTTACCCCTGCTACGCTTTTTCCATGGCCAAGCGCCACGGCCGCACCGACGACTACGCACAGTGGTGCCGGCCCAAGCTGGTGGCCAATGCCCTGGAACTCTTGGAGCGCGAGCTTCCGCGCCTGCGGGGCAAGGCGGGCAGCGTGCATTTATGCCTGACCACGGACCCCTTCATGACCGGCTATCCGGAAGTATCGGCCTTGAGCCTGCGGATCATCGAGAAGGTCAACTCCCAGGGCCTGTCCTGCACGGTGCTGACCAAGGGGCTGCTGCCGTCGGAACTGGGCGAGGCCCGGCGGTTCAGCCGGGAAAACGTGTACGGGATCAGCCTGGTTTCTTTGAACGAAGATTTCCGGACGCGCTGGGAACCGAAGTCCGCGCCCTACGCGGAGCGCATCGCCGGGCTGCGGCGTCTGCAGGATCAAGGCTGCGTCACCCGCGTGCACATCGAGCCCTATCCGACCCCGAACATTCTCCGGCAGGACCTGGATGAAATCCTGCAGGCGGTGAGGTTTGCGGATGCCCTGTATTTCAGCGGCTGGAATTACAATCCGCTGGTGAAACGCTATGCCGGCCACCGCGAATTTTACCGGGAGCAATCCGCCCGCGTCCGCCGGTTCTGCCGCGAGCACGGCCTCGAATATGAAGGGGACTGAGCCCGGATTCCGCACGCTTCACGTGAAAATCTCCTTGAAATCGAGGCCCTCGGCGGCCAGGACCAGGACCAAGGGCGGGAAATTCTGCAGGCAGCCGAGCAGGTGTTCGAAATAGGCCGCGTAGTCGGCCGCCGTCTCCTCCGGCCCGGGCGGGCGCATGCCCAGGAAGACGAGATCGGATTCCTCGGAATACTTCTGGATGGTGGTGGTGAGATAATCCTGCTCGGTCGGCTCGACCAGGACCTCGACCGTGGCGTGCAGCCGGGAATGGGACAGGAAATTTTCCAGGTAGGCGGCGATGGCCTCCCGGGACTCCTCGCTGGAGACGATGGTTTTCAAGGCCAGCTCGGCCCCCCGCCACTCCGGGCTGGTTTGCAGCATGTAGCCCAAGGTCAGCATGAAGCCGGCGTTGTTCTCCTTTCCGCGCCACCAGCAAACGATCTGCTTCCGGGCGCCCTGGCGCCACTTGATTTTTCCCTCCTCGCGAAAAATAACCACGTTGCGGCGCGTTGCGAAAATATACTGGATGAGCTCCGCGAAGGGCAAATAATTTTCCTGCTTTTCGGTGCTCCCGAACAGGAAGGTGTTGGGCGCCAGCGGCCCCATGCCGTAGGTCCGGGCCAGCTCGCGGGCGCCGCTGAAGAAGTTTTCCGCATAGTTGAGCTCCACCAAGGCGGGGACCTTGCGCTCAGACAGGAACTGGCGAATGGAGCCCTCCAGGCTGTCGATTTTATCCTGATCCAGTTCGGTCTTCTGGACCACCGAGGCCACGGTCAGGAAACCCTTTCCGTGTGTCAGCGCGTCGGCCAGCTGGATCAGGTGCCAGCGTTGCGTCGGCGCGCCGCTTAAGACGAAGATATTGGGCCGCCAGGATTTGGGGTTGGTCTTGTGTTTCGCGAGGCGGTAGATGGAGAAGCGGGCCAGCATGAGCAGGAGCCCGTGCCGCATGTCCGCCCAGCGGGGGTTCAAGCGGCGCTTGGTCGTTGCCACGTAAATCAGGCCGACGATGGACACGGCCGCGAAGGTGGCCAGGGGGTTGATCATGAGCATGACGCCCAGGCACAGCAGGGCGCCCAGCAGGGGGACCCACCAGGGCATCTTCAGGACCGGGCGCCACGAAGGATTGCCCATGAACCCTTCGACGCCGGCGATGAGATTCAAGCTGCCGTAGGTGGCCAGCAGGAACATGGAAAGGACGGGCGCGATGGTGTCCAGGTTGCCCAGGCAGGTGGCCGCGAAGGCGAGCAGGAAGGTGACGCCCGTGGCGATGCGCGGAGCCAGGGAAGGACCGTAGCCCTTGCCTAAAAACGCCGGCAGCAGGCGGTCCTGGGCCAGGGCCTGGAGTGTGCGCGGCGCCCCCAGCAGAGAACTGAGTGCACTCGACAGCGTGGCGCCCCAGAGGCCGAGCAGGATCAGCTGGCCGACCGTCGCGACGTCACGGAGGATCATGTAATTCGTGCGCAGGACGTCCGGGGGAACGAAGCCGGACAGGAACACGGGGATGGCCAGATAGATAAGGTAGCCGGTGGCCACGGCGGACAGGGTGCCCAGCGGCAGGGAACGCCTGGGGTTTTTCAAATCGCCCGAGAGCGAGACGCCCGATAAAATGCCGGTGACCGCCGGAAAAAAAACGGCGAACACCAGCCAGAAGCCCGCCGGGGGCGGCAACGGGCCCGCGGGCCGGACGAAGCCGTCCGGGGGTTTGCCGCCGAGGAAGAAGGAGGCCAGCGACCCCAGAATAATGAGAAAGAGCAGGAACTGGAATTTCAAGCTGAGGTTGGCTGAGAAAAAGGCCAGCAGGGTGAGTCCGCCCAAGCTGGCCAGCGCCAGGATCGTCAGCGGCACCTGCGGGAAGAAACTCTGCAGGGATTCGGCGAACCCGGCCAGGTAAAACGAAACGCCGATGGCCTGCGCCAGGAACAGGGGCAGGCCGACCGCCGCGCCGGCCTCCGGCCCGAAGGAACGCGAAATGATGTAATAAGCGCCTCCGCCCCGGACGGTCATATTGGTGGCAATGGCGGAAATGGAGAGGCCGGTGATGAAGGTGATGAAGGTCGCCAGGCTGACGATCAGGACCGTGTGGAACAAACCGGCGTTGCCCAGGACCCAGCCCAGGCGCAGGTACATGATCACGCCCAGGATGGTCAGGACGCTCGGCAGGTAAACGCCGTTGAAGGTGCCGAATTTTTTTGGTTCGAGCTCCTCGGCCGGCTTGGAGGCGCCGTTTTTGGGGCTGTTGGCTGGAGACGGGGACATAGGGACCGCTTTCTCCGGATCGGGGACGGTCAGAGCAGGTGTCCGTGGAGGACGCCCTGAAACGGGTCGATGTCATTATAGGGGATGTCCAGCGGGGAGTCAATCAGGGCCTGCGCCTTCCGGAGGCGGCTCTTCGCGGGCGCCGGAACGGCGGGGCGCGGGGGGTTATTCCACGGGACCGCCGGCGAGGGGCGGACGGCTTTCCTGCGGGGCGGCCGGGGATTGTGCGGCGGCCACCTGAGCGGGAGAGGGGTCCCGGGCCGCCTCGGTTTCCACCAGCGGTTTGAGGTCCGCCGGGGCGGGGGGAGTCACGGAGAAATCCGCGGGGGTCAGGTAACCCAAGGACAGCAGGCGGCGTCTGATCCAGGCCTTGCGCCAGGAAAGGAAGCGGTCCTCCCGCAAGGGGGAATGGCGCAGAGGCGAAGGCAGCACGGCCACCAAGGCGACGGCTTCCTCGACGTTCAGCTCGCGCGCGGACTTATGAAAATAATGCCGCGCGGCGGCTTCGGCCCCGAAGATTCCCCGGCCCCACTCGGCTACGTTTAAATAGATCTCCAGGATCCGGTCCTTGGACAGCGCGTGTTCCAGGCGCACGGCCAGAATCGCCTCCCGGAATTTCCTGGCCAGGCTTTTCCGCGGGGACAAGAACAGGTTTTTTGCCACCTGCTGGGTGAGCGTGCTGCCGCCGCGGGAGAAGTTCTGGTGCTGCCAGTCGTATTTAAGGCACACCCAGATTTCGTCCCAGGCCAGGCCCCCGTGCCGGTAGAAGCCGTCGTCTTCCGCGGCAATCACGGCCTGGCGCAGGGGCCGGGCGATGCGATGCAGGGACACCCAGTGCTGGTCGCAGCGATAGGACCGGCCGTGCGCGCGCGCCTGCTGCGCCCGCAGCGTCATCAGGGCGGTGGGGACGGGATTATGCCGGACCAGGGCGCCGAGGTTCAGCGGCCGGACCAACCCGTAGCCGCCTGCAAGCAGGAGCAAGGCCGCGGCGCTCCAAAACAGCGCCCGGCGGTGGTGCGGGGAAAATGGAAAAACCCCATCCCTGAATTTCATTGAGCCTCCCGGAATAAAAAGAATGCTGACTATACCACTTCCGCGCCGGGGCGTCAAGCGCGGGAAGCGCCCGGCGGTTTTCACGTTTGGCCGGCGGCTGATCTCCGGCGTGGTTTTTTGCGTTTGAAACCATTATAATAACGACCGCGGCGCATTCCGGAAACCCGGGAAAGAGCAGGGCTGCCCGCCAACCGGGCGTGCACTCCCGGCCCGCGGCGCGTCGCCCCGCGAAGCGCGACCGGACCTTAAAGCCTGGGGCCTGGACCGTCGGAATTTGGTGTCCCCGGACTGCGGAGAGGAATCCATGGCATGAGCAAGACCGAGCGTCCGGCGGCGTCCCCGCCGCGCTGGCCCGACCCGGCCAGCTGGAAACTGCCGGTGAGCGAGCCCGTCCTCCTGTGGGGCGTGTTCGGGGCGGCCCTGCTGGTGCGCTTGATTTACCTGTGGCAATATTCCGCCGCCCCCGAATTTTATTTCCCCTTCGGAGACTCGGAAAATTATTTGCGGCAGGCCCGGGCCATTCTGGCCGGCGGCGGCCTCCTGGGGCAGGGCGTGCCTTTTCAGTCTCCGGGCTACCCGGTTTTCATGGCCGCCATCCTCGGGGCCACGGGCCAAAGTCTTTTTCTGCTGCGTTGCGTTCAGACCGTCGTCGGCTCGGCCAATTGCGTCCTGATCTACCTGCTGGCCAGGAAATTGTCCCGCGGGAATCCGCTGCTGGGACCGCTGGCCGGCCTGGCCGCAGCGGGGTACGGGGTCCTGGTGTTTTTCGACGGGGACTTGCTGGCGGTTTCCCTGGTCGTGTTTCTCGTGGATCTGACCCTCTGGCTCCTGCTCCGGGCCGGAGAATCGGGACAGGCCCGCTGGGCCTGGCTGGCGGGTGCCAGCTTCGGCCTGGCGGCGTTCGGCAGGACCAATCTTCTGCTCTTCGTCCCCTTCGGCGCGTGGTATGCGGCCGGGCGGTTTTCGCCGGCCTGGAAGACTTGGGCCTGGCGGCCCGCGCTCGGTTTCGCGGCCGGCGTCTGCCTGATGATCCTGCCCGTCACCCTCCACAACCGCCTCGCGGCGCGAGACCTGGTGCTGGTTTCCTCCAACGCGGGGATCAATTTGTTTATCGGCAACAATCCCGCCGCGGACGGCATTTTCCGGATTCCGCCCGGTACCGGCTTGGCCAACGGCGACCTGGCGGAAGCGCAGGTCAGGGCCGCGGAGAGGGCCGCGGGACGCAGCCTGAAGCCCTCGGAAGTTTCGGATTACTGGGCGGACCGGGCCTGGCGTTTTGTGCGCATGCATCCGGGCGCGGCGCTCAAACTGTACGCGCACAAGCTGCGGCTCCTGTTCAATTATCAGGAGATCCCCAATCATCTGAGTTTCGATTATATCGCCAACTATTACGCGCCGATCCTGAAGGTTCTCTTCGTGGGATACGGCTGGATTCTGCCTTTAGCGCTGGTCGGCATCCTGTGGCGAAGCCGGCGGGGGTTGGCGGATCCCGAAAAGCTTCTGCTGGCGTTTGCCGGAATTTATGTCGTTTCCTTGCTGCCCTTTTTCATCACCGACCGCTACCGGCTGCCCCTCGTACCCGTGCTGATTGTTTTTGCCGCCATCGGGATCGCAGCCCTGTACGACCTGCTGCGCGCGCGCGCCTGGGCCGAATTCGGTGTCGCGGCGGCGTTGTTGCTGGCCGGCCTGGTGGCGGTCAACACGCCCGTGACGCGGCTGCCTTTCAGCCATTCCCGGCTGGCCATGGCCGACAAATACCTGGAGCGGGCCGAGAGCGGACCGCGGGTGAATTTCCGGGATGTCGAGCGGGCGGTGATGGAATACAAGACGGCCATCGAGGAATCGCCCTACTATGCCAACGCCTATCTGCGCCTGGCCGGTTTGTACCGGAACATCGGCTATTTTTCCGGCACCATCGCTCTGGTGGAAAAGGGCCTGAGCCTGGATCCGGAAGCCGACCGTTCCGGCATTCTGGCGAAGCTGGCCGCGGTCCGGGAAAAATACCGCCGGACCGGCGACGTGACGCCGGCGGCGCGGATCCCGCTGACTCCCTATGAAAAAGCCCTGGAATATGAAGGCGCCCGGAACGACGCGGTGGCCGGGAGCCTGTACGCCTACATCCTCGAGCGGGATCCCTACCACACGGCTGCGGCGCTCCGCCTGGCGGAGATCAACCGGCGACGGGGGGATTACGACCAAGCGCGGCAAGTGCTGCGGCGCGCGCTGAAGTACAATCCGGGCGAGGTCGGGCTGCTGGCGGCCCTGGCGAATATATCGCAGCGGGTCGGGGATGCGGCGGGTGCGCGCAGGCTGCGGAGAAAGATCATGGAACTGGAAAAAACAGGCGCCCGCGGTACGCCCTCTCCGGGACCGGGGCGATGAAGAAAAACCGGACGAAGGCCCCGACTGAAATCAATCCAACCGCGTCCGCCGCGCGCGCGCAGGGCCTGCGCCTGAACCGGCAGCGGGCCGCCGGCTGGGCCGCGGACCTGTGGACGAATCTCTTCCGGGCCATGGCCTACCGCAATTACCGCGTTTTTTTCCTGGGACAGAGCGTTTCGCTTATTGGCACCTGGATGCAGCAGATCGCCATGAGCTGGCTGGTTTACCGGTTGACCGGATCGGCCTTCATGCTGGGCCTCGTGGGTTTTGCCACCCAGATTCCCGCCTTCGGGATCAGCCCGTTCGCCGGCGTCTTCATCGACCGCTCACCCCGCCGCCGCCTGCTGATCCTCACCCAATCCCTGGCCATGCTCCAGGCCCTGGCCCTGGCCGTTTTGACGCTGGCCGGCGCGATTGAGGTCTGGCATATCCTGAGCCTCGGCGTTTTTCTCGGCGTCGTCAATGCCTTTGACATGCCGGGCCGGCAGGCCTTCGTGCTCGACTTGGTGGAGAATAAATCCGTGCTCGGCAATGCCATTGCGCTGAATTCCACCATCTTCAACATCGCCCGGCTCATCGGTCCCGCGGTGGGTGGGATCCTGATCGCCCTGGTGGGAGAGGGGACTTGTTTTCTGCTCAATGCGGTGAGTTTCCTGGCCGTGATTTTCAGCCTCTTTTCCCTGCGGTTGCCGCAGAGCCGGCGGCCGCAGACGGCCCGTTTGGGCACGGCGCTGAAGGAAGGCTTTGTGTATGTTTTCGGTTTTGCGCCCATCCGCGCCGTTCTGATCCTCCTGAGCGTGGTCAGCCTGGTAGGCATGTCCTACATCATCCTCATGCCGATATTCGCCAAGCAGATCCTCCACGGCGGACCGGACACCATGGGGTTTCTCATGGCCGCCATCGGCCTGGGCGCCCTGCTGGGTACGCTCCTGCTGGCCTCGCGACCCCGGGGCGTCTCCCTGGGAAGGGTGCTGCCCCTGTCCGTGGTCGTATTTGCCATCGGCTTGTCGGCCTTCGCATACTCCCGCAGCTTGTGGTTGTCCCTGCCGTTTTTGGTACTGACCGGTTTTGGTTTCATCGTCAACATGACTTCCAGCAATACCATCCTCCAGACCCTCGCGGACGATGACAAACGCGGGCGGGTCATGAGCTTCTACACCATGTCCTTCATCGGCATGGCGCCTGTGGGCAGCCTGGTCGCAGGCGCGCTGGCGCAGCGGATCGGCGCGCCCGCCGTCCTGCTCTTGGGCGCGGCGTTATGCCTCTCGGCCGCGATCCTGTTCTCCCGGCGCCTGCCCGCACTCCAGGCCGAAGCGCAGCCCGTATACCAGCGACTGGCCGAGCTGGCGAAGGCGGCTGTGCCGCCTGCAGAGGCTTCCTGAACACACGAAATACCGAAATACGGTGCCAGCCACAAAAAAGGAAGGGATTTGAAACTATTTGCATGGCCGGCCTGTCAAAATTTCCATATCTACCTTTATCCAGGGAGGTGGAAGTGATGGGCAGGCCCTTGCGCCTGAAAGCCCCTGGCTTGACATATCATGTCACGTCCCGCACCAACGGCGGCAGACTTTACCTGCATGCCAAGCAGGACAGGAAGATGCTGTGCCGATATTTGCACAGGATCCTGCTGAAATATGACGTAATCGCATACAGCTTTACTGCGATGTCCAACCATTTCCACGCGATTATTCACATCAAGAACGACGCTGATATTTCCAAAATCATGTGTGAGTTCAAAACTCTATATGCCAAATATTACAACCGGCGGTATCACACCTGCGGTCATTTTTGGGGTGACCGCTTCCATTCCACCATTGTCCAGGACGATCGGCATGCATTGGCCTGCCTGCGTTACCTGGACCGCAATGCCGTAAAAGCTGGGTTGGTTAACCATCCCTCCCAATGGCCGCTGACCTCATTCAACACCTATGCTTATGGAAAAAAACATCCAATACTCTCCCTTTCACCACACCCAACCTATCTGGCATTGGCCAGGGACAAGGTCGGGAGACGAGAAATGTACATCTCGTTTGTATTGAATCAGGAACCGCACTTAGACGACTTGCACGGGAAACTGTGGCGGCTACAGATCTTCGGGTCCCAAGAGTTCATCGCAGAAGTTAAAAGGAGAATCTAGCACGTGGTGGAAGAGGACTGTTGAGAGCTCCAGCCCTGCAAGGCTCTGCAAGGCTTTTTTGCGTGAATTATCCGCAATTAATCTGGCCCATCTATTGACCGCATTTCCTGGATTCATATCCGAACAAATAAAATCTTGAACGAGAGGCTGTTTCTAAGTTCACTACAGCATGAAAAGCAGTATAATGCCGTTGGTGGCTGGCACCGTTTCTTCCCGTTGGAGGTTGGCATGACGTTAAAAAGTTTCGGCAGGGAATACAAAATATTTGTCGGGATCGGTCTTTTTTCCCTTTGGCTTGCGGCTTTTTCAGCCGCTCCCGGATACGGCGCCAACGTGGTCGTGGACCATACCAACTGGGACTGGTACGTCAGCCAGACCCAGGTGGTGACCGACGCAGTATCCGCGCAGAAGATCTATTTCACTCATGCCTCGGTGGGCGGAAACATCCTGCAAGGTTTTTCGGACCTGCATGCCTCCGATGCCTCCAAATATCCATTAAGCCAGGCCACCGCTGGCGATACACCTCCCGGCACCACCATCAATGGCACGATTTATGAATACAACCGAGGAAATCCCGGATGGTCGGCCAAAATCAGCGGGTTTGAAACCTGCATTCAGAATGGCTGGCACGACCCCAAGGTGGACATGGCCATGAACAAGTTTTGTTTCATCGATCAGGCTGCCAGCTGGACGGATTACCGTGATTCCATGGTTACGCTGGAAGCCAATCATCCCGGCACGAAATTCATCTATTGGACCATGCCGCTCACGACCGACAGCGACTCCGACGCCGTGTTGCGGGCTCAGTTCAATCAGAACCTGAGGAACTGGATCGCCACCCAGGACGGCAAGCTCCTCTATGATTTGGCGGACATCGAGGCCTGGTCTCCCGGTGGAGCCCATCAAACTTTCACCTTCAACACCGTCGACTATGAACACATGTATACGGGCTACACCACGGACGGCGGGCATTTAAATCAGGCCGGATATGATCGCGCGGCCACGGGACTCTACTCTCTGTTTGGCATGGCGACCACTTCTCTTCCGCCCGCCCCGACCGCCACCCCCGGGACACCGGGCGCCACGCCCGCCGCCACGCCCGTCGCCACCTCGGGCGGCACGACGGTCAGCACGCCAAGCCAGGAACTGCGCGCATATCCCAATCCGGCCAGAACCACCGTTCAATTCGAACTCCCGGCCGGTTATGCCGGCACCATCGAGATCCGAATCTACAACCTGGCGGGTGAGCTGATCGGCGAATTGACGAACGAAGCCGTGGCTGGCACGAATACGCGGGTATCGTGGAACGTCACGGAGCTGGCGGCCGGAATCTACCTGGCGCGGGTGCATGCGCCCGGGCATGAAGTGAAAAAGCTGAAAATCGCCGTCGTGCATTGAACCCGGCTGCCGTCCGGATTTTGCCGGGGGGTTCCATTTTGACACGCCCTGCTCTATACTAATTTTTTCCAGAGGGTGCATGCATTGCTGCCAGGGTGGCTGGCACTTGTTACCGCATGTCCTTGAGGGGGAGCGGAGGCGCGCTGGTGCCAGGCAAGTTGGCACTTTGAAAACGGAGGCTGGCATGCGAATAAGCAAATCACGCGGATTGAGGCTCGTACCGTCTCGGGTCGGCCTGCTGGCACTCGGGCTTGGGACCTGCGCCGCCGCTCCGGCGTTCGGCGGCAACGTGATCGTGGATCACACCAATTGGGACTGGTACAACCTCCAGCCCCGGACCGTGGCCCATGAGGTGGCCACCCGAAAAATATTTTTCGCCCATGCCTCGGTGGGCGGCAACCTCCTGGAGGGCATGGCGGACCTGCACGCCGCGGACGCCTCCAAATATCCCTTGGTTCAGGTCAGCGTGGAGGGGACGCCGCCGGCCGATACCTCGCCCGGCGTGATCTATGAATATCCCCGGGGCAATCCCCGCTGGTCGGCCAAGATCCGGGACTTTTCCGCCTACGTCCGGGACGGCTGGCATGCGCCCGCGGTGGATCTGGCCATGAACAAGTTTTGCTATATTGACCAGAAAGCCAACTGGAAGGCCTACCGCAAAGCCATGCTGGCGCTGGAAAAGAAATATCCCGACACCCGCTTCGTCTACTGGACCATGCCGCTGACCACCGACAGCGACGCCAACGCCGTCCGCCGCGCCCGCTTCAATCAAAACCTGAGAAACTGGATCGCCACCCAGGACGGCAAGATTCTCTATGACATCGCGGATATCGAGGCCTGGGACCCCGGCGGGATCCGGCAGACTTTCACCTACCGCTCCCGGGAATATCCCCGGCTTGCTCCGGGATACGCCTCGGACGAGGGGCATTTGAACCAGTCCGGCCGC
Organism: uncultured bacterium; assembly: GCA_964593065.1. Lineage (GTDB taxonomy): Bacteria > Oederibacteriota > JAAXVQ01 > JAAXVQ01 > JAAXVQ01 > CAZQGO01. The sequence goes on along the minus strand of CAZQGO010000022.1, from coordinate 11,480 downwards.
CAGCGCGCGGCCACTGCCCTGTATTCGCTGATCGGTTTGGCCACCGCTGCGGGGGGCGCCGACGCCGCGAAGGTCCGTTAGGGCGGGCTTCCGCCGAGTGCCGGGTCCGCGGGGAACTGACCATTTCAGGCGGGGCGTCGCGAACCGGGGCCCGGGGCGAGTACGGGCCAGGATGTGTCAGGCAGGTTTCCACGGCCGCCGCAGTGCGGCCCGGATCATCTCAACTGAGGAGGCGACATGAAGCTGAAAAAAAGAGGGTTGTGGTTGCTGGGCGGGATGGCCGTGCTGCTGCTCGCAGGCTGTTCGAGCATGGGCATGGTCGAGGTCAAACACAAGGATGCGTCGGGGCGCGAAGTCACCACCTGGACGGATCCGGAGAACGCCAAACGCCTGAAAGCGCAGGATGAGGCCCGCGAAGCCCGGGCCGAAGGCTACCGACAGGCCGAGAAGCGCAAAGCCGGGGAGCCGATCCGCGTGGCGCTGTTTGACTTCACATACGCCGAGAACCTGAAGAAGGGCATCGACCGGAAGAAGCTTTTCGAAACTTTCCGCAAGGCATTTGAGGGGGATCCGGTCATCCGCCTGGTGGACCAGGGCGTGGTCAACCGTGCCCAAGCCGAGGCGCAGAAATCCAGGCCCGGCCACGGCGAGTCCCTACCGCAGGTGGATGCCGATATCAGCGTTTTCCCGCACGCCCTGGCGGACACGGCCTACGGCATTTCCAAGTCCACCGGCAAGGCGGCCTCCATGCCGGTGCTGGTCTTCAAGGCCGAGGTCATGTCGCATTACCTGGCCGAGGACCAGGTCGAGGTCCAGGATAAGGAGAACATTTTCCGGAATCTGGAGCTGACCAAGCGCTTCGCGGACAAGATCAAGACCGCCATCAAAAAGCAGATCGGCCCGCGCCTGCCGAGCCTGGCTTATGTCGAGGGCCAGAAGGACCAGCAGAAAGAGGACATGAAGAAGGCGCTGCAGAAGCTGTTCGGAGGCGGGAAGAAGGATCAGTAGGGCATTCGGCGAGAACGCCGGCCGCCCGACCCTTGAGGGCGGCCGGCACCCCCGCGGCAGTTCCGCGACCGCGTCCAAGACGGCAATTCCTGCTTGCAGCGGCTGAACGAATCATCTCCAGCGCTGGACCGAGAGCCGGCCTCCGCGGACAATTTCCGAGAAATTTCATTGCTTTCCCTGCCCGCGCGTCCAATAATACAGCCAAAATCTCCCGGTTTTTTCGACCCGGTCGGCCCGGGAAACGGGAATTTTTCAGCGCCGCCGGAAAGGATTTCCTAATCAGGAGGAAAATCATGAAGCGCAAATCCAGTCTGGTGATCGTTGTGCTGAGCCTGCTGCTGATATGGGGGCCGGGATTGGCCGAAGCCAAATCCAAAGTCAAACCCAAACCTACTCCCACCAAGACCGAAAAGGTTTCCAAACCGGCCAAGGCCAAATCCAAGGCCAAATCCGCGCCCGCCAAGGCCGCGAAGAGTTTCAAGCCGGCACGCAGGGGTTCCTATCTTCATCATTTTTCCGAGTCCAACTTCAATCCCTTGAACAGCATCACCTTCGACCCGGTCGGTCTTGCCTTCGGCCTGGCAAACCTGGAATACCAGCGCCTGATCACGCCCACTTCGGCTTTAGCCGGCCGGCTCCTTCTCGGGTACGGTTTCGGCGTCGGCGGCAGTTACCGCTTTTATCTGCTCGACAACGTCAGCCCGCAGGAAGGCTTGTGGGTCGGACCGGGCCTGGACCTGTACGGATTCAGCTACAGCTACGGCGGCGAAACCGCCTCCGGGTTCTTTGTCACGCCCCGGGCCGAAGGCGGCTACCGCCTGCTCTTCCAGGTGAGCGACCGGATCGCCCTGGTGCTCGCCCCCTCGCTGGCCCTGGGCTTCACGATCGGGTCGGTCAGCGTGGGCGGGAGCACCTTCGGCGGCGGGGTCTATTTCGGGCTGGGTATTGGCCTGGGCATGGCGTTTTAGTCTTCGGGCGGCACCCCTGAAGGCCCGGAGGCCGCGGTCCGGACGGAACGCGGCCTCCTTCACCCCGGAAAGCCTTAAATTGCAAAGCGAATACGGTGCCTGGCACCGATTCGGAGATTTTAATATAGGGGGGAATGTTGGGATGACGTCCCTGCTGGCCGCGGCCTGGGGAGCCTATTTGATTTCCTGCCATGTTTGCTCGCCTTTTCTTCATGCCTGGCGAACCCACTGGGGCGCCACCCCGGCGGAGATCGCGATGAGCCTGCCCGGGGACGAATTGTTTTTGCATCCCAGCTGGGGCTATACACACGCGGTCACCATCCAGGCGGCACCGGAAACAATCTGGCCCTGGCTGGTCCAGATCGGCCAGGGACGGGGCGGATTCTACAGCTATGAAGTGCTGGAAAACCTGGTGGGCTGCAACATCCGCAACCTGGAGCGGATCAAGCCGGAACTGCAAAACCTGCAAGTGGGGGACGAGATCAAGCTGCACCCCAAAGCCCCCGGCATCCCGGTGGAGGACCTGGAGGCCAATGGCTACCTGCTCCTGGCGGGCAGAATGGACGCCGCCACCGGAGGCCCGGCCGCGCCCGATACGCCGGCAAACCGCGTCATCGGCACCACCTGGCTTTTTTACCTGCAACCCCAAGACGCAAACCACACCCGCCTGATCGTGCGCGGTCATTATGCCTATCGGCCGACCTGGCTCAACCGCGCCTTCATGGGTCCGGGCCTGCTGGAACCCATCAGTTTCGTCATGGAACGGAAAATGCTGTTGACCCTCAAACACCTGGCGGAAACGATTTGAACCCGGCGGAGGGACCGTGGAAAATTTGAAAGCGGCGGGCGGGGGAATGCGGGACGGATTGCGCTGGGTGGCGGTCCTGGAAGCGTTGTGCGCGCTTGGTTTGGTGTTGTTCTGGCCGGTCTTTCTGTTTTCCGGAAACATTGCGGACCGCGGGCCGGAACTTTTTCTGGCCTTTGAAAAAGCCTTCATCCTGCCGGACGTGGTCTTTCTGCTGCCCTGTCTGGTGCTGGGGGCGCTGGGATTGTGGCGCGGCCGGGACTATGGCCGGTATTTTACTCAGCTGGCCGCCAGCGCGGTGCTTTTCCTGGCCTTGCTGGACCTAAGTTTCAACTTCCAGCAGGGGTTCTACAACTTCGGCTCCCCGGGCGGTCTCCTGTATTTTGCCATGCATATGGCGCTGTTGGCCGGGTCCTTAGCCGTGCTCGCCGCGCTCTGGTCCGCGGAGCGCCGGAAGCGGGAAAACGGTTGACGGCCGGACACACGGCCCGCCGGACAAGGCAGGGTGGGGGTTTTATTCTTTGATGATGGCGATTTTTTTGAACGGATAGACGCGCCGGACGCCGTCGCGGATGGTCGTCAGGCGGTAGAGATAAATCCCCGGAGCCAGGGATGCGGTTTGCAGCCTGAGGCCGGCCTCCGGCCCCGCCGCTTCTTCCATTTTGCTGACGATTTCTCCATTGAAGTTGTACAAGACGATTTCCACCCGCTCCACGTCTTTCTCTTTCCACCAAAAAGTGACATGATCCCGCGCCGGATCGGGAAAGGCGACGACGTCCGAGCCGAGACCGACCCAGATGTCCTCCCCGGGGCTGGGCGTGGGCTGGGGGTTTTGCCCGACCAGGATCAACGGGCCCAGGGTCTCGCAGGCGTGGGCATCGCGGAGATAGATGGCGCCGGGCAGGGAGTAGCTTTGGCTGAGCGTCGCCTCGCCGTCTTGCGTGCGGAAGGCGGCGGTCAGCAGCGAACCCGGCGCCGGAGCGGCCGTCGCCGGATCGAGCACGGGTTGGAGCGCGACGTCGAAATCGAAATACAGATGCTGCCCGCCGTCTGCGTCCCAGATCTCGCACCGCAGGGTGAAGGTGTTGGGCGCCGGCTCCACGGCCACGGTCTCTCCCGGGCCCGCGCCGTTGACGAACAGCTTGCACGTGTGGCAGCCGGCCGAGACCACCTGGATCAGGGAGCGGCTGGTCTCGCTGCCGTGATTCAGGCCGGGGTCGTTCGGGGCGTGCGGATACAGGTCCATCTGTCCCAGCGTGATCAGGCGCGCGTTGACCCAACCCCGTCCGTTGACCAGGGCGGCGGCCAAGGGCGTGGCAGTGTTCGGTTCCGCGGCCCAATGTGATTCCGTGGTCGTCCTCACCTCGAAGGGGACCTGGGTTGCGGCCGAGAGGTTGCCGAAGACGTCGACCGCGGCCACCGTGACCGGCAGCCAATAGTGCGTCAGATGACCCGCGGCCGAGTATACGTCGGCCCCCGGCGGCGCGCTCCCGGCCGGGGTGACGCCGGTGTACCAGCCGCCAGCGGGCACTCCGGGGATGGCGGGGCCGCCCGCCAGACCGATTCCCGAGTTGCCGCTGCCCTCCACCAGGATTTGGCCGGGGGCAAGGATCGCCAGGCCGTAGGCGGGCCCGGGCGCCACGGCCATGGCGGCGGATGAGCCGGTGACGCCGTTGTAGGTGCACTCCAGGAAGGCGGGGGAACCGGCGCGGCGGATGACCGCCTGCCCCTGCCAAATGCCCGCCGTGAAGGTAATCTGCCGGGGGGAAACCACGCGGTAGTCCGCTGTGTAGTCCAACGAGGTGCGCAGGTCGGCGGGACCGGAGAAGGATGCCAGGGTTTGGCCCAGCCCATCATAAGCCGTGATGGAGACATCGAAGGGAACGCCCGCAAGGTAGGGGCCGCTGAGCGGTGCGCCGCCGGGTCCGGTCACGTCAAAATGGTCGGGAAGCGTGGCCGCCAGGGCCGCGGACGGCGGCAGCCAACAAGCCAAAAGGATGGCCAGCGGAAATTTCCTCATGAAAATATAATACATCCGCCGCCGGCGTATGGAAAGTGATAATTTCGCCTTGCCGGGAAATCGCCGTTGCTTTCCGCCGGCGCAAGGCCAATAATACCTGCAGGATCATGATTGTATCCATCGCTGCGGGGAGGCATGGATGAGCGACCGGATTCCCGGGATCGTTCTGCTGCTTCTGTCCGCCCTGGTCATCCTGGGCATGATCGTCAACCAAAACCACCTCTGGTTCTTCATCGACCTGCTGGTGATCGTGGGCTGCGGGGCCATCGGCCTCCTGCTCCTGCGGGGGAAATAACTTCGGTATCCTCTTGTCCCCTCACCCTGTGAGGGGCGGCTGGGGAAGAAGGTGCCCGAACCTGTTATCTATTTTAAATAAATGCCCTTGCAATCCCCCACCTCAAGGCCAATAATACGCCCGTATTGCCCTCCCATATCCAGCAGCTGGAAAATTCCCGCCGGGGATTCCCCGGCTCCGCCGCGGAGTGATCGGTATGGCCAAATGCAAGGGCACCAACATTGTTTTCCTCCGCAAGGTCCTGGGGGCCGCGGGGACCGCCGCCGAATCCCAATTCCTGGAAAAACTGACGCCCGCAGAGGCCGAGAGCTACCGCACGGCCCTGCCCGTGAGCTGGCTGGCGGCGGAAACCACCACCCGCCTGTTCGAGGCCGCGGCCGAGGTGCTCCATCCCGGGGACGCGCAGGGGATTCGGCGCCTGGGGCGGGAGCTGGCGCGGGACAACCTGAAGGGGATCTACCGGGCCCTCTTGCGCATGACGACCATCTCTTTCGTGGTGGGATTATCCGCCCGGCTCTGGGGCATGTACCATGACCAGGGCAAGGCCTCGGCCTGGCGGGATCCCGAACGCAACCGCGTGGTGGTCACGGTGACCGATTATCCCGAGCTCCCGAAAAAATTCCTCGATGAAATCGCCGGCTACATCTTCGGCGTGGCCGAGTTCACGGGCGTGAAGAACCTGAAGGTCGAGAAGGACGCGCAGGATTCCCGGGCCTGGAAATGGTCCGTCACCTGGGGTTAGCCTGCGGAGCCGAGAAATCCATGCTTGAGAGCCGGGGGCCGCTTCCGGATTTTTTTGACAAATCCCCTTGCAATCCCCACGGCCCGGGCCGATAATGCGCGCGTAGCGGCCAAATCGTCTGTGACCCACGGAATCCGTGGCCAGGCATTTTCAAGCTTCGCCCGGAAGGCGCGGGCAGCGCCCGTATTTCCGCACGATCCATGCAAACTAATCAGGAGGAAATCATGCCAAGCCCCAAAAACAAGTTCAAATCCTGGACAATGGTCATGGCCTTGGCGGCCGCCATGGCCCTGGCGGCCTGCGGACAGCAGAGCCCCACGGCGCCGGGCGCGTTCCGCGCGGACCCCGATCTCCTGACCCCCGCCAAGGGCAAACCCAACAACGGCGGCAGCCTGCAGATCGAGTACGACTACCTGCGCGCCTGCCAGTACGTTTCTCCCGGCAGTCCGGGGCATGGGGCCATCAATAATGTGTACGGCGCCCCCACCTGGGTCGTCCCGGGCGAGGTGGCCATGGCGGCCCTGGCCCTGCAGGCCGGCGGCTACGCGGCCGAGGCGCAGCTGGCCTGCGACTACCTGGCGCGGGTGCAGAGGAGCGACGGCTCCTGGTACAACCAGTACTCCTATGACACGCCGGTGGACCTCGGAAGGTTCGCGCGCATGACCGCCCAGGCGGCCATGGCCCTGGGACGGATCGGGGGACACGACCAGGCCTTGCAGCGGGCCGTGGCCTATTTGAAAACCCTGCAGGACCCGGCGCTCAAGCAGGGACAGGACGACGGCCTGATCTGCGGGGGCTACACCGACGCGGGAGCTGTTATCAGGGACCGCTGGACCAGCGACAATGCCTTCGCGCTCATCGTGTTCGACCTGGCCGGGGAGACTGCGGCCCGCAACCAGGTGGCGGCCGGCATCAATCAGACCCTGGCGGCGGGAGACGCCTGGCAGGCCGCGGTCAACGAGCTGGGCTTTCCTGTTTATCTGCCCTTCACCTGGGTGCATTTCGCCCCGGCCATGCTGAACGCGGACCGCTTTGGCGTGGTCTATCCGGCGGGCCTGGCCGACCGCATTGCCACGGAGCTCCAGGTGACCCGGGGCCGCGACCGCGGGGCGGTCGCGCAGGAGGCGAACTCCACGAAGCTGATGCCGGGCATGGGGTTCCAGGCCAGCCTGGCCTGGCAGGAGCTGGGCCGCTCGGACCTGGCCGACAGCCACACCTCCTGGGCCGAACAGACCAGCGGCTTGTGGCAGGTGACGCCGGACGAACACGGGATCACGGGCGGCTGGGTCGATTGGAAGGACGGCGGCAGCACGGCGCAGACCTGGGAACGTTTCGTGGACACCAGCGCCTATTACCTGATGGTCAAGAACGGCTGGCAGTTCTAGCCGAACGCCTGAGCGGTGCGGCGATTTTTGTCAGTGAATAGGGGAAACGCGCAGTCGAGGGAAACGAAACGGGGATTTACCATGCTGCCGCATTACCCGGCACAGGATGGTTGCCGAAGCCTAGGTGAAAAAGGAGGTAGTGGCATGAAGAAAGCATTGGCAAGTCTGTTTGGTGTTGCCGCTTTAGTGGCGGCCTTGGCCGCGGCGGGCTGGGCGCAGGAAGCCGGCTCAGGAGCCAAGATGGAAAAGGCCGGTTCCGGCCCCAAAATGGAAAGCGCGATGCCGGAAACCCAGCCGGCCGAAGCGGCCCCGGAAGCGGCGACAGCCAGCGGCCTCACGGTCATGGAGTCGGCCCTGACGACCGGCGTGGAGGACCGCCAGCCCGTGGACAAAAAGACCGAATTTCCGGCCGAGGTGGAAAAAGTGTTTTGCTGGACCAAGATCGGCGACGTTTCGGAGCCCACGAAGGTCGTCCACCGCTGGAAGAAGGGGGATGAGATCGTGGCCGAGGTGCCGCTGAATGTCGGCGGCTCGGGCTGGAGGGTGTACTCCAGTAAGATCATCGCCCCGGACCAGACCGGGGATTGGTCCGTGGAGATCGTGGACGGTGACCAGGTGATCAAGGTCCTGCCCTTCACCATCGTGGCCAGCGTTTCGCAGCCGGAGCAGCAGGAGATGCAGGGCGGCGAGACCGGCGAGACCGGTGCGACTGGCGCGGCAGGCGCTGCAGGGGCGCTGACCCCCACGCCCCCCAAAGAGAAGAAGTAAGCTTTTCTTCCTGACGCCGCGGGTAGGCCAACGTCCTTCCCGCGGCGTTTTTTTTATGCGGGAAAATGCCGGAACAGGCCGGGAGGATTGCGTTTCCCGGGTTGACACCGTTCCCGCCGGCGGCGAAAATAGACGGCAGGCGCACAGGTTCTGTCCCGGCGCCTGAAGATGGAGAAGAAAGAGGCCTCATGATTCGCATGCCGAAAGCAGCACAGGTTGCCTGCCTGGCCCTGGGGCTGGCTTGGCTGTGGGCCGGGCCCGCGCGGGCGGGGATGTTCGAAGCCCAGCTGGGCGCGCATTTCACCGGCGAGGACGGCATGGGCCGGGAAACGTCCGTGAGCTGCCGCCTGCCCTGGAACGGCTACGCCCGCGCGGTCAACGAGAGCTACGACGAATTCTTAAGCGGGGAACAATACCGCTGGGGCCTGGCCGGCGGCTACGCCTTCAGCCTGGCGGGCCTGGACTTCATCACAGCCGGGGGCATGAGCCTGTCCGGCAGCCGGGAATTGAAGGATCAGCTCTCCCTGGACCTGTACTTCCGCGTGAGCTACGGGTGCGTGTTCCTGGAGGCGGACAACCTGTTCTACCAGGACGGCCTGCACGCCACGCATGTCCTGGCCTTGGCCTGGCCCTTTGCCATCGGGCCCACGGTGCTCTCGCCCATGCTGGGCGTGGGCGCCTATCTCAACACGGATTATGCCCGCGCCCTCTACCCGCTGCATCCGTTCCTGGGGGTGCGCTGTGCGTTTTAGCCGGATCGCGCTCATGCTCGGGGTGTGCGGGGCATTGGCCGCCTGCGGCAGCAATCCCTACCAGGCGGAACTGGACTTAGAGTTCGCCCCGGGCGTGCTCACGGCCCTGCCCTGCCGGCCCGCGGACGTGACCATCATGCAGCCTTTCGGCGTGGTCACGCTGCCCGACGAGCCCTACCGCTTCCACAACGGCATTGACATCTCCACGGCCAGCGGCGACCCTTTTTATGCCTGCGCGCCCGGGCGGGTGGAAAAGATCGAGCTGGACACGGGCGTGGGCTGGCCGGGCACGAACTACCGCATCAGCATCCGGGTCAGCCGAACGAGGGTGGTCGACTATCACTTCGAGATCGGGGGCAGCCGGCCGGAGTCCGAGCGGCGCGCCAACATCTTCGTTTCAGAAGGGGATTACGTGGAAGCGGGGCAGCACATCGCCAACCTGATCGTGCTGGGGGGCGCCGCCCACGTGCATTTCGGGGTCATCGAGAACAACAATATGGACCAGTGTCCCCTGAAATTCTTTTCGGCCGAGGCGGCCCGGGAATTTGAAGCCATGTACGACCAGCCGCAGGTGGAAAAGCGGCCGGCGTGGCGGGAGAATCTGTGCGAATAACCCGCCCCGCCCCGGCAGGCGTCTTAAGCCGTTTCAATCCTCCCCGGTATTTATTCCGCCAAAGCATCTCATTCCATTAAGCATACGCCAAGCTTCGTCAGAATGATGAAGCGGGGGTACGACAAAGGCGGCTGGTTCCTTTGGCGGGGGCGAGCGGGATTTTTACCGCCGGATGCAGACCTTGCCGGCGCAGCCCCTGCGGCCGTCGAAGTAGATGTGATACAGGTACACGCCCGGCGCCAAACCGGAGGTGTCCGCGGAGAGCACGGCGTTCGGGGGCGTGAAGGTCTCGTCCAGGCGCAGCACGGTTTCCCCGGCCAGGTTCAGCAGGAGGATGCGGGCCTGGCTGGCGTTGTCGCCCTGGAGCTGGAAGCGGAGCACGCCGCGGGCCGGATTGGGGTACGCCTGCAGCAGGGCGGGGGCCGGGGGAAGCTGGGACGATCCCTGCCAGCCCGCCAGCCGCGCCCACAGCCACCAGGCCGCGTAGGCCTTCTGGTTGGCGTTGAGGGGCTCGCTGTGGGCCGAAGCGCACTGGTACCAGTCCACGCCCTCGGTGTGGCTGTTCTGCCAGTCCCGGGCCCAGTTGCGGTCGCGCGTGCCGTTGCCGTCCGAATCGTAGTTGCAGCCGTCGTCCGGGAGCTTGTCGCCGTAGCAGGCCCCGTCCGGATCGTAGGACTCGATATCCGCGAAATCGTACAGGATCTTGCCCTGCGCCCGGCAGTAATTACGGATCTGCTCGTTGCGGAGATGGAGATTGCCGGTCAGCCCGGTGCCGTCCAGGTGGCCGGTCATGTATACGAAGGTGACGCCGGGGTAATCGGTTTCCAGGCCGCTCATGAGGTCCAGGTAGGCGGCGATGTCGGCGGGCGTGGCCGTGCTGACCTGGCCGCACCAGGACCAGATGATGACATTCACCTCGGGGTGGGCGTCCAGGTAGGAGCGCGTGGCGGCCTCCCAGGCGGTGCGGTCCGGGTTGCCCAGGTCCGAGGCGCCGGAGAACGGCTGGTCGCGCAGGTCCAGGGCGCCGTTGGCGCCGCCGGAATTCCATTCGTACAGGCTGCCCTTGAACGCAACCAGCCCGGTCATGCCCGTGGTCAGCTGGCTGCCGTGGGAGGTATGGCCGTAGGCGATGTGCAACTGGTTCTTGGCCGCCTGCACGGACTCCTGCGGGATCTGGGACAGGCGGGTGCAGGTGTGATCCACGATCACCGGGCCCGATACGGCCGCCCGGGCCGGGAGCAGGGGCAGGACCGCCGGGATGAGCATTGCGCATAGACACAGGCACAATGAGCGCAGGCGCATGACCGCACCTCCCAAAGCCTGACTGCCCCCCATACTTATTTTACCATAATCACCCCCAGGACCGCGACCCTGAAGGCCGGAGAGAGGGAGGCGGGCTGTATTAAAATTTTCGAATATATACTCTTGCTTTCCCTTATCCTTGGGCCAATAATACGCCCGTAATGGCCGGGTATTTCCGAATCCCCATATTCGGCCTTCAAGACATCAACTGTTATGAACAATGAAAAATTGCCGAAAATATTTGAGGATAACGGTAACTGGCAGCTTTTCTTCTTGAAGAGAATCCTATGACGGCTAAAAACAAAAACCACATCTTCCTTACCTTGCTTGCCTCTGCTTTACTCCTCCTCATCCTCTTCCAAGTCCATCACTTCAAATCCCAAATCTTCCTCACTCCTGAATCCGTCTCTCTGGTCGAAATTCTGATGCTGATCGAAATGTTGTTTGTTGTCCTGTATTTCCTTGCATCCATCATCTGGCTGATAAACAGCGTGAGGAGGGCGAAGGGGGCGGGGGATTATTTGTTGATCCTCTACGGCATGTTCTGTCTGGCTTTGCTGGTCGTCGAGAAGGTGATGGTTGACGAGATCGGCAGGGAGATACGGCTGGGGTGGGAGACGACAGGGGAGATGGGGATATTGCATGCCTGTCTTCTGATACAGATTGTGTATTGCTTTGCGATTTGGATAAGGATAAGGGTGGCTGGCACCTTTCGGCAGGCCTGAATTTATAATAAATAAGCTATTGCTTTCCCTCGCCCCCAGGCCAATAATACGCCCGTAAAGGGCTTGTATTTCCAGCAGAAAGCGGTGATTTTATGCC
>CAZQGO010000021.1:9332-52800 GCA_964593065.1 uncultured bacterium | reverse complement strand
TTGACCAGGCCCTATTTTTTGCGGAAGATCACAGGCCGGCCCCGCACCGGACTGTTCAAACCCGCGGGGATTCCGGCCCGGGAACTGTCCGAAGAGGTGATGACCCTGGATGAGTACGAAGCCGTCCGCCTGGCGGATCTCGAGGGCCTGTATCACGAGCAGGCGGCGGAGCACATGGGAGTCTCCCGCCAAACCTTCGGCCGCATCCTGGAGACCGCCCATCGCAAGGTCGCGCGCGTCCTGCACGACGGGAAGGCCTTGCGCATCGAAGGCGGGCCGGTGGCGCTGGCGGGGCAACGCGTCTTCGGGTGCCTGCAATGCGGGCACCGCTGGCAGGAGCCGTTCGGCAGCGGACGGCCTCCGGCCTGCCCGGCCTGCCGCGGCCCGATGATCCGGCGCCTGGACCGGGGCGCCGGTCACGGCCGCGGCCTTGGCCGGAGGAACAGGGGTTGGTCCGGCGGAGAAAACGGCGAAAAGGGGCAAGACGGCCCGCAGGCCCGGTGACCGGCCGCTGCATCCAAACGCTCACTCAAGGAGGTCAAGCATGAAGATCGCGATTCCCTTGGCTCAAGGCGCCTTGAGCCGGCATTTCGGGCACTGTGAAACGTTCGCCCTGGTAGAGGTGGACCCTGCCTCGGGCCGAGTTCTCGGACAGACCCGGCTCACCCCGCCTCCGCATGAGCCCGGCGTATTGCCCCGCTGGCTGCACGAACAAGGGGCCCAGGTGATTATCGCGGGCGGCATGGGCCAGCGGGCGCAAGACCTTTTCTCCCGGCAAGGCATCCGCGTCATAGCGGGCGTGGAGGGCGGGAGCGTGGAGGAACTGGTCGCGGCCTTTTGTAACGACTCGCTGCGGACGGGCGCCAATCTCTGCGACCACTGACAGCCGTTTTAGCCTGCACTGGACAGGCAGAATTCAAACCGTAAAAAAGGAGGAACAGATCATGCCTAGAGGAGACAGGACAGGGCCCGAGGGAATGGGTTCCATGACCGGCAGGGCGGCGGGGTATTGCGCTGGGCACGGCATGCCTGGATACGCCAATCCGGTTCCGGGCCGCGGTGCGGGAAGGGGTTTTGGAATGCGCGGGGGATTCGGCGGGCGCGGCGGAGGATTTTGGGGCCGCGGATTCGGCGGCGGGCGCGGCTGGCGGCACGGCTTTGGCGTCGCGCCCTGGCCCGAGGCCGCCGCCCCGGCGGCCTTCTCGCCGCAGCCCGGCCCGGAAGCGGAAAAACAATGGTTGAGCCGGCAGGCGGAATACCTGCAGTCCGAATTGGACGCGGTCAAGCAGCGCCTGGACGAGATGGAAGACCGACCGGGGGCCGAGTGACATGAAGATCGTCATCACCGCCGCGGGCGTGGCTTTGGACGCCCCCCTGGACCGGCGCTTTGGACGGGCGCATACATTCCTGGTGATCGATATGGAATCAGGCTCCCTGGAAGTGGTGGACAACCGCCAAAGCCTGGAGGCGGCCCAGGGCGCCGGCATTCAAGCCGCCGAGACGGTGATCCGATCGGGCGCCCAGGGCTTGATTACCGGGCATTGCGGCCCCAAGGCCTTCCGGGTGCTGACCGCAGCCGGCGTCAAGGTCTATCATTCCGGCGCGGCCACTGTGGCCGAGGCCCTCCGGGAATTCCGCGAAGGGAAACTGGCCGAGGCCCGGTCGGCGGACGTGGAAGAAGGCGCGGTGTAGGAGGCCCTTTCCCGCCTCAGGAAGCTCAGGCACGGACGGCGGGGAGGAAATCCCGGCCATGACCACGTTTTAACTTCCGGCGGTTTCAATTCCGCACGGCTCCACCCTGCCGTTTTTCCCACTGGAGGCTGAAACAAGCGGATGTGAGCCGGTGATGGTCGCCGCGAAAGAAACGGCGGGAATGCGATGAAGCCGAATCACCAGCAGATGATTGTCGCCGTGGCCTCGGGCAAGGGCGGGACCGGCAAGACCACGGTCTCGCTGAGCCTGGCCAGGGTGTTCGGAAGCCCGGTTCAGCTCCTGGACTGCGATGTCGAGGAGCCGAATGTCCACTTGTTTTTACCTGGCCCGGCGATCGCGGAAAAGACCGTTGCCATTTCGATTCCCCAGGTGGATGAAAAACTCTGCACGGCCTGCGGCGACTGCAGCCGTTTCTGCCAGTACCACGCCATCGCCCTGCTGGGCGGCAAAACCATGGTTTTGCCTGAACTGTGCCACGGCTGCGGCGGCTGCGCCCTGGTATGTCCGCAGCAGGCCATTCGGGAGCAGGACCAGCGCGTCGGCGTGGTGAGCACCTTCCAGGCCGGCGACATCACCCTGATCCAGGGCGAGATGGACGTGGGCGTGGCCATGGCGCCGCCGCTGGTCCGCGCGGTCAAGGCCGGCATGCGCGGCGATCTGCCGGCCATTCTGGACGCGCCGCCGGGCACGTCCTGTCCGGTGGTCGCCGCCCTGCGCGGCGCGGATTTCGTCATCCTGGTCGCCGAACCCACGCCTTTCGGCCTGCATGACCTGAAGCTGGCCGTGGACATGGTCCGCGAGCTCGGACTTCCTTTCGGCGTGGCGGTGAACCGCATGGGCGCGGGCGACGACCGCGTCCATCGCTTCTGCCGGCAGGAGGGAATCCACATCCTGGCGGAGATCCCCGATGACCGGCGCATTGCCGAGGCCTATTCGCGCGGGGAGCTGGTCGTGGACGCGCTGCCGGATTACCGGAAGCCTTTCCGGACCCTGTGGGCCCGGGTTCGCTCCCGCATCGAGGCCAAGCGCGGGACGCCGCCGGAGGCGGACCATGCCGAAACGCTACCGTGACTCATGCCGGAAGGCATTCTGGCAGGAGGTTTTTCAGAAAGAAGCCGAGTATCTCGCGGACCCTTTGCACGGCCTCCGGGAGGTGCTGAGCGTAGGCTGCGGCCCGGCCGACGTGGAAGGGCAGCTGATCCGCCGCGGGTTCAAGGTCACCGGACTGGATGTTTCCCAAGAGGCGCTGCACGCCGTGCCGGAGGGTCTCCGCGCCGTCGTGGGGTGCGCGGAGGAGCTGCCGTTCGCCGACCGTTCTTTTGACGCGGTGATTTTCGTCGCCTCGCTCCAGTTCGTGGAGGATTACCGGCGGGCCGTTGTTGAGGCCGCGCGGGTGCTCAGGCCGGCCGGCAGACTGATCGCCATGCTGCTCAACCCCGCGTCGGAATTTTACCGGGGCAAGCGCGCGGACCCGGCGTCCTACGTGAACAATCTCAAGCATGAGGACATCCGGGCGATCGAGAAAGCGGTGGCCGAGAGGTTCCGGACCGAGACGGATTACTTCCTCGGCATCCGGGACGGCACGCTGGTGGACAGCCGCGATCCGGTCGCGGCGGCCTTGTATATCGTTCGGGGAGATTTGCGATGACCCGGGACGAAGGAGAATTCCGTGAGGTTCTGCAGGACGAACTGAGGGCCAGGGAGGCGGCGTGCCGGCTGCTGGAGGTGTCGCCGGGAGCCGGCCCGGATGAGCTGAAGGCCGCCTATCGGCGAAAAGCCAAAGCGCATCATCCGGACCGGAACCTGGAAGACCGGGACGCCGCCAGGAAGTTCCTGATGGTCCGCTGCGCATACGAATTGCTGGCTCATGGCCGGCCGTGCGCGCAGTTGTTGGCCGAGATCGGTTCCTGGCCGGAGATGTCCCGAACAGACCGGCACCGCCTTGAAAATCCCTGGAGTTACTTTGTATGGTGGCGTGATCATTATTTTGGCTGAGCGGATCGCGAAGGGTTTGCCGTCGCCGCCCGGCCACGCTCACCGAAGGAAGAGGCCATGCCCCGCCCATTGAAACCACCGCTGCGGGCCTGCGCGGAATGCATTCCCTGTTTCATGCGGCAGGCCGGGGAATCCCTCGCCCTGACCGGCCTGCCGGCGGAGCGCAGGGAGGGATTGCTGCGCGAAATAGCCGCTCTGGCCGCGGCCGGCAGCCGGGGCGCCAGTCCGCCCCGGGTCAGCCAGAGGATCCAGCGCCTGATCCGAAAAAGAACCGGATGCGCAGACCCGTACCGGCGGATGAAAGCGGACCTGAACCGGGCCGCCGCCAGCCTGCTCCCGGAATTGCGGCGCAGGGCGCCCGAGGGCATGACGGCGCAGGAGGCGGTCGTGCGCCTGGCCATCGGCGGCAACATCCTCGACGCCGGCGCCAAAAGCGGGCTCCAACTGGCGCAGGCTCTGCAGGCGTTGACGGGCACGTTCACGCAGACGCTGACGGGGGATTGGGTTGGGCTGTTCGCCCGGGCGGCGCAGGCGCGCCGCATCCTGTTTCTGGCCGACAACGCCGGGGAGATCGTGTTCGACCGCCCGCTCATCGAGATGCTCGACGCCCGGAAGGTGACGGTGGCGGTGCGGGGGCGGCCGGTTCTGAACGACGCCACCTTGGAGGACGCGGCGGCCGCGGGGATCGGCGATATCACCGCGGTCATGGGCAATGGCTCGGACGCGCCGGGCACGGTGCTGGAAGATTGTTCCCGCGCGTTTCGCGCGGCCTTCCAGGCGAGCGACCTGGTCGTCGCCAAGGGGCAGGGAAATTATGAGACGCTGAGCGGCGCGAACCAGCCCATGGCCTTTCTTCTGTACGTAAAATGCCCGGTGATCGCGGCGCACACCGGCGCGGCGGCGGGGACTTTGCTGGTCCGGCACCAGGATGGAGGCGGGCATGAGGCGGAAAACCAGGGAACTGGTCGTGATCAGCGGCAAGGGCGGGACGGGTAAAACCAGCGTGACGGCCTCCCTGGCCGCCTTGGCCGAGCGGCCGGTGATCGCCGATTGCGACGTGGACGCCCCGGACCTGCAGTTGGTGCTCGCGCCGGAAATCAAGCAACGCCGGGATTTTTACGCGGGCCGGGAGGCCGTGATCCGGCAGGCGGACTGCACGCACTGCGGGGAGTGCGAACGTCTTTGCCGTTTCCAGGCCATTCGGAGGCCGGGGGCCGATTTCGCCGTGGATCCGGCCGCCTGCGAGGGCTGCGGGGTTTGCGTGCGCTTTTGTCCGGCGGCGGCCATTGATTTTCCCGGGCGTTTATGCGGGGAATGGATGCGGTCCGAAACCCGCTTCGGCCCCCTGGTTCACGCCCGCTTGGCGGTCGCGGCGGAAAATTCCGGCAAACTGGTCTCCCTCGTCCGCCGGGAAGCCCGCCGGCTGGCGGAGCAGGACCGGCGCGACCTGCTGCTCGTGGACGGGCCGCCGGGCATCGGCTGCCCGGTGATCGCTTCCGTGGGGGGCGCCTCGCTCTTGTTGGTCGTGACGGAGCCGACCGTGTCCGGCGAACATGACTTGCAGCGGGTTCTGGCCCTGGCCGGGCATTTTCAGGTGCCGGCGGCGGTCTGCGTGAACAAGTGGGATATCAATCCTCCAATGACGGAGCGCATCGAAACGCTGGCCGTCCGGGAAGGCGCGAGGATCGCCGGACGCATACGCTATGATCCCGGCGTGACCCGGGCGCAAATCGAGGGACGCGCGGTGGTGGAAACGGACGCCCCGGCGGCGCAAGACATCTCGGACATTTGGCAGGCCATCACGTTCTAGGAAAGGCTGACCCCCATGCAGACGGCGGAACCAGAGCAAACACCCCGCGCCTCCGAACCAACCGGGCCGGTGCATACGGCACGCGAAGACGAAGCGCGCCAAAAACGCCGGGCGCGTCTTGGCCGGATCCGGCACAAGGTCATGGTCATGTCGGGCAAGGGCGGCGTGGGCAAGAGCACGGTGGCGGTAAATCTGGCCACGGCCCTGATGCAGGAGGGAAAACGCGTGGGCCTGCTGGACGCGGACATTCACGGCCCGAGTATTCCCACCCTGCTGGGGTTGGAAAACGAGAGGATCGAGGGCAATGAAGAGGGCCTGGTGCCGGTGGAATTGGGCGGCCTGAAAGTCATGTCCCTGGGGTTTTTACTGCGCAGCCAGGACGACGCCGTGATCTGGCGCGGGCCCATGAAAATGGGCGTCATACAACAGTTTCTGCAGGACGTGGCCTGGGGGGATTTGGATTATCTGATCATCGACGCGCCGCCCGGCACGGGCGATGAACCTCTTTCCGTCTGTCAACTGGTCGATCAACTCGACGGTGCGATCCTGGTCACCACGCCCCAGAAGGTGGCGGCCGTGGACGTGCGCAAATCCGTCACCTTCTGCAAACAACTGCAGGTGCCCGTGCTGGGCGTGGTGGAGAACATGAACGGCTTTGCCTGCCCGAAATGCGGGGAAGTGACCGCGATTCTGCGATCGGGAGGCGGGCGTTCCATCGCCCGGGACATGGGGGTGCCCTTCCTCGGCTCCATTCCCATGGATCCGCGCATCGCCGAGGCGGGCGATCAAGGGCAGGCGTTCCTGCACGTCCATGCTTCCTCGCCCGCGGCCCTCGCCATGCGGGAGATCATCGGGCGGGTCTTTCCGGCCGAGGGCCGGGAGTGAGGAGGAACACCGTGACCGCGGACCTGCGGCAAAAAAATCTCGAGGTCTTCCGCCGGGCCCGCCACGACCGTTGCGTGGCTTGCGGGCGATCCAACGTCGACGGCCTACAGCTGAATTTCCGCTGCCGGGAGGACGGGGCCGTGGAAGCGGACTTTGCTTGCGCGGCGCGGTTTGCCGGTTATCCGGAACACCTGCACGGGGGCGTGATCGCCTCGCTGCTGGACAGCGCCATGACCAGCTGCCTGTTTGCCCGCGGCCGGGAGGCGATGACCGCCGAACTCACCGTGCGCTATCACGCGCCCGTGGAGATCGGACGGCCGGCCGTGGTGCGGGCCTGGCCGGAACGTCATTCCCATTGGCTGAGCAGGGTCCGTGCCGAGCTCCGCCAGGACGGGGGGCTCAAGGCTTCGGCCTGGGGCAAGTTTATCGCCGGGCGTTAGCCGGGAAAGGATGTCCATGACGCCTAAAGCCCGCATCACCGTCGTCGTAAACGACGAGGCGCAAATCCCGAAGCTCCGGGCGGAGCACGGTTGGAGCGTCTGGGTTGAATACGGGGGGCATCACGTTCTCCTGGACACGGGCCAGGGCCCGGCCCTGGCGCCCAACAGCGCGGTCCTGGGCCTGCCCTGGGATCGCCTGGAGGCCGTGGCGCTCAGCCACGGCCACTACGACCACACCGGCGGTCTGCTGGAGGCCCTGACGGCCGCTCCGCGTCCGGGCCTGTACGCCCACCCGGACGCCTGGCAGCCAAAATACGCCTGTCCGGTCCCGGGGCCGGCGCGCGCCATCGGCACGCCGCCGTCCGTGGCCGATCAAGCCCGGCGCACGGCGGGGAGAATCACGGACACGCTGAAACCCGTCGAGGTGGTGCCCGGTCTCTGGCTCACCGGCCCCATCCCGCGCCGCACGGATTTCGAGGATGCGGGCGGGCCGTTTTTCAAGGACTCCGGGTGCCGGCAGCCGGACGGCTTGCCGGACGACCAGGCTCTGTTCTTCGAGAGCCGCCAGGGACTGGTGGTGCTGCTGGGGTGCGCCCATGCCGGGGTCATCAACACGCTGAATTACATCCGCGGCCTGCGGCCCGGGCGGACGTTTAAGGCCGTCCTCGGCGGCATGCATTTGCTTCACGCCGGCCGGAAACGCCTGCGGCGGACCCTGGACGAGATGGAGCGTCTCGGCGTCGAACGCCTGCTGCCCGCGCACTGCACGGGCGCGGCGGCCCGGGACGCCATGAGCAAGCGCTTTGGAGACCGCTGCGAAGCCGCCCTGGCCGGGCTGAGTTGGACGTTTGAATTGGATGGGCCAAAATAAACAGGAGGGCTTCATATGAAAGTCGTCATCATCGGAGGCGTGGCCGCGGGTCCCAAGGCGGCCTCGAAGATCATCCGGCTCGTGCCCGAGGCCGACGTCACCATCGTCGAAAAGGACAAGTACCTGTCCTACGCCGGCTGCGGACTGCCGTATTACGTCGCGGGCGAGGTCAAGGAACAAAAGGAGCTCATGTGCACGCCCGTGGGCGTGGTGCGGGACCCGGTCTTCTTCCAGAAGGTCAAGAACGTCCACGTGCTGACCGAGACCGAAGCCATGGAGATCGACCGCCGGGGCCGGCGCGTGCGCGTGCGGGCTTTGGCCGACGGCCGGGAAACCTGGCTGCCGTACGACAAACTCCTGCTGGCGACCGGCGCCGCGCCGGTGGTGCCGCCCTTTCCGGGCCGGGAACTGGCGAACGTGTTCACGCTCCACGGGGTGCAGGATGCCGACGGCATCAAGGCCGTGCTGGCGGAGAACAAGGCCCATGACGTGGTCATCATCGGCGGCGGACTCATCGGCGTGGAGATCACCGAGGCGCTGACCCACAAGGGGTGCCGCGTGACCATGGTTGAGAAGCTGCCGCAGATCCTGCGCATGGTCGACGAGGACATGGCGCGCTTGGTCGTCCAACACATGGAGCTCCACGGGGTCAAGATCATGACCCAGACCGAGGTCCGGGAGCTCAAGGGGGAGGGGCATGTGCGGGAGGTGGTGACGGACCGCGGGACCCTTCCGGCCGATATGGTGGTCCTCGGCATCAGCGTCCGGCCGGAAGTCAAACTGGCCCGGGAGGCCGGCCTGGAACTGGGCCAGACCGGAGCGATCAAGGTGGACGCCTACCAGTGCACTTCGGATCCGGACATCTACGCGGCCGGGGACTGCGTGGAAACCATGGACCTGGCCACCCGGAAACCCTGCTATTGGCCCATGGGGTCCACGGCCAACAAGCAGGCGCGGGTGGCGGCCAACAACCTGTGCGGGGTGCGCGATGTCTTTCCCGGGGTCATGGGCAGCTCCATCTGCAAGGTGTTCGACTACACGGCCGGCAAGACCGGGTTGACCGAGGCCGCGGCCCGGGCACTGAACTATCAGGTGGTGGCCGCCTATGCGCCCGGCCCGGACCGCTCCCATTTCATGCCCACCGCCAAGACCCTGCTGCTGAAGCTGATCGTGGACGCCAAGACCCGGCGGCTGCTGGGCGTGCAGGCCGCAGGCCCCGGGGACGCCGACAAGCGGATCGACGTGGCCGCCGTGGCCATCACCAACCGCATGACCGTGGACCAGGTCGCCAATCTCGACCTGGCTTACGCCCCGCCGTATTCCTCGGCCATGGACAGCCTGATCACGGCGGCCAATGTGGCGCGCAACAAGCTGGACGGCACCATGGACGGCATCACCGCCCAGGAGCTGAAGGCCAAGCTGGAGGCCGGCGAGAAACCGCTGCTGCTGGACGTCCGCAGTCAGGCCGAATACGACGAGGTCAGGCTCCCGGATTCCCTGCACATCCCTCTGGGAGCCCTGCGGACGCGCCTGGCGGAAGTGCCGCGCGACCGGGAGATCGTTGCCTTCTGCAAGATCTCCCTGCGCGGCTACGAGGCCGCTTTGATCCTGAAGGCGGCCGGCTGGAAGCGGGTTCGCGTGCTCGACGGGGGTCTGGCCATGTGGCCCTACGAAGAAATCTTGGCCTGACGGGTCCGCCTGGAACGGGTCGGGACCGCGGCGTTCGAGCTCCTCAAGTCCCCCTGCGGGTCATGCGCGTTGAAGACCGCTGGGGTTGGGCAGAACCTCGACCCCGACCCTTCCGCTGCATTCCGTGCCTTACGACCCGCCCCATCGGATGCAAACTCATTTCATCCCAAGGAGGAAAGTGAACATGCCGAAGAATACCTTTAGGTTGCAGGTGGAAGAAATGATCGAGAAGCAAGATGCGCTGGGATTGCTGAAGAAAGCCGGAGAGATGCACGGACATTTATGCAACTATCTGGCCTATGGCGTCATGGCGGGTCTATATGGAATCCGGAAATTGGGTGTCAACAATACGGGCATGGAGGAAATCATCGCGGTGGTCGAAACCAACAATTGTTTTGCGGACGGCGTGCAAATGGTGACCGGCTGCACCCTGGGCAACAATGCCCTGATTTACCGCGACTATGGAAAAACCGGCGTCACCCTCAGCACGCGGGACGGCAGGGCCGTCCGGCTGGTACTGAAACCCGAGTTCGATGACACGCGCGAAAAAGAGTACCCGGAGGCGTACGCATTGTTCAACCGGCTGGTGGCCAGGAGGGAGCAGGGAGCGCCGGAGGATTACGGCAAGATGATGCGCCTGTTTGCCGAAATGTCCGTCGCCGAGCTCGGCGTGCCGGCCGAGAAAATGTTCGTCATCAGCGAAAAGACGGCGGCCTTGCCCGCGTACGCGCCGATTTTCGAAACGGTCAAGTGCCAGAGCTGCGGGGAAAACGTGATGAAAACGAGAAGCGTGAAAAAGGACGACGGCGTCTACTGTATCCCCTGCGCCCAGGAAGAATATTACGAATTGAACGGCGGCGGAATCGTCCGGCGAAGTTGATGCGCCGCTTCCCTGCGGGAAACTGCGGTGAACCGGAACACGGCCTTGATCCGGACCCGGAATGCCGGGCGGACACCGAACGGCGTTGGGAATGGAGACGGTGAACACGGAGCGGGGAACCGTCTGGATAAGGACGTGAAGGGGGCCGGGAAATTCAACCGATAAACCGCTTACTGGCCGTCCGAACGATTTCTTAGACTTGCTACACGCAACTCCTGGAATATTTTCTTCAAATCCCCCTGCTGATAATGCGCGTTCAAGCCGCTGGGGTTGGGCAGGACCCAGACGGCCGTCCTCCCGATGCGTTCGGGCTGGCGGCCGGGCGCGGCCTTCGGCCTGGCAAACGCCAGGCGGTAGGCTCCCAGACCCAGCACGGCCAGAAAGCGCGGCCGGAAGCGCCTGACCTTGGCCTGCAGGCGGCGCGCTCCCGCGATGAATTCCGTGCGCGACAGCTCAGCGGCCGAGGCCGTGGTGCGGGACACGAGATTGGTGATGCCGCATTTCAGGCGGAGCAGTTGGCGCTCCTCGCGGGGCGAGAGCCGGCGCGGCGTGAAGCCGGCCTGGTACAGGGCGGGCCAGAAGCGGTTGCCGGGCCGGGCGAAGTGATGGCCGGTCGCGCCGGAATACAGCCCGGGATTGATCCCGCAAAAGAGCACGCGCAGGCCGGGCGCGATCACGTCCGGCACTTTTTTAGAGCGCGCCCGGCGCAGCTGCGCGGGCGTGGGCCTGCATGCCTTCATCCTGCCTCCAAAATCCCCGGGGTAAAATGGTCCTGTCGCCGGGAACACAGACTAACCGATTCAAGCCCAAGAGGCCAGAACGAAATGCGGACGGGGAATCGGAGGGAACGGGGGAATTTACGCTGTGTACCCGCGGCGGGCATGGTAAAATGCGGGCATAAAAATATTCCCTTCCGCCCGGAGGACGCCATGGAAAACGTTTGGTACGCCCTGCTTTTGGCCGTGCACAACCTCGCTCAGGTCATCATGGCCGGAGGACTGTTCTGGCTGCTGCTCCTGCAGCGGCAACGTCAGCCGGCCGGCCCCACGAACGGCGGCTTCGAACACGTCCTGGCCACGGCCTCCCTGGTCAATCCCATGCTCTATCTCAACCTCCTGGTCCTGCTGGCCGTGAGCGGCGGCGGGCTCACCTTCGTGCATATCCTTTACCACGGCCGCATCAGGGCCCAGACCCTGGTGTCCTTCTCGGCCTTCATGCTGAAGATGATCCTGGTCGGGCTCTTGGCTTGGGTCCTGATGCTGTGGCGGGTCCGCGTGGCCGCGCCGCTGGCCCGGGATCCCGCGTCCGCCAACCTGCAGGGCCTGCTGGCCGCGCGGGACCGGTACGTGGCCGCGGCCACGATTTTGTCCGGCGGGATCCTGCTGGTGACGCCCTTCGTGACCTACTTTCAGGCGGAATAGGCTGAAAGGCAATCCGTCATGATCCGGCTCTTCACTGCCTTGGCGGTGGTATTCATCGCGTCCCTGTTCCTGGGGCGCATGGCCACGCGCGTGCGCGTGCCGAAGGTCACCGGCTACCTGCTGGCCGGGATTCTGGCCGGGCCGGCCGTGCAGGAACTTCTCGGCACCCCGCCCCTGCTGACCTGGGACCTGCTGGAAAATTTCCGGGTGTTCATGGAACTGGCCCTGGCCCTCATCGTCTTCAACATCGGCCTGGAATGCCGGGCCGAACGCTTCCAGCGCTGGGGACGGCGCCTGCTCGTCCTGTCCGCAACCGAGATCGTTGCCACCTTCCTGCTCGTGGCGGTCCTGACCGGGCTGGTGGACTTTTTCCTGATCCGGGCCGTCGCCCGCACCCAGGCCTACGCCGCCACGGCTTCCCTCCACATGGCCTTGTTCCTGGGGGTCATCGCGATCGCGACCGCGCCGGCCGCGACCCTGTTCGTGATCCGGGAATACGAGGCCGAAGGCCCCATGACCGAGATCCTGCTGATCCTCATCGGCCTGAACAACATGGCCGCGATCGTGGGGTTCATCCTGCTCTCCAGCTTCATGCTGCACGGCAGCCTGCCGCTGGCCGTGTTCAACGACATCCTGCTGCCCTTCCTCCTGGGCGGCGCCGCGGGTTTCATCATGGGCATCTGGGGCCAGCGCCTGGAGCGGCCCCGGGAGTTCCAGCTGCTCGCCCTGGGGTTCGTGGCCCTGGTCATCGGCGCCTGCTACGCCCTGCGCCTGAACCTCATGCTGGCGGTGTTCGCCCTGGGCGTCATGTTCGTGAACGCGGCCCCCAAGAGCGAATCCCTGCAGAAGGCCCTGCGCCAGATCGATTTCCCCCTGTACGTGATCTTTTTCGTGCTCTCCGGGGCCGCCATGCACCTGGAGACCTTGACGCGCGTGGGCCTGCTGGGCCTGGCGTACGTCGCGGCCCGCATCGCCGGCAAGCTGCTGGGCGGCAGGCTCGGGACGCGCTGGGGGGGATTCGGGGAGGATGAGCAGAAATACCTGGGCTTCACGCTGCTGGCCCAGGCCGGCGTGGCCATCGGCCTGGCCCAGACCCTGGCCCGGACCTGGCACGCGGGCGGGCAAACGGTGGAAACCGTGATCCTGGGCTCCCTGATCGTCTTTGAAATGGCCGGGCCGCTGTCCGTGCGCCACGGCCTGGTCCGTGCCGGCGAGGTCTCGCTGCTCTCCTACCTCGTGCGCAAGGCGCCGCAGACGGCCTTCGAGGGTTTTCACCAGGTGGTCGAGCATTTCCGGGACGCGCTGGGCGTGCCGGCGCACAAGCGCCTGAAGAACTCCGCCGACATCCTGGTGAAGCACGTGATGCGCAAGAACGTGGAAACCGTGCGCTCGGACCTGCATTTCAACGAATTTCTCAAGATCGTGGCCTACAGCCGCTACGACCGCTTCCCGGTGGTGGACCGGCAGGGGCGCTTCATCGGCGTGGTGGACTACCAGGACATCCGGGACATGATTTTCGAACCGGTTCTGGGGAACCTGATCATCGTGGGCGACCTGGTCAAGTCCCGCCCGCTCGTGGCCCACGGCGAGCAGAAGGTGCGCGAGGTGCTGCGCATCTTCCGGCGGCATCCGGACATCACCTATCTGCCGGTGGTCGACGCCGACGATCCCGGCCGCCTGCTCGGCATGCTCAACCAGAACACCGTCTTGTCCCTCTTCCGCCCGCTGTCTTAGCGCTCCCCGGACTTCACAGCCGGCCTTTCAGCCCCGCGTAGAAATCCGGCCGTTCCGGCACGGCTCCGCGGAAGGCGCAGACGGCCCCGGCCAGCTCCGAGGCGAAGTCCAGCGTGCGCTGCGGCTCCCAATCCTCGAGCATGCCGACCGCCAAGCCCGCCGAAAAGGCGTCCCCGGCCCCCACCGTGTCCACCACCTTCACCGGCGGCGCCTTGTGCAGGTCGAAATGCCCCCGGCGGAAATAGAGGCTGCCGCGCGGCCCCAGGGTCAGGCAGATTTCCGGGATGTAAAATTCCTCGGACAGGACGCGGAGCTTTTCCTCGCGCGTGCCGAGGAGACCGAACATCTCCGTGAGCGCGTCCAGCTCCTCCTGGTTGATTTTCAGCGCGTCGCAGGCCTGGAGCGACCAGCGCACGATTTCGCCGGTGTACTTGGGGGGGCGCAGGTTCAAGTCGCAGAACTTCAAGCCGGAGCACTGGTCCAGCAGGGCGCGCAGGGTCGCGCGGCTGGCGGCGCCGTGCTGCAGGGTGGTGCCGAAATACACCAGGTCGTAGGCCTTCAGCCGCTCGGGGGCGAGCGGCGGGAATTCCAGGAACTCCGAGGCCACGTCGTCGGGGATGAGAAAGGTCGGCCCGCCGGAACCCGCGTTCCGCACCAGCACGGTTTTCGTGGGTTTGGACGGATCGGTCTGCAGCAGCCCCGCCGGGAAGTCGCGGCGCCGCAGTTCCTCCTGAATGTACGCGCCGGCCTCGTCCCGCCCGATCCGGGCCGCGAAGTCCACGCCGCCGAGCAGGTGGTGCAGGTGGTGGGCGAAATTGAATTCCGCGCCGCCGAGGAATTTCTCCCCCGTGTCCGCGTAGTGGTCGAGCAGCACGCTGCCGGGAACCAGAACGGCGAACGGAGCGGGCGCGGGTTCGGGCATGGGGTTAACCCTCTTCGGCGGGGCGCGGGAAGATATGCAGCTCCGTGCGCGCGAAGTGGCCCGCCAGGTAGGCCCGCGTCTCGACCGTGAAATGGCGGGCGCGGACGCTGATCAGGTTGTAGGCCTGGGGACGGCTGAAGGTCCGCCGGGAAATCGCGGTCCCGGCCTGCGCCATCACCATGGGGCGATCCAGGAAGGTGTAGTGCTGCTGCAGGTTCACGACGAACAGGCGGTGGGAATGGCCGCCGAGCACCAGGTGCACGCGGCAGGCCCCGAGGATCTTGATGGCCTGCTTGCGGCGGATCATCAGATCGCGGGGAAAGTGCCGCGGGTAGGGCATGAAGGGGTGGTGGGACATGAAGACCCGGAAGCGGGGGTTGGCGTGCCGGCAGAAGAACCGGCGCATGTATTCGAGCTGGCGCCGCGACAGCTGCCCGCGGCGGATGCGCAGCCGGCGGGTGGAATTCAGGCCGAGGATCGCGAGCTCGTCGTCCACGTAGTCGGTTTCGGCGACCGAGGGGAAATAATAATGATATTGGGCCAGGGGATTGATCAGGCGGCGGTGGAGATTCAGCAGCGGCAGGTCGTGATTGCCCGGGACGACCAGTTTCGGCGCCTGGAACTGATTCAGGAATTCCGCCGCCCGGGCGAATTGCGTGGCGCGGGCGCGCTGGGTGATGTCGCCGCTGACCAGGATCACGTGCGGGCCGGCTTTTTTCAGATCGCGCGCCAGCGCGTCCCGCACCTCCGGCGCCTCGGTGCCGAAATGCAGGTCGGAAATGTGGGCGAGCAAACGCATGAAAAACCCCTTGGCGCTCGGGCCGGTGCCTGACGAAGCGCAATCCTCTCAAGAATAATCGAAAAACGGGCAAACTGCAACGCTTTTCACGGGGATGCCGGGGCGGGTTTTCCCGCTTGTATCCCCGCGTTGCGGCCTATACAATAAGCGCGGCGGCAACGCGTCCCCAGCGCGGCAGGCGGGGAAGGAGGCGGAAGGGTTGGTGTCGGACATTCATTTCTGGATCGACGTCCTGTTTTACGCCTACCTGGCCATCGCCGCCTTGTACCTGCTCCTGGACAATCGCGAGCCGGCGACGACCATGGCCTGGCTGCTGCTGTTCATCCTGCTCCCCATCGTCGGGTTCGTCATCTATTTTTTCCTGGGCCGGAACTGGCGCAAGCATCCCAAGAACAAACAGCTGGACCAGGAATTCGGCGAAAAAGCCCTGCAAAAATACCTGCCGGTCCTCCTGCGGGAACAACGGCAGCACCTGCTCCGGCACCGGAAATTCTGGGAGCAGCCGAAATACAAGCTCGAGCTGGTCAAGCTCCTGCTCCGGAATTCGAAGGCCGTGCTGACCGTATCCAACCGCGTGCAGCTCTTCCACGACGGGCGTGAAAAGTTCGCGGCCCTGCTGCGGGACCTGGCCGCGGCGGAGGCCTACATTTTCATGGAGTATTTCATCTGGCGCAACGACGCCCTGACGCGCCGGATCCAGGAGCTTCTCATCGCCAAGGCCCGGCGGGGAGTCCGGGTGCTGATCCTGATCGATTCCTTCGGCAGCCTGGGGCTGGGCGGCAGGTACATCCGGGAACTTCGCCGTGCCGGCGTGCGCGTCTACAAATATTACAATTTTCTCTCGCCCCTGAAATTGCACACCCTGAATTACCGCAATCACCGCAAGATCGTGATCATCGACGGCCGGATCGCCTACACCGGCGGCATGAACATGGGCCAGGAATACGCGGACGGCGGCAGGCGCTTCGCCTTCTGGCGGGACGCGCACCTGCGCCTCGAGGGACCGGTCCTGCCCATCCTGCAGGCGGTGTTCGCGGTGGACTGGTACAACACCACCCATGAGGACCTGTTCGGGCAGAACTATTTCCGGGCGATCGACCGCCGCCCGGCGCGCGGCGGACGCGTGCCGCTCCAGATCATCACCTCCGGGCCGGACTCCCATTGGGACTCCATCAAGCAACTGTATTTCGGGCTCATCACCTCCGCCGTGCGCTCGGTGCACATCCAAAGCCCCTATTTCATTCCCGATCCCAGCATCCAGATGGCCTTAAAGACCGCCGGCCTGCGGGGCCTGGACGTCCGGCTCATGATCACCGGCAACCCGGACCGCTGGCTGCCGTTCTGGTCGGCCACCACGTATTTCGGCGAACTGCTGGAGGCCGGCGTGCGCGTCTTCCAGTACCGGAGGGGGTTCCTGCACTCCAAGACGCTCAGCGTGGACGGGGAAATCTGCTCGGTGGGCACGGCGAACATGGACCTGCGCAGCTTCAGCCTGAATTACGAGCTCAACACCCTGATCTACGACGCCACGCTCGCGCAGGAGGTCAAGCGGCAGTTCCTGCGGGACCAGGTAGGGGCCCGGGAAATCACCCTGGATAGTTACCGCCGCCTGCAACCCCTGACGCGCCTGGGCCATTCCCTGGCCCGCCTGCTGGCGCCGTTGCTGTAGGCTCAGCGCCTCACGCGATGCTTTTGCGGAATTGGGACACCGCCACGGCGGAGGTCGCCAGGGCGAACAGGAGCACGATGCCCCCGCCGCAGGCCAAGTCGGACCACACCCAGCCCTTGTAAACCAGGGCCCGGATCGGCAGCAGGACGTAGGTCACGGGGTTCCAGGCGGAAATGGTCTGCAGCCAGCCGGGCATGGCGCGGGCGGGAAACATGGCGGGGCTGCTGAAGATCAGGGGCATGGTCAGCACGTTCATGATGGCGAAGAGCGACTCCACCGACTTGATGCGCGCGCCCAGCGCCAGGGAGAGGCCCGACATGCCCAGGCTGAACAGGGCCGCGATGAGCAGGATGACGGCCACGCCCAAGGCTCCCGTGCGGTACTGCACGCCGAAGAGGGAGGCGAGCAGCAGGATCACCGCCACCTGCAGCAGGGCCTGCAGGGCGACGGCCAGCATCTTGCCGAGCGGGATGGCGGCGTGGCTGATGGGGGCCGCGAGCATTTTATTCAGGAAGCCCAGGCGCCGGTCCCAGACCACGGTGGTGCCGCCGAAGATGCCGCCAAACAGCGTGGTCATGGCCACGATGCCGCCGACGACGTAGGTCATGTAGTTGGGCGCGCCGTCCAGGATTTTTTGGGTGAGCTGGGCGTGGTTGAGGGCGGAACCGTTGACGAGGCTCCCGGTGAGGTTGTTCATGGTGCTGCCCATCAGGACGAACCACACCAGGGGCTGGAAGAACGACACCACCACGCGGGCCTTCTGCATCCAGAAATGGCGTATTTCCCGCCAATACACGTAATACACGTCGCGGAAAAATTTCAGACCGCGGGTCATCTCCGGGTCCTCCTCATGATCAGCCTGCGCCGCATGGCCTCCTCCTTGCTGCTTTCCTGTTCGTCGCGCAATCCGCGCCCGGTGAAGTGCAGGTACACGTCGTCCAAGCTGGGCCGCTTGAGCGCCAGGCTGGTGATTTTCACCTCGAACGGGCGGACGGCTTCGAAGATCCGGGGCACCAAGGCTTCGCCGTTTTCGGCCACGACCAGCTGCTGGTTGCCCTGGGGTTTCACCTGCCGGACTCCGGGCAGGGCCGCCATGGCCGCCACGGCCCGTCCGAGGTCCGCGGGCGGGCCTTCCAGGGAGAGGGCGATGAGGTCCCCGCCGATTTCCTGCTTCAGGCGGGCGGGGGTGTCCACGGCCTTGATCAGGCCGCGGTCGATGATCGCGATGCGGTCGCACAGGCGGTCGGCCTCGTCCATGTAGTGCGTCGTCAGGAAAATCGTCATCCCGACCTCTTCCCGCAGGCGGGCGATGTATTTCCAGATCTCGCTCCGGGTCTGGATGTCGAGGCCCAGGGTCGGTTCGTCCAAAAACAGTATTTGCGGCCGGTGGATCAGGCCCTCCGCGATGTCGAGCCGCTTGCGCATGCCGCCCGAATAGGTTTCCACCAGGTCGCGCGCCCGCTCGGTGAGGTTGACCATGGCCAGGACCTCGGGCAGCCGCTCCTGGATTTGGGCCTGGGTCAGGCCGTAAAACTTGGCCTGGAGGAGCATGTTTTCCCAGCCGCTCAGGTTGTCGTCCACGGCCAGGTCCTGGGAGACGTAGCCGATGCTCTGCCTGACCCGGACCGGCTCCCGGGAGACGTCATGGCCGCCGACCAGCGCCGTGCCGGAGGTGATGCGCAACAGGGTGGTGAGCATCATGATGGTGGTGGATTTGCCGGCGCCGTTGGGCCCCAGGAAGCCGAAGATTTCCCCCGCGGTCACGGAAAACGTGACGCCCCGGACCGCCTGGATGCCGCCGGGGTAAATTTTCGTCAAGTCCTGCACTTCGATGGTGTTCAAGACCGCTCCTCCCGCGGAAAAAAGCCCGCTGCCGGATTATCATAGCCGGGGACGCGGAGAATATTAAAGGAAAATCTTGATATTTTTCCCGGCGCGCCGGATCATATCCGCAAGGAAGCTCCTGCGGACGAATCCTTTTCATACCAGGCCTTCCGCGGCGCAGTCCGCGCGGCGCCGCGGGCCGGAGAAAGGTGCGGACATGAAAACGTTTCTGGGATGGATTCCGGTCCTGGCGGTCCTCGCCGGCTGCGCCACGCCGGGGCCGATCCCGGGGATCCGGCACAGTTCCCGGGAAGCCATCGTGCTCGGCAGGGTGACGGTGACCTACAACGGCGCCACGGTGACGGCCCGGACGAGCCTGGTCTTTCAAAAACGGAACGCCCGCATGGCCCAGTACCAACCTACCGGCCCGGCCTTGCCCACCGCCTACGCTTTGGACGCCGCCGGCCTGCTGGCGGTCAGGCTGCCGCTGGGCGAGTATTATCTTTCGCGCCTGCGCTGCCGGCCGCCGCAGTGGTCCCATGAGGCCAATTTCAACCTGGCGCCGGACAGCAACGTTTTTCGCCTCGAACCGGGGCACGGGACGTATTACCTGGGGGATATCAACATCCGCTGGACCGGACCGGAGAAGGATCCGAACGCCGGTTCCGTCCTCGGCCTCATCGAGAAAGCCATGGCGGATTCGCAGCAGACCGGCACGGTGTGCCTGCGCGTGGAAGACCGCTACGCCCGGGACGTGGCCGCAGCGGAAAAACGGTACGGCGTCAGCTTGGCGCCGGAAAATGTTCTCCTGGAAATTTCCGACGAACTGGCCTTCCCCGAGGAGGCCGCGGCTCCGGGACAGCCCGGCGAAGAAGCTCCGGACGACGACCTCCCGCCGCCTGGAGGAGAAACACAGACCGGCTCCCGATAGAATTCGCAGGATTTTTGACCCCGCCGTTTCCGGCCGCGTTCACGCCCGCCCCAGCAGCTTGTACCACACGTTCATGCTTTCGATCCGGCCCGCGATGTTGGTGTTGTTGAGCAGGGTGCCGGCGAACCGGTAACCGGCCGAGGCGAACAGCCGGTTGACGCCGGGCGAGAGCGCGCGGGCGATGGTGTAGCCCAGGCGCAGGCCCCGGCGGCGCGCCCGTTCCTCCATGAGGCGCAGCAGGTGCGTGGCCAGTCCGCGCCCGCGGTGCCTGGGGCGCGTGGCGAAATCCGTAAGCTCCGCATGACCGTAGTCGTCGTCGCGCTCGGCCGACGCCGCGGCCACGACCCGGCGCCGCCGGCGCACCAGCACATAGTCCGCGTGCGTGGCCATGGCCCGGACGAGGTAGGCGGGATCGCGGATGGGGAAGGGATAGGTGGGGAAGACGTCGCGGTACAGCCGCGCCAGGTCGTCCGCGTCCTCGGCGCGCGCCGGGGACAGGACGTAGCCCTCGGGCAGGGGCGAAGCGTCCGGAGACGCGGGCGCGCGGGCGAGGGCCAGGATCTTTTTAATCTGGCTCCGGTCCGCGCGCGACAGCTGGCTCCGGTCCGGATCGAAGTACTTGGCCAGGAACCAGCCGTCCCGCCCCTTCCCGTAGAAACCGGGCACCACGGCTTCCCGCGCATAACCCCGCTGCAGGAAAGGTCCGGCGCTCGCGGCCGGGATCTTCGCGAAGATCTTGCCGTAGCCCCGGCGGGCCGCCAGGCGGTCGAGCTTGGCGGCGACGTCGCCGGCCTCTCCGGCCGCCAGTTTCATGAGGTAGACGCGGTTGTTGTAGATCCCGTGCTGGATCCAGGAGGCGCCCAGCCGCACGGTTTCATCCGGGCGGATCACGGGCCGGCCGCCTCTCCGGTCGCCGGCCGTGCCACGGATACGCCGACGAAAACCAGGGCGGAGGCCAGGATGCCGTAGGCCGAGGGATCGAGTCCGATGTGCGCCAAGGCCGGCGGCAGGCGCAGGATCCGAGTCAGCAGCAGCAGGGTCAGGCTCCCCCCGGACAGCATGCCCGCCAGCGCGCCCGCGGCCGTGCCCCGGGGCCAGAAGTACGCCCCCAGGGTCGGGACGAACAGCCCCGACACCATGAACGCATAGGCATACAGGATCGCGTCCAGGACCGTGGAAAACGAAGCCGCCATGGCCACGGCCAGCACGCCGACGGCCAGGGTGGCGCCCTGGGACAGGCGCAGGCGCGCCCGCGGGGACCAGCCCCTGGCCCAGCGGCGCTCGATCACGTCGTTGACGAAGTTGCCGGACGAGGCCACGAGGCAGCTGTCGGCCGTGGACATGATGGCCGAAAAATACGACGCGATCACGATGCCGACCACCCCGGCCGGCAGCAGGTGCCGGATCACCAGCGGCAGCCCCATCTCCGGCTCGGCCTCGGGAAAGACCACGCGCGCGCACATGCCCAGGAACACGCCGGTCATGGCCATGACCGGATACTCGAACAGACCCGCCAGAAACCACGCCCGCCGGGCCGTGCGCGTGTCCCGGCAGGCGTACACCCGCTGATACAGGGTCATGCCCACCAGCCAGATGGGGATGATGGTCACCATCCAATTGATGAATTTCACCGGTGTAATGTTGGTCAACGTGAAGTATTCGGGCGGCAGTTGCGCGCGCAGCGCCGTCCATCCGCCGACCTCGGCCAGCGTGACCGGAACCGTGATCAGCAGCAGCCCGGCCAGCAGGACGATCCATTGGACGGTGTCCGTGTAGATCACGGCCTTGAGCCCCCCGGCCACCGTGTACAGGACCGTCACCGCCGCGATCACCAGGATCGCGAAGGTCAGCGGCGGCAGGCCCCAGGGCGCGGCGGTCAGGAAGGTGCCCGACGCCAGCTTGGCGCCGGCCAGGATCTGGGCGCCGGTGAAGCCCAGGTAGCCCAGCCCCGAGATCAGGGCCGCGGCCAAGGCCACGCGCTCGCCGTAGCGGCGCCGCAGGAAATCCGGATACGTCAGCATGGGCCGCTCCAGGTCCAGGGCCTTGAGCCGGGGGATGATGAAGACGGCGGACAACCAGGCGCCCACCAGGCCGGTGAACAACAGCCAGCTGCCCGACAGGCCCATGAGGAAGCCCACACCGCCCAGGCCGATGGAGAACCCGCCGCCGACGTCGGTCGCCACGACCGACAGGCCGACGTGGCCCGCGCCCATGCGCCGGCCGCCCACGTAGTAGTCGTCGGGGTGGCGGTTGCGCCGGTAGTGGTACAGTCCGATTCCCAGCACGGCGGCGAAATACAGGCCGAACAGCAGGTAGTCGAACCAGATCACGCCCCGCTCCGCCGGCGAAAGCGCCGGTTCCGCCGCGGCACCAGGGCGATGTCCTCGTTGTCGTCGGCCAGGAGCCGGGCGATGCCCTCGGCGCGCACCTCGCTGGCGTCCTCCAGAGCCAGGTCGAGGTTGCAGGCCTCGCAGTTGCGGTCGCAGAAGACAGGCTCGTAGGCGTCGGGCTCGCGGTAGCTCGTGATGACCCCTTCGTAGTTGCGCAGGATGACCTTGTGCGTGGACCACGAAATGAGGTACTGGGGCATGACCGGAATCTTGCCGCCGCCGCCTGGGGCGTCGATCACGTAGGTGGGCACGCACAGGCCGCTGGTGTGGCCGATCAGGCTCTCCATGATCTCCATGCCCTTGCCGACGGGCGTGCGGAAATGGGACAGGCCCTCGGTGAGGTCGCACTGGTACAGGTAGTAGGGCCGGACGCGGTTTTTCACCAGCTTGTGCACCAGGGCCTTCATAATGCGCGGGCAGTCGTTGACCCCGGCCAGCAGCACGGATTGGTTGCCCAGCGGGATGCCCGCGTCGGCCAGCCGGGCCAGCGCCTCCCGGGCGCTGGCGGTGAGCTCGCGGGGATGGTTGAAGTGCGTGTTGAACCACAGGGGGTGGTGGGCGCGCAGCACGCGCACCAGGTCGTCGGTGATGCGGAAGGGCAGGACGGCGGGCGTCCGGGAGCCGATGCGCACGATCTCGACGTGCGGAATGCGGCGCAGTTCGCCGAGGAGCCAGTCGAGCCGCTCGTCCGGCAGCAACAGCGGGTCGCCGCCGGACAACAGTACGTCGCGGACCGCCGGGGTGTTGCGGATGTAGCGCAGGCCCTCCAGGAGCTGCTGCCGGCCGGGCAGCACGTCCACGTCGCCGACCTTGCGCTTGCGCGTGCAATGGCGGCAATACATGGCGCACCTGCGGCTGACCACGAACAGCACCCGGTCCGGGTAGCGGTGGGTGATCAGGGGGACCGGGCTGTCCTTGTCCTCGGCCAGCGGATCGGCCAGGTCGTGGGCGCAGGTCTGCAGCTCGGCGGGCGACGGGAAGGACTGCTTGAAGATCGGGTCGTTGTCCAGGTCGTCCGGATTCACCAGGGACAGGTAGTAGGGGGTGATGGACATCGGGAACTTGGCCGCGGCGCGCTGGAGCTCGGCCCGGCGCGCGGGGGGCAGCTCGATGCCGAGCAGGCGTTCGGCGTTGTAGACGTCGGTGACGGCGTTCTGCAACTGCCAGCGCCAATCGTACCAGCGGCCGACGTGCTGGGCGCGCCGGACATAGCGTCCCAGGCGTTCCCGGGCGGATGAGCGGTGTGGGGGACGGGACGACATGAAAAGACCTCCGGAAAGTCGGAAATAAAATAGACGCCGGTCAACCCCCTGCCAGGCCGGGCGACGACGGCGTCTCGTGACCTCTCCAAGACACCACAAATCGGGCCGCTTGTCAACGCCAACCGGGCCCCCGTGAAAATCCGCGCCCGATACGTCCTGCCGGCCCGCCGGCCCGGAGCCGGGAGAGGGCGGATCCGGCCCGGCCCGCCGGCGGGTCCCGCGTCGAAGGCGAAAAACCGGTTGACCTAATTATGGCTATTTGGTAAAATAGCCAAATAAGGAGGTGGCCGGGAAATGAAGCGGAACCTTGAGCCCCGCTACGCGGCCCGGGCCCGGGTCCTGAAAGCCCTGGCCCACCCGACGCGGCTTTTCATGGTGGAGGAACTGGCGCGGGGCCGGCGCTGCGTCTGCGAGTTGCAGGCCCTGATCGGGGATGATTTTTCCACGGTCTCGAAGCATTTGTCCTGCCTGAAACAGGCCGGCATCGTCCGCTCCGCGAAACAGGGGACCCAGGTGATTTATTCCCTGAAGATGCCCTGCGTGGCCAGCCTGTTCCGCTGCATTGAAAACGTGTTGCAGAACAACCTGGAAGAGCAGCGCCGCGGCTTTGCCGCCGCGCGCTGAACTCCGCACCGGCCCCGGAAAGAGAGCGAGGCATGGAATTCTGGAAGCGGGAAGGGAAAAAGATCGCGTATTTCGTGGCCGCCTTCCTCGGCCTGTATTACCTGCCCCTCGGGCACGGCCGCCTGGCCCACAGTTTCGTCGAGGCCCTGCAACTGGTCAAATGGTACGCGCGCGAGCACGTCCTGCTGTGCCTGATTCCGGCTTTCTTCATTGCCGGCGCGATTTCCGTGTTTATCAGCCAGGCCTCGGTGATAAAATACCTGGGCGCCCGGGCCAACAAGTTCCTGGCGTACGGCGTC
The DNA here is from genome assembly GCA_964593065.1 of uncultured bacterium. Classification (GTDB taxonomy): domain Bacteria; phylum Oederibacteriota; class JAAXVQ01; order JAAXVQ01; family JAAXVQ01; genus CAZQGO01. Next base: position 28,642 of record CAZQGO010000021.1, on the reverse strand, counting down.
GCCTCCGTGTCCGGGTCGATCCTGGCCGTGTGTTCCTGTACCGTCCTGCCGCTGTTTGCGGGCATCTACCGCATGGGGGCGGGTCTGGGTCCGGCCACGGCGTTCCTGTACTCCGGGCCCGCGATCAACGTGCTGGCGGTCATACTCACCGCCCGGGTCCTGGGCCTCAAGCTCGGGGTGGCGCGCGCGGTCGGCGCGATCCTCTTCAGCGTCGTCATCGGCCTGGGCATGCAACTCATTTTTCGCGCGGAGAAAAACCCGGCGGCGGCCGGCCCGGCGGAGACGCCGGAACCGCAGACCGGGCGTCCGCTGTGGCAGAATGCCGTCTACTTTGCGCTGCTGGTGGGCATCTTGGTGTTCGCCAATTGGGCCCCGGGGGCCGGCCCGGGGATCTGGCGGGGGCTCTATGCCCTGAAATGGTGGCTGACCGGCGGGTTCGCGCTGGGATTGGCCGCGGTGCTGGTCTTGTGGCTCGGGGTGAAATTCTGGCAGGTCCTGCTGATCTCCCTGCCGCCGGTTCTCTTGTCCTGGTTATGGCCGCAGCAGCCGCTGGCGGCGTTCGTGGCGGCGGTCGTCGGGCTTTCGGTGCTGACGAGCCTGCAGCCGGGGGAGGCCGGCGAATGGTTCCGATCCACCTGGGACTTCGCCAAGCAGATTTTGCCCCTGCTGCTCCTGGGCGTGCTCATCGCCGGGGTCCTGCTGGGCCGGCCCGGTGAGGAGGGATTGATCCCGGGTCAATGGGTTTCCGCGCTGGTCGGAGGCAACTCGCTGGGGTCCAATTTCTTTGCGGCTTTCGCCGGGGCCTTCATGTATTTCGCCACCCTGACCGAAGTGCCCATCCTGCAGGGGCTCATCGGCCACGGCATGGGCCAGGGGCCGGCCCTGGCCCTGTTGCTGGCCGGGCCCGCATTGAGCCTGCCGAACATGCTGGTCATCCGCAGCGTGATGGGGACGAAAAAAACCGCGGTCTACGTAATGCTCGTGGTCGTCATGGCGACGCTGTCCGGTTATCTGTTTGGAGCGCTGTTTTAGCGGGAGGGAGAAATGAGAAAAATACAGATCCTGGGGACGGGCTGCCCCAAGTGCCTGCAGCTGGCGCGCAATGCCGAGGCGGCCGCCCAGCGCCTCGGAGCCGAGGTGGAGATCGAAAAGATCGAAGACGTGAACCGGATCCTGAAGTTCGGGGTGATGCTGACTCCGGCCCTGGTGGTGGACGGGGAGGTCAAGTCTGCCGGCCGGGTCCTAACCCCCGAAGAGATTCTGGCGTTGTTGAGGTAATCCGGACCCCGCCGGGCCGGGGACCGGGCGCGAAAGACTGCGGCGCATTCGCGGGCCGCGGAAGAACCAAGAGGGGGACAAGCATGCCGACGTGGGAATGGACGGGGTTGATTGGTTCCGGGGCCTTGCTGGCGGGATTCGTCGGCTCCCTCACCGGCTTGGGCGGGGGCATCGTGATCGTGCCGCTTTTGACCCTCGGGTTCGGCGTGGACATCCGCTACGCCATCGGCGCCTCCCTCATTTCGGTCATCACCACTTCCTCCGGAGCCGCGGCCGCCTACGTCCGGGAGGGCTTCACGAACCTGCGCATCGGCATGTTGCTGGAAATCGCCACGACCCTGGGCGCGATCGGGGGGGCGGTCTTGGCCGGGTGGCTGCCGGTGTCCCTGATCGCGGTGGTGTTCGGCGGCATGCTGATTTTTTCGGCCTATTTGTCCGTGCGGCCGGGGCGACAGCACCCTCTTCGCCCTCCGGACCCGCTGGCGCAGCGGCTGCGCCTGAACGGCACGTATCCGCAGGGGGCAACCCGGCAGCCTTACCAGGTCTATGCGGTCCCCGCGGGCTTCGGCCTCATGGGCGTGGCGGGCTTGCTTTCGGGCTTGCTGGGCATCGGGTCGGGCGCGGTGAAAGTCCTGGCCATGGACCAGGTCATGAACCTGCCTTTCAAGGTGTCCACCACGACCAGCAACTTCATGATCGGGGTCACCGCCGCGGCCAGCGCCGGCATTTACCTGCAGCGCGGCTACCTGGAGCCCGCGCTGGTCATGCCGGTCCTGCTGGGCGTGGCGGTCGGATCCTGGACCGGCGCCCGTCTGCTGGTCCATCTCCCTACGCACGCGCTGCGCACGGTTTTCAGCGTGGTGATTTTCGTTCTGGGGCTGGAGATGATCCTCAAGGGACTGGGAGGGGGCGTCTGACATGGATCCCGGTGGCGAGCGCTGGGAAATGCAGCCCATGGCCCGGTTGATCGGCAACCTGCTGCGGGGCGGGTTGGTGTTGTCCCTGCTGCTGGTGTTGTCCGGGACCGTGCTGTACCTGGGCAACCAGGGCGGCCGGCCGGCTCCGGATTACCGCCGCTTTTCGGGCCACACCGAGAATTTCGCCGTCCGCGCCGGGCGGGCCCTGGAAGATGTCCGGCGGGGCCGGGCGCGGGGCTTGATCCTGCTCGGCATGTTTGTCATGTTGCTGACGCCCGTGGCGCGGGTGCTGCTGTCGCTGGTGGAGTTCGGGCTGCACCGCGATCCCCTGTACGTGGCCGTCACCTTCATCGTACTGGTGATTTTGTTCTTCAGCCTGGTCGGCCGGGCACCCTGAACGGAACGCCCCCCTCGGCCGGGCGCAGGCACGCGGCCGGATCCGGGCCGGATTCCGGGCCTACGATTTTAATACCCCTTGGCCGCAAAAGAGAATAAAATGAGACCATGCAGCGGGCGCCGCCGGACAACCGCTGCGGGAGCAGAGCGCCGCATCTCCTGCCCCGGCGGGACGGCGTCCCAACCACATCCAAAGGACGGCAGCCATGATTTCCGAAGAACCGCAGAATAAAAACAAGCTGCAATTCGTCATTTTGCATACGGACCCCGAATTCAGGGGCGCGCTGGCCGACATTCTCAAGCGGGCCTTCGCCTGCGACGTGACCGTGTTCGGACTGCCGGATGACGCCTTGCGGCATCTCCAGGACCACAAACCCAATTTGTTTCTGCCGCAGGCATTTCTGCAGAACAGCGATGGCCACGAGGTCATTCGCACCATCAAGCAGGATCCGGCCAACCGCTTCCCGGTGGTGGTGATTACCGGGGGCGGCAGGATTTTCAGGGAAGAAGCGACACGGGCCGGGGCCGACGTGGTGATCAATTCGCCGTTCGACGTCGACACCTTCCTCGAAACCGTTCAGGATCTTCTCCATCGCGGCTGAAAATACGCCGGCGTAACAAACCGTCACGTTTCCGCCCGGCCGTCCGCCGGGAACAATATCTTGGCTGCGCACCAACCACCGTTGCAGATGCTCACACGGATTTTGCAGGTACTGCTCCTCACCCTGGCCTGGGCCGGCCTGGGCTTCCTGGCCGCCGGAACCCTGGACTGGCCGCGCGGCTGGATCATGCTCGGAGCCTATCTGGTCACTTTCATTTTGAACGGCATGATCATGGCCCGCTTCAACCCCGATCTGTTCGTCCGGCGCGGGGAATCGCACCCGGATGCGGAAAATTTCGACAAAATCTTCGGGTATATCTTCACGGCGATCATGCTCGCCATGCCCGTCGTGGCCGGATTCGACGCCGTGCGCTTCCGCTGGTCCAGCCAGCCCGGATACACGCTGTGGCTCGGCCTGTTCCTGCATATTCTCGGCGCCGCGCCCATCTTAGGGGCCATGGCCATCAATCCCTTCCTGACCACCAACGTCCGCATCCAGGCCGAGGCGGGCCACTACGTCGTGGACCGCGGGCCATACCGCCTGATCCGCCATCCCATGTACCTGGGCATGATCCTGCAGTATCTGGCCGTTCCTCTCGGCTTGGGTTCGTCCTGGACGTTCATTCCCGTCGGCCTCTCCGTCGGCCTGCTGTGCTGGCGGCTGGAAGCCGAAGACCGAACCCTGAAAGCCAAGCTGCCGGGATACGCGGAATACGCCGGCCGCACCCGTTACCGGCTGATTCCCGGGCTGTGGTAGAGCAGGCCTGCCACCGTTTCATCGCGCGGCTCCCAGTTCAAAGCTGGATCGCGTCCGGCTTCCGCGTAGGCATACGCGCACGTCCGCCTGGCCCTCGTGTCTGCGTAGCCCGCGGCCCGGACGCCCAGCACGCAATTTCACGCAGGTTACAACTTGCAGGGAACGAATCGTCGCTTTCCTAACCCTCACCCCTCTTCGCAGATCCCTGCAACTTCAAAAATTCAGACCCCTGCCTGAAGGGTATTTTTTGGCATGCGGCCAAACAGACTGCTTATCCCATTGACCACTATCTCTTTGTATTTTAAACTTTATGGGTGCCTGGCATTCTCCGCCCCGCGGGCAATTGCATCCGCGGACAAGAGACAGCCTGTAATTCTTAAAGAACGGATCGTACCCTCCTGCTGGAGAAAATCAGGTTCCGGGAATTTCGAGGTGAATGTGTTGTGGGACCCTGCTTTCCACCGGGGCGACAGTCAAGGCCCGGCATGAAACAAATGGAGATTCATGCCTTGAAAAGGCTGGAGACGACATGAAAAACGGCTGGTTAACGGGAAGTATTTATAGTGTCGTTGTTTTAATCGGTTTTGTGGGCCTGGTTGATCAGGCCCAAGCCGTGGGCGAGATGAAAGCCAAGCCGGGACTGCCTGCCGTCAAAAACGAAATCAAGGCCGAAACCAACAACCCAATTCTCGTGACCTTTGTTGAATTGGGCTCGGTCAAATGCATCCCCTGCAAAATGATGCGGCCCGTCATGGTGGAAATCGAAAAGGAATACCCAACCCAAGTCAAGGTGGTTTTCCATGATGTCTGGACGGCCCCAGGCAGGCCGTATGCTGAAAAGTATCAAATACGGGCCATCCCAACGCAGGTGTTTCTCGATAAAAACGGCGAAGAGTATTTCCGGCACATCGGATTCTTCCCTAAAGAAGAGATCGTTAAAATCCTGCAAAAGCAGGGCGTGAAATAATGTTGGTCGCCATTTTTACCTGGCTGCATAACGCCCTGAATGCTTCGCCCTGGCTCGCACTCTCCGGCTCTTTTATCTGGGGGATCTTGAGCCTTCTGCTAAGTCCTTGTCATCTGGCCAGTATTCCTTTAATCATCGGGTTCATTGACGAGCAAGGCAGGATATCCACCAGGCGGGCTTTTTTACTATCACTGCTGTTTTCCGCCGGGATTCTCATTGCCATTGCGCTGATCGGCGTGATCACCAGCTTGCTGGGCCGGATCGTTGGGGATATCGGCCCATGGGGCAACTATTGGGTGGCAGGGGTTTTTATGGTTGTGGGCCTGCATTTGCTGGGGGTTATCCCGCTGCCGTTCTTGAATCAAGCCGGGCAGCCGGCTTTTGAGAAAAAAGGACCGGCAGCGGCTTTTCTGTTGGGCCTCATTTTCGGAATTGCCCTGGGTCCCTGCACGTTTGCCTTCATGGCGCCCATGCTGGGTGTGGCGTTCAGCGTGGCCGCCGGCAATCCGCTGTTGGCCCTTGTCCTGGTAGTGGTTTACGCGCTTGGGCATATTTCGGTCATAATTATCGCCGGGACCTTTACTGAGGTCGTGCAGAGCTACTTGAATTGGAACGAAAAATCCAAGGGCGCTGTAATCTTGAGAAAGCTCTGCGGCGGATTGGTTTTGCTGGGCGGAGTATATATGCTGTTGGTTTCGCATAATTGAGGAGCTTATTCGCACAGCGAAGTGAGGTGCTAAGCATGACCAAACCCCTGACGAATAAACTTTCTTTTCTGGACCGGTATTTGACGCTGTGGATATTTTTGGCCATGGGCGCGGGCGTGGTTGGCGGATATTTATATCCCCCCATCGCGGGTTTTTGGAACCAGTTTCAATCCGGCACCACGAACATCCCGATCGCCATCGGGCTCATTCTCATGATGTACCCGCCCCTGGCCAAGGTTCGCTATGAAGAGATCGGATTGATTTTCAAAAACAAAAGGCTGCTGATTCTTTCCATGTTGATGAATTGGGTCATCGGGCCCCTCGTCATGTTCGTGCTGGCCGTCCTGTTGCTTCGGAATCACCCCGAGTATATGATCGGCGTGATTCTGGTCGGCCTGGCGCGCTGCATTGCCATGGTGATTGTCTGGAACGAACTGGCGGAAGGCGACCGGGAGCTGGCGGCCGGATTGGTGGCGTTCAACGCCGTCTTTCAAGTTTTGTTTTATGCCGTGTATATTTATCTTTTCATCACCCTGGGGCTGAATTGGCTCGGCTTGGCCAAAGGCTTGAATATCCACATCTCCATGCTGGAATCCGCCAAGACCGTCTCGATTTATCTCGGCATCCCTTTTTTCGGAGGGCTGTTGACCCGAATGATCCTGTTGAAAACCAAGGGCAGGGAATGGTACGAAGAGAAATTCGTCCCGAAAATAAGCCCGCTTACCCTGGCGGCGCTGCTGTTCACCATTTTTGTGATGTTTTCGCTCAAAGGCGAATTCATCGTGAAGCTGCCGTTGGATGTTCTGCGCATTGCCCTGCCGCTCGGCATCTATTTTTCGGTGATGTGGTTCGCGGCCTTTTTCCTCTCGAAAAGATTGCGGGCCACGCATGCCCAGACCGTGGCCGTGTCCTTTACCGCCGGAAGCAATGATTTTGAGCTGGCGATCGCGGTGGCGGTCGCCATTTTCGGGATTAACTCAGGCGAGGCCTTTGCCACGGTCATCGGCCCGCTGATCGAAGTGCCGGTGCTGATCCTGCTGGTCAACGTCGCGCTGCGATTCAAACGGAAATATTTCTCAACCTGAAAAATGGAACACGGTCAGGAAAAAAGCGGTTCCCGTCCGGCCTACGGCCAGTAGCGGACTCTTCATCGGCCCGTCCTTGTAGACGGGGCCATGGCTATTCGCCTTCCCACTGCCCTGAAATATTGTCGTAGTCCCCGAAGACCCGGCTGACCAACCGCAAACCCATCTTTGGGAGACGGGTATTACGCCCCTGGATTTGAATCCGGCCGAGACAAAAACGCGGGCGGACGCCCCGCGTGGCCCGGGAGAGGGAAGGCCGGGGTTTATGGGAGATATGAATCCTACGGCCTGAAATCGTCCCTGCAGGGTGCGTGAGTCCGAGGGTTGGTCAGGAACCTGCCGCGGCGGCACGTGACCGTGCTGTTCTCCTGGACGGACCCCATGCCGTTTCTGTACGAGCTGCGGTTCCGCCTGGGCAACGGGACGCGGTAGGGCCGCCCCCGGACGGTTTCGGGCGGCAAGGCGTTCCGCCGGACGCAAGGCCTTTAGGACCGCGCGCTGTGGTATCCCCGGCCGCACCTCCGGGTAGGGCGAGCCGGGGGGAATTGCCACCTGACAGATCGATGCTTAGGAAGGGGTATTGGCGGTTCCAGGAACTGCGGGAGGGTCGAAAATTCGCGGTTCTCGCCTTATCATGACCGGATTAGACCGGTTCGGTCCGCCCCGGGGCCCGGGCCCGGCCCCGGACCCAAGGGAAGGAAATTGGCACCTAAATAAGGTTTTCCCCAAGGGCCGTTTCTTTAGGCTTGACAAGCCTATCCTGGGAGTGCAATATTTTTGCCCATGACCAGGTTGCCTCCAGGAAAACGGTACCGGGTTTTCCGGTTCCGGCCGCGGGAACGGCAGCCCAGACATCTTCCTGAGCAAGCGGACCGGCAGCGATCCCTCCGGCCCAAAAAGCCGCTCTGTGAGCTTCAACCCGGTCAAGCTCCGTAGTTTTTTCTGATGACCCGCCATCCCCAGTGATTGGCAGAGACATCTCCGGGCAACCCGGCTGCGCAACCGGCCGACACGTGCGACCTGCGCCCATTGCGTCGGCCGCTGCGGAGGAAGCCAGCTCTCAGGAAGGGTTTGGACCCATGCGACGCGATCCGTACGCCACCCGAGTCGTTATTACCGGACTCGGGACGATCAATCCCATCGGCCACACGGTCGAGGAGTTCTGGACCAATCTGGCCGCCGGCCGGTCCGGGGTCCGCCTGGCCCGGCATACGGACCTGAGCCGGTTCTCAGTCAAGATCGGCGGGGAAGTGGACCTGCCGGACCTGGAAGTTTATTTCCCCCATAAAAAGATGGCGCGGCGGCTGGACCGGTTCATTGTTTTCAGCCAGATTGCCGCCGCGCAGGCGCTCAAGGATTCGGGGCTGGACGTGGCCCGGGCGCCGCACCGCTACGGGGCCATCATCGGGACCGGCGACGCCGGCGTCGGCGTTCAATTCGCGAACGTGAACACGGTCCTGCAAAAGGGCATGGAGTCGGTCTCGCCCTTCTACGTGGTGGGCACCATCCCCAATACGGCCGCGGGCTATATCGCCAAGGAATTCGATCTTCAGGGGCCGAATTTCACGGTCAATTCCGCCTGCGCCTCCAGCAACCACGCCCTGGGGATCGCGTCCATGATGATCAAGCTGGGGACGGCGGATGCGCTGCTGGCCGGCGGGGCCGAAGCGGTGGTGAATACCATGGGCTTCGCGGGGTTCTCGGTCATCCAGGCCCTGTCGGAACGGAATGATTCGCCTGAAACCGCCAGCCGGCCGTTCGACAAGGACCGGGACGGATTTGTCCTGGGGGAAGGCGCGGGCGTTCTCTGCCTGGAGGAACTGGAACACGCCAAGGCCCGGGGCGCCAGGATCTACGGAGAACTTTCGGGCTGGGGGTTCACCTGCGACGCCTATGATCTGGTCGCTCCCCATCCCGAGGGGCGGGGAGCCTGCGGGGCCATGCAGATGGCGCTGGAGAACGCGGGGCTCAATCTTCAGGACATTGATCTGATCAACGCCCACGGGACTTCGACGCCCCTGGGCGATCTGGCGGAAGGCCGCGCGATCGTCAAGGTGTTCAAGGAGCATACGCGGCGGATTCCGGTGCACAGCACGAAATCCATGATCGGCCATTTGGTCGGGGCCGGGGGCGGCGTGGAGGCCATCGCCGGCCTGCTGGCCGTGGTCAAAGGCGTCATCCATCCGACCATCAACCAGTTCGAGCAGGACCCGGAAATCCACCTGCAGGTGGTGCGCAATCAGGCGCGCGAAGCCGAGGTGGGCCATTTCCTATCCAACAGTTTCGGATTTGGCGGCCAGAACGCCTCGGTCGTGGTCTCCAAATTCAAGGATTGAGGGACCAGAGTAAACCATGGCAGGGAACGGGCAGAAACGCATCGTGATCACCGGCATGGCGACCATCAACCCCTTGGGAGACACCCTGGCGGAGTATTACGACCGCTTGCTCCAAGGCGTGTCGGGCATCAGGCTGTGGACCACGCTGGACCTGTCCCGGGTCGAGTGCAAGATCGGCGGCGACCTGGGAGAGTACGATTGGAAAGCGGCCTTGGACCGCCTGCGGGAGACCCTCCCGCCCCCGGTCCACAAGAAAGCCGCCAAGCTGTTCAAGTCCGCGACTTTTTCCAACCGTCTTACCCTTTTGTGCGCGCTGAATGCTTACCTGGATGCCGGCCTGTTCGGCTTGGACGCCGATCCCTTCGCTACCAGCGTGCTCGTGGCCGGGCACAATTTCAACTCCCGGTATATCCTCAAGAACAACGAACAGTTCCAGGACGAACCGCTGTATATCGACCCGCTGTTCGGGGTGGAAGCGCTGGATCCCAACATCGCCGCCTCGGTCTCCGAGGTCCTGGGCGTGCGCGGCCCCACCTTCACCGTGGGCGCCGCCTGCGCCAGCGGCAACCTCGCCCTGCGCGAGGGGGTCCGGGACCTCCAGAGCGGCGAGTGTGAACGGTCCATCGTCTCGGGGGCGGTCTTCGATATGACGGCCGCGGATATCCATGCCATGGCGTTCCTGGATTCGGTGGTGGTCAAGCCGGAATACCAGGGCAACCCGCAGGCCGCTTCCCGGCCCTTCGACCGGGCGCGCTGCGGGTTTGTGCCCTCCCACGGGGCCGGGACCCTGGTGCTCGAAGAACTGTCGTCCGCCCGGCGCCGGGGCGCGCGCATTTACGCCGAGGTCCTGGCCGTGAAGGCGAATACGAACGCCAATCATCTCCCGGCCCCATCGGCCGAGAGCCAGGCGCGGCTGATCCGGGACCTCCTGGACGCGACGGGGATCCGGCCGGAACAAATCGATTACATCAATTGCCATGCCACCGGCACGCCCCTGGGGGACCTGGAGGAGATCCGGGCCATCAAGTCGGCCTTCGGCCGCCACGCCTACCGCCTGAAGCTCAACGCCCCGAAATCCATGCTCGGCCACGTGTGCTGGTCCGCCCCCATCGTGGAGACCATCGGCGCCATCCTGCAGATGAACCACGGCCGGCTCCATCCCAGCATCAACGTGGATGAGCTGGACCCGGAGATCGACCTGGACGTCTGCGCCAACCGGGCCCAGGACCACGAGGTCCGCTACCTCCTCAAGAATTCCTTCGGGTTCGGCGGGCTGAACTGCTGTTCCTTACTCGCGAAGTATGAGGGGGAAGCATGAATGCTTTCGTGACCGGCGGGTCCCGGGGGATCGGCCGGGCCATCGTGCTCCGGCTGGTGCAGGCCGGGCACGGCTGCGCCTTCACCTACGCGCGGAACGCGCCGGCCGCGGAGGAGACCCTCGCCCAGGCCCGGGCGCTCGCGCCCAAGATCCCGGTGCGGGCCTACCGGCTGGACGTCAAGCAGGCGGAAGAGGTGGAACAGATCGTCGAGGCGGCCGTCGCGGACTTCGGGGACCTCGGCGCCGTCGTGAACAATGCGGCGGTGGTCCGCAACCAGGCGGCGGCGCTGATGAGCAACGCGGAGTGGGACGAGGTGATCGCCACGAACCTCACCGGCCCCTTTTACGTGATCCGCAGCCTGCTGATGCATTTCCTTTCCAACCGCCAAGGACGGATCGTCAATATCTCCTCCTTGGCCGAGGACGGCTGCAGCGGGCAGTGCAACTATGCCGCCAGCAAGGCCGGCTTGGTCGGGCTCACCCGGACCCTGGCCAAGGAATACGGCTCCAAAGGCCTGACCGCGAACGTCGTGACCGTCGGCTACGTGCCCACGGACCTGACCCGGGACAACCTGGCCGAGAGCCTGCGCGCCTTCTGGCTGCAGCACTGCCCCCAAAAGAGGGTCGGCACGCCCGAGGAGATCGCGCATCTGGTCAATTTCCTGATTTCGGACGAGGCGGCTTTCATCAACGGGGAAGTCATCCGGGTGGCCGGAGGCCTGACCTATGCCCCGTAGCGAATCCGGCGCCGGGGTGCGGCGCGCCGTGACCCGGCGGCCTCACGCCCGCCGAGCCCGAGGGACAACATGAAGCGAGTCGGCATTGAAAAGATCAATCTCTACGGCTGTTCGCTCTGCCTGCAGCAGACCGAACTGGCCCGGGCGCGGGGAAAGGACCCCGAGCAGGTCGTAAACAATTACATGATCCGGACCCGCTCCCTGAACCCGCCCTACGAGGATACGGTCACCATGGGGGCCAACGCGGCCGAACCCATCCTCTCCGGGGAGGACCGCCAGGCGATCGGCATGTTCCTCGTCGGGACCGAGGGGTCGGTGGATTTCGGCAAGCCCATCAGCACCAACCTCCACCGGGCCCTGGGGCTGCCGCCGAACGTGCGCAATTACGAGACCAAGCACGCGTGTTACAGCGGCGTGGCGGCGCTCGATGCCGCGGTCAACTGGATCGCCTCGGGCCTGAACCGGGGGAAAAAAGCCCTCGTGATCGCCACGGACTTTTCCCGGGCGCATTTTGGGAAGGACCATGAATTCGTCCTGGGCGGGGCCGCGGCGGCGGTCTTGGTCAGCGAAACCCCCAGGATCGTGGAATACGAACCGGAGAAGAAGGGCTCCTGGACCACGGACATCTATGACACCTTCCGGCCCACCGCGAAGCATGAATCCGGGAACAACGAGGTCAGTCTTTACAGTTATATGGACGCCCTGGAAGGGGCCTACGCGCATTACCAGGCGAACCTCGAAGCCCCCGTTGATTTTGACCAATACTTCCAATACAATATTTACCATATGCCGTTCCCCGGCATGGCTTTTCAAGCCCACCGCACCCTGTGCAATCTGGCGCGGCCGCGCAAGAAGGCCGAAATCCAGGCGAGTTTTCAGGCCAGGGTGCTTCCGTCCCTGCGGTACGCCCAAAGGGTGGGGAGCACCTACGGCGCCAGCAACTTCATCGGCCTGTGCGGACTGCTCAAGAGCGAGGCCCCCATCGCGCCCGGGGACCGGATCGGCTTTTTTGCCTACGGCTCGGGCGCGATCGGGGAGTTCTACAGCGCCCGGATCTGCCCCGAGGCAAAAGCGCAGCTGGCCGGCCTCCGCCTGGACGAAGCCCTGGATCAACGCCGGGAGGTGACCTTCTCCGAATACGAACAGGTGGAGTCGATCCGGGACAGCTACACGGAACAGCCCGACGTAACGCCGGATTTCGGCCTGCTGGACGGGTGGTATGCGCGGCATTATGCGGGAAAGCGGTATTTGGTCCTCACGCGGGTGAAGGATTTCGTCCGCACCTATGAATGGAGCGATGCCCGTGGCCCCAGTGGCGTATGAGGTTGATTCCCAGGCGGCCGTCGTCACCCTGACCCGCGGCGCGGGCGGGAACGTGCTCAACGCGGAAAGCCTGGAAGCGCTCCGGACGGCGATGGCCCGGGCCTCGTCGGACCCCGGGGTGCGCGCCGTGGTCTTGCGCGCGCCGGGCGGGCCGTTCTGCCTGGGCATGGATCTGGACCTGATGCAGGCGGCCCATGCGGATCCCGGACTGGCCGCGAAAATCATCGCTCTCTACGTGGACCTGCTGACGGGCATCCAGTCCTCGCCCAAACCCGTGATCGCCCTGGTGCAGGGCGCCGTGACGGCGGGGGGGATCGGGCTGGTGGGGGCGTGCGACATCGTGCTGGCCGCGGAGTCTGCGACCTTCGAATTCTCCGAGGTCATTTTGGGCTTGATCCCCGCCAACGTGATCCCGTTCCTCGCCACCGTGCGCCTGCCGCTGCAAACGCTCAAGTATCTGATCCTGACCGCGAAGAAGCTCTCCGCCCGTGAAGCCCTCGGCCTGCACCTGGCCGACGAAGTATTTCCGGAGGACCGCCTGGCGTCGGGAGTCCACGCGGTCCTCAAGGGCCTGTTCCGGGCCTCCCCGCGGGCGCTGGCCGAGACCAAGCAATTTCTCGGGCAGCTGGCCGGGGAGCAAACGGAACGGGCCTGTGTTCTGGCCCAAGCCAAGCTCCTGGAGCTGATCCGGGATCCGGAGGTCCTGCAGGCGATCCGGGCCTTCCGGGACGGCTCCACGCCGGCTTGGTTCGCCAAATACCGGCCGGAACATCCGCTGGTGCCCAAGGAAGGAACATGACCAACAAAATAGAACTCAAGACCGAGGCCAACGGGATCGCCCGGCTGCGGATGCAGGATGAGGACGGGCAGAATTGCTTCAGCGAGGAATTCGTCCGGGATTTCCTGTCCGGCCTGGAGGAACTGGAGACGCGCGTTCGGCCCAAAGTGCTGGTTCTTTCCGGCTTGCCCGGGGTATTCTGCGGGGGGGCGGAAAAAAGGAACCTGCTGGATATCTGCGACGGCCGGATCCAGGTCAAGGACCTGGTGCTCTCCGAGCGCCTGCTGAACCTCCCGTGTCCCGTGGTCGCCGCCATGGAGGGCCACGCGGTCGGCGGGGGCCTGGTGCTGGCGGCCTGTTCGGATATGGTGGTGGCGGCCCGGGAAAGCCGGTATGGGGCGGTGTTCATGTCCTTGGGCTTCACGCCCGGCATGGGCTGCACGCAATTGCTGGCGGAACTGATGGGGCCCAACATCGCCAATGAAATGATGTATACCGCCAAGTGCTTCAAGGGCAGGGAACTGGAGGGGCGGGGGACTCAGATCAATTACATCCTGCCCAGGGCCGGGGTGATGGCCAAGGCCGAAAATTTGGCCTTGCAAATCAGCGAAAAAAGTTTAAAATCCTTAAGTCTTTTAAAACAGGCCCTGAGCGTAAAAAAGCAGACCCTGCTCGCGGCGGCCCGGGTGCAGGAAGACGTCATGCACCGGCTGTGTTTTTCGGATCCTGAAACCCGGAAAAGGATCGCGGAATTCTACGGCAGGTGAAGCACCGCGCCCGCGGGCGCGGCCCGTCGGCAGCCCGTCCATTCAGCGGGTTTCAAAGGAAAGACCGGTCACGATGCTGAAGATTGATATGGGCGAACAAGCGGTTTTGATCACGGGCGGAACCAAGGGCATCGGCCTGGCCACGGCCCTGCAATTCGCCCGGGCCGGGGCCAGGTGCTACCTTACTTATAAATGGGGATCGGCGGACCGGGACCGGCTCCTGGCGAGCTTTGAGAACCTGGGCGCGGTCCCGCCGGTTTTGCTGGAGGCGGACGTTTCCCGGGACGAAGATACCGACCGGCTCCTGGCGGAGATCGCCCAACGGGAGAAGCGGCTGGATATCTTCGTCAGCAATGTGGGCTTTGCCCAACGCACGCTGACCCTGGACGAGTACAAGAAGAAGACCCTGTTCAAGAGCCTGGAATACAGCACCTGGCCGCTGATCGAGTATGCCCGCAAGATCAAGGCGAGGTTCGGGGCCTATCCGCGGTACTTGGTGGGGGTCTCGAGCGACGGGCCGGACCATTTTTATCCGGGTTATGATTTTGTGGCGGCCTCCAAGGCCTTGCTGGAGTTCTTCGCCAAATACCTTTCCGTGCATTTGTTCGAGGAAGGGAGCCGGGTGAACATCATCCGGTTCGGCATGGTCAAAACCGAATCTTTTGATATGATCTTCGGGGAGGAATTTTTCAAGTTCCTCCGGGCCCAGGGGGTCTCCGAAAAGATGCTGCTGACCCCCGAAGCGTGCGGCCGGACGGTGTTGGGATTGTGCAGCGGCCTCCTGGATGCCGTCAACGGCCAGATCATCACGGCGGATTATGGCGTCGCCCTGCGGGACAATGTCATGATGCGGTATCAGGCCAGCCGGCAGGGCGGCGGGCAAGCGTAGGCCACCCGGGGATCGGGATCCCGGGGTGTGAAAACCCATCCAAGGAGCACAGCATGGATCGCGATAAGGTACTCGGTGTCATCAAGAAGTATATTTTGGAAAACGTGGAGGATCTCAAGGAGTCGGACCTCGACCCCACGCGGTCCCTCAAGGATTTTGGCGCCAACAGCCTGGATATCATCGAGGTCGTTTCCTGCTCGATGCGCGAACTGAACATCAAGATCCCCAGGTCCGAACTGGCCGAGATCAAGACCATCGACGAATTGGTCAACAAATTCATGGAAAACCAGAGTCGCTAGGAAAGTCCCCGGATGGAGAATCTCCTCAATTACAGTTTGGCTGATTTCCATCACAACGATAATCCGGATGTGCTGGCTCCGCCCGCGGACTTCGATACCTGGATGGCGGACCCGAAGATCAGTTATTGCTTCAGCTTTTTCGAGCAGCAATTGTTGCGCGCCCCCCGGAGCACCACCGAGATCCTCAGCAATCTGGATCACCAGAAACGCCAGGTCATTAACTTAACCTCGTACAATTACCTCGGCTTGTCCTCCCATCCGGAGGTGATTCAAGCCGCCCGCGCAGCCCTGGACCAATACGGCCTGGGCGCTTCGGGCGCGCCCCTCCTCTCCGGCACCTTCGACCTGCACATCCGGTTCGCGAAACAGCTGGCCGAGTTCAAGCAAAAAGAGGACTGCCTGCTCTTTTCCAGCGGCCTGGGCGGGAATCTGGGGACCATCCAGGGGATCCTGCGCAAAGGCGACGTGTTCATTCTCGATGAAAAATGCCACAAAAGCCTGGTGGACGGGGGGACCCTGGCGGGCGCCAAAATGCTCTTCTTCGAGCACAACAACCCGGACTCCCTGGAACAGATGCTGGAGAAGAGCCGGGGCAAGCGCAAACTGGTCGCCGTGGAGGGCGTCTACTCCATGGACGGGGACTTGGTGAAGCTGCCGGAGGTGGTGGCGGCCTGCGAGCGGCACCAGGCCGGGCTGTACCTGGACGAGGCCCATTCCACCCTCATGTTCGGCCCTCACGGCCGGGGCGTGGCCGAGCATTTCGGCCTGGAGCACAAGGTCGGCGTCAGTTTCGGCACGCTGAGCAAATCCTTCGGAGGCGTGGGCGGCTTCATCTGCTCCAACGCCCGGCTCATCCGCTACCTGAAATGCTATGCGTCCTCCTACCATTTTTCCTGCGCGCCCGCTCCCGCGATCGTGGCCGGCATGATGAAGGCCCTGGAGGTCGCGACCCGGGATTCCTCCCTGCGGGACAAGCTGTGGGAGAACACGGCCTATCTCAAGCGCCGGCTGCTGGACCTGAACCTGGACTTGGGGGGGACCGAATCCCAGGTGATCCCGATCATCATCGGGTCTTCGGGGGAAAAGCTCTTTCAAATGGCCACGGAGATCCAAAAACGCGGCTTGTTCCTGCAACCCGTGGATTTTCCCGCCGTGCCGGCCCATGCCCGCCGCTTCCGGATTTCGGTCTCGGCCCAGCTGACGGAAGCGGAAATGGACGAGGCGTGCAACATCATCGAGGACGTCATCGTCAAAGGGTTGAAAAACTGAACGTGGATTACGAGGCGATCCTCAAGTCGCTGCGGAAAAAAATCCTGGCCCCGCCGGGGCTGCTGACGGGGGCTTGGTCCTATGACCGGGCCGCCATCGCCAGCATCCTGCCGCACCGCGAACCCTTTCTGCTGCTGGACCGCCTGTGTGGACTGGACCTGGAGCAGGCGGTCCTGGCCGCGTCCCGCCGCCTGGCGGAGGCTGACCCGGTCTTTCAGGGCCATTTCCCGGGCTCGCCGGTTTACCCGGGGACCCTGCAGTTGGAAATGATCGGACAGGCGGGCCTGTGCCTGTATTATTTCCTGAACCAGCAGAGCCGCCGCATCGCCGATCCGCCCCGGCCCCTCAAGGTGCGGGCCACCAAGATCATGGGCGCCCAGTTCCTGGAACCCGTGCTCCCAGGGCAGGAGGTGGAGATCGTCGCCCGGAAACTGGCCCAGGATACCTGCCTGGGCAGCGTGCAGGGGCAGGTGACCTGCCAGGGGCGGATTTGCACCACCGCCCTGTGTGAAGTGTGTTTTTTGGAATAGGGATGAGATTTTTCTCCCGCCTCGCCCGCCAACTGTCCGCACTGGATATCCGCTTTGCCGGAACCCTGACCCTGAAGACCATGAAAGTCCTGCTGCCCGGGGAAGAGACGGCCGTGGCCTCGGCCATTCCGCGCCGGCGCCGAGAATTTGCGACCGGCCGCTGGTGCGCCCGGCGCGCCCTGGCCGGACTGGGGATGGCGCCCCAGCCCATATATGCCGCGGCCACAGGTGCCCCGGTCTGGCCAAGACGCGTTTGCGGCAGCATCTCCCACGCAAAAAATACTTTTTGCGCCGTGGCCGCCTGGTTGCGGGACTACCGCTCCCTGGGGATCGATATCGAAAGCCGCGCCAAACCCGTAAGCCGGGGGGCCTTGGCCCTGATCGCCAATGAAGATGAACTCGACTGGCTCCACGGCCATAACATCCGCGGGCACGCCTTGACGCACATGTTCGCCAGCGCCAAGGAAAGTGGGTTTAAATTGCTGTCCCCCCTGGTCCGGCGGGACTTCTCTTTCACGGCGTTCTCCCTGCTCCCGCCGGTTTCGGAAGGCGGTTTTGAGTTTGTTTTAAACGCAGACCTCAATGAGGAGTTCCTTCGGGGGCAAAGGTTTCAGGGCAGGCGATTTGACGATCCGGACTGGGTGGTCACCTTGTGCTGCCTGCCGGCGGCCGGGTCTCGGAGCGGAGGGTAGGGCAGCCGGTCCATTCCGCGATGCGGAGGGAATCTGTCCCGCCGCCCCGCCTGCCGGGTTCCGCCCGGCAGGCGCGCCGCGGCGTGCAGAAACCGGCTGCTTACTCCGGATTTTGAATGTAAACCTCGATCCGCCGGTTCTGACTGCGCCCCTCCACGGTCTTGTTGCTGGCCACGGGCTTGGTGTCCCCGAAGCCCTCCGCGGTGATGCGGCCGGCCTCGATCATTCCCACCTCGGTCAGAAACTTGGCCACGCTCTCAGCCCGCTGGATGGAGAGCTTCAGGTTCTTTTCAGGCGCCCCGGTGGAGTCCGTGTGCCCGGAGATTTTCACCTGCGAACCCGGGAACTGCCGGATCGCGCTGGCGATCTTGTTGAGCAGGGGGTAATTGCTGGTGCTGATTTGCGAGCTGCCGACCGGGAAATAGAAGCCGTGCGCGGAGATCAGCACGTCGTCGCCCTTGCGGTAGACGCTCGCCTCGCCCTCGCTGAACTGGGCCTGCACGTCGGCGAAGCGCTGTTTGTTCCTCTGCTCCAGCAGCTGGGCCTGTTTGGCCTCGCCGAGTTGCTTGTCGAGCTGGGCCTCCAGCTCGGTGATTTTTTCCTGTTTCTTTTCCAGCAGCTTGCCGGTGACCACCTGGTTTTCGATGAGCGCGTCCACTGATTTTTTCAGGTTGGCCACCAGCGTGCGGTTCGGCTGGTCGAAGCGGAGGTCCGGGTCCAGGGCCCGGAAGATGTTTTGCAGGTGCTCCTGATACCACAGGATGATGTCCTCGTTCCTGAAGTTGCCGGCTTTGAACGTCTTGGACAACTCGGTGATCTCCTGGGCCTGGCCCGCCAGCCGGATGGCGCGATTGGCGTGCGCATCCGCCTTTTTCGTGTCCGTCCGGTCGGCTTCCAGCACCGAAGAGGCCAGGGTCAGTTCGGCTTCGGCCAGTTTGAGGGTCTTGGGCGCCTCGCCGCCGGCGCCGTCCTGCTTGGCCTGCGCGATCTTGGACTTGGCCAGGTCGACCGTACCTTTTTTGAGGGCCTCGATCTCCAGCTCGGAATATTTTTTCATGAGCTCGGGCTGGCGTTTTTTGGCCTCCGCGATCCGGCCCTGCTCGATGGCCCGGGTGGCGTTCTCCAGCTGGCGGTCAAGACTCAAGAATGAA
The DNA here is from genome assembly GCA_964593065.1 of uncultured bacterium. Taxonomy (GTDB): domain Bacteria; phylum Oederibacteriota; class JAAXVQ01; order JAAXVQ01; family JAAXVQ01; genus CAZQGO01. The sequence continues at coordinate 9,845 of CAZQGO010000021.1, read as the reverse complement.
TCGCGGAAATAGTCGGGAGCCCCGGCCTCGATGGCCTTGTCCCGGACGCCCAGGGCTTCCTGGAGGACCTCCATGCTTTGGCCGGCGTATTTCTGGGCTTGTTTCAAGAAAACCAGACCCGCCTTGGCGGTCCGCTCCGCCTCCCGGGTTTTGTTGTCCCGGACGAAGCGGCGGGCCTCTTCCAGCTTCTGGTCTGCCTTTTTATAATATTCGGGCGACAGGACCAGGTAGCCCTTCTCCTTGACTCTTGCCATCTCGTCGCCGAGCTGGCCGACGCTGGTGTCGTCGGCCCGCAGACCGGCTGCGCCGGACAAGATGAAAATCACCGCGAGGACCGCCCCGGACAGACCTGTTTTCATGGTTTTTCTTCCTCCTGGCTGTATTCGTGTCCCTGAGCTGGGACCATCCGCCTATCTTTTTACTACGTTTGCGGGGGAATTGGTAGACTTCTCTTGCGGAAAATGAGGGGACGGCGATTCCACCAGGGCGGACGTCATGGTTTACGGCGCGGCG
>CAZQGO010000021.1:6202-9232 GCA_964593065.1 uncultured bacterium | reverse complement strand
GCCGGGAAAGAACGGCTGCCTATTCACTTGACAGGCCGTGCCGTCTCATAAATAATCAACCTGTTTACAGGGGATGGGGTCCCCCGCAACCGCCTCGGACAGGCTGATGACTCCTACTGGAACACGGCCAGTAGGAGATGGGCGGACAGGAATGTCAACTCTCCCGCTGGCGTCAAAAACTGGCGGGAGTTTTTTTATTTCCGCAGGGGATCATGATGGCCGAAGAGCGTATCGCAAGCGCTGAATCATACCTGGGGCGGATCAGCCGCCTGTGTGGCGAGTTCCGCCTGGAGGCCCTGTCTCCGCAGCTCGCGGCCGTTCGGGAGCAAATACGGGAGCAGGGAGTGATCGCGGTCGCCGTGGTGGGCGGCTTCAAGGCCGGGAAAAGCTCGTTCATCAACGCGGTTCTCGGGCGTGAACTGATGCCCGTGGCGGTGCTGCCGGCCACGGCCGTGATCACCCGCGTTCGCTACGGCCCGGGGGATCGGGCGGATGTTTGTTATTTGGACGGCAGGATCGAGCCGGTCGCATTGGAACGGATCGGCGATTTTATTGCCGAGCCGAGGAACCCCCGCAACGAGAAGCAGGTGGCGCGCGTGGAGGTGGAGTCGGCCGCGCTGGCCAAATTCGCCCCTCTCCAATTCATCGATACGCCGGGGATGGGCAGCGTGTTCATCCACAACACCCTGACCTCCAAGGAATGGCTGCCCCGGGTGGGGGCGGCCCTGCTGACGGTAAGCGCCGATCGCCCTTTGGCGGAAACGGACGTTTCGCTTCTCAAGGACCTGGATCAATATACCCCGGAAATCGCCATCCTGGTCACCAAGGCGGACCTGGTTTCACCCCGCGATCTTCAGGAGGTGACCGCGTTCATCCGCCAGCAATCCGAACACCGGCTGGGGAAAACGATCCGCATCCTGCCTTTTTCCATACGCCCGGGGTATGAATCCGCCCGGCAAACCGTCCTGGATTATCTGGGGCAATCCCTGGCCGCCGAATCTTCGCGGCGAGCGGGCGAAATCATCCGGCACAAACTGCGGACGCTGGCGGCCGGCCTCCGCGAATACCTCGGCCTGGCGTTGGCCGCCGCGGCCGCCAAGGGCGAATCGCGCCTGGCGCTGCAGCGGCAATTGGAGCATGAAAAGGCATTTTCCTCTGCCATCCAAAACGAAATCCGGGTCATATCCGGAGATGTAAAATCACGGTTGCAGGCGGCCGCCCGGCGGCGATTTCAAGCCGCATCCCGGCCCCTGATGGAGCGGCTCACGGAAGAACTGCGGCCGCGACTGCGGGATTGGAAAGGCAACCTTGAGAAGACGACGCGGGCTTTCCGCGACTGGGCCGGGAACCGCTTGGCCGGGGAGATGGAGCGGATCTCGGAGAAAGAAGGCCCGCCGCTGGCGGACCAATATTTGCGGGAAGCGCTGGCGAGCTTTTCGCGGATGGTTCAGGCCTTTCAGGACAGGCTGTCGCAGGCCATTGCCGCCGCGCTGGGCATGCGGTTTGCCGGGGCGCAATTTGAAGCCCGCGTCGAGGCGCCGCGCCATCCGGACCTGCACATCGGAAGAATTTTTGATACCCCCTGGGAATCCTTCTGGTTTGTGATTCCCATGCGGCTGCTGCGGCCCTGGTTCAACCGGCATTTCATGAATCTGCTTCCTTGGGAAACGGAGAAGAATTTGAGCCGGCTGGCGGCGCAATGGGCCGAAACCAGCAATCGTTCCGTCGACGATCTTGCCGGGCAGGCGGCGGCGTTTATTCGGGATGAGCTCCATACCATCGAACAGCTGCTGGCCAAGGCCGAGGACCGCAGGGAAGAACTTGAAAATGCGGCGGCGGAAACGGATCGCCTGGCGGGGGAGCTGGCTGAAGAGCCGGCGCTATGACCGGCGGCAACGAGAGCATGGACGGGAACCGCCGCGAGTCAACTTGGTGCACGAGGGGGCGGCCGTGAAGCCGGACCAAGAAAAACACCTGGTGTATTATCAACTTTTGGATTATTTCCAAGCAAGGCATTGCCCCGTCTGTTCGGCCGAAGCGGACTCCTGCCGGAGATATTTTGCCGCCGTGCTCGGGGAAGCATGGCAGGACCCGGAGATCCGCCGGGAATTGATCCGGTCCCAAGGGTATTGCCAGCGCCACGCCCAATTCCTCATGGCGGCGGGCCATCCCTTGGAGCGGGCGCTGCTGTATCAAGACCAGGTCAAACTGTTTTTGAAAAGCCTGGCGGAAGTTCCCGGGCGCAAAGCTCCCGTGCCACTCCCAACGCGCCGGGCGAAGCCACGAGCCGTATGCCCGGCCTGTCAAGCGGAAAAAAACGCCGGCCGACGCTATGGGGAAGAAATTCTTGCGAGGTTGAATGACCAACAGTTCCTGGCCGCCTATCAAGGAAGCGCCGGTTTGTGCGTGCCGCATTTTTGGGAGGCGTTGCAAACGGCGGATGATGAAAAACGGCGGGCTCTCATCGGGGTGCAACGCCGCAAAATGATTGAATTGAATGCCGAACTGGAGGAGTTTTGCAGAAAACACGATTATCGTTTCAAGCATGAGGGATTCGGCCAGAAAGGCGATGTCTGGAAAAGGGCCATCGAGATGATGAGCGGAATTTTGGACATGAATGAAAACCAAGGGGAGCGCCTGACCAAACCCGAAAAAACCATAACAGGCGTTTTCAGAGCGGGCGGGATGCGAAGAATCCACGGCGCCCCGAAGAAACGGAAAGGGGGCGCTGCGAACCGCGGGAACCCGGGCGGACCGCGCCGGCGGCGATGAGCAGGACCGCGCGGACATGGGGAAAAAAGCGAGTGGAAAAAGGTTCGGTGCGGGTGGAAGAAAGTCTTGAAGAGCACCCGTCTCCTGCGTATACTGGCCGGAAGTTGTCACCCACATCCCTGGGAGGCGGAAAATGAGACGGAGAAATTGGGTTATTCCGGCGGCAGTGATGTTCGGCGTGCTGGTGGCCTGTACCGGCGTTCACGCCCTGGAGGGAAAGAAGGGGGCATGGGAGCGCAAGGACGGCAAGGAGGCGGG
>CAZQGO010000021.1:0-6102 GCA_964593065.1 uncultured bacterium | reverse complement strand
GGCAAGGAGGCGGGTCTGGAGGCGAAGTTCATGCACAAGGCCCGTTGGATCCTCGGCAACAGCGGCGCTTTGGGCCTGTCGGACCAGCAGGTGCAGGCCGTCAAGGACCTGAAAACCTCCGTGAAAAAATCGCTGGTCAAGCAGGACGCCGACATCGAGCTGGTGGGCGTGGATGTCGGGGCCAATTTGAAAGAGAAAAAGATCGACGTGAACGCCACCAACAGCCTGCTCGATAAAAAATACGATTTGAAGAAGGCCCGGGCGAAATCTTTGGTCAAGGCCCTGGCCGATCTCAAAGGCATTCTGACGGATGCCCAGTACGATCAGCTCAAGAAATTGAAGGCGGAGAAGAAAAAATAACCGCCCCAAGGGGATTGGATGCAGCTGACGGATGTTTCCAAAACCGCCATCGTCGCCTTACGCAGCCACGTCCTGGAATCGGAAGAGCCCAATCCCCTGATTCGGGATCCGATGGCTCGGCTGCTCCTGGGCCGGCTGGAGCCCATCGCCCTGAAGAAAGAAAGGGCCGTTCTCTTTGGCCGGAAACTGTCGCCGGTTCTGACCAACCACATCGCCCTGCGGGCGCGGAAATACGATGCCATCGCCAACGACTTCATCGCGGAGCACCCCGCCTGCACGGTCGTGAACCTGGGCTGCGGTTTCGACACGCGGTACTGGCGGATCGAGCATGGAAAATGCGAATACCTCGAACTGGACCTGCCGGAGATCATCGAGCTGAAGAAAGCCGCCCTGAAGGACCGGCTGGAGTACGGCCTGATCGGCGCTTCGGTTTTGGATCACGCCTGGATGGACCGGGTGAACCCGGGGGCCAAGAAAAAGGTCCTTCTCTTGGCCGAGGGCCTTTTCATGTACCTCCCCAAACCCGAGGTCATCGCCCTCTTCCGGGCCTTCTCCAAAAAGTTTCATGGCTCGCGCATCGTCTTCGAGGTCGTGACCGAGAAATACACCAGGGGATTCTGGAAGCAGATCATCCTTCTGAAAATGCTGCTCGAGCTCGGGTTCGACAGCGGATCCGCCTACCGCTTTGGCGTCCGCGAGGCCCGCGAGATCGAGTCCTACGGGGACGGACTGAAGGTAATCCGGGAATGGTCGTGGGTGGAAGACCCCGATGTCCGCCCGAAAATTCTCAGGCGCCTGGGGCTGGCGAGAACCCAATGGACGGTGACGGCCGGGATCCACCCGGACCGGTAAACAAGATGGAGAATCCGGCCTGACCCGGATAAAAAGATGTGCCCCTGGCCGTGCTGGATTTTCCCAGGACGCCGAAGAAAGAAGATGACATTTTGCCCGTTGAGTTTGGGGTGAAATTTCGTTAAAATATAACCATAGGGTATCACCTGCAGATTACGGATGCACTTTCCGTACAAACCTATTCAAGGAGAAACCCCATGGCTGAATGTCAATGCTTGGAAAAATGTCCGTTCTTCAATGACAAGATGAAAGAAAGCCTGCCCGCGATGATCGAACTCTGGAAGAAGAAATACTGCTTGGGGGACAGCTCCGAATGCGCCCGGTTCATCGTTTTTCAAGCGCTGGGGCGGGAGAAGGTGCCTTTGGACCTTTACCCGCATCAGCTGGACCGCGCGCAACAATTGCTGATGAACAACGGCTGACCCCGCCTGGCCGCTGCGCATACGCTTCGCGAATTACACAGAGCCTGCTTCCTGCGAAGCAGGCTCTGTGGTTTTCGCTTCATAAAACCCGAAAATCGGGCCTTCCTCAAACTCCCGTTCGGTTCAACCCGTCCCCCTGGCAACAAATTGACATCGCCCCTGCCTCCGCCCTATTTTTTTCTCAGGTTCCGGGGGGCGGCCGGAGGGGCGCCCCCGAAGGCATAGGCATGAACTTGAAATTTTGAGAAGGAGTCATAGAAATAACCGTTGCTGACGGGCAGGGTGCGGGATTCTTCCAGGACCGTGACCACCTTGGCCAGGACGCCCGGGGGAAGCTTGAAACCGACGTCGGGAAGGGTCTGGCCGCTGGCAGAATCGCGGTTGGCGATATTGACGGCCAGGATGACATGCCGCGTCCCCGCGGAGCCGTACCGGTACACAAGCTGGTTGCGGTCGGTGATGCTCACTTCGACCGCCGGATCATTGGTGACGCCGGCGTTCATTTCCGCCCCGATGTGCTGGATCTGTGCGGTCATCTGGGCGACCCGGTTCAGCATGGCGGCATTCGCCCAGCCGTCGTACCAGAAAAGCACCTTACCGATTCCCAGGACCACGGCGGTGAAGACCTGATAGCGCAGTTCGGCATCGGTCGGATCCCGGTATATGGAATCATAGGGATTGGTCCCGAATCCCTGGCAAGTGGCGATGAAGTCCGACGGATTCCGGCCCGTGGCCAGGGTGTGTTCCAGGGCATATTTCCAGACATCGTATTGGGCCCGGGCGTCGCCGCCGGAAAATTCGGCGGGATTGGGGGTCCAGAACGGGTAGCTGTGCATGCCGACCGCGTCGGTGACGTCCATGAAATTCGCGATCCTGGCCCAGTAGGTGTCGTAGGGATTGTAGATCGTATTGAATGAGATGAGGACCGGGTGATCCGGATCGGCGGCTTTGGCCAGGCCGTAATAGCCGGGTGCGGCGGCGAGATAGCCATACGGGATCTGCCAGTCGTCGCCGGGATCGGCGTCATGATTGTCAAACAGTTCCGGCTCGTCTCCGAGGTACCAGCCGTACAGGGCCGGGTGGTTCTTGAAGGCGTTGATCGTGGCTGCGAAGTCGGCGGGGTCTACGCCGTCGGGCGTGTGGTTTGAATGGGTCATGGAGACGATGACCCGGATGCCATATTTTTGGGCTTCGTCCAGATAGGCCTGGATGGAGGGGCGTCCCCAGTCATCGGCATACCAGCCGCCGCCGTCCATGAGCACCAGGGTGTCGCCCTCGGCCGCGTAACCGGCGAGCTTCGCCTCCTCGGTGATCTCGGCCCACCAGCCGGTCTGAAAACTGCCGGCGGCATGGGCCGCCCGGGACGCTGCCAGCAGCACGGCCGCCGCGGCCAGGAGGCTGAGAATATGAGAAACGCGCGGAGGGGACATTGACGATCATTACTATAATGCCGGCACGGGCCCGGGGCAAGGGAAACCGGCGGAGAGCGTGGCGAAGGGTGTTCCAGTCAGCCGGATCGCCCCCCTGTGCCGGCGTCCGCAAGAGCCGGGAATGGGACGGGGAAGGGCCAAAGCGGGACGGTACAAGGCGATGCGAAAACCAGCGAGTCAATAATTCGTTGGACGAAAATGGCCTTGATTTTTGAACTTTCTGCAAAAAGATCTGGACAAACAGTATTAAATCCTATATAAGAGCCATATGCTAAAATTAGCCCGGGATATCCAAGACTTTTATCAAATCTGCGCCGAACGGGAATTGCGTGTCACCCCCCAGCGGACGGCGCTGTTTGAAATCATGCTGGCCGCCGAGGATCATCCCACGGCCGAGGCGGTTTATCGGCGGGCGAGAAAAAGGCTTCCCAATATTTCCTACGACACTGTGAACCGGACCTTGCTTATATTTGTGAAATACGGAATCATCCGCCTGGTTCAAAGCCGGGGAAGCGCCAAAAGATATGACCCCAACCTTAGTCAGCACCATCATTTTCAGTGCGTGAAATGCCAGCGAATCATCGATTTCGAAGAAGAAAAATATAATCATATCGGGCCGCCGACCCATTTGCCAAAAGGAACGGTTATTTTGGAGAAGAAAGTGGTTTTGGAAGGTATTTGCGAGCAATGCCGCAAGTAAAAAAAAAATTATTTTTATAATAGTAAAAAATATTAAAAAGTAATAACAACTAAAGAGGGAGGATGAAATTCATTTTTGCAGTACCCACGCCATACCATAAAAAGGGAGGAGGAAAAACATGGAAACTACAATTCAAGAAGTGCGCATGCCCCGCATCGGTGACAAAGCCCCGGAGTTCAAGGCGGTTACTACGCAGGGCGAAATCAACTTCCCCGAGCAATATGCGGGAAGCTGGGTGATTCTTTTCAGTCATCCGGCCGATTTCACCCCCGTCTGCACTTCGGAATTCATGACCTTTGCCAGCCTGGAAGAGAAATTCGCCCAGGCCAACTGCAAACTGGTGGGGTTGTCCGTGGACGGACTATACAGCCACATTGCCTGGCTGCGGACCGTCAAAGAGAAGATAGAATACAAAGGCATGAAGAATGTGGAAGTCAAATTTCCGCTGATCGAAGACATCACCATGGAGGTGGCCAAGAAATACGGCATGATTCAACCCGGCGAGAGCTCGACCAAGGCCGTGCGGGCTGTGTTCGTCATTGATCCCAAGGGGATCATCAGGACGATCATTTACTATCCCTTGAGCCTGGGCAGGAATTTTGATGAGCTGTACCGGGTGGTCATTGCCTTGCAGACCGCGGACGCTTTTTCGGTGGCCACGCCGGCGGATTGGCGCCCGGGAGAGGATGTGATCGTGCCCACGGCCGGCTCCTGCGGAGTGGCCAAGGAGCGCATGGATGGCAAGGAAGACCTGAAATGCCTTGATTGGTTCTTCTGCACGAAAAAGCTGGCCCAGGACAAGATCATGAGTACGATTATAAAAAAGAAGTAGGCCGCTGAGATCTACCCGCAGAAGAAGATGGAATGCTCTTCCTCCCGGACGGTGCTGCCGATGCGGAAGTCGCGGCAGCACCGCAGGGAGGAGGATAGCGGGATCGCTTTGCCGGAAATATCAGGAATAGGGATCGACAAATTCGAATCGCAGTACTATCGTTCGAAAACAGGCTGTTCATAGGGTCTCCAAGCGGAGGGAGGGAACATTATGAGTAAGGAAAGTAAGTGCCCGGTAACGGGCATGACCAGCAAACCCGCTGCCGGTAGCGGCATGTCAAATCGGGATTGGTGGCCGAATCAGTTAAATCTACATATTCTTCATCAGCACTCTTCCCTGAGCAATCCGATGGGCGAGAAGTTTAACTATGCCGCGGAATTCAAGAAACTCGATCTAAAGGCATTGAAAGAAGACCTGTATGCGCTGATGACCCATTCACAGGATTGGTGGCCGGCTGATTACGGGCACTATGGGGGCCTCTTGATCCGGATGGCGTGGCACAGTGCGGGAACCTACCGCATGGGCGATGGCCGCGGGGGAGCGGGGTCAGGCAACCAACGCCTGGCGCCCCTCAACAGCTGGCCGGACAATGCGAACCTCGACAAAGCGCGCCGGCGACTCTGGCCGCTCAAACAAAAATACGGCAAGCAAATCTCGTGGGCTGATCTGCTGATCCTGGCCGGCAATTGCGCCCTGGAATCCATGGGGTTCAAGACCTTCGGCTTCGGCGGCGGGCGCGAGGACATCTGGGAGCCTCAGGAGGACATCTACTGGGGCAGCGAGGACAAATGGCTGGGTGATCAACGTTACAGCGGGAAGCGCGATCTGGAGAATCCCCTGGCCGCCGTCCAGATGGGGTTGATCTATGTGAATCCGGAAGGGCCTAATGGAAAGCCAGATCCGGTTGCCTCGGGCCGCGACGTCCGCGAGACTTTCGCGCGCATGGCCATGAACGATGAGGAGACCGTGGCGCTGGTGGCCGGCGGACACACCTTCGGTAAAACCCACGGCGCCGGTCCTGCGTCCCAGGTGGGGCCTGAACCTGAGGCCGCCCCCATTGAAGAACAGGGGCTCGGCTGGAAGAACAGTTTCGGCAGCGGCAAAGGCGGCGACACCATTACCAGCGGTCTGGAAGGCGCCTGGAAGCCGAACCCGACCAAGTGGGATATGGGCTATTTGAAGGTATTGTTCAAATACGAGTGGGAACTGGTCAAGAGCCCGGCTGGTGCGCAGCAGTGGCTGGCCAAGGATGTGGCCGATGAGGACATGGTGGTGGATGCGCACGACCCTGCAAAGAAACACCGGCCGATGATGACCACGGCGGACCTCTCACTGCGCTTCGATCCGAAATACGAACCGATCGCGCGGCGCTACCTGCAGAATCCCCGGGAATTCGCCGATGCCTTCGCCCGGGCCTGGTTCAAGCTGACCCACCGCGACATGGGACCCCGCTCGCGCTACCTGGGTCCGGAGGTCCCGGCCGAGGAGCTGATCTGGCAGGACCCG
>CAZQGO010000020.1:32026-59598 GCA_964593065.1 uncultured bacterium | reverse complement strand
GGCTGGGTTACACCACGAACACGAACACGGTGATCACGGCGAACACGGACACGGGTCTGAACGAGCTGACGGTGGCGACGAACCAATACGGCACCACAACCACGGACGTGTTTGATAAAAAGTTCGGCATCGCCAAGCATACCATTGCGGAAAATCTATTCGGCCTGGGCTACACCCGCAATACCAACACCAGCATCTTTGCTTCGACGGCTACGGGCATCAGCTGGTTTACCGTTGCCAAAAATGACTATGGCACCACCTATAACTACAATTTTGATTCCACCTACGGCACGCCGGGTGAATCCTTTTCCACGACCGAATTCGGCCTGGGCTATACCCACGACACCACCACGACCATCGATGCCAACACCGACAACGGCCTCAATAGCTACACCAGCGCCGATAATCAGTACGCCACCACCCAAACCTGGTACGACGACGCCAAGACCGGGATCGCGAAACATTCCGATACGGTGGCCAAATGGGGCTTGGTCTATACCCAGCACAGTTGGGTGGATGAGGGGGACCTGGACGTCAACGACCAGAACGGCATCACGGAGTATACCCGCTCGCAGAGCGATTTCGGCGTGACCAAGACGTGGTACAAAGAGGATTACGGCAACGCGGAGAGATCCGAAGCCACGAATTATTACGGGCTGGAATATTCCAAAAACGTCAACACCACCATCACCTCCAGCAGCGACTGGGGCGTCACCAGCCACACGTCGGCCACGAGCCAGCTGGCGGACACGGAAACCGATTACTACGAAACGTCGGGCGCGGCCTATTACTCCGTGACCACCAACCATTTCGGCCTGGGCGGCGCCGAGACCACCTGGGCCAACATCGATGCCAACCCCGACACCGGCATCACGGAATACTCGCATTCCTGGAATGACCTGGGCTATACCAATACTTGGTTCGACCACACCACGGGCAAGGCGCTCCATTCTTTCACGCACAACGACTACGGTTATAAGGCGGCCGCCGACACCACCACCTACAACATCCAGGCCAGCGAAAATACGGGTATTTACGAGAACACCTACGCCAAGAACGAGCTGACGCCCTACATGCATACCCGCTATGTCAAGGATGTGGGCAACGCCGACTATTCCTACGTGCACAACGACTACGGCCAGAAAAGTTCGCGCTACACCTGGTCGAATATCGATTCCAGCTCGGACACCGGCATTACCAAGGAGACTACCGCGCACAATTCCTTGGGAGTCACGACCACCAAGTATGATGAAAATACCGGCGTGGCCCAAGAATCCGATTCGGATTCCGCCACCGGTGGCGGCAGCGGCGGCGGCGGTGGCGGCGGCGGCGGGAAGTGCCATACGGACATCGACGCCAGCCCGGACACGGGCATCACCTCCCACACCCTGACCACGGTGACCGACGACTCGGCCGGAAACGCCTCCACCACGGATACGGAATACAACCCGGATACCGGGGTCTCCAAAAAGTCGCGCACCGATTACCGGCTGGGTGACTGGTATCAATGGGATTTCTCTGGCGACCAGACGGATAATCCCATCCACGGCAGCGCGAAGGTCACTTACAGCGACTATTTGGGCGTGCACCAGTCTGACGGTTCCGCGACGGAAACCTACGAGGGCGGTCTGCATGGGACCGGCATCATGACTAACCGCCATATGAGCCAGGCCAATAGCAAGAACGAGGACATCAGCTACACCAACAACGGCGACTTCGTGACTTCCGGCAGCGGCACGCGCGAGGACGGCTGGGGCGTGTCGTATTCGTTCCACGACAAGTCCAATGAAATCAAGTGGTACGAGGACGACAAGGGCACGACCACCATCGGCTCGGACCGCAAGCTGGTCCGGACCACCGGCGGCGTCAATGGCCGTTACTATTACCTTTATTCAGGAGCTGCCATCGACAGGATCCTAGGCTTCGGCATGCGGACCAAGGGCGGCGGCACAGGCGGCTATGGCGAACTGGACAAGTATTTCAACTTGAAATGGTGGAGAGACGGCTACGGCGTTAAACACGACTTCGCGTGGGACTCTTTCCAGAAAAACAGCTATGCGAATCAAGGGACCGAGACCTTCACGGGGAAAGATGGCAAGAGCTACACGGCGGAAATCACGCTGGATACCTGGGGCTTCTATTTCACGGGTTCCGTTGTTACGGCGGAAAATGCCCGGGTGGACGGCAAGTCCGCGGACAACACCACGCAGCTGATCATCTCGGATGGCGGGGGCAACCAGGGCGCGTATACATTCATCTTCAACCTGCTGAAGAACAACTACTACCCGAACAAGGAAACCTGGACCTGGAGCTCGCCGGATCCCGAAAAACAGCCGCACGGCGACTACAAATACAAGGAAGGCGAATGCAAGGCCTGGAAACTGGAGCCGGACGATCTCACGACCGATGGGAGCTGGTGGGCTGATATTGAAATTACCATTGCAACCGACATGTCAACCAAAACCAAGTTCTGGAATATCCGCTACATGCAGACCTTGTTTGAGAAAACGGACCGGTTTAAGCCCTATCTTGCGGAAACCAAGAATCAGTCAGGAGAAAACGAGCCTTCGAGCTCTTACAGCTACTCGAAATACAAAGATGCCTGGACAGACGAGCCCGTGGGCGATGTGATCGAGCATACGGGTTCACACACTAAGAAAGAAAATTGCAGTAAATGTCCGGACGCGGATGGGACGGGAGAGCACGATTGTGATTGTGATGAAAAAACCATTCAGGAATGGACTCGGTACGTGTGGAAGAAGAAACCGGACGGCTGGATGTGGACGACCAAGGGCGACAAGGAAAAAGCCTATCATCCGGATATCCTGGAACAAGAAACCGAAGATGTTCGCGGCTTCGGCTCCGGAGACCGGAGCGAAGGCAACGAGGTTTCCACGGCCAGCCTGAAGGTCGGGATTTCCTGGGGCAACCGGGCTACGGGCACCAGTTTGAACGGCACCTGGGAACCCGATCCCGGCAAGCGGCAGGGAGCGCAAGTGCCGCAGGAAGAAGTCGACCAGCAGGCGAACGTGCAGACCACCCAGGTCGACCAAGCTGCGGAAAAAGCCGCAGCGGTGGAGCCGGTGGCCGTGACCGACAAGTCCGCCGGCAGGAACGTGGAACAGGCGCCGCCTGAAACGGCGGAAGCCGAGGCAGCCGGAGTCGAGACCGAAAAACGCTCCGGCACAGGGGAACAGCCCGAGGCGCCGGTCTTGTCCGACCAGCAGGCCGAAGCGCAGCCGCCGGTTGCGGAGACCCAACCGGGCGAGGAAGGGAAACCGGAAGGCGAAGCCCTGTTCGCCCTGCACCGCGCAGGGGGCAAGGACGTAGGCGTCACCCTGTTCGGGTACAACATCAAGCTCCCGCTGGGAGGCGGAGACCAGGGCGACGAGGATCAGATCCAGCCCGTGCCTCCGGCGGAGGATCAAGTCAAACAGCGGCCGCAGGAACCGCCGCAGATTCAGCCCGTGCCGCCGGAGGAGGAGCAGGCGAAATTGCCGCCACAGATCCAGCCCGCACCGCCGGTGAAAGTCGAGCCGGCGCCCGAGCAGTCGGCCGCCAAGGAGTCGCTGCAGCAGAAGTTGCTGGCGCAATTGCGGAGCCTCTCCAACCTCGGCGACATGGCCAAGCTGGTGCAGGCGGCCGTCGCCCAGCTCAGCAACGACGCGGCCCTGGCCGCGCTGAAGGGATCCTCGGACGCGGTCGCCAAGCTGATCGACGCCCTCTCGGCCGCCTACCAGGCCCTGTTCGGGGAGTTCTACGACCGTTCGCTTCTGGGCCAGGTCGTGGATCTGGTCCGGCAGGCCTTCAAGCTCGAGCCCCTCAAGCTCGCGATTTGGGGCGAGGGCCTGGTCCCCGCCGACATGCAGCTGGCGGCGGAAAAGGAAAAGGAGTATCAGGACGCCAAGCATGTCACCCGCGACGAGGAAGGACGCGTCATCGAGGTCCTGGACGCCGGCAACGCCCTGCACACCTTCAACTATGACGAGTCGGGATTGACCGAGAGCGTCGTGGACGCGAAGGGCAAGATGTCCATGCGGCACTACGACAAGAAGGGACTGCTCCTGTCGGAAAGCAGCTCCGGCCGGAGCCTGACCTACAGCTACGAATTGAATGCCGCCGGCAAGCCCAAGAAGACCAACGTGCTGGAACGGTCGGCCCAGGGAACGGCCGCCATGGAATACGACGCCGAAGGCCGGTTGACCGCCATCGAAGCCAACAACAAGCGCCAGGTCTTCAAGTACCAGGGCAAGGGCAAGAACCAGCCCTTCTGGATCACCAGTCTCAACGACGAGGGCGACGTTGTGGAGGAGAAACTCTTCAAGGACGGCCGCCTGGCCCAGAAGAAAACTCCGGACGGCACCGTCACGACCTATACCTACCTGACCGACGACTCCGGGAAGGTCGTGGCCATGACCAAGGAGATGACGGACCAGGACAACGAAAAGACCATCGTCAAATACGACGCCGCCGGCCGCATGGTCTCGGCCCTGGGCAAGGAAGCGAAACGCTTCGAGAAGATGGCCCAGGAGGAGCGGATGGCCGAGCAGGTGGCCAATTTCGAGATGGAAAAGCAGCTCTTCAGCGATCCGCGCATGGACGGCATGCGCATCGACAACAAGCTGCTGCTGGAAAAAGTCCAGATCAAAGGCAGCAAATAAGCACATTCCCAAGCACGATCGCGCTAGCCGCCCCCGGCTGTTCTTCGCCGGGGGCGTTTTTTTATCCGGACCCTCTCCGCCGGAAATCATCCCGGCGGCAAACACGACCCGGCGAAGGACTTGGCGATCCCGGAGGCGCGTGCTATACTTCTGCCGACGGACTGTCAGGAGGCGGGCATGGATCGGATCGTGATTCAAGGGGGACGGCGGCTCGAAGGCCGGGTTCGCGTCAGCGGTTCCAAGAACGCTTCGCTGCCGATGATGGCGGCCTGTTTGCTGGCCGAGGGACCGTGCCGGCTGGAAAACGTCCCGGAGGTCAAGGACCTTCGCACCATGGGGGAAATGCTGGAAGTCCTGGGCGCGAAGGTTTCCCGCCGGGACGGGATTCTGACCGTGGATTCCGGCGGGTTTTCAGACCGGGCCGCGCCTTACGAGCTGGTCCGGACCATGCGAGCTTCGATCTACGTCCTGGCGCCCCTGCTCAGCCGTTTCGGCCAGGCACGGGTGGCCCTGCCGGGGGGCTGCGCTATCGGCCTGCGCCCCATCGACCAGCACCTCAAGGGCTTGACGGCCCTGGGGGCCCGGGTGCAAATGGAGCATGGGTACATCCAGGCCAAGGCTCCGCGGGGTTTGACAGGCGCCAATATCTACCTGGACGTGGCCAGCGTGGGCGCCACGGTCAACATCCTGCTGGCGGCGGTCCTGGCCCGCGGCACCACCATGCTGGAACACGCGGCCTGCGAGCCTGAGATCGAAAATTTGGCCGGCATGCTCAATGCCATGGGCGCCCGGATCACCGGCGCGGGCACCAGCCAGGTGAAAGTGGAGGGCGTCGAACGCCTGCAGCCCGTGGCCTGGCGGGTCGTTCCGGACCGCATCGAAGCCGGGACTTTGGCGCTGGCCGTGGCCGTAACAGGCGGGGAAGCGGTCCTGGAGGATTTCCCCCTGGCTCATTTGACGGCCCTGGAAAGAAAGCTCCACGACGCCGGGGTCGGACTGGCCTCTGAAACCGGCGGCGTGAGGGTGTTCCGGGAGCAGAAGCCGCTTCAACCCGTGGACATTGTGACCCTGCCCTATCCCGGCTTTCCGACGGACCTGCAGGCCCAGTGGATGGCCCTCATGTGCCTGGCGGCGGGCCGCTCGGTGGTCACCGAGACGATCTGGGAGAACCGCTTCATGCACGTGGCGGAACTGAAACGCATGGGCGCGGACATTCAAATCGAGGGCAACAGCGCCCTAGTCCGCGGCGGGCGCCCCTTATCGGGGGCGCCGGTCATGGCCTCGGACCTGCGGGCTTCGGCCGCCCTGATCCTGGCGGGCCTGGTGGCCGAAGGGCGGACCACGGTGCAGCGGATTTACCATTTAGACCGCGGGTACGTACACCTGGAACAAAAATTGGCCACTTTGGGAGCCGCCATCTCTCGCGAGACCGCTTAACTTTCCTCCCGCAAAACCCCCGGGGTTGAGGTTTTCTGGTCACCGGCTTTTCACTTGCTGCCGCCGCAAAGTGCGTGTTATCATATTTTCTCTTTGTGCACGGTTGGAAGGAGCGGTCGGATGCGGCGAATCGAGATGCGACAACCTTCCGGCCGGAGGGCGTGGGAGCAATTGCTTCGGCGCGCCGGCGCGGATCCCGAACAGGTCCGGCGGGATGCGGTGACCCTGCGGGCTTTCGGAAAGCCGGTGTCCGCACGCACGGCGGTAACGACCATTCTGCGCCAGGTGCGGCGGGAAGGCGACCGGGCGGTGTTGCGCTGGATGCGCCGCCTGCAAGGCCGGCCCGCGGCGGCACCGGGCCTGTGCGTGACGCGCGCGGAGCAGCAGGCCGCGAGCCGGCGCGTTCCCGAGGCCCTGCGTTCGGCGCTTGCTCAGTCCGCGAACCGGATCCGGCGGTTTCACCTGCTCCAGCGGATCAAACCGAACCCGGGTTTGACGCGCCCCGGCGTCCGCCTACAGGAACGTCCCTTCGCCCTGGAGCGGGTCGGCCTGTACGTGCCGGGAGGGCGTGCGCCGCTGGTTGCGACGGTGTTGATGAACGCCTTGCCCGCCGCCGTGGCGGGTGTGCGTGAGATCGTGCTGGCCACTCCGCCCCAGGCCGACGGCCGGGTGGCGGATGCATTGCTGTACGCGGCCGGGCTGGCCGGCATCACCGAAATTTACCGCTTGGGCGGCGCCGTGGCCGTGGCGGCCATGGCGTATGGCACCCGCAGCCTCAGGCCGGTGGATAAAATTGTCGGCCCGGGAAACATCTTCGTCACCGAGGCCAAACGGCAGGTCCTCGGGGCGGTCGGCATCGACAGTCTGGCCGGCCCCAGTGAAATCCTCGTGATCGCCGAAGCCGGCGCCAGTCCCCTGGCCTTGGCCTGGGACCTGCTGGCCCAGGGCGAACACGGTTCCGGGGCGGTCGCCATCCTGCTCACTCCTTCGCCCGCACTGGTGGATCAGGTCGAGGCCGCCGCCCGCGAGCTCGTGCGGGAAGAGCCCGGGCTGGCGTCGGCCCTGCAGGCCGTCGCCGCAGTCACGGTTGCCAGCCTGGGACAGGCGGCGGAGCTGGCGCAAGCCTACGGACCCGAGCACCTGTCGCTGCAGGTCCGGCAGCCTCAGAACCTTTTGCGGCGTCTCAGCCATTTTGGGGCGGCTTTTCTCGGTTCGGCCACGCCGCAGGCCATGGGCGATTACACCGCCGGACCGAATCACGTGCTGCCCACCGGCGGCACCTGCCGTTGGTCGTCGCCGCTGTCGGTGAGGGATTTCATGCGTTATGCCAGCGTCATCCAGTACACCTCCGCCGGGGTCCGGCGCGAGGGGCCCGCCGCCGTCGCGATCGCCCGCGCCGAAGGCCTGCCGGCGCACGGCGAATCCATCCGCGTCCGGATGAAACCGGGCCGGCGCAGGAGCTGAACCGGAGCGCAGCGTCCGGCGGGAGTCGCAACCAAATTGGCCCACAGGAAGGAATCCGAAGTGTCAGACAAGCGCGAACGCCTGGCCGAGAGTGTGAGGCCGGAAATCCGGGGATTGCAGCCCTACGAGGCGGAGGCCTCGGGACCGGGAATCCGTCTGGATGCCAACGAGAGTCCTTTCGACGTGCCCGAGGCGTTCAAAGCCGGGATCCTGGAGAGGCTGCGGAAGCTGCCGTGGAACCGCTACCCGGATCCCCAGGCCGCGGACCTGCGGCGGCTGCTGGGCCGCTGGGAGCGCGTGCCCCCGGAACAGATCCTGCTCGGCAACGGTTCGGATGAAATCATCCGCGACCTTCTGACCGCATATGGGGGTCCGGGCACGCGGACGGTGTTTCCCACGCCGACCTTTTCCATGTACCGGCAGTTGACGATCGCCACCGGCGGCACACCGGTTGGGATTCCCCTGGGGGAGAACTGGGAACTGGACGGATCTTCAGTGCTGGAGGCTTTGGCGGCGCCGGCCAGCCGCATGCTATTCCTGGCCAGCCCCAATAATCCCACGGGCCAGGTCTACCCGGCCGAACAGATCGAGGAACTGGTGAGCCGCACGGACCGCCTGGTGGTGGTGGATGAAGCCTACCGGCTTTTCGCGGGCACGAGTTTCGCCTCCCGGCTCGCGGATCATCCCAATCTGGCCATTTTGAACACCTTCTCGAAGTCCATGTCCCTGGCCGGCGTACGCGTGGGCTACCTCGTGGCGCATCCCGAAGTGGTGGATGTTCTCAACCGGATCCGCCTGCCTTACAATGTGGACGCCCTGGCCCAGGCCGTGGCCGCGGAAATCTGCCGGCAACCGGAATGGTGGCAGGCCCAGGCCCAGAGGGTGATCGCCGAACGCGAACGCCTGGGCCGGGCGCTGGCCCGGCTGCCCGGCGTGCGCGTGTACCCCAGTCAGGCCAATTTCCTGTTGTTGCGCGTGCCACGGGCCGACCGGCTGCGGCAGGCGCTGGCCGCCGGCGATGTGGCCGTCCGGGGTTTCCCCGGCGCCGAGCGTTTGGGCGACTGCCTGCGGGTGACCGTCGGCAGGCCGGAGGACAATGACCGCTTGTTGAGCCTTATGGCTGCGAGCCTGGAGAATGAGGGGGAGCGCTGACATGGCCAGCCGCACACGCACCGTCAAGGTGGCGCGCAAGACCCGTGAAACGGACATCACCGTCCGGCTGAACCTGGACGGCGGCGGAAGCAGCCGCTTGCGCACCGGCCTGCCCTTTTTCGAGCACATGCTGAGCCTGCTGGCCGCCCACGGCCTGTTCGACCTGGACGTGGCGGCCGCCGGCGATCTGGAAGTGGACCAACACCACCTGGTCGAGGATCTGGGATTGACCCTGGGACAGGCCTTGCTGCAGGCCGTGAGGGACAAACGCGGCTTGGCCCGATATGGCTCGAGCCTGCTGCCCATGGATGAATCCCTGGTCATGGTTGCCCTCGATTTTTCCGGCCGGCCCTACCTGGCCTACGGCCTGTCGCTCAGGCAGAAGCGCCTGTCCGGCTTTGACACGGAGCTGGTGCCGGAGTTCCTGCGGGCCTTGGCCCAGTCGGCGGGCTTGACTCTGCATGTGGTGCAAATGGCCGGGGGCAACACCCACCACCTGCTGGAAGCCGCCTTCAAGGCCCTAGGCCGGGCTTTGCGGGCGGCGGTCACCCGCGACCGGCGCGTGCGCGGTATTCCCAGCACCAAGGGCAGGTTATAGGCCGGCCGTGGCGCCGGCACGGAAAAACGGACGGAGGAACACTCGGCGGAGGCGGGCGGCATGATCGCCATTGTGGACTATCATATGGGCAACCTGCATTCCGTGCAGAAGGCCTGCAACCATGCCGGCTTGCGTTCCCGCCTCGTCTCCACGGCCCGTGACATCCGCCGGGCGCGGGCCGTGATTTTGCCGGGCGTGGGGGCCTTCGGGCAGGCCATGCAACAGTTGACCCGGCGCCGCCTGATCCCGGCGGTCAAGGAAGCGGCGGCTTCGGGCAAACCGTTCCTTGGCATCTGCCTGGGGATGCAGCTCATGTTCGATTATTCCCTGGAGTTCGGCCGGCATGCCGGCCTGGGAATCCTTCCCGGCAAAGTCGTGCCTTTTCCCAAGGGCCTGAAGGTCCCGCACATGGGCTGGAACGAACTGCGCCTGCGGAGGGCCAGCCCATTTTTAGAGGGCCTCCAGGACGGAGCGTACATGTACTTCGTGCATTCATTCTATTGCCGGCCCGCACAGTCCAACCTCTTGCTGGCGACCACGGACTACGGCCGGGAGGTCGCCGCGGTCGTGGGGTGCGGCCTGCTGTGCGGCATTCAATTCCATCCCGAGAAGAGCCAGCACCTGGGGTTGCGCGTCTACCGCAACCTCGCAAAAATCCTGGCTCGCAAGAGGTGAGTCCATGCTGGTTTATCCCGCAATCGATCTGCACCGCGGGCGGTGCGTGCGGTTAATCCGGGGAGACATCCGGGACGAAACCGTGTATTCCAAGGAGCCGGTCTCCATTGCCAAGCTGTGGCAGCTGAAAGGGGCCAAGTTTCTGCACGTGGTGGACTTGGACGGCGCCCTCACCGGCGTGCCGAAAAACCTGAAGTACGTCTATCAGATCGTCAAGGAAGTCACCGTGCCCGTGCAATTCGGCGGGGGCGTCAGAACCCAGGCCCTCATCAAGGAACTGTTGAACAAGGGGGTCCGGCGCGTGATCCTGGGCACCAACGCCCTGACGCTCGATTTCCTGGCGCGGGCCATCAAGCAGTTCGGCAGCTCCCGCATCGTGGCCGGCATCGACTCGCGGGACGGCAAAGTGGCCGTGCGCGGCTGGAAGGAGACCACCGACGTTTCCGCCCTGGAACTGGCCCGGGAGATGGAGAAAATCGGCGTCAAACACATCGTGTTTACCGACATCAAGCGCGACGGCATGCTGTCGGGGCCGAATTTCAAAAGCATCAAGTCCATGGCCTGCGCCGTGGACGTGCCCGTCATCGCCTCCGGCGGCGTGTCGAAATTGAAGGATATCGTTCACTTGAAAAATCTGGAAAAGTACGGCGTATCCGGCGTGGTCATCGGCAAGGCCCTGTACACCGGCGCCCTCGATCTCAAGCAGGCCATCGCGGCGGCCAATTAACCTCCCATGCTGGCCAAACGCATCATCCCCTGTTTGGACGTCAAGGACGGCCGGGTCGTCAAGGGAGTCAACTTCGTGCACCTGCGCGACGCGGGCGACCCGGTTGCCCAGGCCCGGGTCTATGACCGCGCCGGCGCGGATGAACTGGTGTTTCTCGACATTACGGCCAGCGTGGAAAGCCGGCGCACCCTGATCCGCGTGGTTTCCCGCTGCGCCGACCAGATCTTCATGCCCCTGACCGTGGGCGGCGGCATTCGCAGCGTGGCGGACATTCGGGGCCTGTTGCGCGCCGGCGCGGACAAGGTTTCGGTGAACACCGCCGCGGTGGAATCCCCCGGTCTCATCCGCCGGGCCTCGGAATTTTTCGGCAAAAGCACCATCGTGCTGGCGATCGACGCGCGCCGGCGGCCGGGCAGGCAGGACCGCTGGCAGGTCTACATTCATGGCGGACGCACGGCCACGGGCCTTGACGCGGTGGCCTGGGCCCGGCGCGGAGTGGCCTTGGGCGCCGGCGAAATCTTATTGACCTCCATGGACCGGGACGGCACGCAGGACGGGTACGATATTCCTCTGACCCGCCGGATCGCCGCGGCCGTGGAAGTGCCGGTGATCGCCAGCGGCGGTGCCGGACGGCTGGAACATTTGGCCGCAGTGCTGACCGAGGGCCGGGCGGACGCCGTGTTGGCGGCCAGCATTTTCCATTACGGGAAGTATTCCATCGCACAAGCCAAGCGCTACCTGTCACGGCGCGGCGTGCACGTCCGCCTGCCGCGGCCGTAAGCCATTCCGAGCGCCGGCTACAAAGGAGCACCGCATGCAAGTTCCGGAAGGCGTCAAGTACGATGCACAGGGATTGCTGGTGGCCATCGCCCAGGATTACCGCAACGGCGAGGTCCTGATGCAGGCGTTCATGAACGCGGAGGCCCTGCGCCTGACCCTGGAAACCGGCGTGGTTCATTACTACAGCCGATCCAGGAAAAAGTTATGGAAAAAGGGGGAATCCTCGGGACATGTCCAGACCGTGCGCGAGATCCGGTTCGATTGCGACCTGGACGCCGTGCTGCTTCGGGTCGAGCAGAGCGGAGGAGCCTGCCATACCGGCTTCCGCTCCTGCTTTTTCCGCGTTCTGACCGACAACGGCAGCCTGCGGGAATCCGGCGAGAAGGTATTCAACCCCGAGGAAAAATATTCGCGCTAGGCCGTCCCCATGACGGCATTTCAAGTTCTCAAGCCGGGGCGGAAGCCGGACGGCTCCGCACCCCGTTCGAGGTCGTGAGACATGTTTCATCCAACCCGGACCGAGTTTGAACGCCTGTGCCGCAGGGGCAATCTCATCCCCATCTTCGCGGACATGCCGGCGGACGTGGAAACCCCCGTCTCGGCATTCCTGAAAATCGCCCGCGAGGCGCGCTATGCCTTTTTGCTCGAGAGCGTGGAAGGCGGGGAACAGGGGGGGCGCTATTCCTTTTTGGGGGCGGATCCCACCGAGGTGGTCGCCGTGCGCGGCGGCGTGGTGGAGCATACCGTGGACGGCGCGACGCGGATCCTGTCCCACGCGGGCGATCCCATGTCCGCCCTGCGCCGGCTCATGCAGAGGTATCGACCCGTGGCGCTGCCTGGTTTGCCGCGCTTTCACGGCGGGGCGGTGGGCTACCTCGCCTATGATCTCGTCCGCCACTTCGAACGCTTGCCCGCGCTCAACCCCGATGATCTGGGCCTGCCGGAGGCGCTGCTGATCTTCACGGAAAACCTGCTGGTATTCGACCATGTCCAGCATGTCATCAAGATTGTCAGCAACGCCCACGTTACCGGCGACCCCACCGCGGCCTACAACCGGGCCGTGAAGGCGATCCGGCGGCTGGCGGCGCGGTTAGGCCAGCCCCTGGCCGCCCCCAAGCCGCCCGTGCGGCGCCCGGGTCTGCGCCTCAAGCCGGACGTGAGCCGCCAGCGTTTTTTAAGCAATGTCCGGCGGGCCAAAGACTACATCCGGGCCGGTGACGTCATCCAAGTCCAGATTTCACAGCGCCTGTCCGGAACCGCGCCCGCGACGCCGCTGGAGGTCTACCGGGCGCTGCGCAGCATCAACCCTTCCCCCTACATGTATTACCTGCGCTTTCCCGAATGCGAATTGATCGGCTCCTCGCCGGAGCTGCTGATCCGGCGCGAGGGCCAGGCGGTGGCCACGCGCCCGATTGCCGGAACCATCCGCCGCGGGGTTACGCCGGAGGAAGACCGGAAGCAGGAAGCGCGGCTGCTGGCCGACCCCAAGGAGCGTGCCGAACATATCATGCTGGTGGATCTCGGCCGCAATGATCTGGGCCGCGTCTGCCGCTATGGGTCCGTCCGCGTTCCGGAATTGATGGTGATCGAGCGCTATTCTCACGTCATGCACATCGTGTCCCACGTCCAGGGGCAACTCGCTTCCGGCCGCGACCAGTTCGACGCCTTCACCGCCGCCTTTCCCGCCGGCACGGTCACCGGAGCCCCGAAGATCCGGGCCATGGAAATCATCGAGGAGCTGGAAACCTTCCGCCGGGGCCCCTACGCCGGGGCCGTGGGCTATTTCGACTATTCGGGCAATCTCGACACGGCCATCACCATCCGGACCATTCTGTACGCCCGGGGGATTTATTATCTCCAGGCCGCGGCCGGAATCGTAGCCGACTCCAAGCCGGTGCGCGAATACCAGGAGACGCTCAATAAAATGGACGCCCTGGTCAAGGCGATGCATCTCGCCAGCACGGGTTGGACTGCGGTCGGGAAAAACCTGCGGGATCGGGGGGCGAAAGGCAAGCGATGATCTTGGTCATCGATAATTACGATTCCTTCACCTACAATCTCGTCCAGTACCTGGGCGAGCTGGGCGAAACGGTGGTCGTCAAGCGCAACGATGACATCGATTTGCCCGGCATTGCGCGTCTCCGGCCGGGAAAACTCATCATCTCGCCCGGTCCCTGCACGCCCCAGGAGGCCGGAATTTCCGTGGCGGCGATCCGGACCTTCGCCCCGCGCCTGCCCATTCTGGGCGTCTGCCTGGGGCATCAGGCCTTGGGCGCGGCTTTTGGAGGGAAGATCGTCCGGGCCCAACGCCTGATGCACGGAAAAACCTCGCCGATTTACCATGACGGACAGGGCGTCTTCCGCGGCCTGCCCAATCCCTTCACGGCCACGCGCTACCACTCCCTGCTGGTCGCGCGCCGCGGCTTGCCGCCGGTTCTGCGCATCAGCGCCCGCACGCGCGAGGGTGAAATCATGGGCTTGCGCCACCGCCAGTATCCCGCGGAAGGCGTGCAATTCCATCCGGAATCCATCCTGACCGCGGAGGGCAAACGACTGCTGGCGAATTTCCTGCAGCCCCGCCGCGCCCTGCGGGACCGGAAGGGGAGGCGGCGTGATTAGGCGCTTCGGCTGCCTGTGCCTGTTGCTGGTTTGCGCCGCCACGGCCAGCGCCAAGGCGCTGACTCCCATGGAAAAGGCGCTGCAGGCTCTGGCGGCGAAGAGACAGAGCGCCACGCCCACCCCGGCCGCGACTTTTTCCCCGACCCCCACGGCCACCCCGCAGGGACCGGCTGTACCCCAACCCGCCGGCCAGCAGACGCCGGAACCTCCGCCGGCAGTCGGCATCCTCCAGGAACCGGCGGGCAATACACCCGCAGCCTGGAATCCGCTCGGCTCCACCCCGGTGGCGGCCGCCGGCGTCAGTCCCACGGCTTCCGCCACTTCCGCACCGGCGGTGCAGGTGGACATCCTGGGGCTCACATTGAACGCCGCCACGGACCTCATCGTGGTTTCCTGGTCGAACACCGTCACCACCTGGCATGACTTCGCCGGCTACCAAATCCTGCGGGCGCATGCGGGACAGGACCTGGAGCCGCTGCTGGGAAAACCTACGCTGTATACATCGTATCAGGATGTCAGCGTCACCGCCGGCACGGACTATGCCTACCAGGTTGTGGCAGTCACTGCTGCGGGCAATACGCTGGCCCGGTCTGCACGGCTGGAACAGCGGCCGTTGCCGCCGCGCCCGCCCGGCGTACCCAACGAACTCAGCGTTTCCACCGAGGAGGAACGGGCCTATTTGACCTGGAAACCTCCGGTGCAGACTTCCTATGCAATCGCCGGATACCTGGTGTACCGGGCACCCGGCCCGAAGGCCCCCTCCCGTCTCCTTCCCGGCCCGCTGGTGGCCAAGACTTCGTATTACGACGACACCGGCAAGTACGACACCGAATATGAATATCGTGTCGCGGCCGTCGACGCCAAGGGCGTGACCGGCGAAGCCTGCGGCGGCGTTTTGGGCCGGTCCCGGTCGCGCAGCCGCAACGGCTTAGTCCTCATGTCCACCGCCTACCGCGGACTGGGACGCCGGGACGGAGGCTTGAACGCCGACTTGCAGTTCACCTATTTCATCGGAACGCTCTACGGGGAACAGGACAAATCCCTTTCCTCCCAGGCCCTGTATCTCGATCCCATCAGCGCGTGGATTCTCACGGCCGACGCCAAATACACGCTGCTGACCGAACCGCGTCTGCCCGTCAGCGCCGCCGTGGGCGGAAAGGGCTCCATCCTCCTGTTCGCCGGCCAGCAAAGCACGTCGGGCGGCTCCTTCACCTTTTCGGAGAAGTCCTCCTTTCAGACCCTGTGGGGCGGTTATGCCAGCCTCAGCCACAGTTTCGGAGACTGGGGCGTGCACGGCGGCTACCAGCTCGGAACCGCCGGGCAGGTGGTCCATTACCTTTCCAAGTTCCTGGAACCGGAAAACGCGCGGAACTTGTTTTTCGCCGGGATGGATTTCCCGATTGCGCGGCGCATGAACGCCGCCCTGGAAATTCTTTATCCTCTCGACCAAAACCTGCAGTCCCGCCAGCATCCCGTGCTCGTCAACGCCCACGTGGACCGCCTGTTTAATTTCGATATCGCCTATCTGCACTGGGATCAAGGCTGGGCCTTGCTCGGGTACTTCAACCTGCGGTTCACGGTTTTTCCCGGCGAGGACCGATGAGCGCCGCGTCCCGGGACGTCACGGTCTTTTTTGGACGCCACTTGAGCCGGCCCGTTTCCCGGCGGCGGTTGGCGGTCCTGCTCGCGCCGCTGGGCGACGCCTTCGCCCAACAGGCCTTGGTGAATCTCCGCCGCCTGCGCCGGCGGCATCCCGGCCTGGAAGTGCTCAGCGTGCGGGAACTGTTCGCCGGCGCTGAATCGCTGCTCCGCACCCGGGCCCAGGCCCTCTTCCGCCGGGCCGGGCTGCTCCAACCCTTTGGCCGGGAGGTTCGTGCCCCCCATCCCGACGCCAGGGTGCGGTATGGAGGGACCTGGCCCGCCGGCCTGGCGTCCGGCCAAGCACGCTGGCTGTTCCGACAGATGGGCGACATGCAGGAGACCGCGGCCGCGGTTCTGCGGGAGGGCATGGCCATTTCCTCTTCGCACATTGTTTTGAGCGCGTGCCGGGGACGCTTCCTGACCATTACGGCCACGGACACGGACAAGTCCCGCGTCGGCCTGTACGCCCACACGCCGCTGGCGGCGAAGGCCGGCCGGGATTTCGTGTATTTCGGCGATCCGCATTTTCCCCCCTCTTCGGAACTCGCATCGCACTGGACTCTGCATGCGGCTTTGCGGCCCTGGCTGGGAGCCGAGTCCTTCTGCATCCTGCATTTTCACCACGCCGGGTTGCGCGCGGCCGCACGGCCCGGCGAGGCGTTGCGCCTGGGGAAAGAGCGCCTGCCCTGCATCGTTTCGCCGCCTTACGGCTCCGCCGCCTTGGGCCGGGCCATGGCCCGCGCCCTGCGCGCGGGCGCGGCCCGTGCCGTCACGGTCGCCGACCACGGGACCTGGTTCGTCGGGAAGTCCTTCCCGGCCGCCCTGCGCAGGGCCCGCGGAACCGTCCGGCGCTTTTCGTTGACGTATCCACGCAATCAATGCTAGAATAATCTCAATTTTAAAGCCGAAAATGTGCGCAAAGCAGACGGCGGGAGACGCGGCCCCGGAGTGAACGCCGAGGGGAAACGCGGGGCGG
The DNA here is from genome assembly GCA_964593065.1 of uncultured bacterium. Taxonomy (GTDB): domain Bacteria; phylum Oederibacteriota; class JAAXVQ01; order JAAXVQ01; family JAAXVQ01; genus CAZQGO01. The sequence goes on along the minus strand of CAZQGO010000020.1, from coordinate 42,868 downwards.
AAAATTTCAGCATGCGGGCGGCGTATGCGCGTCCTGGAAGAAAAAATTCCGGAAGTTTTGCGGGCGCTGATTTTCAAGGGCGGCCGCATGTTGCGCACCCGCCTGGCGCAGACGCATCGCATCCAATATAAGGGCGATATTGATTTGGTCACGGAGATGGACCGGGCGGTCGAGTCCCTGTTTGTGACCGGTGTCCGCCGCTGGTTTCCGGAACACGAAGTGGTGTCCGAGGAAAGGGAAGAAGGGGCGGGCCGCAATCCCTGGCAATCTCCCCGAGCGGGCAATCGGATCCGCTGGATTCTGGATCCTCTCGACGGAACCACGAATTATGCCCACGGCCTGCCGCATTTCGCCATCTCGGCGGGCATCGAGGTCGACCGGCACATCCGCATCGGCGCGGTGTATAACCCGATGCTGGACGAGTTTTTTCTGGCCGTGCGCGGGAAGGGCGCTTGGCGCAATGGACGACGGGTGCACGTGTCTTCCACGCGCCGGCTGGATCGGGCCCTGCTGGCCACCGGGTTTCCGTATGACGTGCGCACCAGCCGGGAGAATAATTTCGATTTTTTCAAGTCCCTGGCGGTACGCAGCCAGGCGGTGCGCCGGGCGGGTTCCGCCGCCCTCGATCTGTGCGACGTGGCCTGCGGCCGCTTCGACGGTTTTTGGGAGCTGAAGCTGAAACCCTGGGATGTCGCCGCCGGGTCACTCCTGGTGCAGGAAGCCGGGGGGAGAGTCACGGATTTCCACGGGCGTCGTTTCGATTTGTATCAAGGGGATTTTGTCGCCAGCAATCGGCACCTGCACGCCGCCGTGGTCAACGTGCTGGCTGAAACCTCGGCACGCCGGCGCCGGCGCCGAAGGGTGGGGAGCCGGTACTAATCAAGGGAGGGTTGCGGATGGACTCCAAAGAACGGTGGGCGCTGTTCGTCCGGCGAACGCTAATTCCGGCTTCGATCCTGCTGGTTTTGTTTGTCGTCGCGGCATACCGTTTTTCCCAATTGACGGAAAAAACCCGCGAAGGCACGACCATCGGCCGGCTGAATGAACTGCGCCAGGCGATCTTGATGTACTACCAGGATCACAACGGCGTTTTTCCCCGGGAACTGACGACTTCGGGCCCCTTCGGCCGCTATCTGCCGGACATCCCCTCCGTGGATCAGCTGCATCCGCAGAACGGAGCGCCTTCCCCGGCGGGGGGCGGGGTCACCTACGGCACGGGCCTGCCGGAAGGGTTCGGTCAAGGCTGGTATTATAATTTCGAAAGCGGACAAATCTTCGTAAATTCCGTGGGCAAGGATTCCCGGGGAATTCCGTACACGACCTATTAGCCGGAGGGCTCCGGCAGATGGCTGGCAAGATTTTCCTTACCCGGTTGACGGAGGTGCGGCACCATGGCGGCATGGATTTGGCGTAGGCGCAATTACCTGATCAACAAGGAATTCCAGTTCCGGTACATGGCCCGGATCATTTTCGGCATGGTGGTCATGGCGCTCATCATCGCCTTCACCGTGTATTACACCACCTGGGCCCGCATCATGGACGAATTCTACAACATCCCGCGCATCGCATCCCAATTCGCGCCCTTGTTCTCCTCCGTCAACGGCACCATGCTTTTCATCCTCTTTTTCTTCCTGATCCTGGCCGCAGTGCTGTCCATCTTCATCTCCCATTCCATCGCCGGTCCGATTTACCGCTTCGAAAAAAGCCTGCAGGCCATCGCCCAGGGAGACCTGACGCTGCGCGTGGGCTTGCGGAAAACCGACGAGTTCAAGCACGTGGCGAACACTCTGAACGAGATGGTGGTGGAACTGCGGAAAAGCCTGAACGTGGATTGTGAATTGATCGAGGAACTGATGCGGCTGACTCAGGGCATTCAAACCGCCAGCACCCGGGAAGGCGCCAAACTGCCGACCACCGTATCCAAAGACCTGGAAAAGTTGAACCAAACCCTCGTGCACCTGCAGAACAATCTCGGCCAATTCAAGCTGAAGGGTTAGCCGGCCGCCTGCGGGGAGCCGGCCTGATCCCTCCAGCCCGGCAAGCCCGCGGAAGCAGCAGGCTAAGGCGCCTTGCGCGCGGCGGTCGTCACCTGTTTGCCCTGGCTCCAGGGACCGCTCCCGCCCCGGTTGACCTTCCGCACCTTGAGGAAATACACCGTTTCCGGCTGCAAGTCCGTAAATACAAATGAGGGGCTGGACGCGGACTTGCGCGTTTCCCGCCCGCGGTACTCCGTACTCAAAGCCAGCTCGTAGGACAGGGCGTCCTCGGATGCTTCCCAAGTCACGCGGAACGAGTAGGGCGTGATTTCGCTGACCCGTAATTCCGCGGGCGCGCTGATCGGGGGAGTCGGGGGCGTGGAGATCATGAGGATATCGGACCAGGGGCCCTGGCCCGACTGGTTGTAGGCCTTGACTTTCACAAAGTAGTTCGTTTCGGGAATCAGGCCCTTGAGATCGAAGTGCGTGCCGTCCAGTTTTTCCTCGCCGCGATTGCTGGCGTCCGTATCCGTGCCCGCGCTGAATAGATATCCATCCACCTTGGGCATGGGGCTCCAGACCACGGTCGCGGAGATGTCCGTCAGTTCCTTGGCGGCCAGATCGCGCGGCGCGGTGGCCGGCGGCGCCGGCGGGGTGGTGAAGGTCATTTCCTCGCACCATGGACCGTAGCCCGCGGGATTGTGCGCCCTGACCTGCACCCGGTAGTTGCTTTCCGGGGCGATTTTTTCCAGGGCCAGCGTCCGGGAAGGGTAATCCCGGATGTAGTTCCATGGTTTTTCGCCCGGGGCAAAACGGATTTCGTAGCTGGCTGCGGCCGTGCCGGGTACGCCTTCCCAGCTGAGAAAGGCCTCGGTGGGTTTAATCTGGGACGCGGCCAGGCCGCGCGGAGCCACATCCGGCAGGGTCGAGAAAGCCAAAGGCTCGGACCAGTCTCCCGGGCCGCCCAGGTTCAGGGCACGCACCTTGGCGAAATAGGTGGTATTTTCCCGGAGGGATTTCACGTAGGCCTCGGCCCGGTTGACGCGGTTGAGTTGGCCCTTTTCTCCGAACTCGTCGGTGCTGACAAAAACCTCGTAGGTGCTGATGCTGACGGCGGCGGTCCAGGTCAAACGGACGTAGGTTCCACCCGCCTCGGAGAGGGACAGGCCGAGCGGCTTCGGGGGCACGGGGAAAGTTTTCACCTGGATCAGGTTGGACCAAGGACCCGGCCGGCTGTTCTGGAAAAGCGCCCGAACGCGCACGTAGTACGTTTGATCATCCTTGAGATTTTTCAATTTCGCGGGCGGCCGCGGGACCTCGAAAGGCGGACGGTTGCCCGCATCCTCGTCCGTGCCGTAGGCGACCTCGTAGCCGGCGGCCTGCGGCGTCTCCGGCCACTGGATTTCCGCCTGGTCGTGCTTGACCTGGCTCACCTTCAGGCGCAGCAAGCCGGCGGGCAGAGTGTTGAATTCCACCGGGTCGCTCCAGGGACTGGCCCCGGTTGCATTCATGGTCCGCACCCGGGCATAATACTTTTGGCCGGGCCGCAGGTTCTCCATGGGCAGCTCGGCATTGGCGGTGACGGTCACCCCGAGGTTGCCGGCGGACGGGTCCGTCCCCCAGCGGACATGATAGTAACGCGCGATCAGCGCCCCGCTCAGGGATTTCCAGCTGAGCAGGGCCGAGTCCGAGGTTTGCATGGTCACCATCAGGCCGCGCGGCGTGGCCGGCAGGGTCAAACAGGAGACGATGTCGCTCCAGGGCCCGCTGTTGCCCTTGACCACCGCGCGGACCTTGAAGGCATACTGCGTGTTCGGAGAAAGCTGGAAGTTGAAACGGTTTTCACTCACGGGCACGATGCCCATGTTTTCCGCCACCGCGTCCGTGCCGTAGGAAACGTCGTAGTTGGAGGCGCCTGCGACCGCGCGCCAGGCGAGCATCACGCCGCCCGGCTTGTCGCTGGCGGCCGTCAGGGCGCCGGGCGCCAGGGCCGGGGAGAAGGGGAGAGTCGAGACCGAAATCGGCGTGTTCCAGGGTCCGGTGACGTTGGGATTGCGGGCGCGCAGTTTAATGTAATAGGTCGTCTCGGGGGACAGGTCGCTTAAGGTCAGGAAGTTCTTCGAGGTGCGCCGCATTCCGTCCGAGGAAGCGTCCTGGTCCGTGCCGAAGGATACTTCATAATATGTATCCGGCAGGTCGCTGAACTTTCCGGTCCAGATGAGGTGAATGGAGGTGTCGCGGATGTCGTCGGCCGTCAAGTCGGTCAGGGAGGGAATTTGCGTGGAGAATTCCTGCAGCGGGCTCCAGGAACCGGCGCGGCCTCCGATGACGGCACGCACCTTGACGCGGTAAATGGTGTTGGGCAGGAGGCGGGTCAGTTGATAGGTGGTGCCCGAAAGAAACGTCCTCACGCGGTTGGAAGCGGCTTCGTCCGTGCCGTAGGACAGTTCGTAGCGGGTGGCGCCGGCGATGGGCTCCCAGGCGACTTGCACGCTGTTTTCGGAAACATTCGACAGGGCTACGTTCGGAGGGGAGGTATCCGGACTTGGGGCCACCTCCGCCGCGGCCGCCAGACCGGCGCCGCCCAAGGCGAGTGCCAGGCAGAATACCATCATGTTGCGCGAACGGGGCATGTACCACCTCGAAGCCGGACAGCCGAAAACGACTTAAAAATATACCAGATCACGATAATCATACCATAGGGGTTAAAATACCGTCTACAAAAACGTGTGCGTGCCTGCGGCTCTGGGGTATAATGGCCCTATTCCCATAAGGAGCGGGCATGGGTTATCCGGCGGCACGAGGACGGGAAAATTTGAACGGAAGGGTCCCGCAAGGACTTTCCCGCAGGGACAGGGAATGGAACAAACGATCCTGGTGACGCTAGCCTATCAGGGCGGTCCGCCGGATACGGATGAATCCCTGGCGGAATTGCAGCGGCTCACGGCCACGGCCGGCGGCGAGGTGGTCCTGGCCAAGAAATTTTCCCGCACCAAGCCGGACGCGGCCCTGTTCTTCGGTTCGGGACAGGTGTCCCAGCTCGCGGACCGTCTCCGCGTGCTGCAGGCCGACCTGCTGATCGTGGATCATGAATTGCGGCCCGTGCAGCAGCGGAATCTGGAAGCGGCCCTGCGCTGCCGCGTGATCGACCGGACCCAGCTCATTCTGGACATTTTCGCCCGCCGGGCGCATTCCCACGAGGGCAAACTGCAGGTCGAGCTGGCTCAGTTGTCCTATTTGCTGCCGCGTTTGACGGGCAAGGGCGTGGCCCTGTCCCGCTTGGGCGGCGGGATCGGCACCCGCGGACCCGGCGAAACCAAGCTGGAGTACGACCGCCGCCGGGTGCGCGACCGCATCGTGGTCCTGAAGAAACAGCTCCGTTCCGTCGCGCAAACCCGCTTTTTACACCGCCAGGACCGGGAAGCCGTTCCCCTGCCTCTGGTATCCCTGGTGGGCTACACCAACGCCGGCAAGTCCGCCCTGCTCAACGCCTTGACGGGTGAAAAAGCGCTGGTCGAGGACAAGCTGTTCGCCACCCTGGATCTGGCCACCCGCAAAGTCATCCTGCCGCCCTCGCTGGAAATCCTGCTGACGGACACGGTCGGTTTCATCCGGCGCCTGCCGCATTACCTGGTGGCGGCGTTCCGGGGCACGCTCGAGGAAGTCGTCTCGGCCGACCTGTTGCTGCACGTGGTGGATGGGGCGGATGCGGACGCGGCCGGGCACATCCTCACGGTCCGACAGGTACTCGGAGAACTCGGCGCGCGGGACAAGGCCACGATCCTGCTTCTCAACAAGGCGGATATCATTTCGCGCAACTTGCGGGCGCGCCTGACCCACCAATTTCCAACGGCCCTGCTGGTCAGCGCGGTCACGGGACAAGGGCTGGATCGCCTGCGCCGGGAAATTGGCCGCCGCCTGGCCCGGGACTGGCCGACCGTGACCCTGCGCCTCCCGTACGCGGAGGCGGATTTGCGCGCCTTGATCCTCCGGCGCGGCCGCGTCCTCCGCGAATCGTTCGGGGCCACGATGGTGACCCTCCGGGCCCAGCTGCCGCCGAAACTTCTCGGCCAGATCGAGGAAATCCGTCGCCGGTACAGGCAGGAACATCAGAACGGAGACCGGCCGCGCGTGCGGGTTTCGTCTTGACAGGCGGCGATCCGCTTCGCATAATCTGCAGCAACGCCCGGGAGGCGCGGGCGGACGGGGCCCGCGGGGCCAAAGGGGATGGCGACACCGGCCTTCCCCCTTCGGAGCTTCGCACCCGGGCGATCCGGGCGCAGGCGGAGGGAACATGACGGAACCAGAAAGCGCACGGCAACCACTGCGGGCGCTGGTGGTGGGCGTGGGCAGCCTGGGCCAGCACCATGCGCGGATCTACTCGCAGTTGCCGGACGTGCGGCTGCTGGGGGTCGCGGATCTTGACGCCCACCGGGCCGCGGAAGTGGCCCGGCGGCACCATTGCCGGGCCGTGACGGATTTTCGGGAACTCCTGCCCGAGACGGACGTCGCGTCGGTGGTGGTGCCGACCGGGGCGCATTTTGCCGTGGCGCGCGAACTCCTGTCGCGCGGGATTTCGGTGCTGCTGGAGAAACCCATGACCCGGACCCTGGCCGAGGCCGACGAGCTGATCCAGCTGGCCGCCCAACAGGGTGCGTTGCTCCAGATCGGACACATCGAGCGCTTCAACGAGGCCATTCAAGAGCTGAAGCGGTTGGAGGACCGGCCCCGTTTCATCGAGGTCCACCGTCTGGGGCCCTTTTCCCAGCGCAATACCGACATCGGCGTGGTACTGGACCTGATGATCCATGACCTGGACATCATCCTGGATTTGGCCGGCGCTGCCGTCGCGCGGGTGGACGCCGTGGGCGTCAACGTGTTCTCGGAACACGAGGACATCGCGAACGTGCGCCTGACGCTGACCAACGGCTGCGTGGCCAATGTCACGGCTTCGCGGGTGAGCCTGGAGGCCAAGCGCAAAATCCGCCTCTTTTCGGCCAAAAGCTACATCAGCATCGATTATTCCAAGCAGGAGTTGGTCATCTACCAGCTGAAACCGGATCGCGACCCGGACGAAACCGATTTTATGCGCCTGATTCACCGCGAGCGCCGGGTCTTCAAGCGCCAGGAACCCCTGCTGGCGGAACTGGCGGCCTTCACCGAATCCGTGCGGGAGGGGAAAGAGCCGCTGGTGACCGGGGCGCAGGGACGGCAGGCGCTGGCCTTGGCGCTTGAAATCCGCGAACGGATCTGGGACAAGGGGCCCGGGCCCCGATGACATCCCCGCGCATCATGCTGGTCGCCGGCGAGGCTTCCGGTGACCTGCACGCCGCCGATTTGGCGCGGGAAATCAAACTGCGACTGCCCGGCGCCGAGTGTTTCGGACTGGGCGGGGACCGCATGCAGGCCGCCGGTGTCGAAATCGTTCAAGACCTGGTTTCCTTGGCCGTCATCGGGGTGGCGGAAGCACTCAAGAAACTGGGCTCATACCTGCGGGCCCTGCGCTGCGCCCGGGACCTGTTGCGCCGCCGCCGACCCCAGGTGCTGGTGCTGGTGGATTTTCCGGACCTGAATCTTCGCATCGCGGCCGCGGCCCGGGACCTCGGGGTACCGGTCGTGTATTACATCAGCCCGCAGATCTGGGCCTGGCGGCCCCGGCGCATCGAACTCATGAAACGGCTGGTCAGCCACATGGTCGTGATCCTGCCGTTTGAGGAAGACTTGTACCGGCGCGCCGGCATTCCGGTCACCTACGTGGGACATCCGCTGCTGGACGTCGTGAAACCCGAAGTACCCGTGGCGTCTGCCAAAGCCAGCCTGCTGGCGGGTTCGCCCGGTCCCTTGGTGGCGCTCATGCCCGGCAGCCGGGTCCAGGAGCTCGATTTGCTGCTGCCGCTCTTGTGCCGTACCGGGCAGCGCGTGCGGGCCCGGCTGCCCCGGGCCCGGTTCTTCATTCCCCTGGCCAGGACGCTTTCCCGCCAGCGCGTGGAGTCCATCCTGGCGGCGGAGAAATTTTCCGCCGAAATCGTGAACGAGCACCCGTACGCCAGCCGGGCCGCCGCCGACGTGACCCTGGTCGCTTCCGGCACGGCCACTTTGGAAACCGCCATCCTGGGCGTCCCGATGCTGATCGTGTACCGCATGCATTGGTTCAGTTACGCCCTGGCCAGGCTGTTCGTGAAGCTGCCCTATTTTGGCCTGGCGAATCTGGTCGCCGGCAAAAAAGTTGCGCCGGAGTTCCTGCAGGGCGGGGCCACGCCGGAACGGCTGGCGCGCGCCACCCTGGAACTGCTGGGCCGCCCGGAATTGGGCGAGGTCCAGGTTCGGGCCTGGGCGGGCGTGCGCGAGCGTTTGGGCGGCAGCGGGGCCGCCGGCCGGGCCGCCGCCGCCGTGCTCTCCCATGTCGCCCGGTAATTCCGGAGAAACCCGCACCGGCCCGCCGGCGCCTCTCGGAGCGAGTCATGTATTTCTGGTATAATCTGTTCTTAAGAGCGGCCACGCTGGTGGTGCTGCCCGCCCTGCCGGTGTTGCTGGGCAAGAAAAAGATCCGCCAGGGCCTGTGGGCTCGCCTGGGTTTTTTACCACGCGTCCAGCGGGAGGCCTTCGGCGACCTGCCGCGTCCCCGGGTATGGTTTCATGCCGCCAGCCTGGGGGAACTCACCTCTTTAGCTCCGATCGTGACCGGCTTCAAGGAGCGGTATCCCAGCGCCTGCCCCGTCGTCTCCACCACGACCGTAAGCGCCCTGCGGATGGTGGCGCAGAAGGTTCCGGAGGCGGCCTTGGCCTTTCTGCTGCCCCTGGACTTTTCCGGTGCCGTCCGGCGCGTGCTGCGCTGGTGCGAGCCGGACATGCTGGTCATCACCGAGACCGAACTATGGCCGAACCTGCTCCGGCTCGTCAAAAAATCCGGGGCCCAGATCGCGCTGATCAACGGCCGCCTGTCCGAGCGCAGTTTCCGGCGCTACCGCTGGATCGGGCGGCTGGTGGCGAAAATGCTGGCGGCCTTCGACCTGGTGTCGGTCCAGAGCGAGAAGGATGCCGAGCGCTTCCTGGCGCTAGGGGCCAATCCCCAACGGGTGCTGGTCACCGGCAACGCCAAGGTGGACACGCGGCAAGAGTACAGCCCGGAGACCCTCCGGCAGGAACTGCGCCTGCGCCCGGAACAGCCGGTCTGGGTGGCGGGCAGCACCCGGCCGGGGGAGGAAGAACTGATCCTGCAGGCCTTCGCCCGGGTCCGGGAGCGCATTCCGGAAACGGTGTTGATCCTGGCGCCGCGGCATCTGGAGCGCCTGCGGGAGGTGGAGAAACTGCTGATGCAGACCCAGGTGCCTTTCACCTACCGCACCCGCGTCAGCCGGGAACTCATCAATTTTCCCGTGATCCTGCTGGATACCATGGGCGAGCTGGCGAAAATTTACGGGGCGGGCGGAGTGGCCTTCGTGGGCGGAAGCCTGGTCCCCTTGGGCGGGCACAATCCCCTGGAGCCGGCCGCGCAGGGCGTGCCGGTGGTGATGGGGCCGCACACCGAGCATTTCGCCAAGACCGTCGAAGCCCTGGTCAAGCAGGGCGGGGCCCAAATCGTGTCTTCGGCCGACGAGCTGGCGCAAGCCGTGGCAGCGCTGCTGCAAAACGGGGAGGAGGCCCGCCGCCGCGGCGCCTTGGCCCGCCAGAGCGTGCTGGCCAGCCAGGGCGTGGCGGTCCGCAACGCCGAACTGCTGCGCAAGTTGATGCTGATCAAGTCCTGGGGCCGGGAGGTCAAGGGCTGGCGCGCCGAGACCGTGGCCCAGGCCGGAGCCCGATCGACCGGTCCGGAGCATGCCCCGGACGACTGGCCGGAGTGGCCCTAGCGTGCTGGCCTTGCTCGGGTGGTTGAGCCGGGGCTACGGCTGGGCCGTGGCTGCGCGCCGCGCCCGCTGGCGCCGAGCCGGGCAGCGGCGCCTGCCGGCGCCGGCGATATCCGTGGGAAACATCACCGTCGGCGGGACCGGAAAGACCGAGGCCGTGGCCTTCGTATGCCGCCGCCTGCTGGACCGCGGCCTCCGTCCCGCCGTGCTTTCCCGCGGGTACCGGCGCCGCGGCCGCGAATCCTGGCTGCTGGTATCCGACGGTTCGGGGCCGAAGATCCCGGTCGCCGCGGCCGGCGACGAACCCTACCTCCTGGCCAAGCGCCTGCCCGGCGCGGCGGTTGTGGTGGGCGCGGACCGCTTGCGCACCGCGGAGGTGGCGGTCCGGACTTGCGGCTGCAATGTCCTCGTGCTGGACGACGGTTTTCAGCGGCGCGATTCCATTCACCGCGACCTGGATATCGTCTTGGTGGATGCGTCCGATCCTTTCGGCGGAGACGCCTTGCTTCCCGCCGGGCGCCTGCGGGAGCCCGCAGCCGCCCTGGCCGAGGCGGACCTTCTCGTCATCACGCGCGCGGACCAGCACGATCCGGCCTCCCTCCGGGAACGGCTGGGGAAGCTGGCACCCGGAGTGCCCGTGCTGGCCGCGTCCCATGAACCCCGTCTTCTGGTCTCCTTGAGCGGGCGGGAATCCGTGCCCCCGGCGGCGCTGCGGCAGAGGAAAATTTTCGCCGTGTCCGGAATCGCGCGTCCGGACGCTTTTCTCCGCAGCCTGCAAAGCCTCGGCGCGCGGATCGAGGGGCAGATGGCTTTTCCGGACCACCATTGGTACACGGCCCGGGACCTCCGTTGCATCGCCGCCCGGGCCAAGCAAGCGGAGGCGGAAGTCGTCACCACCTCCAAGGATGCGGTCCGCCTCCCCTGGCCGGCCGCGGGCGCGCCTCCGGCCTGGGCCCTGGAAGTGGCCTTCACCCTGCTGCCGCCGGACGGAATTTTCACCGAACAGCTCGAGCGGGCCCTGG
>CAZQGO010000020.1:28215-31926 GCA_964593065.1 uncultured bacterium | reverse complement strand
GAGGGTCCGGAGAAAAAAAACCATTGAATATTCAGGGAGGATCCGCGGTTTGCGGAGGATGCCCGGCATCCGTCCGCAAACCGCGGCAATGAGCGGATGTCATCGGTACTGGTCGTGCGCTTAAGCTCGCTGGGCGACATCGTGCTGACCCAGCCGGTCCTGGCCGGCATCCAGGCGGCGGGGCATGCGGTTGACCTGCTGGTCAAGCCGGACTACGCCGGGCTGGCCGGCCTGCTGCCGGGCGCCACGCGCGTCCTGACCTCCCGGTCGCAACTGGCTCCCGCCTATGATTTGATCCTCGACCTGCACGGCACGGTATCGGCGCGGAGGGCCGTGGCCGCGGCCACAGCCGGCCGCAGGCTGCGGTACGCCAAACATTCCCTGGCGCGGCGCCTGCTGGTCCGCCCGGGCGGGCATCCGGTATTTTGGAACCGCTGGTCGCCCCTGCGGCATCCGCAGTCGGTGCTGGATTGGTACCTCGCCGCCGCCCGCCGCGCGGGATTTTCGGATTTTCCTCCGCGACCCCGCGTGGTGCCCCCGGCCCCGGCCCGCCCGCGTCTGGGCGCCTGGGGCGTCCCCGACACCGGACGGTACGTGCTGATGGCGCCGGGCGCGAAGTGGCCGACCAAGCAGTGGCCGCCGGAGCATTACGCGCAGCTGGCTTCCCGGGTGATCCGCGAAATGAACCGCGCGGTCGTTCTGGTCGGCGGAGAAGGGGAGCGCGACGTCTGCCGGCAGGTGGCGGAACTCACCGGCGGGCAAGCCGCATCCGCCGCCGGCGCGACCGACCTTCCGACCCTGGCCGGCTGGCTGCGCCACGCCGACCTGCTGGTGGCCAACGATTCCGGCCCGCTGCATCTCGGACTGGCCGCGGGCACGCGCGTGCTGGCTTTTTTCGGCCCCACGGTGCCGGAGTTCGGCTTTGCCCCGTTCGGCGACGAGAGGGCCAGGATCCTGTCCCGGCCCATGCCCTGCCGCCCGTGTTCGCTCCACGGCGGCCGCCGCTGCCCGCTGGGACACCATGACTGCCTGCGCCGCCTGGACCCGGCGGAAGCCTTGGCCGCCTTGCGGGAGATGTTGCCGTGAGCGGCCCCGGCGCCGGCGGCCCGCGGGGGCGGGACCATGCTGAGGAGGAGACGCGCCTGCCGACCCGCATCACGGCCGTGATCATTGCCCGCAACGCCGAGAGAACCATTGCGGCCTGCGTGCGTTCGCTGTCGTTTTGCGGACGGATCGTGGTCGGCGTCAATGCCAGCGGGGACCGGACGGCGGAACTCGCGTCCGCGGCCGGAGCCGAAGTCCGGAACGTGTCCTGGGAAGGCTACGCCCAAACCAAGAACGCCTTGATCGCCGGCGTGTCGGAAGGCTGGATCCTGTCCGTCGACGCGGACGAAGTCGTCAGCCCCGAACTGTCCGCGAGCATCCAGCGGGCGGCGTCCGGCCGCGGCCCGGCCGGCTACTGGCTCGGGCGGCGCAATTATTTTCTCGGCCGGGAAATCCGCCACGCGGGCTGGCGGCCCGACTGGCAGCTGCGGCTCTTCCGCGCGGGGCTGGGAAAATTTTCCGCGCGGCTCGTGCACGAGGGGCTGGAGGTGCAGGGCCCGACCGCGAGGCTTCCGGGCCCCCTGGACCACTACACCTACTTCACCCTGGACGATTACCTGCTCCGCCTGGAGACCTACACCACCCTGGCGGCGCGGGACCGCGTGCTGCGGGGGAAAAAATTCTCCTTCCTCAGGCTCGGGTTCGATTCCCTGTGGACCTTCGTGAAAATGTATTTCTGCAAGGGGGGCTGGCTGGACGGGGTGGAAGGCTTCCTCCTGTGCGCCCTCTCGGCCGTCAACACCCTGGTCAAGCACGCCAAGCACTGGGAATACCTGCGGACTTCGCAGGCAGGAGGGGCCCCCGACCATGGCCAGCCTGAATCTTAAGACCGCCGGCCGCATGGCCGTGTTGTTCGTGAATTACCACGGGACTCTGGGGGGCGGACAGGTGCACCTGTTGACCCTGTTGGACGGCCTGGACCGCGCGCGCTTCCATCCCCACGTGGTGAGCTGCCAGGAAGGCCCCTTCACGGAGGCTCTCCGCGAACGCGGCCTGCAACCGGTGATCATTCCCTTCGGGAAAGGCAAACTCCGGCATTGGACGGTTTCGCTGCCCGCGATCTGGCGCATGTACCGGTTGCTGAAAAACAGGCGGATTCAGGTCGTGCACGTCAGCGGGCTGCAGGAAGCCAAGCTGACGGCCTGGGCCGCGGCCCGGGCCGGCGTACCCATGGCCTGGGTGGTGGCGCCGTGAGCGCCGGCCGCCGGGGATACGTCGCCCGGGCCATGCGCCATTTGGCCCGGCGCACCGCGGCCTTCGTGTGCATTTCGGACTACGTGCGCGGCCTGCTCCGGGAATACGGCCTGCCCGAGGCGAAACTGGAAACCATCGCCTGCGGCACCGATACCGGCGTGCGCCGCGAGCAGCCCTCGCGCCTGCGCGAGGAATACCGCTTCGACGTGGAGACGCCGGTGGTGGGCAGCACGGGGATCTGGCGGCCGAACAAGGGCTTCACGTTTTTCATCGCCGCCTGTGAAATCGTGCAGCGGCAGTATCCCCCGGCCCGCTTCCTGCTGGGCGGGCGGGCCTACGCTCCGGACGTCTCCTTTGCCACCAGCATCTGGATGCGCGGCCAGATGCTGCGCGCCACGGGTGCTTTGGAATTCACCGGTTTCCTGCCCGACGTGGGGACTTTTCTGTCCGCGCTGGATATTTTCGTGCTGCCGAGCGACTGCGAACCCTTTGGCCTGATCCTGGTCGAGGCCATGGCGCGCGGCGTGCCCGTGATCGCCACCAGGGCCGGCGGCGTGCCCGAAATCGTGGTGGACGGCGAAAGCGGCCTGCTCGTCCCGCCGCGGGATCCCCAGGCCATGGCCGAGGCGATCCTGAATCTGCTGGCCAATCCGCTGCGCCGCGTCGAAATGGGCGAGGCCGGCCGGGACCGCGTGCGGCGCCATTTCGACCGGCGGCGGATGATTGCCGCCTACGAGGGCCTGTACGCCCGGCTGGCGGCCGGCGCCGGGACGGCGGAAAGAGAGCGCGCGACCCCATGCTGAGCAGCTACGGCTCCTCGCCCAAAATCCTGATCCGCAGCCCGAACTGGATTGGGGACGCGGTCATGGCCACGCCCGTTCCCAGGGCTTTCAAGCGCACGCTGCCGACCTGCCGGGTGCATGTCCTGGCCGCCGAATGGGCGGCGCCCTTATGGGAACGCCACCCGGACGTGGACGCGGTCATCCGCCTGGACCCGGACCACCGCCGGAATGTTTGGTCCTGGTTCCGCCTGGTGCGGCGCCTGCGCCGGGAGCGATACGCCCTGACCGTGATTTTGCCCAATTCCTTTTCTTCCGCCTGGCTGGCCTTCTGGGGGAGCCGGGGCCAGCGCGTGGGCTATGCCATGGAACACCGCTCCTGGCTGCTGACCCTGGGCGTACCGTGGTTCGGCGGTGAGGAACGGGTGCCCAGACCGCAGGCCTATCTGAAATTGGCGCGGGCCGCGGGCGCGGACGTGGACCTGGCCCAGGAGTGGCTTTTCTACCTGAAGGTCACGCCCGAGGAATTAAACCGGGCCGACGAACTTCTGGGTCCGAGCGCAGGCAAGCTGCGGATCGGGCTGGCGCCCGGGTCCGTGGCTCCCAGCCGGCGCTGGCCCGCCGAGCGCTTCGC
>CAZQGO010000020.1:0-28115 GCA_964593065.1 uncultured bacterium | reverse complement strand
CTGCGGGCGGCGGGGGTCGACTGCGCCCCCTGCGTCCGCAACGAGTGCCGGCTCCGGAACCTGAAATGCATGCAAGCCATCAGCGTCGAAGCCGCGCTGGAAATCCTCCAGACCATGCTTGCCGAAAAATCCGAGAGGAACCGGACCGAGAGTGGAAGTTGAACGCCTGGTGGTCATCAAGCTGCGCGGGTTGGGCGATACCCTGCTGTCCACGCCGGCGCTCAGGGCCTTGCGGCGGGCTTTTCCGCGGGCGCACCTGACCGCCGTGGTGTCGCCGGCCGGACAGTCGGTGCTGGCGGCCAATCCCGACGTGGATGAAATCTGGGTGTACGACAAGGCGCAGGCCGGGGGATGGCGAGCCCTGCGATTCATGCGCCGGCTGGCCCGCGGACGCTTTTCCCTGGCAATCGCCCTACACGCGTCGTTCCGTACCGCGTTGCTGGCGCTGGCTTCCGGAGCCGCGGTCCGCGTGGTGCACAATCACAGCGGGCCGAATTATTTCTCCACCGTCAAACTTCCGGTTCCCAAAGTATCCCAATCCGCCATGGCACGGGATCTGGACGCCATCCGGGCCCTGGGGCTGGCCACCGCCGGAGAGCAATTGACGTTTCCCGTGTCCGCGGAAGCGCAGGCGGGTATCCGACCATTCCTACGCTCTCTCCGGCTGGCTCCGAGGAGCCAGCCGATGCTGCTGGTGCCGGGCGCCGGCAAAACGCGTAAATGCTGGGCCGCCGCACCCGCCGCGGCCTTCCTGGACGCGGCCGCCCGGCGCGGGGTCCGCTGGATCATCCTATCCGGACCGGACGATGCCGGGCTGGCCCGAGAGATACAAAGCCTGGCAGCGAGCCATCCCCCCGTTTTCACCGGAACGCTTTCCGAAGTTGGAGCGCTGATGACGCAGTGCCGGGGCGTGGTGACCACGGATTCCGGTCCCAAGCACGTGGCCGTGGCAGTGGGTGTTCCCACCCTTACCCTATGGACGGATGAATCCGAGGCCGAATGGCATCCATATGATCAGAACCGGCATGCTTTGGTTTATTCGCCCAGTGGTGTAGTCGCGGATATTCCGGTCAGGGCGGTCGTCTCCGCCGCCACGACCCATTTCCGCCAAGCCTGGAAGAGGTCGCGGTAGCGAAGCTAGGTGACATTATCGGCGTGTGAAGGCAAATCCGCAATCCTGGCAGGTTCTCACTCCGCCGGCGGCTACAGAGGCAGCCTTCAATCAAGGTCAAAATTAACCCGTACAAGATGGTTATAAGCTTAATATACATTGTGCCGATGATAATAATATTGTATAAAAAATGGTCTGACATAGAGTGAAAGGGAGGCTAAGCATGAAAAGAGCCAAACTTGTAATTATCCTAGGGTTGGCGGTTTTAGGAATAGTCCGAAATACCGACGCCGCGGGATCTGAATACGGGCTGTCCGGCTTTGCCACTGCTGGTGCCAACCCGACCGCGACCCTAGTGATTACCGACGCGCAGGGCAATGGTGTGCGGGGCGTAGTGGTAAACATCACCTGCACCGCCGGACTCCTGGACCTGGTTTCCGGAACCACGGGCGCGGACGGAACCTTAGTCGTTCGGCAAAGCGGCGGCAGCCTGGGGGACAATATCCTAGCTACTTGTGCTTCGGTAAGCCAGGGCTCCCCGTATACGCTTACCAGCGCCAATGCCCAGACGGTCGCGGGTGCCGACACGGTCATTAGTTGGTTCGACGAGTCGCGCCGCTTGTTCAACGCCGTGGTCGTCCAGGCCGGTATCGGTGTTATGACCTCCAACTCAAATTTTAATTTTTATGTGGATGATAATACCAGCGATTACAAAAATCTCACCCTTGGACTCCGCAGCAATCTTTCGCAAACCGCCGTCGGGCCGGCCCGGGTCGAGGTGTACCAGGGGACTTTCTCCACGGGGGATAGGATCTATGTGGATGAGACAACGGTTTCGGGCGCCAACAACGGCGAGAATTGGTTTTCCTCCAACCAGCCAAATTATTATTTGCTGGCTTATGCGGTGGAGGGCGCCAGTCCGACCGTGTGCGCGGTGGTTGCGGATACCAACGGCGTCGGCATCCCCGGCGTGACGGTCACGGCCTCCAGTACGAGCGGCAGCTTCATGCCCGCCATACTGCTCACCGATGATAATGGCGAAGCCTATTTCCGGCAATTAGCCGGGAGCTTGGGAGATACCCTCACCGTCCAATGCCTGAATCTGACGGAGACCTCACCGGTTATGCTCATCACCGAGAACAGCCGGACCCTGAGCTCCTCGGATAAGATTTTTTCCTGGTATGCGCGAAAAACCCGGAATATCTCCACGGTGGTGGTGAATAGGGATACCAACGTGCTGGTCGGTTCGGCTTCTGCCTTTACCTATTCAGCGGTCAATATCAACTCCAACAACCTCTCGCCCGCCCTGGGGGACTTTTTGGACCAGACGGCCCGGCAGCCCGCGAGAAGCTTCCTGGCTTATGGTACGAGTGAGAGCGGGGATTTGATGCGAATCCGTCAGGGCACGGTCTATCGCTATCCCAACGGGGGTGACAATTATCACTCCATTCTGGGAGCGCCTCCTAACGAATCCCGCTACTTGCTGGCTTTCGCCACCGGAGGCGCCGATCCCACCATCTGGGCCGTGGTGACCGAACAGAACGGCAATGCCGTCCAAAATGTCCAAGTCGATTTTGCCCTGCAGGGCAGCGGTTCACTCGATCAGGCCACCACCACCACGGCTTGGTCCGGAATCGCCCTAAGCCGGCTCAGCGGGGGCAGCCTGGGCAATACCATCACTGTTTCGGCTGCCAACCTGGGACAAGCAAAGATTTATACCTCCAATTCAACCGCCGTGGCTGCAACCGACAAGGTCTGCGGTTGGTTTGATCCCGAGACCCATAAAGTGTTCGGAGCAGTCGTCAATGCCGCCAACAACGTGATGACCAGTGCGGGCACTGCGCTGGGCCAGAGCGTTTTGGACAATACACCGGGTAACAATACGATTTCCATTTCGAGTTATAGCAACCAAACCCCAGAGATGCCTTGCCGGGCACATATCAGTTTCGGCTCCGACGAAGCCGGTGACTATATCCGGTTCAATCAAACGACGACTGCGGCCTCATACGATGCCGTGGTGATCGTGGCTCCGGATCCGGCTAAATTCCTTCTGGCCTTTGCCAGGGGGAACGTAGATCCTAAGGTCTGGGCCGTCGTCATGGATGATAAAGGCAACGGGCTGGGGGGCGAAGCCGTTACCTTTACCCCCGCTATCGGCAGTATGAGCCTAACCAATACCGTGACCGGTTACGGCGGCTATGTGATTTCCGATCACACCAGCGGTCTGCTGGGCAACACCATTACGGTTTCCGCGCCTGGCCTGCCTCCCGTGCAGGTAATCACCTCTGCACCGATCGTCGGCAAAGGCGACGACTGGGGTCTGGCTTGGTATGATGCAGACAGATTAACCATCTGGGGCATCATCACGACCCACGAAACGAATGTCGTCACGTCGGGTTCCAGTTATTCCAATCCCACGGTCTATGATATGACTTCGAACAACCGGACCTGCAGCGTTAATGGGCCCATGGGTCATGATATGAACCGAGTGACCTATCCCCTCAACCAGTGGCCCATCGCTTTTGGTACGGCCGACGTAGGGGACGAAGTGGCGGTCAATATGGGTTGGACCTCCAATAATCCGGACGCTTTCATCCGCCTAGGAAAAATCCGAGCGAGGTATTTACAGGCGTATGCCTCCTCAGGTGCCAATCCTAGTGTGCGGGCCATTGTCGTGGACGCCAACGGAGCCGGAGTGGAAGGCGTACCCGTTTATTTTAACGTTTCACAAGGCAGCATGAGCGGAGGGCCGACCTGGTATACCAATTATATGGGCGTCGCGGATTCCAGTCAGAGCGGCGGCCTGCTCAATGACGTCATCACGGTTTTTTCTCCCGGTTATCCGGAGGTGGAAATCTATACCTATAATTCCGGCGGTGTTGCAGCCGCGTCCCCCACCCTCATATGGTACGCGCCTTCCACACGGCGCTTAAATGTCATTACCCTCCAATATCCCTGCTACCATATTACGGTCAATAACGTGACCCCGGGGACCACGTTCCAGTCTGTCGACCAAACCGATAATAACCGCACCGTATCCATAACCGCTCCCAAGGAAGATTCCTGGCAGCTGCCCACCTATGGATATGTCGGGCAGGGAACCAGCGGCGCGGGAGACCAAATCAAGGTGCAGACCGCCGTCACCTATGCCACGGATGACGCCCTGATAACCCTTCCCGCGGACCTGCCGCGCTATTTATGGGCTTTTGCCCAAGGCGGATCCACGCCTGATGTCTGGGCCGTGGTTACCGATGCTGGTGGCAACGGCATTCCAGGTGTTCCCATTACCTTTTCCGCTCCCGGCGGTTCCATGAGCCTGCCGACGGCAATAACCGAGGCAGATGGTTCCACGGTTTCCTCCCGCAGCGGTGGCGGAACCGCGATTTACATTTCCGCGGACGGCATGGCCAACACCATTACCGTCACCACCTCTGCCTCCGGGACGATTCAACCTTCCACCCGCGCCTTAATCTGGTATGATCTCATTAATCGTCTTGCCCGTACGGCTTTCGTCAATGTTCCCAATAATGTTTTGGCCGTATCGACCAACTATGTTCCGATGGCCATGGACCGGACCGATAACGGTCGGACCTTTGCTATCGGCAGTCCCCTGCAACAGACCAGCCTCCTACCCGCAGGGGTGAGCGTAACCGCCGGCACCGAAGGGGAGGGCGACCAAATCTGGAACACGGAGGTCAGCACGGCCGCGGATCCGGATTCCATCCTGACCCTGAGCGTACCGGAATCGGAGATCATCATCCAACCTTTTACCGCCGCCCCCGCCACGGTAAGCATTGGTCAGGACATCACCGTGACCATGACCGTTTTCAACAATGGCAGCCCCAGTGCCTTGAGTGTGACTCCTTCGACTCTCAATGTCGTACACCTGCCGAGCGGCGACGCAACCTACCACACGGGTCCTTCACCGGCGTCCTGGAGCGTGATTCCGGGCGGAGAGCGCAGGGATTTTACCTGGACCTATGCCGCCGCCAATGCCGGATATGTGGCTTTTTATGGCAGTGCCTATGGTACCGACTCCTATTCCTTTAGCGGAATCACCGCCACAGCGCAAACCGGCAATCCCGTCTTGGTGCAAATTCCAGCCGCCCTCAGCGGTAACTTGCAGGGACCGGACAATGCTCAGCGTCTGCAAATATTTTCCTTGACCCTCACCGTGACCAACTCCGGCCAGGCCGCGGCGGTCTCGGTTACGCCTAGCGATCTTATTTTAACCGGGGCGAGTACTACGACTGCCACCACGGTCACGGCCTTTGCTCCGGCCAGCGTCGACATTCCCGGCGGAGAGAGTCGGGACTTCGTCATCACCTGCCGGGCCGGCGAAACCGGAGTCCTCCAGTATAGAGGTTGGGCCCAAGGTTATGACGCCAACAGCAATTCGCCGGTGGCGGCAGCCGTCAATTCCAACCTCATTCAGGTTATTCAAGGAGCATTGAATCTAGATCGCATCACCAGCCCGCACACGGAAGTGTATCAAGGTCAAAAAGGATTAACCGTGGTCATGGAGGCACGCAATACCAGCCTGATGTCCGTGACCCTGACGGCCTCGGCTTTGAGATTCAATGACAGCCAAACCGGCTTTAGCATCCAGACGGCGCCGGAAAATCCCCTGGTGGTGGCGCCGCAAACCAGTTTCACTCTGCGTTTTACGGTGGATGTAAACCAAGACGCACCCCTAGGAACGATGGTCATCAACGGTACGCTCTCGGGGGATTCGGTGGCCGGAGGCATGACCGCCGTCGGCGCCCAGGGGACGGCTACTTGGCAGGTCTTGAAACCATTCAACAGCTTGCGGCAGAATTATCCCAATCCACTGCGCCTATCTCAGCGTGCCTATACCACTTTTGAGTATTTCATCCAGGAGGATATCGAGACCAGCCTCAAGCTCTACAATCTCGCTGGCGAGCTGGTGGCCGTGTTGGTCGAAGGTAAACCAGGTGTAGGGCACCATAGGGTCGACTGGTATGGAGACAACGGTGAACCAGGAAAGCGGGGACAGACCGTGGGCAGCGCAGTATATCTCGCGGTTTACCAAAGCGGCGGGTATAAGGAGATCAAGAAGGTGGTGGTCATCCGATGAAGCACTTAAGCCGGCTTGCGCTTTTCCTGCTGGTTAGTCTAGGGATTTCCGGTCAGGCGATCAGCAGTGAACGGGGCACGACCAGCGCGGATTTTTTAAAGATCGGCCTGGGTGCCGCTGCGGCCGGGATGGGAGAAGCCTGCGTCGCCCGCTCCGGCGAAGCCAATGCGGTTTTTTATAACCCCGCCGGTCTGGCGGGCGTGGAGAGGACGCTTATCACCGCGACCCATCTGAATTGGATTGCCGAGACCCGTTATGAAGCCCTGGCCTATGCCCGACCTATTTTGGGGATCGGCAGCATTGGCACTAGTCTTTTCCTGCTGCACATGCCCCCCATCCCGGCCATGGATGAAAACGGCATACCTCAGGGGGAGGTCGCCGCCTATGACCTGGGAATACAATTTTCCTATGCCCGGGATTTAGCTTCCTGGTTGGGCGCTACCGGTTTGGCTGCTGGCGCGAATCTTAAGATTTTGCACCGGAATTTGGCGGGTTTACAAGCTTCGGGATTTGCCGCCGACCTAGGCGCAATCTATGCGGTGAACGATCACCTTTCCCTGGGTTTGGCGGGTATGAATTTGGGCTACTTGTCCTCCTTCGACTCCGAGCCAGAAAAATTGCCGGTGATTATCCGCACCGGTGCTTGTTATTCCCGGGAATTTTCAGCGGTGCATGGCCTGGCGATCTCGACGGATGTCGTACAACCGTTAGATAACTCTCTCAGGGCGAATTTCGGTTTGGAATATACTTTTTACCGGCTGGTGAGTTTGCGGATAGGGTATAAATGGGGATATGATAGTGACGGCTTCCAGGCGGGCGCCGGCCTCCGTTGGGGAAATCTGTCCTTGGATTATGCCTTGAAACTCATGGGGGTCTTCGGAGTGACTCATTTCGTATCCGCTTCAGCAGGGTTCGGCGCCTCGATCAAGGAGCTCCAGCGAGATCAAGCCCAGCGGTTTCTGCGGGAGGCCGAGAGGCTTTACAGCCAAAGCCGGTACGAGAAGGCCATGGGCGCGGTAGAACGGGCCGTGGCCATCGATCCGGAGGATCCGACAGCGCTCCAGCTTAAGGACAAGCTTCGGACGGTAGTGGAGATGCTTAAAATGCCTGCCGGCCAACCGGAGGTGACGGAGGAGAAAAAGTCCGAACCCTTAGAGGGAGCTACGCCGGACGAGCTGGAGGAAAAAGGATTGGAGGTAAGTCCATGACCCGGTGGCGTTACCTAGGGCTACCATCCTTGGCGCTGGCGGCGATCCTTGGGCTGGTTGTGCAAGTCGGCGCCGAATCGTCCGATTCGAAACCCGGCAAATCGGAATATGCCTTTGACCAGGCCATCCAGGATTATTTAAAAGGGGATTCCAGCCGAGCTATCGAGCAACTCGATGAAGCTTTAACATTGAATCCGAACAACGAGCGGGCGAAAATTTTCCTGTTAAAAATATTAGTTGAACGCGGGAGCCGCCTGTTCCTGGCCAAACAGTACTCCAAGGCCTACGCTTACCTCTCGCGGGCTTATCATATGGATCCCAATAATGTGCAGGTTCGGCAAATGTTCGATATTGCGGCTAAGCAAGTCAAACCGCAAACACCCATTGCCAAGGTTATGCTGATTCCCAAGCAAATGCAGGAGGAATTGCTTCGAGACGAGGCGCGCTTGGCTACGCAGGCTCAGGGCGCGCCAGAGGTGACCTTGGCCACATCCTCCCGTAAGGGAAAAGCAGCCAAGGCGGAAGCGCCGGCACCGTCAGCAGCCAGTCAAGTTACAGCCATGTACGCCGAACCTGCTCCCATGGAGGCCGCCGCCGGGACGGGGGGAGGCGCAGACCTAGTCGCGCAGGAATACGCCAAGAATGTCTCAGCGATGATGGAGCTCATGGCAACCTTCCAGAGACAGCAGGAGCGACAACTGACTCAATTTATGGCCCCCCTGGAACGCATCCAGAATCTCTATTATCAGTCAGAGGAAGAACGGAAGAATTTCATGAACCAACTGGACGGTCGGTTTAAATCGCTCCTGGGTAATGTCTCCTTCCAGCAACGGATGGTCGTTTATGGATTTGCCTTTGGTTTAATGATCCTAGGTATGGTGGTTTGGGGATTCTGGCTAATCATTGGCCGTATGCGGTCCAAGCGCGAGGAATTAATCATGAAGTATCAGCAGGAAATGCTCAAGATGGTCCGGGACATGGCGTGCTTGCCAGGCAGCGGTTACGGCGCCTTACCGGGGGGATTCGGCGGCCCCCGCCTGCCGGCTGCGGCGTCTTCCCAAGTTCTGATTGGGCCCGGGGCCGCGCCGCTGGCTCCTGGTGAAGGCCAGGACCCGCTGGAGGTTTTAGACCAAACACTTCAAAACGGTAATTACAAGGAGCGGGCCCTAGCCGCCATGAAAATGTTATATTTAGACGCCAACCGTGCCGCGGATGTCATCAAGGGCATGATTATGGATCCCGATCCTTTTCTGCGCGAGAACATGGCCTTTGCTCTAGGCGAGCATTATCATCCTTTGACTTTGGAGCTGCTGCTGGCCGCCGTGCAGGACGGTGAGCGGCGCGTCTCGGACGCGGCGTTACGTGCGCTCAGACGTCTAGAAGGCCAGACAGAAGAAACTCTAACCGAATCCGCGCGACAGCAAATTCTATTGGCACTGAAGCAGGCAACCCAGAGGAAGAATAAAAAAGCCAAGGGTTAATACTACATGGCCAAACGCATCCTGGTGGTAGACGATGAACCAGCCATCTCTCGGCTGGTTCAGATGACGCTCTCCGTGGAGGGCTATGAGGTCAGGACCGCGGCCAGCGGGTTCGCAGCCCTGGAGGAGATGGAAACTTGGCCTCCGGATCTGGTCATCCTGGACATCATGATGCCCGGAATGAACGGATACGAGGTCTGCCAGGAGATAAAAAAAAACAGGCGGCACAAGACCAAGGTAATGTTTTTAACCGCTATGGGCATTTCCGGTGATGCCCAGCGGGGCTTGGCCGTCGGAGGGGACGATTACATCCTTAAGCCCTTCGATCCGGAGGAATTACACGCCAAGGTTCGTTCCATCATTGGCTTATCCAAGTAGACGCTGCTGGAAACTTGGCCACAATCCCGGGGTGAGAGCGAACCCGAAATGTCAATTCATCGAGTAAGATCCCTGGCCTTTTTCCATCATGCCGGCGGGATTTAAGCCGGAATCCATAAGTTGAACAAATTCGGCTGGACACCTGCCAATTTCAGGCCGGGATGACAAATTTCAAAGAGGTAAAAGTTTTTCCTTTAGATGCTGCAGAAAAGGCACCTAGAAAAAGAGTTGCCACCTGAGTAAGCTAGATGCCAACCTTCGGTCCCCCGCCGGCTCTAGCCCGTGAATCAGAACCGGGCCAACGTTTGGGCATGATAGCGGAGCATAAGCTCCTTGGGATGCGGATGCAGGTAGGATTGCTCGCACACGGAGTCGAGGTCGCGGGTGCGGAGGAAATGCGCCAGCAGGGTGATCGGCACCACCAGGGGCAACAGTCCGCGGCGATAATCGGCGATGACCGTCAGCAGGTCCTGCTTCTCCGCAGTGGTCAGACGCTTTTTCAAGAGGCGCAGGATATGCAGGAGCACGCCGGCGTTTTTTCCGGAAGTGGTTTTCACACGGAGAGCGTCCAGGAACTGAGCGGCATACCGTTCCTTGAATCTACGCGGAGGAAATTTCCGGACGGCCGCGACCAGCCGGTCGAGCGCCTGCGCCTGCCCGGGACTGTGCGCCAGGAGTTGCAGCTTGTGCAGGGCGTGAAACCGGACCACGGCGGAGCGGGAAAAAGGCGCCGCGAGCAGGCGCTGCAGGCGATGGTAGGCGAAAACGCGCTCGATGAAGTTTTCCCGCACGGCGGGTGCCTGCAGGCGTCTTTCATCCTCCACGGGCAGCCGGGGGAAACGCCGGAGGAAGAGGGCTGCGAAAAAGCCGGGACCCGTGCCCGCCGGCCGGCCGGCGGCGGAATAGATCCGCACGCGTTCCAGGCCGGAACTGGGCGAACCGCTCTTGAAGATATAGCCGCACAGCCGCTCCGAGGCCAGGTCCTGAAGGCGGGAGCGGGTCCAGCGGCGCATGCGAGCGGTCCAGTCGGTCCCGGTGAGGTTGCCCTGCAGGCGCGGGTGCTCGGGGGTTCCGACCAGGCGCACGGTCTCGCGCGGAACACCCATGCCCGACTCCACTTCCGGGCAAACCGGCACCCAGTGGAAATACCGGTCCAGGATTTCCGCGACGTACGGGTCGCGCTTGTGGCCCCCGTCATAACGTACGGGTTGACCCAATAGGCAGGCGCTGACGCCCACCTTGATTTTTTCGGAGGCCTTGTGGAAATCGCAGGCGTGCAAGGCGGCTACCCCTTTCGGTTCCATCCCGGCATGAAAAAACGCGCGTGCGGGATTCCATCATCGTCCATTCGCAACTGAAAAAGCAAGCGGGAAAACGGTTGCCCGGCTTCCGGTCGCCCGGGCCGGTCCGGACGGCTTCGCGTCCTTCGCGGCGCTTGTCAAAATCCGCAAAACGCCTTAAGATGGTCATGGCCGCGCAGGTGCCACGGTCCGAAGGAGCGTCATCCAGGTGGCAGAACCCCGGGACAAAGGACAATTGGTTTTAGACCGCATTGCCGACGGAGGTCTCGCCGTTTTCGCCCTCACGGCCGTGGCCAGCATCGTTTTGCAGAATCTCGCCTTCGTCGCGGTGGCCGCCTGGGTCGCCGGCATGATTTCGCGGCGCCGCGCGGCCTTCAGACCTTCCGCCCTGAATTGGCCGCTGCTGCTGTTGGGAGCGGTCCTGGTTGCTTCTTCCCTCCTGGCCGGGGTGCTGAACGCAAGCCTCTTCGGTCTGCGCAAGGTCGGGCTCATCGCGGTTTTCTTCCTGACCGCCGCCCTCGTGGACCAGCCCGTCAAGGTCCAGCGGGTTCTCGACCTCTTCCTGCTGGGCGCCGTCGTGTGCGCCTCCTGGTCCATCCTGGCGCATATCCTGGGCTGGGACGGCGGCCGCGCCCGGTCCTTCTCCGGAGATTACATGGCCGCCGGAGGCATGTACCTGCTGGGATTCTCCCTGGCCCTGTCCCGCTTTCTCTACGCCCGCGGCCGGAGCGGCTGGTTTTGGCTGGCCGCAGGCTTAGTCCTCGGCTTGGGCCTGGTTTTCACCTACACGCGCTCCTCTTGGATCGGCGCGGCCGTGGCGCTGCTCATTCTGGGCGGAGCCAAGGACTGGCGGTTGCCGGCCGCGGGCCTGGCTCTGGTCGTGGCGTTCCTGCTGGTCTTCCCCGAGAGCCCCGTGGCCCAGCGGGTGTTCACCATTTCGTCCAAGTACACCAGCAGCAATGTGGAGCGGCGCTACATGTGGGACAGCGGCGTGAAATTGTTCCTGGACCGGCCGCTGGCGGGCTACGGCGTGGACAATCTGTCCCGGGTCTACGCGCGGCACCTGAACCCGCGCGCCATCGAGAAAAATCCCCCCCATGTCCACAACACCCCCTTGCAGCTGGCGCTCAACGGCGGCCTGCCGGCTGTGGTCTGCTTCGCGTGGTGGGCGATCGCGGTTCTGCGCCTGGGGTATGTCGCCTGGAAAAGGAACCGCGAACTGGCGCCGGCCCGCGCGGGCGCGGCCCTGGGCATCACGGCGGCCTTCTCCGGATTTTTGGTCAACGGCTTATTCGAATTCAATTTCGGCACCTCGCAGGTCATCACCCTCGTCTATTTTTTGACCGGCCTGCTGCCGCTGCTGGCCGACTGGCCGCCGTCGCAGCCGGACTTCGTCCTGCCCCGATCTCCGCGCCTGCTGTTCCTTCGGCCCCGCTTTCTGGGAGACGTGCTGCTGGCCGCGCCGGTCGCGCGCCTGATTAAGCGGGATTTCCCCGGCGCCCGCGTGGACCTGTTGACCGAGCCCCCGGCCGCGGCCGTGGCGGCAGCCGAGCCGGCGTGGGATGAAATCATCATCCTGCCCCGGAAGTCCTGGGCGGCCTGGTGGACGGTTGTCAGGAAAATCCGCGCCCGGGACTACAGCGTCGTGGCGGACCTTTTCGGGAATCCGCGTACGGCGCAGCTGGCCCTCGTCAGCGGGGCGCGCTTGAAGATCGGGCCGCGCGTCAAGGGCTGGGAAGTGGTCTACCCGGTGCGCACCCGGCCCGACCGGCCGGGACCCCGGCCGGCGTGGGAGTCCTACTTTGACGTGCTGCGCACCCTCGGCATGAAGAACCTTTCCTTTCGACCCCGCTGGAACCTGAAGCCGGCCGACCAGCTTTGGGCCGGAAAGTTCATTGCCGGCCGCCGGCTGAAACCGGGAGCGTTCCTGGGAATTTTTCCGGGCGGCAGCCATGCCGCCAAACGCTGGCCGCTGGAGCGCTTCCTGGAGGTTGCGCGCTGGGCCCGCCGCGCGCGGGCCCTGAAAAGCATTTTCGTGTTCGGCCCCAAGGAGCGGGACCTCAAGCAAAACTATCTGCGCCTGGGCGGAAGCCGGTCCTTGTGCGCCGAGGACCTCACGCCCGGCCAGTTGGCGGCGCTCTGGTCCGTCTGCGCGGCCGTCGTGTCCAACGACGCGTTTCCCATGCACGTGGGGCCGGCGGTGGGCACGCCCACGCTGGCGCTGTTCGGGCCCGGCGAGCCGGCCGTCTGGTTCGCGTATTCGCGGCGGGCCGGCCATCAGGCCATCCACGCGGCGCCCGCCTGCTGGCCCTGCCGCAAAGACGTGTGCGAGGACAACATCTGCTGGCGGGAATTGACGCCCGAGCATGTCCAGGCCGTGCTGGCCGGGATGCTGGATGCCCGCGCCGGAGCGGCCGCGAAGGCGGGAAGGCGCCGCGCATGAGCCCGCGGACGAGCGAGAAAATCGCGGTCGTGAAATTGCGGACCTTGGGAGACATCCTCACGACGTTTCCCCTCCTGCGGGCCCTCAAGGAACTTCGGCCGCGGGCGCGGCTCGTCGTGGTGGCGGATGAGGCCTACCGGGAGTTGTTCACGCCCAATCCGCGCGTGGACGGCTATTGGGGGCATCCCGCGGCCGAGCTCAAGGAGCGCGGGGCGGTGTATGCGGCCCGCCACAACGCGGAATTCATCCGGCGCCTGCGCGCCGAACGCTTCGACTGGTATCTCGACTTGTACGGCAGCATGCGCACGGCGGGCTGGGGGTTCTGGGCCGGCATTCCCCGGCGCCTGGGTTTCAACCTGAGGGTGCGCCGGTGGTTTTACACGGACCGGATCGTGGCCGCCTACCGCTACGTCGTCGACCTCAACCTGCAATTTGCCCGGCGCCTGGGCTGGCAGGGTGAAGACAACCGCCTGGAATTTTTCCTGCTGCCGGAGGACGAAGCCGCCGCGCAGCGGCATCTTCTGGACCAGGGCTGGGACGGACGGCGTCCGCTGCTGATCGTTTCCCCCGGAGGAGGCTGGCCCGTGAAGTGCTGGCCGGCGGAACGTTTCGGCGAAGTGGCCAAACGCCTGGCGGCCGATACGGGTTGCCAGATCGTTTTGTCCGGCACACCCGCCGAACGGGAAGTGATCCAGGCCTGCGCCCGCGCCCTGGGCGGCGCCTACCTGGAAGCCGTGGGCCTGCCGCTGCGGCAGGCGGCGGCGGTCATCCGGCGCGGGAGCCTGATGATCGGCAACGATTCGGGCCCCAAGTATTTTGCCGAGGCTTTCGGCGTGCCCACCCTCATTTGCTACGGACCCACGGATTTCATCAACAACAATCCCGAGGGTCCGGGCCGGCATGTCCTGTATCGCGACCTTCCCTGCCGTCCCTGCCATTCGGAGGTCTGCCGGCAGGAACGCCGCGCCTGCCTGGACGACCTGAGCGCGGACGAGGTCCTGCAGGCGGCGCGCCGGCTGTGGGCCGCGCGTCCGCCTGCGGCGTAAAACGGAGCCACGCCTCGAGAAATCCAATTGAGTTTCCCAGCGAGTGTGGTTAGACTATAGCTGGAGGAAGAAATGCGAACCTGTTCCCAATGCGGACAACCCCTGGATGACGACGCCACCCGCTGCAGGTTATGCGGGAGCACGTCCGTCACCCTGACTTTTGACGAACCGGAAAAACCGGCGGTGAAACCGAAGGCGCCGGCCGGCCCGCCCCCGCCAGCCGCCGCCCCGGGAGTCCGGCCGAGCCGGGAGGCCCAACCGGCACCGCCGCCCGGCACACAGGGACCCAGCGCTCCGCCGCCGGGCACACCCGGACCGGGCGCCCAGGCGCCGCGTGCGCAGGCGCCAAGCGCCGCGACGGAAGGTACCCAGGCGCCGCCACCCGCCGCGCCGGCGCCGTCCGCAGCACCCTGGCCTCCCGCCGCCCTGCAGCCGGCAATCCAGTACGCGCGGACCGCCTGGAATCGGGCGCAGGGCCTCCGGCGCCATCCCCTGTTCTGGCCTGTGGCCGGAACAGCGGCGGTCCTGGTACTGGCCGCCGTGCTGTGGGCGGTCCTCAAGCCGAGTACGTCCTCCGAACCGCCCCCGGCGCCGTCTCATCCGCTGGCGGTGGAGCCGGAGGTCGTGAAGAAATTCAACGTCCTGATCGACGCCTACCTGCCCGAAAAGCTGCAGTGGGGCCGCGACATCCTGACCCGGCGAATCCCCTCGCGGTTTCCGGAGGAACTGACCCTGGACCTCGACCGTGCGAAGTCGGAGGTCCGGTACGACGACGCGTCGCGAACATCCGCGTATTATCAGACCCTGGCCAGTTACCACTATTTCAGCGCGGTGGAGAAAATGTATGTCTGGCAGCCCGTGACTTTTTATTTTAAAAAACACAACGAGCAATGGGTTCTGACCGGCGACAAATGGATGAAAGAGTGGGAAGTCTATTTCGAATGAAATCCCCCGCCGGTGGCCCGGCATCGCGGCTGGACAACTAGTGAGAATAATTCCGAATAAAAGAGCTTGACAGAGGGCGCGGTTTTTGGTATGTCAAAAGCGAAACGTGCGACTGGCGAGGGTGGATAACCACCGGGAAGCACGGGAGGAAACAACGCGTCGTAGCCGACCGCCTGGGCTACCTGCGCTATCTCGCGCGGGAGCAGTCCGGGCTTTTTTTCATGGCACCCTTTTTCCCCGCGTTTTTCAGGAGGCTGGAGACATGGCGAAAAGACTGCCGCCGTTCAAACGCGGCCGCTGGGCCGTGAAAACGGACATCCAGGATTTTATTCATCAAAATTATTTACCCTACGAGGGGGGCGCGGAGTTCCTGGCCGGCCCGACCCCGCGTACCCGCAAGCTGTGGCGGAAAATTCAGCGGCTCATGGCCGAGGAACGGCGCCGCGGCGGAGTCTTGGACATCGACGTCCAGGTGGCGGGCGGCATCCTCTCCCACGGACCGGGCTATATCGACCGCAAACTGGAGCGCATCGTCGGCCTGCAGACCGATAAGCCCCTGCGGCGGGCCGTCAAACCCGTAGGCGGCGTGCGGCTGGTGGAAAAAGCCTGCCGGGCCCGTGGATACGTACTGAACCCGCGCCTGGCCGAAATTTACACCCGCTACCGCAAGTCGCACAACGACGCGGTTTTTTCCATTTATACCGAGGAAATGAAAAAATTGCGCCGCCTGGGAATCATCACCGGACTGCCGGACAACTATGCCCGGGGCCGAATCATCGGGGATTACCGCCGCGTGGCCCTGTACGGTCTGGATTATTTAATCCGGGAAAAACGGTCCGACTTAGCGAAGATCGACGACGCCATGGAAACCAAATCCATCCGCGCCCGGGAGGAAGCGGCGGACCAGATCCGGGCGCTGCAGGAGATGATCCAGCTCGGGCGCAGCTACGGCTTCGATCTGCGGCGCCCGGCGGGAAACGCCCGGGAGGCGATGCAATGGACCTATCTGGCCTATCTGGCCGCCGCCAAGGAATCCGACGGGGCCGCCATGTCCATGGGCTGGATCACGGCCTTTTTCGACGTGTATCTGGAGCGCGAGCTGAAAAGCGGACACCTGACCGAATCCCAGGCCCAGGAACTCATCGATGATTTCACCCTCAAGCTGCGCATGATCCGCCAGCTGCGGCCGCCCGAATACGATCAGATTTTCGCCGGGGATCCCGTCTGGGTCACGCTGGTGCTGGGCGGCATGGGGAGCGACGGACGAACCAAGGTCACGCGCACCGATTACCGTTTCCTGCAAAGCCTGCTCAACCTCGGCCCGGCCCCGGAACCCAACCTGACCATTTTGTATTCTCCGCGGCTGCCGGAAAAGTGGAAGGCCTTCACCACCGAGGTGGCTATCCGCACCAGCGCCCTGCAGTTCGAGAACGACGACCTGATGCGGCCGGTGGCCGGGGACGACTACGGTATTTCCTGCTGCGTGTCGCTGCTCAAATCCGGCAGCCAGCTGCAATATTTCGGGGCGCGCTGCAACCTGGCCAAGGCGCTGCTGCTGGCCTTGAACGAGGGGCGCGACGAAACCGGCGGGGAAGCGGTGGTGCCCAACGTCCGGCCTCTGACCGGAGCCCACCTGAATTACGACCAGGTTCACGAAAATTTCGTTTATGTGCTGTCCTGGCTGGCGGAGCAGTACGTCAAGATCATGAACGTCATCCATTGGTCCCACGACCGCTATTATTACGAGAGCGCCCAGATGGCCCTGCTCGACACCCAGGTGGACCGGCTGATGGCCTTCGGCATCGCGGGCTTCTCCGTGGTGGTGGATTCCCTGTGCGCGATCCGCTACGCCAAGGTCAGGGCCGTGCGCGACCGCCGCGGCCTGACCCGGGATTTCAAGATCCACGGAGAATACCCCGCCTTCGGCAACGACGACGAGCGGGCGGACAACCGGGCCCGCGATCTGATCATCACCTTCATCACCGAACTGCGCAAACACCCCATCTACCGGCGCGCCACGCCCACTCTCTCCATCCTGACCATTACCAGCAATGTCGCCTACGGCAAGAAAACCGGTGCCACGCCGGACGGCCGTCAGGCCGGAGAACCGTTCGCGCCCGGCGCCAATCCCATGTTCGGGCGGGAACGCCACGGCATGCTGGCTTCCTTGAACTCCGTGGCCAAGCTGCCGTACTATGCGGCCCAGGACGGGATTTCGAATACTTTCTCCATCGTTCCGCAGGCCTTGGGCGCGGAGCTCAAAATGCGCTCCAGCAATTTGACCGACATTCTGGACGGCTACTTCACCAAGGGCGGTCATCACATCAACATCAACGTTCTGGACCGCGAACTGCTGAAGGATGCCATGCGCCATCCCGAGAAGTATCCGCAACTCACCATCCGCGTTTCCGGCTATGCCGTGCACTTCACCAAGCTCTCCCGGGAACATCAGGCGGAGATCCTGCGCCGGACGTTTCACGAGGCGTATTGAAGGCGGGACCCCCTCATCCTCGCCCGGACGGAACCGCCGCCTCCGGGGGGATTCGGTCGGGACTATCAAGATGAAATCCATCGCCGGACGCGTGCATTCGATTGAAACCCTGGGCACCCGGGACGGGCCGGGCTTGCGCTGCGTGTTTTTCCTGGCCGGATGCAATTTCCGCTGCCGCTTCTGCCAAAACCCGGACACCTGGAGCGCGCGGGGTTCCCGGCGCCTGACGCTGACGGAGGCGCGCGAACGGCTGCTGCCGCTGCTGCCCTACCTGCGGCAGCACGGAGGGGGCATCACCGTCTCCGGCGGGGAGCCGACCCTGCAGCCGGATTTCGTCCGCGCCCTCTTCCAGCTGGGGCACCAGCTGGGACTGACCACGGCGCTGGACACCAACGGCGCCTGCGCGCGCGGCAAACGCCGCGCCCTGCTGGACGTCACGGACACGGTCCTGCTCGACGTCAAGGCCAGTTCGGAGCCCCTGCACCGCCGCCTGACCGGCAGGCCGCTCCCACCGACCCTGGAATTCGGCCGCGAGGCGGCCCGCGTTCCCGGCCGGCTGGTGATCCGCAGGGTGATTTTGCCGGGGCTCAACGACTCGGAACCGGAGTTTGCGCGCCTGGCCGCCTACGGCTCGAGTCTCCCGCACCGCCCCGTTCTGGAGCTTATTCCTTATCATCGCATGGGCGTCCACAAATGGCGGGAACTGGGTTTGCGCTATTCTTTGGGCCGAATGCGGCCGCCAACTCCAGCCAGGATTGCCAGGGCCAAGAAATACTTTGAAAAGCAAGGGTTTATGGTAACCATCGGTTAAGGACATCCGGCAAGAAAATAATGAATATTTTTATTTTATTTATTGACAGACTGACATGAATTGTACTATCATCAATCTTCATTGTAATTTTCCCCTTTCCACGAATATTTGACCCATCAATTCACCTAACGAGCACGTATTAGGGCCGGGAGGAGAATGCATGCCCAAATCAATCGTTGATCCCAAGAAACGGCGTTTCTACAGCAAACTCCAGGAAATCATGGATATCCCCAACCTGATGGAGATCCAGAAAAAGTCTTACAACGACTTCATCCAAAAAGACATCCTGCCCGAAAACCGCAAAAATCAAGGCCTGCAGGCCGTGTTCCAGAGCGTCTTTCCCATTTACGATTTTAACAACAACTCCAGTCTGGAATTCGCCGGCTTCACGTTCGGCGAGCCCAAGTACACGGTCGAAGAGTGCAAGGAACGGGACATGACGTACTCCGCGGCCTTGAAAGTCACGCTGCGGCTGGTCGTGCGGGAGGCGGATCCCGAGACGAAGGTCAAGCGCATCAAGGACATCAAGGAGCAGGAGGTCTTTTTCTGCGAACTGCCCCTGATGACCACCAAGGGAACCTTCATCATCAACGGGGCGGAACGCGTCATCGTGTCCCAGCTGCACCGTTCCCCGGGCGTCTCCTTCGACGACGACGAGGGCAAGACCCAGATGGGCCGCCGTCTTTTGGTCGCGCGCATCATTCCCTATTGGGGTTCATGGCTGGAAATCGAGTTCGACCACAACGGCCTCATCTTCGTGCGCATCGACCGCAAACGCAAGATCCTGGCCACGACCTTCCTGCGGGCCATCGGCTTCACCACCCAGCAGAAAATCCTGAATATTTTTTACCAGAGCGAAACCGTCCCCGTCGGAGACGAACTCAACGAGCGCATCCTCATGGAGGACGTGGTGGACGGCTCCACGGGCGAGGTTCTGGCCGAATGCAATACCCGCCTCACCCCCGAACTGCTGCAGAAGTTCAAGACGGCCAAAATCCACAAGGTGTCCGTGGCCCTGACCGGAAGCGACGAGGAACATTCCATCCATCTGACCCTGGCCAAGGATAACACCCGCTCCAAGAACGAAGCCTTAATCGAAATCTACCGCAAGATGCGGCCCGGGGACCCGCCCACCGTGGAGAGCGCCGCGGCGCTGCTGGAAGGCCTGTTTTTCAATCCCAAGCGCTACAACCTTTCCCGCGTGGGCCGCTACAAGCTCAACAAGCGCCTGAGCCTGAACATTCCCATGGACCACAGCACCCTGAAGAAAGAAGACGTGGTGGAAGTCATCCGCCAGCTGGTCAAGCTCAACGCGACCCAGGGGGAGAAGGACGACATCGATCATCTGGGCAACCGGCGGGTGCGTTCTTCCGGGGAACTCCTGGAGAACCAGTTCCGGATCGGCTTGGCCCGCATCGAGCGGGCCGTCAAGGAGCGCATGTCGATTCTGGATATCAATACCTGCATGCCCAGCAACCTCATCAACGCCAAACCCGTGGCGGCCGCAGTCAAGGAGTTTTTCGGCTCCTCCCAGCTGTCGCAGTTCATGGATCAGACCAATCCTCTGGCCGAATTGACGCACAAACGGCGCTTGTCCGCACTGGGGCCCGGCGGCCTGAACCGGGAGCGCGCCGGCTTCGAGGTTCGCGACGTCCACCATACCCACTACGGGCGCATCTGCCCCATCGAGACCCCGGAAGGCCCCAACATCGGCCTGATCTCCTCCCTGGCGACCTTCGCCCGCGTCAACGAGTTCGGGTTCATCGAGACGCCCTACCGCAAGGTGGTCAACGGCAAGGTCACGGATGAAATCGTTTACCTGGTGGCCGACGAGGAGGACGAGTACATCATCGCCCAGGCCAATGCCCAGGTCGACGAACCGGGGAACCTGATCGGCCCGCTGATCTCGGCGCGCTTCAAGGGCGACTTTCCGCTGGTGAACGCCAAGGAAGTCCACTACATGGATGTTTCCCCGAAGCAGCTGGTGTCCGTGGCCACCGCGCTCATTCCCTTCCTGGAGCATGACGACGCCAACCGCGCGCTCATGGGCTCCAACATGCAGCGCCAGGCCGTGCCGCTGCTGCGCACGGAGGCGCCGCTGGTCGGGACCGGCATCGAGGCCAAATGCGCCTACGACGCGGGCGTCATGCTGACCGGACGGCACGAAGGCCGGGTCGAGCGGGTGAGTTCCGACCGGATCATGGTTTCCTGGGAAGACAAAAAGGACGAACAGATCCACATCGACGTGTACCCGCTGGCCAAATACCAGCGTTCCAACCAGGACACCTGCATCAACCAAAAACCCATCGTCCTGCCCGGCCAGCACGTCAAGCGCGGCCAGGTCATCGCCGACGGCCCCTCCACCAGCGGCGGGGAACTGGCCCTGGGCCGCAACGTGCTGGTGGCCTTCCTGCCCTGGCAGGGATACAATTTCGAGGACGCCATCATCGTTTCCGAGCGCCTGGTCCGGGAGGACATCTTCACCTCCGTGCACATTGAGGAATTCGAGTTGGAAGCCCGCGACACCAAGCTGGGCAAGGAGGAAATCACCCGGGACATTCCCAACCTGGGCGAGGAGGCCTTAAAAGACCTGGACGAGATCGGCATCATCCGGGTCGGGGCCGAAGTGGGCCCCGGGGACATTTTGGTGGGCAAGGTCACGCCCAAAGGGGAGACCGAACTCTCGCCGGAAGAGAAGCTCTTGCGGGCCATCTTCGGGGAGAAGTCCGGGGACGTCCGGGACGCATCCCTCAAGGTCCCCCCCGGGATCGAGGGCAAGGTCATCGATGTGAAGGTCTTTTCGCGGCGCGAGCGCGACGAGAAAATCCGCTCGCGCGACCTGGACCGCATCAAGAAAATCGAAAAGGAGCGCATGCGCGAGGAGGCCCGGATCGAGCAGAATCTGGCCGTGCAGCTGGCCGAGCTCGAGGAGAGGTTGACGGAGCAGAAAAAGGCCGGCAAGCTGGACGCCGCGGCCTTCAAGGCGGCCTACCAGCAGGATGCGGCCAAACTCCGGCAAATCACCGAGGCCCTCAAGCAGCAGAACAACCTGGAACACGAGCGCCAGATCCTGAAGATCCGCAAGGGCGACGAGCTGCCGCCCGGCGTCATCAAGCTGGTCAAAGTCTACATCGCCAAGAAACGCAAGCTGTCGGTCGGCGACAAGATGGCCGGCCGTCACGGCAACAAGGGCGTGGTCTCCAAGATCGTGCCCATGGAGGACATGCCCTATACGGCGGACGGAACGCCGGTGGACATCATCCTGAATCCACTCGGCGTGCCTTCACGCATGAACGTCGGCCAGATCCTGGAAACCCACCTGGGTTGGGCGGCCCACAAATTGAACATCCATGTCGCCACGCCCGTGTTCGACGGCGCCAGCGAGCAGGAAATCAAGGCGGTCCTGCGGGAAGCCACCCTGCCGGAGACGGGTACGACCAACCTCTACGACGGGCGCACCGGCCAGATTTTCGATCAGCCGGTGACGATCGGCTATCTGTACATGCTCAAGCTGGCGCACCTCGTGGACGACAAGATCCATGCCCGTTCCATCGGGCCCTATTCCCTGATCACGCAGCAGCCGCTGGGCGGCAAGGCCCAGTTCGGCGGCCAGCGTTTCGGAGAGATGGAAGTCTGGGCCCTGGAGGCCTACGGCGCGGCCAACACCCTGCAGGAGCTGCTGACCGTGAAATCGGACGACGCGGCCGGCCGCACCAAGATTTACGAGGCCATCGTCAAGGGCAAAAACGCGCCCGATTCGTGCGTTCCGGAATCCTTCAACGTGCTGGTCAAGGAGCTCCAAAGCCTGTGCCTGAACATCGAACTGCTGAAGAAGCCGAAGGAACAGGAGAACGAGGAGTCCGAGGCCGAGAACGACGGCGAAAAGCTGGTTAAAACCAAGAAGCGCAAATAGGGCAAGGAGGCCGCATGCGAGTAGACAGCGCTTTCGGGGAAAAAATGACCCTGCTCCAGCGGGAGCGGGAGAAAGAACGCGAATACCATGAGAGCCGGGCGGCGGGCATGTTCGACGCCATCCGCATCTCCCTGGCCTCGCCGGAAATCATCCGCAGCTGGTCGAAGGGCGAGGTGAAAAAACCCGAGACCATCAACTACCGGACCTTCAAGCCGGAGCGGGACGGGCTGTTCGACGAGCGGATTTTCGGGCCGACCAAGGACTGGGAATGCGCCTGCGGCAAGTACAAGCGCATCCGCTACAAGGGCGTCATCTGCGACCGCTGCGGGGTGGAAATCACCCAGGCCAAGGTGCGGCGCGAGCGCCTGGGCCACATCGAGCTGGTGGCCCCGGTGACCCACATCTGGTATTTCAAGGGCGTGCCCTCGCGTATCGCCTATCTGCTCAATATCGGCACGCGGACCTTGGAGAAGGTCATCTACTACGAGAATTTCATCGTGACCGACCCGGGCGACACCCCCCTGGCCAAAAAACAGGTCCTCACCGAGGAGGACTACCGGGCCTTTCGCGAGCAATACGGCGGTGTCTTCAAGGCGAAAATGGGCGCCGAAGCCATCCGCGACCTGCTGCGCGAGATCAACCTGGACGAAATGGCGGAGAGGCTTCATCACGAGATGACGATCGCATCCCTGCAAAAGCGCAAGGAGATCGTCAAGCGGCTCAAGGTCATCGAGGCCTTCCGCAAGTCCGGCAACCGCCCCGACTGGATGGTGCTGGAGGTCATCCCCGTCCTGCCGCCGGAGCTCCGGCCCCTCGTGCCCTTGGACGGTGGCCGCTTCGCCACCTCGGACTTAAACGACCTGTACCGCCGCGTCATCAACCGCAACAACCGTTTAAAGAAGCTGATTGAACTCAAGGCCCCGGACGTGATCGTGCGCAACGAGAAGCGCATGCTCCAGGAGGCCGTCGACGCCCTGTTCGACAACGGGCGCCGGGGGCACGCCGTGAAGGGCCCGGGCAACCGCCCGTTGAAATCCCTGTCCGACATGCTCAAGGGCAAGCAGGGCCGCTTCCGCCAGAACCTCCTGGGCAAGCGCGTGGACTACTCGGGCCGGTCGGTCATCGTGGTCGGGCCGGAACTCAAACTGTGGCAATGCGGGCTGCCCAAGAAAATGGCGCTCGAACTGTTCAAACCCTTCATTATTAAAAAACTGGAGGACCGCGGCTACGTCCACACCATCAAGAGCGCCAAGAAGATGGTGGAGAAGGTGAAGCCGGAAGTATGGGATATCCTCGAGGAGGTCTTAGAGGATCACCCCGTGCTCTTGAACCGGGCGCCCACGCTTCACCGGCAGGGCATCCAGGCCTTCCTGCCCGTCTTGGTGGAAGGCAAGGCCATCAAGATCCACCCCTTGGTCTGCGCCGCGTTCAACGCCGATTTCGACGGCGACCAGATGGCCGTCCACGTTCCGCTGTCCGCCGACTCCCAGCTCGAATCGCGGGTGCTGATGATTTCCACCAGCAACATCCTTTCCACCGCCAACGGCCGGCCGATCATCGTTCCTTCCCAGGACATCGTCTTGGGCCTGTATTACCTCACCAAGGAACACCCGGGCGATCCCGGGGAAGGGCAGGTGTTTTCCTCCCCCCAGGAAGTTCTCATCGCGCTGGACGCCGAGGCGACCACCTACCACGCCCAGATCAAGGTGCGCATGGACGGCAAGGTGGTGGAAACCACCACCGGCCGCGTTTACTTCAACCAGGAAATCGTGCCCCCGGCCTTGGGGTACGTCAACAAGACCCTGAACAAGAAAGAGCTGACGAACCTCGTGGCCCGCTGCTACAAGGAGCTCGGCACGTATGAGACCGTCCTGATGCTGGATAAACTCAAGGATATCGGCTTTAAATTCGCCACCCGCGCCGGCATTACCGTCGCGCTCGACGACATGAAAATCCCCACCAACAAGCCGGAATTGATCCAGCAGGCCAAAAAGGAAGTGGCCGCCATCGAGAAGCAGTACCAGCAGGGGGTCATCACCGACGGCGAGCGCTACAACAAGGTCATCGACATCTGGACCCACGCCACCGACAGCATCGCCGACGTCATGATGGGCGAACTCAACCGGGACCGCGCGGGCTTCAATCCCATCTACATGATGGCCGATTCCGGCGCCCGCGGCTCCAAGATGCAGATCCGGCAGCTGGCCGGCATGCGGGGCCTGATGGCCAAACCCCAGCAGAAAATCACCGGCCAGGTGGGGGAAATCATCGAACAGCCCATCATCGCGAATTTCCGGGAAGGCCTGACCGTGCTGGAATACTTCATCTCCACCCACGGCGCCCGCAAGGGTCTGGCCGACACGGCGTTGAAGACCGCCGACGCCGGCTATCTCACGCGGCGCTTGGTGGACGTGGCCCAGGAAGTCATCATCTCCGAAGTGGACTGCGGGACCTTGAACGGCATCTCCATCGGCGCCATCCGGGAAGGCTCCGAGGTCATCGAACCCTTGAAGGACCGCATCCTCGGGCGGGTCGCCCTGGACAACGTGGTGGACCTGCTGACCGACGAAGTGCTGGTCCGGGCCGGGCAGGAAATCAACGAGGAAATCGCGGAGAAAATCGAGAACGCGGTGGTGGAAAAAATCCGCATCCGCTCGGTGCTGACCTGCGAGAGCCAGCGCGGCGTCTGCGCCAACTGCTACGGCCGCAACCTGGCCACGGGCCGCGCCGTGGACGTGGGCGAGGCGGTGGGCATCATCGCCGCCCAGTCCATCGGCGAGCCGGGCACGCAGCTTACGCTGCGGACTTTCCACATCGGCGGCACGGCCAGCCGCGTGCTGGAGGTCTCCAAGATCGAGGTGAAAAACGACGGGGTGGCCCGCTTCCAGAACATCCGCACCATTCCCAACTCCGCCGGCGACCTGATCGTTTTGAACCGGAACGCCGAGCTCGGAGTGTACGACTCGCGCGGCGCGGAACGCGAATTGTATCCCATCCCCTATGGAACCATCCTCAAGGTCAAGGACGGCATCCAGGTGAAGCGCGGCGACGTGGTCGCTCTCTGGGACCTGTACAACGTGCCCATTTTCACCGAGGTCTCCGGGCATGTCCACTTCGAGGACATCCTCGAGGGCGTGACCATGAAGGAACAAACCGATGAAGCCACGGGCCTGATCGGCCGCATGATCATCGAGCACCGGGAGGAAAACCTGCATCCCCAGATCGTGATCCGGGACAACGAACATCATGTCCTGGCCACCTACGCCATCCCGACGGGGGCGTATTTCTCCGTCAACGACGGCGACTCCATCCGTGCGGGGGACATTATCGCCAAGATCCCCCGCGAGATCTCCAAAACCCGCGACATCACCGGCGGCCTGCCGCGCGTGGCCGAACTGTTCGAGGCGCGCAAGCCCAAGGGGGCGGCGACGGTCTCCGAGATTGACGGTGCGGTCAATTTCTCCGGCATGGTCCGGGGCCTGCGCCGGATCGTGGTGAAGCACGAGACGGGCATGGAGAAGGAGTATTTCGTTCCCCAGGGCAAGCATTTGAACGTCCGCGACGGCGACCGCGTGCAGGCCGGCGAGGCGCTCACCGACGGGCCCATCAATCCGCACGACATCCTGGAGATCAAGGGCGTCAACGAAGTCCAGGAATACCTGGTGAACAAAGTGCAGGAGGTTTACCGTCTCCAGGGGGTCTCGATCAATGACAAGCACATCGAGGTCATCGTGCGCCAGTTGTTGCGCAAGGTCGTGATCGAGGACGCGGGCGACACGGATTTCCTGGTCGGGATCCAGGTCGACCGCTTCGCCTTCAAGGACGAGAACGAACGCGTCGTCAAGACGGGGGGCAAGCCGGCGACCGCCCGGCCGGTGCTGCTGGGCATCACCAAGGCCAGCCTGGGAACGGAAAGCTTCATTTCCGCGGCCTCCTTCCAGGAGACCACGCGGGTCCTCACCGAGGCGGCCATTGCCGGCAAGGTGGACGAACTCCGGGGCCTGAAGGAAAACGTCATCATGGGCCATCTCATTTCCGCCGGAACCGGTATGCTGAACTTAAAGAGCATACGGGACCAGTACACGGCGGAAAAGCCGGAGGATGAGCTGGCCGAAAAATTGGAAGCCGCAAAAAATTAATTCTTTTTTATTGACACGGCGGTTGTTTTTCCACTATAATCCGATTTCATTTTTCGGAGGCGGTACGGAAGGCGGCGCCGCCTGAAAAAGGTTTAAAAACACATATAAACATCCACTTGTACGAGGGAGGATTACGCCGGCATTTTCTGTTCCGGGCGGCCGGATGTCCGGGCAGACGCGTGAAGAAGAAACCACGTCCCGGTTGTGACACTCGGCTCAATCCTGAGGGGCGAAGGTCTTCCCATTGTACATTTTTGCGAAGCGGTGCCTGCCAAGGGGCGCCTTCACAAAAAAAGACGGATGTTTCCGTCTTTTTTTGTTTTCGAATTTTGCAGCGGCGCTTTTTCCGGAACGGACTTCGCGCCGGACGGCGGGGACGGACGGATTTTTACTCGAAAGAGAGGCGGAGGCATGCCGACCATCAACCAGTTGATCCACAGGGGGAGAAAAATGATGCGCCGCAAAACTTCCTCGCCGGCGCTCACGGGTTGTCCCCAGCGGCGCGGGGTGTGCGTGCGCGTGTATACGGTCACCCCCAAAAAGCCGAATTCCGCGCTGCGCAAGGTGGCCCGCGTCCGGTTGAGCAACGGGCACGAGGTGACCTGTTATATCCCGGGCGAAGGCCACAACCTGCAGGAGCATTCGATCGTCATGATCCGGGGCGGCCGCGTGAAGGACCTGCCGGGAGTGCGCTACCATATCATCCGCGGCACCTTGGATACGGCCGGCGTGCAGAACCGCAAGCAGGGCCGTTCCAAATACGGGCTGAAGCGGCCCAAGAAATGAACCGGGCCGCAAGGAGGAACTAGGGCATGCCGAGAAAAAAGATGATCAGCAAGCGCGAAATTCCGCCGGATCACCGCTATAACAGCGCGTTGATGCAGCAGTTCATCAATGCCTTCATGGAGCGGGGCAAAAAGCGCCTGGCGGAGCAAATCGTCTACGGGGCGCTGGACATCATGAAGAAGAAAAACGGCGACCCGACCCTCAACACCTTCAAGCAGGCGCTGGAGAACGTCAAGCCGTCGCTGGAGGTCAAGTCCCGCCGCGTGGGCGGCGCCAACTACCAGGTGCCGGTGGAAGTCAGGCCCGAGCGGCGCGTGTCCCTGGCCATCCGCTGGCTGCGCGAGGCGGCCCGGGCCCGGAAGGGCAAGAGCCTGCAGGAGCGCCTGGCCGCGGAATTGTTGGAAGCGGCCGCCAGTCAGGGCGCGGCCGTCAAGAAACGGGAAGACACGCATAAAATGGCCGAGGCCAACAAGGCCTTTGCCCACTACCGCTGGTAAGGGAATACAGTCTGCGAGAGAAGCCCATGGCGAATTGCGGCAATACACTCGTGCAGGAGGAGGTCTTACCGTTGACGCAACTGGTCAATCTGACCAAGGTGCGGAATATCGGCATCATGGCCCATATCGATGCCGGCAAAACCACCATCACCGAGCGGATGCTGTTTTATACGGGGCGCTTGTATAAAATCGGCGAGGTGCATGAGGGAACCGCGACCATGGATTGGATGGAGCAGGAACAGGAGCGGGGGATCACCATCACCTCGGCGGCCACGACCTGCTTCTGGAAGCATCACCGCATCAACATCATCGACACGCCCGGCCACGTGGATTTCACGGTGGAGGTCGAGCGCTCCCTGCGGGTGTTGGACGGCGCGGTGGCGGTCTTCGACGGCGTCAGCGGCGTACAGCCGCAGTCGGAAACCGTCTGGCGGCAGGCGGACAAATACCATGTGCCCCGGCTGGCC
>CAZQGO010000019.1:0-60865 GCA_964593065.1 uncultured bacterium | reverse complement strand
CCGACGGAGACGCTGACGGCGACCCCGACGGAGACACCGACGGAAACCCTGACCCATACGCCCACGAGCACCCCATCCGCCTCACCTACCCTGACGGCAACGCCGACCTCCTCGGGGACGCCAACGGAAACTCCGACGCAAACACCCACCGCCACCGCCACGCCCACGGTCACGGTCTCCCCGACGGACACCGGCACGGCCACGTTCACGCCCACGCCGAGCATGACTCCGACCTACACGCCGACGCCGACCATCACGGAAACGTCCACCGGCACACCGACCGGAACCATGACCCCGACGCATACGCCCACGCCCACCATCACGGAAACGTCCACCTGGACGCCGACCTTCACCATCACGCCGACTTCGACGCACAGCCCGACCATCACGCCGACCTTTACCATCACCCCGACGTTCACGGTCTCCCCGACGGCCACCGAAACCCAGCGCACCATCCGCTTTGAATTGGTGATCCTGGATTCCTCCGGGAACATCGTCCGGGTCCTGAACGAAGGCTGGCTGCACGAGGTGGTGCGCGATTTCAACCTCAGTTCGAACCTGTTCGAGCCGGACGGCCAGGCGCAGCTGCGGATCTGGCTGGACAACAGTTTCGAGAATTTCTGGGATGGGACCAACCAGGCGAATCAATTCGTGGCCAGCGGCCAATACTACATCCAGAGCACGTGCACGGACGGGGCAGGGAACCAGACCGTGGTCACCAAGGCGATCACCGTGCTGCGCCCGGCCGTGTCGGTGATCGATGCCGTGCGCATCGCGCCCAACCCGGCGCAACAGTACGCGCGGATTTGGGTCCGGTCGCGGATCGCCGGCGTTCATGTGCGGGTCAAGGTCTACAGCATCGCCGGCGAACTGGTCGCCAAGCTCGATTTCGGCCAGATGGAGTTCGTGACCTGGAACCTGACCAACAATTCCGGCGAAGATTTATCGGCCGGCGTGTATCTGGTGGTCATCCAGGCGACCGACCCGCAAAGCGGGCAGACCGAGAGGCAAATTCATAAATTGGCGGTGCTGCGATGAGCGGAAGCGGACGGATCCCCGGCCGCTGGTTCGCGGCCATCCTGCTGCTGGCCGCCGTTCTGCCGGTCAGCGCCCGGGCGGGCCTGTATGAAAAGGGGGGCGCCCTGGGCCTGGGTGCCAGAGCCATGGGCCTGGCCGGCGCCTACACGGCGCTGGCGGAGGACGGCACGGCCGTGTGGTGGAATCCCGCCGGCTTGAGCGAAACGGAGGCCCTGCGCCTTCAGTCCTCCTTCGGGTCGCTTTATGACGGCCGCCTGCGCTCGGCCGCCTTGGCCGCCGCGTATCCCCTGCCGCAGGGCGCGGCCGTGGGCCTAGCCTGGATGCACGAGTTTTATCCCGAGGCCGTGGAGGTCAATGCGGACACCCTGGGTCTGGGGGGCAGCCTGCCGTTGTCCTATGATCACCGCCTGCGCCTGGGCGCGAGTTTGAAATTCCTGTTTGGCGGCATTCGCGTCAGCCGGGGAGCCTTCCTGGGCACGGGCGTGGATGTAG
This sequence comes from uncultured bacterium, assembly GCA_964593065.1. GTDB lineage: Bacteria > Oederibacteriota > JAAXVQ01 > JAAXVQ01 > JAAXVQ01 > CAZQGO01. The sequence goes on along the minus strand of CAZQGO010000019.1, from coordinate 59,335 downwards.
GCCTGCGCTACCACCTGCCGCTTTCCCGCACCGGCGAAAATCTGGATTTCGGGTTGCGGGTGCAGGACCTGGACACCCGCATTCGCTGGGACAACGGAGTGCAGGAGCAGATTCCCCAGAGCCTCGCCTTGGGCACCGCCTATCATTACGACGCGGCCACGGCGCTGGCGCTGGATCTGGAAATGATCCAGGCCGGACGGAACCAGGCCGAGGATGTGCGCGTGCTTCGGGTGGGAGCCGAACGCTGGTTCCAGGACATGTTCGCCTTGCGCGCCGGCTACCTGTTGAACAACCTGCGGACCAACACCTTCAGCGCGGGCGCCGGCTTCAAGTACGCGGGCTGGGAAATCGAATACGCGCTGGTCGGGCAGGTCGCGAATCTGGGCTTGTCGCACCGCTTGTCCCTCAGCTACGGCCTGCCGGTCCTGGCGGGACCCCGGCCCGAGGCCACGCCCGCGCCCACGCCGGAGCGCGCGCCGGCCCCACAGGCCTTCAAGGCCTCGCTGCTGCCCAGCGCCGACATTTTCTCGCCCAACGGCGACGGGGTGTCGGATACGGTTTCCTTCCGCGTCCGGCTGCTGCAGGGCGAGCCCGCCCAAGCGGCCAGCTGGCAGCTGGGCCTGCAGGATGCCGGCGGCCAAGTGCTCCGGTATTTCGAAGGCCGGGGCTATCCGGAGCCGATTCTCTGGGATGGGAAGGATGATTTTGAAAAACCCGTACCGGACGGGCCTTATCAAGCAAAACTGCTGCTGCAGGACTCCCGGGGCGAAAGCCTGGCCCTGCTGGAGGCGCCGGTGGAGGTCAGGACCAAGTTGCCGCCCGTACGGCTCAGCGTGGAACCGCCGGAGCTGGTCCTGTACGGCACCCGGCCGGCCGCGAAGCTCGTCTTCCGCCTCCGCGGCGCCGAAAAAGTGCCGGATGTTTCCTGGCAGCTGCTGCTGCGCAACGCGGCCCAAAAGACCGTCAAGAGTTTCCGGGGCGACCGGACCTGGCCCGAACGCATCCCGTGGTCGGGCCAAGACGACCGCGGCGGGGTCGTGCCCGCGGGTACCTTGGAGGCGGTGCTGCGGGTCGAGGATTCGGTGGGCAACCAGGCCGGCGACAGGATCCAGGTGCCGGTGGTCAAGCTCCAGCCGAGCCTGCGCCTGGACCTCACGCCCAAGATGTTCAAACCCGGGGACGAAGCCGAGGGCACGGTGACCTTCAAACTCCAGGCGCAGCCGGAAGCCCATGTGCTTTCCTGGAAACTCGTCATTCAAAACGCCGAAACCGGCCGTACGGTGCGCGTCTTCGCGGACAGCGGCCAGGCGCCGGCCACCCTGGTCTGGAACGGCAAGGACAATCAGGGAAAATGGGTCAAGGGCGGGCAGTACTTCTATTGCCGGCTGCAGGCGACGTTCACGGGCGGCCTGACCCGCCGGACCGCTGTGCGGGCCGTGGCTTCGGATGTATCCACGCTCGATACCGGCAAGGCCCTGGCCCTGTATCTGACGGCCGTGCCCTTCGAGAGCGGTTCTTATAGCATTCCGCTCGACGCCTTCAAGAACCTGCAGCAGGCCGTGGATACCATCAAGAAATACGCCAAACGCTACCGTGTTCAGGTCAAGGGTCACGCCGACACCCGGGAAGCCCCGGGCAAGGAGTTCGAGCTCTCGCGGCAGCGCGCCCAGCGGGTGGCCGAGTTCCTGGAAGTGTCGGGCAAGATCCCGGGAGACTTAATCGACGCGGTGGGGTACGGCACCCTGGTTCCGCTGGCCCCGGAAACCACGGCCGCCGGCCGCGCGAAAAACCGCCGGGCGGAAGTCGTGCTGATCATCCTCAAATAGGGAAAGCGCCATTCTTGACATTCCCGCGGCCCGCTTGTATCATCCAAGAAAGCGCGCGCGACGGACGTTGACGCCAAAACCGCGGCAGAGCGGAGTTTGTGCATGCTGAGAAAAATATTTTGGGGTCTGTTCATTTTTTTGCTCGCGGCGTTCATGTTCAGCGTGTGGCTGCAAAATTATTATTTCGTCACCGAAGTGTCCCCCCAGGCGCACATCGTCTTGGAGGCCTGGAACAAGCCCCCCTCGCGGCAGGTGAAGGAGCTCAAACTCTGGAAGGAAACGGTGCTGCGCTTCGAACAGGAGCACCCGGATATCAAAATCAAGGGCGTGGAGCGCGAGTTTTCCCCCCAGGAGTTCGTGACCGCCATGGCCGGCGGCAAGGGGCCCGACGTCATGCATGTCTGGATCGGGACGCTGCCCATCCTGGCGCGCCAGGGCTTTATCGCCCCAATGGACGCCTACATTCAAAACTGGGACCAGAAGGATTACATCCCCCCCATCGTCTGGGAGCCCACGCGCGTGGACGGCAAAACCTACGGCGTGCCCAAGGATACCTATTTCATGGTGATGTTCTACCGCAAGGACCTGTTCCGTCAGGACGGCCTGGACCCGGACCACCCCCCCCAGGATTGGCGGGAGCTGGTCGAGTTTGCCCAACGGCTTACACAGCCGGCCAAGGGGCAGTACGGCTTCGGCTTGACGCCCACCACCTGGAATTTCATGGATTTCGTCTGGCAAAACAACGGCACGCTCGTGGCGCGCGGAGCGGACGGCCGGTGGCACGCGACCTTGGACTCGCCCGAAGTGCTCGGGACCCTGAAGTTCTGGCGCGACTTGAAGTGGCGCTACGGGATTTTACCGCCCAACGATCTGCCCACACAGGAAGACGTGGCCCAGATGTTCGCGTTGGGGCGGGTGGCCATGATGATGGGCGTGGCCAATGAATTGCCCACCCTGATCAACAAGTATGGTTTGGATCTGGCCCAAACCGGCATCGCACCCCTGCCGGCCGGCCCCCACGGCCTGCGCGCCTCGCATGCCGCGGGCGAAGTGTACATCATCAACGCCGGGATTCCGCGCGAGCGGCAGGAGGCGGCCTGGAAATACATTGAATTCGAATTGTCCCCCGCCAACCAACTGTGGAAGTGGATCCGGATGAACGAGATGGAAATGACCATTTTCCCGGGGGCCTTCTCCGCCTCGACCAATCTTTTGAATCTGCCCGAATTCGCCATGGTCAAAGAGGAGCTGGCGCACGCGCGCAATGAACCGCACCTGCCGGAGTGGCCCCTGATCAAGGACGCCCTGGACAAATACCCCCTGCAGGCGATCTTCATTGAGCGCGAACTCGATTTGAAATCCATGATGCGGGCTTTTAACCACAAGATCAATCGCGAACTTTTACAGGTCCAACCGCTTCCCCCCGGCGAAACGCCGGCTCAGGAACCGGAGAATCCTCCCGCGGCCGTCCCGGTCACCGTCACCGGGCAGACCTCCGCGGGCACGGCGCCTTAGGAGAGAGAGCATGCCAGCACCAAGACGCAAGCGCCTGCCGACGGATTTTTTCGACCGTCTGCTCTCCAACCAGACCGACGATCAGATCAACGAACTGCTGGATTCCCTGGTTGACGAGCAGATCGCACCGACTCCGGAAGCGGTGGTCGAAGAAACCCCGGCGCCCGCGCCGGCGGCTCCGCTGCAGAAAAAGCGCCCCAAGGATTACCGGCGGGATGCCATTGAGGATTCCATCGTCACGCGCGATGAAAGCCTGGAGGAGGAAGTCCAGCCGGCCGGCGAGGAGATCGTGCAGGACGAACTGATTCCCCGCACGGCGCGCATGCAGGCCCGGGACCAGCTGGAGAAACCCCCCGCCCCGCGCCCCGCCGCACCGGCGCCTCCCCGGGAAGAAGCCCCGCCCGCCGCCGAGCCGGCCGAAAGGGAAGGCCCGGGGGAGACGTACTTTCCCCCAGTGCCGGAACCGCCGGCCCCGCCCGCCGGACAATCCGCCAGGGCTGCTGCCACCCCCGAATCCAAGGTCGAGATGCCGGAATGGGAAGCGGCGTTGGCCCCGCCCGAACCGTCCTCCGCGGCGGGCGCGGCCGGGACCGAGGCCGTGGCCCGCGAACCTGAAACCCCGACCGTGGATCTGACCCCTCCGCCCGCGGCCGCGGAGGAAGTCACGCGGATCGTCGGTGCGCCGGCTCCGGGACAACACGGCGCCCCGGCCGCTCCGGCTTCGCCCGCGACCGCCCCGCCGGTTCCACCTGCCGCTCCCCCTGAAACGGCGCCGGAACCGGAAATCCCCTTGGTGCCCCTGCCTACGCACGAAGAGTTGAAAAGCGCCCGGCGCAAATCCCGCTGGCAGCAGCTGGGACGCAAGCCCAAGCTGCCCAAGCTGGCCAAACCCACGCCCTCCATTTCCTTTCCTCCTGCCAAGGCGCCGGTGATCGACTTGTGGCCGGGCGCGCCCGCTCGGCGCGCCGTATCCCTGAAACTGACGAGAATGTCACGGGCGGCCCTGCTTTTCCTGCTGCCGGCCTTTTTGGCGTTCTCTCTTTTTTCCTGGTATCCCATGCTCAAGGGGCTGGTCATCTCCTTTTACCACTATGCGCCGGTGGGCCCTTCGCATTTCCTCGGTGTGGCCAACTATGCGCGGGCCTTCCACGACAGCATGTTCTGGGCGACCCTCTGGCATGCCCTGGGTTTTTGCGTGATGGCCCTGGCCATCGGCTTTTGGATTCCCGTGTTCATCGCCATTTTTCTCAACGAGCTGCGCTGGGGCAAGGGGGTCATCAAGTTCCTTTTCTTCCTGCCGTTTTTAATGCCCACCGTCCCGGCCGCCATCCTGTGGAAATGGATCATGGACCAGGGTTTCGGCCTGTTAAACGCACTCGTCGCCCTCCTGCCCGTGGCGAATGCGCATATCGGCTGGCTGAACAATCCCAATCTGGCCCTGCTGTCCATCGTCCTGATGTATGTCTGGAAGAACACCGGCTGGGCGGTGCTGATCTATTCGGCGGCCCTGACCAACCTGGATGAAACCCTCTACGAGGAGGCGGAAATCGACGGCGCCAACTTGTGGAACAAGATTTGGCACGTGACCCTGCCCTCCATCCGCGGGGTGATCGCAGTCATGTTCATCATCACCATCATCAACACCCTGCAGATCTTCACCGAAGTCTATATTCTGACGAACGGGGGGCCGATGAATTCCACCGAAGTCATCGCCACCTATATTTACAAGCAGGCCTTCTTCAACATGGACATCGGCTACGCGGCGGCGCTCTCCGTCATCCTGCTGGTCCTGCTGCTGATCATCACCATCTTCAGGCTGCGCCGCCTCGAACCGGAAGGAGAATAGGCCCATGGAACGCCGGACCCTGATTTCGGTCAATGACCGCAAGCGCTTCCCGGTGAAACTGTTCTTGTGGGCCGGGACCCTGGCTCTGGTGGTGGGCGCGGTGGTGACGGTCATTCCCTTCGCCTGGATGGTCGCCACGTCCCTGGCCCCGGCCCAGGCCATGTTTACCTGGCCGCCGCGCTGGTTTTACGGCCATCTGGACTGGTCTTCTTACCTGATTGCCTGGAAACACGTGCCCTTTTCTACATATATATACAATTCACTCATTTACTGCTTCGGCGTTGTGGCAGGCCAGATCGTCCTGTCCACCCTGGCCGCTTACGCTTTTGCCAAGCTCCGCCCGCCGCTGGGAAAATTCCTCCTGATTCTGTTTCTCTCCACCCTGATGATTCCGGCCGAGAGTCTCCTGATTCCTCTGTATCTGGTCATGAAAAGTTTTCCCGCCGAGACGCTGCCGCATGTCAACCTCATTTCAACTTATTGGGGCCTCATCCTGCCCACGGTGGTGGCGGCCTTCAATATTCTGATTTTGAAAAGCTTTTTTGAACGTCTGCCCAGCGATCTCATTGACGCCGCCCGCTTGGACGGCTGCTCGGAATGGCTGATTTTCCGCAAGATCGTGATTCCCGTGTCCACCCCCATCCTGGTGGTCCTGGGGATCTTCGGGTTCATCACGACCTGGAACGCGTTCTTCTGGCCCCTGATCGTCCTCAATGATCCCAAGATGTACACCCTGATGCTGGGGGTGCACAAGATGGTGGAGGCGGGCGAACCCTGGAACGTGGTCATGGCGGTAGTGACCTTGACGACCCTGCCGACCATCTTCCTGTACATGATGTTCCAGAAGTACATCGTCCGGGGCGTCATCTTCACCGGCCTGCAGGCCTGACCTGGCACCTTCCCGGCGAAAGCAGGCCGGGGGCTCCGAGCCGCGCGCGGAGCGCGCAGGCATTGACTGGAGGAGGCACTCATGACCAAGCAGAAAGCCAGGCGCCGGCGGGAAGTCAAGCAGGAACTGGACATGGCCGAGCATGCGACTCGCTTGCGTTCCATTCCCGCGGGAACCGGGGAGTTCCTGCGCCAGGTCCTGATCTGGATCGCGGCCGGCGTCCTGCTTTTCGCCCTCGGGTGGCTGGCTTTGGTGCGGTGAGCGGACCCGACCTCGCCGCCGTCAAGAGAAGACTCCGCGCCCTTCTCGACCCCGCGCGCTACGCGCACGTGCTGGCCGTGGCCGATTTGGCGGCCGCGCTGGCCGTGGCCGCGGGAGTGTCCCCCCGCCGGGCCGCACTCGCGGCTTTGTTGCACGATTGCGCCCGCTCTCTCCCTCCCCAACGCCTCCTGGCCATCCTCCGGAAATACCACGGCCGCTATGCCGACGCCGCGGTTCGGAAGAATCCCGGCCTATGGCACGACCCCGCCGCCGCGTTCTTGGCCAGGCGCGCTTTTCGCGTGCGCGATCCCGGCGTTCTCCGGGCGGTGGCCCGGCATTCCACGGGCGGGGCACGCATGCAGCCGCTGGAAAAAATTCTTTATGTCGCGGATTACAGCGAACCGCGGCGCCGGCTGAAAGGTCTCGCACGCATCCGGAAACTGGCGTTTCAGGATTTGGATGCCGCCTGGCAGACCGTGGCGGCCGCCAAGACCTCCTGGCTGCGCCGCCAGGGCGTGGCCCTGCACCCGCGATCCCTGGCCATGTTGCGGGAACTCGGCCTGCGGCGGAAACGCGGGCGCCGGCGGGGAAGAAAACACAGCAGTGTTCCGTAGCGGGAAAACCGGGAGGGAAGTCAGGCTTAGTGCGCGAGCAACAATTCCAGGAAACGGTCGAGATCCGCAGAGTAGGTGTTGACGGCCCGCAAACCGGCGGCGCTGAGGTTCAGCAAATTCTTGAGCGTGGCGTTGTCCACATCCGGGGAGCAGGTCTTGTCTAGTTCGGGATCCAGGCGCAGGTACTGCCCCGGAACCCCTGCCAGTTGGAATATTTTACGCAGTTGAAAATCCACCGTTTCGGAAACCCCCGACATGAAGATGTCCAGCAAGGGCTTCAGCCATTCGATGGCGCCCCAATGGCGCGCGTGCGCGTAGGGGTAGGGGGTGTGCACGCGACCCGGGCCCAGGGAAAGCAGGAGCAGCTGGCGCGCCGTGGTCTCGGGCCGCATCTGAACGGCCTCGGCGTAGGCGCACAGGGCCGGATTGTTGGCCACCACGCCGCCGTCGATGAAGGCGTGGGGCTCCTGGGCCAGGGAGCGGATGTTGGCCACTTCGAAGAGCGCCGGGGCGGCGGAGGTCGCTCGCGCCACGTCGCGCGCGTAGAAGTCGTATTTTGGATCCCGGCCGGCCTTGTCGCGGGTGAAAAACACGGCGCGGCGCGCCTGGATGTCATAGGCGGTCACCAAGCAGGGCCTGACCAGATCGCTCAGCTTCACTTCCTGGAGCAGCGAGCGCAGAAGATTCTCCAGGGGCGCGGACGGATAGCGCTCGTCGGTCAGGCCCCCCATGGACCGGATTTCCTGCCAGATATCCACGTGGAAGATGGCGCTGCCCGTGGTTCGCAGCAGGTCGGAGACCTCGTGAGCCGAATAGCGCGCCCGGGCGGTCCGCTCCCGGTCCGGGCACAGCAGGAGGGCGGTGAAAATCCCGCCGGTACTGGTTCCGGCGATCAAATCGAAGTAATCGGCGATTCTGGCACTGGGATCGCCCGTGCGGCTCCGCAGTTTTTCCTCCAGGGCGATCAGGATTTCCCCGTAAATGATTCCCCGGACGCCGCCGCCGTCCAAGGACAGGATGCGGATCAAACCGGACATGTCTGGACCTCCGTTTGAGTCTGCGCCACCGCACCGGGCCGGGAGCGCGGGCAAGCCAGTATGAACGAAAGACCTCCGGAGGCACAAGAGATATTTTGGATTTCACGCCCGGCGGTATGCGATAATGCTGAAGCAAGAGGTGCCGCATGCCGCACAGTGCCTGGCCGGATCATCCCCGCATTTACGAGATCAACGCCTGGGTTTGGCTGCAGGACCTGTCCCTCCGCGCCCGGCGGCCCGTGACGCTGGCCGGTGTTCCGGAGGAGGCCCTGGAGCCGGCCGGCCACTTCGACGCCGTCTGGCTCATGGGGGTGTGGCAGCGCAGCCCGAAGGCGCGGCTCCTGGCCGTGAACCATCCCGGTTTGCGGCGCGAATTCCACGAGGTCTTGAGCGATTTTTCCCCCGCCGACGTGACGGGGTCGCCCTACGCCGTGCAGGCCTATGAGGTGGATCCGCACCTCGGAGGAGCCGAGGGCCTGGCCGTCTTCCGCGAACAATTGGCCCGCCGCGGCCTGCGCCTGATGCTGGATTTCGTGCCGAACCACGTGGCCCTGGACCATCCCTGGACACGGGATTGTCCCGACCTGTTCATGTCCGGCACGGAAAAAGACCTGGAGGCCGCGCCGGGCCAATTCTTCCGGAGCGGCGGACGCATTTTCGCACACGGCCGCGACCCCTATTTTCCCCCCTGGACGGATACGGCCCAGATTCACGCTTTTTCCCCGCAAGCCCGCGAACAGGCCCTGCTCACCCTGTCCCGCTTGGCCGGAATCTGCGACGGGGTCCGCTGCGACATGGCCATGCTTCTGCTCACCCAGATTTTTCTCCGCACCTGGGGGAGCCGCGCCGGCGAACCCCCGCGGCGTGAATTTTGGGAGGAGATCATCCCGCCCGTAAAGAAAATCCGGCCGGATTTCTGCTTCTTGGCCGAAGTCTATTGGGACTTCGAGTGGACGCTGCAGCGCCTGGGCTTCGACTACTGCTACGACAAGCGCCTGTACGACCGCCTGCTGCACGAGGACGCCCGGGCGGTGAGTCTGCACTTGTGGGCCGAGTGGGAATACCAGCGCCGGCTCCTGCGCTTCATCGAGAATCACGACGAGCCCCGGGCCGCCGCGGTCTTCGGCCTGGAGCGGTCCCGGGCCGCGGCCCTGCTGGCCGTGACGCTGCCCGGCGCGGTTCTCATTCACGAGGGCCAGATGCACGGCCGCAGGCTCAAGCTGCCGATCCAGCTGGGCCGCAGGCCCGCGGAGCTGGACCACCCGGAACTGTTGAAATATTACGAGCGCCTGCTGGACCTGTCGGGGCCGGACATGAAAAACGGCGCCTGGGGCCTGTGCCGGGTCGAACCCCGCGGACCGGAAAATACGACGCACCGCAATCTGATCGCAACCTTATGGCAGCAGGACGACCGGCGGCGCCTGGTGGTCGTGAATTTCAGCGCGGCTCCGGCCCAGGGACACGTCCGGCTGGGCGGAGTCTCATACGGGGATCGGTCCTGGAGGTTTACCGACCTGCTGACCGACGGCCGCTATGAATATCAGGGCGCGGACCTGCGGCGGGCCGGCCTGTACGTGGACCTGCCGGCCTGGGGCGGCCACCTGTTCTCCGTGCAACCGGCGTAAGCATCCCGCCAGAACAACCTAACGTTCTCCTTCGTGACGCGCCAGGACCGCGGTGGCCGAGCTTGGAACCCGGCCGGGGAATTTACGCTGGACGGGATCATCGCCATGATTTAAGATTGTGCCGACTTTTTGCCATGGAGTGGGACCGGATGGACAAGGTGCTGAAGGAGAAACGGCTGTCCCTGCCGACGCCGCACCCGGATACGGGCCAGGAGGACGTGGAGGGGTTGCGGGCCCGCAGCGAGGCCTTCCGGGGGAGGCTGCGGTGATCACGGGGGGCGTGGACATCGGCTCGGTGGCCACCAAGGCCCTGATCCTCCGGGACGGGCAGATCGCAGCCAGGGCGGTGCTGCCGACCGGCAGCCGGCCCAAGCAGGCCGCCCAGGGCGTGCTGGAGCAGGCGCTGCAGGCGGCGGGCCTGAAGCGGACGGATTTACAGCGCGTGGTCTCCACGGGCTACGGCCGGCGCGTGGTGGAATTCGGGGACAGGACCATCACCGAGATCTCGGCCTGCGCCCAGGGTACGACCCATTTGGGTTCGCCCCGGGGTGTGATCCGCAACATCATCGATCTGGGCGGCCAGGATATCAAGGTCATCGCCCTGGACCCGGACGGTGAAATCGCCGATTTCGCCATGAACGACAAATGCGCGGCCGGCACCGGACGCTTCCTGGAGGTCATGGCCCGCGCCCTGGAAGTGGAGCTGGGGGAGCTCGGGGAACTGGCCTTGAAATCCGGGAGGGAAATCGCCATCAACGCCACCTGCACGGTTTTCGCCGAGAGCGAGGTCATTTCTTTGCTGGCCCAGGAAGTGAAGAAAGAGGACATCATCGCCGGCATCCACCATTCCATCGCGGAACGCGTCCTGGCCCTGGTGAAGAAAGTCGGGCTGCAGGAGATCGTCTCCTTCAACGGCGGCGGCGCGAAGAACCCGGGCTTGCGCGCCGCCCTGGAGGCGAAGCTCGGCGTGCCCATTGACGTCCCCGAGGCGCCGCAGTTCATCAATTCCCTGGGGGCGGCCCTGGTGGCCGCCAAACCGGCCGACTGACCCGCGTCATCCGCCGGAAAAGGGTCGGTCCGCCGCCGAGAGAGACCCGTCATGACCGATTCAGCCAGCACCGGAAAAACCCCCGCGTCTTTCCGCAAGGCGGCCATTATTTACAATCCGTTTTCCGGCCAGGGACCCCGCCTGCCCGTCCTGATCAAAATCCTGCTGGGACTCAAACAGGCGCCCGTGCCTAAACTTCCCAAGGGCGAAAACCCGCTGTTGCTGATTCAAGCCTTTTTCCGCGACCATGGCCTGACCGCGGACGTTGCCGTGACCACCGCTCCGGGCGAGGGCACGCCGCTGGCCAAAAAATTCGTCGCCTTGGGGTATGACCTGGTGGTGGCGGTCGGCGGCGACGGCACCATCAACGAAGTGGTCAACGGCCTGGCCGGCTCGGAAACGGCCCTGGGTGTCGTGCCCACCGGCACGGTCAACGTGTTCCGGCTGCAGATGCGCCTGCCGGCCGATCCGCTGCAGGCCTGCCGCGCCATCTTGGAAGACGGCGTCCGGCGCGTGGACCTCGGCCGGGTCAACGGGCATTATTTCATCTGCATGGCGGGCATCGGATTCGACGCTTACGTGATCCGGCGGGTGGATTCGCGGTTGAAAAAAGCCTGGGGGGTTTTGGCTTACGGCCTGGTGGCCATGCGGCGCTTCTTTTTCTATCCTTTTCGACGAATCTTCCTGAGGATGGACGAGGAATCCATCCTGCGCAGGGGCTATTTCATCCTGGTCGGTAACGGCCAGTATTACGGCGGGGAAATGGTTATGGCCCCCAACGCCGACATGACAGACGGCTACCTGGACGTGTGCATCTTCAAGCGCAAGAGACTTTTCAATCTCATCGGCTATCTCTGGGGGTTGCGCCGCGGGGAACTGAAAAAGTACCTCGACGTGGAGTACGTGCGGGCGAAGAAAATCACGGTGTACAAGCGGGGACGGCATCACGTGCACGTGGATGCGGAATACTTGTGCCGAACCCCGGTGCACATCGAAGTCGTGCCCCGGGTGCTGAAGGTGGCGGGCTAAGCGCCCCGTCCGTGCTCGGTTTACTTGTTGTACCAGGTGTCCAGGAAAGATTTCCAAACTTGAAAGGACTTGGGCGACATTTCGAAAAAGCGCAATCCCGCCCGGCAGATGTAATCGCCCTCGGTTTGAACGTTCTCGGCCCAGACGACCTCGGCCCGGACCCGGAAGGCCCGCTCTTCGCCCTCGGTGGGCAAGCGCATGGTGAGTTCCAGGACATCGCCGCGGTGGACCTCGTGGGGAAGCAGGACCATCAAGCCGCCCAGGGAAATGTTCGCCGTGATGCCGTCGGGGAGTTTTTGGTCGCTGACTTCGTAGGCGACGGGAATATCCGCGTCCAGCCGCGGGTACTGGCGGCGATCAAAATTGGCACTCCCGTATTCAGCCATGCCCAATCACCTCGCGGCGTAAATGAGGTCCCCTCCGAACGGCGACCGGAACGGTGACCTGGATCAGATTCGCAAACAGATATTTTTTAGCACGTTTCGGACTAAAATTAAACAAGATTATGTCCCCGGCCCACCGGGACTGATTCGCTCCGGTTGTAGGCGGTCACCCGGTTTTTCAAATCGTTGATCTCCCTGCGCCGGGTTTCCCCCCCGCGCCAAAGCGCGAAGACCGAGTTGTTCGTCAGCAGGGGGTCGAGGTCCGCGTCCACGGAGCCCGCCCGCACCATTTCCTCCCACAGCGGCGTTCCCGGAATCGGGGAATATTCGGTCAGGCAGATCCGGACGCCGAGTTCCCGGAGGAAGGCCACGCCGTCTTCCACTTCTCCCCAGCTTTGTCCGGGCAGCCCGTACATCAGGTATACGCCGATGTCCTGTTTGGAAAATCCCGCGTCTTTCAAGGCGGACACGGCCCGCTCCACGTCTTCGCACCGGACTTTATCCCCCGTGGAACGCTGCCGGGCCGGGTTCACGGTTTCCAGGCCGAGACGCAGGGTTTTGAAATGGGCGGCGCGCATCAAGCGGGCGGTGCGGGCGTCCAGCCAGCGGGCATGCAGGCCGTTGGGCGTATGCAGGCGCACGGGCAGGCCCAACCGGACCACCTCCCGCAGCAAGGGTTGCAGGTGTCCCTCCGCCCCGTGCAGGAGGGCGTCGTCGTAAAACGCAAAGTCGGTCGCGCCCAGGGCGTGCAGTTCCCGCAGGGCCTGCAGCACTTGCGGCAGGGGGAAGCGCCGGTACGCGTCGTGCAGCCGGGCGCAGGCGCAATAGCTGCAGGCGCAGGGGCAGCCGGCGGAGGTGAACAGGGGCGCGTAGGGCAGGGGGGAATAGAAATCCAGGCGGTAATACGGCAGGGCGGCGCGGCGGGGTTTGAGGTCCAAACCGAACCGGGAGAATACCCCCAGCAGGTCCGGCCCCAGCGCCTGGCTGTAGACTTCGTCCGCGCCCGAGTTTCGCCGGGCGTGTTCCGGACACAGGCGGGCATAAATCCCGCCCAGGATTACCGGCACGCCGGGCGCCAGTTCGCGGCACAAGCGCACGGCCGCCTGCACGCCGGGATACCAGTAGGTCATGATGCCCGTGATCAGGATGGCATCCAACGGCAGTGCGGCCCGCAGCCGGCGGGAAAATTCGTCCCGCGAGATTCCGTACCGGCCGTAGCGGCGGCGGATCCAGGCCAGCGGCGCCGGCGCGGGCAGAACGGTTTTGGAAAATTTCCCGACGTGATAGGGGGGCGGGGCCGTGGCTCCCTCCAGGCAATCGAGCCAAAACAGGCTGGGCGTGTACGCGGAAAGCCATTCCGCGACCTGCAGCAGGCCGAGGGGTGAGGCCCACAGGTTCGCGGCGGCAAAATCGTAGATCCAGGGATTGATCAGCAGCAAACGCGGCGGCACGCCATCCTCCCGTTCGACCTCCGGGACCCTGCGGAAAAACCGCCGTCCCGGGGTCCATGCTATGCCGGCCGGGCCGAAATGGCAATGCCGAAGCCGGAGGGTTGGGGCGCAACCCTTTCAAGCCCGAAGGTTTCGGGGGTTGGGCTTGACAGGTTCCCGCCCACTGTTTATAATCCTGCGAAAGGCCACCCGGGCTCTTTCGGCCCGGGTTTTGTTTATTTTTGTTCAGGCGGGGCTCGGGAGGCTGACATGGAGTGCAAGGGCGACTTTATTTTTACGTCCGAATCGGTGACGGAAGGCCATCCGGATAAAATGGCCGATCAAATTTCGGACGCGGTCCTGGATGCCGTGCTGGCCAAGGACCCGCAGGGCCGCGTCGCGTGCGAGACCCTTTTAACCACCGGACTGGTGATCGTTTCCGGCGAAATCACCACCAAGGTGCATTTCAACGTGCCCGACCTGGTGCGCCAGGTGATCTCGGACATCGGGTACACCCAGGCGGAAATGGGCTTCGACGCCAAGACGTGTTCGGTGCTGACCGCCATCCAGACCCAGTCGCCGGACATCGCGCTGGGAGTGGACCGCGAGGGTGCCGGGGACCAGGGAATGATGTTCGGGTACGCCGCGCGGGAAACGCCCGAGCTCATGCCCATGCCCATCCATCTGGCGCACCGGCTGGTGCGGAAGCTGGCCCAGATGCGCAAGCAGGGCCGGCTGAAATACCTGCGCCCGGACGGGAAATCCCAGGTCAGCGTGGAATACCGCCAGGGGCGGCCCGTGCGCGTGGATGCCGTGGTGATCTCCTGCCAGCACGCGCCCGAAGTCCGGCAGGAGCGCATCCACCGCGACATCCTGAAATACGTGATCGGCCCCGTCATTCCGGCCCGGCTCCGGGACCGGCGGCTGAAGGTGTACGTCAACCCCACGGGGCGCTTCACCGTGGGCGGGCCCCACGGGGACACGGGCTTGACGGGCCGCAAGATCATCGTGGATACCTACGGCGGCATGGGCCGGCACGGTGGCGGTTGTTTTTCCGGAAAGGACCCGTCCAAGGTGGACCGCTCGGCCGCGTACATGGCCCGGTATATCGCGAAGAACGTGGTCGCGGCCGGATTGTGCGAACGTTGCGAGATTCAGCTGTCCTATGCCATCGGAGTGGCCGAACCGACCTCCGTCATGTTGAACGCCTTCGGCACCGCGGTGATTCCGGAAGAGGTCCTGGTCAAGCTCGTGCGCCAGATTTTTCCCCTCACGCCCCGGGGCATCATCACGCACCTGAAGTTGCGCCGCCCCATCTACCGCCAGACCGCCGCCTACGGACACTTCGGACGTTCCGAATTCAGCTGGGAAAAAACCGATCAGGTCTTCAGCCTGCGCCGGGCCGCGGTGCCCTATTTGCGCAAAACCGGCCGGCGGCGGAACTAGGAACAATTTTTGGCAATACGGTCCCAAAGCCAGGTCATTTCAAGGAGGAACGGCGTGTCCCATATCAAGAACATCCAGTTGGCGGCGAAAGGGCAGAAACGGATTGCCTGGGCGGATGAAGACATGCCGGTGCTGAAAATCATCCGGGAGCGCTTCGCCCGGCAAAAGCCGCTGCGCGGAGTGCGGCTGGCCGCCTGCCTGCACATCACCACCGAAACCGCCAACCTGCTGATCACCCTCAAGGCCGGCGGGGCGCAGGTCGTGGGTTGCGCCAGCAACCCCCTGTCCACCCAGGACGACGTGGCCGCCTCCTTGGTCAAGCACGCGCGCATCCCCATTTTCGCCATCAAGGGCGAGGATCACCGCACCTATTACCGGCACATCCACGCCGCCCTGGACACGCGGCCCCACATCACGATGGACGACGGCGCGGACCTGGTGTCCACGGCGATGAAGACGCGCCGCGAGCTGCTGCCCGGTATCCGGGGCGGCACGGAGGAAACCACGACCGGCGTGATCCGCCTGCGCAGCATGGAAGCCAAGGGCGTGCTGGCCTATCCCATCATTGCGGTCAACGACGCCAAGACGAAGCACTTTTTCGACAACCGCTACGGGACCGGCCAAAGCACCTTGGACGGTATCGTCCGCGCCACGAACCGGCTGGTGGCGGGGCGCACGTTCGTGGTCAGCGGTTACGGCTGGTGCGGCCGCGGGGTGGCCATGCGCGCCCACGGCTTGGGGGCCAACGTGGTGGTGGCGGAAGTGGATCCTTTGAAGGCCCTGGAGGCGGTCATGGACGGATACCGGGTGATGCCGATCGGCCGGGCCTGCAAACTGGGGGACATTTTCGTGACCTTGACGGGCAACGTGAACGTCATCCGCTACGAGCATTTCCAGCAGATGAAGGATGGCGCCATCGTCGCGAATTCCGGCCATTTCAACGTGGAACTTCAGCTGGACCGCCTGCGCCGCCGGGCCGTGAGCGTGCGCCGCGTGCGGGAATTCGTCGAGCAATTCACCCTGCCCAACCGCCGGCGGGTGAACGTGCTGGCCGAAGGACGCCTGGTCAACCTGGCGGCCGCCGAGGGCCATCCGGCCTCGGTCATGGACATGAGCTTCGCCAACCAGGCCCTGGCCGCCGAGTACATCGTCCACCGCGGCCGGCAGCTGGGACGCAAGGTTTACCCCGTCCCGGAGATCCTGGACCAGAAAATCGCAGTGCTGAAACTGCGCAGCATGGGCGTGGCCATCGACACCTTGACTCCCGAGCAGAAGAAGTACCTCAATTCCTGGGAACTCGGGACGTAACGCGCACGAACCCATTCGGCGGAGGGCGCATGCGGCGATGAGTCGCCTCTTTCCAACCATCCTCTTGCTCGTGGCAGTCGCCCTCCGGCCCGGGATCGTAGCCTCCGCCTGGGCGCAGACCAGCATGCCGCAGGCTTCCCCGACCCTCGAGCCCTTGGCGCCGGAAGACGATCTGCTCGAGGCCGAGCCCATCGACACGCTCCTGCGGCCCGCTCCCGCACCCCCACCCTCGCCGACGCCCGCGCCCGCCGCAGAAACTGCCACCTCGGCCCCGGGGGGCGAAACGGCCCCCGCGGCGTCCGGCGGAGCATTGCCGCCCGTGCACAAGGAACGGCCGCAGAACCCCTATTACTTTTCCGCCTATATCCCCGCCGTCGACCGGACCGAGGTGGATCTGGGCTTTTTCTTAAGCCGGACCCCCGGGATTGAAGTGGCGCTCGGCTGGGGAGCCATGGAAGAGCTGATGATCTCCGCCCGGATGTCGGCTTTCGGCGCCAGCAGCACCGTGGGCCTTGGCCTGCGCTACCTGCTCCTGCCCGAGAATCCCGCTTCGTCCAAACCCGCCCTGTCCCTCCTGCTGCGGGGCTTGTTTCTCAACCACCGCACGCTGGGCGAAATCCGGGAGAACATCTTCCGCGGCAACCGCGTTCGCCTGGGCCTTACGCTGTCGAAGGACTTCGGCGCCTTGGGCCGATCCTTGGAGGTCACCGGCACCCTGCTCTCGCTGCTGGAAGCCATCCGCCTGCATGCCGAGGCCGCGGGCGAGTTCCAAACCGGGCGCTTAGGAGCGGACGAACGGGCGCTTTCCCGGGGCGAATTCGGGGCCCGGGCCGCCTTGGAAATCGTTCCCGACCCGGAAAGGCTCTACGTCTACCTCCTGTGGGACAGCCTTCCGGACTGGCTCGATGAGCAGAATTATTATCTCGGGATCCGCTACTTCACCCGGCCGGACTTGGCCTTCGATCTCCTGGGGGGCTTTTTGCAGAACGATTACGGCGTGATTTTGTCCCTGGCCTGGATTTTTTAAGCCTTGTTCGCGCCCGCCGCCGGCCGGCTCCCCTCGCCCCGGAACCGCGCCGCCGGTCCGAGCAGGCCTCTCGCTTGGCGCGCGGCGCCGAGGTTTGGGTTGACGCCTCGCTTCCGGATGAGTTATACTAAAAAAAAATCTTGAGGTGAGGGACCATGATTAGGGCCAAGACGGGGCAAGTACAACGCTTTAGCCTGGTGATCCTGGTCATGCTGGGGCTTTTACCCGGCTGCAATCTTCTGAAAGGCATGCACAGCGACGGCGTCGAGAGCAATCCCGGCGTCCTGGTGGCCGACGGAAAAGCCGCCTACTCGCGGGGGGACTACGGCAAGGCCGCGGAATATTTCTGGCTGGCCATCGGGCATGATCCCCAGAACTCGGAGGCGCGCGTGGGCTATGTGGAGGCCGCGCTGCAGGCACAGGGCTTCAACCTGGCGGCTTTTATCCAGACCCTGGCCACCAGCGACAGTTCCTCGGGGAGCAGCCCGCAGTTGGTCAATCCCGCGGACTGGGGCGCGACCAGCTATGCCGAGCTTACGGCCTTGTACGGCGGATTCATCTCCGTGCTCGATCCCATCACCCAGGGCTTGACCACCGGCCCGTACACCTTCAATGATGTCACGGTCAACCTCAACCTGGGCTTTTTCTACATTCTGCGTTTCGCTTCCCGCGTGATGGAAGTCTCCACCACCTATCAACTGCAGCAATTGTCCAAGAGCAGCACCAGCGCGAGCCAGCTGGGCATCACCCAGGCCGAGTTCGACCTGCTGCCCGACGAATTCTGGTGGGTGACCAACAATCCGCCGGCCGGCCTGCTGAACGCGCTGCAAGGGGACATCGACAACGGCATCGCGCGCCTGCGGGTGGCGGTGGCCAACACGGCATCCCGCGACATGATCAACGACGTCATCGATCTCTTTGCCAGCCTGCAGATTCAAGCCACACCCTAAAGTTGAAAGGGAGGCACCTGATGAGCAACCGGAGGCATCTCCTGTTCCCGCTGGCGCTGGCGGCCGCCTGCCTGGCGTGGACTTCGCTCGCCGCGGCTGCGGAAACCCGAGAACAACAATATATCCTCGGAGACAACACCAACCGCATTTTCATTCAGGGGATCCGTCCCCTGGGTATGGGCGGAGCCTTCATCGCGGTGGCGGACGACGAAAACGCGCTCTTTTACAACCCGGCGGGCCTGGCCCGGTTGAATTACTGGCGCTTTACCTTCCCCTACTGGCTCATGGGGACCGACATCCGGTCTTTTGACAACATCCTGTTCTGGATCAGCCACGCCGGCGAGTTCAGCAAATTTCCGGACGGCATTTCCGAGGACACGGGCCGGGCCATCGCCAACAGCCGCATGCATCTCCTCGGGGAAGGCAGCCTGCGGTACATCGGCCCCAATTTCGGCTTCGGGGTTTACCTGCTGGGCGACGCCTTGGCGCAAACCGATGCCGCGCTCGTGCCCGAAGTGAGCTGGGACGTCAAGATGGGCCTGATCGAGAACATGTCCTTCGGCTGGGGCTGGGATATTCCCATGTTCGGCTACGTGGCCGGCGGCGTGGCCCTCAAGGCCACCCAGCGCGGCTACAGCCGGCAGACGAAAAACGCCTTCGAACTCGCCGACTTTCAGGACGTGGACCTCACCCAGGAATGGGGCGGCGGCATGGACTTGGGGCTGCTCTATCAGCCCATCCAGGAAGTCACCGTGGCCCTGGTCGTGGCGGACCTGTACACCCGCATTCTGGAGGAGGTCCAGGTGCCGAATCTTAAAATCGGCGCGGCCTTTAAACCCTCGTGGCTCAATTACGAAGATTTGTCCACCACCTTGGCTTTCGACGTGGTGGAGCTGAACTGGCAGGGGGACAACGAGTTCAAAAACAACCCGAACAATGCCGCCCAGATCAATCTCTCCAAAGTGCGTTTCGGCGTGGAATTTCTGCTGTCCCGCCTGGTGGCGCTGCGCGGCGGCATCAGCCAGGGGTATCCCTCGGCCGGCATCGGTTTGAAGACTTCCTTTTTAAGCCTGGAATGGGCCTACTTCGGCCGGGAGCTGGGCACCTATCCGGGGCAGAATCCGGAGTGGAACCAGCGCATCTCCATCGATTGGCACACCGGCGCTTTGGTGGCCACCCCCACGCCGCTGCCCACGGCCACGCCCACGGTCACGCCCACCCTGGAAGCGACCATGACGCCGACGCCGACGCCCACGATGCGGCCCACGCCGCAGCCGACCCTGACCGGGAAGATCCCCAAATTGCAGGGGACCTTCGTGGGGTTCCTGGGAACGATCACCGTCGTGCCCAAATTGCCGGAGGACTTGGGAGAGCTCTCCGCCTGGAAAATGGTCATCGCGGATCCCAAAGGCCGGACCATGAAAAAGTATGCCGGCCGGGGTCAGCCGCCCAAGGCCTTCGTCTGGGACGGCAAGGACCCCCGCGGCCGGCGCGTATCCTCCAAACAGGATTATCCCTTCACCTTGAGCGTCACCAGCGCGGCCGGAGAGACCCGGAAGGTGGAAGGCAAGGCCTTCATCGTGGACACCATTCCGAAGTTGTATACCGCCAAGAATTACGAAATTTATCCCGATCGCGTCTATTTCTCCATCAAGGATCCGAACCCGGACGTGACGAATTGGAAGCTGGACATTTTCAACGACGCCAACCAGGTCGTGCGGTCCTATGTGTCCCAGGAGGAGTTGTTCAAGGCTTTCTACTGGGACGCCAAGGACGAGAGCGGCAACGTGGTGCCCAACAACGTGTCCTACCGCTACGAGCTTTCCACCACGGACAAGGACGGCAACCAGGTGCTCATCGCGGACCGCATCCGTCCGGTCCTGGCCCAGATCTACGAGAGCGAGAACCGGACCACCATCAAGATCGGGGGGATTCTGTTTGACATCGGCAAGGCCTATCTGACCTCCGAGATGTTCGACAAGGTCATCAAGAGCGCCTACGTGATCCACGACGAACCGGCCTCGGAAGTGGTGTGCGACGGCCACACGGACTCCACCGGACCCTTGAAGCTGAACATGCGGCTGTCCCTGGTGCGCGCCGAGTCCGTGCGGCGCTTCCTGGTGGAAGAGCAAAACGTCCCCAACTACCAGATCACCATCCAGGGCTGGGGGCCGACCAAGCCGATCGCCACCAATAAAACGGTGGCGGGCCGCAAGCAAAACCGCCGGGTGGAAGTCATTATCCGCATGCCGCGGTGACCGCCGGGCCGTGTCGTTTCCCGCGGTGACCGACCGTCTTTAACCCAGAACCAGAGACCCGCCGGATCCAGGCGGGTCTCTTTTCTTTTTTTCCTCGGGAAAGCGGGTGAGGCGGCCCGCGCGCCCGGGACGGCATTTCTGCATAAGGAACGGACCTGCATGCAACTCTATTTGCGCTTGTTGAAATACGTCAAGCCCTACGCGGGCAGAGTGGTGGCGGCGTTTTTCTGCCTCGCGCTGACCGCGGGCTTGACGGCGCTCTCCATGTATCTGATCAAGCCGGTCATGGACAAAATCCTGGGGAACCCGGATCACGCCCAGGCCCTGTTTTACCTGCGCCTGGTGCCGGTCGCCATCATCCTGACCTACTTGCTGAAAGGCCTGTCCACCTACGGCCAGGATTACCTGATCAATTACATCGGCAACCGCATCATCATGGACGTGCGCAACCAGCTCTACCAGCACCTCCTGCATCTGGACATGAGTTTTTTTCACGGGCAGCGGACCGGCCTGCTGATCTCCCGCATCACCCACGACGTGACGCTCATGCAGGCGGCCGTCTCCAACGTCATGGGACGTTTGCTGGGCTCCCTGCTGACCATCGCGAGCCTGATCGCACTGCTCTTCTACCTGGATTGGAAACTGGCCGTCATTTCCCTCTTCGTGTTTCCGGTCGCCGTGTATCCGATCATCGCCATCGGGCGGTCCCTGCGCCGGATTTCGCGCAGTTCCCAGGTCAAGATGGCCGACTTGACCACCATTCTGCACGAGAGCATTGCCGGCGTCCGGGTGGTCAAGGCCTTCATCATGGAAAAGCACGAGATGCGCCGCTTTTTCGAGGAGCTGCGGCATTACTTTGATTTGACCATGCGCGCCGTGCGCAAGACCGCCTTGTCCAGCCCGCTCATGGAATTCATCGGCTCCATCGGGATCTGCTTCATGATCGTCTACGCGGGGGCCATGGTCATTCGCGACCAGTACACCGCGGGCACGTTTTTCGCCTTTTTAGGCGGGCTGGCCTCGCTCTACCCCCAGGTGAAAAATCTGGCGGGCATCAACAATACGATTCAGCAGGCCCTGGCGGCCGCCCAGAGGGTGTTCGAACTGGTCGACAGCCGTCCCGCCGTGCGGGACGACCCCGAGGCCCTCGTCCTCAAGCGCTTCCATTCCGGAATTGAATTCCGCGGGGTGAGCTTCGCCTACCAACCGGACCGGACCGTGCTGCAGGACATCAGTTTCAAGGTTCCGGCGGGAAGGGTGCTGGCCATCGTCGGCCGGTCCGGCGCGGGCAAGACCACTCTGGTGGACCTGATCCCGCGCTTCGCGGACGTTTCGGACGGTGCCGTCTTTCTCGACGGGCACGATATCCGGAAGATCAGCCTGAAGTCCCTGCGGGGGCAGATCGGCCTCGTCACCCAGGAGACCATCCTGTTCAACGATACCATCCGCAACAACATCGCTTACGGGCGCCCGGAGGCTTCCCGGGAGGAGGTCGAGCGGGCCGCGCGCGCCGCCAACGCCCATGACTTCATCCTGGAATGCAAAGAGGGGTATGACAGCCTGATCGGCGAACGCGGGGTCAAGCTTTCCGGAGGACAGCGCCAGCGGCTGGCGATCGCGCGCGCGATCCTGAAAAACCCGCCCATCCTCATTCTCGACGAAGCCACTTCCTCCTTGGACAGTGAATCCGAGCGGCTGGTCCAGGGGGCCTTGAACCGCCTCATGGAGCACCGGACGACGTTCGTCATCGCCCACCGGCTGTCCACGGTTCAACACGCGGACCAAATCATCGTATTAGACGCGGGCCGGATCGTCGAACGGGGCCGGCATCACCAGTTGCTGCAGCGCCAGGGCCTGTACGCCAAGCTGGTCAAACTGCAGTTTTCCCATTACCGGCGGGCCGGCGCATGAAGCGGCCCGCCGTCTTTTTGGACCGCGACGGAACCTTGATCCGGGAAAGGGAATACCTCTCCGATCCCGAGCAGGTAGAAATTTTGCCCGGCACGGCGGCGGGCCTGCGCCGTTTGCAGGGCGCGGGTTATTGGCTGATCGTCACCTCCAACCAGTCGGGGGTGGCCCGCGGCTACTTTTCCGAGCAGGCCGTGCGGGCGGTCCATGACCGCCTGCAAAGTCTCCTGACCGCCGAGCAGGTCCCGCTGGATGCCATTTATTATTGCCCCCATTTCCAGCAGGGTGCGGTGAGCGCCTATGCCCGGCAATGCGACTGCCGCAAGCCCAAACCGGGCATGCTGCTGGCAGCGGCCGCCGAGCGGGACATTGACTGGGAGAACAGCTGGGTGGTGGGCGACAAGATGCTGGATCTCGAATTCGGGCGGAGCAACGGGCTGCGCACGGTGCTGGTGTTGACCGGATACGGAAACAAAACCAGTGCCAGCGGATTTCCTCCGGGACTCGAGCCCGATGCCGTCGCCGCGGATCTGAGCGCGGCCGCGGACGCCATCTTAGCCGCCGGACCGCGGAAGGCGCAGCCATGAATCCGGTTTTTCGGCGCGTGTTGGTATGCCGTACGGACGCTTTGGGCGACGCCATCCTGGCGCTGCCGGTTTGCACGGCCTTGAAGAAGACCTTTCCGGGGGCGCGGGTCAGCTTATGGGTGGCCGAGCCTTTGCGGGATTTTTTTGCCGGGCAACCGGGACCGGACGAGGTGTGGGGATATGCCTCCGGAGGCGGCCGGGATTTTTGGCGCCTCTGCCGCCGGGTGCGGGCAGGCGGTTTTGACGCCGCCCTGCTGGTGTTTCCCGAGTTCCGTTTATCCCTCGCGGTTTGGCTGGCCGGCGTGCCGGTTCGCGTGGGCACGGCCCGCCGGTTGTGGTCCGTTTTATTTTCGCGGCGCGTGAGCCACAGCCGGGCCCAGGCCGTGCGCCATGAGGCGGACTACAACCTGGATTTGGTTCGCGCGCTGGGCGCGCAGGTTCAGCTGGAGCCGCCGCGTCTGCGCGTGGACCGTTCCGACGCCCTCTGGGCCGGCCGTTTCCTGCGGAGCCTGGGCTGGGATCCCCGCCAGCGCCTGGTGATCCTCCACCCCGGAGGGCGCGGTTCGGCGGCCAATTGGCCGCCCAGGCAGTACGGCCTGTTGGCCCGCCGGCTCCAGCGCGAACACGGAGTACACGTTTTGTTGACTGGCTCCCCGGCGGAAGAGGAATTGCTTGCGGTTGCGGCCAGGTATTGCGACCCCGCGCCGTGGCGTTTGCACGAAGCGGTCAGCTTGGGCCGCTTGGCCGCCTTGATCGCCCAGGCGCGGATCTTCATCTCGGGCAGTACCGGACCCATGCACCTGGCCGCGGCTCTGGGGATTCCCACGGTATCCCTGTTTCCCGCCGCCGGCGTCACGGGCCCCGCGCGCTGGCGGCCGCTCGCGCGGCGGCAGGAAATTCTCGTGCCCACGGGTTCCGGCCAAGCCGTCCCGGATTTGTCTGGCATTCCCATCGAACCGGTGTACGAAGCCGCGCGCCGCCTGCTGTCCGGCGCAGGGACGAACCCGGCGCAACGGCCGCCACGCCGGGGCGGACGCCGGAAGGCTGGCGGCCGTTCCCACCGGACCCGCTCCAAAACACCGGGCAGCGCCAAGCGGCGCGCAACGTAGGCCAAGGCAAGGGCAGAGAGGCGGAATGCGGGTGGCTGGATTGGTCCCCTTCCATCGCCTGCAGGGACTCATCCTGGCGGGCGTGGTTTTTTTTGTCGGCGGGTGCGCCACGGGTCGAACCGATTTCCGAATCATCAAGGTCGCGCCCCAGGCGGTTCCGACCGCCGTGTCGGAAAGCGAGGCGGGACCGGAGATCCCCTCCCCGCCGGCCGAGGTATCCGGCCCCCCCGCCCCGGCGGCGGAACCGCTGACCCACCGGGTGGAGGAGGGGGAATCCCTGTGGCGAATAGCGCGGCGCCTGCTCGGCGATCCTCTCTTGTACCCCCGCATCGCGGAACGCAATCGCATCCCGAACCCGGACCTGATTCATCCCGGACAGGTGTTGCTTCTCGAGCGCGGCTGGGCGCGGGCGGGGGACGCCGGCTTGGCGCCGGCCGCGGGCAGCCGGGTTCCTCCGGAAGTTTCCCGGCCGCGGGCCGGGACCGTGCCGCCGGCCGCGGCGGAAACACCGCCCCCCCGACCGGAATTTCCCCGGCGGGAAAACCGCGCCTTCGCCGCGGGCGAAAAACTGCTTTTTTCCGTGGAATATTTCGGACTGTCGGCGGGGTTCGCCACCTTGAGCGTGGAGCCCGGCCCCGTCCGCTACGGCCGGCCCACCTGGCGCTTGGTGGCCACGGCCCGGACCCACCCGGCCTTCGAGTGGTTTTTCAAGGTGCGCGACCGCATCGTTTCCATTCTCGACGCCGGAGGACTTTTTTCCTGGCAATACGAGAAACACCTGCGCGAAGGGTCGTATGCCAACGACTCGGTGATTCTGTACGACCAGCTGCATCGTCAGGTCATCAAGGACGAAGGCCGAACGGTGGTGCCGGCCCAGCCCTGGACCCAGGATGTGCTGTCCGAATTTTATTTTTTCCGCAGCCAGAATCCGGCGGTCGGCGAAACCGTGTCGATCCCCGTGGTGGCGGACGACGGCAAGGCCTACGAGGTGCTGGTGAAGGTGTTGCGCCGGGAACGGGTGAACGTGCCCGCGGGAAGCTTCCAGTGCCTGGTGGTGGAGCCGGCCTTGAAATTCGAGGGCTTGTTCCAGCAAAAGGGCCAGGTGAATATCTGGTTGACGGATGATGTCCGCAAGGTGCCGGTTCTGATTAAATCCAAAATAATCATCGGCACCATTGATATAGTACTTCGCGAAGCGGTGGTCGTTGAGGTAGAATAACTCCCTTGGGAAACCCGCCGGGCGGCGGAGGCTCGGAAACCCGAGGCCGGCCCGCGGAGGCAGGGGAAAAGGGTTGGGGAGGCGCCCATGCCGGATTGGGAAGCCATGGTGCACAAAGAATTCCTGGAGGGTGTCGCCCTGCGTGAACAGGCCGGCCGGGAATTGGCGGGCCCGTTGGTGCGGGCGGCCGCGCTGATCGCCGACGCGCTGCGCCGGGGCGGAAAACTCCTCCTCTGCGGCAACGGCGGCTCGGCCGCCGACGCCCAGCATTATGCCACGGAGCTCGTGGCCCGACTCTACCAGCGGGAGCGTCCGGCCCTCGCCGCCGTGGCCCTGACCACGGACACCTCGGCCCTGACGGCGCTGGCCAACGATTACGGGTTTGAGCGCGTATTTTCCCGCCAGGTGGAGGCCCTGGGACGGCCCGGGGATGTGCTCCTGGGATTGAGCACTTCCGGGAATTCGCCCAATGTCCTCCTGGCCATCGCCGAAGCCAAGCGGCGGTCCATGCAGGTGGTGGTCTTCACCGGCGAGGGCGGCGGGCGCATGGCCGGCGGCGCGGACGTCGTGCTGGCCGTTCCCGCCCGGAATACCATGCGCGTCCAGGAAATCCATCTGACCTTGGGACACGTCCTGTGCAAGCTGGTGGAGGAGATGGTGTTCCCGCGCGACCGGGGTGAGGAAGCATGAGAAACGTGAAAGCCGCCCGGCTCAAGAAGCTTGTCGACGGGTTCCGCGGCCGGAGGATTTTGGTGCTGGGCGATCTCATGCTCGACGAATACATCTGGGGCAAGGTCAGCCGCATCTCCCCCGAGGCCCCGATCCCGGTGGTCCACGTCCAGCGCGAAAACGCGCTGCCCGGCGGGGCCGCCAACGTGGCCAACAACCTGCGCGCCCTGGGCGGCCGCGTGGTCTTGGCCGGCGTCCTGGGCCAGGACGAGGTGGCGGAACGCATGCTGGCGCTGCTGAAAAAGGAGGGCGTCAACACCGACCTGGTCCTGCGTGATCCCTCCCGGCCCACCATCTCCAAAACGCGGGTCATCGCCCATTCCCAGCAGGTGGTGCGCATCGACCGGGAACAGACCCACCCCGTGCGTCCGCCGGTCGTGGCCGAACTCCTGGCGGGCATCCGGCGCTGGATGAAACGCGTGGACGCGGTCATCATCTCGGATTACAACAAGGGCCTGCTGACCGAGGCCTTGGTCCAGGGCGTCATCACCCTGGGCAACCAAACCGGGCGGATCGTCACCGCCGACCCCAAGCCCGCCAACTTCATGAATTTTCGCGGCGTGACCCTCCTGTCGCCCAATCAGGCCGAGGCCGAGGAGGCATCCGGGATCCGCATCGACTCCGCCCCGCACCTGCTCGCGGCCGGACATAAAATCCTGAAGGACCTCTTCTGCGAGGCCGTGCTCATCACGCGCGGCGAGGAGGGCCTGTCGCTGTTTGAACGCGACGGGCACGTTTCGCACATCCCCACGGTGGCGCAGCAGGTCTTCGATGTTTCCGGCGCCGGCGACACCGTGATTTCCACCCTGACTCTGGCCCTGGCCGCAGGGGGCAATTTCCGCGAAGCGGCGGTGGCCGCCAACTGCGCCGCCGGCATCACCGTCGGCGAGGTCGGCGTTTCCACCACCACCGCAGCGGCGTTGAAGCGGAAAATCGCGGAGGAACCATGGAGATAGTGGTCGGCCTGCCGCGCGACCCGCGCGGCAAGCTCCTGGCCGGGGCCGAAGCCGCGCAGCGGGTGCGGGAATGGCACCGCGTCGGCCGGCGGACGGTCTTCAGCAACGGCTGTTTCGACCTCCTGCACCTCGGCCACGCGCGCTATCTTGCGGCCGCGCGCGCCCTGGGCGACGCCCTGATCGTCGGGGTCAACGCCGACGAGTCGGTGCGGCGCATCAAGGGCGAACGCAGGCCGCTGGTGCCCGAGCGGGAACGGGCCGAGCTCGTCGCGGCCCTGGAGTGCGTCGACTTGGTCTGCCTGTTCCCGGAGGACGATCCGGGCCGCCTCATCGCGGAATTGCAGCCCAGGATCCTGGTCAAGGGGGCGGACTGGGCCCCCGAGGCCATCGTGGGCAAAGAGGTGGTGGAGGCCTACGGCGGGGAAGTGAAAACCGTCCCCCTGGTGGCCGGGAAGAGCACGACCCGGCTCATCGAAACCATTCTCGAGCGGTACCGCTAGCCTTTTCGCCTCGGCCGGCGTTTCCGGCCGCTCCCTCCGCCGGTTATGGCCCGAAGCGAAAATTCCAACACCGGCAGCCGGTTTCACGAGAACCCGCGAAAGGGGAGGCACCATGTGCGGCATCTGCGGCGGCGTTCACCTGCAGGAGCGGCCCGCCATCGAGGAGGAGCTGCTGCGCCGGATGACCGCGGCCTTGCGCCACCGCGGGCCGGAAGAAACCGGCTTTTACCGGGACGCGAACGCGGGCCTGGGGCACGCGCGCCTGTCCATCCTCGACCTGCAGGGCGGACGGCAGCCGATTCACAACGAAGACCAGTCGTTGTGGGTGGCCTACAACGGGGAAGTGTTCAATTTTCCGGAACTGCGCGCCGACCTCGAGGCCCGCGGACACCGTTTCTACACCCACACGGATACCGAGGTCCTGGTCCACCTGTACGAGGACCGGGGCGAACGCTGCCTGGAAGCCCTGAACGGACAATTCGCCTTCGCGCTCTGGGACCGGAAACAGAGGCGGCTGTTTCTGGCCCGCGACCGCCTGGGCATCGCCCCCCTGTACTACACCCTGCTGGACCAAACCCTGTGGTTCGCCTCCGAAGCCAAGGCGTTTCTGGAACTGGAACGTTTCCAGGCCGGCCTGGATCCCCTGGGCCTCGAACAATTGTTCACCTTTTGGGCCACGCTGCCGCCCCGGACGGTGTTCCGGGATGTCCGCGAACTGCCGCCGGGCCACTGGCTGGAAGTCCGCGGCGGACGCCTCCGCGTGCAACGGTACTGGAGAGCGGATTTTTCCGGTGCCGACCGCGGCCGGCCGGATGCGCGCCGGGAGCAGGCATACGCCCAGACGCTCTTCGACCTGTTGCAGGACTCGGTGCGCATCCGCCTGCGGGCGGACGTGCCGGTGGCGTCGTTTTTAAGCGGCGGCCTGGATTCCTCCCTCGTTTCCGCCCTGGCGCAAAAGCGCACCGGGGGAAAGTTGAAAACTTTTTCGGTCCGCTTCCAGGACCCCGCCTATGACGAGGGGCCGCACCAGCTGGAGGCGGCGCGTGCCCTCGGCACCGAGCACGCGGAGATCACCTGCACCTACGACCAGGTCAGCCACATCCTGCCGGAGGTGGTCTGGCACGCGGAAAAGCCCCTGGTGCGGACCGCGCCCGCGCCCCTGTACCTGCTGGCGCGCCTGGTCCGGGACCACGGCATCAAGGTCGTGCTGACCGGGGAAGGCTCGGATGAAATCCTCGGGGGGTATGACCTCTTCCGGGAAATGAAGATCCGCCGTTTCTGGGCCCGGCGGCCGGATTCCGCCTTCCGCCCGAAACTGCTGCAGCGCCTCTATCCCGCCGTGTCCGGCTGGCCCCGCCAGGCCCCCGCCTACCTCGAGGCGTTCTACCGGCAGCGGCTGGCGGACACCGCCCTGCCGTATTACTCCCACCTTCCGCGTTGGGACACCACGGCCTGGAGCCAGCGCTTTTTTTCAGCGGAGTGGAGGCGGTCCCTGGGCGCCTACGACGCGCGCGAGGACTACGCGGCCTCCCTGCCGCCCGGATTCGCGGAGTGGGATGATTTGGCGCAGGCGCAATACATTGAAATCGACACGCTGCTCTCCGGCAACCTGCTGTGCTCGCAGGGCGACCGCATGGTCATGGCCCACGGAGTGGAGAGCCGGCCGCCGTTCCTCGACCACCGCCTGGTGGAATGGTGCTCGCGCCTGCCGCCGTCCCTGAAACTGCGCGGCCTGCGGGAAAAATACCTGCTCAAGCGGGTGGCCCGGCCCCTTCTGCCCCCGGGCATCGTCGGCCGGCCCAAGCAAGCCTACCGCGCCCCGGACAGCGCCAGTCTGTTCGGCTCCACGCCTCCGGAGTATCTCGAACCGCTCCTGTCTCGCGACTCCCTGGCGCAACGCGGCTATTTTGACGCCACGGCGGTCGGCCAGCTCGTCCAGAAAAGCCGCGCCGGCCGGTCCGTGACCAGCGCCCGGGAAAATATCGCGCTGGTGGGCATCGTCACCACGCTGCTGTTGGACGATCTGTTCGTGCGCAGGCGCTCGGGCCCGGCCCGGGCATCCGTTTTGCCCGACCCGGCTTGAGCCGCCGGGCACCGCCGCCGGATGGTAGCGGGGAACCTCGGGGGCGCGAGGGCGAAAGAACGCGGGCCTTCCCGCAGATGCGAAATTCATTTGGGAATCTCGGCCGCAAGGTCTACAATGAGGGCGGCCGGCTGCTTGACCACTCTCGGTTTCAGGAGCGAGCCATGCGCATCCTCGGCATCATCCCCGCCCGCTGGGCGGCAACGCGCCTGCCCGGGAAACCGCTGGCGGATCTGGGCGGCCGCCCGCTGGTCGAACACGTTTGGCGGCGGGCACGGGCCGCGCGCAGTTTGACGCGCGTGCTGGTGGCCACGGACGACCGGCGCATCGCCGACGCCGTGCGGGGATTCGGCGGCGAGGCGGTGCTGACGCCCCGTGCCTGTGCCTCCGGCACCGACCGCCTGGCCCACGCGGTCCGGACCCTGCCCTGCGACTTAGTCGTCAACCTCCAGGGGGATGAACCGTTCCTGTCCCCGGCCGCGGTGGATCGCCTGGTGGCTGCTTTCCGGGGACGCCGCAACCTGCTCATGGCCACTCTGTCGGCCCCCCTGCCCGCCGGCGGCCTGCAAGATCCCCATGCCGTCAAGGTGGTCTGTGATCCGGAAGGATTCGCGCTGTATTTTTCCCGGGCGGCCATTCCCTATCCGCGTGCGGGCGTCCGCCACCTGCGGCCCCGGGATTTCAGACTTCACCTGGGGATTTACGCTTACCGCCGCTCCTTCCTGCTCCGCTTCGCCTCCTGGCCGCAAACGCCCCTGGAACGAGTCGAACAATTGGAACAACTGCGCGCCCTGGAGCATGGGGTGAAGATCAAGGTCGTGGGTGTTCCGCGCCCGACGCTGTCCGTGGACACCCTCGCCGACCTGGACCAGGCCAGGCGCCTGCTGGCCACCCACCGGCGTCTGGCGGCGGGGTCAGCCTAGAAATCCTTGTATTGAAAGGACAAAATAGCACGAGCCCCTCTGCGACCTGCTGCGACAACCCCGCGGAGAGGAAGCCAGCCGCCGGCGCTCAAGGTCGAAAAGGATATTGTGCCGGCGGAGGCTTTTGGATACAATAGGTAATCTTTTTTGAAGGAGAACCAGCATGGCCCAGACGAAAGTCATTTTTGTTACCGGCGGGGTGGTTTCCTCGCTGGGAAAGGGCCTGGCTTCCGCCTCCTTGGGCAGCCTCCTGGAAGCCAGCGGACTGCGCATTTCCATGGCCAAGTTCGACCCCTACATCAACGTGGACCCCGGAACCATGAGCCCCTACCAGCACGGCGAAGTCTACGTCACCGAGGACGGCGCCGAAACCGACCTCGATCTGGGTCATTACGAACGGTTCACGCGTACCAAAATCACCAAGCACAACAATGTGACGACCGGGAAAATCTACGACACGGTGATCCGCAAGGAGCGCCGGGGCGATTACCTGGGCAAGACCGTGCAGGTCGTGCCCCATATCACCAATGAAATCAAGGAGCGCATTCACAAGATCATCAAGCAGCATCCCGTGGACGTGGTCATCATCGAGATCGGCGGCACGATCGGCGACATCGAAAGCCTCCCGTTTTTGGAAGCCATCCGGCAGTTCCGCCTGGAAGTCGGCCGGGAGAACGCCCTCAACATTCATCTGACCCTGGTGCCCTACATCCACGCCGCGGGCGAGCTGAAAACCAAGCCGACCCAGCACTCGGTTTCCGAGCTGCTGTCCATCGGGATCCAGCCCGACGTCATCATCTGCCGCACCGAGCGCTCCCTGTCCCAGGATTTGAAGAACAAGATTTCCCTGTTCTGCAACGTGGCGCCGGAGGCGGTCATCCAGGGGTTGGATGTCGGCTCCATCTACGAAGTTCCGCTCATGTTCCATAAAGAGGGCCTGGACCGCATCGTGCTGAAGAAAATGGGCCTGAGGGCCTCGCCGGCCCGGCTGAACCACTGGAAACAGATCAACCAGCTGGTCCGGCGTCCGCCCCGCCGCGTGTCCATCGCCGTGGTGGGCAAATACACGACCGTCCAGGACGCCTACAAGAGCATCAAGGAAGCGCTGATGCACGGCGGCTTCGCCAACCGCGCGCTCGTGGATATCCTGTGGGTGGAATCGGACTTTTTGGAGCGCGACCGCGGGGAAGTGCTCCGGCTTTTGAAGAAATGCCACGGCATCCTGGTCCCGGGAGGCTTTGGGGTCCGCGGCATCGAAGGCAAGATCAAGGCGGTCAAATACGCCCGCGAACACCGGCTGCCGTATTTCGGGATCTGCATGGGCATGCAGTGCGCGGTCGTCGAATTCGCGCGCAACGTCCTCGGCTGGCACCATGCCCATTCCACCGAGTTCGACGACCAAACGTCCCACCCCGTGATCTCGCTGCTGGCGGAACAACAGGGCATCAAGGATCTGGGCGGCACCATGCGCCTGGGGGCCTATCCCTGCCGGGTTCAACCCCATACCGCGGCCGCGGCCGCCTACGGCGAAAAGGTTGTGTTCGAACGCCACCGCCACCGGTATGAATTCAACAACGCCTACCGGGATGCGTTTGCGGCCGCCGGCATGCAGGTTTCCGGACTCTCGCCCGACGGCTCGCTGGTGGAAATCGTGGAGCTGAAAAATCACCCCTGGTTCGTCGCCGTGCAGTTTCATCCGGAATTCAAATCCAAACCCGATGCCGCCCATCCGCTTTTCAAGGAATTCGTGCTGGCCGCGCTCAAGCATCAGGCCAAGGGCAGGCACGCGCCAACCCGTCCCGCGAAAAAGGACAAACGCCATGCCTGAGACGATCCGCATCGGGCCGCTCGCGGTTTCTTCGCGGGAGTTCCTCCTGATCGCCGGCCCCTGCGTGTTGGAGAGCGAGTCCTTGGCCCTGGAAGTCGCCGGCCGGCTGGCCGACCTGGCCCGGGAACGGCAGGTGGCCCTGGTGTTCAAGGGCTCGTATGACAAGGCCAACCGGACCTCGGCGGCCTCGTTCCGCGGACCCGGCTTGGAGGAGGGGCTGAAAATCCTGGAGCGCGTCCGCAGCCGCTTCGGGATCCCGGTCCTGTCCGATGTGCACACCCCCGAAGAGGCCCGCGCGGCCGGGGAGGTTCTGGACTGCCTGCAGATCCCGGCCCTGCTGTCCCGCCAGACGGACCTGCTGCTGGCCGCGGCCAAAACCGGCCGTGCCGTGAACCTGAAAAAAGGCCAGTTTTCCGCTCCCCAAGACCTCCGTTGGGCGGTTGAAAAAATAGCCGCCGTCAATCATAATATCCTCATCACCGAGCGGGGATACATCTTCGGCTACAATAATCTGGTGGCCGACATGCGGGCGCTGGCCATATTGCGGCAATGGGGATATCCCGTGATTTTCGACGC
Source organism: uncultured bacterium (assembly GCA_964593065.1). Taxonomy (GTDB): domain Bacteria; phylum Oederibacteriota; class JAAXVQ01; order JAAXVQ01; family JAAXVQ01; genus CAZQGO01. Next base: position 26,425 of record CAZQGO010000019.1, on the reverse strand, counting down.
CACCCACAGCGTCCAGCTGCCGGGCGGCGGCTCCCAGTCCGGGGGTCAGCGGGAATTCGTTCCCGTGCTGGCCCGGGCCGCCGCCGGCGCGGGCATCGACGGCTTGTTCTTGGAAGTCCATCCCCGCCCGGAGCAGGCCCTGTCCGACGGCGCCAGCATGCTCTCCTTAGACGCCCTGCCGGCGCTGCTGGACAGCGTGCTCGCCATTCACCGCGTGGTGGGAGACCGGAAGTGACGGAGGCCTGCGTCCGCCTGTATTGCGACGGCGGCGCCCGTGGAAATCCCGGGCCCGCCGGTGCGGGCGCGGTCCTGGTTGCGCCCCAGGGTAAGATCCTGGGCACGCGCAGCCGCTTCCTGGGCGCAGCCACCAACAACGTGGCCGAATACCGTGGCGTTCTGCTGGGGTTGGAGCTGGCGCGCAGCCATGGCGTGCGGCGGATCTGCCTGTGCCTGGATTCCGAGCTGGTGGTGCGGCAGCTGACCGGACAGTACCGCGTGCGCCACCCCGAGTTGCGGCGCTTGTGGACGGCGGTTCATCAGGAACTCAAGCACTTCAGCGGTTGGGAAGCCGTGCATGTGCCCCGCCGTGAAAACCGGCAAGCCGACCGGCTGGTCAATGAGGCCGTGGAGCGGCACGCGACCGTCTCAGGCGGGTGAACCGCGCACCGGGGCCTGTAAAAAAAATCAAACGCGGCTGGTACACCAGACCAAAGGAGGCATGCTATGGAAAGGGCTTCATTGTCCTTTGACAAGCGCAAGCATCCACGCATCGCCGTTGAAATTCCGGTAAAATACAAAATCATCAATCAAACCGAAGCGGCTTTGGCCCTGCTGGAGCAGAAGAAGGCCGTCCAAACGGGGAATTCGCAAAATGTCTCCGTGGAGGGCCTGTTCTTGGTAGGCGGACATCGCCTGGCCCAGGGCGACATCCTCAAGATCGAAGTTCCCCTGCCGGACGAAGGCGCGCCGGTAAGGGCCTTCGCGGAAGTCATCTGGAGCCGGGACGAGGGATTGCCGCCCGGCCGGCACGGGGCGGGAATTTTTTTCATGGCCCTGCGGGACGAAGACGCCGTGAAAATGAGAAAGTTCGTGGACCGGGAGCTGTCCCAGGAAGCGTAAGACCGGGTTTTTTGCGATCCCCGGAGCCTCCCCGGGGTCAAACAGACCACCGATCTGGGCCAAGGAGTGGACGGACATGAAAAACATTTTTAAAACTTTTCTCTTGCTGCTGGCCATGACGGCGCTGCTGATGTTCGTGGGCGAATGGCTCGGGGGCCCGCGGGGCATGATGCTGGGACTGGCTTTCGCGGTGGTGTTGAACCTGGTCTCCTATTGGTATTCGGATAAGATCGTGCTTTCCATGTACCATGCGCGGGACCCCCAGCCGGAGGAGCGGCGCGTGGTGGTCATCGTTCAGAACCTGGCCACGCAGGCGAATTTGCCCCAGCCCCGGATCAAGGTCATCGACACGCCCGTGCCCAACGCCTTTGCCACGGGACGCAATCCCCAGCACGCGGTGGTGGCGGTGACCACCGGCATCCTGCAGGCCCTCGATGACCGCGAGTTGGCGGCGGTGCTGGCCCACGAGCTCAGCCATGTCCTCCACCGCGACATTCTGATCGGGGCCGTGGCCGCGACCTTGGCCGGCGCCATCACCTTCATCGCGCGCATCACCTTTTTCTTCGGCGGCAGCCGGGACCGCAACGCCCTGGGCATGCTGGCCATGCTCATTTTGGCGCCCATCGCCGCCATGTTGATCCAGTTGGCGATCTCCCGTTCCCGGGAATTCGCCGCCGACCGCGGATCCGGGCTGCTCACCAACCGCCCCCTGGACCTGGCCGCGGCCCTGGAGAAAATCCAGGCGTCCGTGAAACAGCGCCCCCTTCCGGCCACGGCCGGGACCAACAACACGGCCCATCTTTTCATCGTCAATCCTTTCCGGGCCGGAGGGATCGCCTCCCTGTTCTCAACCCATCCCAGCATGGAACAGAGGGTGCGTCGCCTGCAGGCCCTCGACCGGGAACTGAAAGGGCAGCCGGCGGCCGGCTAAAGGGCACCGGCCGATTTCCGCGGCTGGCCCGGGCCAGGCTCCTTCCCGACCGGGACCCAAAACCCGTTTTGCCAAGAGTGGAGGCCGGCAAGTGTCTTTTCCCGCCACGGCCCGCAAGACCGCCTGGGACGTTTTAAACCAGGTCGAGCAACGCCAGCTGTGGGCCGAGGATATTCTGCCGCGGCATCTGGACGCCTCCCGCCTGTCGACCGCGGACGCGCGCTTGTGCCGCGAGTTGGTCTTCGGCACGCTGAAGGGCCGCATTTTCCTGGATTACGCCCTTGCGCCCCTGCTGGCCTCGTCGCGCCCTCCGCATGCGCGGCTGCGCAATTTGCTGCGCCTGGGCGCTTACCAGCTCTTGCTGCTGTCCAAGATTCCTCCGCACGCCGCCGTGCACGCCGTGGTTGAAATCGCCAAAACCGCCTTGCCCCACTCCCAGGTGAAATTCGTCAACGCCGTCCTGCGGGAACTCGGCCGGCGGGGCGCGCCCGCCCTGCCCGCCCGCGAGCAAGATCCGGCCGGGTACCTCGCCGTCCGGCATTCGCAGCCGCTCTGGCTCGCGCGGCGCTGGTTGGACCGCTTCGGGGAAAAAACCGCGGAAGCCATGCTGGATGCGGCCAACGAGGCACCGCCCTTGACGGCGCGGGTGAACCTCCTGCGCGTTTCCCGGGAAAAGGTCCTGGAGGAGCTGCAGGCGGCGGGCATTGCGGCGGAGCCGGGCCGGGCCCCGGCGGCCCTCGTTTTTCCCGCGGGCCTGGACCCGGCACGGATCAGGGGTTTCCAGCAGGGCTGGTGGTACTACCAGGACCAGGCTTCGCAATGGGTGGGGTATATCGTGAACCCGCCCGCGGGCGGAGTTTGCCTGGACTTGTGCAGCGCGCCGGGCGGAAAGGCCACTCACTTGGCGGAGCTGATGCACGATCGGGGCCGCGTGTTTGCCTACGATCCGGGGGCGTCCAAGCTGCGCCGCGTGGCGCAAAACGCCCGCCGCCTGCACCTGGCCGGCGTCGTGCCGATCCCGGCCCTGCCGTCCGCCCTGCAAGCCGACCGCGTGCTGGTGGACGCCCCCTGCTCGGGCCTGGGGACGCTGCGCCGGCACGCCGAAATCCGCTGGCGGGTGCGGGAGGAGGACCTGGGGCGCTTGGCCCGCCTGCAGGCGGCCCTCCTGGATCAAGCGGCGGGATACGTCAAACCGGGAGGGGACCTCGTGTATGCGACCTGCACGACCGAGCCCGAAGAGAACGAGCAGGTCGTGAGCTCCTTTCTCCAGCGGCACTCGGAGTTTGGCCTGCATCCCGGCCCCGGCGCGGACGGCTGGCCGGAGCGTCCCGACTGGCGGGCGGACGGCTTTTTCGCCACTTTTCCCGGGAATGCCCTGCGCGGGGAGGACGGAATTTTTGCGGCCCGCCTGCGCCGCCAATTTTGAAAGCCGCGGAATTTTGCTTGCAGCCGATTTCTTCTTGACTTAAGCTGATAGACGATACGGGCCGGTGACGGCCCCCGGGAGCGATGAAACCGGCCATGCCGAAAAGGAAGAAAAATCATACTCAGCCGAAGGCGTCTTCACCCCGGGTGCGCATCGAGGAACCCGTCTCTCAGCAATTACAGGTCCTGGAGCGCTTCAGCCGCCTGCATAATCAGGTGGCGGAGGAATTCACGGCGAGGGCGCAGCGCTTACCCGCGACGGACGCCCGGCTGCTCAAGGGTTTCATCGAAATCGCCAACTTCATGCTGAAGAACACCTGCGGGGTCGGCAGCAACATTCAACTGGCCGAGTGCCGCCTGGAAGACCTGGACCCAAATACCCTGCGCAAGTATTACACCCTCATGCTCACCCTCCTCGGCTATCATTTCAACCAGATGTTGCCCGCCAAGAAAAAGTCCATGTGGGATCAGATCCTGCGTGTGACGGACGATCGCCAGACCTGCGAGGATTTCGCGCGGGAACTGGAGGCCTGCCGGGATCACCAGGACGGCACCTATTCCTCGGTCCGGGGCGGGCGCAAGCTCTGGGAGCGTGTCGGCGTGTTGCTGAACATCACCCGGCCGGAGGAAAACACCACGGCCCGGATTTACTATCAAACCGCCCCGGCGCAGGATCTCGTATTCATGGTCGAGCAGGCCATGCACGAGGGCTGGTTTCAAGAGGAATAGGTCGGCGCGCATGCTGGCCACGGGCTGGGACGTGATCGTCGCGGGCGGGGGGCATGCCGGCATCGAGGCGGCCGCCGCCAGCGCCCGCTTGGGATGCCGGACCCTGCTGGTGACGCTCCGCCGCGCCGATCTGGGCGCCTTGAGCTGCAACCCGGCGATCGGCGGCGTGGGCAAGGGGCAGTTGGTCAGGGAGATTGACGCGCTGGGCGGCCTGATGGGGGAGCTGGCCGACGGGGCGTGCATCCAATACCGGCAATTGAACACGGGACGGGGGGCGGCGGTCCGGTCCACGCGCATGCAGGTGGACATGGCCCGCTACGCGGAGCTGGCGCGTCGCACGCTGGAAAACCTGGAAGGCTTGACCCTGCTGGAAGATGAAATCCTGGCGTTGCAACTGGCCGGGGGCAGGCTGGAGGGCGTCCGAACCGCCGGCCAGGGCCTGCTCCGGGCCCCGGCGGTGATTCTCGCTCCCGGCACATTCTTTCGAGGTCTCATTCATATCGGCCGGGAGAACTTTCCGGGCGGACGTCTGGGCGGGCCCGCGTCCCAAGACCTTCCGCGCCAGCTTCTGGAAATGGGCTTCGAGCTCGGCCGGTTCAAAACCGGGACCACGCCCCGCCTGGACGGTTCGACCATCGATTTTTCGCAACTGGAGGAACAGCCGGGAGACCCGGAATACCTCCCCTTCTCCAGCCGTTCGCCCCGCCAGCCGGTTCTGCCGCAGCGTTCCTGCTTCATCGTGTCCACGAATCCGCGAACCCACCGCATCATCCGGGACAACCTCGGCCGGTCGGCCCTGTATTCCGGCAGCATTACCGCCACCGGCGTACGCTACTGCCCCTCCGTGGAGGACAAGGTGGTGAAGTTTCCGGACCGGGACGGCCACCACGTCTTCGTCGAACCCGAGGGCCTCGGCAGCGACCGCTATTACCCCAACGGTCTTTCCAACAGCCTGCCGCTGGACGTCCAGGAGGAGATGGTTCACTCTCTTCCCGGACTCGGACGGGCCCGCATCGTCCAGCCGGGGTACGGCATCGAGCATGATTACAGCTCACCGACGCAACTGCGCGCGACCCTGGAAACCAAGGCCGTTCCCGGCCTGTATTTCGCGGGCCAGCTCAACGGCACCACCGGCTATGAGGAAGCGGCGGCGCAGGGGCTCATGGCCGGCATCAATGCGGCGCGCCGCGTGCGGGGAGAGGCGCCGGTGGTCCTGGAAAGGTCCCGGGCGTACCTGGGCGTCTTAATCGACGATTTGGTCACCAAGGGCACCACGGAGCCCTACCGCATGTTCACTTCGCGCGTCGAGTACCGCCTCCTGCTCCGCGAGGACAATGCGGACGAACGGCTTCTGCCCCTGGGGCATGCCCTGGGCTTGGTGCCGGCCAGGGAGTACGAGGCCTTCCGGGCGCGTGCCGAGGAAATTCAGGCGGAACGGCGGCGCGTGGACCGTGTCCGCGTCGATTGGGCGGCGTCCGGATCCCCGCCGCAACTCGAGGCCTGGGGAATCTCGCGCGACTCGAAGCCCCTGTTCCTCGCGGACCTGCTCCGCCGCCCGGGCCTGGGCTATACCCAGCTCGAACAAGTGGATCCGGACTCCGCCCGGGTTCCCCGTTCCGTGCGGCAGCGCGTGGAGATCCTGGTGAAATACGAAGGATACCTGCGGCGCCAGTTGGCCGAGATCGACAAGTTCAAGCATCTGGAAAACATCCGCATCCCTTCCGGCTTCCGCTATCAAGGCCTGCCCGGTTTGTCGAATGAAGTGGTGGAGAAACTCACCCGGGTCGATCCCGGCAATCTGGGACAGGCCAGCCGCATCTCGGGCGTCACCCCGGCGGCCATCACATTATTGATGCTGTACGTGCAGAAAGCGGCCCGCCTCCCGGCCGGGATTTCCGCCGCGCCGGTCCAGCCGGCGGACGGCGGCCCGACCGCGCCGCTTTCCGGGTGACGGGCGTGTCCGGGGAGCAGGCCGTCCGCGGACCGGAACGGTACCGCGGGTTTGCCGCCTACCTGCGGGAACGTTTCGGCGGGCCCACGCGCCGGGTCAGTTTGGCGGCCGGTTTTTCCTGCCCCAACCGGGACGGCACCCTGTCGGCGGACGGCTGTATTTTCTGCCGCCCGGAAAGTTACACTCCGTTCCGGTCCGAACCGCTGCCGCCCCTGACCGAACAGCTCGCGCAGGGAATTCGCCGGGGCCAGGCGCGCGGCTGCCGGTTTTTCCTTGCGTACTTCCAACCCTTCAGCAATACCTACGGACCGTTGCCGGAGCTCAAAGCGGCGTATGACGTCGTGCGCCGTTTTCCGGAGGTCCGGGGCCTGGCCATCGGAACCCGTCCGGACTGCGTCAACGAGGAGATCCTTTCCCTGATCGCCGGTTACGCGCCGGCGTTTGAGGTGTGGATGGAATACGGTCTGCAGAGCATTCATGACCGCACGCTGGAGCGGATACACCGGGGACACCGTGCCCGGGATTTTCTGGAAGCCGTGGCCTTGACCCGGCGCCATCCCGTGATCCGCATCTGCGCGCACGTGATCCTGGGATTGCCGGGGGAAACGGAGGAACAGGAACGGGAGACCGCGGAAACCCTGGCCCGCCTGCGTCTGGAAGGGGTCAAACTGCATCCCCTGCACGTGGTGTCGGGCACCTCCCTGGAGAACGAATACCGGGAGGGGCGGTACCAGCCCTTGTCTCAGGCGGAGTATGTGCGGCGCGTGGTCCGGTTTTTGGAACGCCTTTGGCCGCAGACCGTAATCCAGCGCCTAACGGCAGATTGCGCCGGGCCGCTTCTGGTGGCCCCCGGGTGGTTATCCGATAAAATGAAAATCATCCGCCTGATTCAAGCCCGGCTGGAGGAGGAAGATACCTGGCAGGGAAAATATTACGGCCCGCTGAAATAAGGTCGAACCCCGCGAAAAAAATCGAAACGCAAACATGCCCGCAGGAGTCCAATCATTAGGGAAAGGCAGAAGGCGGAAATGGACAAATTGGCGGGTAAGGAAAGATTGAGCGTTTCAGAGCGTCTTTTGACGCTTCGGGCCAAAGCAGGCGGCAGCCGGGCCAAGCATCGTTTTTACCATGCACTGGTGTCCCGGTACCAACGGTTCCTGCTTCGGAGCCATATTGCACGGACGTCAAAAACCGGCTTATAAAATAAGGATTTTCCATCAGCCCCTTCCTAAAAAAAACATGAACCATTCCCGGCATGCGGGGTCTCTTATCCAGATCGGCCAAGCGAGCCCGAAAGGTTCCTTACCGATGCTGCATCCGGCAGTTCACTCTTTGGAAAGTTTCCCCCCTTAAACTTCCGGAGATGGGCTGTTGGATTTTCGATCCGGGGGCCTGGTTTGCCACCCTTCGCCTCTCCAGGTCCCCGGATTCTTTTCCCCGCAACGCCTACCCATCCTTCGGTGTTATATCATTAGGATCCCACGGCGATTATTTTCTTGACCACAGGGGAAGCCATGCTGGGCTTGAAATTCAAGATCAGAAAATCCGTTACCGGCCGCCTGCTGAGCATGCGCGAACAGGCCGCCGGCGACCATGCCAAACATGCCCGCTTTCACGCAGTGGTCAACCGCTACCAGCGGCTCCTCACGCGGCATTACCTGACCCGGTACCGAATCCGACTGAAAACCCATTGGTATGCGCATGGACCCGGCCGGCTATTCCACCACCTCGTTCACTGGGTTGCCAGACACCGTGCGCGGCATCAATCTTCAGCCTGAAAACCCCGGGGCCCGGTCATGGGCACGAAGACCACGCCCGTGATGCCCCGGCTCGAGAGCCCGCCTGCCGGAGATTTTTCCACCAAGGTCAGCGTCTGGTACCCCAGGTTATCCCCCAACGGCAGCACTAGTCTGCCTCCCGGCCGCAGCTGGGCGGACCAGGGCTCCGGGATGCTGGACACCGCGCAGGTGACCAGCACGGCATCATACGGAGCAGCCGCCGGCCAGCCGCCCGCCCCGTCCGCCCGGATCACTTGTACCCGCGGCGAATAACCCAGTCTCGACAAGGTTTCTTCCGCCCGTTGCGCTTGCGGCTCGATGATTTCCAAGCTGTACACGCTGGCCCCGATCTCCGCCAGCAAGGCAGCCTGGTAACCCGAACCCGTACCGATTTCCAGGATTTTCTGGCCCGGCGCCGGCGCGATCAACTCCGACATTAATCCAACAATAAATGGCTGGGAAATGGTGAGACCATGTCCGATGGGCAAAGCGGCATCCTGATAGGCGTCCCAGCGTTGCTCGCGGGGCACAAATTCCTGGCGGGGAACCGTGCGCATGGCCCGTAAAACCAGCGGATGCTTGATGCCGCGGGCTTCCACCTGTTGTGACACCATGGCTTGACGGAGGTGGAAGTATTCCTGGGGTTCATCCTGCGGCAGGTGGCCGGTTCCGGTCATGGGCTGATCCTCGCTCGGGGCGGCCGGCGAGACAACGACACGGCGCCCGCGGGATTGGGCCCCTTCCTCGGGGTCACTTTATCCTTGCCTGCGGCCGGGGTCAAGGAATAATTCGCCGCCGACTCCCGGGTAAAGACAGGATCCTGTCAGCACCGGCTGCCCGCCCCGACACCGCGGACCGCGGTCGCGGACAGCTGGTCGCCGGCAGAGCCCCTCACCGGTTCCCGAAACCGTGGGGACCGGTCATGGGCACGAAGACCACTCCGGTGACATCGCGGAAGGTCAGCTTGCCTTCGGAGGATTTAGTCACCACGGTGAGGGTTTGATAGTCGAGGCTTTCGCCCAGGGGCAGCACCATACGGCCGCCGGGTTTCAGTTGTGCGATCAGGGGCGGAGGAACCCGGTCCACGGCGCAGGTGAGGATGATCCCGTCGAAGGGCGCGGCTTCCGGCCAGCCGAGAAACCCATCACCGGCCCGGACCGAGACGCGGTCGCCATAACCCTGCTGCCGGAGAATCCGCCGCGCCCTTGCGGCCAAGGGGGCGACGATTTCGACTGTGTACACCCGCGCGCCCATCTGGGCGAGCACGGCGGCCTGGTATCCGGAACCGGTTCCGACCTCGAAAATCTTTTCCCCGGGGTGCGGTGCCAGGAGTTCGGTCATCAAGGCGACGATATAGGGCTGGGAAATCGTTTGCCCGTAACCGATGGGCAGCGCGGAGTCGCCGTAGGCAGAGTCCCGCTCCGGCGCCGGGACGAAAACCTCGCGCGGCACCGACCGCAGCGCCTGCAAGACACCCGGGGAGCGGATGCCTCTGGCCTGGATCTGTTCGCGGACCATGCGCATGCGCTCCGTTTGGGCGGAGTCCTTCGGCGTCGGGGCCGCCTTTCCGGGCGGCGTGGCCTGGCAGCCCAAGAGCGCCGAGGCGGCGAGCAGCAGGGAGCAGCAAATCGACCGACTTCGTCCGTGCATGACCCGACCTCCCGGAGAATACCGGTGCAAGCCCGCGCATCCCGCTTGCGGAGCGGACGGCGCGCAGGTGAATCCGAGGGTATTTTCACGCATTTCGAAAAACTGTCAAGCAAGATCGGGTTCAAACTATACGCGTGCGCTTCTTTGCGGTACAATACGCCGGAGCCGGGCCGGCTGCTTTTTCAGTGTGCGGTTTTGGCGGTTTTTTCATTCACAGCCGGAAAGGGGGCAAGATGTCGCGCGTCATTCCTGCGGGCAACGGCAAGAGGACGGCCCGGGCCAAGGCGGCCGTGGTGCTTCTATCCGGCGGGTTGGATTCGGCGGTCACCCTGGCGTATGCGCGCCGCGCAGGATTTGCCTGTCATGCCCTGACCGTGGACTACGGCCAGCGTCACCAGCGCGAGATCCGGCAGGCCGTCCGTTTGGCGAAAGTTCTGGGTGCAGCGGAGCACAAGATCCTGGCCGTCGATCTGCGGGCCTTCGGCGGCTCGGCGCTGACGGAAAATGGGCCGATGCCCGCGTCCCGCCGCCCCAGCGGCGCCGCAAACGGCATTCCAGCCACGTATGTCCCCGCACGCAATACCATTTTTTTATCCCTGGCCCTGGCGTGGGCCGAGGTGTTACGGGCCCAGGCCATATTTATCGGCGCCAATGCCGTAGATTATTCCGGGTATCCGGATTGCCGCGAAGCCTTCCTGCGGGCCTTCACCCGACTGGCGCGCTTGGCCACCAAGGGCGGCGTCAGCCAAGGCTGGCGTGTCAGGGTCCGGGCGCCGCTTCTGCACAAGACCAAGGCGGACATCGTCCGCTTGGGCCGGTCCCTCAACCTGGATTTTTCCCTGACCTCCTCCTGTTATGACCCGTCTCCCGCGGGCCAAGCGTGCGGCCGCTGCGAGGCTTGCCGGTTGCGCGCCAAGGGATTCCGCGAGGCCGGCATCCCGGACCCCTGCGCCGAACCAGCCAATGCGAAAAACCGGAGGGGAGACACGCGCCGCCGTGGGCAAACCGGCCGAGGATTTCGGAAAAGGGCCGAATTTTAGGCCGGTTTTATTATTTGCGCCGCCTCCTTCCCTTGTGATAATATACCGCCCAATATTGAGTCGCCCGGCGGCTGGGTCCGCCGCGCGGTCCGTGTTTTGCGGCGGGGAAAAAATGCGTTCTCCCCTGGCCGCGCATCAGCCCGTGAGGTCCATATGACGCCCAGCACCGGCAGCAGACTCTTTGGCACCGACGGCATTCGGGGCCTCGCCAACCGCGGCCCGTTGTCCGCCGCGAATGTTCTTTCTCTCGGAGAAGTAACCGCCCGCTGGCTGGCGCGGACGCGGAAACGCCCCGGCCGGGTCGGGTTGGGCTGGGACACGCGGCAATCCTCGCCCCTGCTGGCTTCCGCCTTGACGGCCGGCTTGTCCAGCGGCGGCAGCACGGTGTATGCCTTCGGCGTCATGCCCACGCCCGCGGTATCCCTGTTGACGCGGGCCTATGGCCTGGACGCCGGGATCGTCATTTCCGCCTCCCATAACCCGGCGGCGGACAACGGCATTAAATATTTTTCGGACTCCGGGCGGAAATTCCCCGACGCGGGCGAACGCGCCTTGGAAAAGGCCCTGCGTTTGAAAAAACCGGTCCCCGTCGGCGAAGGGGTTTTCGTCGGAACCATCCGGCCGCTGGCCGCCGAGGCCGTCCGGAACTATACCGGGTTCGTGCACCGCCGTTTCAACCGGTCCGGGTTGTCCGGCCTGCGCGTGGTGGCGGACCTGGCCAACGGCGCGACCTGCCGCACGGTGCCGCCCGTGCTGGAGGCCTTGGGCGTGCGGGCACGCTTTGTGGCGGACCGGCCCGATGGTTTGAACATCAACGCGGGCTGCGGATCCCTCCATCCCGAGAACGTGGCCCGCCGGGTGAAAAGCCTGGGCGCGGATGCGGGTTTGGCGCTGGACGGCGACGGGGACCGCGTCATCCTGGTCGACGAGCGCGGACGCGCGATCAACGGCGACCGCATCCTGGGAATGCTGGCCCGCCACTACGCCGGCCGGAGGCGACTCCTGCGGCGCAGGGTCGTCGCCACGGTCATGAGCAATTTGGGTTTGGAGTTGTACCTGAAACAACAGGGCATCACCCTGCTGCGCGCGCCCGTGGGAGACCGTTTCGTGGCCCAGGTCATGGCCCGCCGCGGCGCGGTGTTGGGCGGAGAACAGTCCGGCCACCTCTTGCTGCCGCGGGCTCTGCCGACGGGAGACGGCTTGTGGACGGCGCTGGAAGTCCTGTCCGTGCTGGTCGCGGCAGGCAAGCCTTTGTCGGAACTGGCCGGAGGCTGGGAGGATTTTCCCCAGATCCTGGTCAATGTGCCGGTGACGCACCGCCCCGAATGGACGCGCCTCCCGCGGGTGGGGGACGCCGTGCGGGCGGCGCAGCACGCTCTGGGGGACCGCGGCCGCGTCAACTTACGCTATTCCGGCACCGAGCCGCTGGCGCGCGTCATGGTGGAGGCGCAGACCCGGGCCCTGGCCTGGGAGTGGGCCGAGCGCATTTCCGATGCCGTTTCCGCCAGCATCGGCAGTTCCCAACGGAGGTTCCACACATGGCTCACTTGTGCGTGAACATCGACCACGTCGCCACCCTGCGCCAGGCGCGGGGTGAACTGGAGCCGGATCCCATCGACGCGGCCGTCCTGGTGGAATTGGCCGGGGCTTCCGGGATTACCGTGCACCTGCGCGAAGACCGCAGGCACATCCAGGACCGGGATGTGGAGCTTTTGCGCCGGGTGGTGAAATCCAAGCTGAACCTGGAAATGGCCGCCACGGAGGCCATGGCCGAAGTGGCGTGCGCCCTCAAACCCGACGAATGCACGCTGGTGCCGGAAAAGCGGCAGGAGCTGACCACCGAAGGCGGGTTGAACGCCGCCGGACAGGTGCCGCATTTGCAGGCGTTTTGCCGGCGCCTGCGGGCGGCCGGAATCACGGTGTCGCTTTTCATCGATCCCGAGCCGGGGCAGGTCGCGGCCGCCGCGGAGATCGGGGCGGATTTCGTCGAACTGCACACGGGCGCCTACTCCCGGGCCCAGGCGGAAGCGGACATCGAACGCGAATACCAAAAATTGACGGCCGCGGCCGAAGCCGCCCGCGGCCGCGGCCTGCGGATCAACGCCGGTCACGGGTTGACCTACCGCAATGTTTTGCCCGTCGCCAAGCTGCCCGGCGTAGAGGATTTGAACATCGGCCACAATATCATCGCCCGGGCGGTCCTGGTGGGGCTGATGCAGGCGGTTCGGGAAATGCGCGACTTAGTGGAGGCCTAATCATGTGCGGCATCGTGGGGTACATCGGGCAACGCGAAGCGGTTCCCATCCTGCTGGACGGGCTGCAGAAGCTGGAGTACCGGGGCTATGACTCCGCCGGGCTCGCCATCGTGTCCGAGGGCAAGCTCGAGCTGCGGCGCTGCGAGGGCAAGATCAGCCGGCTGGTGCAGATCGTGGCCAACACGCCCCTGCCCTCGCGGGCCGGCCTGGGGCACACCCGCTGGGCCACCCACGGCCGCCCCAGCGAGGACAATGCCCATCCCCATACCAACCAGGACGGCACGCTGGCCATCGTGCACAACGGCATCGTGGAAAACGACCGCAGCCTTCACCGCCAGCTGGAGGAGGAGGGCTATCGCTTCATCTCCGACACGGACTCCGAGATTTTCGCCCATTTGATCGACAAGCATTACCGCTCCGGCACGCCCCTGGAAACCGCCGTGCGTCGCGCCCTGGCGCAGGTCAAGGGCACGTTCGCACTGGGCGTGGTCAGCCTGCGCGAACCGGAGAAACTGGTCGCCGCCCGCCGCGACAGCCCTCTGATCATCGGCTTGGGCCAGCAGGAGTTTTTCATGGCCTCCGACGTGCCCGCCCTGCTGGCGCACACGCGCGAAGTGCTGTATCTGAAGAACGACGAGCTGGCCGTGCTTACGCCCCAGGGCGTGAAGATCACCAGCAGGCAGGGACGGTCGGTTTCGCGCTCCCCCGAACACATCACCTGGGACGCCATCCAGGCGGAAAAGGGCGGCTACAAGCACTTCATGCTCAAGGAAATTTACGAGCAGCCGCAGGTGATCGAGGATACCCTCCGCGGCAGGGTGGAAGGGCTGGGCGGGGAAGTCCAGCTGGAGGATGCCTCCCTGTCCACCGCCTTCGTCAAGGACCTGCGGCGCATCTTCCTGGTGGCCTGCGGGACTTCCTGGCACGCCGGCTTGGTGGGCAAATTTCTTCTGGAGAGCGTGGCCGGAATCCCGACCGAGGTGGATTTTGCCTCGGAGTTCCGCTATCGGGCGCCCCTGCTGGACAAGCAGACCCTGGTGGTTTTGATCAGCCAGTCGGGTGAAACCGCGGACACGCTGGCCGCCCTGCACGAGGCCAAGCGCCGGCGCGCCCGGAGCCTGGCGATCTGCAACGTCGTGGGGTCCTCCATGACGCGCGAGGCCCACGGCACCCTGTACACGCACGCCGGGCCGGAGATCGGCGTCGCTTCCACCAAGGCCTTTACCGCCCAGCTGACGGCCCTGCACCTGCTGGCCTTGTACCTCGGGCGCCGCAACGGGCGCTTTTCGGCGGATGCGGCCACCGGGCACATGGACGAGCTGCGCCGGATCCCGCGGCTGCTGGAAAGCGTTTTGGAAACCGATCCCATCATCCAGGAGCTGGCGGGACAGCTGTTCGACAAGCGGGATTTCCTCTACCTGGGACGCGGCATCAATTATCCCATCGCGCTGGAGGGAGCGCTCAAGCTGAAGGAAATCTCCTACATTCACGCGGAGGGATACCCGGCCGGCGAAATGAAGCACGGGCCCATCGCCTTGATCGACGGCAAGATGCCCGTGGTGGCCATCGCGACCCAATCCTCCATGCTGGAAAAGATCATGAGCAACATTGAAGAGGTCAAGAGCCGCGACGGCTCGGTGCTGGCGCTGGTGACGACGGGGAACCGCGAGGTGCGCAGGCGGGCGGACTGGGTCATCGAGGTTCCTCCGGTGGCGGAACCGTTCAGCCCCTTGCTCAACGTCGTGCCCCTGCAGCTGCTGGCCTATCACATCTCCGTCAAGCGGGGTTGCGATGTGGACCAGCCCCGGAACCTGGCCAAGAGCGTGACCGTGGAATGAGCGCGTCCCCGCTGGTGAAGTTCGACGTGGACACGCACGCCCGCACCGAACTCGTCAATGTCACCGGCCTGCTCCAGCGCGCGGTCCAGGAAGCGGGCGTGGCCGAGGGGATTTTGATCGCCACGGTGCTGCACACCACGGCGGGCTTGACGATCAACGAGAACGCCGACCCGGACGTGGGACGGGACCTGCTGGCCTGTTGGGGACGCTGGGCGCCGGAGCGGGGCGATTACCGCCATGCAGAGGGTAATTCGGACGCCCATATCAAGGCCAGCCTGGTGGGCGCCACGGTCACGCTGCCGGTCGCGCACGGGCGCCTGGTGCTGGGAACGTGGCAGGGAATCTTCCTGTGCGAATTCGACGGGCCGCGGCGCAGGACCCTGTGCGCACGCCTGGTGTCTTAATTGCCGGAGAGCGTTTCGGGAGCCAAGGAAATTTTTCGGGGCGGGGACCTTCCCGCCCCGTGTGGTAAATACCCGGGAGGATTTTCATTGCGAACCACTGCGGCCATCTTGACGGGGGTCATGCTGCTGGCCGGCGCGGCGCGGGAGGCCGGCGCCTTGAAGCTCAGCACGGGCCAGGACCAATACCTTCGTTACGAACTGGTGGACATCGTCGCCAGCACGGGGCAGAGCGAGACCGCCGGGGTTTATCCGCCGATCCTGTGGGCGCAGGTGCAGAAGAAGGGGCGACTGGTGGTGGCGCCGGGCGATCTGCGCCAAGTGCCGTTGCACGCGGCCGCGCCCGGCCGTTGGGAGGGTTTCTGGCCCATCCCCTTCAACCCGGAATGGGGGGACTATCGCGTCCGCATCCGCCAGGACCTGGCCGACGGGACGACCCTCGCCGCTTCCGCCGCCTTTCGGGTGCACGGCCGCGAACCCTACGTGCTGCCCCCGGGCTTTTCGGTGGTCACCGACGAGGGCGGCCGCAGAGGCCCCTACGCCACGCCGGGGCTGGACGAGCAGGAACCGAAATCCTGGCGCAATCTCGTGCGCTGGGCCGACGCCATGGGGGCGGACGCGCTGTGGCAGTGCCTGGGACAGACGCACGTATGGGGCAGCGTCCGGGAGGACCGGTTTCCCTGGCCGTCCGATACCCTGAACCTCATGCAGCGCGTCGGCGAGGCCGCACACGCGGCCGGGATGAAATACGGGGCGTATATCATCGCCTTCGTGGTCATCGGCGACCGGCCGGAGGCCAGCGGGTATACGTTCACGCTGGGATACGACAAGAATCAAGACACCCTGCGCTCCCTGCGGTACGTCTCGCTGGGCTGCGAGCGGAGGCTGGCCGACATCATCGGCCTCCTGCAGAAGTTCGAGGCCTCCCCCGCAGTGGATTTTCTCGGGCTGGATTACATGCGTACGGATTTCGGCGGCTACGAGTTCGCCGAGGAATTCGTCCGCGACATGTCCATCGCCACACCGCCGGAGTGGCCCGGTTGGAGTCCAAGCGAACGCCGCTTGTGGGTCGCGCGCCTGCTGGAGGTCGAGCGGGACGCCGCGGCCCGCGAGCGCTGGGAATGGTGGCGGGCGCATAAGGTCGGCCTCGTGCTGGCGCGGATCGTGGCGGCCGTCCGGCCGCAGAAACCGCTGTGGGTGTTTTCCCTGGGCTGGAAGACCGGACACCAGCACGGGCAGGACATCGCCATGATGCTGGACGCCGGCGTGGCCTTCAATGCGCCCATGTTTTACTCCATTGCCAAGCCCGATTTTCCCCACATGTTGACCGATTGGCGGGTGTACCTCAGGCATGCCGACTGCAGCATCGTGGTCGGCGAACCCGTGGATTGGAACCTGCTCGGCCAGGACCTGGAGCTGCCCGCGCCTCAGGAGCACTTCGACCGGCAGCTGGAAACGTTGCAAGCCCTGCGGCCGCTGGCGAAAAGTTTCGGGTTGTTCTGGCACGATCTTTCCCGGGCGCATTACGGCTTCCGCGGGCCCTACGGCACCTGGGAATGGGTTTTGGCGGGGGCGGCCTCCTTTTCCGAGAATAAGCGGGCCGCCGGGCGGATTTCCTGCGACCTGCAGATCCTGGCGCCCCCGGAACTGGTGGTCAACCAGGAGACGGAAATCCAGGTCGGGGTCGTCAACGCCACCTCCGGCACGCTGAACGCCGTATCCGTGGAAGCGGTGCCCCTGCCACGCCTGAGCCTGGAGGACCGGCAGGCCTGGCGTCTCTACCATCTTCCGCCGGGACCCGCGCCGCAGACGGTACGGTTCCGGTTCCGGACGGGCCAGATCTACGAACCCAACGGCGGCCGCCAGATGATCGCCTTCCGGGCCCACAGCCAGCAGGACGCGCCCCGCGACGACCTTTTCCGCTTCGTGTACCTGCCCGTGGTGGCGCAGCCTTCGTTGGGCCTGCCCGGAGGCACCACGGGCGCTGCAACCGGCCAGCCGCGTTCCGTCACGCCCGCCGGCGCGTCCCGCGCCCCGTCCGCAAAACCCGGGGGCGGGAAATGAGCGCCGATCCGAAAATCCGCAACTTCTGCATCATCGCGCATATCGACCACGGCAAGTCCACCCTCGCCGACCGCATTTTGGAATATACCCAGACGATTTCCCGGCGGAACATGCGCGAGCAGGTCCTGGACGACATGGACTTGGAACGCGAACGCGGCATCACGATCAAGGCCAAGGCCGTGCGCCTGACCTACGTGTCCGAAGACGGCCAGGCCTACCAGTTCAACCTGATCGACACGCCCGGGCACGTGGATTTCAACTACGAGGTCAGCCGCTCCTTGTCCGCCTGCGAGGGCGCACTGCTGGTGGTGGACGCCTCGCAGGGAGTGGAGGCGCAAACCCTGTCCAATGCCGAACAGGCCGTGCTGCACAACCTGGCCATCGTGCCGGTCCTGAACAAGATCGACCTGCCGGCCGCCCGGCCGGAGGAGGTGGCGCGCCAGATGGAGGAGGCCTTGGGGCTGGCGGCCGACCGCGCCATCCGGACTTCCGCCAAGACCGGCGAGGGCTTGGTCCCGATCCTGCACGCCATCGTCGAGCGCATTCCGCCGCCCGCGGGAGACGCGCTGGCGCCGCTGCAGGCCCTGGTGTTTGACTCGCATTTCGACACCTACCGGGGAGTCATCACCTATCTGCGCCTCAGGGACGGCCAGATCCGCAAGGGCATGACCGTGCGCATGCTGGCGACCGGCACCAACTACGAGGTGGATGAAGTGGGGGTCTTCACCCCCGAGGCCACGCCCGTGGCGCAGCTGTCCGCCGGGGAGGTGGGCTACATGATCGCCGGCATCAAGACCATATCCGATGTCAAGGTCGGGGACACCGTGACCGAGGAGGCGAGGCCCACGGCCGCGGCCCTGCCGGGCTTCCGGGACGTGAAGCCCATGGTGTTTTGCGGCCTGTTCCCCATCGAGGCCGGGGAATACGAGTCCCTGCGGGATGCGCTGGAGAAGCTGAAATTGAACGACGCCTCCCTGCATTTCGAGCCGGAGAATTCCGCCGCCTTGGGCTTCGGGTTCCGCTGCGGCTTTTTGGGCCTGCTGCACATGGACATCGTGCAGGAACGGCTGGAGCGGGAGTACCATTTGCAGCTGATCGCCACCGCCCCGTCCGTGGTCTTCCGGGTGTATAAAACCGACGGCCAGACGCTGGAGGTGGACAACCCCGTCAAACTGCCGCATCCTTCCGAAATCGAGGCCATTGAGGAGCCCTACTTAAACCTCGTCATCCTCGTGCCCGCCGAATACATCGGCGCGGTCATGCAGCTGGCCCAGGAGCGGCGCGGACAATACGTCAACACGGAATATTTGGACGCCAAACGCGCCAAGCTGGTGTACGCCATCCCCTTGACGGAAGTTATTATGGATTTTTTCGACCAGCTCAAATCCCGCACCCGGGGCTACGCCAGCATGGACTACGAGCTGGCCGGATACCGCCGGGACAAACTGGTGAAAGTGGATATCCTGGTCAACCGCGAGCCGGTGGACGCCCTGTCGTTCATCTGCCACCGCGATTCCGCGGACGCCCGGGGCCGGTCCCTGGTGGAGAGACTGCGGAGCCTGATTCCCCGGCAGCAGTTCGAGGTGCCGATCCAGGCGGCCGTCGGCGCCAAGGTGATCGCGCGGGAAACGGTCCGGGCCCTGCGCAAGGACGTGATCGCCAAATGCTACGGCGGCGACATCACCCGCAAGCGCAAATTGCTGGAAAAACAGAAGGAAGGCAAGCGACGCATGAAACACGTCGGGAACATCGAGATTCCTCAGGAGGCGTTTCTGGCCGTCCTGAAGATCGACCAGTAGCAACCCGGGCACACGAGCACGGGGCCCCGGAAACATCCGGAAAGGCGGAACTTGAGTCATGTGGGAATGGTTGAGCACGGCGGAACCTGCGGAACTGATTTTCAACGCCATTTTGGTGGGCTCGATCCTGGCCGAAATCCTGTTGCGATACCTGCTGCGCGTCGCCAAGACGAGCAAGGTTTTGGAATGGGTGGATTCCATCTTCATCGCCATCCTGCTGGCCCTCGTGATCCGGACCTTCGCGGTGCAGGCCTTCAAGATTCCCTCCGGCTCCATGGAAGACACCCTGCTGATCGGCGACCATTTGCTGGTGAACAAGTTCATCTACGGGACCCGGATTCCGTTCACGGACAAGATCATTCTCAAGCTGCGCGATCCCCGGCACGGCGACATCATCGTGTTCAAATATCCCCTCAACCCGCGCCGCGATTTCATCAAGCGCTGCATCGGCGTGCCCGGGGACGTCGTGGAGATCAAGGACAAAATCGTCTATATCAACGGCATCGCCCAGGACGAGCTTTACGTGATTCACCGCGATTTGCACGTCTTTTCCGGGGACACGGGGAATCCCCGCGATAATTTCGGGCCCGTGACCGTCCCGCCCGACTCCTATTTCATGATGGGGGACAACCGGGATTACTCGGCCGATTCCCGGTACTGGGGATTTTTGGCCCGGAAAATGATCAAGGGCAAGGCCTGGGTGATTTATTGGCCGATCGGCCGCTGGCGGGTGGTGAAATAATTCTTTCCCCGGCGGGAAGGGATTCATTTACGGAACGGTTGCGCCCGGGGAGTTGAGCAAGCCGCTGGCGCGGCGATTTCCGGTGCCTGCGGGCAGGGTGCCGTTTCCCGCACGATCCTCGGGCGCCTCATGCTTGCGGATGCAATTCCAGGACCAAGCCAGGTCTTCATCATGTCCCAGCCACGCGCTCTGTATCTCCACATTCCTTTTTGCTTGAGCAAGTGCGCCTATTGCGATTTCGCCTCGCGGCCTGTGACCGGGCGGGCGGAAATGGCCCGGTACGTGCGCGCCCTGCGGTCCGAAATCCGGAGGAGAGCGTGCGGCCGTGTGAGCTCCCTCTATTTCGGCGGCGGAACGCCCTCGCTGCTTGAGCCGGGACAGGTGCAGCGCCTGCTTGCGGACATCGGCGCCCGGGCGGAAATTCACGCCGACGCGGAAATTTCCCTCGAAGCCAATCCGGCCACGGCCGGCCGCGCCAAACTGGCCGGATTTCTCCGCGCGGGCGTAAACCGGCTGTCGGTGGGCGTGCAAAGCACGGCCGATCAGAACCTGGTCCGTCTCGGCCGGCGGCACGACTCGGAAGCGGCGGCCGGTTTCGTCCGCGAGGCACGGCGTGCCGGCTGGAAAAACCTTTCCTGCGACCTGATCTACGGCTTGCCCGGCCAAACCCTCCGGGAATTTCAGACGGACCTGGCCCGGCTGCTGTCCTGGGAGCCGGATCACGTTTCCTTGTATGCCTTGGGCCTGGAGCCGGGAACGCCGCTGGCGGAACGCGTGGCCGCTGCGGATCTGCCGCGGCCCGACGACGACCTGGCGGCGGACATGTATTCCTGGGGTCGGGACAGGTTGGCCGCCGGCGGGTATGCCCAATACGAGCTGTCCAACTTCGCCCGCCCGGGAAAAGCCTGCCGCCACAACCTCCACTATTGGCGCGGTGGGGAATATTTGGGTTTGGGGGCCGCAGCGCATTCTTATTACCGTGGGGTACGCAGTTGGAACGACGCCGATCCGGATGCCTACCGGATCAGCCTGGAAAAGGGTTTTCTCCCGGTTGCCGGCCGTGAAAGCCTGGACCCCAGGAGCAGGCTGGGGGAAGCCCTGATCGTAGGCTTGAGGCTGACCGCGGGCGTCCGGAGATTGCCGCTGGAAGCGAATTTTGGCCGCGAAGCCCTGGCGAGCCTGGAACCGGCCTTTCGCCGCTTTCAGCAGGAGGGCCTGCTGGAAAAAGACCGGGATGCGATCCGCCTCACCCCTCGCGGCATGCTGCTGGCGAATGTGGTTTTCCGGGCCTTGGTTTGAAGGCCGGACCGGGAAATATTCCTATTTTAAAGCGATTTTTTTGAATTTCATCTTGACGCTTACGCAGAGCCTGTGTTAGCTTACGTAAAACTGAAAGTCGAGGCATCAATGTAAAGGAGGCCTGGCATGACCAAGGTTGAGCTGATTGACAAGGTGGCGGAAGGCTTGGGGCTGCCAAAACGCGAAATCGAAAAGATGCTGGATAAATTGATTTCGACGATTCAAAACGCCCTGAAAGAAGGGAAAAAAGTTTCCGTGGCGGGCTTGGGCACCTTCGTCGTTAAGGAGAAGAAAGCGCGCCTGGCTCGCAACCCGAAAACCGGCGAATCCGTGCAAGTGCCGGCCAAGCGGGCGCCCAAATTCCGCGCCGGCAAGGAATTGAAAGAAATCGTTCAATAATTCGCAGACCCAGCCCCTTATACCCTCGATAGCAGGGCATTTGCAGAGGTAAAAGAGGTCACACCCCTTTTCTTCAGATGCCTGTGCCAGGGGACATGTCCTCGTGGCTATGATCGGAGGAGGCATCTCCATGGAACGCAAGTCCAGTAAAAAAAAGAGTCCGGACACCCACGGCGCCAATAAAGCAGCGGCCAAGAAAAACGCGGTCAAACGCGAACCGAGGAAACGCGCGGCCAAACCCGAGCCGTCCGGAGATTCGTTGCGCCGGGAACGCAAGCCCGCCCAGGCACCGCCACCGGGGCCGCAGCCGGCTCCCCCGTCCGGTCCGCCGTCCGAGCAGCGGGAGTGGGGAACGCCCGAACCCGCGCCCAGCCATTGGCAGGACCGCTACGGCGAGGACCGGCTGGTCCTCATGATCCGCGATCCCTATTGGTGTTTTGCGTACTGGGAACTGACGCCTGAAACCCAATCGGACCTGCAGGCGCGTTTGAGCGGCGGGCAGGCCCGCTTGATTTTGCGGGTTTATGACGTGACCGATGTTGAATTCGACGGGACCAATGCCCACCGCTTCATGGATGTCGAGATCTCGCTGGAGGCGGACAATTGGTATCTGAACGTTTGGTCCGCGGACCGGTCCTACTGCGTGGAGCTGGGACTGCTGCGTCCCGACGGAAAATTCGAAATGATCCTCCGTTCCAACCTGGTGACCACGCCGCGGGATTCCGTGTCGTCGGTGATCGACGAGGAATGGATGGTGTTGGACGACACGTTCGAGCGCCTCTACAAGGCGGGC
This sequence comes from uncultured bacterium, assembly GCA_964593065.1. Lineage (GTDB taxonomy): Bacteria > Oederibacteriota > JAAXVQ01 > JAAXVQ01 > JAAXVQ01 > CAZQGO01. The sequence continues at coordinate 4,212 of CAZQGO010000019.1, read as the reverse complement.
GGCGCGGAGGACCGCGGGCGCTCCTCGGAGGCGATCACCAAATACATGCTGAAACGGGTGCGCGCGGATGTTTCCTCGGGCGGCCTGGGCAGCATGGGCTCCGAGGGCGGCCGTCCCCGCGTGCAGGCCAAGGAGGATTTTTGGCTGGTGGTGAACACGGAACTGATCGTGTACGGTGCGACCGAACCCGATGCCAAGGTGACCATCCAGGGAAATGCGATCCGTTTGAACCCGGATGGGACCTTCTCCGTCCGCTACGCCCTGCCCGACGGCAGGCAGGAGATTCCCGTGCGGGCGGAAAACGCCAGCGGCACCCAGGAGCGCCGGGTCACGCCCATTGTCGAAAAACGCACGGAATAACAGCAAGGGGTGATCATGGCGCAATACGGCTATTTGATGTTGGTTTTGCATGCCCACCTTCCCTACGTGCGACATCCCGAGCATTCCGATTTCCTAGAAGAAGACTGGTTCTACGAAGCCATCACCGAGACCTACATTCCCATCATCGACATGTGCGACCGGTTGATCGCCGAGGGCGTGGATTTCCGGTTCACGATGTCGCTGACGCCGACCCTGCTGAGCATGTTCGGCGACCCCCTGCTGCAGGAACGCTACTTGAACCACATCGGGAGCCTGATCGAGCTGGCGGAAAAGGAAGTGGAGCGCACCCGCTGGCAGCCGGAATTCAACGGAACCGCGCAGATGTACCGGGAACGGTTTTACCGCTGCCGCTCGGTTTTCGCGGAGAAGTATCACCGCAACCTGGCCCTGGCGTTCCGCAAGTTCCAGGACCTGGGCAAGCTGGAAATCATCACCTGCGGGGCCACACACGGCTATTTCCCGCTGATGCTGAACCGGAACGCCATGCGGGCGCAGCTGGCCGTGGGCGTCCAGACCTACCAGAAGTATTTGGGCATCCCGCCCCGGGGCATCTGGCTGGCGGAATGCGGCTACACGCAGGGTTTGGATGCGCTCTTGGCCGAACAGGGCATCAAGTTTTTCTACATGGACTCGCACGGCATTTTCCACGGCAGCCCGCGGCCCAAATACGGCATTTACGCCCCGGTGCTGACGCGCGCGGGCGTGGCGGCTTTCGGGCGGGACGTGGAATCGTCCAAGCAGGTGTGGAGCTCCCTCGAGGGCTACCCGGGGGATTACTGGTACCGCGAGTTTTACCGGGACATCGGCTACGACCTGGAGTACGAATACATCCGTCCCTACATCCACGGCCAGGGATTTCGCATTCCCACGGGAATCAAGTATTTCCGCATCACCGGTCCGACCAATCACAAGGAACCCTATGATTACTGGCGTGCGCGCGACCGGGCCGCCGAGCACGCCGGAAATTTCATGTTCAACCGCCAGCAGCAGGCGAAATTTCTGCATGGCCTGTTGGGCGGCCGGAAATCCGTGGTCGTGGCGCCTTACGACGCGGAGCTGTACGGCCATTGGTGGTATGAAGGACCCGAATTTCTCGAGTTCCTGTTCCGGAAGCTGCATTACGATCAGCAGGAGATCAAACCGGTGACCGCCCCGGAGTACCTGCGGGAAAATCCGCGCCTGCAGGTGGTCACGCCCAGCGAATCCTCCTGGGGCTACAAGGGTTACCACGAGCAATGGCTCGCCGGGCCCAACGACTGGATTTACCGGCATTTGCATAAGGCCGCGGAACGCATGGTGGAACTGGCCAACCGCAACCCCCAACCCGACGCCCTGCGCCGGCGCGCCTTGAACCAGGCCGCGCGCGAGGTCCTGCTGGCCCAGAGTTCGGATTGGGCCTTTATCATGAAGACGGGCACCATGGTGGAGTACGCCGTGAAGCGCACGCGTGACCATCTCGAGCGCTTCAACCGCCTCTACTGGGATCTGCAGCACGGCCCGTTGGATTTGGATTGGCTTTCGGACATCGAATACAAGGACAACCTCTTTCCGGAAGTGGACTACCGCCTCTACGCCGACCGGCCCTGACCGTCCCCGGCCGGCGAACCGTGTGTAATGAGGACTCCGACCTTGACACCCTTGCAGGCTAGAGACAACGCCTCCATCCGATCGGCGCGTGAGCGGGATGTTCTCTGCGCCATCATCGAGCAGCACATCCAGACGGCCGAACCCGTCAGTTCGCGGCAAATCTGCGATGCGTATGCCTGGGGCCTTTCCACGGCCACCGTCCGCAACTGCATGGCGCGCCTGGAGGCGACCGGCTTTTTGCACCACCCTTATCCCTCGGCCGGCAAAATTCCGACCAGCAAGGCCTATCGCTATTTTGTCGACCGGCTCTTGGAGGATCGCGGCCTGGATTCCCGGCAGCAGGAGAGCATTCACGCCGAACTGTGGGCGCAGGCCAACGAAGTCGAACACATGGTCAAGTTGACCGCCAGCGTGCTCGCCGCCCTGTCCCAATTGCTGGCCGTCAGCTGGGTGTCGCACCAGCTCGACGACCGGCTGGAGAGAATTGACCTGGTCCGCCTGTCCGCGCGGCGGCTCATGTTGGTGGCGTTTACGCTGGGGCGGCGGGAAATTCACCAAACCGTCGAGACCGGCGAGATCCTCTCCGCGGAGACCTTGAGCCGCGTGGTCGGCTGGGTGAACGAGCACGGGCGCGGCAAGAACGCGGCCGGAATCTCGGGCCTGGCCCGCAACCGCTGGACCCACCAAGACCGGCGCTGGACGGAACTGCTGCGTCAGGCCCTGGACGTGTTGAGCGCCCGCTTGCAGGCCCCGGAGCGCGCGGGGGTGGTGGTCCAGGGCGCCGCCAACCTGATCGCCCAGCCGGAATTCAATGACGTGCGCTTGATCCGCCGGCTGGTCGCCCTGCTGGACCAGCAGGACGACCTGCTCCAGTCCTTCGCGGGCCCCGGAATTGAGCGGGACGGCTTGCACATTGTCATCGGCGAGCCGTACCCCAGCAGCGGGCTGCCCCCCCTGTCACTGGTCACGGTGGGGGTGGGATTGGCGGGGGGGCGAAACGCCCGTTTCGGCGTGGTCGGACCGACCCGGATGGCCTACGGCCGCATCATTCCCTTGCTCCAGTATACGGCCTCCACGGTGGCTCGGGTGATCGCGCGCAGCGGAGTTCCTTCCCGGTAGCCCAGCGGACCGGAAGCCCTTGGGGAAAAACCCCAACGGCGGGGTTTTTCCGGCCCAGAACGGCGGGAGCCTGGATCCGGCCGCCTTCCCGGAATCCGGGGAAGGAACCATTTACAAAAATCCGGTTTTATTGTAAAATTACGTTTTCTGCAAGCTACTTTCTAACGGGTTTGGCGGTGATCGTTGTGTGGTACGACAATGAGGACGAAAATGCGGCTCAACCGGAGGAAGGCGCGGCCTCGGCTTCCGCTGCAGCGGGCGAGGGCCAGGACGCAAGGACCCCGGGCAGGGGCTTTTCGGCCGCGGCGGACCCGACCAAGGCCTTTGACGACGACCCGGACGATTTGACGCCGGGGCCCGTGACGGCCGACGAGATTTCCACTCTGAAATCGGCCATCAAGGAGTTGGATGAAAAAGCCAATCTCAACTATGACCGGTATCTCCGGGCCCTGGCGGAGCTGGAAAATTACAAAAAGCGCATCGGCCGGGAGCGCATGGACTTGATGCGTTATGCCGGGGAAGACTTGTTGCGTGAAATTCTGCCGGTGGTGGACAATCTCGAGCGGACGCTGATCCACTCCGCCGAGGCGCAGGATGTGGCCAAGGTCATGGAAGGCATCGGCCTGATCCAGCGCCAGTTCCAAAAAGCCCTGGAAAAATCAGGGGTTTCCGTAATCGACCAGGCGCCGTGCGCCTTTGATCCTCAGATTCATCAGGCCCTGGAACGGGTGGAGGATCACCGTCATCCGGATGACACCGTCGTGGAGATTTTACAGAAAGGCTACATCTTGAACGGCAAGGTGGTCAGGCCGGCCCTGGTCAAGGTGGCGAAACACCATTAAGCGTCCTGTTCGCGGGCTCCTGCCTTTTTCTTCCTGACGGGACGCCGCCTGGCCGGCGAACATTCCCCGGCGGAGCGTCTGCCCAGGCTGGTCCGGCAGCCTTCCCGCGCCGGGCGCAAATTTCAAACCCGCGCATAGAAAGGATTTGATCGCACATGGCAAAGGTACTGGGGATAGATTTGGGGACGACGAATTCCTGCATGGCGGTGATGCAGGGAGGGGAGCCGACGGTGGTGCCGAACGCGGAAGGCGGGCGGACGACGCCGTCGATCGTGGCGTTCAC
>CAZQGO010000018.1:0-65522 GCA_964593065.1 uncultured bacterium | reverse complement strand
CGGCCACGCCGAGTGTCACGCCCACGGCCACCATCAGCGCCACCTACACGGTGACGCCGACCATCACCACCACCTCCACGCCCGTGCCCCTGGAGAAGGTGGCGGCCTACCCGCAGCCGGCGACGGGGGACCGGGTGTATTTCTATTATCCTCTGGAGGAGCCGGGACGGGTCCGCATCGAAGTGTACAACGTTGCGGGAGAAAGTGTGATCACACTGCAGGAGGAAAAAACCACGGCGGGCAACGGGCGGACGGCCTGGGACATCGGGCGGGTGGCGCCGGGGATCTACTTGTACCGGGTACAGATCGAGAGCGCGGGCCAGGCGCAAATTACCGGTTGGCAGAAGCTGGTGATTGTGAAAAAATAGCCTACGGACTGCGTCCCTCCCTCTCTTCATCCGTCACGGCAGTGTTGCCCGGGAGTCTGAAGATGCCCTATCACAGATGGATACCCCGTTTTGTTTTCGCTGGCGTGCTGCTCTGGCCAGCGCCGCTGCTGGCGGCCACGGCGATCTACCGCTCCGTGGGTCCGGGCAACACCTCGCCGCTGGCCACGGGCGCGGGAAACAATATGACGATTTCCGGCACCACAGCGACGTTCGGCGCGGGCTTACCGGCCAACGCAGGCGTGGGCGACGTGATCCTGTACGACGCCAATGACGATGGCACGCGGGAGTCCTGGGCGTTTATCAGCGCCCGGACCTCGTCCACGGTCTTCAGCGTGGCCGACCGGGACGGAACCTTTCCCCCGAATACGACGGCGCCCGACCAGGACTGGCGGATTTACCGGGCCTACACCTCTCTGGCGGACGCCGAGGAGGGAACGGAAAATACCGGAATCGAAGCCGGCCTGCGCGATTTCGACACTTGGTCGGGCGGGAAAAACATCGTGTCCAGCGATGAAATCTGGAACATCGCCTGCTATGCCGACGCCGTGGACACCCAGGGCGTGACCATCAACGGTTGGACCACCAGCAGCAGCAATTACCTGCATATCTTCACGCCATATTTGCCCACCCAGGTCGGAACCAGCCAGCGGCATACGGGGACCTGGACCAGCTCCGGGTATAGGTTGGAAGTCAGCAACGACACGCCGTTCTTCCTCTATGAGAACTATATCTATATCGAGGGCCTGCAGATCCGCCAGACGAACATGACGTCCGGGTACCTGCCGGCCATCTCCTTCGAGCTGTCGGCGACGGTCCATCATGCCATCGCTTATTGCATCCTCCGCGGCGATCCGGCGACCGCGGCGCCCCGGAACCACGGCATCTATGTCACGCATGGTGGCGGTACGGCCAGGATCTGGAACAACGTGGTCTATGATTTTCAAGGTCCCAACGCCAGAGGCATTTATTGCGAAGACAACAGCTATACCAATTACGTGTACAACAACACCATCGTCGACTGCACGGAGGGCCTGGACAGCAACAGCCGCACGGCCTTCACCTTTAACAACGTGGCCCAAGGCTGCGGCGCCGGGTTCCCGGGCATTTACTCGTACGCTTCGGATTACAACCTCTCGGACTTGGCCGGAGATGCGCCCGGGGCCAACAGTAAAAATTCAACGACCGTGAGCTTTGTGAACGCCGGGGCCGACGATTTCCACCTGGCGGCCGGCGACATCGGGGCCAGGGATTCCGGCACGGACCTGTCGGGTGACCCGAACCTGCCGTTTTCCGACGATATAGACGGCGATGCGCGACCCTATAACGGCATCTGGGACATGGGCGCGGATGAATATGTGGCGGCGGCCACTTCCACGCCTACTCCCACGAATCCGCCGCCTGCGACGCCTACCCGCACCCCCTCGCGTACGGCCACGCGCACCGCAACGCCCAGCCGGACTCCAACCGAACAGTATTCGCGCACGGTCACACCCACCTCCACGCATAGTCCCACGGTCACACGCACGCCCACGATCTCCGCCACGGCCACGGCCACGCCGCCGCACACGGTGACGGTCACGCCGACCGCCACGCCCACCTTCACCATCTCGGCCACGCGGACCATTACGCCGTCGGTTACGCGTACGTTCACGGCGACGGTCAGCGCCACGGATACGGTCACGCCCAGCGTCACGCCGACCGCCACCATCAGCGCCACCTATACGGTGACGCCGACCATCACGGTCACGTCCACCCCCGTGCCGCTGGAAAAAGCGGCGGCCTACCCGCAGCCGGCGACGGGGGACCGGGTGTATTTCTATTATCCGCTGGAGGAGCCGGGACGGGTCCGCATCGAAGTGTACAACGTTGCGGGAGAAAGTGTGATCACACTGCAGGAGGAAAAAACCACGGCGGGCAACGGGCGGACGCCCTGGGACATCGGCCGGGTGGCGCCGGGAATCTATTTGTACCGGCTGCAGATCACGACCGCCGCCGGGACCCAAATTAGCGGTTGGCAGAAACTGGTAATTGTGAAAAAATAGCCACAGAATCGCACCTTTCCTGCTTTTCATCCGTCGCGGCAGTGTTGGCCAGGAGTCTGGAAATGCCCTATCACAGCTGGATACCCCGCATGATTTTGGCTGGCGTACTGCTATGCCCTGCGCCGCTGCTGGCAGCCACGCCGATCTACCGTTCGGTGGGTCCGGGCAACACCATCGCCTTGGCGGCCGGCACCAACTTCACGCCCATGAATATTTCCGGCGCGGGCAACGCCACGTTTTTTGCGCCCTTGCCCGGCAACGTCGGGGTGGGGGACGTGGTCTTTTATGATTCGCAGGGCAACGGTACGATTGATTCCACGGCTTTCATCCACGGCCGGACCAGCAGCACGGCCTTTACTCTGCGGGATGCGGCCGGGGGTGTGCCGACCACGACCGGGGGGTCCATAGCCTGGCGGGTCTACCGCGCATACACCTCCCTGGCGAATGCCGAGAACGGCAGCGAAAATTCCGGCATTACCCTGGACCTCGGCTCGGGATTCAGCAACTTCGACACCTGGACGGGCGGCAAGGATATTTATGCCAGCGACGAGATTTGGAACATCGCCTGCTACGGGGACGCGGCGGACACTACGCCGGTCGCCTTCAACGGCTGGAATACGCGGGCCGGCAACTACGTCCGCATCTTCACGCCGGCGCTGGCCGCGGAGGTCGGGACCAGCCAGCGGCACGACGGGCGCTGGAACACGGGCGCCTACCGGCTGCAGGTCGCAGACTCCGTCGCTCTGGAGATCCGCGATAACCATGTCTGGATCGAGGGGCTCCAGTTCCGCATCACCTCCGTGACGGACATCGACCGCTACTGCATCTGGGTGCATTGCGGGGGCAGCACCTGCGATGTGCACATTTCCGAAAGCATTTTCCGCGGCATCTCCACCAGTTATTCCTGGCACATGGGCATCGGAGTCTACGCCGCCGGAGGCTCGACCTCGGGAGAAGTATTTATCTGGAACAATGTCTTTTATGATTTCCTCGGCAGCAGCGACAACGAGGGCATCGACCTGGACGACCCGGAGTTCGACGTCTATATGTCGAACAACACGTTTCATAATTGCTACAACGGCATCTGGGTCGAGACGGCCAATTTGGCCGTGGCCAAGAACAATCTGGCCCAGAACTGCACGGATGGTTACCGGGGAACTTTTGCCGCGGCCTCGGATTATAACCTCTCCGATGTGAGCGAAGCCGGCATGCCGGGCACGCACAACAAGTTCAGCACCGCGGTGCAATTTGTGGATGAAAGCAATGACGATTTTCACCTGGCCGCCGGCGACACCGGCGCCAGGGATTCCGGAACCGACCTGTCCTTGGACTCGGACCTGGCCTTCAGCGACGACATCGACGGCCAGACGCGGTCCGGCACCTGGGACATCGGCGCGGATGAATATCTCTCGGCGGGAACGCCCACGCCCACCCCCACCAATCCACCGGCCTGGACCCCCACCCGCACGTCCACGCGCACGTCAACACGCACGGCGACCCCCACGCACACACCCAGCCGGACGCCGACCGAACAGTATTCGCGCACGGTCACGCCGACGAACACTCCCAGTCCGACGGCCACGCGCACACCCACGATCTCGGCCACGGCGACGGCCACGCCGCCGCACACGGTGACGGTGACGCCGACGGTCACGCCGACCTCGACCATCTCGTCCACGCGGACGGTGACGCCGACCCGCACGGACACGTCCACCCCGACGGTCAGCGCCACCCACACGGTCACGCCGAGCATCACGCCCACGTTCACCGTCAGTCCCACGGGAACCATCAGCCCGACCGTGACGCCCACGGGAACGCCCGTGGCGGTGCGGGTGGAGGACATCCTGGCCTACCCGCAGCCGGCGGTCGGTCCCGATGTCTGGTTCTACTATCGTCTGGAAAGGCCGGCGCGGGTGAGGATCGAGATCTGTAACGTGGCCGGAGAGCGGGCGGAGGTTTTGGAGTTTGAACAGAACCACGCCGGTGATGCGCGCTCAACCTGGGAAATCCGGAACACCGCGCCGGGAATCTACCTGTACCGGGCCAGCTTCTTCACGGCGGCCGGGGAGCGGCGCACGGGCTGGAAGAAACTGGTCATTGTGAAAAAATAATTCCGGCACACGCCTTCCCGCAGACGGCGAAGCCCACTCGTGGCAAACCCGGCTTGTTGAGAGCCTGCCCGCGTGCTAAGCTGAATAACCGAATACGCCAAGTTTTTCTTCCCGGGGGTGAGCGGTTTGCCACGTGGCGCGCTGAGAGTGGTGGCGGGATTGGGATTGATCCTCCTCGTCCCTGCAGCCGGCGGGACGGCCACCGTGATTTACCGCTCGGTGGGCCCCGGCAACACCGGGGCCCTGGACAGCGGCGGCACGAATACGCTGAATCTCAGCGGCATGACGGCGGCGTTCAGCCAGCCGGTGGCGGATCCCGTCGGCGTCGGGGACGTCCTTCAATATTCCTCCGACGGCTCGCCCACCCCCGACTGCCTGGCCTTCATCCACGGCCGAACCAGCGCCACCGCCTTCACGGTTTGCGACGCGGCAGGCGGGACTCCGACTCCGACCGCGTCGCCCTCCACCTTGTGGACCCTCTTCCGCGCCTACACCAGCCTGGTTGACGCCGAGCAAGGCGCGGAGAACGCGGGGATCGATCCCGCTCTGCGGGACTTTGATCCCTGGTCGGGGGGCAAGGACCTCACGGCCGCCACGGGCAGCGACGAAATCTGGACCCTGGCCTGTTACGGCGATGCGGCCGACACCCAGACCGTGGTTTTTCAGGGCTGGACCACCGACGCGGACCATTACCTGCGGATCTACACCCCGGTGTCGGCCTCCGAGGCGGGCGTTTCCCAGCGGCACGACGGGAAATGGAGCACCTCGGCCTACCGCCTGGAGGTGGCCAACAACCGGGTCCTGCGCGTCAATGTGAACCACGCGCGCCTGGAGGGCCTGCAGATCCGCAACACGTCCGTGGGCGCCGACAACCGCTACGGGATCATCATCACCAGTCCCGGTCAGTCCGACGTCCGGGTTTCCCATTGCCTGCTCCGGGGCGTCGGGTCCACGAGTTATGCCTGGCACATCGGCATCCGCCTGTATAACGCCTCGGCGGGCGAAGTCCGCGTGTGGGACAACGTCGTGTACGATTACCGCGGCACGACCATGAACGCCGGCCTGGATTTTCGGGACGGCGGCTACACCGTGTACGCCTACAACAACACCGTGCAGGGCTGCAACCGCGGCATCTGGCGGGCCGCCGGCGCGGTCGTCGCCAAAAACGACCTGGTGCAGAACTGCAACAACGGCTTCAACGGCACGTTCGATCCGGCCTCGGACTACAACCTGTCGAACCTGGCCGGGGATGCTCCGGGCCCGAATTCCCGGAATTCCACTACCGTGGCCTTCGTGGACGCGGTCGGGGATGATTTTCACCTGTCCCCGGCGGATACGGGCGCCCAGCGCTGGGGCACGGACTTGAGTGCTGATCCCGGCCTGGCCGTGGTCGACGATATCGACGGGCAGGTCCGCACGGTGAACTGGGATATCGGCGCCGACGAAGTCTCGCTGGTTCAGGATACGCCCACCGCCACGGTCACCCCCACCGATACCTCCACTCCCAGTGTGACCCCCACGCACACCCCGACCCGGACTCCGACCGTTACGCCCACGAACACCCCCACCTCCACACCGACCTATTCCATCACGCCTACGAATACCCCGACCGCTACGCCCACGATTTCAGCCACCGCCACCCCCACCATCACCCTGACGCACACTCCGACCCATTCGGCGACCCCCACGCACACCCCGACCTGGACGCTGACCTATACGGCGACGGTTTCCCCCACGCATTCACCCACACCGACCATCACGACCACGCCTACGCATTCTCCCACCGCCACGACCACGCCGACCGTCACGCCGACCGCCACGCCCTACCAAGTCGATCATCCGGTTGCGTATCCGCAGCCGGCGACGGGGGACACGGTGTTCTTTTATTACCCCCTGGCGGCGGCAGGAAGGGTGAAAATCGAAATTCATAACCTGGTGGGTGAAAAAGTCGCTGTTTTGGAGGATAATCAGCCTACGGCCGGATTCGGACGCACGGCCTGGCCCATCCAGGACGTGGCTCCCGGAGTCTATTTTTTCCGTCTCCATACCTGGTCGGCCGCGGGGGAGAGAAATTGGGGTTTTCGAAAAATGGTTATCGTAAAAAAATGACTTTTTTCCCGGCCCGATCGGGATACAATACCGGAGCAAGCCAACCCGGTAGCGGAAGGGAAAAATGATATGAAACGCTTTTTTCTCACGGGCCATATCGCCCTGATTGCCTGCCTGTTTGCCGCCGGAGGCGCCTGGCCGGCCACGATTATTTACCGCTCAGTCGGACCGGGCAACACCAGCGCTTTGGCCAGCGGCAGCGTTTCTTCGCTGCTGACCGTCTCCGGAAACACGGCGACGTTCGGCTCGGCACTGCCGAACAACGTGGGCGTAGGGGATGTCGTGCAGTACAGCACCGGCGGAAGCGGGACCATAGACGCCTTGGCGGTCATCCAGGGGCGGACCGATAGCAGCCATTTCACCGTGGTTTCGGCCAGCGGGGGTGCGCCCCCGCCCATCGCGAGCACCAATATCTGGGCGGTGTACCGGGCCTACACCTCCCTCTATTACGCGGAGCGGGGCACGGAAAACACCGGCATCGATTCGAACGTCCGGAATTTCGACACCTGGTCGAGCGGCAAGGACATCACCGCCGCCACGGGCAGCGACGAGATCTGGAACATCGCCTGCTACGCCGACGGCGCAGACACCGACCGGGTGACCATTTCGGGCTGGACCACCGCGCCGGGAAATTACATTCGAATCTTCACTCCCGTCTCCACAAACGAGGTCGGGGTCAGCCAGCGCCACCACGGGACATGGGACGTTTCCGCCTACCGCCTGGAAATCACCAATGATACCGCCCTGTCTCTCGGAACCGAATTCGTGCGCCTGGAGGGCCTGCAAATCCGCCTCGTCGGCGTGTCCCAAGACCACGTGTACGGGATCTCCTTTGAACAATCGAGCACCCTGGGTCTGGAACAGTATGTCTCCGACACCATCGTGCGGGGCGATCCGACGGTCACCACGTACAACGGACAATATGGCATTTATATCCCCCACGGCCAGGGCGAGGCGCGTTTGTGGAACAACCTCGTGTATGATTGCCAGGGAGTCACCGGCTGCGCCTTTAACCTGGAAGATGACGGCTGGACTTTTTACGTTTATAACAACACGGTGGACAACTGCACCTGGGGATTCTGGCGGCAGTCCGGCAACGTGGCGATCCTGAAGAACAACCTGGTCCAGAACTGCACCGACGGCTACCGCGGGACCTTCGACGCGGCCTCGGACTACAATCTCTCGGACTTAGCCGGCGACGCGCCCGGGACTCATTCCAAAAACTCCACCAGCGTGAGCTTTGTCGACGCCCCCAACGACGACTTTCATCTGGCTGCGTCCGATACCGGGGCCAGAAACGCAGGCACGGACCTGTCCTCGGATCCGGACCTGGCTTTCTCCAACGACATCGACGGCCAGACTCGTTCCGCACCTTGGGATATTGGGGCGGATGAATACCTCTCCGTCGGCACGCCGACGCCGACCCCCACTTCGCAGCCTCCCCTGAGCCCTACGCGCACCACCACGCGCACCGCTACACCCACCGCCACGCCCACGCGCACGCCAACCGAGCAGTTCACCCGCACCACCAGTCCCACTTCCACTGTTTCGCCCACCACGACGCCCACGCCGTCCATCACCACCAGCTTCACGGTCACGCCGACGTACACTGCGCCGCCGCCCTATACCCCGACTCCCACGCCGACCCGGACCGGGACCTTCACGGCCAGCCCGACCGGGACGCGCACGCGCACGCCGACGCAAAGCGCCACGTATACGGCCACGCCGAGCATCACGGCCACCCTCACCATCAGCGCCACGCATACGGTAACGCCGACGGTGAGCGAAACATCCACCCCCGCACCCGTGGAACGGATCACGGTCTACCCGCAACCCGCGCAAGGGGACAAGTTGTTCTTTGCCTACCCGCTGGAAACCCCGGCGGATGTGCGGATTGAGATCTACAATGTGGCGGGGGAAAAAGTCGTCGTCCTCGAGGATCACCACCCGGCCGCCGGCACGGCGCGGACCGAATGGGATATTCAGCACGTGGCGCCCGGGGTGTACACCTACCGGGTGAAATACGGTTATGCGCGGGGAGAAAAAATCACGAGCTGGAAAAAACTGGTTATTGTAAAATAACCACTCTCCTCCCTGGGCGCACCGCCGCGGAGGTCCGCAGCCTGCCAGGATCCATCCGTGCGGGAGCCGGCGGGCAGCAGGCGGGTTTTCTGTCAGAGCCGGGACGGGGAACGGGCCGCGTGGGGGGTGGGCCGTCCGCCGTGGGGGGCCGGAAGGAGAAGCGCATGGAACTGAATTTCAAACTCGATTTGCCGGTCGATACCCGCCTGGAAACCGGCGCGGAAAAAGACCGGCTCTTCGACCTGGTGATTATCGGCGGGGGCCCGGCCGGCATGACGGCCGCGGTCTATGCCTCGCGCAAGCAAATGACCACGGCGCTGGTTTCCCATGACCTGGGGGGCCAAGTGCTCAAGACCAGCGGCGTGGAGAACTATCTGGGCTACCAATACATCACCGGACCCGAGTTGGCGGGGAAATTTTCCCAGCAAATCAAGCAGTTTCCCCTCAAAGTGCTCGCCAATGAAGGCGTGGCGGCGTTAGCCCAGCGGTCCGACAACCTCTTTTCCGTGAAAACCAACGCGGGCCGTGAATTGACCAGCCGGACCCTGATCCTGGCGACCGGCAAGCGCTGGCGCAACCTTCCGGTCCCGGGGGCGGAGGAATACATCGGCCGGGGCGTGGCCTTCTGTTCCGTCTGCGACGCCCCCTTCTACCGGGACCAGCCCGTAGCCATTGCCGGCGGGGGGAATTCCGCCGTCACCGCCGCCCTGGACATGCTGCAGGTCGGCGGCCAAGTCACACTCATCAATTCTGCCGACGGCTGGCAGGCAGATCCCATCCTGCTCGCCAGGGTGCAAAAACGCGTTACCTTGCTGGACGCCCACCGAGTCGTGGAGATCCTTGGGGACGGCGCAAAGGTGACCGGTGTCAAGGTGGTTCCGCGCGACGGCGGCGAAACCCGGCTGTTGCCCGTCCGCGGCGTCTTCGTGGAAATCGGGCTCCTGCCCAACACCGAGTTTTTCCGGGATTTCGTCGCCTTGAACGAGCAGGGCGAGGTGATCGTGGATTGTGCGTCCCACACTTCGCGTTCCGGAGTGTACGGCGCCGGAGACTGCACCAGCGTGCCGGAGAAACAGATCCTCATTGCCGCCGGCGACGGGGCCAAGGCCGCGCTGGCGGCGTATGACTACGTGTCCTATCACTTCAAGGAGGAGTGACATCATGCCATTGCTGGACGCTGAAACAGGCAAGCAGGTCAAGGCGCAGCTGGAGGGTCTGACCCACCCCGTGACCCTGCATGTGTTTACCCAGGAGCTGGAGTGCATGTACTGCCGGGAGACGCGGCAGCTGGCCCAGGAGCTCGCCGCCTTGGTCCCCAAACAAGTCAAGGTGGAGGTCCACAACTTCACCCTGGACAAGGAAGCGGTGGAGAAATACAAGATCGACAAGATTCCCGCCCTGGCCGTGGTCGGCGAGCAGGATTACGGCATCCGGTTTTTCGGGATCCCGGGCGGCTACGAGTTCACCTCGTTGTTGCTGGCCATTAAAATGGTGGGCCAGGGTGAGTCCGGCCTGTCGCCGGCTTCCCAATCCAAGCTGGGAGCCTTGACCAAGCCGGTTAACCTCAAGGTCTACGTAACGCTGACCTGCCCCTACTGCCCGACCGCGGTGCATCTCGCGCACCAGATCGCCATGGCCAGCCCCTGGGTGACCGCGGAAATGATCGAGGCCGCCGAGTTTCCCCATCTGGCCAACCGCGACCAGGTCATGGGCGTGCCCAAGACCGTCATCGAAGGCGCCGGTTCCTTCGAAGGTGCCATGCCGGAGCCGCAGTATCTCGACCGGGTGATCAACCTGGTTACCGGAGGCAGCGCGTGAGCGACGTCCCGGTGCCGGAAAGCTTGAGCGGCCTGGCCGCCTCGCCTGGCCTGGCCGTCGGACGGGTTTGCTTTTGGAGCGATCCCGAGGGGATTCCGCGCTACGCCATCACTTCGGGGCAGGTCAAGGAGGAGCTGCGGCGGCTCGACGAGGCGCTCGGCTTGTCTCACCGGCAATTGGCCGATCTGCGGCAGCGTGTCGCGAAGGAGCTCGGGGAAGAAGAGGCCGCCATTTTCTCCTCCCACCGCCTGTTGCTGGACGATCCGGCCTTTTATGCCCGGGTCGAGAAACGCCTGATCACGGAGAACATCAACTTGGAAGCGGCCGTGGAGGATGTCGTCGAGGAAATGATGCGGCTCTTCAAGAAAATTCCCGACCCCTACCTCCGCGAGCGGGCCGACGATTACCGCGACGTGGGCCGGCGGGTCCTGGACAACCTGCTTTCCTACCAGCGCCAATGCGCCTTGAACGAAGGGGAGCTGATCGTGCTGGTGGCGCGCGAGCTCATGCCCTCGGACACGGTGCATTTCCAGCGGGAGCACATCGGCGCCTTCATCACCGAGCGCGGCGGCGTCGCCTCGCACGCCGCCATTTTGGCGCGCTCCCTGCGCATTCCGGCCGTGGTCAGCCTGTCTGCGGCCCTGCAGAAACTGCACTCCGGGGACCTGGTGGTGGTGAACGGCAAAGAGGGGCAAGTCGTCCTCCGGCCGGACCCCGAACTCATCGCGCGCGCCCGGGCGGATCAGGCCGCGCGCGCCCGCTCCCTGGGCACGCTCAGCTTGGCACGGGCCGCCACCACGCGGGACGGGGTGCAAGTCCAGCTGTCGGCCAATTTGACCCGGGAGGTCGAGGCCGAGGAGGCCCGCCAGGTCGGAGCCCTGGGCGTGGGCCTGTTGCGCACGGAATTTTTGTTCATGAGCCGCGGTGAATTCCTGGACGAGGAAGCCCAGTACCGCGCCTACCGGCACGTCATCGAAATCATGGCGCCCCATCCCGTGACCATCCGCACCCTGGATCTCGGCGAGGACAAGCAGCTGAACTTCGGGGCGCCGGTGGAAAGCGGCACCTGCGTGCTGGGCTGGCGGTCCCTGCGCCTCTCGTTGGCGGACCGTGACGTTTTCTTAGCCCAGGTCAAAGCCGTTTTACGCGCCGCGGTCCACGGCGCGGCGCGCATTCTGATTCCCATGGTCAGCGGGGTGGAAGAAATCCGCCAGGTGCGGGAATTGATCGCAGAAGCGGAAGCCGTGCTGTCGGCCCAAGGGATCCCGTTCCAGATGCGGGTGCCGTTGGGCGCCATGATCGAAACCCCCGCGTCCGCGCTGATTCCGGAGTTCATCCTGAAGGAAGTGGAATTTCTGTCCATCGGAACCAATGACCTGGTGCAATACACCATGGTGGCCGACCGCGTCTCCGAACGCATGCAGCCGTACTATCGTTCCAGCGCGCCGCCCGTGCTGTTTCTTCTGCAGCGTCTCGCCGCGGCCGCGGCCGCCGCCGGCAAGGACGTCAGTATCTGCGGGGAAATTGCGGGTGACCCCCTGTATTTGCCTCTGCTGCTGGGCCTGGGCTACCGCAATCTGTCCGTGGCCCCGGTCTTGCTGCCGGACCTGGCTGCGGCCATCGGCACCATCACCGTCTCCCAGGCCGAGGAGGTGGCCCGGCATTGCCTTCGGCTCGCCACGGCGGATGAAATCGAAGCCTATCTCCGCGACCAGCATCCGCTGCCGGATGAAAGCCCCAAAACTCCTTCCCAGGCGTAATTGAAAAAATGCCATGGTTCCCTCGGCCGGGAGTAGAACGCCGACCGCAACGTCTCCCCCGGCGCGGATCCCGGGCTCCATGGCCGGCTCTTCATCTTCCAGGCCGAATGGAAATTTATCCGGAAAACTTTTTTAAATAGGGTAAAATATACCCAGCAGCCACCATGCCCGCCGAGGTGATGCCATGCATCCACCGGCAAAAAACCTGCTCCCGCTTGTTGTGGCCTTCCTGTTCATAATCAATATCATGTCCATCCGGCTGCTTTCCGCGGCCACGCCGATTTACCGCTCCGTGGGCCCGGGAAAGACCACGCCCTTGGCCGGAGGCAGCGGCAATCCCCTGATCCTTTCCGGAACGACCGCGACCTTCTCCCTGGCCCTGCCGGGAAACGTCGGCGTGGGCGACGTCATCCAATACGACGCCAATGACGACGGCAACCCGGATTCCCTGGCATTCATCCACGGGCGCGTCAGTGCGACGGAATTCACCGTCCGCAATTACACCGGCCTGGCGGTGCCCGCGCCCACCGCCGCGCCCGACCAGGACTGGGAAATCTTCCGCGCCTACACCTCGCTCGCCGATGCCGCGGCCTGCAGCGAAAACGCCGGCATCCTGTCCGGATTGCGCAATTTCGACGTCCAGCCCGGCTGCCAAAACATTTCCGTGGCCAGCGGCAACAACCAAATTTGGAACCTCGCCTGCTACGCGGACGCCGCCGACAATACGCCGGTCACCTTGACGGGCTGGACCACGGATACCGGCAATTATATCCGGATCTTCACGCCCGTCCTGCCCACCGAAGCCGGTGCCAGCCAGCGGCACAACGGCCGGTGGGATTCCGCGGCCTATCGTTTGGAAATCGCCGACAGCGACGCCCTGGCCCTGCAAGTAAATCATGTGCGCCTGGAGGGCCTGCAAGCCCGGATCGTTTCGGTCGCCAACAATGATGACGACGTGATCTACGTTCATCCGCCCGGCTCCAATGCGGATGTCCGCATCGACTGCGGTGTTTTCCGGGGCGTGACGGCCACCCCTTACGACTGGCACAGCGGCGTAGGCCTGTACGATGCCGGCAGCGGCACCCTGCGGGTCTGGAACTGCGTTTTTTACGATTTCCGCGGGAATGCGACCGCGGAAGCCATGGAAATCTTCGACGGGGAATTCAACATCTTTGCCTCCAACAACACGATGGCCCGCTGCGATATCGGCCTGTGGCAGGGACAGGGAAATGTGACCGCCATGAACAATATCGCCCAGAACTGCAACGACGGTTTCCTGGGGACGTTTTACGCCCTTTCGGACTACAATCTTTCCGATCTGCCTGCGGATGCTCCCGGCGCGAACTCCAAAAACTCGGCCGCGGTGTCCTTCACCGACGCCGCGGCCGGGGACTTCCACCTTTCCCCGGCCGACACGGCGGCCAAGGATTCCGGGACGGATCTGTCCGCGGACGGCGATCTGGCTTTTTCGGATGATATCGACGGCCAGACCCGGGACTGGGCTTGGGACATCGGTGCCGACGAGGAAATGACCCTCCTAACGCCCACGGTCACCGCGACCGTTACCGTGGGCCCCACGCCCACGGCCACGCCGACTCCGGCGCTGGAGGCCGAGGACCGCATCACGGTTTATCCGCAGCCGGCGGTCAGACCCAATCTGTACCTGGCGCTTACCCTTTCCTCCTCCGCCCGCGTACGGGTGGAAATCTATAACTTGGCCGGAGAGCGGGTCTGCACGTGGGAAGAGACGGTCCCGGCCGCGGGCAGCCACCAGGCCGCTCTGGACATCCGCTCACTGGCGCCGGGGATATATTTCTACCGCGTCGTTTTCAGCCGCGAAAGCGGGACCAAGACCACGGCCTGGAAGAAGCTGGCCGTCATCAAGAAATAAAACCTCATGGCATCCAGGGAAAATACCATGGCTGCCGCGCGCTGCGCCTGGTTCCTCGGCCTGTCGCTGATGACCTGGCAGGCCGGGGCGGCGACGCCGATTTACCGTTCGGTGGGGCCGGGAAACACCCTGCCCCTGGCCACCGGGGGCGGCAACGCCCTGGTCCTCGCCGGGGACACCGCCACCTTCGCCCAGCCTCTGCCGGACCGCGTGGGCGTGGGCGACGCCCTGCAATACGACGCCGACGGCAACGGCTTGGTGGACGCGCTGGCCTTCGTCCACGCGCGCCTCGACTCGCGCCGCCTGACCGTGAAAAACGCCGCGGGCGCGGCCCCGGTGCCCACGCAGGCGGCGGACACCCATTGGTCCCTTTTCCGCGCCTATACTTCCCTGGTCTACGCCGAGCATGGAACCGAGAACGCGGGCCTGGATCCCGCCTTGCGAAATTTCGACACGTGGTCCAGCGGCAAAGACCTGGTGGCCAGCAACGAAACCTGGAACCTGGCCTGTTACGGAGACGCGGCGGATACGTCGTATGTCCTGGTCCAGAATTGGACGACCGGGTCCGCCAATTACCTGCGCATTTTTGCCCCCCAGCGGCCGGACGAAGTAGGCGTCAGCCAGCGTCATGCCGGCGTCTGGACGCCGGGAGCCTATCGCCTCGAGGTCACGGACTCGGACGCCCTGACCCTGATCGTGGACCACGTGCGGCTGGAAGGCCTGCAGATCCATATCGTGGCGGACCCTTCGGGCGGCGCCTGCTGCGTCTGGGTGCACTGCCCGGGTACGGCGGCGGACGTGAGGATTTCCCACTCCCTGTTGCGCGGAGCCGCGGATAATACGCAGGCCTGGCATTCGGGGATTGCGGTCTGGGACGCCGGCGGCGGGACCCTGCGCCTGTGGAACAATATTTTTTATGATTTCACGGGACACAGCCTCGCCGAGGCCCTGGACTTGGACGACGGGGAATTTGCCGCCGTGGTTTACAATAACACCGTCCAGAACAGTTACATCGGCCTGTGGAATGAAAACGGCACGCTCACCGCCGTAAACAATTTGGCGCAAAACTGCCTTGACGGTTTTTCCGGGGATTATACCCCCGGTTCGGACTACAATCTTTCGGATCTGCCTGGCGATGCGCCGGGGATTCATGCCCGCAACGCAACCGGCGTGTTGTTCGCGGATCCGGTGCAGGACGATTTCCACTTGGCGGGCGTGGACGCCGGGGCGCGCGACGGGGGCGCGGACCTGTCCGCGGATGCCGCCTTGGCCTTTGCGGACGATGTGGACGGCCAGGCGCGCACGGCTCCCTGGGACATCGGCGCGGACGAATACGCGCCGCCCGCCACCCCGACCCCCACCCCGGCCGCTGCGCCGGCCGGCGGACTCTCGTTGCGGGTCGAACACGCCGTGGTGCGGATCTCGCGCGGAGAGCATGCGCGCATCCTGCTGCAGGTGACCCGGCCCGGCCCGGCCAGCCTGGAAGTCTTCGACCTTACCGGGCGCCGCGTGGCCACGCTGCTGCGGCGGCAGCTGGAGCCGGGCATCCACGAAGTGCTCTGGGACGGCGCCGGGGAAGGGTCCGGACTGTATACGGTCGTCTTCGGGGCCGAAGGACGCCGCTGCCTGAAAAAAATCGTGCTGGCGCGATAAAACTCTTGACAAATTTATAAACATATAATAATATAGTCATAATATGAAAACACGAGCATCCCGGGATCCGTTTGACAAAAACGCGGAATGGCTTCGGGCCATGTCCCATCCCATCCGCCTGCGCATGCTGGCCGGCTTGTGCCGCAAAGCCTGCAACGTCGGCCAGATGTGGAAGCGCCTGAGGATCAGCCAGCCGTTGGCTTCCCAGCACCTGAACCGCATGCGCCGGGCCGGTCTGGTCGTGGGCGAGCGCCGGGGGCAGGAAACCTGCTACCGGCTCGCCGATCCTAAAATCTACCGCATCTTGAAAATACTCGAGGAATAAATCTCACCGGGTAGTTTAAGACGGCAGGGAGGAAACAGCATGAGCATCCAAGTGTCAGGCAAAGAGTTTTCCCAAACCGTGGTGGAAGCCGCACAACCCGTACTGGTGGACTTTTACGCCCCCTGGTGCGGTCCGTGCAAACTCGTGGCCCCCATCCTGGAGGAAATCAGCCGGGAGCGCAGCGACCTGAAGATCGTCAAGGTGGACGTGGATCAGGAGCCCGCCCTGGCCCAGCAGCACCGGGTCATGGGCGTGCCGACCCTGGTGATGTACCATCACGGCAAGATCGTAGGCAACTGGGTCGGTTTGCGCCCCAAACAAGTCCTGCTCAAGGAGATCGACGAAGCGCTGGCCAAAGCCTGAGGCGTTGGCCGCGGCGGCCAAGGAGCCGCCTGCTCCGGAAGCGGAAAAAGGAGTCTGGCATGAAGCGGAACTGGAAAATTGCGGTCATGGTACTGCTGGTGGCCGGCAGCGGAGTGGGCTGCCAACCGGCCGGCGGAATGACACGGACAGGAACGGACATCGGCGCCGCGGACAGCAGAACGGTGTTTCCCGATTTTTCCGTGAAGAATCTGGAAGGCCAGGAAGTCTCCCTGTCGCGTTACCGCGGAAAAATCGTGATTCTCGACATGTTCGCCACCTGGTGCCCACCCTGCCGGATGACCGTCCCGGTGTTGGTGGACTTGCAGAAATCCTATCCGGGAAAACTCGTGGTGGTGGGTTTGTCCTACGACCAAGCGGCGGCGAGTACGGTCCGGCGCTTCATCCGGGACATGGGCATTAACTACGACGTTTTTTGGGGTTCGCAGGAAATCGCCAGCTACGTGGGCCTGCGCGGCATTCCCCACGCGGTGATCCTGGATCCCCGGGGACGGATCGCGGGATCCTACATCGGCTACCAGCCCAAGAGCGTGTATGAGCATGAAATCAAGGCCCTGCTGGGCTCCGGGGACGAACGTGAGTGAGTTCGCCTGCACCCTGCCCACACCGCAACCGGAGGCGGTCGCCGCGCTGGCCGGCGTGCATACCATCGCGGTGGTGGGCTTGTCGCCCAAACCCGAGCGGCCGTCCCACCGGGTGGCGCGGTACCTCCAGACCCGGGGGTATACCATCATCCCCATCCGCCCGGGCGTCCAGGAAATCCTGGGGGAAAAGGCATTTCCCTCCCTGGCCGAGTACGGGCGGCCGGTGGACTTGGTGGACGTCTTCCGACGTCCCGAGGCCGTGCCCGAGATCGTGGAACAAGCCCTGCGCCTGGGCTGCAAGGTAATTTGGATGCAGGAGGGCGTCAGCCACGAGGTGGCGGCCGAGAGGGCCCGGGCGGCGGGAATGAAGGTGGTGCAGAACCTATGTCTGGAAAGAGCGCTTCGCACCCTGCGGGCTTGAGATCCGGCCGGGGCGCGGCCAGCGCTCGCTGTCCACGCTGCGGCGGCCGGCTCAGGCACCTGCGCTGCTGCGGGCGCATGCTCCAACAATGCCTCGATTGCCGCCGGACTTTCGGTCCGGCCTGGTTTCCCAGGCCAGGCCGGCGGTCCGGCGTCGTATGTGCCTGGCGCTGAATCCCCCCATTGGCGACAACCTGACCCGCCCGGAAAGTATCCAACCGCGGGATTTCGCGCAGCCATCCCGCCCGGGCGCGGACTTATCACCTTGACACATCCGCCGAGGCGATGCTAACATTTGCCTTACTCTTCGGGGAATCCAAGGTGTCCTGTGAGAACGTTCGCTACACTGCTTCAGCTCATGCGGCCCCGGCAATGGACCAAAAATTTCGTGGTCTTTGCGGGTCTGATCTTTTCGGCCAATCTTTTCAATTGGGACCTCCTTCAGAAAAGCCTGCAGGCCTTCGCCGTTTTCTGCCTGGCCTCGGGAACGGTCTACCTGTTCAATGACCTCCACGACCGCGACCAGGACCGCCACCACCCGGAGAAAAGAAAGCGGCCGCTGGCCGCCGGGACCTTTTCCGTGGAGCTGGCCGGCTTGGCCGACATCGTCTTGGCGACGCTGGTCCTAAGCTGGAGTTTCTCCCAATCCCGGCAACTCGGCGTCCTGGTGGTCAGCTACCTGCTGATCAACTTTTTCTATACCGTCGGTCTCAAGCGGCTGGTCATTCTGGACGTCCTGGTCATCAGCGCGGGCTTCGTGCTGCGCGCCGTGGCGGGCGCCGTAGTCATTGATGTCAGGATTTCTCCCTGGCTGCTGGTGGTGGCGACCCTGCTGTCGCTGTTTCTCGGCTTTGCCAAACGGCGGCACGAGCTGGTCACCATGGGCAGCAAGGCGGTCCGCCACCGGGCCAGCCTCGGGGATTATTCCCCGCTGCTTTTGGACCAGTTCATGAGCGTGGTGGCTTCCGCGACCATCATTGCCTATTCCCTCTACGCCTTCACTTCCGAGACCGCGCAAGAGTATCATTACTTGATGCTCACCGTGCCCTTGGTCATCTACGGGCTCTTCCGGTATCTCTACCTCGTATACCAGCGGAATCTGGGCGGCAACCCCGAGTTGATCCTGCTGAAAGACAAGCCCATGATCATCACCATTTTTTTGTGGATCCTGGCCGTGGGGTATATTCTGCACCGAGGCTAAATGATGGCGAAACCTCAACCAGCCGGGAACACCACTCCGCGACCGCGTAAACAAACCTCCCCGAGCCGCACCGTGCAGGCGCCCGCGAGCCGTTCCGCCCGCTCCACCCGCCCCGCCCGTCCCCCCGTCCGCGCGCCGCGGCCGCCGCTTCGCGCCCGGACCCGGGGGCAGGCTCGTCCGCCCCGCGGCTGGGCGCGGCTGTGGCAGGCCGTTCAGGATCTTTACCGGCGGGAACCGGAAACCCTGTGGCTGGGCGTGGTGCTTGTGGCGGCCATGGTCCTGCGGTGCCTCCATCCGGACTGGTATTTCAACCAGCAGTTTCACCCCGACGAGCGTTGGATTTTCGGCGTGGTCAGCCAGCTCTCCTACCCGGAGGCCCCGACCGGCCTGCAATACGGCACGTTTCCGCTCTACCTGCTGGCCAGCTTAAAGGACGCCGTCGCGGTTCTCGCCGGCTTCTTCGGCCCGTTCGACGCCAACCGCTTCGTCATCGGGGCCGGCCGAACGCTTTCGGCCGGCTTTGATTTGGTGACCCTCGTGTTTACCTACCTGTTCGGGCGCAGGCTCCTTCCCGGCGCTTCCGGCAGGAGGCTGGGCCTGCTCGCCGCCGCCCTGCTGGCCTTCACGGTGCTGAATATCCAGATGGCGCACTTTTTTGTCGTGGACGTGCCCCTGACCACCCTGGTCGTCATCACCCTGTACTTTTCGGCCGACATCGCGGAGCTGGGCCGGCGCCGGGACTATGTGCTGGCCGGAGTCTTTCTGGGTCTGGCCATGGCGACCAAGACCAGCGCCCTGCCTTTGGCAGCCAGCATCGCCGCGGCGCATCTCATCGGGGCCTACCGGGCGCCGGCGGCGGAGCGTCCGCGGCGCTGGACGGATTTGGGTTTGGCGGCGGCCGCATCCTTGGCCGTATTTTTCCTGGCCATGCCCCACGCCTTTCTGGACTGGGCGCGTTTCTGGGCCAACCAAAACGAGCAACGCCGCATTTTGGTGACCGGCGAAGCCGATGTGCCCTACAACCGCCAGTACCTGCACACGCTCCCCTACCTGTACTACGCGCGCAACCTCATCGGCTACACCCTGGGGCCGCCCCTGGGCTTGCTGGCGCTCGGCAGTTTCGTGGCTTATCCGCTCCGGGGCCTGGTGGTCGCGGTCCGCATGCTCCTGCGCCGGTCCTGGCAGGGCCTGGCCGCGGCGGTTTCGGGGGAAGCCAACCTGGTGCTGCTCCTGACCTTCGGCGTAATCTACACCCTGGTCATCGGCGGGTCCTTCGCGAAATTCAACCGCTATGTGCTGCCCTTAACGCCGGTTTTTTGCCTCACCGGCAGCCGCCTGATCCTGGAAGTCCACGGCTGGCTGCGTAACGCGGCCGCCAAACGGTTGCTGGTCTGGGCGACGGGCCTGCTCGTCGCGGCCACGGCGCTGTGGGCCCTGGCGTTCGTGGCCATTTACCGCGCGGAGCATCCCTGGATTGCAGCCAGCCGCTGGATGCTGCAGAACATCCCGGAGACGACCTGGAACCAGGGCGTATTGCGCCCCACCCGCATTCTGAACGAGGAGTGGGGCGACGATCTGCCGGTGGGAGTGCCGGACCTTCCGCGCAAGGCGTATCAGAACAATAAATTCACGGTCCAGGAGCCGGACACGCCCCGCAAGCGGGAGATCATCCTGCGCATGCTCCAAGAGAACGACTGGATCGTCATGGCCGATACCCGCGCCCACGCCGTGTACCGGCGCCTGCCGGAGCGCTATCCCATCAACGCGGCCTATTACCGCCTCATGTTCGCGCAGCAGCTGGGTTTTCACCTGGCGGCGGAATTCACCGATTATCCGCGGCTGCTCGGCCGGGTGTTTCCGGACGATCGGGCGGACGAAAGTTTCACCCTGTATGACCATCCGCACGTTTATCTTTTCAAGCGCGACACGCCGCCGTTGCCGCCGGCGGAGTTGGCGCGCCGCCTGGATGCCGCCATCGTCGAAAGCCAGCGGGAATCCTCTTCGGCCCCGGCCGCCTCCCGGCCGCCTCCCCGTCCCCAGGCCAAGTCCGGAGAGCTGCCCACGGTCATCAACGCCAATATCGGCGCTTCCCAGGGCCGGCCGCTTTTCCTTTTCGGAAGCCTGAACAGCTTCACCGCTTCCCTGGCCTGGATTCTCATGCTGGAAATCATCGGGCTTTTGGCCTGGCCGCTTTGTTACCGCCTGTTCCCGCAGCTGCCGGACGGCGGAGCCTCCCTGGCGAAAATCGTCGGCACGCTGTTGCTGGCCTGGACCACCTGGCTGCTGGTCACCGTCGGCGTCTTCCGCCATCTGCAGGGCAATACACTGCTGGTGCTGCTGCTATTAGGCTCGGGGTCCGCACTGCTGGTCTGGTTCCGCCGGGAACCGTTCCTGAAGTATCTGCGGGAAAGACGCTGGCTGTATCTGACGGCGGAAATCGTCTTCCTGGCCGCCTTTATCGGCTACCTGCTCACCAAATTGTACAACCCCGATATCAATAATCCGTACGGGCAAGGATACAACGGCGGCGGGGAACCGATGGGCATGACCTTTTTCACCGCGGTCTACCAGAGCGTCCATTTTCCGCCGTACGATCCCTGGCTGTCGGGTTACCACATCAATTACTACTACTTCGGGCAAATCATTCTCGGCATTCTCGCCAAGCTGGCAGGCGTGCCTCCGGCCTGGTCCTATCAGATCGTGATCGCCTTGTTGTTCGCCCTGACCGTGACGGGGCTGTACGGCCTGGGCCTGGGGCTGACCGGCAAGCGGCGCTGGGGTCTGGCGGCCGCGGCGGCCGGCGCCATGCTGGGCAACCTGCACAGCTGGTTTTACCTGCTGGAACCCTTGAACCGCGGCCTGATTTTCCAGGACGGGCTCCACAGCCTGGCGGAATGGGTGCGGCAGACCTGGGCCCACGCCGGGCGCTTCGAATTCATCTGGAATCCCACCCGCCTGATCAAGGGGACGATCAATGAAATGCCCTGGTTTTCCTTCCTGTACGGCGACCTGCACGCCCACATCATCGCGATACCGTATTCCCTGCCGCTGATCGGTTGGGCGCTGAACCTGCTGAAGCAGGACCGGCCTCCCGGCCTGCTGTTTCCCGAGGCCCCGGGGGAGACGGCCTGGGACCGGGGTCTAAATTTTTTCGTCGCCGCCCTCACCCTGGGAGCCCTGTCGGCCATCAACACCTGGAACTTCCCGCCCTACACCCTGCTGATGCTGGGCGTCCTGGCGCTGGCGGTTTTCTCCGACGGCCGCTTTTCCTGGCGGCGCCTCGGCGCCGTGCTCTTGGCCGGCACGCGCTTGGTTCTCGCAGGCTTGCTGCTCCTGTACGGCTTCCACCGGTATTTCGAACCCCACTCCAATTCCCTGGCTTTCGTGAATCCGGGCGTGCGCACCCACCTGGTGGATTTCCTGGTCTTTTTCGGATTGTTTATTTTCCTGCTCTTGAGTTTCTGGGCCCGGGAACTCATGCCCGCGGTCCAGCACTGGTCCGCGCGCCTGCTGAGGCCTGCGCGCGCGGCTCCCGCAGGCTGGCAACGCTGGCTGGCCTGGCCACAGCGGTTCTGGGAGAAAGAGCCGAGGCGGTTCTACGCCGTCGCTTTGCTGGTGCTGGGCGTGGCGCTGTTTTTCTTTTTCGAGCAGGGCCTGCTCGCGATCCTGCTGCTGTTGCTGGCCTTAAGCGCCTACCTCCTGCTGCGCCGGCCGCTGTCGCCGGAGCAGAAATTGGCCACCTGGATGGCCTGGCTCGGCCTGGCCGTTGTCTGCGGCTGCGAAATTGTGCACGTGCGGGATTTCATGGGCGTGGGCGGCGACATGAGCCGGATGAACACGGTGTTCAAATTCTACATGATCGTCTGGATTTACTTCGCCTTGGCCGCCACCGCCGCCTGGGCCGCATTGATGGCGAACCCGGCCCAACCGGCCCGGCGCGCACGGACCGCCGCCGCGCACCGGTCGGCGCGCGGCGGCGTGCGCCGGACGGGGTTGCGGGACTTTTGGGAGCGCTACCGGTTGCGCGGGGGCTGGGACCTGCTGCTGTGGACCGCGGGCGTGCTGGTCGTCTGGGCCGTGGCCAATTTCTTTCAAGCCAACGGGGAGTTTCCCGGGCTGACGTTGGTGCTGGCGTTTGGAATTCTGCTGTTGCCGTGGCTGTGGGCGGGATGGCCCCGCCAGGATTTTTGGGCCAAAACCTGGGTGGCCACCCTGGCCGCGATCCTGCTGGCGGTCTCGCTGTATCCGCCGATTTCACTGTACGACCGGATGCGTCTCTGTTCGCAGTTCCGCCGGCCCACGCTCAACGGCTTGGCGTACTTGGACCAGATGAACCCGCAAGACGCAAAGGCCCTGGCCTGGATCAACGGGCATGTCCGAAGCAACGACATCGTCCTGGAGGCGCCGGGAGTCAAAGGGTATAATTGCTTCGACACCCGCGTGGCCATTTTCACCGGCCAGCCGACCCTGATCGGGTGGATCGGCCAGGAAGAACAGATGCGCTACCAACCCGCCTTGACCGAAAGCCATACCCGGGACGCCGACCGGATCTTCCAGACTTCGAACATCGAGGAGGCGCGCCGGCTGCTGGACCGCTACCACGTGCAATACGTGTACGTCGGCGCCATTGAACGCCAGGCCTATCCCGGCCTCGGGCTGGACAAGTTCCGCGCGTTCATGGACGTCGTATACGACCAGGACGGCGTGACCATCTACCGGCGGCGTGCCGCGGAATAACGGCCGGGTCGCAGGCCCGGCAGCCGGCGGAAAAGCCCACTGCAAACAAGGAGAGAACCCATGACCCCCGAAAAGCGCAACGAACCCGCCAACCTTCCATTGCAGGTCGAGATCGATGACGCCACGGCCCAGGGCGCCTATACCAACCTGGCGCTCGTGGCGCACAGTGCCACCGAGTTTGTTCTGGATTTCATTTTCGTGCAGCCGCAACAGCCCAAAGCCAGGGTGCGCGCGCGCCTGATCAGCTCTCCCGGCCACGCCAAGCGGTTCCTCAAGGCCTTGGCCGACAACGTGGCGCGCTACGAGCAGGTGTTCGGCGAGATCAAGGAGACCGCACCCGCCCACCCGGAAGGTCAAATCAAATTGCACTGACCGCGGTCACCGGCATGATGCGCCGGTCGGAAGGCCCGCGGGTTTTGGGGATTGCCTTGGATCGCGGGCCCGGTGTACAATGATAGGCGTGGCGAATTTTTGCCGGGGAAAGGGTGGAGCGGCTATGGAACGATATTTGGCGACCCTGGATGAGGCCCAGACGCAGCGCAGCCAGGAAGAGTACCTGGGGGCCTTCACCGAGAGCATGAAGATCATTTTGCGCCAGAACCCGATCGAGCGCCTGGGACACGCGGTCCTGCTCGCGGCCAAGACCGCTCTGCGCATGAAGGCGGCGCTCCCGGAATTGAAGGAGCACGAAATCGCCAACCGCCTGCAAGCCATCGCCCGGAACATCCGCTTGGTGGACATTCTCGCGGATCTCACTCCGGAGGAAAAACGCATCCTGCAGCTGCACCCCCACAACCACGCCGGACAGCGGTCCACGGCGGCCACCGTCAGCCGCCGGCCCGCGAAACCTTCCCGCGCCAAAACGAATGGCCGAGCCCATACCCGCCGGCGAGGGTAGCCGCACGGCGACTGCGCGCCGGCTCCTTGCCGTTCTCCTGGCGGCCCTCCTGGGTCTGGCCGCCTGCACGAGCCGCGAGGCATCCGAAGCGCCCAAGCGCGCGCCGGATCCCCTCAACGGCGGCATTCAGGTCCGGGTCAGAATTTTACAGCGCTACGCCATCCAGCGGGCCGTGGTCGACTTGTCCGAAGGCACCCTCCAGGTCCATGACGAGCAGGGAAAGCCCATTCCGCAGCTGGCGGATGCGCGCAAGCTCTACCTCATGCGGCGCGGAGACCGGCTCGCGGTCGGCTTCGATGCCTGGCCGGAAAAAAGCGGCCAGCCCACGTATGCCGAAGTGCGCCTGGACACCGTGCGCGAGCTGCCCGTGATATTCAAAATTTACCTGCCCGATCTCGGGTGGCGGCGGCAATACGAAGGCAGCCGCCTGAGGTTTATGGCCAGACCCGACCGCCTGGGGATCATCAACCGCCTGCCCCTGGAGCTCTATATCGCCCGGGTGCTGCCCGCGGAAATGGACCCGGACCATTTCACCGAGGAAGCCTTGAAGGCTCAGGCCGTGGTGGCCAGGAGCTGGGCCTTGAAGAACCGCACCCGCCACCAGCGCTTCGGCTACGATTTCTGCGACAGCACGCATTGCCAGGTCTATCGGGGACGCGAATTGATCTCGCGGCGGGCCGAACATGCCGTCCGCGCGACCCTGGGGGAGGTCCTGACCTTTCAGGGTCACTTGGCGGAGGCTTTTTACCACAGCACCTGCGGCGGAAACACCGTCTTCGTGCATGAACTCTGGGGGGGAGAGCCCATTTCCTATTTAAGCCGCGTGGAGGACCGCTGGAAACCCGGGGCCCGCCCCTATTGCAACCGCTCCCCCTACGCCCATTGGAAAGTCCGCATCTCGCGGCGACGCCTGCAGCAGGCGCTGCGCGCGGCCAAATTATTGTCCAAAAACGAGGTGTTGCAGGACATCAAGCTGGATTTTGTCAATCTTTCGGGGCGGGTACAGAAAGTGCTTTTGGTCACGGACCGGACCTGGCGCGGCCTGGATGTCAATACCTTCCGCCGCCTGGTGAACCGGGAAACGGGCCGAGCGCGAATTCTCAGCACCTTTTTCGAGGTTGGCCTGCGGGACGGGCTGGTGGTCATCGAAGGCAAGGGATTGGGACACGGCGTGGGACTCTGCCAATGGGGCGCCCGGGGAATGGCGCAATATGGGTTCGATTATCGGGAAATCCTGGCGCACTATTTCCGCGGCACCGCCGTGGAGCCGGGATACGGCCGCCCCTCGACCCAAAAGGTAATGATGGGCTCCAGGTAGAAAGGCCGGCCGGCTTGGTACCCGGCCGCCAACGGCCGACCCGCGGCGGGCGTCACCGCCAGCCAGACCAGATAAGGTCCGGCGTGCAGCGCCTGCGGCAGGGCCAGTTGATATTCTTCCGTAAACACGGCGCGCGACCCCGCGCGGGGCGGACGTCCGGGACGCCGCAGCGACCGCCGTGTCTGCCACAGAAGGTTCTTTTCCTCGTGCAGGTCCTCGCGCGCCGTATCCGCAGGAGTAATCCAAAAAACCAATTGCAGTTTTTCCCCGGGGAGTACCGCGAGCCCCTGCCAGGTCAGGGATAATTGCAGGATGGCGAACCCGGCCCTCGGGACCGTCGCCCGTTCGGGGCGGGCGGCCAGCAGGCGCAGACGCTGTCCGAATTCCGCCCGGGGTGAAGTTTCCGCGGACGGGGGGAGAATCTCCTGTTCGGCCGGAAACACGCGCACGTCCATGACCGTCAGGCTCTGCCAGCGGTTGAGCCGGTTGCGGAAGTTCAGGATCCGGCCGGTCGGCGCGACTTCGAAATTTTGCAGAAACACGTCCATGGCCTGGGTGACGGGAAGCGGACGGGTGAGAAAGTAAATCGTCTGCCCGGTGGTCAATTCCGTCCGTAAGCCCTGCATCCAGTAGCGCAGGTAGTGCCAGCGGCGGGACAGGCGCTCCCGGCCTGAGCGGCCCAGAATTTCGAGCCCGGCCCGGCCGCCATAGCCTCGCCCGGGCCAGAGATTGCTGAAGGGCTGTACCAGCACATCGGGCCGAAGTTTCTCTACGCGCTGCAGATACACGAAAGGATAGGCGAGCGAAAAGGCGGGAAACAGCAATACGCCGCCCTCGGGGAGCCGCGTGAAAAACTCGCGGGCCATGGCCAGGTTGGAGGCCGGCGCCTGGGCGCGAGGCACGTGGTGCCGGAGAGCGGGGTAACTCTGTAAAAAGGCCAGCAATGGAATCAGGACCAGAACCAGCCACCCGAACCAGGTCGGCCGGCCGGAAGAGATTCGCGACGCGGCGCTTTCCGGGTAGCCCAGTTTCGTGTAGCAATACTCCAGAGCCTCCAGGCTCCAAAACACGCCGCCTAAGGACAGCGTCAGAAGCAGGGCGATTCCGGAATGCGGAAACAGCAGCAGAGCTCCCCCCAGCGCGATAAACGGCAGACCGCCGGCCAACAAACGCCCGGGCCGGTTTTTGTCCGGCGCCAAGGATTTACTCTTCTGATAGAGGAGACGCCGCAGATTCAGGAACAGGCCCAAGGCGATGACTCCCAGGACCAAAAAAGGATATTGCCTGAGAAAATGCAGCAAGTTGGCGCCCAGGGGTACGGGAATCTGCGCGGCCTGGCGTGGCCCGTCGGTGACAAACCATTTCAGCCAGTTCAGGATCAGGGGCAGGGAATGCATTTGGATCAGTTCGGAAAACTGAGGCACCATATCCGTGTTCACGATGGCGGCGGGGGCCAGCAGGCGCCAGGGCAGGTACAAATACGGCAGCAGGAAGCCCAGGAGCGATCCCACCACGGCCGGAAACACCAGGCCGCGTTGCTGAGGAGCGCGGCCCCGCACGATGATCGGCCCCAGAATCCAAAGCGGCAGAACCCAAACAGCCAGCGTGGGCGCCAGGCCGCCGGCGAAGCCGGCCAAGGCGCCCCAGGCAAAAAGACGCCGGGAAGACAGCCGCTGGGACGGAAGGAAAAAAAATCCCAGCGTATGATAAAACAACAAGCAGACCAGGAAAAACCCGAAAGTGTTGGGGGAGGCCAGCAGGGATTCACGCCAGAAAAACGGAGAAAACGCCAGGGTCAAACTTGCGGTCAGGCTTACGGCCGCAGTGTACCGCAGGCGCCGGGCCGTGAGATAGATCAAAAGGCTGGTGAGGCCGCCGAAAAACAGGCTGATAAAATTCAGACGCCAAATGAGCGAAGCCGCGGGCAACAGCGCCGTGAGGACTTTGGCGGCCAGCAAATACAGCGGGTATCCGGGAAAGGGCAGCAGACCCAGGCTCGCGACCCCGAGCACGAAACCGGCGGGCGGTCCCACCAGCAGGTCGTCCCCCAAGAGGCCCCAGGAGAAGGCGCACGGGATCAGGAAAGCGGCCGCGGCCAGCCACAAGTCTGACAAGCCCACTCGGCGCAAACGCATGGAAGTCCTGGTGTGGAGTCGAAAAGGCACCAGCCGCCTCCCGGCAAAGGAACTAGGCAGCATTGTACCGTCGGGACCGGCGCCCGCCAAGATAAAAAGACTCCGTGCCGGACGACCACGGCGGCGGCAACTTCCGTCTTGGCACTGACATGCTTCGCAGGTATAATGACGCCGGAGGTCATCCTTTGCAGCCCAGGCCGACATTGTCCGTCATCATTCCCGCCTTCAACGAGGCGGCACGCTTGCCCGCCACGTTGCGACAGGTTCTGGAATTTTTCGGCCGGCCCGGCGGCCCGGCCTCCTTCGAGGTGGTCGTCGTGGACGACGCCAGTCAGGACCGCACCTCGGAGGTGGTGAAAAAATGCGACTGTCCCCGGGGGCGTCTGCGCCTCGTGCGCAATGGCCGCAATCGGGGCAAGGGCGCGAGCGTGCGCCGGGGCATGGCCGCCGCGCGGGGCGAGCGCCTGCTGTTTACGGACGCGGATTTATCCACGCCGATCACGGAGTATAGCCGGCTGGCTGCGGCGCTGGACGCGGGAGCGGATATCGCCATCGGTTCACGGGCAGTGCCGGGGGCGAAGGTGTTGACGCCGCAACCGGTGTACCGCACCTGCATGGGCAAAACATTCAACCTGTTCGTGCAGCTGATCAGCGTGCCCGGCATTCACGATTCACAGTGCGGATTCAAATTGTTTACCCGGCAAGCGGCCCGCCGGCTCTTTCGGCGCCTCACGGTGCTGCGGTTCGGGTTCGACGTGGAAATTCTCTTCCTGGCGCGCAAGGCCCGCCTGCGTGTCGCCGAAATTCCCGTCACATGGCGCAATTCGCTGCCTTCCAAAGTATCGCCGCTTAAGGACGCCTTCATTATGTTTCTGGATCTGTTTCGAATCCGTTGCCGGCATATTTCCTTTAAAATCAAATAGTCCGGATGGGCGGGGATTCACTCGCAAGGATGATAAACGGATATAATAAGGTAATCGAGGCGCTGTGTTTCTTATTGACATACCCTCCGCGCGTTCATATAATTTCAACCAATATTGGTTTGAAGGTCGCCGGGTTTGAAAAGCTCTTTATTTTAAAGGCGTTTTTAATATCCCGGCAAGTTCCGGGCTGGAATGATTCCCTCCGCGCGGTCTTGAAAAACCACCCTCTCGCGGTGGCCGGCATGGATGCGCGGCCGGGACCGGCCCGGGCGGAACCCGGCAGGGGAAAGGATGCTCCGGCCGGTCCGCGGCGCTGGGCGCTTCCGAGCCAGGTTACAGCACAACACCCGTCCATCCGATAAACAAGGCGGGGTCTATCATCCGCCCCGGGGGGCGGCCGGTTCACGAGGGTTCCCGGAGGAAAAGCATGCAATTGGCCGGTATTTTGGCATGGTGGCTTCTGATTTCGCTTTTCGGATTGGCCGCCCTTCCCATCAACCTGGTTATTTTTAGATTCCTGCCGGATCGCGGCTATGCCTTCACCAAGGCGACGGGCTTGCTGCTCCTCGGCATTCTGGCCTGGCTGGTGGGATTCATCCATTTCTCCGTGGGCACCATCGCCTTGTGTTTCGCCCTGCTGGCAGGCTTGGCGTACTGGGTGTGGAAAAAGCATGAGACGGAATTGCTTTCCACCCTGAAAAACCTGCGGGGCTACATTTTGGTGGTGGAGCTCTTTTTTCTCGCCCTGCTCCTGCTTTTTCTCGCCTTCCGCATGTACAATCCCGACATTCTGGGTACGGAAAAATTCATGGATTTGGCGTTCATGAATTCCATTTCGCGGAGCGCCTCCTTCCCCCCCTTTGATCCCTGGCTGGCCGGCCCGCACTGGACCATCAGTTATTACTATTTCGGTTACCTGCTCATGGGAATCATGACCAAAGTTTCCCTGGTACCCCCGGCGGTGGCTTTTAATCTGGCGCTGGGGCTGCTGTTCGCCCTGTCCGGAGTGGGCGTGTTTGGCCTGCTCTACAACCTGACCCGCAGCCTCCTGGCCGCGGTCGGCGGTTGGGCCGCCGTGTTCCTGCTGGGAAACCTGGACGGCTTGCGCCAGGTCCTGACCACGGGGAGCATCGACAATTTCAACTGGTGGACCCCTTCGCGCGTCATTCCGGATACCATCAACGAATTTCCGTTTTTTTCATTCCTGCTCGGGGACATGCATCCGCACATGCTGTCGGTGCCGTTTTTCGTGTTGAGCCTGGCCCTGGCCTTGAACCACCTGAAGTCACCTCAGCAAGACGTTTCCCCCCGCACCGGGGAGCGCCTGGCCGAATACCTGCTGTGGGGCCTGGTCATCGGGGCGCTGGGGTTTCTCAACAGCTGGGATATGCCCACCAGTTTTTTTATCGCCGCGCTGGCCATGTTCTTTCAGCAGTTCAAGCAGCAGCCGCTGCTGGCGCGCATCCCCTGGAAGGGGCTCTTGGCCGGCCTGGGCATTATGCTGGCCTGCATGCTCGTGCCCTACCTGCCTTTTTACCTGAACTTTCACAGCCAGGCCAAAGGCCTGGCCTTGACCGCGCAAAACACGCGCGTGGGCGATTACCTCCTCCTATTCGGGTTCTTCATGTTTCTCGCCCTGACGTTTGTGGTTGTCCGCTACCATGCATGGTTTCTGGCCCTGTTGGCGCCCGCGCAGGCCAAGAATGCCGCCAGAAAAAAAAGCGGCGCCGCCTGCCCCGAATGCGGCCGGCCGGTGCGCGAAGGCAAGCGTTTTTGCGGACACTGCGGCGCGGCCCTGGTCGAAGGCCGCGGGACGGAAGGCGCGGATTCCCCCCTGGTCCGCCCCGTCGGCGAGGTGCCGGCGCCCGTGCGCCAATTCTGGCTGTTCCTCCTTCAGCCCGCCGCGCTGTTGAGGCGGGGCGAAGGCCGGCCGGCCGCCATTTTCGGCTTCTGCGCCCTGCTGCTGGTAACCGCGGCGTTTTGGAAGTCGCCCTTCTTGGCCCTGATGGTTTTCCTGCTGCTGGCCCTGCTGCCGCTGCTCTTCACCCGGGCCGAGAGCGAGGAAACCCAATTCGCCTGGTTGCTGCTGTTTACGGCCTGGCTGCTGACCTTCGGAGCCGAGGTGCTGCACATCAACGACACCTTCCAGCCGCCCCTCGACCGCATGAACACGGTTTTTAAATTTTACTATCAGGTTTGGTATCTGCTGGGCATAGCCGGCGTCTACGGCGCGGTCTGGACCCTGCGCCATTCGCTGCGCAACCGCAATCTCAGGGCGGCCTGGCAGGTTCTGGCGGTCCTGCTGATCGGCGGGAGCCTGGTTTATCCCTATGCCGCCCTGCTGATTAAGACCAACCATTTCCAGAATGAAGCCACCCTGGACGGATCCGATTATCTGACCCGCGCCTATCCCGCGGATCGGGCCGGCATCGAGTGGCTGCGCCGGCATGCGCGCGGCAACCCCGTGGTGCTGGAGGCCACCGGCGGGGAGTACACGGACTTTGCCCGCGTCTCTTCGTTCACCGGCTTGCCGACCGTGCTCGGCTGGGCCGGCCACGAGCTGCAGTGGCGGGGCAATTACGATGAGCCGGCCAAGCGGATCCCCGATATTGATACCCTGTATACCTCGCAGGACCTGGAGCAGGTAAAAACCCTGCTGGACCGATATTCCGTCGAGTACGTTTTCGTCGGCAGCTTGGAAAGACAAAAGTACCCCGCGCCGGGCCTGCAGAAGTTTGCGCGCATTCTGCGCGTGGCGTACGAAAATCCCGGCGCGATCATATATCAGCGCAGGTAGTTTCCGGGCGCCGCCGCTTTCCGGGGCGCGCCAGGGCAAGGAGGCAGATGTGATTTGTCCCAAATGCGGGGCGGAAAATCCCGCCGGCAACCGGTTTTGCGATAACTGTGGAACCAAATTGGAGACTCCGCCGTCCAAAAAGCAAACCAAGCCGAAGGCGACGGTTCCCGAGGCCGCTCGCCCGGCGCCCGGCCCGGGACCGGCGGCGGAATCACTCTCCCCCGGCCGGCAGGCCGTGGGCTGGCTGACCTGGGAGAATTTATTGTGGCTGGCCGTCTTGGCGGTAACGGTATGGCTGCGGTTCTACGTGCTGGGGGAGAAACCACTGCACCACGACGAAAGTCTGCACGCCTTTTATGCCTGGAATCTCTTCAAGGGCGCGGGCTACAGCTACGATCCCATGATGCACGGGCCCTTCCTGTTCCACGCCAACGCGCTCATTTATTACCTGTTCGGCGCGTCGGATTTCACCTGCCGCATCATGCCCGCGTTGGCTTCCTTGGGCTGCGTAATCATGGCCTATGCGCTGCGGCCCTACCTGGGCCGGGCCGGGGCGTTGTTCACCGGCGCCCTGCTCGCCTTGTCGCCTTCGTTCACCTATTTCGGGCGCTTCATCCGCAACGACATCTACATCTCCGCCTTTTCGCTGCTGATGATCTACGGGCTCTTCCGGTGGCTGGACACGCGGCGGGCCGGCTACCTCTACCTGGGCGCGGCGGCGCTCAGCCTGGCCTTCTCGACCAAGGAGGTCACTTACATCATCGGGTTCATCTTCGTGTCCTTCCTGTTTTTTCGCTGGTTGTGGGAGTACACGGCCCGGCCCCCGGCCGAGGAGACGCAGGTCACGCGGGCCCTGGGCGAGTTGTGGCGGTCCCGCCGGGCCTTGTGGATTTCCTGCCTGGTCTTTTTCGGCATCGTGGCGCTTTTGTACACGACGATGTTCACCCATCTGCGGGGTTTCTTCGACGCGTTCACCAAATCCCTGACCTACTGGCTCGGCCAGCACGAGGTCCAGCGCGGCAGCCAGCCGGTCTATTTCTACGCCGCCCTGCTGCCGCTGTACGAACTCCTTCCCCTGCTGGGCGCCATCGCCGCCCTGATCTACTACAGTTTCATCCGGGACCGGCAAAACCGCGCCTGGCGTCTGCTGGCCTACGTCATCCTGGGCGCGGCCTGGTGGCTCTTCGTGGAACAGGGCCGGCAAACCTTCGGGCTGGTCTTCGCCCTGGTCCTGATCACCCTGGGGACGGGCCTGCTGGCGTACTTTTCCTACAGCCGCCGGAACCTGTTCGTGGTTTTCCTAAGCATCTGGACCCTGGCCGCCTTCTCGGATCTGTCCTTCGCGGGCGAGCGCATGCCCTGGCTGATTCTGCATCCGCTGCTGCCCATGGTTCTCCTGTGCGGATATTTTCTGGGCGAGTTATGGGAGCGCTTCCCCGCCGGGCGCGTTTGGCTGGCGGTGGCGGTCGCCGTGCCGGGGACCTTCCTGATCCACAATACCTCCCTGCTGAATTTCTACGGCGCGGGCGCCAATCCGGCCGAGCAGCTGGTGTATGTCCAGACGTCCACCGACGTGCCGCAGGTGGTCCGGCAGATCACCAGCATGTCCAAACGCCTGACCGGCGGGCTGGACATGAAGATCACCTGCGAGGATTATTGTTCCTGGCCTTTCGCCTGGTACCTGCGCGACTTCAAATACGTGGGCTACCCCAAATTCACCGCCGGCCAGGCGCCGGGAACGATCGAGGAGAATCCACTGATTATTTCGGGGGTGGAAATGGCCGCGCCCGGGCATGATGACCGGGTGGCCGAACTCTTGGCCGAAAAATACATCGCACAGCGCTACAAGCTCCGGGTGTGGTGGGCCCCGGATGCGCAGGCCTTTTTCAACGACACCCTGGGCGGGAAGCTGGAGAAGGCCTGGAAGCTCTTCATGTACCGGGAGCCTTGGAGCGGATTGGGATCCTATGACATGATCGTCTACGTCCGCAAGGACGTCGCCTACCTGTACTGGGCGAACGCCCAATAAGACCTCACGGCGGGACCCCGCGGCCGCCGCAGGGCGGCGCGGATCCCGGGGTTTCGGAATCCTCGGCAAGGAGGCAGGAAGCTTATGCGGCAGCAGGAGAAAGTGGCGGCAGTGGTCATCGGCGCGACGGTGCTGGTCCTGATCGTGGCCATCCTGATCGGCATCCGGGGCAAACAGGGCGGCGCCCGCCCCGGGGCCGGCAACGCGCTCACCGCGGCGGGGGAACGCGGGCAGGCTCCCGGGCAGTTCGCCGATCCCCGCGGCGTGGACGTGGATGCGGACGGATTTGTATACGTGGTGGACTCGGGAAACCACCGCATCCAGAAATTCGGCCCGGACGGACGTTTCGTCCTGCAGTGGGGCAGCGAAGGCTCGGGGGATGGACAGTTCAAGACGCCCGGCGGGATCGCGGCCGGCCCCGACGGGTTCATCTATGTGGCCGACACCTGGAACCACCGCATCGAGAAGTTCGACCGCCAGGGCAAGTATCTCACCCAGTGGTCCGGCGAAGGGGGATTCTGGGGGCCGAGGGATATCACGGTGGACAAGCAGGGCTTCGCCTACGTCACGGACACCGGCAACCGGCGGATCCAGAAATTCACCACCGACGGCACCTTCGTGAAGATGTGGGGCAAGCAGGGATCCGGGCCGGACGAATTCGACGAGCCGTTCGGCATCCGGATCGGAGCGGACAATCTCTTGTACATCTGCGACCGCCTGAATTTCCGCATCCAGGTCTGCGATACGGACGGTAAGCCCGTCCGCTCCTGGCCGGTCAACGGCTGGCAGAAGGAACAGTTCTACATGGAACCGTATCTTGCCCTGGACGGACAGCGCGACCGGGTGTATGTCACGGACCCCACCAAGCACCGGGTGCACATGTTCAACCACCAGGGCAAATTTCTGGGTTTTCTGGAGACCGATCCCGAAACCCAGCAGCCCTTCGCCACCCCGCTGGGCGTAGCCGTGGATCCGCGCAACGGGAGCGTCTACATCACGGACATGACGGCCAACCGCTTGTATAAACTCAATCCCTAGGAGGGTAAGACGCCATGGCGAAAACGCGCAAGGCAAAATCCAGGACAGGCAGAGCGGCCGCGGCCAAAACGTCTGCGCCCAAGGCCCCGGCCGCTGCGGCGGGCAAAAAACGCCGCGTCGCGGTAAAAACGCAAGCCTCCAAACCCGAAGCCGGCAAGCCGGCCCGGGCGCCCAAGCCCGCCCCACCGGCGGCCAACCGCGGCAAGGTCATTTTCGGGGTGGTGGTGGCCGCGGTGGTTTTACTGGCGGTCATCGGCAAGTTGCGCCAGGGGCCGCCGGCGAAGCTGCTGCCCGTGCGGATCCTGCAAACATTCGAGATTCCCGCGGGCGAGAAGCCCCTGTCCGCTCCCCGCGGCATCGCCGTGGACGCGGAAGGCGACGTGTACGTGGCGGACTTGGGCAACAACCGCCTCGTGAAATTCGCACGGGACGGCCGGGTGGCCCTGGAGTGGGGAACGACGGGGGAGGCGGCCGGAGAATTCAAGGAGCCTTCCGGCGTGGCCGTGACCGCGCAGGGCGAGGTGCTGGTCGCGGACGCCTGGAACGGCCGCATCCAAAAGTTCACCTCCCAGGGGCAGTACTTGGGCGAGATCGGCGCCAAGACCGGGAACTTTTACTCGCCGCGCAATGTGGCGGTGGACGCCCAAGGGAATATCTACGTGGCGGACACGGGAAACTCCTGCGTGAAGAAATTCAACGCCGACGCCGATCTTCTGAAGCGCTGGGGCGAGTACGGCGCGGGCAAGGACCGCTTTCAGGAAACCTTTGGAATTTATGTGGACCGGCAGAACGAGATCTACGTCGGAGATGCCGGCAACCGCAGGATCAAGGTCTTCACCCCGGACGGGAAATATCTGCGCCAAATCCGGGTCAAAGGCTGGAAAAGCGGCGTGGCCTGGCCCATGGTGGCCGTGGACGGATCCGGCCGCGTATACGCCTCGGATGCGCAGCACCAGATGGTTTGGATATACCGCCGCGACGGAAAATACCTCGGCTCCTGGGGCAACCAGGCCGGCAAGAACTACTTTGAGGCTCCCATGGGACTGGCGGTGGATGCGGCGGGAGCCGTTTATGTCTGCAACATGAACCGCGGGCAGGTCGTGAAACTGGCACCCCCGACCGAATAAGCGGGACGGAAGCCGGAGGGCCATTTGCCCTCCCGCCGACGAGATTCTTTAGAGGAGGCGACAACATGGCAACGGGAAAGAAAACAACGGGAAAGGCCAGGAACCAAAAAACCTTGGCCGGTTCGAGGGATTCATCCGTCCGCCGCGGCGCCCGCGGCCGGGCGCAGGCCGGCGGCGCGGCGGTCCAGGAGCCGCCGCTGGCTTCTGCCGCCCAGACCGCGACGGGCATGCCGCCCGCGGCCCCGGCGGGAGGGGAAAAGCCCCGCTCCGTCATCATGGTTATTCTGGGCGTCATTGCCGTGCTCGTGGCGGTGGAAGTGGTGGTCCTGTTCAAGGGCAAGGTGGACCGCCAGCGGGCCTTGAAAGCCGTGGCCACTTTCGGCGAGCGCGGCGAACCCCAGCGCCTGCAGGCCTTCAAGGGCACGATGACCGAGAAGATCGACGGCCAGGGCCGCCTCTTCCTGGTGGACTCGGAATGGAAGAAGGTCCTGGCCTGGAAAGCGACGACCGGCGAATTTCTCATGGCCATCACTTCCGAGGGCGCGCAGCGGGAGAACTTCTCGCCCACGGACGTGGCCATCGATGCCAAGGGCAACATCTATGTCCTGGACCAGGTCAACCAGGAAGTCTCGGTCTTTACCCCCGGCGGGGACTGGGTGCGGCGCTGGCCGGCGCGCAACGCCGTGGCGATCGCAGTGGCGGCCAACGGGGACGTGCTGGTGTCGGACTCGCAGGACATGAAAATCGTCCGTTACTCCCCCGAGGGGAAGGAGCTGCGGCGCTTCGCCGGGCCGGGCACGGCCAAGGGCAAGCTGAAGAACCCCTCCCGCTTGGCCACGGACGCCAAGGGAAACATCTACGTTGTGGATCATGGCAACCAGCGCATCCAGGTCTTCTCGCCCGAAGGCGCGTTCCGGAGGGCCTGGCCGCTGAAGTTCGTGCCTTCGAACAACACCACCGGCGTCACCGTGTGGGGCAACGAAGTGTACGTGAATGATTTTCAAAACAGCTATATCTGGGTCTATTCCCTGCAGGGAAAACTGGTCGGGCAGATCAAAATCACTTATCCCTCCACCGTGGCCATCGATCAGGAGGGAAATATCTACCTGCCGGCACCCGGCGGCATCGACCGCTACGTGCAGTTGAAAGGCCAGAAGAGCCAGTAAGCGAAGATTGCGGAAGCGGTGCCAGCAGCGACGCTTCGGCAGGACCGCGGGCCCGGGCGGAGCGCCGCCCGGGCCCGTACATCGTATCCGTAAGGAGTGATTCCAAATTTCAAACTGGTTTTCCGCCCCGCGGTCCCCGGAGGACCGGCGGCCGGCGTGGTTCAAAATTTTCCGTTCGCCCAGCGCCTACGGTTATCTGGCCGCGGCCGTGGGCTTGATCTGGGGCCAGGTCGAAATTCTCACGGAACGGATGGCCGCGGGCTTGTGGCTCACGGCCGCCAGCCTCCTGCCCTTGGGACTGGCCTTGCTCGGAGACGCCCGGCTCAAGCGCGCCGTGACGGTCCTGGAAAATCTCCTGGAACGGCTGGCCGCCTGGTGGAAGCGTTTCGAGACGGCGGCCCGTCCGCCGGCCGCCGCGGAGGCACCGCCTCCCGTTGCCGCGCCGCCCGCCCGCCGGGAAGCACCCGGCCGGGAAGTCCGCGAAGACTGGCGGACGCGGCTCCGCGCCCGCTGGGAACGCTGGGACGCCGTCTCCGTGTCCATCTCCAAGGCCTGGCTGCTGGGCGGCGGGATCGTGCTGTTGCTGGCAGCCCAGCCTTCCCTGTTCATGGAAAAATTCCTGCTCGCGCTGCCCTTGGTGATTCTGGGCGTAACGGGCATCGGCCTGGCCATTTTCAGCAAGGAAGCCTCCCTGCGCATCGGGAGTTTGCGGCAGGTGCTGCGGATCCTGGCGCTGGGCCTGCCCGCGCTGCTGCTGGTGCTGGCGGGCAACGCGGTGATCTTGCGTTGGGTCCACCAGAACGGCCAGAAGGAACTGCTGGGGATCGTACTAAACGCCGCGGGGATCCTCATCCTGCTTGCGCTTTTACCCGCGCGCTTTCCCGATCCCGAGGCGGAGGCCGGCAGCCCCCTGGAGGCCTTCTCGGGCGCGGCCCGAACGCGCGGCGGCGTGTGGGTCAAGGTTGCGCTGGCGGCCTTGGGAGCGGTGCTTCTGTATTTCTGCCGGGAAGCCGCCGCGGGCCGGGACTTGTGGCGGGCCCTGGCCTTGGCCGGCGCCGGCCTGTTCGCCCTGGGATTGTCCTTTCCCTGGACGCGGCGGCCTTCCGCAACCCCCGGCCGCGAAGCCGGTCCGGCGGCGCGTCTCAGCCTGAACCTCATCCGCCTGCTGGCCTTCGGTGTGGCGCTCTACCTCGGATACCACGGCCAAAAACTGATTGCCGCGGAAAAAATCTACGCCGGCCTGTTTTATTTCGGCGCCGCCGCCGTGGGCCTGATCCTGGCGTTTCGCGAACCGGCCGGCCCCCAGGACCGCTGGCGGGAGCAGCCGCTGGCCTGGTACTGGGAGCTGGCGGGCGTGCTGGCCGTGATGGCGGTGGCGGTCTGGCTGCGCATCCATTTGCTGGAACAAATCCCGTTCGGAATCGAAGGCGACGAAGCGGCGGCCATCATCAATGCCAGGGAAATTTTAAACAGCCCGACCGACTCCATCCTGGCGCACTTCGCCGGCCAGCCGGTCTTTTACCTCGGCCCGCTGAAGATCGCCCACCAGCTATTCGGGCTCAGCAACTTCGGCATCAAGGCCATGGCCCTGCTCTACGGCCTGCTCGACATCCTGGCGCTGTATTGGCTGGCCCGGCTGCTGTACGGCCCCCGCACGGCGCTGGCCGCCGCGTCCCTGCTGACCCTGGCGCGGTGGCACATTCATTTCTCCCGCTTCGGCTACGGCAACACGCTTCTGATTTTGATGCTCACCCTGGGGTTCTATTTCCTGCTCAAGGGCCTGGTCACCCGCCGCAAGTGGCATTTCGTGTTCTCCGGCGTGGCCTTGTCCCTGTCCGTGCAAACCGAGGTGGCCGCGCGCCTTGTCCCTTTGATCTGCGCGGGCCTGCTGGTGTTCCTGGCCGCGGGGCAAAGGCATTTCTTCCGCCGCAACGCACGGCCGCTGCTGGCCCTGATGCTGGGCGTGTGGCTGGCCGGAGGCGCCTTCTACATTCTGCTGGGGAAAAGCACGACCGCCCTCATGGGACGCGCCAATTCGGTGTCCATCTTCTCCAATGATCCGAATGCGCCGCGGGACATCGCCGCCGGATTCGTAGGCAGCCTCCGCTCCAGCC
This sequence comes from uncultured bacterium, assembly GCA_964593065.1. Lineage (GTDB taxonomy): Bacteria > Oederibacteriota > JAAXVQ01 > JAAXVQ01 > JAAXVQ01 > CAZQGO01. Next base: position 26,474 of record CAZQGO010000018.1, on the reverse strand, counting down.
TGACGATGCTGAACTGGCACGGCGATTATCGCCCCCGCCACAACGGCGGCCTCACGGGCGAACCCATGCTGGATTTCTGGTCCGCGGTGCTGTTCGGGCTGGGTTTTTGCTACAGCCTGTATTACTGGAAACGGCTGCGGTATTTTGTCCTGCTCCTGTGGTTCTTGGGGTTCATGAGCGCCTCCATTTTCGCGATCGAGGCGCCGCAGGCCCACCGCGCCTTCGGCATCGTGCCGGCGGTCATTCTCTTCATGGGGGCCTTTCTGGACCGGGCCCGGCGGCTTTTACGGGAAACGCTCGGACGGCCGGGAGTCTGGGCCGGAGGGCTGGCCTTCCTGGTGCTGCTGGTGCCCATCGCCCGGACCAACTACCACAAGTATTTCGACACCCTGCCTTCGTTTGACGCCGCCTGCTGCGAATCGGCCAAGTACATCGCCAGCTTGGGGCCGCGCTGGGAGAATTTCATCATGACGGCGTACCTCTGGCAGGGCCACCCGCCGTTCCAGGCCTATGCCGGCAATATTTCGGGCCGTTTTTTTTACACGGCCGCCGACGTGGTGCCCGTGCGCTTAGCCGGCGACAAAAACGTCTGTTACACCTTCATCCTCGAGTATCCTCCGCTGCTGCCCTCCATCGCGTATTTTTATCCCGGCGGGCATGAACACGAAATGTCCCACCCCAAGTACGGCCTCATGTTCCGGACCTGGGAAGTCACCCACGAACAGATTGAAGCCACCCGGGGATTGGAAGGCCGCTACTGGAGCAATCCCGACTGGGCCGGGAAGCCGGCGCAAGAGCGGAAAATTCCGGATGTGAATCTGGTCTTCAACGCGGCGGGGTGGCCGCTGCCGGGCGGCGGCAGCGCGGACTGGAGCGGCACGGTGTGGATTCCGCATCTCGGACGCTATGTCTTCTACCTGTATGGCACGGATTTCGCCGAGGTCCGGATCGGAACCCGGACGCTTCTGACGGCCGGCGGCGGCCGCGAGGCGGTGCAAACCGTCCGTCTGGGCGGCGGCCTGCACCGCCTCCGGATCCGCGCCCGCCACGAGACGCCCGGCGGCAGGCTCCTGTTCGCTTGGAGCAGTCCGGACGAGATCCGGTATTACAATATTTACAAGAGCCCGTACAACGTGCCGTTTGCCAAGCAACCCGTGCCTCCGACCCATTTGTTCACCTATCCGGAACCCAAGGGCCTGCTGGAGACGTTTTACCATTCGAACGACTGGACCGGCGAGCCCGTGCACCAGCAGGTGCAGCCGGCGCTGCTGTTCGTGTGGATGGGATCGCCGTATGCCCTGCCGCTCCCGGTCTCGGCGGAATGGCGGGGCTGGATCACGACCGGCTCGCCGGGGTCCTACCGCTTCGACCTGGAACAAACCGGTTACGGCGAAGTGGTAATCGATGGGAAAACGGTCGTGACCAGCGGTTCGCCTCCTCCCGGCTACGGGGCTCCGTCTCCGGCCAGCAATCCGGTGCCGCTCTCGCCCGGCCGCCACTCCCTGCGGGTGCGCTGGCTGGCTCAGCACGGCGCCATGTTCAAGTTCTGGTGGACTCCGCCCGGGGGAAAACGTGAGATCGTGCCGGCGTGGGTTTTAACCCCGGCCGAGGAATCGCCTTGAACACCGCCCCGAAACCCTCCGGCCTGCTTCAGGCTTCGGGCCTGCTCTTTGGCATGATCATGGCTGCCAACGCGACCAATTACCTTTTTCACATGCTGGCCAGCCGGGCCCTGGGGCCGGCGGACTACGGTTCTTTGGTCAGCATGATCGCCGTGCTGACGGTTTTGATTTTTCCCAGCCAGGCGGTGCAGGCCGTGGTGGCCAAGGCCGTGGCCGTGGAGGAACTCCACCACCGCTTCGACCGCGTCGCGGCCTTGGGCGGACGGGCGCTGGTGCGCGTTTTTCTGCTGGGCAGCGCCCTCAGCCTGGCCTTGTGGCTGACGGGCGCCTACTGGCAGAAATTTTTCCACCTTGGAAGCTTCCGCCCCCTGCTGGCGGTGGGTGTGGCGGCCGTGTGCTGCCTGGTTTTGACCGTGGCGCGCGGCCTGTTGCAGGGCCTGCAACGCTTCGGGCTGCTCGGGGCCAATTACTTAGCCGACGGCCTCCTGCGCCTGGCCGCCGGGGCGGTCTTCTTCGGGGTGGGCTGGAAGGTGGCTGCCGGGATTTCCGCCTACGGCCTGTCGGCGACGGCGGCGCTGCTGCTGGCGTTCATCCCCTTGGCCGGCCTGCGCCGGGAGCGAACGGTCGCCACCGCGGAGCTGGAGCTCCCCCGCCTGTACCGCTACGGCCTGCCCGTCCTGATCAGTTTCAGCGCCTTCGCCGTGCTGACCAGCCTGGACGTGATCCTGGTGAAACACTATTTTCAACCCGTGCCGGCGGGGTATTATTCGGCGGCCTCCATCATCGGCCGGGCTTTCCTCTTCCTGCCCCTGGCCATGGCCCAGGTGCTTTTTCCCAAGGCCTCGGCCGGCCACGCCCAGGAGGAAAAGACCCTGGGCCTGCTCAACCAGAGCCTGTTGCTGACCGCCGCCGCCCTTGCCGCCGGGGTGTTGGTCGCCTGGGTGCTGGCCCCGTTCATCGTCCTGACGCTCTTCGGCGCGCAATTCGTCCAGCCGCAGACCCTGAACCTCGCGCGCTGGTTCGGGCTCGCCATTTCCCCCCTGGCCCTGGTGTACGTCGTGATGCAGTACAACCTGGCCGTGCACCGCACGCGCTTCGCCTGGCTGCTGGTCGGCGACATCCCCCTCCTTCTGCTCGGCCTGGTCTGCTGCCACGGCAGCCTGCTGCAGGTGCTGCTGGTCCTGGGCGGCAACCATTCCTTGTTGCTGGGGGTCGGGTACGCGTTCACGCTGCGCGACACCCGGCGGGAGGTCGGTTCCGGTGTATAGGTTCTCCGTGCTCATGCCGGCCTACAACGAGGCCCGGCACCTGCGGGAAAACATCCTGGAAACGAAAAACGTCATGGACACGCTGGGCGAAAGCTACGAGATCATCGTGGTGGATGACTGCAGCCAGGACCGGTCCGCGGAAATCCTCCGCGAGACGGCCCGGAATTTGCCCGAGGTGAAACCCCTGTGCCTGGACCGCAACCAGGGCAAGGGCCGGGCCTTGCGCGAGGCCTTCCGCGCCGCGCAGGGCGAGCTGATCTTCTTTTTGGACGCGGACCTGGACCTCCATCCGCGCCAGTTCAAGGTGCTGCTGCAGATCCTGCAGGACCAGCACGCGGACGTGGTCATCGGCTCCAAGCGCCATCCCCAGACGGTTTCCAATTATCCCTGGCGGCGCCGGATCGTCAGCATGGTCTACTTCTGGATGGTCAAGCTGCTGTTCGGCCTTCCGATCAAGGACACCCAGACCGGCATCAAACTCTTCCGCCGGGAGGTGCTGGAACGGACGTTCCACCAGGTGCTGGTGAAAAAGTACGCCTTCGACCTGGAACTGCTCGTGCTGGCCCACCACGTGGGGTTCCGCATCGCGGAAGCCCCGGTGGTGGTGGACTACAAGACCAAATTCGGACATATCGGCCCCAGGGACATCTTCAACATCGGCTGGGATACCCTGGCGGTCTGGTACCGCCTGTACCTGCGCCGGTACTACCGTCTGGAAAAGATCCGCCGTCCATGAGCACGGATCCCCGCAGCTCCATCCTCATCGCCGTCAAGGCGGACAACGCTTTCCTCCGCGAGTGCCTGGAGCATTGCGGCCGCCTGCGGGATCAGGACTTTGAAATCGTCGTCCTGCCCGACGAGCCCTGCCGCCTGGACTATCCCCGGACCCGCGTGGTGCCCACCGGTCCGCAGGGGCCGTCCGAGAAGCGCGACCGGGGCCTGGCCGCGGCCCGGGGAAACATCCTGGCGTTTTTAGACGACGACGCCTATCCCGATCCAGGCTGGCTGTCGGCCGCGGTGGAGGCTCTGGCCCAACCCGACGTGGCCGCGGTCGGCGGCCCGGCCGTGACGCCCCCGGGCGACGGGGAGCGTGAGCAGGCCTCGGGTCTGGTCTATGCCTCGTGGCTGGTGGCCGGGCCCTTTGCCTACCGCTACGTGCCGCGCGGGCGGAGGGATGTGGAGGATTACCCCACCTGCAACCTCGTCGTCAAGCGCGAGGCGCTGCAACGGGTGGGCGGCTTCGACACCTGCTATTGGCCCGGCGAGGACACCGTCGTTTGCCTGAAAATCATCCGCGACCTGCGCCAGCGCATCGTGTACGATCCCAAGGTCTTGGTCTACCACCATCGCCGTTCCTTGTTCCGCGGGCACCTGCGCCAGGTCACGAGTTATGCCACGCACCGGGGGTATTTCGTCAAGCGGTTTCCCAAGACTTCCCTGAAGGCCAGTTATTTTTTCCCCTCCCTGTGGCTCGCCGGAATGAGCTTGGGCTGGCTGCCGGCCCTGCGCTGGAATCCGTGGCTGGGATGGTGGGCGGCCGGCGTGGGGGTGTATCTCTTGCTGGCGTGCGCCGGCGCCTGCCGCGCAAAAACCTGGCGGTTGCGCTTCCTGGTGCTGGGGGGGATCATCGCCACCCATGCGGCCTATGGCTGGTTTTTCCTCCGCGGACTCTTGGCCGGTCGCCTGGGCGAGGAAACCGCCGGGCGGAAGTGACCATGGGATCCGGCGTCTTCGGTACCCGGCAGTCCAGGCTCTTCGGCGGATGGGCCATCCTGGCCTTTCTCCTGGGGCAGGCTTTGTTGTTTTTCCAGCAATACGTTCTGGGCGGCTGGCTGTGCGCGGCGGGCCTGCTGCTGGCGGCGCGCTGGCTGCTGCCCGAAAATCACCGGCCCCGGGGAGAGTTCCTGCTGGCCCTGGGAGCTTTCAGTGCCGCCGCCGTCGGAACCGCGGTGGTCCGGAACACCCCGCTGCTGGGACTGTTCCTGTACGCGGCCGCCGGCTGCGCGCTCTTTTTCGCGCGTCCCCCGGCGCCCGCATCCGCGGACGGGCAGTCGCTGCCGGAAAACGTCCCGGCGCGCAGGGCCTGGGAACCCTGGTTCGTCGCCCTGCTGCTCGTGATCGGCATTTTTTCCCGGGCCTACCACCTGGACCGCTTCCCGCAGGGGGTCTGCTTTCATGAGGCCGTGATGGCCGAGCTGTGCCAGGATCTGCAGCGGGCGCCCTATACCCCCCATCTCGAGCATGACCACGCCAATTTTCCCAGCCTGGTGTTTTACGAAGGCCTCGCCGCCGTGCGCTGGCTGGGCTGGAACGCGGGGGCGTTCCGCCTGCCCTCGGCCCTGTGGGGCATCCTGTCCCTGCTGGCCTTTTATTTTTTGGCCCGGCGGCTGACCTCGCCGGGCCCGGCCGCGATCGCTTCGCTGTTGTTCGCCGCCTCGGGGCTGCACCTCATGTTGTCCCGCTGGTTTTTTCCCGGCACCCTGCTGTTTCTGCCCCCGCTGGCGGGCTTGTGGCTGTTGCTGCAGGGCTTCCGCCGGCCCCGGCCCGTGTATTTTTTCCTGGCCGGCGGGGCCATCGGCCTGAGTCTGCACGGGTATTTTCCCGGCCGCGTCATTCCCTTGCTGTTTCTGGCCTGGCTGCTGTGGCTGCACGTCACGGACCGGCGCTACCGCCTGTCAGGCGGGCAGTGGGCCTGGCTGGCCGGGGGGTTTCTGTTGGTGTCCGCGCCGATCCTGATTTACGCCGTGCGCCATCCCACGGCCTATTGGGGCAAGTTTTTTGCGTCGGGCAGCAGGGACCTGGCCGCGAACGCCTGGTCGTACTTGAAAACCACCGTGCCCATTTATGCCAAACTCTTCCACGTCTGGGGCGACACCGATTTTTCCCTGCGTCCGGCGCACTTGCCGCTTTTGGACCCGGTCAGCGGAACGCTTTTCGCGCTCGGCTTTTTCCTGTGCCTGCTCCGCGCCTGGAGGCCCGTGCCGGCTTTTCTGTACCTGCTCTTTTTCGCCGGTCTGGCTCCGGCCCTGTTCGGCAGCCAATTCGAACATCCCACCGTGCGCCGGACCCTGCTGGTCCTGCCGGCCGTATACCTGTTCGCGGCGGAGGCCCTGGAAAGATTGCGGCGGGTTTTCAACCCCGGCGGCACGCGGGTGCGCGCCTGGCTGCTGGCCGGGGCGGCCCTGGCCGGGGCGGCCTGGGCGGGCGCGGACACGCTTCACAATTACTATTACCGCATGCAGGACAACCCGGGGGCCCGCATCGCCTTCAATTACCGCACCTTTTGCATGGGCGAAGAGATCCGGGCGCATCCGGGGGCCCGCATCCTGGCCAATCCGGAATCCGCGGCCACCACCGGGGGCGAAATTCTTTTCCCGCGCGAGGCGGTCGTGGAAAAGGTTTCCACCCCGGAGGAAATGCTGGTTTTACACGAACAGCAGGATCAACTGTTGCTGCTCAATTCGCTCTACGAAATCTATCTCCCCTTCTTCCGGCGTGAATTCCCGCGGGCTGGCATCCGCGTGTACCGCGAGGAGGCGCAAAACGACCCGTTGTTGCAGACCCCGTATTTTCTTTACGCCAACGACCCCTATAATCCCCGCACGTACCTGGTGCGGGTGCTGATCCCGGCGGCGGACATCCGCGCCTTTCACGGCCTGGTGGACTTGTCCGCGCCGGAGGGCGGAAGGCGCCTGGACTGTTTTGCCCCGGATTTTGCGAGCCGCCACGCGGGCCGGAACCTGCGCTTGGGCGGCGCGCTGGTGCTGGCGCCGGCCGGCGGACGGGTAACGGCGGAGTGCGCCTGGTCCGGCTGGTCTCTGCGGATGGACGGGCGGCCCGTCCGGTTTTCGGAGGCCCTGGACTTGGACGGCGGGGTCCACTACCTGGAAATCCGGGGACGCGTGCCCTCCGAAGGCGGGGGAGCGCTGCCGTTAAGTATTCGCCAGGGCTCCCTGGACCTGCGCGCCGCGGACAGGCTGGTGGGGTTGTTTTCCTTTATGGGCCTGCGTTCCGAATATTATCCCCCGCAGGCGGATTTTTCCCGGCCGCCGCTGCGGACACGGCAGGAGTTGTTCCCGGAAAGGCGTTTCTGTTACCTGCAGGGCCTGCCCTTTGAATTCACGGTACGCATGCAGGGATGGTTGACCGTGCCGCAAGACGGGCAGTATGACTTTTCCAGCAAGACCTTTACCTTCTGCCGCCTGCGGGTAGCGGGACAAACCTGTTTTGACAATTACGCCGAGCGGGGTATTCCGCGCACGGCCCCCGTGCGGCTGCAGGCGAACCACCCGGTTCCAGTGACCTTGGAAAGCCTGATGGAAGTGGACATGCACACCCGGGTCGTCCAGCTGGACTACGCGGGTCCCGGGCAACCCCGGCCCGCGGGCCTGCCCCCGGAATGGCTCACGCCCTACCTGCGAAAGAAATGATTGGCCAAAACCCGGGGGCATGAGAAGATAACAAAAAAATGCCAAGGCCGACGAGGATCCGCGCATGAAGGTCATGATCGCTTTCCCGCCCTTGGAGGGCGCCGGCACCCCCCTGTTGGGACAGAACCGCCAGTTCCAGTGGTTTCACAATCCGTCCTTTATCTATCCCATGGTGCCGGCCATGGCGGCCACGCTGTTGAAGGCGCACGGCCACGCCGTGCTCTGGGCCGATTTCATCGCGGAAAAGAAGCGCGCGGAAGATTTCGTGCGCCTGCTGGAACGGGAGCGCCCGGAGCTCGTGGCGCTGGAGAGCAAGACTCCGGTGATCCGGCAGCACTGGCGCTGGATCGAAACCATCCGGCAGATCCTGCCGGGCGTCAAGACCGCGCTCATGGGAGACCATGTCACGGCCCTGCCCGAGGAATCGCTGAGCCACAGCGCCGTGGATTACGTGCTCACCGGGGGCCATTACGATCTGGCGCTGGACCAGCTGGCGGCCAGTCTGTCCCGAAGCCGGCCTCTGCCTCCGGGAGTCTGGTACCGCGAGGGCGAGCGGTTCGTTTCCACGGGCCCGGCGGAAAATCAGCCCGATTTGAACGCCCTGCCGTTCCTCGACCGGGAGTTGACCCGCTGGCGCCTGTACGGGGAGAACTTTTACAAGCATCCGCCTTTCACGTACACCATGGCGGGACGGGACTGCCCCTGGGCCCGCTGCCGTTTTTGCTCCTGGACGACCCTGTATCCGAAGTTTTCCGTGCGCACCCCGGAAAGCCTGCTGGATGAAATCGCGATGCTGGTGGCGCGGTACGGCGTGCGCGAGATCTTCGACGACACGGGCACCTTTCCCGGCGGCGGCTGGCTGCGGCGGTTCTGCGAAGGCATGATCCAGCGGGGCCTCCACAAGCGAATCCTTTTCTCCTGCAACTTCCGCTTCGATTATCTGAAACCGGACCTGGCCCGCCTGATGAAACAGGCGGGTTTCCGCCTGTTGAAGCTGGGTGTGGAGTCGGCCAACCAGGAATCCTTGGACCGGCTGTGCAAGGGCAGCCGCGTGGCCGATATCGAGGCCGGCTGCCGCGTGGCCAAGGAGGCCGGCCTGACCGTCCATCTGACCATCATGGTCGGTCATCCGTGGGAGACGCGCGCCCAGGCCCTGAATACCCTGGAGCTGGCGCGCCGCCTGCTGGAGCAGGGCCTGGCCGACATGCTGCAAAGCACCATCGTCGTGCCCTACCCGGGCACGCCCCTGTACCGGGAGGCCGTGGAGCAAGGCTGGCTGCGCTACCCGCCGGGGCAATGGGAAAAATGGGACATGACCGAAGCCATCCTGAAAACGCCGGACATGAGCCCCGGGGAGGTCATGGAGATCTGCAACCAGATCTACCGGGCCTTCCTCACGCCGCGTTTCCTCTGGCGTCAGGTGGCCGCGATCCGCGATTGGGAGGATTTTCTGTTCGTGGCCCGGGCGGGCAAGGCCGTGATCGGCCATATCCGGGACTTTCTCCGCTTCAAGTCATGACCTGGCCCAAGGTCAGTTTCGCCATCCCGGTATTGAATTCCGCGCGGACGCTGCGGGCCTGCCTGGAGTCGATCCGCGCCCAGGACTACCCCCCCGAGCAGGTGGAGGTGATTTTAGCCGACGGGGGCTCCCGCGACGGCACGCTGGAGATCGCGGCCGCTTTCGGAGTCCGGGTCCTGCCCAATCCGCGGCGGACCGGCGAGGCGGGCAAGGCGGTGGCCTTAGCCGCCTGCACGGGGGAGGTGGTGGCGCTGGTGGATTCAGACAACCTGCTGCCGCATCCCGGCTGGCTCAAGGAGATGGTGGCGCCGTTTTCGGACCCCGAGATTGCGGCCAGCGAGCCGTGGGAATTCACCTGGCGCCGGCAGGACCCGGCCTGGACCCGGTACTGCGCGCTGGTAGGCGCCAACGACCCGCTGTGCATCTATCTCGGCAACTACGACCGGTTGAACCGCGCCCGCGGCGACTGGACGCGCCTGCCCGTGCCCTATCAGGACGTGGGGCCGTACCTGAAACTGACGCTGAACCCGGACTATCTGCCGACGATCGGCGCGAACGGCTTCCTGGTCCGGCGCCGGCTGTTGGCGGATCAACGCGAGTATCTCTTTGACGTGGATTTGCCGGGAGAACTGGCGCGGCGCGGCTACCCGCACGTGGCCAAGGTCAAAACCGGCATCATCCATTTATACGCGACGCGCACCCGGGATTTTGCGCGCAAGCAGAGGCGGCGGGTCGAGGACTTCTTTTTCTTCCGCCGCGAGGGCGGACGGGCCTACCCCTGGCACCGCTTCGTCCCGGGAGTGGTGAAATTCTGCCTGGCCACGGTTCTGGTGGTGCCGGTGGCCGCCTTGGCGGCCAAGGGCTTCTGGAAACTGCCGGATGCCGCCTGGTGGCTGCATCCCGTGGCCTGCTGGCTGACTCTGTGGATTTACGGGACCACGGCCGTGAGGCGCTGGCTGGGATTCCGGCCGCGCGAGTACCGGCGGCAGGGCTGGCAGGCATGAACGGCCGGCAGGGAAGTCCGCAGCCGGAAGGGGATTTTTTCATCGCCAGCCACGTGCTGACGTACGGCCCGGCCCAGGCCCTGCGGGATTATCTGATTCCGCGGGCCGCCCGGGTGGTCTTCGCGGCCAGCCCCTTCCCCGGGGCCGAGATCCCGCGGGCCGTGGCGACCGTGTACCGGCACGGCGAGCGCGCGGCGGAGCACGCCGGCCAAGCCCCGCGGCCCGAAGGCTGGCGCGGCTGGCTGCGGGACCTGCGTTTCGTCTGGCGCTGGGGCCGGCGGCTGTGTGACCGGCGAACGGTATTCATCGGCGTCAACAACTTGAACGCCTTGGCGGGCCTGGGGTTGCGGGCCCTCGGGCGGTGCGGCTGCGTGGTGTATTATGTGATCGACTATACGCCCCGACGCTTTCCCGGGTGGTTGCAAAACCGGGTCTATCAGTGCTTGGCCCGCTGGGTCGCCCGGCGGGCGGACCTCGTGTGGAACCTGTCGGAACCCATGCGCGAAGTCCACGTCCGCCGCTTCGGGTCGCGCGCCGAAAAAAATCTGATCGTGCCGGTCGGCATCGACCTCGCGGCCGTCCGGCCGCTGCCCGAGCAGGAAATCGATCCGCAGCGCCTGGTGGTGGTCAGCACCTTGTTCGCCAACAAGGGCGTGCAGCTGGCCATCGACGCGCTGCCGGACATCCCCGGGGGACGCCTGACCATCGTCGGGACGGGCCCCTTTGAGGGGGAATTGCGCGCCCGCGCCCGGGAGAGGGGGGTGGCGGACCGTGTTCAATTTTTGGGCGGCTTCACGGAACAGCCGGACCAGCGGCGGCGGCTGTTCGCCGAAATCGCGCGCAGCCGGGTCGCGCTGGCTCCCTATGTGCCGGAAGAGGGCAGCTATTCATATTATTGCGACCCGTCCAAGCCCAAGGAATACCTGGCGTGCGGGGTGCCGGTGGTCATCACCCGGGTTCCCTGGATCGCGCGCCTCATCGCCGAGAAACCCATGGGAATGGCCATTGAGTATTCCGCCGGGGAGCTGGCCCGGGCCTGCCGCAGACTGATGTCCGACGACGCCTTCTGGCGCCGATGCCGGCAAGAGGCGCTCGCGTACGCCCAAACCCTGGATTGGGCCGAAATATTTTCCGGGGCCATGGAAAGCGTGCGCCGGTTTTTCACTCCGGCCGCGCCCGGGGACCGCGCGGCATGAAACCGGAGCTGATCGGTTTGCTGGCCTGTCCGGCCTGCCGGGGACGGGACCTGAAGCTCGACATCCGGGAGGAAACGCCGGCGGGCGTGGCGTCCGGCCGCCTGACTTGCGCGGCCTGCGGACAGGTTTACCGGATCGAAAACGGCCTGCCTTTCCTGCTGCCGGGACAACCGGCCGTTCCCGCGGGGGCGTGGGAGAAACTGCATCAGCAGACGGATTACGGCCGGCTCATCGGGCAAACCCGGCGGCGGCTGGAATCTCGCCGGGACCTGCTGGAAGATTATTTCAGCCATGTGCGGCTGGTTCTGGCCCGGCACGTGTCCCTGGAGCGGGTGGTGGATCTCGGCAGCGGTTCGGGCTCCTATGCCCTGGCCCTGGCTTTTTTGGCCGGAGTGCGCGAGCTGGTCTTGCTGGACATTTCGCCCACGGCGCTGGCAGCCGCGGGCCGCCTGCTGGCCGCCTTCGGGTACGACGCGCATTTGGTGGTCGGGGATATCCGGCGCCTGCCCTTGCGGGACCGCGCCTTTACGCTGGCCTTGTCGGGGGGGCTGATTGAGCACTTCGCCCGGGGGGAACAGGAGCAGATCGTGGGGGAGCACTGCCGCGTGGCCGACCAGGTTCTCATCCAGGCGCCGGAGGCCACGGCGGCCTACTGGACCTTCCGGGCGCTGTATACGCTGTACCGCGGCGGCTGGCCGTTCGGCTATGAAAAACCGCTGACGAAAAAGAAATTGGCCCGGCTCCTGGCGGGCCACGGTTTTCAGGCCTCGGCCTGGGACCGGCATGACTTTGCCAGCGCCCTGGTCTTTCTCGGCAGTCAATACTGGAAAAAGATTCCGCGCTTTCATCGCTGGCCCGGGATGGCGCGCCTGACACGTCACGATGTGCTGGTTTTAGCCCGCAGGCTGGAAGAATAAGCCGGCCCGGAAAAAAGGAGAACCCCCGCCGAGATGTGGAACCCCGCAGCCAAGAAAAAATTCTGGATGCCCGTCGTCAGCCTGGGACTCTTGGGAGCCGGGCAGGTTTGCCTGCTGGCTTGGCAGCAGACGGCTTTGGGCGCGTTTCTGACCCTGTTCGGGCTGGGGCTGGGCCTTTTTTGGGCGCTGGCCCAATATCCACCCCCGGTCCGGAAACGAACACGGGTGCGAGTGGAACCCCTGCCGGCCACGGCCTCGCCGCCGGCGCGTCTCGCGCCCGGATTATGGCTGGAACGCGTATTCCGCCTGGGAGTGTGGGCGTCGGCCTTGGCGCTCCTGTTTTGGGGCCTGCAAAATATCCTCGAGGGACAAAATTATTTATCCGGAAGCTTCTGGATCCTGTCCGCCCTGGTCCTGGCCGCGCGCGTGGGCGTGGACCGCGGGAAACTCCGCCTGCGCCTCGAATCGCGGGGCTGGCTGCGTCCCGGCCGGGTACTGGGCGTGCTGCTGGTCCTGGTGCTTTTGGCCTGGGGACAAATCTTCTTCTTCATCGTCCGGAATTTTCTGCCCGGGCTCTTGAGCACCCTCCTGGCCTTGGGCGCGGGCTATTGGCTGCTGGATTCGCCGGCGCCCGGACCCCGTTGGCCAGGCGTCGGGTTCCTGGGCCTGGCGCTGCTGGGATTTGTGGCCAGCATCGGCAATGTCCAGTCCTACGTGGCCTTGGAAAGCGCCGGCTACTACGGGGGAAAGTTATTCCGCTTCGTGTGGCTGGGCCTGGCTCTGGCCGCGCTTTTTTTGCTCTGGAACGCGGGCGCGTTGGGGCGCCGCGGGGCCGAATCTATTATCCGGGAAGGCCACCGGCATGGATGATCTGAAGGCCTGGCTGTCCGATCCCCGGTTTCGTCGTCTGGCGTTGCCCCTGTTGGCGCTGGCGTGGTTTGCCGTCTTAGCGGTACGGGTCGCCTGGCTGTGCGATGATGCCTATATCACTTTCAGGACCGTGGATAATTTCATCCACGGCTACGGCTTGACGTGGAACGTCGCGGAGCGCGTTCAGGTTTATACCAATCCGCTGTGGATGCTGCTGGTTTCCGCGGTATATTTTTTCACGCACGAGATCTATTACACCACCCTGCTGTTGTCCATCGCCGTGTCCCTGGCCGCCTTCGCGATTTACGCCTTCGGCCTGGCGCGCCCCAATCTGGGCGTGCTGGTCGGGGCGGGCGTGTTGACGCTCTCCAAGGCTTTCATGGACTATACTTCCTCGGGGCTTGAAAATCCCCTCTCCTACCTGCTCTTAGCCTGGTTTGCCTACTATTATTTTCATACCCGGGAGTGGAGCGCCGGGCGGCTCAGGACCTTAAGCCTGCTCACGGCCTTGGGCGGTCTCAACCGCCTGGACTTGCTGCTGCTGTTCCTGCCGGCCTGGGGCTACGCCTGCTGGCAAACCTCGCGCCGGGAAAAGTGGTGGCGCCTGCTCGGGGCCGTGGGCGCGGGCTTCTCCCCCCTGGCGGCGTGGGAAATTTTTTCCCTGTTTTATTACGGGTTCCTGTTTCCCAATACCGCCTATGCCAAGCTCAATACCGGCGTGCACACCCTGTTGCTGGTCCGGTTCGCCTTGAACCATCTGGCGCTGTCCGTGAGCGCGGACCCGGTTACGCTGCTCGTCATCGCCCTGGCAATCGGCGCTGCGTTTTTGGGACGCGACCGCAGGACGGTGCCCCTGGCCCTGGGTGTTGGCTTGTACCTTCTATATGTCCTCAAAATCGGGGGCGATTTCATGCTCGGGCGGTTTCTGGCCGTGCCGTTTTTCCTCGCGGTGCTGGTGCTGACGCAAAACATCGTTCTTTCCAACCGCGCGGCGGTGTTCGCCGGCATGCTGCTGTTTTTCACGGCCGCCGTTTCGCCCTTCTGCCCGTGGCTGACCCGGCCCACCTACGACAACCAGATGGCCGAGGCGCCGACCATCAACGATGAGCGCGGCCTGTATTACCAGGGCTCGGGATTTTGGTTGGCGCTCCAGGGCAACGCCATGCCGCGTTCGGGCTGGGACGTGCACAGGGATGACCCGCGCAAGGTCGTGGTGGTGGACGGCATCGGGCGCCACGGCTACTATGCCGGCCCGGGGTTGCACATCATCGACGAGGTGGCGCTGGGAGACCCGCTGCTGGCCCGTCTGCCGGCCGGGCCCTGGCGGCCGGGGCATTTCTACCGCGACCTGCCGGCGGGCTACGAAGACTCGATCCGCAGCCACAGCAACCAAATCGTCAACCCGGCCTTGCACCGCTATTATGGTAAATTGCTGAACATCATCCGCGGCGGCCTGTTTTCGCCCGGACGCTGGCGGGACATCGTGGACATGAATCTGGGCCGCTACGACGGCTGGCTGCAGGAATACTTGCATTCGCGGAAGAAACCCTAACCCCTGGGCGCCGCGCGGCGCGGCCGCGGGGCGCGCGAAAGGTCGCGATGGAACCGAAAGAACGGATGTACCGGCAGCGGATCCTGCGCCGCCTGCACTCCCGGCTGGCGCCCGGCCTGCGGGTGCTGGACGCCGGCTGCGGCCCCGGCGCGGGCGCCGAGCTGCTGTGCGAACTCGGGTGCCGGGTGACCGGGATCGACGTCGGCGATTACGCCGCGGACTGGGAGCGCCGGCGGCGGCTGGGAATCCGTTTCGAGCGGAAATCGGCGGAGGCCACGGGGTTTCCCGACGCGGCCTTCGACGCCGTTTGGATCATGGATGTCCTGCATCACCTGGCCTGGCCGGAAAAGACCCTGGCGGAGCTGTTGCGGGTGGCCAAGCCGGGCGCGCCGGTCATGGTCATCGAGACCAACCGCCAAAGCCCGCTGACCTACCTGCGCATGACCCTGCTGGCCGGCCACGAAACTTTTTCCCGGCGCCGGTTCCGCCGGCTGCTGGCGGCGATCCAGCCCGAACCCGAATTCTTCATGGTGGAGACCCGCTGCCTGCCCTGGAATTGGCCCTGGGCCCTGTGGCTGTTGAACCGGGGAAGCGACCTGCTGGAGGGCGCGAGGCTTTTCCGCCCGTGGCTGACCTACCAGGTGGGCGTGTTGCGCGGCGTGGGCCGGCCGGTGGCGCCGAAAATCGATCCGCGGGAACCGGAGCGCCGGCGGCGCGCGCGCGCGGACAGCGAGGCCCGGGCATGAGAAAAATATTGCTCGCCGGGCTGCAGGCTTGCGGGCTGTACGGCCCGGCCCGGCGCCTGGGCCGCTGGCTGGCGCGCGCCCTGCCCTCCGGCCGCCGCGCCCGGCGCGGCCTGCTCGCCTTCTATGCGCAGTTCATCCGGCCCGGCGACCTGGTCTTCGACGTGGGCGCCAACCTCGGGGAACGCACGGAAATTTTCTGCGACCTGGGCGCGACCGTGGTGGCCGTGGAACCGCAGCCCGCCTGCCTCGCCCGGCTTCGCCGCCGTTTCCGCCGCCGGCCGCTCGTCCGCCTCGTGGGGCAGGCGCTGGGGGCCGCGCCCGGGGAGGCGGAAATGCTGATCAGCGGCGCGGACTCGATTTCCTCCCTGTCTCCGGACTGGGTGGATTCGGTGCGACGCAGCGGCCGCTTCGCCGGTTATCAATGGAACCGGCGCCAGCGCGTGCCCCTGACGACCTTGGACGCGCTCATCGCCGAATACGGCCGGCCCGTTTTCTGCAAAATCGACGTGGAAGGCTTCGAGGATCAGGTGCTCCGGGGCTTGACGCAGCCCGTAAATGTGGTATCTTTTGAGTTCACGCCCGAACATCTGGAGCCGGCGCGGGCCGGCATCCGCCGCTTGTCGCAGTTGGGACGCGCGGAGTTCAATTACGCGCTGGGGGAAACCATGCGCCTGGTTTTACCGGCCTGGGTGACGGCCGAGAACATGCTCGCGGTGCTGGAGAACCTGCCGGACCGCAGGGTATTCGGGGACATCTATGCGCGCTTGGCCTAAGGGAAAAAGCGGATCGCGCGGAAACAGGACCGCGGCCCGTAACGCTTCCGCCCGCCGCCGGCGGGGGGATCAGGCCGCGGCCTCCACCGTCCAGTTTCTCGACCTGCCGGCCCAGCACCGGGCCTTGAAGCGGCCGCTGCTGGCGGCCATCGGCCGGGTCTTGGACGGCGCGCAGTTCATTCTCGGGCCGGAGACAACGGCCCTCGAGGCCGAGATCGCGGCCTTATGCCAGGCCCGCCACGGTCTGGGGGTCAATTCCGGCACCGACGCCCTGGTGCTGGCGCTGCGCGCCTTGGACCTCGGCCCGGGCGACGAAGTCATTGTCCCGGATTTCACCTTTATCGCCACGGCCTCGGCGGTCGTGCTCGCCGGCGCCGTGCCCGTGCTGGCGGACATCGAGCCGGACACCTTCACCCTCGACCCCGCCGAGGTGGAAAAAAAGATCACGCCCCGGACCAAGGCGGTGATTCCCGTACATTTATACGGACATCCCGCCGACCTTACATCCTTGGAACAGGTGGCGCACCGGCATCGCCTGGCCTTGATCGAGGATGCGGCGCAGGCCCTGGGCGCCCGCTGGCAGGGGCGGTCCGTCGGCGCCTGGGGAATGGCGGGATGCCTGTCCTTTTTTCCGACCAAGAATCTCGGCGGTCTCGGCGACGGCGGCATGGTCGTGACCAATGACGAGCGCTTGGCCGCCCGGGTGCGCCGCCTGCGGCAGCACGGCGCGGACCGGAAATATTTTCACGATGAGATCGGATGCAACTCCCGCCTGGATGAAATCCAGGCCGCGGCGCTGCGGGTGAAGCTGCGCCACCTGGCGCGCTGGAACGAACGCCGGCGGTCCCTGGCCGCCCTGTACACGCGGGGGCTGGAGCGGCTGGAAATCGGCCTGCCCAGGCCGCGGCGGGGCGCCGAACCCGTGTTTCACCAGTACAGCGTGCGCGTGCCCGCGCGCGAAGCGTTGCAGTCCCACCTGGCCGAGCGCGGCATCCGCACGGCCGTGCATTATCCGCTGCCCCTGCACCGCCAACCGGCCCTGGCCGGCCTGCCCTCGGCGCAAGACGGATTTCCCGTGAGCGAGCGGGCGGCGCAGGAAGTGCTGTGTCTGCCGGTGGCGCCCGAGGTCTCCCCGGCGCAAGCACGGGCCGTGGTGGCGGCCATCGCGGATTTTTTCCGCGGGCGGAAACCATGACGCGCCCGGGAGTGAAAAACGCCCGGCCCGCGGCCGGACGCCGGGGAACAGCGCCCGGCCGCCGCCGCGTCTCTCGGGGCGCCGGGCAGTCGTCCTCCGCGCCGCGCGGGCGGGTCCCGCGCCCCTGGCGCGCGCGCTGGGAAACCTGGCAGCCGTGGTTGCAGCCGGCTTTCCTGGTGGCGGCCGTGGCCTTGGCCTGGTTCGGGCAGGAGCAGTTCCTGGACAAGCACCTGGCAGCGGGTCTGTGGCTGTGGGCCGGAGCGGCCCTGGCGGTCGTGCTGGGTTTCCAAAGCCAGCCCGGGAAACTGGATGACGCGGAGTTCGGCCCCAAGACCGAAGCCTGGATCCTGGGCGGGATCCTGGTGGTCGCGGCGGTGTTTCGTTTCTGGCGCCTTCAGGAAATTCCCCATGGGTATTTTTTTGATGAAGCGGTCAACGCCCTGGAAGGCTTGCGGCTTCTCTTGGACCGGACCTACCTGCCGGTCTTCGGGCCCTCGGACGCACCCCTGCCGGCCCTGCACTTCTACCTGAACGCGCTGGCGCTGAAACTGGGCGGCGTCAACCTGCTGGCCACCAAGTTCGTGCCCGCGGTCTGGGGCGTCCTGACCGTGGCCGTGTTCTATTTCCTGGCCCGGCGCGTGGTGTCCCGTCCCGTGGCCTTGGCCGGGGCCCTGTTGCTGGCGGTCATGCGCTGGCACGTCAATTTTTCCCGCATCAATTTCGTGGGCATTTCCACGCCCCTGTTCGGCGCCGCGGCCGTGTATTTTCTCCTGCGCGGCCTGGAAACCAAAAACCGCTGGCACATGGCCTTCTCGGGCCTGGCGGTCTCCCTGGGCCTCTACACCTATTACGCCTCCAACTTGATACCCTTCGTGGTGGGGCCCTACCTCGTCCTGCAGCTGGCCTGGGACCGGAAATTCCTGAAGGAACAGTGGCCGGGGCTGCTGTTCTTCCTGGGCGTGTCCTGCCTGGTGTTTGCGCCCCTCGGCTATTTCGCCCTCACGCATCCGGACCGCTTTTTCTCCCGCAACAACCAGGTGCTCATCTTCCACCACGTGCCGCCCGAGCAGGCGGTGTCCGCCTTCTGGAGCAACGTCAAGACCACGCTGCTCATGTTCCACTACTTCGGGGACTGCAACGGCCGCCACAACCTTCCCGAGGCGCCCATGCTCGACCCGGTGACGGGCGTGCTGTTCGGCCTGGGCCTGATCTGGAGCCTGGCGCACCTGCGCCGGCGGCACGCCTTCCTGATGTCCTGGTGGCTGCTGGTGGCCCTGGTTCCCGGGTTTTTGACCATCGAGGCGCCGCAGGGGTACCGTTGCATCGGCGCCATCATCCCCGTGGCGCTGCTGTCCGCCACGGGCCTGGAGCGTATCTGGCAGGGAGCGCGCGAGCTCGTCCAGGGCACGCGCCTGCAGGCCTGGCTGTGGGTGGGTTTGCTCGCGCTGGGCGCGGGCGTCGGCGCGGTCAACGCCCGGGATTACTTCGACCGTCAGGCCAACCACGTGGCCTGCTGGTCGGAATTTTCCGCTTCGGAAGCGGGCATGGGCGAGAGAATCCACGAACTCGGCGGCGACTACCACGCCTATATTTCCGCCGGCTCGTTCAACTACCCCACGATCCGGTTTCTCGGCTATCCGCATCTGGACAGCGAACCGTTTCAGATCATCCCTTCCATCCCGAGCAATTATGCCGGGGACAAGAACCTGGTTTATCTGCTGCTGCCCATCCACGACGGCGCCCTGGAAGTGCTGCGTTACTATTATCCCCAGGGTCGGGAAGAGGCGCATCCCAGTCCCTATGACTACACCTTGTTCACCGAATACCTCGTTCCCCATGCGCAGGTTATGGCCGGCCGGGGACTGCTGGGAAGCTACCAAGACGCCCTGGGCCGGCGCTGGCAGCAGCAGGACGGACAGGTGGCCTTCCGCCTCGAGCAAGTCGGCGCGGGCCACCCCGCCCCCGTGGTGGCGCGCTGGACCGGCAGTCTGCGGACCTCTGCCTGGGATGAATACCGCTTCCGGCTGCAAGGCGCCGCGGAGTGGCAGCTGCGCCTGGACGGGGAGCGCGTGCCGCCCGGGGGGCTGAAACTCCCGCAGGGCGTCCATGCCGTGGAAATCACGGCGCGACTGGATGCGGCCGGACGCTCCGTATCCCTGCTGTGGCAGCGGGGCTACGGACCCTGGAATCTGGTTCCCGGCACGGAGCTGACGCCCCGGAATCAGGTCCACGGCTTGACCGGCACGTATTTTCGCACCGGGGACTGGGAGGGGCAGCCCTGGCTGCGGCGCGTGGATCCCCTGCTGGCGCTCTTGGGTGCGGATTTTCCCCTGTCGGCGCCGTTCTCCGTGCGCTGGCAAGGCTTCCTGACCATCCCGCGGGAGGGCCTGTACTCCTTCGGCGCCGTGGTCAACGAGGGCCTGCGGCTGTCCCTGGACGGGCAATCCATTCTGGAAATCACGGTGCCCGATCAATACCGGGAAAACTCCGTGCGCTTAACCGCCGGACGACACGCGGTCCGCATCGATTACCAAAAAAAATCCGGCGCGTATCCCCGGGTGATCCTGTACTGGACGCCGCCCGGCAAGGCGCAGGAGAAGATTCCCTTCACCGCGTTTTCGCCCCGGTGACACGGGGGCGGAGGGGCGCAGGTGGATTCCGCGGCGCGGCGGGCGCGCGGGGTCCGATCCCAATGAAAGCCGTGGCGCAAGCCCATGAACGTTATTAAACAAAAACGTTTTTGGCTGGGGTTGCTGATTACCCTGTTTTTCCTGTTTTTTGTTTTCCGCAGGGTGGACCTGGCCAGCCTGTGGACCGCCCTGGTCCATGCGAATTACCTCTGGCTGCTGCCCGCCCTCTTCATTTATCTCCTCGGCTACATGGTCCGCGCCATCCGCTGGAAATATCTCCTGCATTCCATCAAACCCATTCCCTGGACGCGGCTGCTTCCGCCCCTGATCCTGGGTTTTACCGTCAACAACGTCCTGCCCGCGCGCGCCGGAGAAATCGCGCGCGCCTACGTGGTAGGCCAGCGGGAGAACATATCCAAAAGCGCGGCCTTCGCCACGGTCGTCATGCAGCGCGTCTACGACGGACTGGTCATGGTCTTCATGGCCGCCGTGGTGTTCTATCTCTTCCGCCTGCCGGGGCGAAGCGAGGCGGTCAATCCCGAGTTCGTTGACCTGGTCAATTGGGTCATCAACGCCACCGCCACCCTGTTCGTGCTGGCGCTGGTCCTGCTCTTCGTCATGATCACCTGGAAGCGGGCTTCCGGCGCGCTCTTGAGCCGCCTGGCGCACCTGCTGCCGACGCGCCTGGGCCGCCCCCTGGAAGGCATCCTGCATTCCTTTTTGGAGGGACTGTCGGTTCTCCGCAGTCGGCGGGACAACACCTGGGCCTTGTTCTTTTCCTTTCTGGCCTGGATCGGGGAAAGCGCGGCCTACTACTTCGTGCTGCGCGCCTTCGGCCTGCAGCTGCCCCCCTATGCCGCGGTCATGCTCATGGCCGTGGTCAACCTCGGGATCATGGTGCCCTCGTCGCCGGGCTACATCGGTCCTTTCGAGTTTTTCGGAGTGGGAACCCTGATTCTCTTCGGCGTGGACAAAAGCCTCTCGCTCCCGGCCGTACTGGTGATCCATTCGCTGGTATGGCTGCCCATCACGCTGTGGGGCTTCTACTACCTGTGGACCATGAAGCTGTCCTGGCGGGAACTGGAAACCCAGGCCAACGCGGCCGCGGGACGCACGGAAGGGAGCGTCTGATGCGCATTGGAATCATCGGCGCCGGCTTGGCGGGACTGGTTGCCGGCCGGGAACTGGCCCGCGCGGGCCACCAGGTCGTGCTCAGCGACGAGGCGGGGGAACCCGGGGGCTTGGCCGGAACGTTTCCCTTCGCCGGAACCCGGCTGGAAAAGTTCTACCATCACGTCTTCACCACGGATTTGGAAACCATCCAGCTCATCCGCGACCTGGGGCTGGAAGCGGAGCTGGTCTGGCGGGAGACCCCGATGGGCATGTACCAGGGCGGCCGCTTGTTCAAGTTCGCCACGCCCTGGGACCTGCTGCGTTTCAAGCCCTTGTCGTTCTGCAACCGCCTGCGTTTCGGCCTGGCCATCCTGTACCTGGCCAAGGTCCGGCGCTGGCAGAAATACGAACACGTGCGGGCCGCGGACTGGATGCGCCGGGTCTACGGGCGCCAGGCCTGGGAGAAAGTGCTGGGGCCCCTGCTGCACGGAAAATTCGGGGAATTCGCGCCGGAAATCGGCATGGCCTGGTTTTATTCGCGCATCCACACCCGCGCGGGCAGCCGGACCCAGGGCATGACCAAGGAGAGCCTGGGCTACCTGCGCGGCAGCTTCCAGGTCATGCATGACGCGCTGGCGGCCTCCGTGCGGGCGGCGGGCGCCGATCTCCGCCTGGGCGAGAGAATCGAGTCCGTGCGGGTGGAGGGGGAGCGCGCCGTCGGGTGGCGCGGACCGCGCGGGCCGGAGGACTTCGACGCGGTTCTGGCCACGCAGGCGCCCCCGGCGCTGCTGCCCCTGCTGCCCGGGAATCTGAACGGCGCCTATTGGGACAAGCTGCGCCGCATCCAGTATCTCGGCAATGTCTGCGCCATCCTGAGCCTGAAACGGTCGCTTTCGCCCATCTACTGGATGAACATTCCCGACCTCGACAGCCCTTTCATCGCCGTCATCGAGCACACCAACTTCATTGCTCCCGAGGTTTACCAGGGACGGCACGTGCTTTACCTCTCCTCCTACCTGCCGACCTCGCATCCACGGTATCAGGCGGACTCCGAAAAGCTCCTGGAGGAGTTTTTCGGATACCTGCCGCGTGTGATTCCCGGCTTTACCCCGCAGGAGGTCACGGACGCGAGGATTTTCCACGCGCCCTACGCCCAGCCCGTGATCCGCGCCGGGTATGCCGACAACCTGGTGGGGCACGCTTCTCCCCTGACGGGTTTGTATCTGGCCAATATGGCCCAGATCTATCCCGAGGACCGGGGCATGAGTTATTCCATCCGCCTGGGCCGGGCCGCGGCCCGGGCCATCCAGGCGCGGCGTCCGTAAAGCGGCCGGCCGGTTCCCGGGCGAAAAGTACGAGACCCGCGATTGGGATATGATATATAATGAAGAATCTTTACCCCGCAACCCAGTCTAATGATAGGAGCCGGGTGCTGATGCCGCTGCCCAAGCTCGATTTGTCGGTTTTTTTTCCGACTTATAATGAGGAACACAATATCGAAGCCCTGGTGATGCGCGCCGTGGATACCCTGAAACGGCTGGCCGGCCGCTGGGAGGTCATCATCGTGGACGACGGCTCCCGCGACCGCACGCCGGAAATCGCCGCCCGCCTGACGCAAACCGTGCCCGGCGTCCGCAGCGTGCGCCACGAACGCAACCGCGGGTACGGAGCGGCCGTAAAAACCGGCTTGCAGGAGTGCCGCCTGGAATGGGTGTTTTTCACGGACGGGGACGGCCAGTTCGACGTGACCGAGCTGGAACGCCTGTTGCCGGCCACGGCCGAGGCCGATTTCATCGCCGGCTACCGCCGCAACCGCCAGGACCCGTGGATCCGGAAGCTCAATGCCTTCGCCTGGGGCACGCTGGTCCGCACCCTCTTCGGCCTGAACATCCGCGATATCGACTGCGCCTTCAAGTTGTTCCAAAGGCGCGTGCTGGACGCCGGCGGTTTCCGGTCGGACAGCGCCCTGATTTCCACCGAGCTGCTCGTGCGGGCCAAGAAACTCGGTTACCGGTTCAAACAGATCGGCGTGCGGCATTTGCCCCGCTTGGCCGGCAGGCAAACCGGAGCCCATCCCAAGGTGATTCTGCACGCTTTCAAGGAGCTTTTTCAATTGTACGGTCAATTGCGGTAGCGTGAAGGCAGGGGGGGCCGCGGGCGGGCCCGGGAGCCCTTGTCACTCCAGTTCGAGGTCGGGAACATGCGGTTGTGGCGGGCCTACCTGTGCGGATTGATTTTGGCCGCGGCCGTGCAGCCTTGCGCGGCGGGCGGACCGGGCACCACCGGCGCGGACATCCTGAAGGTCAACCTGGGGGCGCGTCCCATTGCCCTGGGCGGGGCCTATGGGGCGGTCGGCGGCGATGCGCAGACGGTCCTGTACAACCCGGCCAGCTTGGCGACCGTGGCGGACCATGACCTGGTCCTGCTGCATTTCCTGTCCTTGGAGGAGGTCGCTTACGAAATGCTGGGCTATGCCCAGCCCATGGAATCCCTGGGCGTGCTCGGCGGCGCCGCCGTGTGGCGGCACATGCCCAGCATCGACAACCCCGGGGCGCCGGACGCGCCGGTCACGGCCAATGACCTCGTAATCACCGTGGGCGTGAGCCAGAAGCTGGACACGCTGCTGGGAACCGTCATTCTCCCGGGCCTGTCCGTCGGCGTGGCCGGCAAATTGATTTATCTGCAGCTGCGGGAGGACCAGGCAATCAGCGGAGCCGTGGATCTCGGGGTCTTGTGGCAGACGCCGGAATCCTTCTGGCTGCCCGTCAAGGTTTCGGCGGCGCTGCAAAACCTGGGGCCGCCCGTGAAATTCATCGCCGTCGCCGATCCCCTCCCGCTTACGGCCCGCCTGGGATTCTCGCTGCAGCCGCTGCACGGGGAACGCCACCGCGTCCTGCTGGCGGCGGAAGTGGCTTTGCCTCCCGATAACCTCGCGAAAACCTCCGTCGGCCTGGAATATTCCCTGTCCCGGATCCTCTTTGCCCGGCTCGGGTACGCCTTCCAGCACCAGGAGAATCTCAACGGCCCGGCGGCCGGGATCGGGGTCGCGTTTTCCGCGGGCGCCTTCGACGTGCGCGTGGACTATACTTACCGGCCCCAATTCTGGAAGGGGTGGGAAAGCATCGCGAACAACCACCTTCTGTCCCTGGGAGTGCATTTTTAAATGGCGCGGTCCATTTCCAAAAACCGCATCATCCGCACCCTCTTCACCAAGCTGGCCCCTTTTTATGACGTGCTGGATCCGGCTTTAACCCGCAAACAGGGAAGCCTGTGGCGCCAGACGGCCGTCGCGGCCGCGGAATTGGACGGGCCGAAGAGAATCCTGGACGCCGGTTGCGGCACGGGCTTGTTGACGGCCCGGCTGGCCGCGGAGTTCGGCTCCCATTGCCACATCATTGCCATCGACTTTTGCCCCGCCATGGCGGTTTTGGCGCGCCAGCGCATCCGGCAGGAGGGCCTGCACCGCCGCGCGGAGGTCAAGGTCGAGAACGTGGAAATCATGCCCTACCCGGAGAATTTCTTCGACGCGGTTTTCATGGCCTTCGCCCTGCGCTTCGTGTCCGACATCCGCGTGGTGCTCAAGGAGTTTTACCGGGTCTTAAAGCCCGGCGGGCGGCTGGTGATTTTGGAATTGTCCCTTCCGCCCGGGCCCATCCAGCGCAAACGCGCCGAACTGTACCGGGAATACTCCTTTCCCGCCTGGGCCCGCCTGACCTACAAACTGCCGCGCGTGCTGCTCTATCCCCTGCACGATGCCTTGATTTATTATCCCAACGCGGATAAACTGGGCCGGATGGCCATGCGCTTGGGTTTTGAACAGATCGAATATCAGTATCTCAAAGGGGGCCTGGCCACCCTTCACCGGGCGCGGAAAAGCGGAGTCCACGCCTGAAGCGGGAAGGCCCGCGCTCCGATTCATGCTTGCGAGGTGATCTCATGCCCTGGAAAATCCTGCTTGCCGGTCTGATCCTGATGGCCGGGACGCATTCGCAGCCGTGCCGTGCCGACGGCAATAATTACGGCGCAGCGCCCTACCTGCAGCAGGGAGTCGGCTCGCGCGCGGCGGGCATGGGCGATGCGTTCGTGGCCTTGGCGGACGACGCCACGGCCGGTTACTGGAATCCCGCCGGGCTCTCGCAAATGGGTTTGTACCGCTATCAGGCCGGTGCGCAGTATGCGTTTTTGCCCAACGGCATGAGCCACAACTACCTGTCGTACGCTTTCCTGCTGCCCGAGACCGGCGCCTTTGCCATTTCCTGGATCAATTTCACGGTGCTGGATCTGGAAAAGCGGGACGCGGCGGGGAACCCGGCCGGCATGTTCGGCAGCACCGAGAACACCTTTATTTTCAGCTACGGGCGCAGGGTCTACGAATGGGTCCGGGGCTTGAGCGTGGGCGCCAACCTGAAGGTCCTGCAGCAGGGAATCGATACCTATTCCGCCTGGGGGCATGGATTGGACCTGGCCCTCTTGTGGCAGCCTGTGCTTTCCTGGGAGCACACGCTGGGCGTCAACGTGCAAAACCTCTTTCAGCGCGTGTACTGGAACACCGCGTACCGCAGCGTGGACGCCTCCTTGATCAATGTCAAGGCGGGTGCGGCCTTGAAGTTCCTGCCTTCCGAGGAGGAGTTGTACTACAACCACCTGATTATCGCACTGGATTTCGATGTTACCGAGTATTCCCGGTTCAGGGCTCACGCGGGCGCCGAGTATTGGTTCCTCCGGGACGTGGCCGCCCGCGCGGGTTTCGACGGCGAAGCCGTCACGGCCGGCGCCTCCTACCGCCCCCGCGACTGGGAATTGGATTACGCTTTTTATTACGACCTTTCCGAACTGGGCGCCCATCAGCACCGCCTGTCCCTGCTGCTCCGGTTTAAATAAGCCGGATTCTCTTCCCGGGACCAGCGCGCGCGTTGGCGAACCCCGTCAATCCCGTTCATTCCTGATATTTTGGCTCCCCGGCTGCGCGGGACGGAGCATTTCCGCAACCTGCCGCCAAAATCACGGAAGCGCTATTGCGCGCCCCCTACGGTATGGACTATAATTGATGAAAACCTTCGCGGGGACCATGAAATGCGCTGTCGCACCCACCACCTGATTGCGGGTTTTTTTTGTCTGCTGTGCTTCCTGCCGCGCTTCTCCGGCGCGGCCAACGTCATCCTCAACGGCGATTTTTCCTCCTCCAACAACAATGGTCTCGAGTTTTGGAATTGGACGGGCAGTCCGATCCCCGTGACCAGCTCCGTGCGCTCCCATGCCGCCCCTCCGGCAGCGGCAATCGGCGATACGGTGGATTCCTGGGCCGATGATACCCAGTTGCGGCAAACCTTCCACGTGCCCGCGGATTCGGTCATCGCGACCTTGACGGCCTATTGTTCCTTCTACGGGCAGGGCCCCACCGGGGATCCGATTTTCAATTACCAGGAGGCGACCTTGAGCGGTCCCTTAAGTTATACCCTGTTCAAGGTCAACAGCAATGATCCTACCTGGACGCAATACACGTATAACCTGGCCCCCTATGCCAATCAGGATGTGACCATTAATTTCCGTGTGGTAGACGACGGGTATAGCGACCCGAAAATGATGTACGTGGACGACGTGGAGTGTCACTGCATCACCGCCACGCGGACCCGGACCCC
>CAZQGO010000017.1:0-66054 GCA_964593065.1 uncultured bacterium | reverse complement strand
AACTTTTTCCAGCCGGTCAGGCTGCTCCCCGAGGCCCCGTCCACCCGGATCCGGTACAGGTACACGCCCGGCGCCACTTTCCCGATCTCCCACGCCGTCCGCCCGTACCCCGCCGCCGCCTTCTCCTCTTCCAGCACCGCCGCTTTTTCCCCCGCCACGTTGTAGATCTCGATCCGCACCCGCCCCGGCTCCCGCAGGGGATAATAGAAATACACCCTCTCTCCCACGGCCGGCTGCGGGTAGGCCGTCACTTTTTCCAGCGCCACCGGCGTGGCCGTCACCGTGGCCGTCCGCGTCACCGTGTAGGTCGCGCTGATCGTCGCCGTCGGCGTCACGCTCGGCGTGACCGTGTACGTCGCGCTTTCCGTCGGCGTGCGCGTATGCGTCCCGGTCGGGCTGGCCGTGAAGGTTTGCGTCTGCGTCGGCGTCACCGTGCGCGTGTGCGGCGGCGTGGCGGTGAACGTGGGCGTGATGGTCCGCGTGGGCGTGATGGTGGGCGTGGGCGTATGCGTGGGGCTGTGGGTGGAGGTGGGTGTGATGGTGCGGGTGTACTGCTCTGTGGGCGAAACCGTCGGCGTGGGCGTCGCCGTGGGAGTCCAACTCGGCGTCGGAGTTCCTGTGGCGGTGGCGGTTCGGGTCCAGGTCCGGGTTGCGGTGGGGGTCCCTGTCCGCGTGGCCGTCGGAGTCCAGGTTTGCGTTGCAGTCGCCGAGAAGGTGCGGGTCGGCGTAGCCGCCAAGGTGGTTTCGTCCGCACCGATGTCCCAGGCCGAACCATAGGGACGGCTTTGCAGATCCACGTCGTCGCTGAAGGGCAGGGCCGGGTCCGAGGACAGGTCGGTTCCATAATCCCGGGCGGCGGCATCCGTGGCGGTCAGATGGAAATTATCATTGGCTGCGTCCACGAAGAGGGCGGAGACGCCGTTCCGGGAATGCGCGCCCGGCGCGTCCCCTCCCAAGTCCGAGGCATTGTAATCCGAGGCCGCGGTGAACGTGCCCGCGAACCCGTTCGTGCAGCCCTGGACCAGATTGTTTTTGGAGACCAAGGAGCCGACGAGCTGTTCCACGCCGATGAGGCAGCCTTGGACCGTGTTGTTGTAGGCGTACATCGTGGTTTCGGCGTCGTCCAGGTGCAGGCCCGAGGAGGAGGCGATGCCGTTGAAGTCGTACACCACGTTGTTCCACAGGCGGATGGTTCCGGAGCCCGCCGTATAGGCGGCTATGCCGTAATGGTACCGGTAGGTGGTGGCCCCCACGCCGCGCACCAGGCAGTCGGAGACGCGGATGTCGATGTTGCTGAAGGCGTCCGTATTGTTGATATTGATGGCCTGCCGGCCGTCCGCGCTCACGGCGGTCAGGCGCAGCTGGAGGCCCTCCACGCGCAGGCAGGCGATGTCCACGTCCAGCGCCACGGCGTTGTTCACCTGCAGGCGGTACCCGCTCGTGCTCCAAACGCCCGGGTGGCGCTGGGAGTTGCCCGCCTCGGAGGACGAGGCGGGAGTGAAGATGCGCAGATAGTGGCTGGCGTCGGTGTTCCAGCCGCTGAGCAGGACCGCCGCCGTGTCCGCGGCGTCGTTGTAGCAGGCAATATTCCAGATCCGGTTGTTCGCCACCAAATCCTGGCCGCCGCTCCAGG
Source organism: uncultured bacterium (assembly GCA_964593065.1). Classification (GTDB taxonomy): domain Bacteria; phylum Oederibacteriota; class JAAXVQ01; order JAAXVQ01; family JAAXVQ01; genus CAZQGO01. The sequence continues at coordinate 64,421 of CAZQGO010000017.1, read as the reverse complement.
TTTCGAAATAGCGCACCGCGGGGTCGATGCCGGTGTTCTCCGTTCCGCTTTCGGCATTGGCCAAAGAGGTATACGCCCGATAGATGGCCCAGGTCGAGGTGCCTCCCGGCACCGTGGCCGTGACCGGCCCGCCGTCTGCCCTGACGATGCTGAACGATCCCGAGCCGAACCGGTAAGAAATGAACGCTGCGGCATCCACCGAACCATTGCCGTCCGAATCGTACTGGATGAGGTCGCCGACCCCGACCGTGTCGGGCACATTGACATCGAAGCCCAGCGTGGCCGCGCCGATGTAGGCGAAGTTCGAAGAACTTCCCGTGGCCAGCGGCAAGGTGTTGCCCGGGCCCACGGAGCGGTAAATGACCGTGGCCGGAAAAGCGGCCGCAACCAGGATGAGCTGGCTTGCCAGCATGAGCAACCCCGCCCCGATGGTCCCGTTCCGGCTCATAGGTCAAGCTCCTCGCGCAGGGATGCTTGTATCATACCATCGCCCGGAAACCCGCTCAAGCCGCTGTCGCATCTTCGTGGACCCGTTGAAAAACCGAGCCGGCATTTCGGCTATTCGCGCAGGTAGGAAGCCAGGGGTTTCCAGGTGATTTTGCCGCCGGGAGCAACGGCATATTCCAGAAGCATGTAACCGTCAATATGGCCGTCATCGAAATTCGCCAAGACCCAGCGCGGCGTCAGAATTTGAATATTGTCTTCCGAGTAAAATCCCATGCTTCCCCCGAGCACTCCGGGATAAGGAATCAGTTCCGGATGCCGCATCAGATCCTGCGCCAGGGCCGGCACGGGATCCGCCAGTCCCAGTTCTTGCAGCCGCAGTATTTCGCCCGGGCTCAAGACGGCCGGGGCGTTTGCCGGGGGAAGCACTCCGGACGCCTTCGCCCCGTGACGCGCCGCGTCCAATTCCCGGTGTAAATACAGGCTGGTCGCGCCCGCCAAGACCGCCGCAATCAGGAAAAAGGCCGAGGCCATGATCCACAGGGTCCGCTCCCGGGCATTCGCCCCTGAAGAATCGCGGTTCTTTTCCATCCCCGTCGCCTCCCTCCGGGAAAATATCACTTCCGGTATATTTTCATCTCCTCCGCCCCCACGGGTTCCGGAGTGAGCGTTACTGATTCCGGTACCACCGCGCCAGGCGGTTCGGGTCTACGCCAAGAAAATATCCCCACAGCATGCCCTGGTTGACGAACGTCGTGCGCCACGCGCCCAGCCTGACCCAGCGCCGGGCCGAGGTCGTGACCGCGGCCGGCACCGTCACGATTCGACCCAGGCGGCGCAGCCGCCGTACCAGGGCCAGGTCCTCCAGGATGGGCATGTCCGGGAAGCCGCCGGCGGCGAAAAACTTTTCCCTCCGCATGAACAGCGCCTGGTCCCCATAAGGCAGGCCCAGCCAACGCGAGCGGCGGTTGGTCCAACGCGCAATCCGGGCATACCGCCGGCCGGGAGCGTCCAGACGCAAACGAAACGCCCCGGCCGCCACTCCCGGCTGACTCAGCGCGTGACGGACGGTGATGTCAAAGCCGGCGGGCAGGCGCGTGTCCGCGTGGAGAAACAAAAATATTTCCCCCCGGGCCCGCGTGGCGCCCGCGTTCAGCTGGCGGCCCCTGCCTCCCGTCTGACGGATGATCCGCGCACCTGCCGCGCGGGCCCGGGCTATGGTTCGATCCGTGCTGCCCCCGTCGGCGAGGATGATTTCGCTGCTGGCTCCCTGGCGCGCGGCGGTCAGGGTCTCCCGGATTTGCTTTTCCTCGTTGAGGCTCGGAATGACAATGGAAATCCCCAAGCCGCCGGGATGGTGTCCCCGGCGCGTCCTTTCCCTCTTCCAGGTCTCCAGATCTTCGGGCCGGTCAATGTCCGCGTAAGGTTTCAGGAGAAGCGTTTCCAGTTTCTCCTGCTCGGCGCGCTTGCGGGTTTCCGCCAATACCGAGGAGGTCCCCCAGGGAACGTTGTGAAACAATGCCGGTTGCGGACGGGTTAACCCGAGTAAATAATAGCCACCATCCCTCGCCGGTCCCAGTACCAGTGTATGCCGGATGAGGCCGCGAAAGGCCTCCCGCAGGCTTGAGGCGGTCAGGCTCGGAATGTCGGTCCCGACCAGGACGACGCGCCCGAAGCCGCGGCGAAAGGCCCAGGCGAAAGCGTTCTCCATTCGCGGTCCCAGGGATCGCCCGTGTTGCCGGAAAAAAGCCAGGTCCGGTCCCAGCCAGTCGCGCCAGAGCCGGCGACCGCTGCCGGCATAGCCGACGGCCAGCAGAAGATCTTCGTCCGCCGCCGTTTTCCTGGCCTCGGTCAGGGTCCGTTCCACCATCAGGCGATACCAATCCGCGGCGGCTGCAGCGCCCACCCGGGACGCGAGGCGGGTCTTGACTTGCCCTATACGGGGATGCCGGGCAAAGACGAGCAGGCAGCCGCGGGCTTTCATCTCCCCGCGCGGCCTTGAGCGGTCATGGGTCTACGGCCCGGGCCGCACCGCGCCGCTATCCTGAACCGTACTCCGGAGTTCATGGCCGGGGTTCTTCCTTTCTTGGTGACAAGCGGTGGAGGTGCCGGTGGGCGATCTGCGTGATCAGCACGGCCGCGCCCACGGTGGCAGCGAGTCCCAGCCAAAAAAACACCTGGACCAACGGGTTGTCTTCCGGCCAAAATCCGCTCGCCGCTTCCGCAAGCGAACGCATGGCGCGTCCGGAATAAACCAGCACAACGGTCTGCGGCAGCATGCCCAGGAAAGTCGCCCAGACGTACTTCCAGAACGGCACGCCGCTCAACCCCAGCGCGTAATTCAGGATATTGTAGGGGGTCACCGGACTCAGGCGCAGCAGCAGCACCAGCTTGAACCCGTGTCGTCCGATATCGGCATCCAACCCGGCCAGCATGGGGTAGCGATTCTTCTGTCGCAGCACCCAGGCGCGCGCCAGGCTTCTTCCCAGAAAAAAGGTCAGGCAGGCTCCCAGCAACCCACCCGCCACGACGGACGCGACACCCGTCCCCAGGCCGAACAGGAAACCCGCGGCCACGCTCAGGATCCAGCCGGGAAATAGGATCAGATTCGCCAGGACGTACAATCCGGCCAGGACGACCGGGCCCCACGCGGCGTGCTCGCGGCACCAGTCCAGCAGCGTCAGCAGCCAATCACTGAGCGGCAACAGCGCGAACCCCGCGAATACCAGCAGGGCCATAACGGGCAAGAGGAGAAGTTTGTTCATGATCCGGCATCCGGCGGCGTAAAAATTTTCCTCGGCTCCCCAAGCAGGAACGGTGCGCGGACTGCGTCCCTACAATTTCATTGCCAAAGCGGATTATCTATTTTATACTTTTTTCACCCCTTGCAGGGTTAAAAGTCTTTCAAACTGGCCCGGCATCGATTCCGGGCAATATTAAGGAGGCTTTCTTTCGTGCACAAACTTATCGCTTTATGGATGTGTCTTCTCGCCGGCGCGGCCGCGCTGACGATAGCCGGGTGCAGTTCTGCGCCGGCTAGGAGCGATGAAACGGCCATCACGCAGGGTTCAAACGGAGACGAGGGCTCGGAAGCCGACGACAGCGACATGTCCGGCGAGGATGAATCCGAAGAATCGCCGGATATGCAGGAATAGATCCTCCATATAGTAGCTTGGAAAGATTTGTCAGCGTCTGTTGCAGAAGCGGGACGGGTAAAACGCCGTCCCGCTTCTTTCGTTTTATCGCTGCAGGCTCTCCCCGGCTCCCGGTTTTTAGGCCCTTTCGGATGCCAATGTCCGCAGTTTGAAAAAAACCGCGAGGCATGCCCCCTGCAGCAGCAGAACCATCAGGCCCAGGGCTCCCCGGGAATAGCTGTATAAAATCCCTATGGCGGAGCTGCCGAGCAGCCAAGCCAGGCCGTAGGCGGTGTTAAAAATTCCATAGGCGAACCCGCGCCGGGCCAGAGGCGCCAAATCCGCAATCGCGGCCCGCATGACGGTTTCATGAATGCCCATTACCGCCCCCCACAGCGCCATTCCGGCGACCACCCAGGAAAGATGCCGCGACAAGGACAAAAACGGCAAGACCGCGGTCAAAAAGGGGATAAAAATCAGCGCTTTCAAGCCCACCCGGTCGTAGAGCCTGCCGATGAGCAGCGCCACGACCGCATCCACGCCCATGGCCACCGCGTACAACAAGGGGATCACGGCGTCCGAAACCACCTGCTGGGTTTTCAAATGGAAGGCGATAATCTGAAAGTTGACGAAGCCCGTTACGGAGAAAAAGATGAACAGCGTGTACACCCAAAAGCTGCGCGGCAGGCTCTGCGGAGTCCGGTCCTGCGCGCGCTCCATGGCGGTCGACTCCAGGTTCTCGGGCACGGGGACTTTCCGGCGGGCGAAGAGCAAGATGCCAAAACACAACAGCGCCGGTATCCATAACAGGGAAAATCCTTCGGAATAATTCCCGTGAAAGAAAAAAACGGTGGTGAACAGGAGAGGACCCGCGACCGCGCCGATTTGGTCCAAGGCTTCATGCAGGCCGAATCCCCAGCCGCGGCCGACCTGCTTGGTGGCGTGGGACAGGATGGTATCCCGCGCCGGACTCCGCACCGCCTTGCCGATGCGTTCCAGAATAATCAGCAGCGCGGCCAGCGGCCAGTGGCCCGTCAGGGCCAGCAGCGGAACGGACACCAGCAGGCCATAGCCCAGCAAGGTCAGGGGCCAATAGGCCCGGGTGCGGTCGGCGAAGTAACCCGCCGCCAGCCGCAGCGCATACCCCAGAAACTCGCCCAGCCCGGAAACCAGGCCGACGACCACCGCGCTGGCTCCGAGCACCGCCAGGTATGGGCCGGTGATACTGCGTGCGCCCTCATAGGTAATGTCCCCGAACAGGCTGACGAGGCCCAAGAGCACGATGAATTGATAGGCCGTTCTTTTGCCGGACTTCGCCTCCATGGTGCAGCCTCACATGGAATCCCGATGAAATAGGGCTTTGGCCTGGCCCGCCCAGGAAGGCGCGGACCCGCCGGATCTCCCTGTCTCGCAACTTGGAATGCTGGCCGCCTTCCCGCCGGACTGTTCGTGCATCCGGCATCCGGCGCCGCGGTATTTCACCCTAGCCGTAAAACATTTATCTGTCAAGTTCGGATGTGGTCCCCCGCCCGTGACGGTCCGAGCGGGGATCTCACGGAATGAAGCCGACCGCGCTGCGCGGAATCCAGCCGTGCCGGTTGCCGCCGAACCGCACTTCCACCCATTCCTCTTCCTCCCGTTCTATTTCTACGCCCGTGCCTTCGGTTACGGTATATAAACGGTCGGCTTCTTTGTAAGGCCGCCCGCGCACGCTGGTTTCCGCAACCAGGACCACTCCTCGTTTCCACCAGCCGGGTTCAAAGGTTCGCGCCGCCGTCCAAGCGCCCAAGATTCCCAGGATCATGGCGGAAACCAGCAATCCCCGCTTCAACAGGCGGCTCCAGGTCGGCTTCAGGATCAGGAGAATCAAGACGGTCAGGAACAGGAAATAAAAACCCGAGGCGGTCCAGGCCAGTTCCGAGGCCGTGAACATCCGGTATACGCGCAACGCCCCGGAGCCTAGGCCTGGTAATGCTTCCGCTGCCCGGGCTTCGGACGTGCGCGCGGTGACTTGCGCCAGATTGTAGCGCAAATCCGCGTCCCGCGGGGCCAAGCGCAATCCGCGTTCGTAGGCTAAAACCGCCCGCCCGATTTCTCCCAGGCGCACGTACGTGTTGCCCAGATTGTAGAACAGGTCGGGATCGCTGACGCCAAAGCTGAAGACCTTTTGATATTCCGCCAACGCCGCCTCGTATTGACCCTGGTCGGCGTAGACATTGCCGCGCATGAAATACAGCTCCGCCTCTCCGGCCCGGGCCGTGCCGGCCAGCCCCAGACAGGCCAGCGCGAGGGCGACGGCCAGGCCGGTTTTTTTCCTCCCTCCGGCCCGTTTGCGCCAAAAGCGCTCGAAATCGTTGAGCGCTCCGTGCAGATCCCTGTACAGCGACCGCATGTCGTGCGCCGGCAGTTCCACGGCCGCATACCGGACGTACTCACAGGCCGTGAGCGTGACCTTGAACCTCGGCTGAAACGCGCCCGGTACGCCGTAACGTTCAAAATACTCGGGAAGCCGTTCGGCGATGATGGAGGAAGTGGAGAGCCCGAATTTCGCGGCTAAATACTCCGATGCGATCCGGGCGATGCAATCGTAGAATTTCCCCGTTTCTCCGCCGCGGATATACCGGGCCGCTTCCTTCATGGCGCGCTTGGCCGTCCGGTAGGCCCGCCGGGCGCGCACGGCGCGGGGATCCGCCAGCGTCTGGCGATACCAGCGCCTGCCCAGCAGCGCAAGCAGCACCATGGCCATTCCTCCGGCCTGCAGCAGCCAAAAACCCGGACGGGCCACCGGAGCCGGCCGGTCGCGGCGCAGCCGCTCGGGGCCGGTATGATTGGGCCGCAACCGGATGGCCGCCGGCATCCCGTGCGCTGCCGGAGTTTTCACTTCCAGGACCTGCACCGGCGGCAAAACACGGATCTTAGGCACTTGAACCTGCGCCCAGGCCCATTTTGCGCCCTCGGGGTCAAAATACCGGACCTTGACCGTCCCCGGTTCCAACCACCCCGGTTTGCGTGAGATCAATAAATATTGGTAGAGCTTTTCTCCGGCCACGGCGCTGTGCGAGCGGTCGATTTTTTCCTCTTCCTTTTCCAGCTGCAGGCGGTAGGCACCGCTCGCGGGCCATATCGGTTTGGGGGCGGAGCGGATGTTCCCTTCGCCCTGCAAGCGGATTTGCAGCAGGACGGGGGTGCCCAACGGCGCCTCTTCCGGGACCACCTTGGCGCTTAAGCGGTATTTCCCCACCAAGCCGCTGCGGGTTTCGGGGTCCGGCTCCTCGGGATCCGGGGGCAAGGCCTTGACCTCCAGGCCAAGGGATTCGGTGGCCTGTTCCCGTTTGCGCATCCATTTCAGGAAAGTCACGCGGGCCGGCCCGATGGTCAGCGTTCCGGGATAAAGCGGAAACAAGGCCGTCCGGTACGTCTTCTCCACGTAGCGCTGGCGTCCCCCGGAAAGGCTTTCCTGCGTCTGCATCGTGGATAACTCCTCCGAAAGCAGGCCCGTCAGGAGCGGCGGAGTATAGGTTACCTTGACGCCGCTCTCAATCTCATAGCGCAGGTGCACGGACAAAATAACTCTCTGGTTGACGAACACTTGGCTCGCATCAAGACGGGCGCTGAATTGGGCTTGTCCTTCCTGTCCGGCCTGCTCGGTGTCCGGCGCTGCCGCCAGAATGCGCGGCTGCTTGCTCGTGCCGCCGCTAAACTGGCGTTGGTAGGCGATTCCCGTCCGGGGCCCCTCCACTTCCAAGGTCAACGGTTGGGTCAGGTAGGTCTGGCCGCGATATTGCAGCCGGGCCGGGGGAACGGTGAATTTGCCGGGCTGCAACGGCAGGAACACATAATGAAAGGTCTTGACCTGCAGGATGTTGCCCTCGGAGTTGGTGCGCGTGTCCGCGTGGTAGCTGTTGATCAGATCGAAATTCGGCATGGCGGGCGGCTTGGGCGCGGATAGTCCTTTTAAATCCGGGCCCGCGACTTCCAGGGTCAGGGTAAAACTCTCGTCCACGTGCAAGGCCGCGCGGTCCACTTCCGACCGGAATTGCAGCGGGGTCCCGGCGGCGCCGCGGGCATCCCCGCCCCACAGGGGTTCGGTTGTCAGTTCGCGACCCGACAGCGGGACCCGCGGCAGGTCAGGGTCGGAATATCCGGATGCGGGCGCGGATTGCGACGGTTCCGCTCCCAGGGCGGATACGCTGAATTGTTTTGCATCCGGGTCTGTCCTGGAGGAGCGGGGCGGTGCCGCCGGGATGGGCGTGGCCCGGTCCTCTTCGGATCCCCGGAGCGGCTCCGTGGCAACCTCCACTTCCGGCAAGGGATTGGCCCGGGGCTGGCGCGAGGCCCTCTGAAACACCCGCCCTTGGCCGCCGCCGTATTTCCGGAGCTGGGGTTTCCACCCGTAAGGAAATGGGTCGGGTTCCTCGCGACGCCGGGCCGTTGCCCGCCGTGTGGCCGTGGGCTCGGGTGTGGCCAGGAGGAGGGGTTCGGTCACCAGTTCATCGCCCTGAATTTCCGCCTGCGCCGCGGCAGGGTGAATTTCCCCCAGCAAGGCCGCGACGAGCAGGCAGCAAATCAGAATTGGACGCACAGGCCGTATCACTCGCATTTCTCCGTTGCGGGCCGGCTTCCGCCTTTGGTCCGTGCTGCGCGGGTCCAAGGCGGCCTCCGCGGATTTTATTATACACCCGTCCGGCTACCAATAAGGCCCGTGGTACTCGCTGGGCGCCGATTCCGAAGGCGGGTGACGCTCTTGCAGGTCCTGCTCGCTGGCCTCCAGGGAGCGCAGGGCGCGGAGTGCGTCTTCCTGGCTCGCGCCTTTTTGTCGCTTGCCCTGCCGGTCCTCCGAGGTGCTGGTTTTATTGCCGCTTTTCTGCCGCTGCTTGCTTTTCTCTTGTTCTTCGCGGGGCGGAGCCTGGTCGCGATCCCGGCCTTCCGAGCGCATCCGGTCCGTTCCCGGCTTGTCGGCTCCTCCGCCCGGCGTTTCGCCCCGGTTCTGCCCTTGGGACTGGTTTTCGCGCCGCGCGGCCTGGCGCGTGTGCTGTTGGATTTGCCGCAGGATCAACTCCAGGTTGTATTTGGCGTCGTGATCCCGCGGGTCGAGCAATAAGGCGTTTTCAAACGCTTCCGCGGCCTCCAGCCAGCGTTCCGCCTCGCCCTGTTGCACGCCCAGGTAAAAGGCCGCGTAGCCGAGGTTGTACCAGGCATCTTGCCGCAAGCGCCCCCGGGCCGCCGCGGCCGCCCGGCCGAATGCCTGGTAAGCCTGCAGATACTTGAACTGCGCCAGCTGGGCGCACCCCAGGTTGTAATTGACCAGAGGATCCTGGGGTTTTCGTTTTGCGGCGCGCTCCAGCCAGCGTTCCGCCTCGGGCAGCTTGTTTTGGACGTAGGCTTGCCGGCCTTTTTGGACCAGCCCGCGGGTGGTGGCGGCACCGGCAGTCCATGGCCAGAGGCATACGGCCAGCAGAATGAATATTCGGGACAGCCATTTTCGCCATCCTCCCTTGACCGGCGGCAGGCCCCGTCTCCGCCCCAACAACCAATCCAAGCCCAACAGCAAGGCCGCCAGGCCCGCCAGCCAGGCATAGCGGTCGTCCCAGGTGATCCAGCGGTTTGAATAGAGAATGATTTTTTCCAGGCGGTTGAGCTCCTCGACGAGGTTTTCCTCTTCCTGGCCGCTGTCGCCCAGCCGGGCATAGGTGCCGCTGCCGAAGAGCGCCAACAGGCTCAGGTTCTTCTCCTGCAACGCGGTTACTTTCCCCCGGGGCGCGGCGGCGTCCTCGCCGGGGGGCGGGACCGGAGCGCCGTCCGGGGTCCCCACGCCCAAGACATAGATCCGCACCCCTTCTTCCGCCATTTTTTTGGCCAGCGCGAGCGGCTTGGTCCCGAAATTTTCCCCGTCACTGATGACCACCAGTGCCTGGTTGCGCACGCCTTGGTGCGCCCGGCGTTTAAAAATCTTGGCCGCCAGTTGCACGGCCGCGCCCAGATCCGTGCCCGCAACCGGCAGGGCGGTGGTGTCCAAGCCGTCGATGAGCAGTTTCAAGGCGCTGATGTCTTGGGTGAAGGGACACAGCTGAAACGGCACACCGGCGAATTGCACCAGGCCCATACGGTTTCCGGACAGGCGTTCAACCAGATAAAACAGGGCGCGTTTGCTGCGAACCAGTCGGCTGGGCTGAATATCGGTGGCGGCCATAGAGCGAGAGGTGTCCACCGCAAACAAAATGTCCAAGCCGCGGCTTTTTCCGGTTTCCGTCGCCAGCCCCACCTGGGGCCTGGCGAGGCTCAAACACACCAGGGTCCAGGCGGTCAACTGCAGCAGGCGTCCCAGCCAGGCTTTCCAGTCGCTGTTGCCCGCCGTGAGCCCGGAGGCCAGCCGGGATCCTACCAGGACATGTAATTTTTTTCTCGCCCTGCGTTCACCCCACCACCAGGCCAGCAGCAACAGGGGCAAGGTCCCGAGCAGGTACAGCATGTGTGGAGCCGCAAAGCGGAACATGGTTTCACCCGGTGACATGCATGCGCGGATCCGGAAAGGCCCGGCCGCGGCTCTAGGGAATGGCCCGTTCCCGGGTTTGGGCCAGCAGCCATTCCAGACCCAGCAGCAGCCAGGCCAAGGCCAGCACCCCCGGTCCTGCGTCGCGACGGGTGCGGAAGGTCTTGGCCTTCAGGCGGCTGCGTTCCATTTCCGCAATTTCGTCGTAAATGGCCTGCAACTTTTCCACGTCCGTGGCCCGGAAATATTTCCCGCCCGTCAAGCTGCCGAGGCGTTTCAGGATGTCCTCGTCCAGCTCTTCGGTATGGACACTGCCGTCCTCGTTCAGCAGCACGGTGGGGCCGCGGGCCTCATCCTGCACCACAATCGAGCCGCCGCCCGGCCGTCCCATGCCGATGGTATAGATGCGCACCTTGAGCGCCGCCGCCAGGCGCGCTGCGGTTTCGGGATCCACTTGGCCCGTATTATTCCGCCCGTCGGTCAGCAGGATGATCACCTTGGATTTCGCGTCCGAGGACTTCAAGCGGTTGAGACCGGCCGCGATGGCCATGCCGATGGCCGTCCCGTCCGTGGTCATTCCGATCTCGAGGTGGTCCAGCAAGCCAACCAGCACTTCGTAATCCAAAGTCAGGGGACAAACCATGAAGGCCCGGGCCGCGAAAGCCACCAGTCCCAGACGGTTATGCCGTTCCTGGGTGATATAATTCCGCAGGACGCGCTTGGCGGCCTGCAGCCGGTTCAGGGGTTCGAAATCACCGGCTGCCATGCTACCCGAAATGTCCAGCGCCAGGATGACATCCAAGCCGCTGGAGGTGAGTTCCTGGTCGGCGAGAAACCATTTGGGGCGGGCGGCCGCCACGATCAGCAGCGCGATGACCGCCAGGCGTAGAATTTCGGTGAGCCCGCTGCCCGGGCGTCGGCCGCCTTGAAACGCCCCCTGCACCGAGCGCGTTTCCGGAAAGTCGACCGCCGCCGGCCGGCCCCAGCCTCGCCGGCGCAGAAAAACGGCCAGTGGCAGCAAGCCCAACGCCAGGAGAACCCACGGATGTTCAAACACGGCGCCTGTCCTCCCGGGCCTTCGTTTCCGGTCTCTGCAGCGTATCCAAAATGAATTGTCGGGCTTTTTTTTGGGCCTCGGCGATTTTAGGAAAATCCACCTCCGCCTTGGCAAATTTGACCAGGTCGGCCTGCTCCAGCAGCCCGTCAATGACCGCCAATGGTTCTGGACCCAAGCCGGCGTCTGCCAGGTGGCGGATAATCTCGGCGCGCGGATTTTCCAGGGCGGGAAAACGGTACCTCCGGGCAAGATAACGCCTGAGGATGCGCGACAAGTCAGTATAGTAGTGGTCGATCCGGCCCTCGGCAACGGTGCGGGACTTGCCCAGCGCTTCCAGACCCGCGAAAGCCTCCACGTGCGGCGGGCTGACCGCCGCAGCCCGCTTCGGGCGCGGACGCCGGCGCCAAACCAGCACGAGGCCCGCCGCCGAGGCCAGCAGGACCGCGTACGGCCACCACGGATTTGCGGCCTTCATCGGCCGCGGTTTCTGCAGCTCGAAATTTTCCGCCGGCTCCAGGCTCAGAACGCGCACGGTCACGGGCTGCGAGACGGCGGTACGAGTGGTCCCGTCCGGCCAGGAAAAGAAGACTTTCTGGGCGGGCATGATCACCCGTTCAAGGGCAAACGCGACCAAAAGATATTTGCCCTGCCGAGCCGTGTACCCTTCGTGCCTTTGGCTGACATCCTCCTCGGAATACTTCACCAGCCGGCAGCCCGGAAAAATCACGTGGGGTCCCGGCAGCCGCACCGCGGCGTTCTTGGCGCCGGCCGTCAGCACAAAACGGAAGGGATCGCCCACGTATACCGTGTGCGTGCTGGTCACGGCGTCGAGCCACACTCCGCCGGCCTCCGGGAGGACCGCGGCCCGCGCTCCGGAGGCCGCCCCCAGGATCCCGATCACGAGGCATATTTTCCCGGCGCAGACCGGGATGCTTTTAGGCATGTGCTGTTCTTCCCTGGGCATTAGGCGGTACGGCCCCTGCCGCTCATCTCGCGATTTTGCGCATCCGCTTCCGGAAAAAACCCATCAGCGGCTCGACATAGGAGGCGCCGGTGAACAGGTCGATGGCATCCACCTGTTGGGCGGCAAAATAGCTCATCCGCGCCTTGGCCCGGGCTCGGGCAAAGCGGGCGTACTCCGCGCGTTTGCGCGCGCGGCGGGTGTTGACTTCCACTTCCGCGTTGGTTTCGGCGTCGGTGAGGCGCACCCAGCCCAGGTCCGGCAATTCAAATTCCCTGGGATCATTCAGGATCAAGGCCACGCAATCATGCTTGCGGTTGGCGACTCTCAGCGCGGTGGTGAAGTCCGGGGAGAAAAAATCGGATAGGAGAAAAACGATCGCCCGCCGCCGCAGGGCGCGGCTCAAGAACTCCAGGGCGCAGTTAACGTCCGTCCCGCGGGCCCGTGGGCGGTTGGCCAGCACCTCGGTGATCACGCGCAGACCGTGCTGGCGGCCTTTTTGGGGCGGCACGAATTTTTCCCGGTGGTCGGAAAACATCAGCAGGCCCACGCGATCATTGTTTTTCAACGCCGAGAACGCCAGGAGCGCGGTCAATTCCGCCGCCAGCTCGGCCTTGCTCTGGGATCCAGAACCGAAGGCCATGGAGGCCGAGGTATCCACGGCCAGCATCACGGTCAGTTCCCGCTCCTCGCTGTACCGCTTGACGTGAAGATGACCCGTGCGGGCGCTGACGCGCCAGTCGATGGTGCGCACGTCGTCTCCACGCAGGTAGGGACGCACTTCATGGAATTCAACGCCCAGGCCCTTAAAAATACTGTGGTACGCGCCCGAAAACACCTCGTTGACGACGGCCCGGGTGGCGATTTCGATGCGCCGCACGCGCTTCAGAATTTCCTGGGGGGTGAATTGTTCCGGCGCGGGTACGCGGTTCAAGGAATCTCGACCTTCTCCAAAATCCGGCGAATGATGTCCTCGGTCGTGATCTCTTCGGCCTCGGCTTCATAAGTCAGAATGATGCGGTGCCGCAGGACATCCGTGGCCATGGTTTGCACGTCCTCCGGCGCGATGTAACCCCGTCGCTTCAAAAACGCATGCGCGCGCGCCGCCTGGGCCAGGGCCAGCGAGGCCCGCGGAGAAGCTCCATACATGATGTGGGGGGCGATTTCCGCCAGCCCGAACTCGGCCGGCTGGCGGGTGCACAACACCAGGTTGACCAGATAGTGCTCGATTTTTTCGTCCGCGTAGACTTCGCCCAGCAGCTGCCGCGCCAGCAGAATCTGCTGTGGCGTGGCCCGGGGTTCAATTTTCCAGGCCTTGGGCAGGGAATGTCTGCGGACGATGGCCAGTTCCTCGTCCTTGCCCGGATAAGTGATTTTAATCTTCAACATAAAACGGTCAATCTGAGCCTCCGGCAGGGGGTAGGTTCCCTCCTGCTCGATGGGATTCTGCGTGGCCAGGACCAGAAAAGGTTCTTCCAGGGGATAGGTCTGCTCGCCGATGGTCACTTGTCTTTCCTGCATGGCTTCCAACAGGGCGCTCTGAACCTTGGCCGGAGCGCGGTTGATTTCATCCGCCAAGATGAGGTTCGCAAAAACGGGCCCGCGCTTGGGCACGAACTCCTGCTGTTTCTGGTCGAAGATCAGCGTGCCGATAATGTCGGCGGGCAGCATGTCGGGGGTGAACTGGATGCGTTGGAATTTGGTGCGGATGGTGGCGGCCAGGGTCTTGACCATCAGGGTCTTGGCCAGGCCGGGCACGCCTTCGATCAGGATGTGCCCGTTGGCCAGGAGGCCGATCAGGAGGCGCTCGAGCATTTCCCTCTGCCCGACGATGATCTTGTCCATCTCGCCGAGAATGTCCGCCAAAAACGCGCTTTCGCGCTTGATGCGCTCGTTGAGATCGCGGATGTCCTTATTCATGGGTTTCTCCGCCGGGTCCGGGCCTATTGGCCGGTCTGGAGCAATTTTTCCTTGATGCTTTTCAATGCATCTTTGGCTTTGGCGTGATCCGGTTTCAATTTGAGTAAATCCTCGAACGATTTCAAGGCGTTGCGTAATTCGCCTTGGGCGTACAGATCGACGCCCTCCTTGTATAGCCGGTCGACCTCCTGGTTGAGGGCGCTTCTGGCCTTGGCGAGCAATTCGGTGGCCTGTTTATGTTTGGAGGTCAGTTCCAGCACCAGTTGCAGGTTTTTAATTGCCGTGGCGTAATCCCCTTTTCGATAGGCCGCTTCGCCGCGTTCGTAATATTTGCGAATGAGTTCCTGGACCGAAGACTTGCTGTCTTCCGCGCGCGTCTTGGCTTCCTGCGCTTCCGCCGCTTCGGCCTCGGTGCGCGCCTTGGCTTTGGCCGACGCCAGGGCTTTCTGCGCCGCCCTGTAGTTCGGTTTGACCTGCAGGGCCGCCTTGTATTCGATGATGGCGTCGATGATCTGCCCGTACCGTTCGTATTCCTGACCCGCCTGGAAATGGTATTGCGCCTGCCGGTCCGTGTCCAGGGCGATCCGCCGGCTTGACTCCCGCTTGGCTTCCTCCAGGCGTCGCAGAGCGTCTTGCAACGCCTCCGTGTCCGCCACGGCCGCCTGGAGTTTAGGTTGCGGGAACGGTTCGGCGCGAGGCGATCCCAAAGCGTAGACGAGGGTGGCGCTGGCCTCGGTCCCCAGGTCGCCCCGGCCCACGAAGGCCAAGTCTAGTCCAAAACTCTGCAGATTGAATCCCAGGCCCAGGATCAGTGATTCCACGGCTGCGTCGGCGGCCCCGAAAGGCATTTTAAAACCCGCGCGCAGGTCGAACCATTCCCACAGCCGGAATTCGGCGCCCAAGCCGAAGTCTGCCGTGGTCCGGGAAAACGGCACGTCCAATTCCACATCCATCAGGAGCCGCCGTTCGAAGGCGCGATAGGCGCCCGCGCAGCGCAGGCTGGTCGGGAGCCCGAAACCCTGCTGGGGGGCGCCGAGGCTTTTCACCACGGCGGCCACGGAAAAATCCTCCCCGGGATCCCAGGCGCCGCCCAAGTCCAGCAGCGGACCCCCGTGTTGGACGGTACCCAGGTTCAGGCTGTACATTCCGAGACTGGCTCCCAGGCGCCAATGCTCGGAGAGCGGCATGCCATATCCCAGGCCGTAGCGTCCTTCGTTCAGGTTCAGGGATTGCCCGCTAAGTTGTCCGCTTTCATCCCTGCCTTCCAGCGCGCCGTAGAACCAATATGCGATCACGGCACCCAGGCTGCCGGGCCCGACGGGAAAACGCGCGGCCAGGCTTTCTTGTTTCACTCCCATGGCGCCGGATTCGTGCTGGAAGCCCAGACAGGCCGCGCTTTCCAAACCCAGACCCGCCGGATTATAGAGCTGGCCGAAAGGCCCCTCGGCCACGGCGGTAAAGCAGTCTCCCATGCCGGTGGGCCGCCCCCCCGCGCCTTTTTGGACAAAGGGGGCGATCACGTTTGTTTCGGGGCGGGCCGGAATGACGATCAACAATGCCCCCAAAGCCAGGAAGACGACGCGACGGGCGCGTTTCATCGGGCGACCACCAGTTTTTCGGGAGCGATTTTTTTATTTCCCACAGTGACCTCATAAAGATAGATGCCGGGGGCAATGTCCGAAACATCCCAAACTGCTGATCCTTCCCCGTTGGGGGCTGCGGCCGAGATTCTTGCCACCAGGCGGTAATTGCTATTGTACACGCGGATGACCCCTTCGCCCCGGCCCTCGCTGGAGCGGAAAACAAAGGTCACGCGGTCTGTGGCGGGTATCGGAAATGCCGTGGCCTGGTCCGGGCCCACCAGGCCGCCCAGCGCCGACGACCACGGCGACGGGGTGGGGGTCGGCGTGGGGGTCGGCGTAGGCGTGGCGGGAAATTGCCAGACCTTGACATAAACTTGTTTCGCAATGCCATTGTCCTCGCTCCAGGCCACGTAGATGGCCTCGGCAGACACGGCGAGGTCCGGCGTTGCGGCATTTCGCCCCGGATCCAGGTTCAGGGTCTCGGGGGGTTCCCAGCTCAAGCCGTTGTAGCGCCTGAATAAAGCCAGATTTCCCGGAGAAGTCATTTCAAACCACGCAACACACGGCTGATTGTTGGCAATGGCGATTCTTGGATTATAGGCATCTACCGCAATCTCCCGGTTCAGGCTGCCTCCCAGTGAAGTCCAATTTCCGCCGCTGAAGTATTTCACATATACCTGCGAAACCGGCGTAAATTCAAACCAAGATACAAACGGGATTCCGCCCTGCAGGGCAATGCCGCCGCGGCCCACGGAAACGGCGCCGGGGGTGATTTTCAAGCCTCCGCCCACCCGTTCCCAGTGGCTCCCGTTGTACCGCTTGATTGCGATATCCCCGGCTTCGATGAAATTCACGTAGGGAGTGGCGCCGGTAACGGCAACGGTTGGAAAATAGCCGGCGCTGGTGGTGTTGATTTTTCCATCCAGGAACTGCCAGGAGCCGTTGTAGAACTTGCTGTAGAGAACGTCCGTCGGGTCGTCTTCGGAAAAAGCGGTGTAAATGACCGTGCCGCTTAGCGCCATGCTGGGCCTTTCGGCGTTATTGCCGGGATTGTTATTCAGGTATCCGCCCGGAATCCAGGCGGTGGAGTTCCATTGGGCAATATAGACCCGGCTTTGCGAAACGGCGACATCTTCCTGCCAGACCACGTATAGGAGGCCGTTGCCGCCCGCCGCGACGGGATAACGCGCATGCTGGTTGGGATCCACATTGAAGCTATGTCCCATGAGAATCCAAGCGTTGCCGTCCCAACGCTTGGCCCAGAGATCCAGATGCGCGGTGGCCGTATTATTCTCGGACCAAATTACGCAAGGCTGGTTGTTATACAGGGTGATGGACGGCGTCTGCGCGTCTTGCAGGGAATTAAAATTAAGGCTGCCGCTACCCAGCTGCACCCAGCCGGCTTCCGCTGCAGCGGACGGCAGCCAGGCGCCGCAGAGGAAGAGGCAGGCGGCCGCCCAGGGCCAAGCCTTGGACCGTGCGCGTCCCTTTTTCATTTCCGGTTCCTCCCGGGACCTGCATCCGCGCCCCCGCGGCGGGAACACGCTTCCCCCGGCTCTTCGCTTGTGGGCACGGCGCTCCCTGGCGGTGTTTCCAGAGAATCCCGAACCGGTTCCGCGGATTCTTCCGCCGGCGCTAGGTTGTACAATCCGCTCCTGCGCTCAAGGTGTGGCGTCGGCTTCCGCTGTTGGAGGTTATTCATTGATCACGTTTTGCTTTTTCGTGGCTTGCTCGATGGACTCCCTGGCCTTCTTGTGGTCCGGATCCAGATCCAGCACTTGGTTCCACATCCGGATGGCGTCCCGGTAGCGGCCTTGGGCATAGGCCGAAACTCCGTTTTTATAAATCTCCTCGATGTCGTCGGCGCTTTTCACCTTGGCTGCCTGGTAGGCCTTGCGGGCCTCTTCGTCCTTGGGGTTCAACATGATGGCCTCGCGCAGGGCGTCCACTTCGCGCAAATTATCGCCCTGAGCCTTGGCTTCTTCGGCGCGCTTTTTGGCCGCGTGCACTTCCTCGGCCATTTTTTTCCGCGCCTGCTCGGCTTTGAACTTCGCCTGACGATGCTCCGGGTCGAATTCCAAAATCAATTCGAACTCGCGGATCGCCTCGGCGTAGTCCCCCTGCTCATAGGCCTGGGTGCCGTTGATGAGGTGTTTCTGAATGGCGCGGTCCATGGAATCTTCCGCTTCCGGGGCCGCGGCTTTTTTCGGACGCTTCACCTGCAGGGACGACAGGACTTCTTCCTTGGCCGCGGTTCGGGGCGCCGGAGGGGTCATGGGTTCAGCCGAGGGCCGGGTAATCACTTTTTTCCGGTTTTCCCTGGCCTGGGTTTGCACCCGTTGCAAGGCCTTGCGGGCTTCGGCGTATCCGGGCATCAACTCCAGGGCGGTTTTGTATGCCAAGGCCGCATCCAACAGCTTGTTTTGGCGCTCCAGTTCCTGCCCTTGTGTGTAGTACGTCCTTGCTTCCGCCACGGCGTCCCGGGGCGAGCGCGGTTGCGGGCCGCCGCTGAGTTGCCTCCGGGCGCGGTCGCGCTTGGCCCAGGCCAGCGCACGCCGTGCCCGTTTAAAGGCGGGATAGATCTCCAGCGCTTTCTTATACTGGTCGATGGCCAGGTCATACTTGTGTTCTTGATGCAGGTCGCGGCCGCGCAGGAAGTACCGGATGGCCCTTTTGCGATCCTCGGGGGAAACTTGTATTTGACGCGTGCTCAAGGTCGGCTGGGATGGCTGCAGCAATTGTTCTTTTTCGGGCCGCAGTCCGGTTTCCGGCGTGGGGGTCGGCAACAGGATCGCCTTTGCGCTTTGTCCCGCGGGCTTGGCCGCTTTCCCGGATCCGGGCGCAGGACCGGCCCGCGGCGATTCCGGACCGAAAAGATACTGCAGGGTGATACGATGGGCTTCCGCCATGCTTCCCAGCGGCTGATAGGCGTAATCAATGCCCCAATGAGCGAAGGCAAGTCCCAGGCCGGCCGAAAAACCCTGTAGTCCGTCGGCCCCTTCGGCCGGCGCCGCGCGATAGCCCGCGCGAATGGCGAGGATCTTGGCCAGTTTGACTTCCGCGCCCATCGCCAGCTGAAAAACACCCGAAGCCAGCGGGACCTCCCCGTCGAGTGAAACCAGAATCGTATTTTGCCAAAGCGCGTACGCGGCGCCGGCCGAAAACAAAGACGGCAGGCTGTACCCCGACAGAGGCGTCCCCACGTTCCGGAGGACGGCGCCGATTTTCAGTCCGGTCGGGCGCCAAAGGTATTGTCCGCCCACCGTCAGCGCCAGGCCGAAAGCGCTGGTGTCGGCAAGGCTTTCGTTAAAAATGTTCAGTGCCGCCCCGGCGTAAACATCCGGACCCAAGCCCGCCAGGCTATACCCGCCGCTCAGGGCAAAATCGCTCGGCGACATGTCGTTCCCGGTCGGATTCCCCAGATCGTCGCGCCGTTCCACCGTGCCGTAGTTCATGTACGTAACTCCCAGGCCCAGCACACCTTGGCTGAGCGGGATGGCGGCGCAAATGAATTCCTGACGCATATCCAAGCCCCACTCGTTATGCTGAAAGGCCACGGCGGGCGCGGTCAAGGCGTGCAAGCCGGCGGGATTATATTGCAAGGCAAAGACATCATCCGCGACCGCGGAATAGGCCCCGGCCAGCGCTGCCGGCCGACTGCCGGCGGAGACGGATAAAAACGCCGCGGACGTGTTGGTGGAAAGCGCGAATACGGAGGGAATGGCAGGCCCGGCCGACAACACGGCCAGCGCGGCCAGCCGCACCCAAAACCTGGTCATGCTCTCCCTCCCCGATGTGTACTCCCTGCGAATGCCGGCTGCATGCCGTGATGATCTGGCGTTCCGAATGGGTCGCGACAAGCCGAATCCGCCCCGACCCGCCTTCAGTTTACCATTGCGCCCCGGAGGCGTCAATCGCCCATCGCGATTCATCGTACGCGTCCGGTTCCGGGATTCCGGACTTTACCCGCGCCCGCCCTTGGGCTACAATGCGGGTGACTCGGAGGCTGTCCGCATGAAATCTCGCGCGCGTTTTTTTCTTCCCTTGGCTGGCCTCGGCCTTTTCCTGGCCGCTGGCTGCGCCGCACCGTTGCTCCGGCCAAGCATGGCACCGCCGACGGGTCTGGCCGCGGCAACCGCCCCCGCGCCGCCGCCGGACGTTACGCTCTTGGCCGGAGGGGATGTCCTGCCGGGCGCCTGGTTAAATCCCTACCTTTCGCGCTTCGGTCAGGAATATCCTTATCAGGCGATTGCGCCGCTATTTTGGGGAGTGGACTTGGGTTTGGTGAATTTGGAATGCCCGCTTTCCCTGCGGGGCCGTCCCTTTCGCGGAAAAAAGTTCACTTTTCGGGCCTGCCCTGCGGCGGCGGCTGCTTTGCGCAACTCGGGCATTACTGTCGTTTCCTTGGCGAACAACCACATCCTGGATTACGGGGCCGAGGCTTTACGCGATACGCTTGCGGCCCTGGAAGAAGCCGGAGTCGCTTTCGCGGGCGCCGGTGAAAACCTGGCGGCCAGTCGCCGTCCCGCCGTCCTGTTTATCCCTCCGGCAACCCGAGTCGCGGTCTTGTCCTATTCCAAAACCTATCCTGCGGAATTTTGGGCCACCCGGGAACGCGCCGGGACCGCACCGGGCGAGGACGCCTTTGTCGCCGCCGACGTCAATTCCGCCGCGGCCTGGGCCGACCTGGTGATTGTATGTTTCCATTGGGGCGGCGAGCTGCTGGAGCGGCCTCGGGTTTACCAGGAAAATTTGGCGCATACCGCCATCGACGCGGGAGCCAGACTGGTTCTCGGTTCGCATCCTCATGTTCTGCAGGGCCTCGAATGGTACCGGCACGGTTTGATTGCATATTCCCTCGGGAATCTGGCTTTTGGGGGAGGACGCAGCCGGAAAGCAACAGAAAGCGCGTTGATTAAAATTCGCGCCCACCCAGACGGGCAGTTGGCGGGCGCCTGGATCATTCCGCTATCCGTTGACAATCTCGCAACGGAATTCGTTCCCCGGCCCGTGACGGGTACGGCCGCCGCCGCGGTATTCCAAAAATTAGGTGAATTATCCCAAAAATGGCGAACCCGGATCGTGCCGGACGTGAACGGGGGGGCGGAAATTTTTCCGCCCCAGGAAACTTCGGACGGAAAAAATTAACCGCGGTTTTGGAGCCGCGGAGTACTTTCAGGTCTCGAGATTTTCGTCGATTTTGTCGATGTCCCGCAATAATAAATCCAGGTCTTCCCCGCCGGCCACGCGCGGCTCTTCCGGAGACGCGGTTTCCTCTTCCCCGTGACCGTGCATAAACGTGGAAAGGTCGAATTCCGAGGCTTCGGCTTTTTCGTGTTCTTCGCTCTCCGTCTCGCTCCCGCGTTCCTCGCTCTGACCCCGGTCGCGCGCTGAAACCTCGG
Organism: uncultured bacterium; assembly: GCA_964593065.1. Classification (GTDB taxonomy): domain Bacteria; phylum Oederibacteriota; class JAAXVQ01; order JAAXVQ01; family JAAXVQ01; genus CAZQGO01. The sequence goes on along the minus strand of CAZQGO010000017.1, from coordinate 43,430 downwards.
CTTTGGGGAGTTGAATCGCTATTTCATTGCCTTGGCCGGGCAGACCGGAGATTTCAATACTGCCATGGTGGGCGTCAATAATGCTTTTGATAATGACGAATTTCAACCCGCTGCCGCTTAATCCGGGCGTGGATTCTTCGGCGCTGAAAAAACGTTGAAAGAAGTCGTGCGTCTGGTCTTCCGTCAAGGAGGCTCCGCTGTCCAGGAGCTTGATCACGACCCTTTCCGGTGTTTGCGAGAGCGTGATTCTGATTTCTCCCCCAACCGGCGTGTTTCGGATGGCGTGCTGAACCAGGTTGACGAATACTTGGCCCAGCCGGTCCCCGTTGGCTGGAATTTGCGGAAGATTCACGGGGGTCTCCAGATTGAGGCGGATTTGCTTGGTGTCGGCCTGGGGCTGTGCGTTTAAAATCACGTCCTGAAGCATGGCCGTCAAATCCGTCGGGTTGAAAAACATGTGCGCCGTTTCGGATTCCAAGTGGGAAAGATCCAGCAGGTCGTTAATTTGCCGTTCCAAGCGGGCACTTTTATTGATCACCACGCCTAAAAATTCCTGCTGGGCGTCGGATATTTTTCCCTCCTCGGAGGAGAGAATGGAGGAGATATAATTTTTAATGACCGTCAGGGTCGCCTTTAAATCCTCGGACATGTTTCCGATGGCTTCAATGCGAATGCGGCTGGCCTCGGCCAGGTTTTCCGCATTCATCCCGGCCGCCGGTTCCGCCGGGACCGCGCCTTGGGTATTTTCCCTCAAGGACGCATTTTGCTTGTTCGCGGCGTCCAGCTGGGAGCGAAGCTCCTGGTTTTCCGCCTGCAGATGCTCCCGTTCCTGATGCAATTCCACAATCTCGCCGTCCAGGCGCTTGAGCGCTTCCGTCCCCGCCCGAGGAACGTTCCCGGCTGCCGGGGGCGCCTGGTTCATGCGGTCAATGAGAAGATTAACCGTTTCGGTTAATTTCCGCCATCCGCCGCCAAAGGAAATGGTCAAAGCCGGCAATTCCGGGCCTTCGTTCTGCAAAGTTTCCTGCAATTCCCGGGTCAGTTTGCGCAGCGGGACATTCGATCCTCCTCCCAGCAGCAGGGCCAGGAGGAGACCGGCCAGCAGAATTACGACCAGCCCGCCCACGATGACCGGATCCCAGAATGTTTCCGAAGTGCCCGTCGTCTCAACTAGTTTTTCCAAACCGGACAGCTCCAGCGGGGTATATACCCATATTCCCTGAACCCGCGTGGCCGCCAGGCCAACCACAAAGGTCGTTCCCGACCATGCGGTTCTAAAATAAGGTTTCGCGTTGGAGAGGAATTTTTCCATGTCCCCCGGACTCTTGTCCGCCAAGACGCCCATGGAATTGGTGAAATCCTTTATCGGCGTGGGGGTCAGGAAGCGCCCGTTGTTTTCCCCCAGGATGCTCGTGACGCCCGTCTGCAGCAGGATTTTTTCCTGGGCGGCGGCGGCAAGTGTGGCTCGGGTTTGCAGTACCCCGAGGAAGGCGTCATTCTCTCCGACCACGGGCACGGTCAGGATCAGATCGGGATTCTTGCCCGTTCCGGGTGCCAGCTGGATGCTGGCTTGACCGCGTGTGGCGGCCGCCTGGAAGGCCGGGCTATTTTTTTGAACTCTTGGAGAAAAGTTCTCGGAACGGGCCATAACATTGCCGGCGGCGTCGGTCAAGGCATAACCGTTCCAGGCCGGAACGTTGCGGATGTACTTTTTGAGAGCGGCGATTTTACTCTTGCGCTGCACGGCGTTGAGGGCGGGCCGGCGCAGTGCCGGTTGCGCGGCGAGGGCTTCGGCCTGGCGCTGTAAATCGTCAACCCACTGATTGAAGCGGACCGCCACTTTTTCGGCGGTGCCCCCCGCTTGCTTTCCTTTCTCTTCCTCCAGATACTGCTTTTCCATGGACTGTAGCTTGTTTTGCAGCGTCACAAGGGAATCCTTGCGGAGTTGGTGGAAATAATAAAAAAGCGCAACCGTCGCTGCCATGACCAGCAGCACGGCCAACATGGCGCCCCAGCGGCCCCGCAGCGTCATCCCGCGGCCTCCTTCCCGCCCAGAGAGTCAATGCCCTCTTCCGCCTGGCTGACCACGCGCGCCACGGCCGCGAGCTTTTCCTTGTCGGCCAATTTAATCAGTCGTACTCCCTGGGTATTGCGCCCCACCACCTTAATGTCCCGAATGGCGGTCCGAATGATCGTCCCGGTGGTGGTGATCAGCATCACCTCGTCACTCTCGGCGACGGCCTTGATCGTCACCACTTCCCCGTTGCGTTCCGTGGCCTTGATGTTGATCAGGCCTTGACCGCCCCGGCTCTGGGTCCGGTATTCCTCCAGCCGGGTTCGCTTGCCGAACCCCCTGGTCGTTACGGTTAAAAGGCTGCCGGTGTGCTTGAAGGCCTCCATGCCGATGACTTTATCCTTGGGGCGGATGGTAATGCCTTTGACGCCTTGGCCGGTGCGTCCGATTTCGCGGATTGAGCCGACTTTGAAACGAATAATTTTCCCAAGCCGCGTGGCTAAGAACAGGTCCAGGTCATCGGTCGCCTCCAGGACCTGAAAAAGGCAATCTCCGGGAGTCAGGGTCAACGCAATGATGCCTCCGGCCCTGGGATTGGCATAAGCCGTGAGACGGGTTTTTTTCACCAGCCCCTTTTCCGTCGCCATGACCAAATACCGGTCCTCGCTGAATTCCTTGACCGGAATCATGGCCTCCAGGGATTCACCGGGCTGGAGGCGGATCAAGTTGACGATGGCTTTGCCCTTGGCGGTCCTGCTGGCCTCGGGAATTTCGTAGACTTTAAGCCAATACACGCGTCCCTGATTTGTGAAAAACAGGATGTGATGATGGGTGGAGGTGATAAACAGGTGCTCAACGAAATCGTCTTCCTTGGTGACCATCGCGGCCACGCCCCGCCCTCCACGTCTTTGGGCTTTGTAGGTGGAGACCGGCAGGCGCTTGATGTAGCCCTGATGGGAGATGGTGATGACCATCTCCTCTTCTGCGATGAGATCTTCAATGGAGATATCCGCCGGCGCGGCGATGATTTCGGTTCTGCGGGCATCCCCGTATTTCTTTTTAATTTCTTCGAGCTCCTCCGTAATCAAAGCCAGTACTTTGCGCTCGCTGCTCAGAATGGACTTGAGGCGTTCGATGGTTTGGATCAGCTCCAGATATTCCTCTTCGATTTTTTTGCTTTCCAGGCTGGTGAGCTGTTGTAGCTTCATTTCGAGGATGGCTTGGGCCTGTACGGGGCTCAAGCCAAACTGATGCATCAGCCCTTGCTTGGCCGTTTCCACGGTGGCCGAGGAGCGGATCAGCCGGATGATCTTGTCCAAAAACTTGAGGGCGATTTTAAGGCCTTCCAGGATGTGCGCCCGTCGTTCCGCGCGATCCAATTCGAAACGCGTTCTGCGGGTGATGACCTCTCGGCGATGGTTAATAAAGTGCTCGAGAATTTGTTTCAAGTTGAGGGTTTGCGGTTTGCCGTCAACCAGGGCCAGCGAGTTTACGCCGAAGGTCGTGCGCAAGGCCGTGTATTTAAACAGCTGGTTGAGAATGACCTGCGCGTTTTCATTGCGCCCGACTTCGATTACGATGCGCATTCCTTCCCGGTCGGATTCATCTCGCAGGTCCGTGATTCCCTCGATTTTCTTGTTCCGAACCAATTCGGCAATGTTTTCGATTTGTTGGGCCTTGTTGACTTGATACGGTAGCTCGGTCACGACGATGCGTTCTTTGCCGGTTTTGGATTCTTCGACTTTGACCTTGGCCTGTAATTTAATGGAACCGCGGCCGGTGCGGTAGGCGTCATAGATGCCGTCGCGCCCCAAAATATATCCGCCGGTTGGAAAGTCCGGACCTTTGATATGATGTAAAAGTTTTTCCACGGTCAGGGTCGGATCCTGGATCAGGGCCACGACGCCGTTGATGACTTCGGTTAAGTTATGCGGCGGAATATTGGTTGCCATGCCCACGGCGATTCCGGAGGCTCCATTTACCAGGAGGTTCGGAAATTTTACCGGCAATAAAAGCGGCTCCAGCAGGGAGTCATCGTAATTCGGAACAAATGGGACCGTGTCTTTTTCAATATCGGACAACAATTCGTTGGAAATATGGGCGAGGCGGGCTTCCGTATATCGCATGGCCGCCGGCGGGTCCCCGTCAACGGAGCCAAAATTTCCCTGGCCGTCGATTAAGACGAAGCGGAAGGAAAAGTCTTGGGCCATGCGGACCATGGTCTCATAGATCGCGGCGTCTCCGTGGGGATGGTAATTCCCCATCACCTCGCCCACGATTTTCGCCGATTTTCGATAGGGTTTATTGGCATGCAATCCCATGTCATGCATGCCATAGAGAATCCGCCTTTGCACGGGTTTGAGGCCATCGCGTACATCGGGCAGGGCGCGTCCGACAATAACACTCATCGAATAGTCGAGGTAGGAATTTTTCATTTCCTCCTCGATCAATATCACGATGTTTGACTTTTTATCCTGTGTTTCCATGGATGCGTTTCCTGTCTGGACGCGTTGCTTGAACTTAAATCCGCATGGGCATGATCACGCTGAGATAATGGGTTTTTTCATCTTTGGGCCTGATCAGGCCCGGATTCAAATTCGAGGTTAGTTCAAAAACGAATTCTTCCGAGCCAATGTTTTTCATGACATCCAAAATATATTTTGCGTTATAGGCCACCGTCAACGTCTCTTCCGCGTAGACGATTTCAATTTCTTCCTGCGCTTCCCCGACTTCCGGTGTGTTAGACATAATCATCAGGGTGTTCTTGTTAAATGTGTATTTCACGGAATTGGATTTATCCGAAGCCATGAGCGCAACGCGGCGGGTGGCGGCCGTAAAAGTTTCTGAAAGCAAGTTGATTTTTTTCTCCGATTTTTTGGGAATGACCTGCTCATAATTCGGGAATTGACCATCAATCAAGCGTGACATTAAAACGATCGTGTTGGTGGAGAAAATAATCTGACTGGCAGAATGAGGCCCCTTGTTTTCATTGAGTTCGTTCAACTGGATATTGATTTCCCCCTCGCCTTCCAATACTTTGTTCAATTCCTGCAGGGCTTTAGCCGGAATAATGTGGTCAATTTTCTGCGTTGCGGTCTTCCCGATTTCATTTTCAATATAGGCCAAACGGTGTCCATCCGTAGCGACCATTCCGACTTTGTTCTTTTCGATGAACAGCAGAACGCCATTTAAAACATACCGGGTCTCATCGGTGGATACGGCAAAAATGGTCTTTTTAATCATATCCTGCAAAATTGCCTGCGGTAAATTGATGCCGCTGTCTTTCTTTACTTTGGGAAGCACCGGATATTCATCCTTGGGAAGGCCGTTGATTTTGAAAACCGAGCGTTCACAGCTAACCGTAACGATGTGATTATCCCCGGTTTTAAAAGAAACCTCTTTGTCCGGTAGTTCTCGAACAATATCGAGAATTTTTTTGGCGGGAATGGTTATGCTTCCGGATTCCTCGATTTCTGCAGCCACGGAACAATGAATGGAAACCTCTAAATCCGTAGCGGTGAGTTTTACGGCGTCGCCTTCCGTTTCCATCAGAAGGTTAGACAAAATAGGCAAAGTGTTTTTGTTGGAAACAGCGCTGAATGCGGTTTGAATGCCATGAAATAAATCGGCGCGCTTACATACGAATTTCATATACTTTCCTCCTTAGAAAAAACAGTAGATATAGAAGTAGTAACTGTGAAAATGTGAAAAAAGCGAAAAACACCCAAAAAACAAAACAACCACAAAAGAAAAGCTGTTAAGAACAAAAGAATAAAAGAGAAGTATTCCGCACAACCCACAAAAATGATAATATCCACGATGGGTCTTGACATCTTAACATGATTTCACGAGGTAATAAACAAACAACCAACAGGATATTATATTGATTTTTCCTTTAATTGGCGCATGAAATAATTGACCATATTCCGCAATTTTTCATCATGGGACAATTTTTCTTTTATTTTGTCATAGCCATATATTACGGTCGTATGGTCTTTCCCGCCGAAAAACCTTCCGATTTCGGGCAAAGAAAAATCCGTCAATTCACGGGCCAAATACATGGCGATTTGACGGGGAAAAACAATCGAAGCGGTACGTTTCTTAGCCTTTAAATCCGATATTTTCAAATTGAACTCGTTTGCGACCAATTCGGTGATTAATTCGATGGTAATGGGGCGAAAGTCTTCGGTAAAGATATCCCGTAGAACTTCACGAGCCAAATCCAGACTAATTTCGCTTTTCGTTAAGGATGAAAAGGCGATTACACGGGTCAAAGAGCCTTCCAGCTCACGGATATTGGACTTAATTTGATTTGCAATGTAGGCCAGGACATCGCTGGGAACCAAAACCTTTTCCGACGCCGCCATTTGACTCAAAATTGCGATTCGGGTTTCAAAGTCCGGAGGCTGAATGTCGGCAACTAGTCCCCACTCAAAACGAGAACGCAGACGTTCTTCCAAACTGATTTCCTTGGGATGAGAATCTGAAGTTGCCACAATCTGCTTATGCACATTGTACAAATCATTAAAAGTATGGAAAAACTCCTCCTGTGTGCTTTCCTTGCCGACTAAAAACTGAATATCGTCGATAAGAAGAACATCCACCGTGCGAAAACGATCGCGGAAAGCGCGCATGGTTCCGGAGCCGATGGCGGCAATCATGGCGTTCATGAACGTTTCGGAAGAAACATACACCACCCGTTTTTCCGGGTTCATCTGGTTGATAAAATTTCCAATGGCGTGAAGAAGATGGGTTTTTCCCAATCCGACGCCGCCATAAAGGAAAAGGGGATTATAGGATTTTGCGGGTGCCTCGGCGACTGCTAGAGAGGCGGCGTGAGCAAAACGATTGCTGTTGCCAACGACAAAACTACTGAACGTGTATTTTGGATTTAAAGGAGTTACGCCCGGAGACAAGGGGGGAGATGAAGAAGCGACAGAATTATTCGTAAAGGATACATTCGGTTGTGCAGGAGCGGTTTGCGTTTCACGGGGCTTGGTTTGCAAAGACGACGAGACCGTAAAGGAAATCGAGACTTTCTGTTGAGAATGCTTGACGGCGATTTCCTCCAAAAGCCCCTGGTAATGTTCCGTAAGCCAATCACTGAAAAAACGGCTTGGAACCTCAATAACGAGGTTGTTGTCAATATAGGAAATCGCTCGCGTGGGACTAAACCAGGTTTCGAAACTATGTTTATTAATTTGCGAACTTAAATCCAATATAATCGCAGACCATAATTCATGTGCAGAATCAGACATGTAGGCACCAGAAAAACAAACAAGATATTATGGTGACGAAACACCGAAAGAGATCACAGCCTGTCAGTAATCCACAGATTTTTTAACATCTGTGAAAAACCCACAAAACACCATAAAAATATGATCAAAAAAGGCAGATGTGAAACAAAATATCAGCTTTTTTAGCTATGCCTATTAAAACATGAAAAAGATCTTTGACAAGCAACATTTTCTGACAACAGCGGTGCAGATTATAGCACATCACTGATATTACACAAGCGCTTTTTCCGCGGATCCGAAAAACGGCATTTCGCTTGACAGGGAAATACCCCTGAAGTAAGATGCAGGGGATTTTAAAAGATCACGGGAGCATATAGGCCATGAAAAGGACATTTCAACCCAATAATGATAAGCGGAAAAAGGACCATGGTTTTAGGAATCGAATGAAAACCAAAGCGGGACGGGCCGTCATCAAAGCCAGAAGGGCCAAAGGCAGAAAAACGTTGACCGCTTGAGCCTGTCGGCGTGATGCCATGGCTCGAAAAAACACCTTTCCCAAGAAGATTCATATTACCCAAAACCAAGAATTTAGAAGAATAGTTAAAACCGGAAACTCGATTCACAGCCCCACAATATCCATTTTTTATCAAAAAGAAGGGAAAAACAGCGCTTTTGGTGTGTCCATTTCCAGGAAAATAAAAGGCGCGGTTTTTAGAAATCGGCTGAAAAGGCTGGTCCGGGAATACTACAGACTGCATCAGCATATGTTTTCTATAGGAACAAAAATGATTGTTTACATTAAACACGCCGAGAAGAGAACCCTGTATAGTACAATGGTCCGAAAAATAGACGGGATGGTCCAAAAGTCCAATACGGTGATAAGCCATGCCAATACAAACGAAGATTAGAAAAATGGCGAGACGGGCTTTTAAAAGATGCTTGAGTGGATATCAATTAATGATTTCACCGTTTTTTCCTCCGGCCTGCAGATTTCATCCAACCTGCTCGGAATATATGTCCCAGGCGGTTGATAAATATGGTGTCAGGAAAGGATTTATGCTGGGAATCAAAAGATTGCTGAAATGCCATCCTTTTCACGCCGGCGGAATTGACCCGGTTCCATAAATTGGGCCCTAAGCCAAGGTAGGAGCACGCTCATGCAGAGCCGATTCATTTTATTTATTGTGCTGTCCGTAGGCATATTATTCTTCAGCAACTACCTGTTTACTTCAAAACAAAAGCAGCCCCAAAATTACCAGAAAATAGAAAGCCCGGTGCAGGAAGCGGAGCAACCCCAAAGCAAGAAAGCGGAAGCTGAAATTGAAGAAAAGAAAGAGACCGGGAAGATACCCAGAAAAACAACCGAAATTGAAACGCGCAACATCATTGTAAGAGCAAGCAATGTTGGCGGAACGATAACCGATATCATCATCAAAAAATTCGAACAAAATAAGCAGGAAATCAATATTTTGTCCACGGGGAATAATGAAAAATATTTCAATCTAACCGTCGTATTAAATGATGAAAAGTACGATTTGAAAAACAGGGAATGGCAAATGCGCGGCGGGAAGGACTACGTCCGCTTTACAAATGATCCGATCAATAATTTTAGCATTCACAAGACGCTCGAAATAAACGAGGGTCAATATACCGGAAAAATAGGTTTGGAATTTGATAACCACACAGAAAATATCATAGAAATTAAAAATCCAACAATACAGTGGGGTCCAAATAGTAAAAATACGGATAGTCGATTCAACATTTTACAAGCGGTTATTTTTAATAAAGAAAAGACCATAAGAATCAATGCCAAAAAGAAGTCTTCCACGCAAGAAATCAATATTGAAAATGGCTGGGCGGGAATAAAAGATCAGTATTTCTGCGCCATTTTCTATTCCCCAAATCATCTTATCAAAAGCGCGATTGTGGATCAATATCCAGACAACACATTGGAGCTGGATGTCGTATTACCGGATTTCAAAATTTCGCCTAATGAAAGAAAAAAATACGAAATATTTTGTTACTTTGGACCACAAAATTATCAATTATTAAAGAAAACCGGATTTCATTTAAATAAAATCGTGTATTTTGGAATATTCAATTTTATTGGCGTATGGATGTTATTTACTTTGAAGTTTTTCTACAGTATCACTAAAAATTACGGATTAGCCATAATTTTATTGACATTACTCATTCGAGTCATTCTGTGGTGGCCGACACAGAAAAGTTATACCTCAATGAAAAAAATGCAGTCGGCCATGAACAAAATGCAACCCAGGTTGAAAACGCTAAAAGAAGTGTATAAAGATAATCCCCAAAAACTGAATGAAGAGACCATGAAATTATATAAGGAGTATCAAATAAATCCCATGGGCGGATGCTTGCCTATGCTTCTTCAGTTGCCAATATTTTTCGCTTTGTATTCGACCCTGACCAATGCCGTGGAATTGAAAGGAGCCTCGTTTTTCTGGGTATGGAAGGACCTTTCCGTGAAGGATCCGGCCTATATTTTACCCATCGCAATGGGCGTCACCATGTTCATACAGCAAAAAATATCTTCGCCACCCGCCGCGACACCGGAAGCTGCGGCACAACAAAAAATGATGCTATATTTAATGCCCGTTATGTTGACATTTTTTGCTTTCATGTGGCCTTCGGGCTTGCTCCTATATTGGGTAATGTCGAACATTATGTCTATTGCTCAGCAAGTACTGATCAACCGCAGAGCTTAGTGAAACGTTAAGAGGAGAGAATGCCATGCAACTTGATACGATTTGGGAAGATAAAACCATTGAGGGGGCCATAAGCAGGGCTTTGGATAAAATGAAATTGAAGCGTGAAGAGGTTGATATTGAAATTATCCAGGAACCCGCCAGAGGAATATTTGGGATTACCAAAATTGCCAAAGTTAAAATAACTCCCAAGGAAATTTCCGGACCGGAAGAGGGAATGCCCGGCAAAAATTCCGCAAAGGTTGAACTGCCGTCGGAAAACCAGGCCTCAGATGAAAATGAGGAATCGGCGCATCAGGCTGCAATGCAAGCACTTGAGAAAACACTGATTTTGATGGGAATAAAGGACTTCCGGATAAAAGTCCATGTCGAAGAAGGAAATGTCATTTTTGATATCACCAGCGAGGCCGAAGGCCTATTAATTGGCCGTCATGGAAAAACGAGAGAAGCCCTGCAATACCTAATAAATAAAATGTCCGGAACCCTTGAAAGGGGAAAAAATTCATATCTTGTCGATATTGGGGGCTATTTAAACCGACATAAGGCGACATTGGAAAAAATTGCCAGGCGTGTAGTCAAGCACGTTAAAGAAAACAACAAAGAAGAACACCTTCAGGCGATGACACCTTACGACAGGCGAATTGTTCATCTCTATCTAAAAGACGAACCGGAAATAACAACCTATAGTGAGGGCGAGGGCGCCCTTAGGCACATTGTCATTGCGCCACAAAAAAAGCCCGAGTAAGTGTGCAAACAAACGGCCAATCGCCAGAGCGAGAGTAAAAATGGAAAAAGGGTCGCAGACGATCGCGGCGATCAGTACCCCCGTAGGAGTCAGTGGTATTGGTATCATCCGAGTTTCGGGCCCCGCAGCGCTTGCTATAGCAAGCAAAGTTATTAAAACAAATATTGATCTTCTGAAATATTCAAATTTCACCTCCAGAAAAATTATTCACGCCTTTTTAATAGATAAAGAAAATGAAATCTTGGATGAAGTTTTACTTTCTATTATGCCGGCGGGCAAATCCTATACAGGTGAATTCACGATTGAAATAAATTGCCACGGAGGACCGGCGGTGCTTCATGCGGCCTTAGAAAGAGTTTTAGAAGCAGGAGCCCGTTTAGCCGATGCGGGTGAATTTACTCGCCGCGCTCTTGAAAATGGCAGGTTGGACTTGGTGCAAGCAGAAGCCATTAATGATTTAATTCACGCCAAGACGCAAACAGCAATGAAAATTGCCAGGAGGCAAGTCGAAGGAGGAATTTCAACTAAATGCGAAGAATTGAAAAATGCATTAATTGACTTGTTGAGTAATTTCCGTGCGATGATTGATTTTGAACAAGACCAGGAGAATTTTATAACGGCACTGATTTCAGGACTTGAAAAAATTGACCGGGAATTATCCAATCTGCTGGCGAATGCCGTTATAGGCAAAATGATGTCACGCGGCTGCTGGGTAGTACTCACGGGTCCGGCCAATTCAGGAAAATCCAGTATATTTAATTCCATTTTAAGGACTGAACGAGCCATTGTTTCTGAATTGCCAGGAACTACCAGAGACGCAGTGTCCGAAAGCATTGATTATAAAGGGATCGAAATTAAATTATTCGATACAGCCGGAATACGTGAAAGTTCTGACCATGTCGAAAAGGAAGCAATGGAAAGAAGCAAAGAAAGTAGTAACTCCGCGGATTTTATTTTATTCGTACTGGATCAATCACAAGAAATCTCCCTGGCGGATATTCAGAATGCTGAAAAAATTACGCAAGGCAACGGCATACTTATTTTGAATAAATGCGATCTGATGATTTCAAGTTCCGCTGCGCAATTATTAATAAAAGGTAATCATGATGAAATAATACAGGTTTCCGCAAAAACAGGTTATCAAATCGAAAATATTTTGGAAAATATTCACAGAAAAATAAATAAAAACATTCCAAGCCAAGCCGATCCCATTATAACGAATATCAGACAAATAGAGCTCATCAATAAAGCAAAAGAAGTAGTGAATAACGCACAAGAAATGGTTATTCAAAAAACAGAGTTAGATATTATTGAAAGCGAAATAAAACCGGCAATTGGATATTTAGAAGAAATTTTAGGTCAAATATCGGACGATGAGATTTTGGATAATATTTTTAAAAGATTTTGTATTGGAAAATAGAGAAGAGTCCATGGATAATAATTCAATATTAGAACTTGGTTTAAAAGGATGGGGATTGAAGGTTGATAAAAACACACTATTGCTTTTTGAAAAATATTGCCTCGAATTAAAAAAGTGGAATCGTATTTTTAACCTTACAGCAATCTCATCTAATGAGGATATATATATAAAACACTTTCTGGACTCATTGTCGAGTTCGAGAGTCTTTAATTTTTATAATCAAAAAATTGCCGACATTGGCTCAGGAGCAGGCTTTCCGGGCATTCCATTAAAAATATTTTATAGAGAAATAGAAATATCTCTTATCGAGGCATCAGTAAAAAAAGCCGGATTTTTAAAAGAAATATGTCTGAAACTTGGTCTACATGATGTGGAAGTAATAAATGACAATGTGGAAAAAGTCGGAAGGAATGAACTCTACCGAGAAAAGTTCGATATAGTTGTTTCAAGAGCGCTTGCCAATTTAAACGTGATTATTGAGTATGCAATTCCGCTATTAAGAAATAACGGCAAGTTAATAGCCTATAAAGGTCCAAAAGGAAATGATGAAGTGGAAAACTCAAAGAAAGCACTTAAATATTTGAATTCGAGAATTGAGAAAAGCACGGAAATTATACTGCCTTTCAAGGATTATAATAGAAGAATTATTGTTGTGGAAAAACTAGGGAAAACTGATATTAAATTTCCACGAAATGTCGGGATTCCCAGAAAAAGGCCTTTAGTCTAGTTTCACGTGAAACAGGAAAAGGAAAATGAATATAAGTGATTTATTTATAATTAATTTTAGGAATTATAGCCAACTTAATTTAAATCTAAATCATAACCTGAATATTTTTATTGGCGACAATGCTCAAGGTAAAACCAATATTTTAGAAGCCATACATTTCTTGGCAACAACAAGATCTTTTCGGACACAAAACAGCGAATATTTGATAAAAAGCGGAGAAAATATATCGAAAATATCATCTATTTTTATAAAAAATAACATAAAAAACTCAATTTCATATACTTTACTTCCCAGGAAGGAAATGTGGTTCAATAACAATCAAATCAAAAAAGCCTCAAATTATATAGGAAAATTAAATATTTCCATTTTATGCCCTGAAGATTCTATGTTGGTTAAAGGCGACGCTTCTTACAGAAGAAGATTTATGGATTTAGCTCTTTGCCAGGTTGATAAAGAATATTGCCATGCCGTCAATAGGTATTATAAGATAGTGAAACAGAAAAATGCTCTTTTAAAGGAGATCAAATTTGGGAAGGAACGTACTTTTGTTTTGGATCCCTGGGATGAACAAGTACGTTCCCTGATTCCCGTTATTGTTTCTAAAAGGCGTAAATTCATAACTTTTATTGCAAAACAGATTGCCATCATCCAAAACCTGCTAACGTCTGAGATGGAACCGTTAGTAATAAAGTATCAGGAAAATATTCCCGGGTTAAGAGAGGGCGAAGAAAGTGAATTTCAAAGGCTGTTCCAACAGGCGCAAAGCAAGGCACGGCCCGAAGAAATTCAAAGAGGCATGACGCTCCTCGGACCTCACCGGGACGAATTGTTATTCTATATTCATGGCATGAATATCAAGCAATTTGGCTCGCAAGGGCAGCAACGGACGGCGGTCATCAGCCTGCGCTTGGCTGAAATAGAATACCTGTATACAGAATCCGGTGATTATCCGATCTTGCTTGTTGATGATATCTTTTCCGAACTGGATGACAAGAGAAAAGAACATCTGCTGAAATTGCTGGATAGAAACACGCAATTGTTTATTACCGGCACCCGCGAGGCCGATTTTCCCGAGTTGCTGGACAAAGCAAAGATCTTTAGAGTGGCGGAAGGAAAGGTTACGTAGTTTCAATGCGGCCAAGAGATGTTTCCAAAGGGTCCAAAAAACCAGTCAAAATAAGCTCGCTCCTCGAAAATCTGCTGGCGAGGTGGCGGCAGCAGTCGAAACAGAATCAAGGCGTGTTGACTCAGATTTGGACGGAGACGGTGGGCGTAAACATCGCCAGGCACTCGCAACCGCAAGCCGTCGTAGCCGGCCGCCTGGAAGTCTGGGTTGAAAGCTCATCCTGGATGAATGAGTTGACTTATATGCGGGAAAAGATTAAAATTGATGGCATCAAAAATTTTACCCGGTATGGAATACGCTTCCACGATATCGTCTTTAAATTAGATCCAGGGATTAGAAAGTCGAGTTAGTGGGCATGTCCCTTCACGTAGGGAATGATTTTGTTTTGTCTTCCAAACAGATTGTCGCGGTTTTGAAATGGAATTCAAACGAAGGAGACGTTTTTTACAAAGGACAAGCCAACTCTCAGGTAGCAGATCGAGTACGGAAGATCGGCACCGGCCCTTACCGTGCCGCCGTTCTATGCACGAAAGGCACACTCTACTTATCCCCCAGTAACGTCACAACCTTGGTCCGGCGACTCAACAAACAAGGCAAATTTTTTATGGCATTGGAGGAGTAAATGGTTAGAACCGCCGCGAAGTCCAACAGGGCCAGAAAGGATAAGAAGCCCAAAATTGCGAAGGGAAGAACCGTGAGCAAAAAGCCGAAGGGCTCCATTCCGGCAAGCCAGCCTTCCGCAAAAAGGGAAACGGTGGCAAAAAAATCCCTGGCCGCGGAAAAAATCACGGACCAGGACAGGCAGCTTGCAGGCGAAATGGCCGAGCAGCTCCTGGCCCAAGCGCAAGGAGAGGCACCTGTGGTCCCGTCCGGCGAAGCCTACGGGGCGGATAAAATAACTGTACTGGAGGGTTTGGAGGCCGTGCGCCGCAGGCCTTCCATGTACATCGGGAATACCAGCGTGGAAGGACTGCATCATCTCGTGTATGAGGTGGTGGATAATTCGATTGACGAAGCCTTGGCTGGTTTTTGCCAAGAAATAGAAGTAATCATTCACGCCGACAACTCCGTTACCATCAGCGATGATGGCCGGGGAATTCCGGTGGAAGAGCACAAGCAGCAGAAAAAATCCGCCCTGGAAGTTGTGATGACGACCCTCCATGCCGGGGGAAAATTTGATCATAAGGCGTATAAAATTTCAGGCGGCTTGCATGGCGTGGGTGTTTCGGTAGTCAACGCGCTCTCCGAATGGCTGGAAGTCGAGGTTCGGCGCAACGGGAAAGTCTATACCCAGACCTACGAACGGGGCATTCCCAAGACGCCCGTGAAGTGTATCGGCGTTACGAAAAAAACCGGCACAAAGACAATATTCATGCCCGACACGAAAATATTTTCAACCATTGACTTTTCTTTTGACACCTTGTCTCATCGCCTGCGCGAATTGGCGTTCCTGAACAAAGGCATCAAAATCCATATTAAAGATGAGCGCGGCGACGAGGAACGCGACGCTGCATTTCAGTATGACGGCGGGATCGTTGCGTTTGTCAAACACCTGAACGCCAACCGTAACGTCGTTCATCACTTTCCGATATATTTTCAAAAAGACCGCGAAGGATTTAGCCTGGAAGTGGCCATGCAGTACCATGATGGCTATACCGAAAACATCTACACTTTCGCCAATAATATCAACACGCTTGAAGGCGGCATGCATCTAATCGGCTTTAAATCCGCCTTAACCCGCAGTGCCAATGATTTCGCGCGCAAGACGAATTTATTTAAAAATGACGACCTCAGCATACAAGGCGAAGATGTTCGCGAAGGCCTGACCGCCGTCATTTCCGTCAAGATCGCCGATCCTCAGTTTGAAGGCCAAACCAAGACCAAACTTGGAAACAGCGAAGTTAAAGGCTGGGTGGAAACGGCGGTCAACGAAGCATTGACGACCTATTTCGAGGAGAATCCAGGCGTCAGCCGGCGCATCATTGAAAAGTCGGTCACCGCCGCGAAAGCGCGTGAAGCCGCTCGCAAAGCCCGCGAGCTGACAAGACGCAAGAGCGCCTTGGAAAACGATAGCCTGCCTGGTAAGTTGGCGGATTGTTCCGAGAACAACCCTGCTTTTTCGGAATTATATCTGGTGGAAGGTGATTCCGCCGGCGGGTCGGCAAAACAAGGCCGGGACAGGCGTTTTCAGGCCATCCTGCCCCTCAAAGGCAAAATTTTAAATGTGGAAAAGGCCCGGATCGATAAAGTGCTTAGTAATGAAGAAATTCGGACCGTTATCACGGCCATGGGTTGTGGAATCGGGGAGCAGGAATTCAATATCGAAAAAGCCCGGTATCACAAAATTATCATCATGACGGATGCCGACGTGGACGGGGCCCATATCCGGACTTTGTTATTGACCTTGTTCTTCAGACAAATGCGCCAGCTCATCGAGCAGGGCTATGTCTACATTGCCCAACCCCCGCTGTACAAAATCAAACGTAATAAAGAGGAGAAATATTTGGAAAACGAAACGGCGCTCAACCGGTACTTGTTGACAGCCGCCGTGGCGGAAGTAAAGTTGAAAATATCACACGAAAGCGACAAAACCTATACCACCTTGCCGGCGGATAAATTAATCCATTTCCTGCAGGGCCTGTCCGAAATTCACGGGTTGAAACCTCGGCTGATCAAGAGAGGTTTGACCCTGGAAGAATACGTTACCTTGCGCGCGGGGAAGAAACGCCTCCCCATGTACGAGGTGCCAACCCCCGAAGGACCCAAGTATGTATATAGCGACGAGGAATTGGAAAAACTGATGGCCAAACTGAAGCGCGGGAAAAATTCGACCACCGCCGGCGGCGGAAAACCCGGGGCCAAAGGAGCCGCAGCGGAAAAAACCAAGAAAAGCAGAAAAACGGGCAGCCAAGCCCAAATCGATTTATTTTCCCAAACCGAAGGAAACAATGGGAAGGGGCGGGATACCACGGGTTTCGTGTCTCCGGAGTATGTCGCGGTAAAGGATATCGGGGAATTGCGCCTGGTGGAAAATGCCCTGCAAAAACTGGAAAAAATCGGGATAGACATCGGCAATCTCATTAAGGAAGAACAGGATAATTTGACGCGCAAAAAACCCAAGGCGCTCTTTCATTTGGAAATTGAGAATAATCCGCTCGAGTTTTCCACTTTGGATCAGGTCATCGAACGTATTAAGGAAGTCGGAAAAAAAGGGCTTTCCATTCAGAGGTACAAAGGATTGGGAGAAATGAATCCGGAGCAGTTATGGAACACGACCATGGATCCGGATAAACGCACTTTGGTACAGGTCAAAATTGAAGACGCCGCCGCCGCCGACGAGATGTTTACAGTCCTGATGGGCGATCAAGTGGAGGCGCGGCGGAAGTTTATCGAGGAGCATGCACCGGAAGTCCGCAATTTGGATATCTAAGCTCCGATCACGTTAAAATTTGAGATCCTTCCAGAGGCCGCATGCTGGATCTAAAATTCATCCGTGAACAACCCGAAGGCGTCAAATCGGCGCTGGCCGCAAGAGGTTTGGTTTTGGATTTGGAGGAAATCCTAAGTCTCGAACGGCGTCTCAGAAGCTTGAAAACGCAGAGCGAAAAGCTGCAAGCCCAAAGGAACCATGCGAGCGAGACGATCGCGCGGAAAAAATCCCGGGGAGAAGAAGTGGGGGATGAAATAACCACCTCTCGGGAATTGGGGGAGCAGATCAAGGCCCTGAACGAACAGGCCGAGGAAATCCGAGCTCATTTAGGTCGGCGTCTTCTGGAAATCCCGAATATTCCTCACCCGACGGTGCCCAGAGGCCCGGATGCCAGCGCCAACCAGGAGATCCGCCAATACGGGCAACCGTCAGAATGGACCTTCACCCCGAAGACCCACTGGGAGTTGGGCGAACAATTAGGAATCCTTGACACCCGCCGCGCGGCGAAAATTGCGGGAGCGCGTTTTGTGGTGTACTGGGGCGCGGGCGCGCAGCTGGAGAGAGCGCTCATCCAGTTCATGCTGGACCTGCACATCCGAGAAGCCGGCTACACCGAAATTTTCCCGCCCCTCCTTGTGAACCGTGATGCCATGATCGGCACCGGACAGCTTCCCAAACTGGAAAAGGACATGTTCCGCATCGAGGAGGACGATTTATTCCTGATCCCGACAGCCGAAGTACCCGTTACCAATCTTCATCGCGAAGAAATCCTGCCGAACAGCGAACTCCCGAAAAAATACGTCGCCTACACTCCCTGTTTTCGACGCGAAGCCGGATCGTATGGAAAGGACACCAAAGGGATCGTGCGGCAGCATCAATTCAACAAAGTCGAGCTGGTCAAAATCGTGCACCCCGAGCACTCCTACCCGGAGCTGGAAAGCCTGGTTTCGGACGCGGAGAAGGTGTTGCAACGACTGGGTTTGCACTATCGGCTGATATTGCTTAGTACCGGGGACATGTCATTCGCCTCCGCCAAGAGCTATGATTTGGAAGTCTGGCACGCCGGTGCCCGGCGTTACTGGGAAGTTTCCTCGTGCTCGAATTTTGAGGCCTTCCAGGCACGCCGCGCCAATATCCGGTTCAAGTCGGAAAATGGTAAAACTTGCTTCTGCCATACTCTCAACGGCTCTGGAGTGGCGACTTCACGCTTGCTGCCGGCGATCTTGGAAAATTATCAGACCGAGGACGGCGGCATCAACCTACCCGAGGTACTTTCCCCCTATTTGAACGGCAAAACACGAATCACTCCCTCGGGAGAATTGATCCGAGTTTGAGGTTGCCAGCCATTCGGTTTCACGTTAAGATGCATCTTTCATTTTTGGGAGGGCTAGCCTAATTGGTAAGGCAGCAGACTTGAAATCTGCCGTCCTGTTAGGACCTGGGGGTTCGAGTCCCTCGCCCTCCGCCACGAAAACCGTCCACAGGCAACGCGGCAAAACGTTCCGGGGGAAACACTCGAACCCGGGAGGCGCGGGGGGGACACCCTCCGCCTAGGTTGGGGAGGCAGCTCCCAACCCGCTCAGGGATTATATCGGGAGCGCCGGAGGGGAGTAACTCCCCTCCGGGGAGCGAAGCGACGGGGGCGAAGTCCCTCACCCTCCGCCAGATTTCGCCGGCCAGCGACAAACTGGCAGAGAAATTAACTCGATGGAACTTGCTGAGCCGGTGAAGGCCAGCGAGTCCTTTCAGGGCCGTGATATCCAGAGAGCCGGTTCAAGTGCAGGCAACGTGCACCATTGCGCAATTCACGCATTTGTTAGAAAAAATGGTGTAACAATTTGAGGCATGGCACGTGGAGAGGTGGCCGAGTGGCTGAAGGCAGCTGCCTGCTAAGCAGTTGTACCCTCACAAGGGGTACCCAGGGTTCGAATCCCTGCCTCTCCGCCAATTTTGTTCCTCCAAATTCGCGCTGGCGAAGCGAAAGCGAAGCCACTGAATAACAGCTGTCCCTGTAGGACGGCCTCTCCGCCGGTTTAAAAATAAGGGGAAATAACCAAGTATTCGGTATTACGTGTTCGGCAGATCAAATTTTGCTCCCCATCCTGGGACTTCCCGTAAATTAACCGTGGGCACAAAGCGAAATTCCGCTGGCTTCGCCGGCGCCGATCCGCATTGCGTCAAGCCTAGCCGCGAAGGATTTCAGAAACATGAGACCCAGTAAACAGGAACCGTCCGCAACGTGAACACCCTCGGCAAGCTTGTCAAACTCAGCCGGGAAATTCATTAAATCAAGGCCGTTTCCATAACGACAGAAACGCCTTCATTTTCAGGATAATCCTTCCGCGATTTTCCCGGACCGGCGTTCAAGCCTCACGATTATCTTTTACGGGCGTAATGATTCTATATATAATAGAAAGCACCTGCGGGCCTGACCGGGAGCAAAGGTCCTGCTCCGGATCGCGATCCCTGACCGGATGCAAACCGCCGGCCAACCTGCATGCGCGGGCCTTGTTTCAGGCCGCGGCCCGCGGACTTGCCGGGGGAAAATTCTCCAACGAGGAGCTAGCATAAAACCGTGAATCCGGGACCCCACCCACAAACGCCGGTGGAACGCCGGCGTAAAAAATCGGACAATCAAGCCACCCCCATTAAAACTGGCCTGAAACGAAAATTTGCGGCTATCGTGATTTCGTTGGTCACCGGCATGTCCTTGATTTTTTTCGCCTTCTTCTACCAGGAAGCCAAACAGTCTCTGGATAGTGCGTTGATTAAACGCGGCGTCGCCCTGGCGAACAACTTGGCCCGCAATGTCGAACCCTATCTCGTTCGTCCCGCATTGCCGGAATTGGAAGCCCTGTTGCGGAATCTGCTGGATATCAAGGAGATCGTTTATGTCGCTATTTTTGATACCTCCGGGGAATTGATTCTGGTTAAATCCAACCCGAAGATCGGCTCGCCGCCCCCGTTGCAGGCCCGGGATCTGAAGAATTCCCAGGAGTATTTTCGACGTCTGGAGCTTCCGCAATTCGGGCCCACTTTGGATTTCGTGGTTCCGGTTTGGTCCGCCAAGCCGAACATCTACGATTTGCCCTCTCCGGCCTGGTTGTACCGGGAACTGGACGCGGAAGAAATCCGGCAGTTGTTAACGGCCAATATTTTCAATCTCAAACGGATTGGTACGGTGCGCCTGGGTCTGTCGCCCGAGGGCGCGCAACGCGAGCTTCGGAACAAGAGTCTGGTCATTCTCGTTTTTTTTGCGGGATTTTTAAGCTTCGGCCTCGTCTTGGTCATGTTTCTGTCACGTGTGATTGTCGATCCCATCCAGCGGCTGGCGCGGGCCATGAAGATTGTTTCCGCCGAGCATAATGAGTTCGACGAAACGGGCATGCCGGTCGTACAGCATTTCCGCCGCGTAGAAGACCTGAATCTGCAAACCCACACCCATGACGAGATTGAACAGCTGGCGGAGGATTTCCAGGCCATGGTTAAAAAACTCGAGGATTCTTACGAACGACTCGAGGTCATCATTACGGATAAAAGCAAGATTGCCCAGGAAAAGACCGAGTTGGCGGAGGAATTGCAGAAGCTGAACAAGTCCTTGGAAACCACGGTGCGGGAGCGTACACGGGAAGTGGTGGAAAAGAACCTGAAGCTTTACGAACTTTCAGAAGAGCTGCAGTTTCAGAAGGAAGAACTGGTGAACATGAACGAGCAGCTGGAAAAAACCTCCCGCATGAAATCCACGTTCTTGGCCAACATGTCCCATGAACTGCGCACACCCCTGAACTCCATCATCGGGTTTGCCGAAATCTTAAAAGACAGAATGTTCGGGGAGCTTAATGATCGGCAGGAGAAATATTTGACGCACATCCTCACATCGGGCCGGCACTTGCTGCAGCTCATCAACAATATCCTGGACTTGTCCAAGGTGGAAGCCGGCAAAATGAAACTGGTCGTGGAACCCTTTTCCGTGAACCGCGTCATCGATGAAGTGCAAACGGTGATTAAGACCCTGGCATATAAGAAAAACATCGAAATCCGGCTGGAATTATGCCCGGAAGTCATCCTGGTGGGGGACATCGCCAAAGTGAAACAGATTCTCTATAATCTGCTATCGAATGCCATAAAATTTACCGCCGAGAAAGGTCGGGTAACGATTCGCACGGGGGAAATTCCTGCCGGCACCGCTTTTGAAGGCGGCCCCGGCGCGGAACCCTTTGCTACGGAAGTACCCTCCCTGCTGCTGACGGTTGCGGACACGGGGATCGGCATCCGGGCCGAGGATCAGGAAAATATTTTTCTTCAATTCGAGCAGGCGGGCCAGACGCGGGAGCGTGGTTACGAAGGCACGGGGTTGGGGCTGGCCCTGACCCGGAAGCTGGTTCATCTCCACGGCGGCAGGATCTGGGTCAAGAGCCAGGAAAGGCAGGGATCGGAATTTTTGGTGCTGCTTCCGGTCAAGGCCATCTCCGGGGAAGAAAAGGAAGAGGAGGGCTAACACAAACGTGACTGAACAAGGTGCTCCTTTGTCAGAGGCCCCGCGCATTCTGGTTGTCGAGGATAATCCGATCAATATGGAGCTGGTCCGTGATATTCTGAACGCCTATGGATACCGCGTCCTGGAAGCCACGCATGGTTACGAATGCCTGGAATGCCTGCGCCGGGAACCGCCCGACTTGATCTTAATGGATCTGCAATTGCCCGGGATTGACGGCATCTCCCTGACGCGCCAAATCAAACAGGACGAAAATCTGCGCCACATTCCGGTCGTCGCGCTGACCGCCTATGCCATGAAAGGCGATCGGGAGAAAGCCCTGGAAGCCGGGTGTTCCGGAGTGATCACCAAGCCGCTGGATACACGGGAATTTCCCCGCCAGATCGAAGCCTACCTGAAAGGGTTCTCGGAGAAATAACCTCTGCGGGACTACCCCAGCAGCCGCCGGTGCTCGGTAATGACACGGATCACCGGCACGTCGCAGGAAGTATGGGGCAACGCAGCCACCAGCTGGCATTCGAAAGCCAGCCCGACGCTCAAGGCCGGATTTCCGGCTAGGTAACGATCGAACAAACCCCGACCATAACCAAGACGGTATCCCGACTCGTCGAAACCGATACCGGGCACGAGCAGCATATCCATCTCTTCCGGAGGCACGGGATCCTGCGCGGGCGGTTGCCGAATGCCCAGCGGACCTGGTTCCGGAATGGTGTCCGCGGTCAAGCGGTAAAAAGTCAGCTGTCCCGTTTTCATGTTCGTAACCGGGGCCGCAACCCGCTTACCGGCGGCCCAGGCCGCCCGGAGTATCCCATCTGTGGGAACTTCGTCAGCCAGGTGGAGATAACAGCCCAGGGTGCGCACGCCGGACCATTCCGCCTGGGCCAGCACGCGTGCGACGATGAGATGCCCGAAACGGGCCCGGTCTTCCGCGGACAGGGCCCGGCGCTTGGCCAGGAGTTTTTTCCGCAAGTCTGATTTTTGCATTTTTCCCAGTTCCTAACTCCCCGCGGGGAAACGCTCAGCCAAAACGCGACGAGCCAGAGCAAAGGCCGATTGCCTGCCGCGGGACAGACGGGCACCCGCCCGGGAAGTGCCCTGGCCCGAAACCAGAACCTCAGCGCAGTACTGAAAAGCACTCGTGTTGAAAAAGGCCTTGGCTTGCCGGACCATGACCGAGAATTCCCGCTGGTCGCGGGCGTCACAAGTGGATAAAAAGAAGGCCGGGCGCTTGGGACGGCGGCGCCACCGGGGAGAATGCCAGAGAGGATGACAGCGATCGATGACGGCCTTCATGGGGGCCGGAAAGCCGTAAAAGTATACGGGGGACGCCAAAACCAAGGCGTCCGCCCGGTCAAACAAAGCGATGAGTTTTGGCATGAAGTCGTGCTGCGGGCAGGGCCGGCCGCGCAGGCAGGTATGGCATCCACGGCAAGGCCGGATGTTCAGATCGAAAACCCGGAAACGAACGATGCGCCAGCCGCGCAAACCCCGCAGAAAGGAGGCCAGTAAACCCGAGCTGGCGCCCCGTCGCCGGGGACTGGCCGAGAGCGCCAGCATGAGAGGGCGGGAGGAATTTTTCATGGCAGGGTCAGCCGAATTTGTATTTCACGCCGAACCCGCCGCGGGGATATTTCCAGCTGATGTTGCCAAAGGGACAGATAATCCGGCAGGTTCCGCACTCCAGGCAGCCTTCGAAAGAGACGTGAACCTCGTTTTTTTCCGGATTGTGCTCCCAACAGTCGGCCGGACACCCATTGATGCAGGGTTTATCCTGGCATTGTTGACAGACGGCCTGATCCTTCACGGACAAATGGCTTTCCGTGTCGGCGTTGAAAGTCACCAGAAATAGCTTGTCTTCCAGCTTCATCGCAGCGTAAGTCCTCCTTTCACCACATCCAAGGCGGTGCGAAGCAAACCGCGGCGGGTTTTAACCATTTTCAGGATTTCGCGTTGCATTTCCCGCTTGGTTTTTCCATCCACCCTGAAGAAAGCGGTGCCGGCATCGTTGAGCAGATCGGGATAGACATTGAAGAACTGGGGATTGGACTCCAGCCAGTGCGAAGCCTTGCGATATTTTTTGAGATCCTGCATCACAAAACTGGCTTCCAAGGCCTGACGGTAGCCGGCCAAGCCGGCCGCGGAGAAATCTCCGCGTTCCTTGGCCTGCAATATGGCTGCAGCCGCCAGCAGGCCGGATTTCACGGCCAGGTTGGAACCTTCCCGGTGCAGGCTGTTGACCAGCATGGCGGAATCTCCCACGGCAACCCAGCCATGGCCATGCACCGCGGGAACCGAGTGATACCCGCCTTCGGGGATCAAATGGGCCAGGTATTCCTCGGTTTTCCCGCCCGCGATCAGCGGACGGATGCTGGGGTGGTTTTTTAACGCCTCCAGCAAATCGTTGGTCTGAAGCCGCGTGCGCGCCAATTCCGAAACGAGGACGCCGACGCCCAAGGAGAGACTCTCCCGGTTGGTGTATAAAAAGCCGATGCCGACCATCCCTTGCGTCAAGGTTCCCAACAATTCAATGGAGACGCCCTGCCCGTGCTCGAGGTTGAAACGGTCCTCGATTTTTTCCGCCGGCAGGGAGATCACTTCCTTGACCGCGGAAGCTACCTGGTTGCTTTTGATTTCGGGGTGAATCCCCAAGTCGCGCAACAGGATGGAATTGACGCCTTCGGCGATGACCACCACGTCGGCGCGCAAATCGCCGTCCTCCAGGCCGGTATGGACGCCGATCACCCGGCCGTTTTCCACCAGCAGGGAATCCACCGTCGTTTCGGTAAGGAGCATGACCCCGGCGGCCTCGGCTTGCTCCGCCAGCCAGCGGTCGAACTTGGCGCGGAGCACGGTCCAACAGTTGGGCGATGCGCCGTCAAAGCTTTGATTGCGGACCCCGCCTCCGACATGCCCCTGAGAACCCAGCATCCAGTACCGCTGCTCGATGATGGGGCGTTCAACGGGCGCGGTCTGCCAAAAATCCGGGAGAAGTTCCGCCAGGGGCTGGCGGTAGAAAATCCCGCCCATGACATTTTTCGATCCCGGAAAAGATCCGCGTTCCAAAACCGCCACTTCCAGCCCGCCCTTGGCCAGGGCGATTGCGGCGCTCAATCCGGAGGGGCCTGCGCCCACCACGACGACATCGAATTTATCCTCGGCCATGCTGACCTCCCGTGCCCTAGACAAAGATGCAGAATATCTTAGAGGATTGCCTGTGCGGAGTCAAGCCGCAAGCGCGGAAAAGCCGGACCCGCGGCTCATTTCAGAAAATCCTACCAGGGAAGACGAGAAGGGCCGGCCGTTAAGGCTTGGGAGTCATGAAACTTCCGATCAGCAGGGGACGCTGGGTGTGGTTGTACATGGCATGAACGGATTCTGCGGGAATGACCACCACCGCATCCGGGACGGCCAGCACCGATTCAGTGCCGACGGAAATCACGGCTTCGCCTTCCAGCACCAGCAGGTATTCCGTGCTGAAAGGATGGGAGTGTTCGGTCATGGCCTGGCCGGGCTTGAAAGCATAAAGGAAAAACGCGGCATTGTCGGAAGAAAGCACCACCGAGCGTCCAAAATGATCATTTTGCCACAGAACGTGTTCCCGTATATTCGTGAACAGCACGGAAGCCTCCCGAAGGCAGAGAAATAAGGCGCTCGCCTACGAACGCGGACGCAGCAGCAGGGACAGGGGAACAAAAATCAAATTGGCCAGGAGCAAGATCAGCAGCGTCTGCGGCAGAGTGCCCCACAGCGGATAGGACGACAGGAGCAGTACGCTGTAGAACAGGATCAAGAAAACCAGGTTGACGATTAACAGTTGCACCCAGCGCAGGGAAATGTTGGACAGCAGGGAGATGTTGAGCAGCCAAAAAACCGTAAAGGTGATGCCGGCCAACAGCAATCCCTGATAAAAAAGCGCGGATTTCCAACCCGAAGTCCTGGTTTCGAGCAGGCGCACCAATTCATCCTGGCTCTTGGCCACGGCGAAAAGAGTGATGGCGGAGGAAAGAGTGCGCCAGCCCAAGAAATACAGAGGTTCCCCGAACCGATACTCCTGGGGCGGGTCCGCGGTCAGGGGAAGATTATGGGCCAGGATTTCCAGGCTGCCGGTATCGTCCGTAAAGGTGGCGGGAGACAAAGCGGGTTGTTCGGCCAGCCGGAACAACGGCGTGGCGCTTTCCCCGGAAGCGGAGGTGATGGGGCCATGGAGGTAGAGAACCCGGTTGAAGTCCAGGACGGGCAGGCGGTGAATATCCGCGGCGTGATCCGGCCCGTTGGCCACGGTTTGCAGGGCGTTGACATACTGGCTGGGCCTGGACAAGGAGGCCATGTTGGCGAATATTCCCAAAATGAGCAGCAGGGCGAGGGCGGCCAGCAGGAACCGGACCGCCGGGGGATAGGGGTGTGGCGCATGGTTTTCAACCATCAAGCCCTCCTGGGAACGCCGGCTAATGACCGATTATAAAATCACGGTTGCTTTCCTGCAAGACTTTTCGCGTGCTCAGCTGCAGCGGGAGAAGCCGCAGGCTTTGCAGATCATGCAGCCCTCCGCGTGCTCCAGAACACCGCCGCATTCCGGGCAGGCACCTGCCAAGTGGTCCAGGGGCGCCAGGCCCAAGGCGTGGGGCCCGCCGGAAGCTTCTCCGGCCCGCCACTTCAGGTAGCGTTCCAAGACCAGGCCGATGGCATCGGGGCAGGAAAGAACCATGCCGCCGTTCTGCCAGGCGGGATGCGGGCAGCGAATGCCGCGCAGGTTTTTCACGATGGATTCGGGATTGACTCCCGCCCGCAGGGCCAGGGAGATCAGGCGGGCGATGGCCTCGGACTGGGAGGCGGCGCAGCCTCCGGATTTACCCATTTGGGTAAAGACTTCGCATAGCCCGGATTCGTCCTGATTGAGGGTAACGTACAAGTTTCCGCAGCCGGTCTTGATTTTCTCGGTTCGGCCGGTCGTCACATCCGGACGTTTGCGAGGTTCGATTTTGGAGTCGAAATCGGCCGTCGACCCGGCGCCGCCTTCCGTGGCCAGGACTTGTCCGGCCCGTGAACCGTCACGGTAAATCGTTACTCCCTTGCAGCCGAGGCGGAAGGCCTCGAGGAAAACCCCCTCCACGTCCGCGGGGGTCGCGGAGCGCGGAAAATTAACGGTTTTGGAGACGGCATTGTCCGTGTGGCGCTGAAAGGCGGCTTGCATGCGGACGTGCCACAACGGTTCGATATCATGGGCAGTGACAAACACGCGGCGCACGTCTTCGGGGATCGCAACCAAGCTTTGGATGGATCCGTTCCGGGCGATTTCCTGCCACAAGGAGGGATCGTGGAACCCGCGCAGGAGTGCGGTTTGCTCGAAAGCGGGATTGACCTCCGGCAAACGGTCGTTGTCCATGACCGTGCGGGTGTAGGCGAGCGCAAACAGGGGTTCGATGCCGGAGCTGACACCCGCCAGGATGCTGAGGGTGCCGGTGGGCGCCACCGTGGTGGTCGTGGCGTTGCGCAGGGGACGTTCCGCGGCGTAGCGGCTTTCCGGAAAGGCCGGAAAGGAGCCGCGCTCCAAGGCCAACTCGTGGGACATTTGCTTGGACTCCTCGTCGATGAACTTGGCCACGCTTTCGGCCACCTGCAGAGCGCGGTCCGAATTATAGGGCACCCCGAGAAGGTACAGCAGGTCGGCAAATCCCATGACGCCCAGCCCGATTTTGCGGGTGGTTTTGACCAAGGCGTCGATTTGCGGGAGCGGAAAACGGGAAGCGTCCACGACATTGTCCAAAAAATGCACCGCGGAACGAACCACGCGGCGCAACCTCGCATAATCCACCATCGGCATGCCGTCCTTCTCCATCACCATAAGAGACAGATTGACGGAGCCGAGATTGCACGCCTCGTAAGGCAGCAGCGGCTGCTCACCGCAGGGATTGGTGCTTTCGATGGCGCCCAGGGCGGGAGTGGGGTTGGCGGCATTGATGCGGTCGATGTAGACGATGCCGGGTTCGCCGCTCTTCCAGGCGTTCTGCACCACGGCGGAGAAGACTTCCTTGGCCGGCAGTCTTTTGACGGTTTGCTGGGTGCGGGGATTGACGAGGGCGTACTCGGCGTCCGTTTCCAGGGCTTGCATAAAGGCGTCGGTTACGGCCACGCTGATGTTGAAATTGGTGAGTTCCCGCAGATCCTCCTTGGAATAGATGAAATCCAGGATATCCGGATGATCGACGCGCAGAATGGCCATGTTGGCCCCGCGGCGGGTTCCCCCCTGCTTCACGGCTTCCGTGGCGGCATTGAAGACCTTCATGAAGGAAATCGGGCCGCTGGCGCAGCCGTTGGTGGTGCGGACCACATCATTTTGGGGGCGGATCCTGGAAAACGAGAACCCCGTGCCGCCTCCGCTTTTATGAATCAGGGCGGATTCCTTGATGGTATTGAAAATGGATTCCATCGAATCCTCGACGGGCAGAACGAAACAGGCCGACAGCTGTTGGAGTTCGCGGCCGGCGTTCATCAGGGTGGGAGAGTTGGGCAAAAACTCGGCAGAGGCCATCAGCGCGTAGAATTCCGCGGCGATCGCATCGAGGTCCGCCCCGGGGGAATACAATTGATCGGACTCGGCAATGTTCCGGGCCACGCGGGAAAACAACTCTTCCGGGGTTTCGGCCACTTGCCCGTCGTCCAAACGTTTCAAATAGCGCCGTTCCAGCACGCGGCGTGCATTCGCGGTGAGGGATAAAGGCGGATAATTCTGAGCCGGCATGAGCATCATCTCCTTTGGCTCAACATGTTAGGTCGTGACCTGGACGGTGTCAAGCCAAAAGCCCGAACAGAACCCGGAAGGCGCTCCCTCCGGGAAAAGCCGCCGTCCACGTGTCCCCTCCAGACCACGTCGTCCTGAAAAAACTGGACAATCCGTGCTACAATCCATATGATAAATTGTATTCACCCAAAGGGAAAAGACATGCGGAGAAAACGATTTTGCATTACGCTCTGCGCCATTCTCGGGTTTGTCCCGGCCGCAACCGACGCAGCGGAAATTTACCATACCAGCGCCCGGGCCGCGGGCATGGGCAGCGCTTTTTTGGCGTCCTACGACGAGGCGGCCGCGGTCTTCTCGAATCCGGCCGGGTTGGCGGCCATTCCGGAACCAGAAATATTTTGCCTGTACGGCAAACCCCTTGCCGGGTTGCCGGGCGTGGCCATGTGGTCCGGAGACATCGCGGTAGCCCTTCCCTTCACATTCGGCCATTTCGGGCTGGGGTATTCCGTGTTCCAGGCGGATGGGCTGTTGCGGGAACAGGCCGCGGCCCTGGCGTACGGCCAGGAGATGTGGCAGGGACTCAGGGCCGGGATAACCTTGAAATATTTGTTTCATGATTATTTGATCGGCAACGATCCCCTGGCCACGATCGATCCCGTGTTCAATCACGGAACCAGCCGGGGAGTCTTCAGCGTCGACCTCGGCGCCCTCTGGTCCTTGGAGAGAATTCTCCCCCTTGGTTCCGAACAGGGGCTGGCCTGGGGCATGGCGCTGCGGAACCTGAATGAGCCGGACTGGGGGCTCGCCAGCGAAGACCGGGTATTGCTGGAAGGCCAAACCGGACTGCTGTGGGCGATGAAGCCCTGGGGCTTCACGGCGACCGCGGACGTGTTGTTTCGCAATACCGGCGCCGGGCAGATGCGCGAGGATCCCCTGGTGTTTTTTGGCGTGCAGAAAACCTTTTTCGACCGCCAGCTGGCGGTCCGTTTGGGTGCCAATCCCCTGGAAATCACCGGCGGGTTCGGCGTGAATTGGGGACCCTGGGTAATTGATTACGCGGCCATTTTCAAGTTCAACCTGCTCAGCGACAACTTCGGTTCCCATAAAGTCGGCTTGACCTTCCGTTTCGGGCCGGAACCGGCGACGCCGGCCGCGGAACTCCACCCTTCCGCCGGAGCCGATCGCCACGAATCCGGCCTGCGCCCGCAGCGGACCCCCGCCGGGAAAACCAAGAGCAGCATGAGCAAGGCGCGCCCGACCCGCGCAACCAAGGCCAAAGCGAAGGCAAAATCGAAAAGCCCGTCTAAAGGCAAATCCAAGGGCAGAGCAAAAACCAAATCCAAGTCCAAATCCAAGAGCAAGCGGAAGAAGACGCAACAACCATAAAGCCTGCAGGCCGGAAACGGGCATTCCCGGCCGAACCCGGCCAGGGCCGATAAGGAGCGTGCCGATATGGAGCGGAAATTCCTGCTTGCAGTGACCGGCGTGATGGTCGTGCTAGCCGGTCTGGGGACCCCGGCGTGGCCGGCCAGCGTGGTTTTGGAATGGGACCCGAACACAGAGAGCGATTTGGCCGGCTATCGCCTCTTTCAATCCAGCCAGTCCCTGCTCGGCCTGACGCCGGCGCAGGCGATGCAGGATGCGGCAATCCGCAAAACCGTCATCGCGGACGCCTCCGCGACCTCCACCACCGTGACCGGACTGACTCCTCAAACCCTGTATTATTTCCGACTGACCGCTTTCGACGCGGCGGACAATCAATCGGATTTCAATGTGGATCAAAGCGGGGCACCAGCGCAGGTGGTGGTGTTTCTGGGAGAGGACAACGAGGCCCGGGCGCCGGAAAAATTCCTGTCCCCGGGTTTGGCGGATGGAATCAACGACCGCGCGGTCTTCGGCGACGAGGCGGAGGAAGTCACGATCGTGGACGTCAACGGGCGGAAAATCTACCATGCGACCCGCGCCGAGGCGGGCGGGACCTCGCTCAGCTGGGATTGCCGGGATGCCGCGGGCCGGCGGGTGAACTCGGGCGTTTACATCGCCAAGATCCGCATGCGGGACGGCGGGATCCGGTATCAGACTTTCGCGGTGGTGAAGTGACCCCAGAACCCGCACCGGAACACGCGTTCCGGCGGGAGTGTGGCCGCGGGCGCCTCGGGTTTAAGGACTCGCTGTGCGCCGGGCCGGCCCGCATCCGCATTTTCATGATTCCATAGCAAGACGCCGGGCGAGGAGGCAATTCATGCCGATCCAATCCAAAATCGCCATCCTCCTGGCCGGGTGCTTATGCCTGGCCTGGCCCCTTGAGGCCGCGAACGGCGTTCAGGCCAGCGTTCGCGCTTCCGCCTTAGGCGGCGTGCTGCTGGCTTCGGACGGAGAAGCGGCGGCCGTTTTTTCCAATCCCGCCGGCTTGGCGGACGTGGAGCGTCCCGGCCTGTTTACCAGCTACAGCAAACCCCTGGTGGGCCTGCCCGGCCTCACTTTGTGGACCGGTGACTTAGCCGCGGTCTGGCCGTTTTCCTTCGGCAGCCTGGCCTTGGGATACTCGATGTTCCAAACCGACGGGATGCTCTCGGAGCAGACGGCCAGCGTAGGCTACGGATTCATCCCCTGGAACGGATTGCGCGCGGGGGCGGCGGTCAAATATCTCCGGCATGATTACCTCATTGGCAATGATCCCGTGGCCGCGGCCGATCCGGTTTTTCGGAATGGCACTTCGCGGGGAGCTTTGGCCGCGGACCTCGGCCTGCGCTATCTCTGGGGCGAACAAGTGGTTCTCGCCGCCGCGGCGCGCAACGTCAACCAGCCCGATTGGGGCCTGGCGACCTTGGACCGCGTCAGGCTGGAAACCCAAGCCGGCGCCGAGATCATCATTCCTGGTTGGGAAATGAGCGTGTACGGCGACGTGGCCTGGAGGCCGGCGCCAGCCGGGGAAGCCGCCGAGCCGGTGACGCCCGCGCTGGGAGTGGAAAAACGGTTTCCCCGCGAAGGTTTCGCATTGCGCGCGGGCCTTAACCCCTACGAGGTTACGGCCGGATTCGGATGGCGCTGGGACGCATGGCTTTTTGAGTACGCCGGGTCCTTGAAATTCAACTTGCTGGAGGACAACTACGGCACCCATCGCCTGGGGGTATCGTTCCGCCTCGGGCTTCCGGCGGAGAGCCGTGCTTCTCTTGCGGCCGTTTCAGCCCCGACCGTACCGGCTCCTCCAAAACCCGCGGTCGTTTCTCCGGCCCGCGTCCAGCCTTCTTCCCCCGCGGTCCCCGCCGTGAAGAAGACGGCTCAACCGGCCAAGAAAAAAAGCCGGGTTCAAAAAAGCAAGGGAAAAAAGACCCGCAAGATCAACAAAAACAAAAAATCGCGGCCCGCAAAAAAGAAGAGCGCCAGTCCCTAACAGGCGCAACCGGTTCGAAAACAGGACATACATCCGGCAGGCTCCTCCGGGCCCGAATAGAGGCCCTCCCGAGTCCGGACAGAGTGAAAAGGACGGGCGGCATGAAGTATTTCAGCCTCCAAGGGAAACGCGCCCGGTCAGCGGGACTTTGGCTGATGGTACTGGGCACGGCGGTTTTGTGCCCGGGGAACCCTGGCTGGGCCGACGACTGGCCGCAACTGCAGCACGATGCGCAGCGTTCGGGACGCACCGCGGACTTCGTGAATCCCAGCCACATCACCTCCACCAAGACCGCCAAGTGGGTGTGGGTGGACGAGTCGCACATCACAACCAATTTCGTCAGCGCCGCCAACCAGTCCATCAGTTATCCCAACCCGCGCACCGTCATTCTGGCGGGCTGCACCCAGCCGGTGGTGGTGGCGGACCGCGTCTACTTCGGGGCCGCCAACGGGGAGTTCTACGCCCTGGACGGCGCGACCGCGGCCACGCTCTGGAAAAAACAACTCGGCGGCGCGGTGCTGCACACGGCGGCCTGCGCCGCCGGCATCGTGGTCACGGGCTGCATGGACGGCAAGGTCTACGCCTTCGACGCAGTCACCGGCGCGGATGCCTGGGCGGCGCCGTACCAGACCGGCGCCGGCATCTGCACCGCGCCGCTGATCGACAACAACACGGTCTATATCGGTTCCCGGGACGGCCGGATGTATGCGCTCAACCTGGCCAGCGGCACCGAGCGCTGGGCCCCGTACCGCACCGTGGCGGCCACGCCCTCGGACCCGCACAGCGGCGCGCCGATTCTGCAGCCCGCGTGCAGCGACGGCGCCAACATTTTCTTCGGCGCCGAGAACATGTATTTCTACGCGCTGAACGCCGCCACGGGCGCGGAAGTCTGGCGCCGCAAGCTGGGCGGCCAGAGCTACTGGCTGGCCTGGCCCATGGTGGACGGCGGGCGGGTCATGACCTTCGTCATGCCTCCCCGGGGTTTAAGCGAATTCGTGATGGAAAGCGTCCTGGACAGCCTGCCCAATTCCAATGTCGGCGAGACCCGCGAACAATACGCGACCCGGATCTGGGCCGCCAACGAGCGGCCGGCCATCCGCAGCTGGCTGGCGGCCAATCCCCTGTACCGAAACTTCTACGTGCTCGATGCGGCCACGGGCAACGACGCCTACGCCAGCGACCCGCCCATGGGCCGGGTCGGCGGCATCGGCTCGCCGAACCGGGCGCCGGTCCTGGACAACGCCGGACGCATCCTGCTCTATTGGAGGGTGCGCAGCGGGACTTTCCTGACCGGAGGAACCTTTGGCACCAAGTACACGCCGGATATTAGCGCCATGGACCCGGCCACCGGGGATCGGGCGTGGCTGACGGGGGTGTCCTCCTCCTTCGGCACGGAACTGGACAACACCTTTATGCTGACCGCGGGAGGCAACTACCTCTATTTGAACAACCACATGCGCGGAGCCCACTGCATCAGCCTGACCAACGGCAGCGTGGTGCGCATCACCTCCATCTGTGCCAATTGGGACGGCGCCGATTTCCGCGGCTGGGGCAACCAGATCATCTGGTGGGGGAACGACTCGAACCCCAGCAGCCTGCCTCCGCCTTCGGCGCATCGTTCCCCCCAGGGGGACTGCGGCGTGGTTATCGCCACCGTTGGCGGCACGCCCACGCTGTTCATCCAGGAATCGGGACATTACCAAATCGATTTTGGCTGCCTGGCGGCGGTACAGTGATGCGGCGCGCGCTCTTTTGCGGCCTGGCCGTCCTGCTGGCGCTATTCGCGGGACCGAAGGTATGCCGGGCCTGGACCCAGGGGGATCTGCTGGCCAGGCTTCAAACCGAGGTGGACAAGGTCCTGGCGGCCGGCCACCTGATGCCGTTCCGCATGGAATACGGCGAAGGCGACGGCGCGCCGCCGGGCTACCCGCCCCACCATGTCGCCTACCACGAACCCTGGATGATGATGTACACCCTGGGACGCGCGTATCCCTATGTTTCGTCCGCCAGCCAGGCCCAGATCCTCACGTATGTGCACAACGAAACCGCATTGCTGGCGCCATGGGGGACCGCGGCCTGGGGGGCCAGCGGGGCCTACCGCCAGGGGGATCCGGCCGGGGTCCCGGAAATGGACCTGCCGGCCGCCTACCTGCGCACCGGGACCATGCTGTACGCGCTCTGGACCTACGGGCACAACACCGGGGATTGGAGCGACATCCAGCCCCAGTGGTCGAATCTGAAAACCATCTACACCCAGCTACTGTCCGGCCGGCATACCTACGAACTTCTCAGCGGCGCGCTCGCCATGTCCAACCTGGCCCAGCAGTTCGGCGACACCGCGGCCAAGACGCAATACGACGGCGACGTCGCCACCCTGGAGACCGAGGGTTTAAACTTCGACACCTTCCGTGCCAACGCCCACTTGGACTACAGCGGGCAGAGCAACTGGTTCCGGGAAACCGCTGGCCTGGCCTTTCCCATGTTCAACCTGACGCCCGAAGTGGCGGCCTACATCAACAGCCATCCAGCCCTGAAGGCGGCGGTCGTGAACTATATGGAAGCCCATCCCTCCGTGCAGCTCACGGGGGCCATGGGCGTGGACGTGCCCTCGCCTCTTTACTGCTGGCCCCTGGGCTGGATGGCGCAGGCGCCCATGGGGCATGCCGGGTATTTCGACGAGGGTTGCTGCGGCGGGGCCCAAATCCGGATGATGCTGTTCAATTACCTTGCCTGGATCCAGGGAGCTTCTCCAAGCACGTTGGCCTATTATACGGACGCTCCGGACGCCCTGGTCGGGGACGCCTATTACATCCAGAACCTGGTGACGGCCATCGAAAGTTTCGGGGCGGTCATGACCGCGACCGTGACGCCGGTGGTTACTGCCACGCGCACGCCGACGGTCACACCCACTCTGACGGCCACACCGATGGTGTCGGCGACGGCGACGGCCACGGTGACCCCGACGGCTACGGACACGCCGGTGGTGTCGGCCACGCCGACGGCCACGCCGACACCGACGCGGACCGCAACGCCGGTGGTGTCGGCCACGGCATCGTGTACGGCCACCCCGACGAATTCCCCGACCCGCACGCCCACACCGGCGCTATCGCCGACCGCCACACCGACCGCCACGCCGAGTTCCACGGCTTCACCGACGCCGACGGCCGGAGGCGGGCCAGAGCCGCCGGCCAGGCGGTTCCTGTCGCCGGGCTTGGCGGACGGCATCAACGATGCGGTGGTTTTTCCCGCGGTGTACGTCGCGGTGACCATTCTGGACATGCGGGGGCGGGAAGTGTATCACGCCGATGGAAGGGCGCTGGCATGGAGCGGCCGTACCTCGGACGGCCGCTTGTGTGCATCGGGCGAATACATCGCCAAGCTGAAACGCCGGGACGGCAGCGTAGCCTATCAGACCCTGGTGCTGGTCAAGTAGCGACCGCACTCGAAAGCCCGGCGCGCCCGGGCCCTGGCGTGGAAACCAAGCAGGGAGGAGTTCATGAGACTTCTGGCTGAGGCCCGGAGGCAATGGCGGGCGCTGAACCTGGCGGTCTCGGGAGGACTGCTGCTTTGCTTCCTGGCGGCGCCGGCCCTGGCCTCGGACTGGCCGCAACTGCAGCGGGACGCGGCGCGCACCGGCCGCACCCCGGATACGGTCGCGCCGCCCTACCGGGCGCGCTGGATCTGGATGGGCCCGACCCTGACCCTGCGCAACCAGAACAGCGTCGCCGGCTGGCCGGACGATATCAACAGCAGCGACGGCAGCGGCGCGCCCCGCGTCGGCTATTCCTTTCCCATGCCCTCCAACGTGAACTTCACCATCGCGGAATCCGTGCAGCCCGTACTGGCCGGTGGACGCCTGTTCATCGGCACCCTGGAAGGAAACGCCTACGCCATCGACGCCGCCGACGGGTCCACGCTCTGGACCCTGTCCATTCCCGGCGGGACCTGGGCCAGCGCGGCCGTGTCCGAGAGCGGAGCGAGGGTGATCTTCGTCACGCTCAGCGGGCAGGTGATCGGCGCGCTCGCCGCAAACGGGGGATCGCCCTGGACCTACCCGGCGGCCCGCTCCATTACCGGAGCGCCTTGTGTCAACGGAACGGAAGTCTATGTCGCGGACCACGGCGGAACGGTGTACGCCCTGGACGCGGACACGGGCACGGAGCAATGGACCACCACCCTGCCGGCGCCGGTCCTGGGCGGTGTGGCGTCGGACGCGACCAGCGTATACGTGGGCGCGGAGAACATGGTCGTGTACGCGCTCAACCGCTCAGACGGCGCCGTACGCGCGCAGCACCCGGTCCGCGGCCAGAGCTTCCGCATGCTGTGGCCGGTTGTGTTCAATAACCGCGTCTGGGCCAGCACCTGCGCCACGCCGCTGATCGGCAGCGAGTACGTCATGGAGCAGCTCATGGCCGATTCGGCCAGTCTGGCCGAGGAGGAAACCAACATCGCGCTGTGGCTGCAAGGCTTGGGCGGCTGGACCGACGCCGGCGAAGACTGGAAACACGTGTATGCGCTGGACACCAGCGACCTGTCTGAACCCTTCACCATCCTGGCCGGACCCGCCGACGGTTGCGGGATCCCGACGGCGCCGGTGGTGGTGGACAACAGCGACCGGGTACTCACCTATTTCAAAACCCGTTATCCCAAACTGACCGCGAACAATCCGATCTTCGGGACAAACTACTCGGTGGACATCGCCGCCATCAACCAGGCCAACGGGCACCGCGTCCCCATCGACAACGGACACGTGGCGGGACTGTGGCCCTTCGAAACGGACAACCTGTTCGGGCTCAGCGTGGCCGGCACGACGCTGTGGCTGCGGCAGAATTTCCGCGGGACCCAGACCATCAACCTGACGAACAGCGCCGGGCATTCGGTCCAGGCGCAGGTGCGCTTTTGGGACGGCGGCGATTTCCGCTACTTCGATATCGTCTACCTGGATCAGCCGCCGCCGGTCGGCACGTCGCAGACGCAGATCAACGGGCGGGTGGCGCCGATCGTCGTGGCTCCCCGGGCATATATCGCCGAAACGTACGGCGTGGTCGCGATCGAACACCGGCCGTAGCGAGGACGGATGATGAATTCACGGGAGTGGAAGGCCGTCTGGATTCTGGCGGGATTGTTGTGGGCCTTTCCCGGCCCGGCGGCAGCCGCGGTGGTCATCGACCGCTATGCCTGGGAATTCCCCGAGTGCGGGACACCCGCCGGTGCCGACGACCTCATTCAGGAACTGCGCGGGGAGGTCCAGAAGATCCTCGACGCCGGGCACCTGTCGCCGCTTTACCTCGACTATGCCGACCAGTTGCTGGTGGCCTACCGGACCTACCAGGAACCCGGGCGCATCGTCGCCACCCTGGCCTGGGCCTATCCCTACCTGACTGCAGTCCAGCAAACCGCGGTGAAGGCCTACGTGGCGGCCGAGTTCGCCAGCGCCACCTTCGCGCCCTGGGCCAGCGCGCCCCTGCCGAGCACCGCCGGCGCGCCGCGCGAACTCCACCCCAAAACCAAATGGTGGTATGATCAGGGTGGAGTCTTCCAATACCGGCCGACCGTCCAGACGCTCTACGGCGTCTGGCTCTACGGCCACCGCACCGGCGACTGGGCGCTGGTCCAGACCTATTGGAACTCGATCAAGAGCATGTACTCGTCCCGTTCCGGTCAAGGCGACCTGTACGGCACCATGGGCGCGCACATCGCCATGGCCAGGATGGCTCAGCAGTTCAACGACACGGCCACGCGGACCACGGCCCTGGGCAACCTCCAGACCCAGCTGGACGCGGGACTGAATTTCGCCACCATCGAGGGGAACGCCATCCGGGATCCGACCTGGAGCTCGCCCTACGCGAGCAACCCGGACATGTACGACAGCCGCATGAACGGTTCGACCTACCGCGGCTGGATCTTCCTGAATCTGTCTCCGGAGATCGGGCGCTACCTGGCCGAGGAGAACGCCGCGCTGACCGCTGCGGTGTTGGCCCGGCACGCCCAGGGCTTGACGGAGTTTCCCGCCTGGTGGGTATGCAAGGCCAATTATTTCTGCCGTGACCTGACCGGGGACGAAGGGACCGGCCTGGTGCCGGACTTCTACGGCATGCTGGCCCCGGTCGAGCGTTGGGTGGCGGGCGCGAACGCGTCCACGCTGCGCGGCCAGGTCAAGAGCGCTCCGACCGGAATCGGGGACTGCTACTGGATCGAGGCCCTGGTGCAGGCCATCGAGGCTACCGGAACCCTGGCCTGGAGCGACGTCAGGACACCTGCCGCCACGCCCACGGCCACGCCGGTGGTCTCGCCGACGCCGACGGCTACGGTGACGCCGACGCGGACCGCCACGCCGGTGGTCTCGCCGACGCCGACGGCCACGGTGACGCCGACGCGGACCGCCACGCCGGTGGTCTCGGCCACCGCCACATCCACCCTAAGCGCCACGCGCACCATCACGCGCACGGCCACGCCGCCGGTGACAACCACGCCCACGCCGTCGGCTTCGGCCACCTCCACGCCGAGCCCGACGGTTACGGTCACGGCCGCGGTTCCGGGGTGGGCCGGAAACCGCCGTTTGCTGACTCCGGGCCTGGAGGACGGCATCAACGATGAAATCGATTTCGGGCCCGAGGCCGGGGAAGTGCACATCCTGGACCTGCGCGGGCGCGAAGTGTTCCGCGTGGAGGGAACCGGGCTGAAGTGGAGCGGACGGGGGGCGGACGGGCGCCTGTGCGCTTCCGGAGAATACATCGCGAAGGTAAAAAAGCGGGACGGAACGGTCTCATACTTAAGCATCGTGCTGGTGAAATAATTCCGAAGGAAGTTGCTACGAAGTCCCGCGGGATCCGACCTCCGCTCCGGGGATTTTACCGGGGCGGAGCTCCGGGTAAAAGGTGCGTACGCATGAACAATAACCCCAGATTGGTGCTGATCGCGGTTTGGATATTGGCTGTTTTCCCGCTTATTTCGGAGGCGGCGTCCCGGACGGGGGTTACTGCCGGCGGGGCCGCCTTCCAGCCTTCGGCGCCGTATTACGCCGCCTTTTTCTACATTTGGTACAAAAACCCGAATACCGGCGGCGAGAACTGGTCCTATTGGAACGACCTGGGAAACTCGCCGCCGGCCACCTGGTTTTCGCATTACCTGCCCGATCCGAACCCGGACGCGTTCGACCCGGCGAACGAACTCTACAGCGCCAACAACTACGCGAATTGGAAGTGGCAGGTCGGCAAACTGGCCGAAGCCAGGCAGGAAGTGGTGATCGCCTCCTGGTGGGGACAGGGCACCAAGGAGGACGCGGCGCTGACCAATATCCTGCACGATTTCATGGGGCGGGCGGACAACCCGTATCCCAACCTGCGCTGGGCCGTATATTATGAAGACGAAGGCTTCTCGGATCCCGACGTTTCCACGCTGGTGTCCGACTTGACCCATATCCGGGATCAATTCGCCGTCTCTCCCTTCTTTTTACGGGTCAACGGTAAACCGGTTGTCTTCGTCTACGCCGGAGCCGCCGACGAACCCGGAACCATGACGCAGCGCTGGCATGACGCCCAGGCGGCATTGGGCAACGCCTTCTATGTCGTCCTGAAGGTTTTTCCGGGGTATGCGTCGGATCCCAATCAACCGGATTCCTGGCATCAGTATGCGCCCGCGCTAAGGTCGGATCAGCAGGCGCCCTATGCCTTCGCGGTCTCCCCGGGATTCTGGCTGGATGACGGTTCGGCCGTACGCCTGGCGCGGGACGCCGCTGCATTCGAGGCGGCCGTGCAGAGCATGGTTGCGGCCCCTGCGACCTGGAAACTGGTGGAAACCTGGAACGAGTGGGGGGAGGGCACGGCGGTCGAACCGGGAGTGCAGACCCGGGACAATGGACCCGGCCAAGAGGTTCAGGATCCCGCCGGTACGCCCTTCGGCAATCTTTACGTGGATATTCTCCAGCGGAATTTGCCTTCGCTGGAACAGGGAACCGGAGCTCCTGCCGCGCCGACGCCCACCGCCATCCGGACGTCCCAGGGGCTGACCGGCCAGCCGGAGCGGCGCATCCTGTCTCCAGGCTTGGCGGACGGCATCAACGATCGGGTGGTGTTCGGGGAGGAATACCGGGAAGTGCGGCTGGTGGACCTGAGGGGCCGGGAAGTGTACCGCAGCGAGGGTACCGGACTGATGTGGAGCGGACGAGGGGCGGACGGGCGCCTGTGCCCCTCGGGGGAGTACGTTGCCAGGCTGAAGAAGCAGGACGGTACGGCCACGTATCAGATCATCGTGCTGGTGAAATAACGCCGCCCTGGGGCGGCAGACGCAGACGGGGTAGCATCATGAAGAAACTTCTCAAGCAGGCCATGCTGGCTGGCGGAGTCCTTCTCGGGGCGTGGGTTGCGACCGGGACCAGCGCCGCGCGTGCGGCCACGGTCGCGGTCTTGGGCACGCCGCCGGCCAGCGTGCGGGTATATGAAAAATATGAAATCCGGCTCACGGTGGCGACCACGGCCGCCAACCCGTTTTTCGCCTACGACGCCGCGCCGCCGGCGGGCGTGACCGCCGGGACGGGCATCACCTTGGACGGAGTCTTCTACAATACCGCCACCGGCCACACCTTCCGGCAGCCGGGTTTCTACATGACGGATTGCACGCCGCACGGCTCCGGGAATTCCCTGTACTTCACCGAGACCGCCAGCAAGCACTGGTCCGTGCGTTTCAGCCCCCGGGAGGAGGGGACCTATCAGGTCTCCGTATTCACCCAGGACGGTTCGGGCAGCGCCACCACCGGGACGCTGGCCACCTTTACGGCCACGGCGCCGGTCAAGCACGGATTCGTGCGGGTCAGCACTGCGGATCCCCGCTATTTCGAATTTTCGGACGGCAGTCTGTATTGGCCCATCGGGCCGGCCTGGAACCGCAACAACAGCTATGCCGCGTATCTCGGCACCGGGCAGAGCCTGGAGCGCCCCTGGATGGGGGGCTTCGGCGCCTATAGCACCAACTGGGCGCGCTGGAAATCCTCGGCCGAGGCCCACGGCAACGAAGGCATTATGACGCGGCTGACCTTCGTCGAGCACGCACCCGGCCACGAGCTGTCCTATGAGCTCTTCTGGCCGCAAGGGTACCAGATGTGGCTGACAACCTGGATGGACGAGATGTTCGGGCCCCGCGTGCAGGCCAATACCTCGTATACGGTCAAGCTGGTGGTCAAGACCGCCAACTTAGCCGGGCCCCGGAACGCCTTGTATCCCTGGGGGTTCGTCATTAAGACCGCGGACGCGCAGTGGGGCAATCCCACCATGGACCAGTTCGAGACCTCCCTGCGCACGGCCGCGGAGATCGTGCCGCACATCACCGTGGACCAGAATTGGACCACGATCAACGCCACCTTCAACAGCGAGAGCGTGGACCGCACCAACATCTACCTCTACCTCGACAATTGCACCGCCGGCCAGGCCTACGTGGACGAGTTCTCCCTGACGAATGCCAGCGGCGCCGAAATCATCCGCAATCCCCTGGCGGATGAGCACACTTATGTGGAACAGCGGCCGGCCGCCTTTTTCGACTGGCAGGTGACCCAGGGCGAGCAGTACGGCGTGTTCTTCAAATACGTCGTCCACGATAAAAACGACTGGATCCAGAACCACCTCAAGGCCGACGGGACCTGGGCGGACCCCGGCGACGGCTATTATCAGGACGAGAACACCAAGGCCCGCTGGCTGCTGCGGCAATGGTACCGCTACCTCGTGGCGCGCTGGGGCTATTCCACGGCCGTTCACTCCTGGGAACTGAACAACGAAGGGCCGCCCAATGACGATCCGCCGGGAAGCGGCACGGCGCC
This sequence comes from uncultured bacterium, assembly GCA_964593065.1. Classification (GTDB taxonomy): domain Bacteria; phylum Oederibacteriota; class JAAXVQ01; order JAAXVQ01; family JAAXVQ01; genus CAZQGO01. The sequence goes on along the minus strand of CAZQGO010000017.1, from coordinate 1,563 downwards.
GCATTGGCGGACCACGCAGGCCTTTGCGCAATTCATGCACCAGACGGACGCGCATCCCCACCTGGCCACGACCTCCTTCTGGTGCTGCTGGCGGCCGGCGTTCTGGGGCAACGGCAACGGCACCTTCCCGGACGTGGATTACGCGGACCTGCACGAATACACCGACAATCCCAACCCCAGTCCCGCCGGCTATCCCTACGATATGGCGCGCTGGAACAACGAATCCGGCAACATCGCGTGGGCGAGCCTTGTGGGGAAACCCGTGATCCGCGGAGAGACGGGCATCTATAACACGACACCGTACAACCAGTTGCAGACGGCCAACCCGGGCATCTGGTACCACAACCTACTCTGGGCGCAGTTGAGCGCCGGAAGCATGTACGATCCCAATTACTGGTTCTCGGAACACCTCAACTACATCAGCCCGGAGACCGTCAGCCAGCCTTTCTACACGTTCGTTTCCCAACTGGATGTGAACCAGGGTGGCTACGTGGATGCGGCCACAACCACCTCCAATGCCAACCTTCGCGCCTGGGGCCAGAAAAACCTGGCCAAAAACCGCGCCCACCTGTGGATCCAGAACCGCAACCACACCTGGGTAAACTCCCCGCCCTTCGGCGCCGGGGCCGCGCCCGAGAGCGGAACCGTGACTCTGGTCATGAACCCGAACATCCTGTATCCGGTGCAGTGGTGGAACACCTATGCGGGTACGGTGGCCAACACGGAATATCTGTCGAGCGACGGCGCGGGCACGCTCGCGTTGACGGTGAGCAACCTGGCGGACGATACGGCGGTTCTCATCAATCCTCCGGCCCTGGGCTCTCCGGCCGCCACCTCGTCCGTCACGCCGGTGGTTTCGCCCACGCCCACGGCTACGGTGACGCCGACGCGGACGGCCACGCCGGTGGTTTCACCCACGCCCACGGCTACGGTGACGCCGACGCGGACGGCCACGCCGGTGGTTTCGCCTACGCCCACGGCCACGGTCAGTCCGACGCGTACGGTAACACGGACGCGGACAACCACGGGAACAGCGACCCCGGCGTGGACCGGAACGCCGACGCCGACGGTGTCGACCAGCGCCACACCGACGCCGACGGCCACGCGGGCGTCCGAAGGCGGGACGACCCGTCCGGAACGGCGCCTCCTGTCCCCGGGTTTGGTGGACGGAATCAACGACCGGGTGGTATTCGGGGACGAATACCGGGAAATCCGTGTCTTGGACCTGCGGGGCCGGGAAGTGTACCGCGCCGAGGGCAGCGGCCTGTCTTGGGACGGACGGACGACAGACGGGCGTTTGAGTCCATCCGGAGAGTACATCGCCAAGCTGCGGCGGCAGGACGGCACGCTGGAATATCAGACCATTGTGCTGGTGAAATAGAGGGCTCCGAGGGGCAAGCAGGCCGGATTTTTTCTCTTGTCGGATGAAAAACCGCAAGGTATAATTCGCTTTCCCTGCGCCCATAGCTCAATTGGATAGAGCGTCTGACTACGGATCAGAAGGCTAGGGGTTCGACTCCTCTTGGGCGCACCAAAGACGAAAAACCGCTCACAATGAGCGTT
>CAZQGO010000016.1:15583-68053 GCA_964593065.1 uncultured bacterium | reverse complement strand
GCCAGGACGTCCTCCTGTTCATCGACAACATCTTCCGTTTCACGCAGGCCGGCTCGGAGGTCTCGGCCCTCCTGGGGCGCATGCCCTCGGCCGTCGGCTACCAGCCCACCTTGGCGACGGAAATGGGGGAGCTCCAGGAACGGATTACCTCCACCCAGCGCGGCTCCATCACTTCCGTCCAGGCGATTTACGTGCCCGCGGACGACCTCACGGACCCGGCGCCGGCCACGGCCTTTTCGCACCTGGATGCCACCACGGTTTTGTCCCGCGCCATCGTGGAACAGGGAATTTATCCTGCGGTCGATCCCCTGGATTCCACCTCCCGCATTCTTTCGCCGGAAGTGGTCGGCGAGGAGCATTACCGGGTCGCCCGCGACGTGCAGCAGATCATCCAGCGCTACAAGGACCTGCAGGACATTATCGCCATCCTGGGGATCGACGAACTGTCCGAGGACGACAAGCTTCTGGTTTCCCGGGCGCGGAAGCTGCAGCGGTTCCTGTCGCAGCCTTTTTTCGTGGCCCAGGAATTCACGCAGACGCCGGGACGCTACGTGCCCCTGAAGGAAACCATCCGGGGGTTCAAGGAGATCGTCGAGGGGCATTACGACGATCTGCCGGAACAAGCCTTCATCAACGTGGGCAACGTCGAGGAAGCGGTCTCCAAGGCCAAGCAATTGGCGGCCGTTTAGACCGGCCCCGCGGCGCCCGGGACGGCCGCGGGCGCGCAGACATCGGCCCGCGGCCTCATCCAGATGCTGAGGCTTAGGGTTCGGGGGCGGTGAAGCCCCGACGGAAGCGGGAAGGAAAGCAGGACGCATCGGCGGGGATCCTGAAAGAATCCAGGGGTAGTCAGGGGAACATCCCCTGACCCGTGGGGGAAACAGCGAGCGCTGCGAGAGTCAGAGGGGAGCGCTCCTCCAAAGGAGCGCAGCGACCGCGTCAGGGGAACCTGCGACCGCAGGGAGTCCCATACGATTCCCCCTCCGGTCGGGGTGGTTCCCCTGAAAGCTCCTAAGGCGAGGAGTTTCGGTATGGCCCAGACGATCCAGCTCGACGTGGTGACGCCCGAGCGGCAGGTCATCGCCCAGGAAGTGGAAGAGGTGTTGCTGCCCGGCTCCGAGGGGTATTTCGGCGTGCTGCCGCGCCACGTTTCCATGGTTTCGGCTTTAAAACCCGGCATGCTGAAATACCGGGCCGGGGGCGAAGAAGTGGTCTACGCCATCGGGGGCGGATACGCCGAGGTGACTCCCGACAAAATCATCGTGCTGGCGGACACCGCGGAAAGGGCCGACGACATCGACTTGGAGGCCGCCCGGCAAGCGCGCGTTCGGGCCTTGGCGCAGTTGAAACAGGGACTTCAGGGCGCCGCCCAGGAGGCGGCTGAAATTTCCCTGAAAAAAGCCCTGGCGCGCCTGCAGGTCGGAGAAGTCCTGCACCGCCGCCGGGGCGGCAAAACCGGTTGATTCCGACTTGACATTTACCCAATCTAGAATACTATTATAGTGTTCTTCCAAGCGGGGGAGCGGGCAGTCGAAAAACGCTGCAGTGAATGCATCTCAGGGGGCGGGTCATGAAAAAAATCACGGGATGGGCGGGAATCGTATTCTTGGGGCTGGCATCGGCGCTGCCGCTGGCCGCGGACCAGACCAATTACGCCATCGGCAAGGTCGGCGGCTCGGAGTTGAAAATCGGCCTGGGTCCCAGACCGGTCGCCATGGGCGAAGCCTTTGTGGCCAAAGCGGATGATCTCAACTCCACGGCCTGGAACCCGGCGGGTTTGGCCCAGCTCACCGGCTATCAAGCCGGCTTTATGCACAACATCTACCTGCAGGAAACTTCCCTGGAATACGTGGCCTATGCCCAGAACCTGTTCGAGGGCGCGGGGATCGGCGCCAACCTGACTTACTTAAACTACGGGAAACTGGACAAGGTGCAGGTGGATGCCAGCGGGCTGCCGGTGGTGGTGGGGGATTTCACTCCTTCCGTGTTCACCTTCACGGCCGGCTACGGGCAGTGGGTCCTTTCCAGCCTGGCCGTGGGCGGAGCCGTGAAGTTTATCAGCCAGAGCATCGACACGGAGTCCTATTCGGCGGTGGCCGTGGATGTGGGCGGTTTGATCCGTCCCGGCGTGGAAGGCCTTCAATTCGGCCTGGCGATCCAGAATTTGGGCACCGAGCTGGCGGAAGCCTCCCTGCCGATGAACGCCAAGGTCGGGGCGGCGTACGTGGTGCCGGTGAAGTTTTCCGAGAAGGACGTCTGGAACCTCCTGCTGGACGTCAATGTGCCGTTCGGGGACACGAATTACACCTCCGTCAACATCGGCACCGAGTACTGGTACAACCAGATGATCGCCGCGCGCGTGGGGTACAAGGCCAAGAACACCGGCGACTTGGGCGGGGTTACCGGCCTGACCGCCGGCCTCGGCGTCCAGATCCAAATGATCAACGTGGATTATGCGCTGGTGTCTTTCGGGGACCTGGGCTTGACGCATCAGATCGCGATCGGCGTCAACTTTCAGTAAGCCCCGCCTGCCCGCGGTCCTGAAGCCCTCCGGGATAATTCCCGGAGGGCTTTTTATTTACCGGGTCAAAGCGGTCCGCCCGGAGCGAGTCCGGGCACGGTGGAGGATTCCAAATTGACTTTCCTAAAAAGTGAGCTATGATGGATGGCATGGAACGACCTACCGGTCCGTGGTTCTGGCGCAGGGCCTTGACCCTGAGGCGCATCGGGGTGTGCGCGGCGACGGTGCTTCTGCTCGGCGGATCGCTCACCGCCCGGGGGGAGGAACAGACCACCTTCGCCGTGGGACAAACGGGCGGCGCGGAGCTGAAACTCGGCCTGGGACCGCGCCCGGTGGCCCTGGGCGAAGCCTTCGTCGCCAAGGCCGACGACCTCAACGCCACGGCCTGGAACGCCGCCGGCCTGGCCCAAATCCACGGCCTGCAGGTCGGCTTCATGCATAACATCTATTTGCTGCAAACCTCCCTGGAGTATCTCGCCTACGCCCAGCGCTTATCGCCCCGCATGGGTCTCGGATTCAACTTGGCCTACGTCAATTACGGCATGTTGGACAAGGTGGAGGACCACAACGGTTTTCCCGAAGTGGTGGGACAGTTCTCGCCCGTGACGCTGATCCTGAGCGGGGGCATGGGATACGCCCTGTCCGCGTCCCTGGCCGTGGGCGGCGCGGTGAAGCTCATCAGTCAAAGCATCGACACCCAGTCCTATGCCGCCGTGGCTCTCGACGCGGGCGCCCTGTACCGCCCCGGCGTGAAGGGCCTGATGCTCGGCTTGACCCTGCAGAACCTCGGCACGCCCATGGGTCATGCCTCTTTGCCCCTGGGCGTGAGAGCCGGCGCGGCCTATCTCTTGCCGCTGCGCTTGCGGCCCAAAGACCAGTGGAACGTGCTGGCGGACGCGAACGTGCCCTTCGGGGATACCCGGTATGTTTCCGGTCATCTCGGCACCGAGTACTGGTACGACCGGACCCTGGCTCTGCGCGTCGGTTATAAAATCAAGGACAGCGGCAGCTTGGGATCCCCGGCCGGCCTGACCGCCGGCGCGGGCCTGCGCATCGCCTTGCTGAATTTGGATTATGCCCTGGCCTCTTTCGGCGATCTCGGCCTGACGCACCAGATTGCCGTCACCTTGAAGTTTTCCGCTCCCGTCAAGCGCCTTCGCCGTGGCCAACCGCGCCGAAAAAATTAAGCCCTCGCCGCACCGTTTTTTCACCCGGCTTCCCGCTCTCTTCCCGGCCGGCCTCGGGAGCCTGTCCGCCGGGTTGTGCCTGGCCGCGTGCCTGCTGCCGGTCTTCATCCCGGCGTCCGCGGAGGCGCGCCGCGACCCGGCGCAGGACTGGCGCCAGCTTGCGACCGAGCATTTCCTTCTGATCTATCCCGCCGAGGTCGGCTTGACCGCGGCGCGGGCGGCCAGGATCGCCGAGCGGGCCTACCCCAAGGTCCGCGGGCTTCTGGGCTACGCGCCCGGAGGCCGGACCCCCTTGGTCCTCAACGCGCGCAGAGACGCGGCCCTGGGGTTCGCGCAAGCCATATACCGGAAAATGGAATTCGTTCTGGTTTCGCCGCTGTCGCCGGCCTACGGCCGGGGCGAGTCCTCCTGGCTGGAAGTCCTGATGCTGCACGAGTACGCCCATCTTTGCCACGGCCTGCGGGAAGAAGGGTTCACGCGCGGCTTGTCCGCGCTTTTCGGTGAAGTGAACGGCTTGAATTTTATCGCTCCCAAATGGTGGGTGGAAGGGGTGGCCGTCTTCGCCGAAACCCGCCTGAGCGCCGGCGGCTTCGGACGCAGCACGTATCGCCGCATGGAATTGGCGGCCAACCTGCTTTCCGGGAGGCCCTGGTCCCTGGGGCAGATCGGCGAGACGTCCCGATTCGCCTGGCCCGGGGACCGAGTCTATATTGCGGGCTACGACCTGCTTTTACTGGCGGAGCAGGCCGCCGGCGACCGTTTCTTGGACAAGATTTCCGCCCAGCAAAGCGCGTGGCCGTTCTTCGGCTTGGGCTTCGCCTGGCAGCGGGCCGCAGGCCTCGACCCCGGCGATGCCTGGGAATCTTTCCAACGGCAGGGGCAGGCCGATTTTTCGCACCGCTTCGGTCCGATCCGCCCGCCCCTCGACGACGCCGTGTATATCACGGACGATCCGGAAGCGTTTTTCCACCAAGCCGTATGGCTGGATGACCATACCCTGGCCGCCTACCGCCAGAGCCTGAGCCTGGGCGACGCGTTGGTGCAGATCAACCTGCAGTCCGGCGCCTTGCGGGAGATCGGGCGGCCCGATCTCCCTTTTGGCGACTACGCCTACCGGAAGGATACGCAAACATATTATTATGCACGCTTGCTGCCGGACCCCCTGTATGACGACACCCTGACCGCCGATCTTTTCGCCTGGGGTCCCGACGGCCGGGAAGAGCGCCTGACCGTCGGCCAGCGCTGCTGGTCGCCGGACCGGGCTCCGGACGGACGGATCGTGTGCGTGCAAAACGCCTGGGGCCCCACGCGTCTGGCCTGGCTGGATCCGGCCGGGGGCGGCCTGCACCCGGTGCCGGGGCCCGAAGACGCGGTGTACTTGGCGCCGCGCTGGTCGCCGGACGGCAGCCGCCTGGCCGCGGCCGTGAGAATCAACGGCGTGCAGGATATCTGCCTGGTCGATCCGGTCGGCGGCACGCTCACGGCCCTGACGGGGTGGGATGTTTTCCTGGACTTCGATCCGGCTTGGTCGCCGGACGGGAAGTATATCCTGTTCACGTCCGATCGCTCAGGCGTGTTTCAAATCTATGCCTACGACTTGGCCGGCGGCGCCTTGTTCCGGGTGACGGATTCCCGTCTGGGCGCGTTCAATCCCTCCGTATCGCCGGACGGCAAAAAAATCGCCCTGGCGGAATACCAGCCCGGAAACACCCAGCAACTCGTCCTCGCGCCTTTTACGCCCGAACACTGGCAGCCTCTCCCGCCGATTGCGTCCCATCCCCAGCCGGTTCCGCCCGATGACTTTTTTGGACCGGCGGCCGCCGGCGGCGGCTATGATGCCTGGCCGCACCTGGTGCCGACGTTTTGGATGCCCATGCTCGGCGAAGACCGGTACGGCCTGACCTGGGGCGTGGCCTCCGGGCGCCAGGATCCGTTGGAAATCCATTCCTGGTGGGGGGAAGCCTTGTACCAGCCGGCGGCGGGGAAGTGGTACGGCGATCTGGCCTATACCAACCAGGATACGCCCGTGACCCTGCAGGGGACCGTGTTCAGCCGCGCGCAGGCCCGCTGGGGCCGCGCAGGGGATCCCGAGGATAAGACCCGGTACTGGGCCCGGGCCCAGGGTTTCGGCCTGCAGGCGTCCCTGCCCGTGACCCTGCGGCAGGCATCCGACCTGTGGGCGGGTTTCAACCTGGGACTGGGGCTGGAAAGATATGACGTGTCGGAGGCGGACTGGATTGCCTTTCCCGGAAAAGAATATTTCGGGCTCAACGGCGCCTTCAATCTGCAGCACCTTCGCCGCCGGCCCCGGGATCTTTTTCCCACCGCGGGCGCCGCCCTGTCCGGCCGGGGTGAGCTGGCGCTGGGGGAGGGAGCCTACACCGGCCGTGCCTGGCTGGCCGCGACCGAGGTGATGTTTCCCGGCTACCTGCCGGGGCAGGCCGTGGCCCTGTCCGCGCGCGTGTCCGGAACACACGGCCTTCTTCCGGACGCCTCTCTCCAGGCCGCTCCCCGCGGGTACCACGGCGGGCCGTTCAACCGCACGCACGCCTTGACCGTGGGCGGCGCCTACCGCCTGCCCCTGTGGTACATCGACGACGGCCCGGGCCTGATCCCGTTGTACTTTCACGACCTGTGGCTGGAAGGGTTCGTGGAGTGGGGCACGGCCTGGGACGGTTCTCCCGGGAACTGGGAGCAGTGGGTTTCCCGGGCGGGCGCCGCCTTGGGCGCCGAGGCCCACCTGGACCTGGAATTATTCTGGTACCTGCCGGCAGCGTACCATCAGGCCTTGATTTTCAAACCCGTGGAAAAGCAGTTCGTGTGGGAGATGTATTTCTCGCTCGGGTTCTAATTCCCCTGAACATCTCGGCCGCAGGCGTTCGCCGCCTGAAAAAAACCGTTTCCTCTTCAGGCGGGGAAAACCAGCCACAGCGCCCGGTTCCCGGCAAGACGGACGCAGAGGCTTTCCGTTGACGCCGCGGCGGGCCTGGGCTATCATCAAGCGAAAAATGCGCGTGGCCGGGCTGGCCCGACCCCCTGGGTTTCGGGGAAAAGGGTTCAGCCCCGGTCGCGTTTTGTCCAGGCGGGCACCATGGCGTTGCGTTCCCTCTTGATCCAATTGAACCAGGATCCGGTGTTCACCGGCCTCTGCGACCTCGTGACCGGCCGGGAGCGCGCCCGCGCCTGGCTGACGGGCCTGTGGGGATCGGCGCGGGCGTTCTTCTGGGCCGGGGTGTCGGAGCGCCTCCGCTCGCCGCTGTTGCTCCTGACCGCCACGCGGGAGGAAGCCCGCGACCTGTATGACCAGCTCCGCCTCTTCCTGCAGCATCCGGATCCGGAAAAAGAAGGGCTCTTGCTCTTTCCCGGGCGGGACACGCTGCCGTATGAACGGGGCTTGGCGGACATGGAGGAGGAAGGCGAGCGCCTGGAAGTGCTGTGGCGCCTGTCCCAGGGGGAAAAACCCATGATCGTGGCCGCCTGCGAACAGGTCCGGGAAATTCTTCCGGCCCCGGCCTGGATGCGCGCGCGCGCCTTGTCCTTGAATGTCGGACAGCATGCGGACCTGGAGCGTCTGGCCGCGGCCCTGGTGGAACGGGGCTATACCCGGGAGAACACGGTGGAGGGCCGCGGGCAATTCGCCGTGCGCGGCGGCATCCTGGACGTTTTTCCTCCCTCGGAGCTTGCGCCGTGGCGGATCGAGTTCGAGGGCTCGGAAATCGCGACCCTGCGCCGTTTCCACTTGTTTCCCGAGGAAGGACCGGGACCGGCCGCCGCCCCGGTCCGGGAAGCGACCCTGCCGCCCGCCCGCCTGTTTGCGCCCGCGGCGGAGGAAGTGCAGGCCGGCCTGGCGCGGCTGGAGCGCGAACGCGGGCGGGAACGGGTGCGCGGCCTGCGGGAGGAACTGGCCCGCGACCCCTCGGGACCGGGCCTGGAATATTATCTGGCGGAATTTTTACCCACCGCCGGCCTGCTGGACTATCTGCCCGCCGACGCCGTGGTGGTGACGGAATCCCCGGGAACGGCCCGGTCGCGGGCCGAGGCGGGCGATGAACGCACGGCCCGCCTGTTCGCCGAACGCAGGGGGCGCGAACCCCTGCTTCCCCCTCCGGAAAAATTATTCCTGCCTTTTGACGACTTGGAACCCCGGCTGGCGCGGTTTGCCTGGATCCAGACCGCGCGCCTGAAACAGACGGCCTGGCCCGAGCCGGAGGATCTGCCGCATTTTGCCACCCTCGTGAAGGGCACGCAGCCCCTGCGGGGCAGTCTGGAGCTGCTGCTGAAGGAGGCCCAAGCCCTGCTGCAGGCCGGATTGGAGCTGCACCTGGTGTCCCATAACGCCGCCGAGGAGCAGCGGCTGCGGCAATTACTCGCCGAGCAGGCCGCCAACCTGCAGGCGCCGGACCTGCTCGGGTATTTCACGTTTCACCGCGGGCAGCTGGCGGAAGGCTTCCAGTACCCGGCCTGCGGCCTGGTGGTCTTCACGGACCAGGAAATTTTCAACCGCCGCCTGGGCCGCCCGCAGCCGCGCCGGATCAAGGGCGCCTGGGTTCCCACCCAGCCCGTCAGCGACCTGCTGGAGCTGAAAAGCGGAGACTTGGCCGTGCACCGCGACCACGGCATCGCCCGCTACCGCGGCGTGGTCAAGCTGCGCGTGGACGGCGGGGAACGCGAATTCGTCTGCTTGGCGTACGCGGGGGAGGAAAAACTCTACGTGCCCACGGACCAGCTGCGCCTGGTGGAGAAATACGTGGGGGGCGGCGAACGCTCGCCCCGCATCCACCGCCTGGGCAGTTCGGCCTGGGAGCGCACCAAGCAGCGCGTGCGCGAATCGGTCAACGAGCTGGCGCGCCAGCTTTTGGACGTTCATGCCAGCCGGCAGTTGCACCGCGGGCACGCCTTCGCGCCGGACACCCACTGGCAGCGCGAATTCGAGGACACCTTTGTTTACGAGGAGACGCCCGACCAGGCCCGGGCCATCGCCGAGGTCAAGCGGGACATGGAATCCGAAAGGCCCATGGACCGTCTGGTCTGCGGCGACGTGGGCTTCGGCAAGACCGAGGTCGCCATGCGTGCGGCCTTCAAGACCGTACAGGACGGCCTGCAGGTCGCGGTGCTGGTGCCGACGACGCTCTTGGCGGACCAGCACGCGGCCACGTTCCGGGAACGCATGGCCGCGTATCCCGTCCGCATCGAGTTGCTGTCCCGCATCAAACCCCCGGCGGAGCAACGGGCCATCCTGCGCGACCTCGCCCAGGGCGCGGTGGACATCGTCATCGGCACCCACCGGCTGTTGAGCCAGGACGCGCAGTTCAAACGCCTCGGGCTGGTGGTGGTGGACGAGGAGCAGCATTTCGGCGTCAAGCACAAGGAGAAACTGAAGAAATTGCGGAGCACCGTGGACGTGCTGACCCTGACGGCCACCCCCATCCCGCGCACCCTGTACCTGTCGTTGTCCGGAATCCGGGACATCTCGGTGATCGAGACTCCGCCCTTGAACCGCCTGGCCATCCGCACCTTCGTGCAGGAATATTCCGACGAAGTGGTCCGCGAGGCCATCGTGCGCGAACTGGCCCGGGACGGCCAGGTTTTTTTCGTGCACAACCGGGTCCAATCCATCGGGCCCATGGCCGAACGCATCAAGCGCCTGGTGCCCGAGGCCCGGGTGGCGGTGGCGCACGGGCAAATGAACCCCGAGGCGTTGGAGCCGGTCATGGAGCGCTTCCTGGCGCGCTCCGAGGATATCCTGGTCTCCACCACCATCGTGGAATCCGGCCTGGACCTGCCCAACGTCAACACGATTTTGATCAACCGGGCGGATGCCTTGGGCATGGCCCAGCTGTACCAGTTGCGGGGGCGGGTCGGGCGTGCGGACCGGCAGGCGTATGCCTACCTGTTTTACCCCTTCGGCGGGGCCGTGACCGGAGACGCCGAAAAACGTCTTTCGACCCTGCAGGAGTTCACCGAGCTGGGGTCGGGCTTCAAGATCGCCATGCGCGATTTGGAAATCCGAGGCAGCGGGGATATCCTGGGGCCCGAGCAATCCGGCCAGGTCGCGGCCGTGGGCTTCGAGACCTACTGCAGCCTGCTCGAGGAGGCGGTGCGCGAACTCAAGGGCCAGCGCCGGGAAGGTCCGCCCGAGGTGAAGGTGTCGGTGCCCGTCGACGCCTTCCTGCCCTCCGACTACGTTCCCGACACCCTGGTGCGCCTGAATCTGTACAAGCGCATCGCGGGCGCGGCCGGCGAGGCCGAGTTGTCCGAATTGAAGCGGGAACTCGAAAACCGCTACGGCCCGCTGCCGCAGCCGGCACAGCGCCTGCTGCAGGTCGCGGACTTGAAGCTGGCGGCCCGCGCCGGCGGCCTCGAGCTGGTGCAGGCGGACGGCCGCCGCCTCCGGCTGCAGTGGCATTTGTGGGTTAAGCCGCCGCAGCCGGCCGTGGCCCGCCTGCTGGCCGATCCCGCCCGCCGGGCCAAATGGATCCCCGGCGAGCGGCCCGTCCTGGAAATGCTGCAGCCGGCCGGAGAAATCCTGGGCGCGCTAAAAATGTGCTTGTCCGAACTACTCGAATATGATAAAAAAAGTTAAGTTTTTTAAGCTTTTTTGCTAACCGGAGGCAGGCTCATGACGCGGCGGCAAGGAATCGTGATGGCGGCAGGATTGGGCGCGCTGGTGGTTTGGCTCTCCGGCTGCGGGCAGGGGCAGGTGCTGGCCAAGGTTGGCGCGGAAAAAATCACCGTCCAGGATTTCAATCTCGCCCTGGGCAATTTACCCGACAGCTACAAAACGCTCATGTCCACCTTCGAGGGCAAACGGCAGCTGCTGGACAACCTGGTGAAGAAAAGCCTGCTCGTCCAGGAAGCGGAGCAGCGCGGGTACCAGAAACAAAAGCCCGTCAAGGAACGGATCCAGAATTACCTGCGGCGCTCGAAGGAAAAAATACAGGAACAGATGCGGGCCTTGAAACAAAACCTCGCGGTTTTGAAGCAGCAGGTCTACGAAACGGTCATGCTCCAGGAATTGAACGAGCATCTCAAGCAGGAGGAAATCCCCAAGAGCAACCTCTCCGAGGAGGAGATCCAGAATTATTACGACGATTATGCCCGCAAGCTGAAACTGCTCAACCCGGCCGTCAAGGTGCCTCCCTTGGACAAGGTCGATCCCCAGATCCGCGCCATCTTGGTGGAGGAAAAGCTGATCCAGAAGCTGGAAAAAGAGCATAAGGTCTACATCAAGGAAGCCACGTTCCGCGAACTGTACGGCAATCCGAAAGAGGACGTCACCATTCAGGATAACACCAAGGCTAACCGCTAACCTGTCGGCGACCTTTTCGCCTCAAAGGAATTACCCCATGAAAAAGACCCTGATCTTCGTCTTGCTGGCGCTGCTGGGCGCCGCCCTGTTCGTCCTCGGGTTCTTCTCCAAGGATATTTTTTCGCTTTTACGCAAACCCCGCGTCCTGGCCAGTGTCAATCATGAAAAGATTACGGACCAGGACCTGAAGCGGGAACTCCAATTCTTGAGCGTCAATTCCGAGGCGCCGGTATTGGACAGTACGCGTGAGGACGTTCTGGACCGCCTGATCAACGACTCGCTGATCGTGCAGGAGGCCGCGCGACTCATGGTCACGGCGCCCGAGGCCGAGGTCAACTCCCGGCTGGCCTGGGCCCGGGGCAGCCATACGCCCGAGGAATTCAAGGAAATCCTGCGGGAGCATCATTTGACGTCGGCGACCTGGGAAAAGCTCATCCGCCGGCAATTGCTGGTCGAGGCGACCATTCACCGGGCCGTGGAAAGCCAGGTGCGGGTGGGCGAGGACGAGGTGGACGGCTACTACTGGTCCCACCTGCTCGAGTTCTACCAGACGCGGCGCATTCACGCCCGCCAGATCGTGGTGGAAACGCTGGAACAGGCGCAAAAGATCAGGTCGGAGCTGGAGGCCGGCGCGAATTTCCAGGAGGAGGCGCGGAAATATTCCCGCGCTCCCGAGGCCAGCGAGGGCGGCGACCTGGGCTGGGTGACGCAAACGGACCTGCCCACCGCCTTTTCCCAGGTCCTGTTCAAACTCAAATCCGGCGCGATCAGCCAGCCGCTCTCCACGGAGTACGGCTATCATCTGTTCACGGTGGATGAGATCCAGCCGGGCGGGAGGGTGCCCGTGGAGGAAGCCAAGGCCAAAGTGGCGCGGGCCTTGAAGCAGCAGAAGGTGGACGCCGCCTTTCAGGCCTGGCTGGAGGATCTGCGCAGCCAGGCCAAAATCATCCTGTACGACCTGCGAGGTGCCGAATGAAAACACTCCGGTTGCTCTTAGCCGCCGCCTGGGTCCTGAGTCTGGCGGCCGCCGCAGCGGGCGCCGCGGTGGACACCGGCCGGGCGGCCGGGACCCCCGCCGGGCCGGTCAAAGCGGCCTTGGTGGACGATATCGTTTTCCAGGTGGGAAACGAAATCATCACGCGTTTCGAAATCGAAGAGCCTTTGCGGCAGCTGGCCGAGCGCATGCGTTCCGAATACCGCGGCCAGGAGCTGCAGGATAAACTGCAGACCGCGCGCACAAAACTGGTGCAGCGCCTGGTGGAGGAGAAATTGCTACTGCTCGAAGCCCGGGCCCAAAAACTCGAGGTCCCGGAAACGCAGGTTACGCAGCGGGCCAAACAGCAGATGGAAGCCCTGCGCAAGCAGTTTCCCGGCGATCAGGCTTTTCGCGACCAGCTGAAACGGGAGCACCTGACCGAGGGCGAACTCCTGAAATACCAGGAGAAAATGATCCGGGAGGCCCTGCTGCGGCAGCAGCTCCTGCAGGGAAAAATACAGGAATTTTCCACCGGAGCGGAAGTTTCGGACGATCAGTTGCAGAAATATTATTCCGAACACTCCGCCGAGTTCAAGCGCCCGGACCGCGCCCGCGTGAGCCAGATCTTCATGAACCGGCCGGATCCGGGCCTGCCGGCGGACCTGTTCGCGCGGCAGGACGACGAGGCCCGCCGCAAAATGGAGGAGGCCCTGGCGCAGTTGCGGGCCGGCAAGGATTTCGCCGCCGTCGCCCTGCATTACTCGGAGCACCGGGTCACGGCGGAGAAGGGCGGCGAAGTCGGCTGGCTGGAGAAGGGCGAGATCGGCCTGCCGGAATTCGACCGCGAGGTTTTCGAGAAATTGCGCGTGGGCCAGACGTCCGGCGTGATCGGGACGGCGCGCGGCTTTTTCATCGTGCATCTGGAGGACCGGCAGCCGGGCGGCGTGATCCCGTTCGACGAGGTCAAGGGACGCATCCGCCAGAAATTGATGAACGAGGGTTCGGAAGACCGCTATCGGGCCTGGGTCGAATCCCTCAAGCAGAAGTATCCGGTCGTCGAGATGAAATAACCTGCCGCCGGGCCGCCTGCGCGGCGGCCGGCGGGCGCAAAGGAGGCGGACATGCTGCGAGTCGGTGTGATCGGAGCCAGCGGCTATACGGGCGCCGAGCTCGTGCGCCTGCTGTCCGGGCATCCCCGGGCCCGGGTGGTGGCCGCCACCTCGGAATCCTACGCCGGCCAGAGCCTGGCCGAAGTTTTTCCGGCCCTGGGCGAAGCGGGCCGCATCCCGCTGACGCGGGCCGGGCAGACCTCCTTTTCGCCGGATACCCTGGATCTGGTCTGCTTGGCACTGCCCCACGGGGAAGCCATGCAGCGGGTGCCGGCACTGTTGTCCGCGGGTCTTCGGGTAATTGATTTTTCCGGCGATTTCCGGTTTCCGGATCCCGGCGCCTACCCCGAATGGTACGGTTTCGAGCACACGGCGCCCGACCTGCTGACGCAGGCCGTCTACGGCCTGCCCGAGCTGTTCCGGCAGAAAATTCGGGGCGCAGCCTTCATCGCCAATCCCGGATGCTTCGTCACTTCCGCAGTTCTGGCCCTGTACCCGGCGCTGAAGGCCGGACGGATCGAATCCCGGGGGCTGGTGGTGGACGCCAAGTCCGGCAGCAGCGGCGCAGGCCGCAAGCCCAGCCTCGAGACCATGTTCAACCGGCTGGCCGAGAATGTGGTGCCCTACAAGCTGGCCGGAACGCATCAGCACACCCCGGAAATCGAGCAAGTGCTGAAACAGGCCACGGGCCACGAAACGGTGATTACGTTTTCCCCCCAGCTCGTCCCGGCCAAGCGCGGCATCCTGTCCTTGGCGTACGGGCGGCTGACCGGAAAGACCACGACCGCCGAGATGGTCCGGCTGTACCGGGACACGTACGCCGGGGAACCGTTCGTGCAGGTGCGGGAGGAACACGAGCCCTGGCCGGACCTGGCCAGCGCCGTGGCCACGAACACCTGCCTGGTGAAGGTGGCGGTGGATGCCCGCTCCGGGCTGCTGGTGGCCGCCGGGGCTCTGGACAATCTCGTCAAAGGCGCCGCCGGGCAGGCGATTCAAAATTTAAACGCCAGCCAGGGTTGGGACGAAACCCTGGGCCTGCCGCGGGTGGGCCTGGTCTCATGAGCCGCGGGCCGCTGGACCGGCGGGGCGTGGCCGCGCCGGCGGGTTTTCGCTGCGCGGCCGTGGCCGCGGGGTTGAAAAAGGGAGGGCGGCCGGACTTGGCCGTGGTGGTGTCGGACCGGCCGGCCGCGGCCGCGGGTCTTTTTACGCGCAACCAACTGGCCGCCGCGCCGGTGCGGATCTCGCGCGAGCACCTGTCCCGGTCCCCCGTTCACCGGGCGATCCTGCTGAACGCCGGCGGCGCCAACGCCTGCACGGGCCGGCGGGGACTGGCGGATGCCCGGGCCTTGTGCGCCGGGCTGGCGCGCGGCCTGGGCTGCCGCGCCCGGGAAGTGCTGATCGCCTCGACCGGCGTGATCGGGACGCGCCTGCCCGTGGCGCGCATGTTGTCCGCCCTGCCGCAGGCCGTGCGCCACCTGGGGAAGAAAAACGGCTTGGCTTCGGCCCGGGCGATCATGACCACCGATACGCTCCCGAAACAGGCCTCCGCCCGGCTGAACGTGCAGGGCACGGAGGTCCGCATCGGAGCCATGGCCAAGGGCTCGGGCATGATTCATCCGCATTTGGCCACCCTGCTGGCCGCCGTCACCACGGACATCTCCCTGACGGCGGCTGAGGCCGGGCGTTTTCTCCGCCAAGCCTGCGCCGGGACCTTCAACGCCATCAGCGTGGACGGCGAGACCTCGACCAACGACACCGTCTTGTTGCTGGCCAACGGCGCAGCCGGGAGCCGCAGCCGGCCGGGAAGCCGGTCGGCCCGGCGGGCGTTCCTGGACGCCTTGACCGAGGTCATGGATGCCCTGGCCCGCCAGATCGTGCTGGACGGAGAAGGCGCGACCAAGTTCATTGACATCCGCCTGACCGGCGCCCGCTCGGACGCGCAGGCCGGCCTGGCCGCCCGGGCCGTGGGCGATTCCCAGCTCGTCAAAACCGCGCTCTACGGGCAGGACGCCAATTGGGGGAGGATCCTGTCCGCCCTGGGCGCGGCGCCGATCCGGCTGCGGCCGGACCGCCTGCGGGTGGAAGTCAACGGCGTGCCCCTGGTGCGCCGGGGCCAGGACGCGGGCACGCCCTGGGCCAGGCAGAACCGGGCGCTGGCCGGCCGCGAAATCCGCTTGGAGATCCATCTCGGCGCGGGACGCGGCAGCGCCCGTTACCGCACCTGCGATTTAACTCCCCGCTACGTAGCCATCAACGCGGGTTACCGCAGCTGATTTTCCCGCGCCCGCATGCCGGGAGCGGGTTCCGGATTCGGGCTAAAAAATATTGATTTTCTCCTTGCCCGATCGCGGCGCGTATGTTATAAATCCCAAGCTTAAATCTCTCACGCCTTCGGACCGTCCCGGGGGTGTCCCTGCGCCGTCTGTCGGCGGGGGATTCCAGGACGGGTGGATGAGGGCGGCGGATAAACTGGAAAGGGGTACGGCATGGCAAACGTTTCCATGAAGCAGTTG
The DNA here is from genome assembly GCA_964593065.1 of uncultured bacterium. Taxonomy (GTDB): domain Bacteria; phylum Oederibacteriota; class JAAXVQ01; order JAAXVQ01; family JAAXVQ01; genus CAZQGO01. The sequence continues at coordinate 52,438 of CAZQGO010000016.1, read as the reverse complement.
CTCGAGGCGGGTGTGCATTTCGGCCATCAAACCCGCCGCTGGAATCCCAAGATGGCGCGCTACATCTACGGCGAACGCAACGGCATTTACATCGTCGACCTCCAGAAAACCGTTAAAAAACTGAAAGAAGCCACCAAATACATCCGCGACCTGGCCGCCACCGGCGAGAAAATCATTTTCGTGGGGACCAAGAAGCAGGCCAAGGAGTCCATCCAGGAGGAAGCCACCCGCAGCGGCATGTTTTACGTGAATCAACGCTGGCTGGGGGGGACCCTGACCAACTTCCAAACCATCAAGAAAACCATCCACCGCATGAAGGAACTGCGGCGCATGTCGGAGGACGGCTCGCTCGACAAGCTGCCCAAGAAGGAAAAACAGTACCTGCTCAAGGATCTCGCCAAGATGGAGCAAACCATGGGCGGGATCAAGGACATGGAATCCCTCCCCGGCGCCATTTTCGTGGTAGACACGAAAAAGGAACACAACGCCCTCATGGAAGCGCGCAAGCTGGGCATCACCATTGTCGGGATCGTGGATACCAACTGCGACCCGGACGAGGTGGATTACATCATTCCCGGCAATGACGATGCCATCCGCGCCGTGAGGCTGATGGTGAGTCTGATGGCGGAGGCGGTGCTCGAGGGCGCGGAAAGCCACCGCCAGGAGCTGGCCCGTGCCCAGGCCGCCGCGGAAAAAGAGACCGAGGAAGCCGGAACGGCCCTGGCGGGCGGTGATGCGTCCACGGCAAGTCCGGAAAACGGCCAGGGGACGGCCGGAAAAACCGAGGCACGGACCGCCGAGGAGGACGCCTTCACCTCCGGCTCCGACAAGCCGGACAAGGCCGCCCTCGATGCCCGCCCGGCTGCGGGAGCCTGAACGGGGCCCGGCCCCGGGGCATTTTTTAGGAGAGAAGGATGGAAATGACAATTTCGGCGAACCAAGTCAAAGAATTGCGGGATAAAACCGGCGTGGGCATGATGGAATGCAAAACGGCCCTGGTGGAGACCGGCGGGGATTTCGAGAAAGCCATCGTGTACCTGCGCGAACGCGGCTTGATGTCGGCGGCGAAGAAGGCCTCCCGGGTTGCGGCCGACGGCACCGTCGCGGCCTATATTCACGCCGGCGGGAAAATCGGCGTGCTGATCGAGGTCAACTCGGAAACGGATTTCGTGGCCAAGACCGACGAGTTCCAGACCCTGGCGCGCGACCTGGCCATGCAGGTGGCGGCCGCCAATCCCTTGTACGTCAAGCACGAGGATATTCCGCCGGAGGTCATCGAGAAGGAGCGGGAGATCTACCGCGCCCAGCTGGGGGAGACCAAAAAGCCCCCGGAGATTATGGAAAAAATCATCGACGGCAAATTGAACAAGTACTTCGAGGAAGTATGCCTGCTCGAGCAGGCCTTCATCAAGGTGCCCGAGAAAAAAATCAAGCAGTTGATCGGCGAGACGGTCGCCAAAACCGGGGAAAACATCCAGGTCCGCCGATTCGCCCGCTTCAAGATCGGGGAGGAATAGACCGCGTCATGCCCGGCCGCGGCAGGTCCAAATACCAGCGCGTGCTGCTGAAACTGTCGGGGGAATCTTTGGCCGGCCGGGCGGGATACGGCATCGACCACTCCGAAGTCCAGGCGATCGCCGAGCAGATCCGCCTGCTGGTCCGGGCGCGGGTGCAGACGGCCATCGTCATCGGCGGGGGCAATATCCTGCGCGGCGCGACGGCCGAATCCCTGGGGATCGAGCGGGTGGCGGCGGATTACGCCGGCATGCTGGCCACGGTCATCAACGCCCTCATCCTGCAGGACGCGCTGGAGAAAATGCGCGTCACCACCCGGGTGCTGACCGCCATCGAAATGCAGAAACTGGCCGAGCCCTACATCCGCCGCCGCGCCATCCGGCACCTGGAAAAGGGGCGGGTGGTGATTTTCGCGGCCGGGACCGGCAACCCCTATTTTTCCACCGATACCGCGGCGACCCTGAGGGCCATCGAGATGAAGGCCGACGTGATTCTCAAGGCCACCAACGTCGAGGGTGTCTACGACTGCGATCCGGCCAAGCACCAGGACGCCCGTTTGTTCCGGGACGTCACCTACATGGAAGTCATCCGCCGCCGGCTCAAGGTGATGGACACGACCGCCATTACCCTGTGCCTGGAGAACCATCTGCCCATCATCGTCTTTAACCTGCAACGCAAGCGCAACATCCGAGACGTGGTCTTCGGCCAGCGCATCGGCACGCTCGTTCATTAATTTCTCCGCCGCCGGAGGGAAATCATGCCAGACCTCACGCCCCAGGGCATTCACCAGGACACGCAGTTGAAAATGCACAACGCCATTGAGGCCTTGAAGCGCGAGTTCGCCTCGGTCCGGACCGGGCGGGCGACCACCGCGATCCTGGAACCCGTGCGGGTGGAATACTATAATTCGCTGCTGCCGGTCAACCAAGTCGCGACCATCAGCGTGCCCGACGCGCGCACGCTGGAGATCAAGCCCTGGGACGGCAGCGTCTTAGCCCACCTGGAACGGGCCCTAATGAAGGCCAACCTGGGCATCACGCCCATGAACGACGGCAAGCTCATCCGCCTGACTTTTCCCCCCCTGACCGAGGAGCGGCGCCGGGACCTCGTCAAGCATGTCCACAAGCTGGCCGAGGAGCTGCGCGTGGAGCTGCGGAATCACCGCCGCCGCGCCATGGAGGCCTTAAAGGGCCTGAAGAAAGACAAGGCTTTAAGTGAGGACGAGGAAAAGTCCTTCGAAACCAAAGTCCAGAAGATGACCGACGACTTCATCGCCAAGGTAGACCAGGTGACCCAAAGCAAGGAACAAGAATTGCTCGAAGTCTAGGCGGACGCGCCCGCCTCCGTTCGCCCGCACAGGACGTCCCTGGCTGGTTGGCTGACAGCGGGGTTTTTGAGGAGCCAGCATGCCTCCAACCACACCCGACAGCGACCGGCGCCTTCGGCTGGATCCCGCACGCCTGCCTGCCCACGTGGCGATCATCATGGACGGAAACGGACGCTGGGCCCAGCGGCGCAGGCTCCCGCGCGTGGAGGGCCACCGCGAGGGCATGAAATCCGTCCGGGCCGTGATCCGCACCTCCGGCCAACTGGGTATTTCCACCCTGACTCTGTACGCCTTCTCCACCGAGAACTGGAAGCGGCCCCGCCCGGAAGTGCGTTTCCTCATGCACCTGCTGCTGGAGTACCTGCGCCTGGAATTGTCCGAGCTCCACCGCCAGGGCGTGCGCATCCGCATGCTTGGCCGGCGCCGTCACCTTCCCGCCAGGATCCTGGCCGGCATCGACCACGCCGTCCGCCTGACTTCCCGCAACACCGGACTGCAGCTCAACCTGGCCTTCAACTACGGGGGCCGCGGCGAGATTCTCGACGCCGTCGCGCGCTTTCTCCGCTCCCGCCCGCGGCCGCCCTTGAACGAAAAAACCTTCGCCCGCTGCCTGTACACCGGCGGCCTGCCGGATCCGGACCTGCTGGTCCGCACCTCCGGCGAACTCCGCCTTTCCAACTTCCTGCTGTGGCAGACCGCCTACACCGAAATCGTGGTCACGCCCACGTTATGGCCGGACTTCCGCGAACGGGAGTTTCACCGGGTCCTGGCCGAATATCAGAAACGGGAACGCCGTTTCGGGGGCGTGGAGTCCGCGCATGCTTAAACAGCGCCTGGCCGTGGCCTTGATTTTCTTGCCGGTGTTCGTGTGGCTGGTTTTCCTGGCCACGCCTTATCCCTTCTTTGGCTTGTGCGCGCTGGCTTTGTTCGCAGCGGTGCTGGAGGTCGGCCGCCTGGTCCGGCACCGTGGCCTGCCGTTCCACGAGCCCGTGGCCCTGCTGGCCGTGGCGGCCTTGTGCGCGGTGGCGGCCTTCCCGGCGGCCCGACCCGCGGGCGTGTCCGCCGGCACGGCGCTTTTCGGCATTGCCCTGGCCGCGGTGCTCATTGCCAGCCTGCAGGCCATTCTGGCGGAAGATTCCGAGAAGGGCTTTCCGGGCGTGGCCTACACGGGCTTCGCCGTTCTCGTGCTCGGCGGCCTGGGCGTGCAGTGGTTCTTCCTGCGCAGCCTGCCGCACGGAGCCTGGTGGATCGTCCTTCTGTTCGGTTTCAACTGGCTGTATGACGCGGCCGCCATGTTCGCCGGCTCGGCGTTTGGGCGGATACCGCTGGCTCCCCGGCTGTCCCCGGCCAAAACCCGGGAAGGGTTTCTTGGCGGTCTGGCCGTCAACGGCGTGGCGGCAGCCGCAGCGTATTGGACCCTGCTGCCCAAGGGCCTGGGTTTCTCGCCGGGAGGGTTCATCGCCCTCGGCGTGGGCCTGGGGATGCTGGCGCAGGCCGGGGATTTGGTGGAATCGCTCCTCAAGCGCTGGTCGGGCAGCAAGGACTCGGCGGAGAGCATCCCCGGGCACGGCGGCTTGCTGGATAAAATCGACAGTGCGTTATTCACCACTCCCGTCTGGGTCGTACTGGCCTGGCTGCTCACCCGCACATGAAGCGCACCGCCCTCGTGATCCTGGGATCGACCGGTTCCATCGGCCGTTCCACCCTCAACGTGGTGGACCATTTCCGCGCGCGTTTCCGCATCAAGGCCCTGGCGGCCCACCGCAACCTGGATCTGCTCCTGCGGCAGGCGCGGCGCTACCGGCCCGAGGCCCTGGTTCTGGGCGACCCGGAAGCGGCCGCGGAGCTGAGGCGGCGCGTCCGTGCCTTACAGCCCGCACCCCGCGTGCTGTCCGGTCCCGAGGGCCTCGCGCAGGCCGCGGCGTGGCCCGGCGCCACACTGGTCGTTTCGGCCCTGGTGGGGACCGCCGGCCTGCTGCCCACCCTGGCCGCGATCCGGGCCGGGCGGGACGTGGCCTTGGCCAACAAGGAGACGCTGGTCATGGCCGGAGACCTGGTCATGGCTGAGGTTCGGCGCCGGCGCACGCGCCTCCTGCCCGTGGATTCGGAACATGCCGCTTTGGCGCAATGCCTGGAGGGACGAAATCCGGCGGAGGTCCGGCGGCTGGTCCTGACCGCCTCCGGCGGGCCGTTTGTGCACACCCCGGCCATCCGCCTGCGCCGGGTGACCGCCCGCCAGGCTCTGCGCCATCCCACCTGGTCCATGGGGCGGAAAGTCACCATCGATTCCTCCACTTTGATGAACAAGGGCCTGGAAATCATCGAGGCGCATCATCTGTTCGGCGTGCCCTACGACCGCATCGAGGTCGTCATCCATCCGCAGAGTCTCGTGCATTCCCTGGTGGAATTCGACGACGGCTCGGTCCTGGCCCAGCTGGCGACGCCGGACATGCGTTTGCCGATCCAGGCGGCCCTGTCCGCGCCCGGGCGCTGGGGCCGGATCATCCGGCCGCTGAATTGGCGGAGCCGGCGGCGGCTGGACTTCTACCCGCCCGATACGCGGCGTTTTCCCGGCCTGGCCTTGGCCTACCGGGCCGGCCGGAAGGGCGGCACGGCGCCCGCGGCGTTCAACGCCGCCAATGAAATCGCGGTGTCGGCGTTTTTGGAGGGGCGCCTGGATTTCCAGGGCATTCCGCGCGTGATCGCCGGGGTTCTGAACCGCCACCGCGAAACCGGAGTCTATTCGCTGGCGCGCGTCCTGGCCCAGGATGCCTGGGCCCGGAACGCGGCGCAAGAGGAGCTGGCATGCAAACCTTGACCGTGGTGATATACGGCGTCGTCGGCTTGGGCGTGCTGATTTTCGTGCACGAACTGGGACACTTCCTGGTCTCCAAGGCCGCCGGCGTGCGGGTCCTGAAATTCTCGCTGGGCTTCGGCAGCCGGCTCGCGGGATTCAAATGGGGGGAGACGGAATACATCCTCTCCTGGCTGCCGCTGGGCGGGTACGTGAAACTGGCCGGTGAACAGCCGGAGGAGGGGCGCGCCCCCGTGCCCGGGGAGTATTTCTGGAGCCCGTGGTGGGCCCGCGTCGGCATGTTGATGGCGGGGCCGGCCATGAACATCCTGACGGCCGTGCTCATTTTGGGCACCGTGTATTTCGTGGGATTTTCGGTGCCCCTGGCCAAGCCGCAGGTCGCCCGGGTGGAGGCCGGCTCCCCCGCGGAGACCGCGGGCGTGGAGGCCGGAGACATCATTACCGGCCTGCAAGGCAAACCGGTGGAGGACTGGGAAAATTTCGCCGAAGACTTCAACCAGGCGGCCCAGGCGCAGCCGCGCCACCGGCTCCAGCTGGCTTTAAACCGCCGCGGCCGCCCGCTGACCCTCGAGGTCAGCCCCCGCTGGGATCAGGCCGCCCGGCACTGGCGCATGGGCGTGGCCCTGTCCCCGGCCGCCAGCAACGTGCTGGATCGTGTTTTCGTCGGCACGCCGGCGGAGATGGCGGGCCTGAAAACCGGCGACGTGATCTTGAGCGTGGACGACCAGCCCGTGTGGAGCCAGTCGGATTTCCAGCAGATCGTCTGGCCGCGCGCCAACCAGCCGGTGCGCCTGCAGGTTGAACGGGGCGGCCGGCGCTTCGAGACCACGCTTACGCCCATCGCCCAGCAGCTGCCGGGCCGGGGCGCCGTGGGCGTCATCGGCGTCGGCTTCAAATCCTCGGCGGCCCAGCGCACCGTGCGCTACCCCTTTTTCCGGGCTTACGCCCTGGGCGCGACCCACAGTTGGTCCCTGGCGCGCGCCATCCTGGGCGGCCTCGGGCAAATGCTGACCGGAAGAATTTCGGCCAAGGACGCCCTCGGGGGTCCGATTACCATCGTGCGCATGGCCGGGCAGGAAGCCCGCTCGGGTTTCAAGGACTTTCTGTTTTTCCTGGCGGCCTTGTCCATGATGCTGGCCATCCTCAACCTGCTGCCCATTCCGGTGATGGACGGCGGCAACGCGCTGCTGTTCCTGTGGGAGGGTGTGAGCGGCCGGCCCCTTTCGCTCAAATGGCAGCAGCGCTTTCAGAGCGTGGGCGTGGCCCTCCTGATCGCGATCATGGTGTTTGCCACCTACAACGACCTATACAAGCTCATCGTGCCGGCGCTCGGGGGAACCCCGTGAGGGCGCACCGGCTCACCACCCGCCGCGTGCGCCTGGGCGCGGTCGATCTGGGCCGCGGGGCGCCGATCGTGGTCCAGTCCATGACCACGACGCCGACGCAGGACGTGCGCGCGACCCTGCGCCAAATCCGGAGGTTGCGGCAGGCGGGCTGCGAGTTGGTCCGGGTGGCGGTTCCGGACGCGGGGGCGGCGGAAGCCCTGCCGCGCCTGGTGCGGGCCTCGCCCCTGCCGCTGGTGGCGGATATTCATTTCGACGCCCGGCTGGCGAAGACCGCCTTGGCGGCCGGCGTGGCCAAGATCAGGATCAACCCGGGCAATCTCGGCTTGGAGCCGGCCCTCGATATCGGACGCGCCGCGGCCCGGGCCGGCGTGGCCGTGCGCATCGGCGTGAATTCCGGTTCCGTGCCGGAGCGGCAGCGCCGGGCCGCGCGCTCTTCCGAAAGCCTGGGGCGGCTCATGGCCCGGATGGCCGTGCGCTATGCCGGCGCCTTCGAACGCGCGGGAGTGCGCCGCCTGGTGCTGTCGGTCAAGTCTTCGGAGGTGGCGGCGACCCTGGCCGCCTATCGCACCCTGGCCGGCAGCAGCCGACTGCCCCTGCACCTCGGCCTGACCGAAGCCGGCGGAGACCTGGCCGGAGCGGTGAAGAGCGCGGCGGCCTTGAGTCCCTTGCTGCTGGAAGGCATCGGGGACACCCTGCGGATCTCTCTCACCGGCGATCCGGTCCTGGAAGTCAGGGTTGCCTACCAGCTGCTCTCGGCCCTCGGCCTGCGCAGGCGGGGCGTGGAGATCATCGCCTGCCCCACGTGCGGCCGGACCCGCATTGACCTGGAACGCATGCTGCGCCGGGTGGAGAAGGCCGTGGCCGACATCACCCAGCCCCTGACCTTGGCGGTCATGGGGTGCGTAGTCAACGGTCCCGGCGAAGCGAGGCACGCGGACGCGGGACTGGCCGGGGCACCGGACGGGTCCTTCATGCTCTTCGCCCAGGGCCGGCCCCTGCGGCGTGTGACGGCGGCCGCGGCCGTTCCGGCCCTGCTGGCGCAGGTGAAAAAAATCCTGCTGGAACGGGGGAAAGCGCATGCTGCCGAATCCTCCGCGTAAAATCCGGCTGGCTTTCGTGCTCGGCGGCCTGATGGCCCTAACCGCCGGCTGCGGAACGCGGCATGAATTGGAAACAGCGGCGGATCCCGGCAGCCTGGCCCTGGATGCCCGGGGAGAATGCCTGTACGTGGCCTGTGAGGGCGCGCGCACCGTCCAGGCCTGGGATGTCCGCAAGCGGAAAACGCTGGCCGAGGCGGGCGTGACCGCAGGTCCGCTGCGTCTCTTCCTGGAAAGGGACAACCATACCCTGCGCGTGCTGTGCCGGGGAGGCCGGCAGGTGTTGACCCTGCACGGCCCGGACCTCAAGCTCCTGCAGACATGGAATCTCCCGGACGGGCCGGCCGGATGGGCCTACGATCCGGAAAACCGGCACGGCTGGGTTTGCAGCCCGGACAGCAACCGGGTCCGGCCGTTTATCGGCAACAATGCGCTGCCGGTCATCGAAGTCGGACGGGAACCGCTGGATCTGCTGCTGGAGCCGAACAGCGTCCGGTTGTGGGTGGCGGACAATAAAAGCCATGCCTTATCCGTGATTCATCCGGACCAGGGCCGCGTGTTCAAGCAGGTGCCCGTGCGCATGAATCCTTCCCGCCTGCGGCTGATGCCCGGCAACGGAAATTTACTCGTGCTGTGCACCGGACAGGACGCCTACCCGGCCGCGAGCGTCATTCAAAGCGTGGACCGCACCTATCTTTCCGCCGGTCTGAGCCGAACCGTGGCCTTGGGAACCAAGGATTTCATCCCGGGGCCTTTCGGGAAACGCCTTTTTGCCGTGGGCCCCCGGGGGCTGCAGGTCATCAACCTGGACACCGGGCAAAGCAAGTTCGTGGCCACCGGGAGAGATCCGCAAGCCGTGGCGGTGGCGCCGGACGGTTCGAAGGTCTATGTCTCCTCCCGGCAAGACCAGGCGGTCTTCATTCACGAAGTCAAGGAACTCTTCCGTTAACGCAACCCGCGTTCGTGGAAAGGGAGCATGCCTCGAATCCTTCCCTGGTGTCTTGCATCCGCGTGCCTGCTGAACCTGGCGGCCGCGGTTTTGTTTTTGGGAGGCCCGGGCCCCGTGTCCGCCGAGCCGAGGGCCGCTCCGGCCGGACGAAGCGCGGGCCGAAGTCCAGCAACTGCGTCCGCTTAACGCCAAGCTTGCCGACCAGCTGGAAAAAATGATTGCGGACGGCGCGGTACCGACCCCGTAAGAGCCTGCGAGGTTCCAGCTTGATCCCTCCCGGAACCGGATTCCAGGGTGTGGCTTTTTCGTTGTCAGAACATCCTGCCGTCTCCGCAAATGCCGACAGGAAGGAATACTGATGTGAGAGCCAAGACGATCCGTCGGATTCTCATGTATATGCTAGCACTCGTCAATCTGGCCCTCGCCGGAGTCTTGGCTTTTTGGGTGCCGTCCCACCTGATGATCTTGGAAGCGGCCAAGGTCTGGTATTTTCAGGACTTGGAGGACGAGTACGGCATCCACATCCACGTCCTTCCCCGTTTTACGGAAAGGAAGGGATATCGTTCAGCGGCGGAGCCCATCGCTCTGCATGATTTTCCGCGCGCCAAGAAGTTGCTGGCCCAGGCTTTGGCGCAATATCCCCCGGGTGTGGTGCCGAGATATCTTGGGCACGTTTTTCTCCTGAAACAACTCGTGACGAGGGAAAATCACCCGATCGGCGGCATGAGCTCGCTCAACTGTGTGTATGTTGCGTCGGAGTGGACGGCAGTTCCGGATGAGTACCTCCTGCGGATGATCCATCATGAAATCGCCCATGCATTCTACCGGACCACGGGCATTTTTCGAACGCCGGAATGGAAGCAGTGCAACCCGAAAGGCTTCGTCTATGATCAGAACCCCTACCAGCCAAGGGATCGGACCGTCTCGCCGGATTTGTTGCGGCAGGGTTTTTTGCGCCCTTATGCACAGGCGAGTCCCGCCGAAGATTTTGCCGTATTTTCTGAACAGGCTTTCGGACATCCCCTGGAATTGATGCGGAACGTGCGGTCCTATCCCCGCCTGCGGGCCAAATTTCGCCTTTGGCTCGATGCCTACCACCGCATTGACCCGCGGTTTAGTGAGGCCTTTTTTCTAAGCTCATCCCCGAAAGCAACGAGCATGACACCGCTGAAATGGATCGAAAGACGCTGGCGTGACGGATTCCCTTACAAGTCGATAAGAACGCTGACGGAGAGCATCGGAGATACCATCAGCCTGAGAGACGGCGAACCCTGGGTCTTGAGTCTATGCGACCGCATCCTGGCGGTGCATCCGGATTCTCAGGATGTCCTGCTCACCCGGGCGGGAATTTTCCAGTTCAAGGGAGAGTGGCAGAAAGCGCTGGCTGATTTAAATCGGCTCGTCGAAGTGGCACCCTATCGGAGCGAGGCCTATCTGGCCAGGGGGTATGTTTGGGCCCGGAAACACGAGTACGGACGGGCGATGGCGGACCTGAATCGGTGCCTGAAACTTGAACCCGCCTCCGCGAAAAGCTACTCCTACCGAGCCTGGGTTCTGATGGAACAGGATGACATGACGCAGGCCTTGAAGGATTTTACTCGGGCCATCGAGCTGGATCCCAAGAATGCACAAATGTATATTGGCCGCGGCAAAGCCTTCGCCGTCAACGGACAAATCGTGCCGGCCCTGGAGGATTATACCCGGGCCCTGGAGCTGCAGCCGCACTGTGTTGATGCCTTGATCAACCGGGGATATCTGCGGGCAAAGCTTCAGAGCGATTATTCCGCTGGGTTCTCCGACCTGAACCAAGCTTTGGCCATCAAGCCGGGCGGAGCCGAGGCATATCTCATTCGCGGCTGGATGTACTATTTTTCCGGCTGCTATGCCGAAGCCTTGCGGGACTTTAAACGATCCGAAAAAATCGATCCGGAAATGGCCGGAATTTATCTTGGAAGAGGATATGCCCTGCTTTCCCAGGGGCGCTGGGAACAGGGCCGGCTAAGTTTTGCGCAAACCCTGAAGAAGGACCCTTACCTGCGGGACGCGCGTCGCCAGTGCGGGGCGGCGTATGCAGCCGATGGCCGGTATTCCCCGGCCTACCGAGAGTATGTGCAAATCCTGAAAGCCGAGCCGGTGTCCGCAGAGGATTTTTTTACACGGGGGCTTGCGCTTCAGGCACTGGGACGGTACGCCCCGGCGTCGGAGGATTTGCGGCGGGCGTGGCGGACTTATCCCAATGCACCCGGGTTCCTGGCCGGTCTAGGCGGCCTGCTTGCGGCTCAAGGCCGCCCGGAGCAAGCGCTGGATTATTTCACACAAGCTTTGCGGACGAATCCGAGAAATCCCGAGGTTCGTGGTCAGCGCGGTTACGCCTACTTTCTACTGGGGCAATATGATCAAGCTTTGCTCGAATGCGACCTGGCTCTGGCCAAAAATCCCAGCCAGGTCAATGCACGCCTCACCGTCGGCTACATCCATGCGATCCGCGGCAGACCCCTCTGGGCTTTGGCGGATTATTCCGCGGCCTTGGCAATCAATCCCCGGTTGGCCGAGGCGTATATCGGGCGTGGCCTGGCCTGCGAGGCGCTGGGGAGGACATCCCGTGCCCGGGCAGATTTTCAACGGGCGCTGAAGCTAAAAAAAGAGTTCGCACAGGGATACGCCGAGGCCCGGAAAGATTTTCGAGAAAAGAAACCGGCTTGGCCCGGAGGGCTGCGCGTCACGGAGGAGCAACTGTTCGATAACAATCCGGAATTTTCGGAGCCCTTGTTCTTCCAGGGGTTGGCGGACGAATTATCGGGAAGGAAAACGGCGTCTGAAACCTGTTTCCGGTCATACCTGCAAAGAGTCGAGATCTGGAACATCTACCGCGAATTTGCCGAGAAACGTTTGCGGGAAAGATAACGCGCCGGGAGTAGAGGACCGGGCGGGGTTCGATCCGTCTTCTGCCGCCTTTTTTAAATTGTCCATTCCCTGGTTTTATGGGAAAATCGAGGCCTTATCACCGGGAACCCGCATGGACAGGGAAATCGGATTTCATGGTTTTCAAGGGAAAATCACCCGAAAGGCGCTTAAGCAAACATGCGTTGGAGCCAGACCTTACTGGAAACCTTGAAGGAAAATCCCGCCGAGGCCGAGGTCGTCAGCCACCAACTGATGGTCCGGGCCGGGCTCATCCGCAAGGTGGCGGCCGGGATTTACGACTACCTTCCCCTGGGCTGGCGGGTGCTGCAGAAGATCGAGCGCATCATCCGCGAGGAAATGAACGCCGCCGGCGCCGTGGAAGTCATGCTGCCCATTTTGTCTCCCGCCGAACTGTGGCAGGAAAGCGGGCGCTGGGACCTCTACGGCGCCGAGCTCTTCCGCGTGCGCGACCGGCACGAGCGGGATTTCGCCCTGGGGCCCACGCACGAGGAGGTCATCACCGACCTGGTGCGCCGCACCGTGCGTTCCTACCGCCAGCTGCCCCTCACCCTGTACCAGATCCAGACCAAGTTCCGCGACGAGATCCGCCCGCGGTTCGGCGTCATGCGCGCACGCGAGTTTCTCATGAAGGACGCCTATTCCTTCGACCGCGACGAGGCCGGGGCCGAGGCCGCCTACCAGCGCATGTTCGCGGCCTACCAGCGGATCTTCCGGCGCTGCGGGCTGCGCTTCAAGGCCGTGGAAGCCGATCCCGGGGCGATCGGCGGGTCCTTTTCGTCCGAGTTCATGGTCTTGGCCGCCACCGGGGAGGAGGCCATCGCCACCTGTCCCGGCTGCCGGTACGCGGCCAACACGGAGAAGGCCGGCGGCCGGCTGCCGGACCCGGTTTTGACGGGCGCCGTCCCGGAGGATCTGCGCTTGGTCGCCACGCCCGGGAAACACACGGTCGAGGAGGTCTCCGCCTTTCTGGGCGTGTCCCCGCGGCAGCTGGCCAAGACCCTGCTGTACTTAGCCGACGGGAAATTGATTGCGGTCGTGATCCGGGGGGACCGGGAAGTCAACGAAGTGAAACTCAGGAACGCCCTGGGCGCCGCACGCCTGGAGCTGGCCGGGCCCGAACGGATCCAGGCCGCCACGGGCGCGCCCGTGGGCTTTTCCGGCCCCTTCGGCCTCCGCGGCGTCGCCGAGGTGCTGCTCGACGACTCCCTGCAGGGCGCGGTGAACCTGGTGACCGGCGGCAACCGGGCCGAGCAGCACGCGCTGGGCGTCGCAGTGGGGCGGGATTTCACGCCCGACCGCGTGCTGGACGTGCGCCTGGCCCAAGCCGGCGACTTGTGCCCCGCGTGCGGGACGCCCCTGGAAATCGAGCGCGGCATCGAGGTGGGACACGTCTTCAAACTGGGTTTGAAATACTCCCGGGCGCTCAAGGCCGTGTTCCTGGACGAAACGGGGCGCGAGCAATTGTGCGTGATGGGCTGCTACGGCATCGGCGTTTCGCGGATCGCGGCCGCGGCCATCGAGCAAAACCACGACGCCCACGGCATCCTCTGGCCCCTGGCGCTCGCCCCGTACCCGGTCTGCCTGCTGCCCATCGTGCCCAATGACCCGGCGGCGGACCGCCTGGCCGAGGAGGTGTACGCCGAGCTGCAGGCCGCCGGCCTCGAGGTGTTCTTGGACGACCGCGCGGAGCGCGCGGGCGTGAAATTCAAGGACGCGGATTTGCTCGGCATTCCCCTGCGCTTGACCTTCGGCAAGCGCGCCTCCGAAAACCTGGTGGAAATCAAGGTGCGCGGGCGCGAGGCCGTCGAACTGACGCCGCGGGAGCGCGTGGTCGGCCGCGTCCAGGAGCTCATGCGCGAACTGCTCGCGGAACAATCCGCATGAAGATCGGCCTGGTCACGGACACCTATTTGCCGCGCGTCAACGGCGTGGTCCAGTCCATCCGCTCCTTCGCGCGTGCCTACCGCCAACTCGGCCACCACGTCCTGATCTTGGCGCCCGAGTTTCCCGGCTATCGCGACCAGGAGGAGGACGTCTGGCGCTTCCCCTCGCATTACCTGTTTTTCGACCCGGAGGACCGCCTGGCCAATACCTGGCTGCCGCGCTCGCGGCGGCTGCTCCGGGACCTGCCGGACCGGCGGCTCGACCTGCTCCACACCCAGACGCCTTTTTCCCTGGGCCTGGCGGCGTTGTCCTGGGGCCGGAACCTGAAAATCCCGCTGGTGCACACCTACCATACCCTGTTCGAGGCCTACTTCCATTTGTATTTCAAAATCGTGCCCGAGAGCTGGGCGCGGAAAATCGCCTCCGGCTTTTCCCGCTGGTTTTGCAACCGGCATGACATGATCGTCGTGCCGTCCACGCCCATCCGGGAAACCCTGAACGGCTACGGGGTGAAGCGGCCGATCGTGGTGAATCCCACCGGCATCGACCTGTCGCCCTTTCAGAACCTGGACGGCGAGCGCATGCGGAAGCAGCTGGGCTTCGCGCCCGGGGACGTGCTGCTGCTGGCCATGGGCCGGGTGGCCCGCGAGAAAAACCTGCCTTTCCTGTTCGACGTTCTGGAGCGGCTGGCCGGACGCCAGCCCAAGGCGCGCCTGGTGATCTCGGGCCAGGGGCCGGCCCTGGCCGAGGTCAAGGCCGAATGCCGGCGGCGCGGCCTGGACGCCAAGGTGATTTTCCTGGGATATATGGACCGCCGCGATTGGGCGGATCTTTACGCCGGGGCCGACGTCCACGTGCTGGCATCCTTGACCGAGACCCAGGGGCTGGTTCTGACCGAAGCCATGGCCGCCGGCACGCCCTGCGTGGCCGTGGCCGCCATGGGCGTCAAGGACGTGCTGGCGGGCGGAGGCGGCATCGCGGTGGACCTGGACGTGGAGGCCTTCGCCGACGCGGTGGACCGGCTGCTGCGCGACCGGGATCTCTACGCGGCCAAGCGGGCCGAAGCCGCGGTCCAGGCCAGAAACTGGTCCATTGAATCCAAGGCCCGGCAAATGCTGACGCATTACGAACAATTGCTGGCCAACCGGGCCTTATCAAAATGACGAAGCTTAGGCTTCGGGGTTCCCGGGAATTTCGCCTTCCGCCTGCCATGCTGCCGGAAGTTCCCCGTTTTCCATATCTTGTGGTATTTTTCTGAAACAGACACAATCTCAAGTATGGAATAACCTTGACTTGCACCGAGACCGGGGCATATAATTCGACCGCAGTCAGACGAAAAGCCGCGCGGAGCATCACATGCATTCGGATGTCATCCTTCAACCCGAGGGCTTCACGCCTCAATTTCGCCGCCTGATCGAAAGCCTGGACCTGCCCCCCGACCTCACCGGCAATCTCCTGACCGCCGAACCCGCTTCCGTGCTGGTTTCCTCCCGGCGCGGCTGCCTGATCATCCATTTGAACGCCACGCGGCTGCTCAAACGCCAGGGCCTGGATTCCATCCGGGAGGAGCTGGCCCGGCAATTGGCCCCGGGCTTGGGCCTGCGGATCATCTGGGACGTTCATTACCCGGCGGGAGCGGTGAAGGCGGGGCAATATTTGGACGAGCATTGGCCCGACCTGCTGGAAATCCTGCCCGATTACATCGACCTGGCCGGTCTGTATTTATCCGTGGTGCGCTTCGGACCGGGCGGCAACAAGCCGAAAATTTTCCTGCCCAACGAAATGGCCTTGTCCGCCTTGAAACGGAAAAATGGGGAGGAGATCCTGAGCCGCCTGCTGGCGGAGCGCCTGCGGGACCCGGTCGTGGTCCATTTCGAGGTGGGTGACTGCGGGGAAGCGGGGCGAAAGCAGGAAGCCCTCTACCGGCAGCGCATTCTCTCGGAACTGGAGCGCCTGCACAGCGAGGTGGGGGAAGCGTCCGGCGAAGGGATCCCGGCCGCGGGGACCGCCAAGGCGTCCTGGAGGCCGTTGCTGGGACGTAAAATCGCCGCGCCCCCGGTCCCGATCGTCAACGTCACGGAAGAACAGGACCAAGTGGTCGTGGAAGGCGAGCTCGTGGCCTTTGAATGCAAGGTCCTGCGCACCGGGCGCCAGCTGGTGCTCATGGACGTATACGACCAGACCAGCACCTTGAGCGCGCGCCTGTTTCTCGACGCGGGGCAGAAGGCGCCCGCGGATTTAAAGCCGTCCGCCTACGTCAAGCTCCGCGGCACGGTGCAGATCGACAAGTATTCCCAGGACCTGTGCCTGCTGGTCCGGGACATCGCGCTGGGGTCGAAAACCGTGCGCCGGGATTTGGCGCCGGAAAAGCGCGTGGAGCTGCACGCCCACACGCAACTCAGCGCCATGGACGCCCTGGCCGGCGTGGAACAGTTGATCCGCCGGGCCGCCGAATTCGGCCACGCCGCGGTGGCCGTCACGGACCACGGCGTCGCGCAGGCCTATCCGGAGGCCATGGCCGCCGCGGCCAAATACAAGATCAAGGTCCTGTACGGCCTGGAGGGATACCTGATCGAGGACGGGGCGGATTCCCCCAAAAACCGGCGGCCCTACCACATCAGCCTGCTGATTGCCGAGCCGCAGGGCGTCAAGAACCTGTACCGCCTGGTTTCCGAAGCCCATCTGCACCATTTCTACCGCCATCCCCGCATTCCCCGGTCCCTGCTGCAGCGGTACCGCGACGGGCTGCTCCTGGGCACGGCCTGCGAACAGGGCGAGCTTTTCCAGCGCCTGCTGGACGGCGCCTCCGAAGCGGACCTGGAACGGGTGGCCCGCGGCTATGACTACCTGGAAATCATGCCGCGCGCGAACAACCGCTTCTTGGTCCGCGAGCAGCGGGTTCCGGACGAAGCCGCCCTGCTGGACTTGAACCGCCGCATCTACGCCCTGGGGCGCCGGCTGGGCCTGCCGGTGGTCGCGACCGGGGACGTGCATTTCATCGAGCCGGGGGACGAGGTCTTCCGCTCCATCCTGCAGCACGGCATGGGCTACGAGGACGCGGCCCAGCAGGCGCCGCTGTATTTCCAGACCACCGAGGAAATGCTGAAGGAGTTCGACTATCTGGGGCCGGAGGCCGCCCGCGAAGTGGTCATCCAGGCCCCGGCGGCCCTGGCCGCGCGGGTCGGCGACATCCAGCCGTTGAAAACCACCTTTCATCCGCCGGTACTGCCGCAGGCTGAACGGGAACTGGAGCAGCTGGCGCTGCAGCGCGCCGAGGAGATGTACGGCAACCCGCTGCCGGAAATCGTGGCCCGGCGGCTGATCCGGGAAATGACGGCCATCAACACCCACAACTTCGCCTCCCTGTTCCTGATCGCGCGCCGGCTGGTCCGCAAGTCCCTGGAGGAGGGCTACCTGGTCGGATCGCGCGGCTCGGTGGGTTCGTCCTTAACGGCCACCCTCCTGGGCGTGACGGAAGTCAACCCCCTGCCCGGCCATTACCGCTGCCCCGAGTGCCATTTCTTCGAGCTCGATCCCGAACGCCGCATCGGCGCGGACCTGCCGGACCGCGCCTGCCCGAACTGCGGCGCGGACCTGGACAAGGACGGCTTCGACATTCCCTTCGAGGTCTTCATGGGCTTCAAGGGCGACAAGCTGCCGGACATCGACCTCAATTTCTCCGGGGATTACCAGGCCACGGCCCACAAATACATCGAGGAATTATTCGACCGCGCGCACATTTTCAAGGCCGGCACCATCTCCACGGTGGCGGACCGCATCGCCTACGGCTTCGTGAAAAAATATCTCGAGGACCACAAACTGGTCCTGCGGGAGGCGGAGGTCAACCGCTTGACGCGCGGGTGCACGGGCGTGAAAAAGACCACGGGCCAGCACCCGGGCGGCATCATGATCGTGCCCGAGGACCTGGAAATCTACGATTTCACGCCCATCCAGCACCCGGCGGACGACCGGGAATCGCGCATCATCACGACCCACTTCGACTATCATGCCATCCACGACTCCCTGGTCAAACTGGACATCCTCGGACACGACGATCCCACCTCCCTGCGCCGCCTGGCGGACCTGACGGGCCTGGACGTGCAGGCCATCCCCTTGGACGATCCCGAAACCCTGAAGATCTTTTCCGGCCTGCAATCCCTCGGCGTCGGCATCGAGGAGGTCGGGACCTCGGTGGGCACGCTGGGAATTCCGGAATTCGGGACCGAGTTCGTGCGGCAGATGCTCGAGGTCACGCGGCCCACGCGGTTTTCTGAGCTCGTCCGGATCTCCGGGCTCTCCCACGGCACCGACGTGTGGCTGAACAACGCGGCCGACCTGATCAAAAGCAAAACCGCCACCCTGTCCAGCGTAATCTCCGCCCGCGATGACATCATGAACTACCTGATCGCCACCGGCATGGACCCGGCTTTGGCCTTCAAGATCATGGAATCCGTGCGCAAGGGCAAGGGCCTGATGCCCGAGCAGGAGAAGAAGATGCTGGAGTTCAACGTGCCCAAGTGGTACGTGGAATCCTGTAAAAAGATCAAGTACATGTTTCCCAAGGCCCATGCCGTGGCCTACTGCCTCATGTCCTTCCGCGTCGCCTACTTTAAGGTCCATTATCCGGCGGCCTTTTACGTCAACTACCTGACTTTAAACGCGGAGTTTTTCGACGCGGAGCTGGTGGTCGGCCAGGGGCGGAACGGCGTGACGGCGGCCATCCGGCAGCTCCGGGAGAAGACCGAAGCCACCGCCAAGGAAAAGAACACGCTGGTGGTGCTGGAGGTGGTGCGGGAGGCGTTTGCGCGGGGCATCACCTTCCGGCCGGTTTCGCTGCTGGAGTCCGATCCCGCGGTCTTCCGGCTGGTGGAAGAGCGGGAGCTGCTGCCGCCCTTGATTTCGCTCTCCGGCTTGGGCCTGACCTGCGCCCAGCGCATCGCCGAGGAACGGCAAAAAGGCCAGCCCTTCCGCTCCGTGGAGGACCTCGCCCGCCGCACGGGCGCCAACAAGAACGTGGTGGAGATCCTCACCCGCCACGGCTGCCTGGGCGTGCTGCCCAAGACGGACCAGGTGTGCCTGTTTTAAATGAGCTCCGGGTCGTGCCGTGACCCTACGGCACGACCCGGACTTCCTCCTCGAGTTTCACGCCCTTGTGCTCCCACACCCTCTGCTTGATCCTGGCCATCAATTCCAGCACGTCGCGCGTGGTGCCGGTGCCGGTGTTGACGATGAAGTTGGCGTGCTGCTCGAAGACCTTCACGCCCCCGACGGCCAGGCCCTTGAGTCCGCTGTCCTCGATGAGACGGCCGGCGGAGACGCCGACGCTGTAGTCGTTCTTGAACACGCAGCCCGCGCTGGGCAGCAGGAACTGTCCCTTGGCTTTGCGGTCCGCGATGTGGGCCTCGCCGGTCTGCCGGATGCGGTCCTGTTCCCCCGGCTCCAGGCGCAGCCGGACCTCCGTGATCACGTCGCGGCGGTGCTGGAAGAGCGAGTCCTTGTAGGCGAAGGCGCACTCGTCCCGGGTGTAGGTCACGGCTTCGCCGGCGGGGGTCAAGGCCCTGACCCGGAGGACGCTGTCGCCGTAGGACCCGCCGTAGCATTTGGCGTTCATGTACACGCCGCCGCCCACCGTGCCGGGCAGGCCGGCGGCCCACTCGAAACCGGTCAGCCCCAGGCGCGACGTTTCCTCGGTCAAAAAGGCGTTGCTCAGCCCGGCCCCGGCCCAGACTTCGCCCTGCGGGGTGACGAGGAAGCTGCGCAACCCGCGGGTGCTGAAGACCACGCCGGGAAAGCCCTCATCGCGGAACAGGACGTTGGACCCGCCGCCCAGCAGGAACCAGGGCAGGCCCGCGCCTTGCGCGACGCGCAGGCTGGCGCCCAGGGCTTCGGCATCCGCGGGGATGCAGAAGAAGCGCGCCGGCCCCCCGAGCGCGAAGGTGCACTCCCGGCTCAGGGGGTAGCCGGTTTCCACGGACGCCCTGGCGGCGGCCTGCAATTCCTCCAAAAAATCTTCTTCCGGCGGCATGCCGTCACCCCCATTCAGGCCGCGTCGGGCCGCGCGCAACTTCGGGTCCGGCCGTTTCCGGCTGCCAAAAGATTAGGGGAAGTGACGAGGAAATGCAACCGAAATCCGCCTGCGGGCCGGCGCTCGCCGCGCAGGCCGGCCGGTATTTTTTTCTTGCGCGCCCGGGGGGCTTGTGCTAGACTGCACCCTGCCGTCGTCGCTAACCCTTTGGAGAGTGGGGAGTAGTGTGCCCACTCTTTTTATTTTCAAGGGGCAAATCTCTCCCGGCCAGGGTTTGGCAGGTGTTCCTCCGTGGCCGGGGAGGGGAAAGGGATTACCCGATGAACCTGGAGCTCATTGAGGTCATGCGCCAGATCGAGAGATCGCGCAAGGTGGACAAGTCCGTCCTGATCGACGCCATCAAGGCCGCCCTGATTTCCGCCTCCCGCAAGAACTACGGGACCGCCCAAGATATCAACGTGGTTTTCAATGCCGAAACCGGGGATCTCTACGCCCTGGTGAAAAAAACCGTGGTCTCGGAAATCCAGGAACCCTGGCGGGAAATCAGCCTGGAAGAAGCACGGCGCACCCACCCGGACGCCCAGGTCGGAGAGGAAATCGAACAGCCGATGGCCCCCTCCGAATTCGGCCGCATCGCCGCCCAGACCGCCAAACAGGTGGTGGTGCAGCGGGTCCGGGAATCGGAACGAAACAATATTTACGAGGAATTCAAGCAGCGCCTGGGAGAGCTGATCAACGGCGTGGTGCTGCGGCTGGAGCAGAGAAACGTCATCCTCGATCTGGGGGACACGGAGGCCATCCTCCCCTCGCGTGAGCAGATCCCGCGCGAGCACTACCAGATCGGGGACCGGGTCAAGTGCCTCATCATCGACGTGCGCCGCACCAGCCGCTCTCCCCAGGTGGTGGTGTCCCGGTCCCACCCCGGCTTCATCAAGAAACTTTTTGAAATGGAAGTCCCGGAAGTCTCCGACGGCGTGGTGGAGATCAAGAACGTGGCCCGGGAGGCCGGCGCCAGGTCCAAGGTGGCCGTGGCCAGCCGGGACAAGAACGTGGACCCCGTCGGCGCCTGCGTGGGCCTGAAAGGCTCCCGCGTGCAGGCCATCGTGCGCGAGATCAAGGGGGAGAAGATCGATGTGATCCCCTACTCGGAAAACGTGGTCATCCTGCTGGAGGCCGCCCTGCAGCCGGCCAAAGTGGTCCGCGTCATCCTGTCCCCGGCCAGCGACCAGGCCGTGGTCGTGGTGCCGGCGGAGCAGCTGTCCTTAGCCATCGGCAAGAACGGGCAGAACGTCCGCTTGGCCGCCAAGCTGACCAACCACCGCATCGACATGGTCAGCGATGCGCAATACCAGGACACGCTGCGCAAGCAGGCGGAAGAGGCCTTCTTGAAAACCGCGCCCGCCCTCGAGAACATCAAGGGCATCGGTCCCAAATTGGCCGAAAAATTAAAAACCGCCGGCTATGCCGACTTAAGCGCCCTCTTAAACATCACGGCGGAGCAGTTGAAACAGGTGCCGGGCGTCGGCGACAAAACGGCCGAAAAAATCCTGTCCGCCATCAAGGACTTCATGCCTACCCCGGAAACCGTTAAGAAAACGACCACGGCCGCGGAATTGTTCGCCCGCTGGGATGAACAGCCCTCC
This sequence comes from uncultured bacterium, assembly GCA_964593065.1. GTDB lineage: Bacteria > Oederibacteriota > JAAXVQ01 > JAAXVQ01 > JAAXVQ01 > CAZQGO01. The sequence continues at coordinate 30,912 of CAZQGO010000016.1, read as the reverse complement.
GGGACGGCCGGACAAGCCAAGCTGCCGGGAGCCGGCGAGTTGTTTGCCGGCTTGGACGGCGCTCCCCCGGCGGCCGCCGAGGCGCAACCGGAAGCCCCCGCCCCCGGGACGGACGCGGGGCAGACTCCGGCCGAAAGCGATGCGGCCCAGGAGCCGGTGGAACCGGCGGGGGAAGAAAAAACCAATCCGGAGTGAGTTCTCAACCGGCGGCATCCGGGCCGGGACCATCGAGTGCGCGGCGGAAAGAGAGAGGGTGAAGTATGAGCCAGAAGATGCGCGTGTTTGAATTGGCCAAGGATCTGAAATTGACCTCCAAGGAACTGCTGGGCGAACTGAAGAAGATGCGCATTGAAGTGAAAAGCCATATGAGCGTCCTGGAGGATGAGACCGTATCCTACATCAAGCGCCACTGGGGCGAGGATGAGATCGTGGAGGAATCCGGCGTCCCGGGCCTGATGCCGACACCGGCCAAACCGCAGCCCGACCCCGCCGCGGAAGAGGCGGCCCCGCCCAAGCTCGAGCCCGAACCCGAACCCGAACCCGAGCCCGAACCCGAACCCGAGCCCGCAGCCGTGGCGGAACCCGAACCCGAGCCCGCGGAACCGGCCGGGGCGGCGCCTGCCGAAACCGCGGAGGCGGCGCCCGCGGAAAAGATCCAGGCCGGCAAGCCCGCGGCCCCGCCGCGGGAGGATCTGCCGCCGCTGAAAATTCCCAGCACGGCCACGGTCGCCGAGGTGGCGCAACGGCTGGAAATCAAGCCGGCTGAATTAATCAAAAAGATGATGAATTTGGGCGTGTTCGCCACCATCAACCAGCGCCTGGACCAGGAAACCCTTGAGATCCTGCTGGCCGAATACGGATATCGCCTGGAAGTCGAGGAACTCTACGGCGAGGATTTGATCGCCCAGGAGGAGGAGGAAGAGCGGCCCGAAGACCTCCAGCCCCGGCCGCCGGTGGTCACCATCATGGGGCACGTCAACCACGGGAAAACCTCGCTGCTGGACGCGATCCGCGAAACCAACGTGATGGGCGGGGAGGCGGGCGGCATCACCCAGCACATCGGCGCCTACCAGGTGAAGCTCCCCAAGGGGTATGTCACCTTCTTAGACACTCCCGGCCACGAGGCCTTCACCTCCTTGAGGGCCCGGGGGGCGCAACTGACGGACGTGGTGGTCCTGGTCGTGGCCGCCGACGACGGGGTGCAGCCGCAGACCGTCGAGGCCATCAACCATGCCCGGGCGGCCAACGTGCCCATCTTGGTGGCGGTCAACAAGATCGACAAACCGGGCGTCAATGTGGAGCGCCTGAAACAGGAACTTTCGCACCACGGACTGATTCCCGAGGAGTGGGGCGGCAAGACGATCTTCGCGGAAATTTCCGCCAAGAAGCGCATCGGACTGGAAGCCCTGCTGGAGATGATCCTGCTCGAAGCCGAAATGCTGGAGCTCAAGGCCAGCCGGCAGGCACGGGCCAAGGGCGTCATCATCGAGGCCAAGCTGGACCGGCGCCGGGGACCGGTGGCCACCGTGCTGGTGCAAAAGGGCAGCCTCAAGGTCGGCGACGCCTTCGTCACGGGCGCCCAGTACGGGCGCGTCCGCGCCATGAACAACGACAAGGGCGTGACCACCGCCGCCGTGGGCCCGGGCATGCCGGCCGAGGTCCTGGGTTTCTCCGGCGTGCCGTCCGCGGGCGATTTCTTTCAGGTGGTGGCGTCGGACAAGCTGGCCCGGCAGATCGCCCTCAAGCGCCAGACGATCAAGCGCGAGCAGGACCTGAAACGAACCCACCATGTCACCTTGGAGACGCTCAACACCGAGATCGCCGAGGGGGCGATCAAGGAATTGAAAATCGTCATCAAGGCGGACGTGCAGGGCTCCGCAGAGGTCCTGCGCCAGTCGCTGGAGGCGCTTTCCACCGACAAGGTCAAGCTGGTCTGCATCCACTCCGCGGTGGGCAACATCAACGAAAGCGACATCCTGCTGGCTTCGGCCAGCAACGCCGTCATCATCGGGTTCACGGTGACGGCGGAGCCGGAAGTGGAACTGGCCGCGCAACGCGAGGCGGTGGACGTGCGCATTTACACGGTTTTATACGAGGCGGTGTCGGACGTGAAGGCCGCCATGGAGGGACTGCTCGAGCCCCATTACCATGAAGTGCCCCTGGGCAAGGCCGAGGTCAAGACCGCCTTCAAGCTTTCCTCCGGCTTGGTCACCGCCGGTTCCCAGGTGACCAGCGGCAAGATCCTGCGCAACGCCCAAGCCAAGCTGTGGCGCGAAGGGCAGATGGTCCACCGCGGAAAGATTGAATCCCTGCGGCGCTTCAAGGACGACGTGAAGGAAGTGGGCGTCGGGCTGGAATGCGGCATCGTCATTGCGGGAACCTCGGATTACAAGGCCGGGGACGTCATCGAAGCCTATCAGCTCGAATCCGTGGCCCAGAAACTGTAAAGCGCACGCCCCGTGCGCTCAGGCGGCGGGCGCGCCCGCGGCCGAGGAGCCCATGCCATGGTGGTCGGCCTGTTGACCGTGGAACTGCACTTCCCGGAGAATGGTTCCCTCAAAGGAAAAAGAACGCTCCTGAAACGGCTGACCGAGCGGCTGAAACAGCGGTTCAACGTGTCGGTGGCCGAAGTCGAGTACCAGGACCTGTGGCAGCGTTCCAAGCTGGCCATCGCCTGCGTCAACACGGAATCCCGCGAGGTGGACTCCACGCTGGCGCACGCGCTGAACACGGTGGCGGGGTATCATGAGGCGGAGTTGTTGAGACATGACCTGGAAATTCGCTGATCCTCCCGGGACGAAACGATGAACCCCAAGCGCCTGGAGCGCGTGGGCTCCCAGCTGGTTCGGGAGATCTCGGACCTGCTGCTGCGAAAAATCGCCGATCCGAGGTTGCGCTGGGTGACCGTGACCCGGGTCCGGCTCACGCCGGACCTGCGCGAGGCGAGGGTCTTTATCCGCACCCTGGAAAACGGCGCGCAATGCGCCGAGGCCCTGGAGGCCCTGGGACACGCCAAGGGCTACCTCCGGCGGGAACTGGGAAGCCGCCTCGAGCTGCGGATCATCCCGGACCTGCAGTTTTTTGCGGACGACGAGATGGAGCGGACGGAAAGAGTGCTCAAACTGATCGACGAGCTGGAAAAGGAAGACTAGGGAGGCCGGCGGGAACATGGTCGAACAACGGTTGGAGCGCGATCCGCACTACGCGGAGGAATTCGCCCGCGCGCTGGAGCTCATCAAATCCGCACGGGACTTCGTGCTGACGACGCATCTCAATCCCGACGGCGACGGCTTGGGGTGCGAATCCGCGCTGTCCTTGGCCTTGCTGACCCTGGGCAAGACGGTGACCGTCGTCAATGCCCATCCCACGCCCGCGTTGTACCACTTCCTCCCGAATCAGGAAGACTTCCGGCAGGACCGGCCGCACACCGCGCATCACGACGTGGCCATCTTTTTGGAGTGCCCGGACGAGCAGCGCTCCGGCGGCGTGCTGGCGTTTCCGCAGAACGCGGATAAAATCATCAACCTGGACCATCATGTCTACAACACCCGCTATGGCACCGTGAATCTCATCGATCCCACGGCGGCGGCCACGGGCGAGCAGGTCTGGGAACTGTTGAAGGCCCTGAATTGCCCGGTGGACAAGCGCATGGCCGTCGGAATCTACACGGCCATCGCCACCGATACCGGACATTTCAAGTATGCCTCGGTCACCCCCCGCACGCACCGCATCGTGGCCGAGTTGCTGGCGCTGGGCCTGGAACCCGGTTTTTTAAATGAGCAAATCTACGAGCGCGTGCCCGCGGAAGCCCTGCAGCTGCTGGCGTACGCCCTGTGCCAGGTGCGGTTCAATGCCCGGCGGAACGTGGGCTGGTTCGCCGTGACCCAGGAAATGCTCGCGGCCACGGGCGCCCGGGCCAATCAAACCGAAAATTTCGTCAATTATGTGCGCGCGGTCGACGGCGTCGAGGTGGCCGTCTTTTTCCTGGAGACGGAAGACGGTCACATCAAGCTGTCCCTTCGTTCCCGCGGCGCCGTGGACGTGTCCACCATCGCCCACCGCCTGGGCGGCGGGGGCCACCAGCGCGCGGCCGGCGCCTTGTTGACGGGCACCCTGGAAGCCGTCCAGGCCAGAGTTCTCGACGTGGTGGAGCAGAGTCTGAACGCGAAAGGATAGGCGCGCATGACCTGCGGGATGCTCCCCGTCTTCAAGCCTGCGGGTCCGACCTCGGCCGGAGTGGTGCGCACCGTGCGCGATCTCACCGGGCAGCGCGGAATCGGCCACGGCGGCACCCTGGACCCGGGCGCAGAGGGCGTTTTGGTGCTGGCCTTCGGCCGGGCGACCCGCCTCCTGTCTTATCTTCCCGACGTGAAAGTCTACCTCGCCGAAGCCCTTCTCGGACGCAGTACGGATTCCCTGGACATCCATGGCCGCGTGCTGGCTGAAAAGCAGGTTCCGCCGCTGACACGGGAGGAAATCGCGGCCCAGCTGGCGCGCTTTCTCGGCGTGAATCTGCAGACGCCCCCCATGATTTCGGCGCGGCGCCACCAGGGCCGGCGACTCTACCGCCTGGCCCGGCAGGGACAGACCGTATTCCGGCCGGCGCAGCCGGTGTCCATCGGCCACATCCGCCTCTTGGAGTTCGCACCGCCCCGCGTGCGCTTCGAAGTGTCGTGCTCCCGCGGCATGTACGTCCGCTCCCTGGTGGCGGAACTGGGCGAAAGCCTGGCCTGCGGCGCCTGCTTGGCGCATTTGCGGCGGAGCTTTTGCAGCGGTTTCGCCGAATCGGCTTGCACCACGCTGGAGGAACTGGGGCGGGAGGCATCGCAGGGCCGGTGGCGGTCCCGGCTGGTTCCGCCGGAGGAAGCCTTGGCGCACCTGCCGGCCGTGCGGGTCGCCGCCGCCGGACTGGCGGACATCCGCCACGGCCGGCCCCTGGCCGCGCCGGCGGAAATCCTGACTCTGGGCCAGCGGACTTTCCGGCTGGTGGCCGCCGACGGCCGGCTGCACGCCGTGGCGCGCCTGGAGCAGAACCTGCTGCGCATGGAAAAAGTATTATCCGCGGACGGGGAGGCCTAGACCGTGCGCCTCTATCGCCGCCTCCCGCGCCGTTCACGCCGGGACCGGGCGCTGACCGTGGGCGTCTTCGATGGCTTGCACCGGGGGCACGAACGGATCGTGCGCGTCTTGCTGGCGGCGGCCCGCCGCCGCGGGCTCTCCGCCGCCCTCATGACCTTCAACGATCATCCCCACCAAACCCTCGCCCCGGCCCTGCGGCCCCTGCGCTTGGCGACGGACGGGCAGCGCCTGGCCCGCCTGCGCGTCCTGGGATTGGACGAAGTCTTTCTCCTGCCCTTTACCCGGCGTTTGGCGGACACGCCTCCGGAAACCTTCGTCGCCAGGGTCCTGCTGGAACGCCTGCGCATGCGGCAGATGGTGGTGGGGGAGGATTTCCGTTTCGGACGGCACGGGCGGGGAGACGCGGCCCTGCTGCGCGAGCTCGGCAAACGCCGGGGATTTTCCGTCACGGTGGTCAAGCCCCGCCGCCTGGGCGGACGGGTGCTGAGTTCCACGCGGCTGCGCGCCGCCCTCGCCGGAGGCCGGGTGGCCTGGGCGCGGCGGGGACTCGGCCGGCCCTACGCGCTCCACGGGCGCGTGGTGCGCGGCGAGGGTCGCGGAGCCCGCATCGGCCTGCCGACGGCCAACCTGCATACCGAACACGAGATCGTTCCGGCCGCGGGCGTGTACGCGGTTTGGGTCCGCAGCGGGGCGCGCATCCGGCCGGCCTTGTGCCACATCGGGCCGCAGCCCACTTTCCACCGCCGCGGCCCCCGGACGATTGAAGTGCACATTCCCGGCTGGCGGGGATCGCTGTACGGCCGCAGCCTGGAAGTGCTGTTTCTTTCGCGCCTGCGCGCCGTGAGGCCGTTTTCCGGTGCGGAGGCCTTGCGCGCCCAAGTCACGCGGGATTGGGAGCGCGCGCGGAGAGTCTGGCCAGCCGGGACGTCTTTTTCCCGAATTTTCAGTGGCGGAATATGATTTAACTTGCATATAATAGAATTCCAACGAGCATTCGGGCCCGGGTCGGCCCCGGAGTTTGAACCGGAGCGGCGCGTGCGAGCCACGCGGGGGGCCGTCCGGGGTGCAGTCCAGCCGAAGGAGACCAACCTTGAAACAAGTCGCGATTAGCCAGGAAAGCAAGGGCAAAATTCAGATTCTGAACGTCGGCGGGTTCATGGACATGCGCGAGGTGCCCAAGTTCGAGCAGGCCCTGGACAAGTTGATCAAGGCCGGCTTGTGCAACATCGTGCTTGACCTCTCGAATCTGGAATACATTTCCTCCGCGGGTTTGGGCGCCATCATCGGCAGCATCCGCGAAGTCCGCCGCCGGGGCGGCGACATCAAGGTCGGGGGATATTCCGCGCCCGTGTTCGACATTCTCAAGACCTTCGGCTTCACCGAGGTGTTCGAGACCTACGCCAGCCGGCAAGAAGCGCTCAAGAAATTCGAAGGGTAGCCGCAATGACCGCTCAGGCCTTGACCGGAGAACTGAAATTCAAGCGGGGCATCGGCCTCAAGTTCAAGTTTTCCTTCGCTATCATCCTGCTGATCGCCGGCGTGATGGGCCTGGTCACCGAGGTGGTGCGTTACCGCGTCAAGGACCGGCTGCTGGACCAGATGATGGTCAAGGGCCAGGCGCTGACGCGGGGTTTGGCCGCCAACGCGGCCGAAGCCTTGGCGACCGATGACCGCGCCCGGCTGGCCGTGCTGGTGGACCAGGTGCTCAAACAGGAAAAGGGCATCGTGGCCGCCGCCTTGGTGGACGAGAACAACCTGATCCTGGCACACACCAATTTCAAACTGGAAGGCCAGGTGTACCAGCAACCCGCCCAAGCCGTGCTCGAACACTACGCCTCCGGCCGGGTGGGGCAATACCGCCTGGACGGCGAGGAGGTCCTCGATTTCGAGGTTCCGATCCTGGTCTCCGGGACCAACCAGGATGTCCGCAAACGCATCGGCTCCGCCCACATCCTCTACTCCCTGCAACCGATCAACGAGGTGGTCCGCGAAACCCTGACCAACATCTTCTTCGTGGCCGTCGGCGGCATGCTCTTCGGCATTCTCGTGTCCTTGTGGCTGGTCAACCGCATCACGCGCCCCATCCGGCGGCTGGCGGATGCCACCGAGGTGATTGGACGGGGCAACCTGGACCTGCGCCTGCCGGTGAAGCGGCGGGACGAGCTGGGACTCCTGTCGGCGGCCTTCAACCACATGGCCGCCAATTTGAAAAGCGCCCAGGCCGACCTCATCATCAAGGAACGCCTGCAGAACGAAATGGAAATCGCCCAGCGCATCCAGAACCTGCTCGTGCCGAACGACAGCCCGAAAATCCAGGGTTACTCGGTGGCCCGCCTGTACCGGGCGGCCGAGGAAGTCAGCGGAGATTACTTCGACTTCATCGACCTGGGCAAGGGTTTCTGGGGCATGACGGTCGCGGACGTGTCGGGGAAGGGCGTCCCCGGGGCCCTGGTCATGGCCCAGACGCGTTCGGTCCTGCGCAGCGTGGCCAGCCAGACCCATTCCCCCGGCAAGGTCCTGTCCAAGACCAACCAGTTGCTGTACCGGGATCTGCCGGAAAATATGTTCGTCACCCTTTCCTACCTGGTCCTGGACGGCCCGAAAAGGACCGTGACCATCTCCCGGGCCGGACATCTGGCCGCTATCATCTACCGCAAGGCCACTAAGGGTTGCGAGCTGGAAATGCCGACCGGCATCGCCATCGGCATCTCGGATCCCGACACCTTCGACCTGATGCTGACCGAGCGCACGGTCAAACTGGGGCCCGGTGATTTCATCCTGCTGTACACCGACGGCGTGGACGAAGCGACCAACACCGCCCAGGAGCTGTTCGGCAGCGAGCGGCTGATTCAGGCCCTGCACGAAGCGGCGAACTACCGCGCCAGCGGCATCGTGGAATACATCGAGCGCGCGGTCCACCATTTCGTGGGCGACGCGCCGCAGAACGACGACATCACCATGATCCTGGTCAAGGCGGAAGAAGGCGAGGCGCCATGAACAAGAAGGAGCTGGCGCGCAAGCTGGCGGGGCGCTTCGGATTCAAGCAGCGGGAGGCGGCCGTGATCGTGGACAGCCTGTTGTCCACCATCGCCCGCGAACTGGTGGCGGGCCGCCGCGTGGAACTCCGGGGTTTGGGCACCTTCGGCACGCGCGAACGCCGGCCCAGCCTGGGACGCGTGGTCAAGACCGGCAAGCCGGTGCCCATCCCCGCCCTGCGGCGAGTCTATTTCCGCCCCGGCCGAGATTTGAAGGAGATTCGCGGCGGCCGCGGTTCCGCGCCGGAAGCGTGAACGGGTTCTCCCTCACAGACCTGAATGCCCCCCAGCGGGAAGCCGTCGAGCATGCCGGCGGCCCCCTGTTGATCCTGGCCGGCGCCGGCTCCGGCAAGACCCGGGTCATTACCTACCGCATCGCCCATCTCATTTCCCAGCTCGGCGTCCGACCCGGGCAGATCCTGGCCGTCACCTTTACCAACAAGGCGGCCAGGGAAATGCGGGAGAGGGTCGACCGCCTCCTGCACCACGACGCCGCCCGCCACCTCTGGCTCGGCACCTTCCACGCCCTGTGCCTGCGCATCTTGAAGCGCGAGGTGCCCTATGCCTTCTCCGTGTACGACGACGAGGACAGCCTGCGGCTGCTGAAAACCTGCCAGCGGGAGCTGAATTGGGACGACAAGTCGGTCAAACTGGAGCAGGCGGCGTACCGGATCGAGAGCGCCAAGCACGAACTGCTGGATGCGGCGCAATACCAGCAGGCCGCGACGGACTACCTCACGCGCCAGGTCGCCAAGCTCTACGCCCGCTACCAGGAAAAACTGGCGGCCAACCACGCCTTCGATTTCGGCGATCTGATCATGGCCGCGGTGAAACTCCTGGCCGAGCGCCCCGAGGTCCTGGAAAAATACCGCGGGACCTTCCGGCACATCCTGGTGGACGAATACCAGGACATCAACCACGCGCAATATGCCTGGATCCGCCTGCTGGCCGGGGAAGAGGGCGATCTCACGGTGGTGGGGGATGACGACCAGAGCATCTACCAGTTCCGCGGGGCCGACATCCGCAACATCCTGGAATTCGAGCGGGACTATCCCCGGGCGCGCGTGATCAAGCTGGAGCAGAATTACCGTTCCACCCAGACCATCCTGGAGGCGGCCTGGGCGGTGGTGAAGAACAATCCCCGCCGCAAGGAGAAGAAGCTCTGGACCGAAAAGCCCGGCGGCGCGCCCCTGGTATACTACCGCGGCGAGGCCGAGACCGACGAAGCGGCCTACGTGGTGCGCCAGGTTCAGCGTCTGCAGGACGGGCCCGACACGGCCGGCGGTTCGGACCCCGCCCCCCTGCGGTTGGCCGACTTCGTGGTCCTGTACCGGACCAACGCCCAGTCCCGGCCGCTGGAGGACGCGTTGCGGCGCGAACGGATGCCCTACCGTATCGTCGGCGGCATGAAGTTTTACGACCGCATGGAGATCAAGGACGTGCTGGCCTACCTCAACCTGCTGGTCAATCCGGCGGACGAACTGTCCCTGACCCGGGTGATCAACACGCCGCCCCGGGGCCTGGGCGAGGGCTCCCTGGCGAAGCTCCGCGAACTGGCCGCCGCCGAAAAGCTGACCCTGTTCGCCGCCTTGGAAAAGGCGGCGGGGACGCCGGGGGCCTGGCCCGAACGGCTGCGCCGCAGCCTCGAAGACTTTCTGGCCCTGATGCGCGATCTGCAGGTCCGCCGCGGCGGCGAGGCCCTGCCGCGCTTCCTGACCTCCCTGATCACGGAGAGCGGGTATCTGGCCATGTGGCAGGCGGCGTCGCGGGAAGAGGGCGCGGCCCGGATCGAAAACTTGAACGAACTCATCGCCGCGGCGGAGGAATTTACGCGCACCGGCGACGGTTCCCTGGAGGGATTCTTGGACCAGGTCGCCTTGGCGGCGAGCCTGGACGAGCGGGCCGACAGCGGCGACCAGTTGACCCTGATGACCCTGCACTCGGCCAAGGGCCTGGAGTTCCGGGTGGTCTTCATGGTCGGCATGGAGGAAGGGCTGTTCCCGCACGGAAACGCCCTGCAGGACGAACAGGGGTTATACGAGGAACGGCGCCTGTGCTACGTGGGCATGACCCGGGCCAGGGAAAAACTGTTCTTGACGGGCGCGGCGACGCGCAGCCTCTTCGGCAACCGCATTTACAATTCCGAGTCGCGGTTTTTGTACGAAATGCCGGCCCGGCTGTTCGGCGGCCATAAACCCTTGCGCCACCAGCAGGATGAACGGCGCGACAGCGAGCGCGGGCTGTGGCGGGGCCGGGCCTACGGAGGGCCGGCGGATGAGTTTGTCGACGCGCCCTCTCCGGAGGACGTCTCGCAGGAACCGCATGCCGGCGACGAGTCCGCGGGATACGGCGAGCTCCTGCCGGGACGCCGCGTCACCCACGCCCGCTTCGGCGTCGGCACGATCATCGGCAAGAGCGGGGAGGGCGAGGATCTCAAGCTGGAAATCGCCTTTTCCCGCCACGGCCGCAAGCAGATCCTGGCGAGGTTCTCGGGCCTGGATTTACTGCCCGGGGAAGCCGGAAGCGGCAGAAGGCGGTGAGAGCATGATCCCTTTTTCCCTGCAGGTACAGCCCCTGGGCGCGCCCGGGCAATACGTGATCCAGGTCACCGGCGCGCTGGACATGAAAACCTCCCAGGAACTCGAACTGGCCTGTCAGCCCCTGATGCAGAAGGGCCAGGGAAAAATGATCCTGGATTTTTCCCGCCTGGAATATATCAACAGCCAGGGCTTGGGCGTCCTGCTCCAGCTGCAGAAGCAGCTGGGCACGCGGGGCGGAGGAGTCGTGGTGGCGGGATTAAGCGAGCGGGTCCGCGGGGTGTTCGAAACCACCGGCGTGCACAAGGTCATCGGCGTGTACGCCACCGCCGAACAGGCACGGCGGAACGACCCGTTGTTTGCAAAGGAGTGAGGCCCCATGCCGACGCCTGAACTTGCCCTGGTCCTGACCGCCACGAGCCGGAACCTGGCCGGAATCCGGGAACGGGTGCGGAACTACGCCTCGGCCTGCGGTCTGCCGGTCATGGCCGTGGACGACGTGGTGTTGGCGGTGGATGAAGCCGTGACCAACGTCTTGCGCCATGCCTATGCGCCCGGAAAACCGGCGCGCCTGGAGATCATCGGGACGGTGGCGGGCGACCGCATCGTGATCCGCGTCCGGGATTTCGGACGCAAATTCTCCCCCCGGCCCGTCACGGAAGCCCAGATCCAAAAGGCGCTGACCCGCCACCAGAGCCACGGCCTGGGCCGCTTCCTCATGAAAAAATGCATGGACAGCGTGCGCTACCGCTCCGTGCCCAGGCGCTACAACGAAACGGTGATGATCAAGCACATCTCGCCCTGCTAACAAGGCGCGGCCTCCGGAGCGGAGGCTACGCGCGCCGTAATAATTTCCGCAGTTCCGGCAGCGGGCGGGTGTTCAGCACGTCCCCCGCCTCGAGCCAGCCCCGCCGCGCCTGGCCCACGCCGTAGCGCAGGTCGTCCAACCCCCGCACGCTGTGGGCATCCGTGTTGATGGCAATCTTCACGCCCAGGCTTTTCGCCAGCCGGCAATGCACGTCGTCGAGGTCCAGCCGCTGCGGGTGCGAGTTTAACTCCAGGTGGCAACCCCGGGCCTTGGCTTCCCGCAGGATCCGTTCCAAATCCAGCGCATACGGTTCGCGTTCCCCGAGCAGACGGCCCGTGGGGTGGGCCAGGATGTTCAGACGGCGGTTGTCCAAAGCCTTGAGAATCCTGGAGGTTTGTTGCTCGGCGCTGAGCCGGAACTGGTAATGCACGGAGGCGACCACCACGTCCAGTTCATCCAAGAGCGCGTCCGGCAGATCCAGGGAACCGTCGGCGAGAATGTCCACTTCGCCGCCTTTCAGGACCGTGAATCCCCGCAGCCTGGCGTTGAGACGGTCAATGCGCTTGAGCTGCTCCGCGAGCTGCCGCGGCTTCAGGCCATGCGCGACCGTGACGCGCTGCGAATGGTCGGTGATGGCCAGGTATTCGTGCCCGCGCGCGCGGGCCGCCTGCACCATGGCTTCCAGGGAATCGGCGCCGTCGCTGGCGTTGGTGTGGGCGTGCAAGTCCCCGCGCAGGTCGCGGGCGCTGACCAGCTTGGGCAGGCGTCCTTCCCGTGCGGCCTCGAGCTCCCCGCGCATCTCCCGCAGTTCCGGCGGAATATAGGCCAGGCCCACCAGCCGGTAGATTTCTTCTTCCCGCCGCCCGGCCACGCGCCGGGAGCCCCGGAAGGCGCCGTATTCGTTGATCTTGAGCTTGCGCCGCTGGCCCAGCTTGCGCACGGCGATATTGTGCGCCTTGGAGCCGGTGAAATAATGCAGGGCCGCGCCGTAGCTGGCCGGAGCGACCACCCGCAGGTCCACCTGCAGGCCGTTTTTCAATCGGACCGTGGCCCGGGTCGGCCCCCGGGACGCGGTGGCCGCGACGTCCTCATAGGCGAGGAAACGCCGCATGACCGGGTCCGGTTTTTCGGCCGCGGCCAGGATGTCCAGGTCACCGACCGTTTCCGCGCAGCGGCGGAAACTGCCGGCCGCCTCCACCTCGCGGATCCCCGCGGCGCGCAAGTGCTTCAGCAGCGCCTGCACGACGGGTTCCGCTTCGGCCCACAGGCGCCGGCCCGTGCCGCGGGGACGATGTTCGAGGCCGGTGAGAATCAGTTCTTCCAGCTTGGGGCCGAATCCCTCCAAACCGCGGATCCTGCCCGCGCGCGCCGCGCGCCACAGCCCGTTCAAATCCTTGACCTGCAAGCGCTGGTACAGGGCCTTGACCCGTTTGGGCCCCAGGGCGGGGATCTTCAGCAATTCCAGCAGGCCGGCCGGCAAGCGGGTCTCCAAATCGGACAACATCCGCAGTTTTCCGTTTTGGACGATTTCCGTGATCTTGGCCGCCAGATCCTTGCCGATGCCCGGCAGGCCGGACAAGTCCTCGCCGCCGGCGACCATTTCCGTCAAATCCCTTCCCAGTCCCTGAACGGTGCGCGCCGCGTTCTGGTAGGCCCGCACGCGGAAGGGATTGGCGTCCCCGATTTCCAGGAGATCGGCCACCTGGCTGAAGATTTCCGCGATCTCGCTGTTCTGAACCGGCATGCATCTCCTCCCGGCCGCTAGCGGACCAGCACGAGCTTGCGATTCAGGCGCCGGCCGCCGGCGAGCAGGTGTACCACGTAGGTGCCCGAACCGGCGTCCCCGCCGTCCCACGCCAGCTCGTACAGGCGCGGGTCCACGTTCCCGTCCAGCAGGAGGGCGACCCGGCGGCCCGTGAGGTCATAGACCCCGAGGCGCGCCCGGCACGGGGCCTGGAAATTGACCAGAATCCGGGCGGGCCGGGACTGCGCCGGATGCAAGACGGCGTTTTCCACCTGAAAGACCGCCACGGGCGAAGCCTCCGCCGAGCAATAGTCGGCGGCATATTCCACCGGCCCGAGACTGTAAAAGGCGGCCGGCGAGGACTGATTCGTCGCCTCGGCCAGGTACCAGGCCGCGCTGCGGCTGCTCCGGGAGATCCGCAATTCGTCGATGGCTCCCGGCATGGCGCCGGAGGTGTTTCCCAGGAAGAAGGCCTGGGTGGCGTTGAGGGCCAGGTAGTCCTGGGGCACGTTTTGCGAGTCGATCAGCACGCCGTTGCGGAGAACCTGGTATTTCTGTCCGGAATATTGATAGACGATGTGGCTCCACGCCCGGCTGGGGATGTCCACCCGGCGGTAGAAGGGGCCGGCGAGGCCGAAGGTCACGTCGATTTGGAAATGGCCCCAGCCCGAGGTCATCCAGGCGCCGCGAAAAGTCCGGCCCCACAGGGAACCGCCGCGATACAGAACCCGCGCGTCGCGGTCGTTTTCCCAATCCAGGTCCGAGGCGTAATCCGGGTGGAGCCAGAATTCGATGGACCACTCGGGCCAGCGGTAGAAAAGCACCTGGGTGCCGGAAAAAAGGACCCGCTCGTCCCCCGATCCGCTGAAGGCCCTCGCTCCGGCCACGGCCCCGGCGGGCCGGTAGGCGGTGCCGGTCGTGACTCCGGAGAAATCGGCGCGGGCCGAGTTGAGGATGGCGCAGCCGCTGCCGCCGGCTTCGTTCAGGTGCCACACGGCTTCGTAGCCGGAGCCCCACACGGCCTGCGGATCCTGCGTGGGGCCGGAGGCGGGTTGCCCGAAATACAGGTAGAGGATGGTGTCGCTGGCCGTGGACAGCCGGGGCACCCGGACCCAGGCGGCCAATTCGCCGGTGGAGGGAACATACCTTTCCACCTCATGGCTCAATTGGGTCACGCCATCCCCGGCCGTAAACAGAATGTCGGCCCCGTCGGCGCGCGCGCGGGCCGCTAAGTCCGCGTCGGCGGCGTGGGACACGAGCAGGGGGAAATCCTCCAAATCGCTTTCCACGGACCGCGCAGGAACGACGATCTGCTTGCGGCAGGCATAACTGCAATCCCGCCAGGCCGCGCCCGCGCCGTGCGGGAGCCACGCGCAGAGCCATACAACCGCCAGAAGTCGCTCAAGCCAGAGACGGCTCTTCATGGGGGAACCGGGACACCTCGCGGAGCCAGGAGTGGCCATTTTTAGTAAAACCATACTACCCGGAAATACCGTCCGGCACAATCCCGCAGTTAACGGATCAGGACGATTTTGCCCCGCGCCCTGCGGCCGGCGGCTTCGAAGAAAAGCAGGTAGGTGCCGGAGCCGGCGCCGGCGCCGTCCCAGAGCAGCAGGTGAGGACCGGCGGACTGGACTTCGTTCAGAATCTCGGCGGCCAAGCGACCGGTGAGGTCATAGGCGCGGATGCGGACCGGGCCGTCCTGATCGAGATAAAAGCGGATGCGGAGCCGTTCGCCGCGGGACAGGCGCACCACGGGGTTGTCGAGGCGGAAGAAGGCGGTCTGCGCCGAAGACCAGGTGAGGGTGGCTGTGGGCGTGATGCTGGCCGTGGGGCTCACGGTGGCCGAGGCGGGAACGGCCGAAGCCGTGGGCGTGGGCGTGGAGGAGAAGAAGGGGGTCGCGCTCGGAGAGAAGGCGGGCGAAGGCGTGGAGCTGGGAGAAGGAGAAGGAGTGGGGCTGGCTGAAATCGTGGCGGTGGGCGTAGTCGTGCCGGTGGGCGTCCGGGTGTCCGGCGGCGTGGGGGTGAACGTGGGGGAAGAGGTGGGCGTGTAGGTGGGGGAAGCGGAGGTCGTGGCCGAAGGCGTGGCCGTAGGCGTCGCGGAGGGGGAAGAAGTCGGCGTCCAG
>CAZQGO010000016.1:8677-15483 GCA_964593065.1 uncultured bacterium | reverse complement strand
CGTGGCCGAAGGCGTGGCCGTAGGCGTCGCGGAGGGGGAAGAAGTCGGCGTCCAGGAAGCGGTGGGTGAGGCGGTGGGCGAGGCGGTGGGTGAGGCGGACGGCGTGGCCGTCGGCGTGAAGGTCGGAGTAAAGGTGGGGGTCCAGGAGGGCGTAGGCGTCGGGGTCCAGGATGGAGTATGGGTGGGGGAAGGGGTATGGGTCGGCATGGCGGTGGGCGTCCAGGTCGGCGTGGCGGTGGGCGACGGCGTTGGCGTGTGCGTATGCGTCGCGGATTCCGTGGCCGAGGGCGTGGGGGTGTAGGAGGGGTCGTTGTAAATCAACACCCGGTTGTTGCTGTTGTCACTGAGAATCAGTTGCGTGCCATTGCTGTAAATACCCTTGGGATAGTTCAGGGTATTGGCCGCCGGATTGAGCAGGCCCTGATTGGGGCTGCCGCTGGTCCAGTCCGGTTGCCCGATGACGATGTCCGCGGCGGCGTTGTTGACCGTCGGCAGGCTGTTATAGATCTTGATGCGCTGGTTGTCATTGTCCGCAATGAAGAGTCTGGCGCCGTCCGCCTTGACGAAATGCGGGTACTGCAGGGAGGTGGCCGAAAGGCCGCCGCTGTTGACGTCGTTGTGGGTGAAATCCGGCTGGCCCAGGACCACGTCCGCGGCCGCGAAATTGGCGGCCGGGATACTGTTGAAAATGAGCACCCGCTGGTTGTACGTATCTGCGATGAACAAGCGGGGGGCCTGCGCCCAAACGCCGTGGGGGCAGTAGATGGACTGGGCGGACAAGCCGCCGCTGTTGACGTCGTTGTGGGTGAAATCCGGCTGGCCGACGACCACGTCGGCGTTGGCGTCGTTGACGGTGGGGATGCTGTTGAAAATGAGGATGCGGCAATTGTACCAGTCCGCGATGAAGAGTTTGCCGTTGTCCACCTGCGCCGCCTGCGGCGTGTACAGGGTGTTGGCCCCCGGCGGGGCGGTGGGGCTGACTTTCTGGTTGTGCCGGTTGCTGGTGAAATCCGGCTGGCCGACGACCACGTCGGCGCCGGCGAAATTGGACGTCGGCACGGCATTGAAGATCAGCACCCGGTGATTGTCCGTGTCGGGGATGATCAGTTTGGTGCCGTCGGAGGTGCAGCCGCGGGGATGGTACAGGGTGTTGGCGTTCACGCCGCCGTTGTTGGCCGTGCTGCTGGCCATGTCCGGCTGGCCCAGGACCGTGTTCGCGCCGGCATTGTCGGAGACGGGGATGCTGTTGTAGATCAGCACGCGGTTGTTGTCCGTGTCCGCCACGATGAGCTTGCCGCCCACCACGATGGGAGCGCTGGGGTAGTCCAGGGTGTTGGCGGCCGGGGAGCCGCCCTGGTTGATGTCACCGCTGGTCATGTTCGCCTGCCCGATGACCACGTCGGCAGCCTGGTCGTTGCTGAAGGCCCGGGCCGTTTCCGCGGGCCCGAAGAACGCACCTACGACCAGCAGGAAGCAGAGCGGAATCCGGATGCGGGCAAGGGGAAGGAAGGGTGTCTGGTTCATCGTCACCGGTACCGATTCGAGTATAGCACCGAACCCTGCTCCGGGCGGGGGAAAAAACATCGCGGCCCGCTTCCGGAAGACCCGGGGACGCGGATGGTCCCGGCATTGCGATTGATGTCGGAACGCGGGGCGCGTATACTACTGTCAGGCTGCAGGGAGGAACCATGCCCGAACCCGGAAAATCCTGGACCGGCCCTCTGGAAGAGTTCGGCGGCGAGCGTTGGCGGATCCCCAAGGATTTTGACCCCCGCATGCGGGTGGACGGGATCGTTTACGCTTCGGAACGGCTGCGCGCCTCGCTGGCGCACGATCAGGCCCTCCAGCAGGTCGTCAACGTCGCCCAGCTGCCCGGAATCGTGGGGGCCTCGCTGGCCATGCCGGACATCCACTGGGGATACGGGTTCCCCATCGGGGGCGTGGCGGCTTTCGACGAGGAAACCGGCATCGTGTCGCCCGGGGGCGTCGGCTACGACATCAATTGCGGCGTGCGGCTGCTGCGTTCCAACCTGGAGCGTTCGGAGGTCCAGGGCAGGATCGCGCAGCTGGTCCCGGCCCTGTACCGCAACGTGCCCGCCGGGGTGGGCAGCGAAGGCAAGGTCAAGCTGACCGCGCACGAGCTGGACCGCGTCCTGAACCAGGGTGCCGCCTGGGCCGTGAAGCGGGGCTTCGGCTGGGCGGAGGACCTGGACCGGACCGAGGACCGCGGCTGCCTGGATTCGGCCGACGCGGCGGCGGTCAGCGCCCGGGCCCACGAGCGCGGTTTGGCCCAGCAGGGGACCCTGGGCTCGGGCAACCATTTTTTGGAAATCCAGGCCGTGGAAGAAATCTACGAGCCCGGGCTCGCCGAGGCTTTCGGTCTGGCCCGGGACCGGGTGACCGTGATGATCCACTGCGGTTCCCGCGGGCTCGGGTACCAGGTCTGCGACGATTTTCTGGCCGTCTTCCGGCGCGCGGCCGCGCACTACCGCATCGACCTGCCGGATCCGCAGCTGGCGTGCGCGCCGGTCCGGTCCCCGGAGGGACGGGCTTATCTGGCGGCCATGGCAGCCGCGGCCAACTATGCCTGGGCCAACCGCCAGGTGATTATGCACTGGGTGCGGGAGACGTTCGAAAAGGTCTTCGGCGCTTCGGCCGAGCGCCTGGGCCTGCGCCTGCTCTACGATGTCGCGCACAACATCGCCAAGCTCGAGGACCACAGCCTGCGGGGCGGGATGCGCCGGCTGTGCGTGCACCGCAAGGGAGCGACCCGCGCCTTTCCCGCCGGACATCCGGCGCTGGGAGAAGTTTATCGCGCCACGGGCCAGCCCGTGCTGATTCCGGGCAGCATGGGCACGGCCTCCTACGTATGCGTGGGCGGCGAGCGGGCCCTGCGGGAGACGTTCGGGTCGACCGCGCATGGGGCGGGCCGCGTCCTGTCGCGGCAGGCGGCCATCCGCCGGATGCACGGCCGCTCCTTGACCCGCGAACTGAACGAGCAGGGCGTCGCGGTCCAGGCCCGGGAGTTGCGGACCCTGGCCGAGGAGGCTCCGGAAGCCTACAAGGACATCGACGAGGTCGTGGCCACGGTCCACCGGGCCGGACTGTCCGCCAAGGTGGCCCGTCTCGTGCCCCTGGGCGTCATCAAGGGATAGGACGCGCGCGCCGGCGTCTTTCAGGAAGAAGGACGGCATGGACGAACGGGAAAACCCCAGCCAGGGTTTTACCTTGCTGGAACATACCGCCGACGCGGGCGTGCGCGCCTGGGGACGCACGCGGGAGGAAATGTTCATCAACCTGTCCGGCGGATTCTATACCCTCGCCCTGGACCAGACGCTCATCGAGGGCGAGACGGAGCTGACCTACACGGTCCGCGGCGCCGGCGACGAGGAATTGCTGGTCGGGTTTATCAAGGAGTTGCTGTATTTTTTGGAAACCCGGAACTTCGTCGCGGATTATCTCCAGCTGGACTTCTCACAACCCGGCGAGCTGCACGTCAAGGGCATCTTCGGCCGCATCCGGGCCACGCACGTCCGGCATGAAATCAAGAGCCCCACCTATCACGGCCTGCGGGTTCAACGCGAACCCGGGCGCTGGCAGGTCGAAATGTACTTCGACCTTTGAGCGCGAACCCGCGCTCCGGCACAAGCGCTTGCCAGGAAATAGTGACTATGCTATAGTAGGCGCGCACTTTGATTTTGGGAGGCAAAACATGATCACGCCCGAGACCGTGCGCAGGATTGCCCAGCTGGCGAACCTGCGGCTCAGCGACGCGGAAGTGGATCACTTCGTCCCCCAGCTGGAAAAGATCCTGGAATACGTGCACAAGCTGAACCAGGTGAGCACCGCGGGCGTTTCCCAGACCTCCCACGTCCTGCCCCTGCACAACGTATGGCGCGAGGACCGGGTCGTCCCCGGCCTCGAGCGCGACGCCGCGCTGGCCGCGGCCCCGGACGTGAAGGACGATTGTTTCCACGTTCCCCGGATCATCGACTAGGAGCGCCGCATCGCAGCCGCTATGAACCTGGAAACGCTGACGGCCAGTGAGATTCAACGGCGGGTTGCCGCCCGCGAGGAGAGCGCGCAGGAAGTCTGCCGGGCCGCCCTGGCCCGGGTGGAGGCCCTGGACGCGAAGCTGCGGATCTTTCTGGCCGTGGACGCCGAGGGCGCCCTGGCCGCCGCCGCGGAGGTGGACCGCAAGCTGGCGGCGCACGAGCCGCCGGGCCCCCTGGCGGGAGTGCCGGTGGCGCTCAAGGACAATTTGTGCACGCTCGGATTTCCCACGACCTGCGCCTCGCGCAGCCTGGAAGGCTGGCGCCCCCCCTACAACGCCGCCGTGGTGGAAAAACTCCGGCAAGCCGGGGCGGTCGTGGTGGGCAAGACCAATCTGGATGAATTCGCGATGGGGTCCTCCTGCGAGAACTCCGCCTTTCATCCGACCTGCAATCCCTGGAACCCGGCCTGCGTGGTGGGCGGTTCCTCCGGCGGGTCTGCGGCGGCCGTGGCTGCCGGCTTGGCGCCCGTCGCCTTGGGCTCGGACACCGGAGGCTCCATCCGCCAGCCGGCAGCCTTGTGCGGCGTGGTGGGATTGAAACCGACCTATGGCCGGGTTTCGCGCTACGGTTTGGTGGCCTACGCCAGTTCGCTGGACCAGATCGGACCTTTGGCGCATACCGCCGAAGATGCCGCGCGGGTGCTGGCGGTCATCGCCGGCCGCGATGCGCGCGACGCCACCAGCGCGCCGGTGGAGGTTCCCGATTATACCCGCGGGCTGGCCGGAGGCGTGGCGGATCTCACCCTGGGCCTGCCCCGGGAATATTTCGGCGAGGGGCTGGACCCGGAAGTCCGGCGGGCCGTGGCCGGGGCGGTGGACGTGCTGCGCTCGCAGGGAGCGCGGGTGCGGGACGTGTCGCTGCCGCACACCGAATATTGTCTGGCCGCCTATTATCTGATCGCAACCGCCGAGGCTTCGTCCAACCTGGCGCGGTACGACGGCGTGCAGTACGGCCTGCGCGTTCCGGCCGACAACCTGACGGAGATGTACCGCACCACCCGCGCCGCCGGCTTCGGCGCGGAAGTCAAGCGCCGCATCATGCTGGGCACCTACGCCCTCTCGGCGGGCTATTACGAGGCGTATTACCAAAAAGCCCTGCAGGTGCGGACTCTCATCCAGCAGGACTTCACGGCCGCCCTGGCGGACTGCGACGTCCTGGTGACGCCGACCTCGCCCACGCCGGCTTTCCGGCTGGGAGAAAAACTGGATGACCCGTTGACCATGTATTTGTCCGACATCTACACCATCTCGGTGAACCTGGCCGGCCTGCCCGGCCTGTCGCTGCCCTGCGGTTTCTCGGCCGCCGGGCTGCCGATCGGCCTGCAGCTGATCGGGCGGGCTTTCGAGGAACCAACGCTGTTGCGGACGGCCCAAGCCTACCAAGGCGTCACGACCTGGCATCAGAGTCGTCCGTCCTTATCTTAAGAGGAGGAATGTCTACATGATCTGCAACCATTGCGGCAACCAGAAAAAATTTCAGGCTCTGGTCACGTATTACGAGCCGGTGGAAATCTGGGAGTTCGACGACCAGGGAAAGCTGAACCGGTACAACCAGCCCGACACCGGCGACTTAGACATCCGCTTGGCCTGCCCGGTGTGCAACTCCGAGGACATCGACACCCAGGGCTGGGACGAGAAGACTTTCGTGGAGAGCCCCCTGCACCGCCTGGACGGGGACCAGTGGGAGCAGAAAGTCAGGGCGAGCGAGAAAAAGGAATAACGCGCCGGCCGCGCCTCTGCGCCGGACCTTCCGGTGCGAAGGCCGCCGGGAGGGGCGCTTGCGCCCGCGTTTCGGCCTCGACCCGAGCGAAACTATGCAGCCATCCTTTGAAATCGTCATCGGCCTGGAAGTGCACGCCGAGCTGGCCACCCAGTCCAAAATCTTCTGCGGCTGTTCCACCCGCTTCGGCGCCCCGGCCAACACCCAGGTGTGTCCGGTCTGCCTCGGGTTGCCCGGCAGCCTGCCTGTGCTCAACGCGCGGGCCCTGGAACTGGGCCTGAGGGCGGCCCTGGCGCTGGACGGCGCCCCGGCCGAACACACCAAGTTCGACCGGAAAAATTATTTTTATCCGGACCTTCCCAAGGCCTATCAGATTTCCCAGTACGATTTGCCCGTAGCCCGCGGCGGCGCCGTTTGGATCGACACGCCGGAGGGCGCGAAGCGCATCGGCATCACGCGCGTGCATCTGGAGGAGGACGCCGGCAAGCTGCTGCACTCCAGCCGGGACGGGCAAATCGGCGCGGCCGCGGGCTCGCGGGTGGATTACAACCGCGCGGGGGTGCCGCTCATCGAAATCGTCAGCGAGCCCGATCTGCGCTCCGCGGACGAGGCCTATGCCTACCTGCTGGCGCTCAAGGAAATCCTGCGCTATGCGGAAGTCTCCGATTGCAACATGGAGGAAGGCAGCCTGCGCTGCGACGCGAACATTTCCGTGCGGCCGGCGGGGCAGGCGGCCCTGGGCACCAAGGTCGAAATCAAAAACATGAACTCCTTCAAGCACGTCCGCGCGGCCCTGGAGTACGAGGCCCGGCGCCAGGTCCGCGTCCTGGGCCAGGGCGGCTCCCTGGTGCAGGAAACGCGGCTGTGGGACGCGGACCGGGGCGCCACCCAGGCCATGCGCGGCAAGGAAGAGGCGCACGATTACCGCTACTTTCCCGAGCCGGACCTGCCGTTGCTGGAAGTCGGCGCGGACCGGGTCGCGGAGATCCGGTCGGCCCTGCCCGAACTGCCCCGGGCGCGGCGGGAGCGACT
>CAZQGO010000016.1:0-8577 GCA_964593065.1 uncultured bacterium | reverse complement strand
CCGGCAAAGATCCGGAGCAAATCGTGCAAGAACAGGGCCTGACGCAAATCTCGGACGCAGCCAGCTTAGAAAAACTCGTGGACGAGGTCCTGGCCGCGCACCCCGGTCCCGTGGCCGAATTCCGCGGCGGCAAGACGCAGGCCCTGGGTTTCCTGGTCGGGCAGGTCATGAAGGCCTCGGCCGGCCGGGCCAATCCCAAGCGGGTGAATGAGCTGCTGCGCGCGCGCTTGGGCTAGCCCGGACGCGAATCGCCGGCTTCCGGCCGGGTCCGGAAGCGTCCCCTCAGCCGTCATTCCAAGGAAGGAGATGCGATTTTTGACACATACGCGCGCCGTTCTCGACGTGGCCGTGGGTCAGGAATTCACCCTCGCCGTTTATGCCTTGGCCTACGGCGGCGAGGGGATCGCCAAACACCAGGGCCTGGTCTTTTTCATTCCGGAAACCGCGCCCGGGGACGAGGTGCGCGCCCGGGTGGTGCAGGTGAAGAAGCAATTCGTCCGGGCCGAAGTGCTCGAGCTCATACGCGCTTCGCCCGAACGCCGCACGCCCTTCTGCCCGGTGGCCGGCGCCTGCGGCGGCTGTTCCTGGCAGCACATGACCTATCCCGCCCAGCTGGAGGCCAAACGCCTGCTGGTGGAAAACGCCTTGCTGCACGTAGGACGGTTCAAATCCGCGCCGGTCTTGCCGGCCATGAAGTCCCTGGCGCAGACCGGGTACCGGCACAAAATTCAAATTCCCTTCCAGGCCGCGGCGGGCCGCCTCCTGGCCGGATTTTACGCCAAGCAGAGCCACCGGATCGTGCCGTTCGAAGATTGCCCGGCCCAGCCGGCGGCGGGGAACCGGGTGTTTCGGGCCGTGCGCGAGCTGGCCGGGGAATTCGGGTACCGCGGGTATGACGAAGCGCGGCATGCGGGGGATTTGCGGCACTTGGTCATCCGCATCGGGCATCAGGCGGGCGAGGCCGTGGCGATCCTGGTCACGGCCGTGGAGGACGTCCCCCGCTTGGCGGAGTTCGCCGCGGCCTTGAGCCGTCGGGTGCCGGAAGTGGTCGGCGTGGTGCAGAACGTCAACCCGCAGCAGACCAACGTGGTTTTGGGGCGGAACTTCCGTCTTCTGCACGGCCGCGGTTGCCTGTACGAGACCGTGCGGGGATTGCGCTTCCGCGTATCCGCCCCTTCCTTTTTTCAGATCAATCCCCTGCAGCTGCCGGTTTTGGCCGAGACCGTGCTCGCGGCCGCCCAGGCGGGCTCGCGGGATACCGTGCTGGACCTGTACTGCGGCGTGGGGTGGCTGACCCTGGAACTGGCTCGCTTGGCGCGCCGGGCCATCGGCGTGGAATCGGCGCACAGCGCCGTGGACGATGCGCGCACGAATCTGCATTTGAACCACGCCGCCAATGTCGAATTTCTCCTGGCCGACGTTTGCGACGGAGTCCGGCAGCTGCTGGCCGCCGGCTTCAAACCCGACGTGGTGGTCATTGATCCGCCGCGCAAGGGCTGCGCGCCGGGGCTGCTGCCCCTGTTGCGCAAGCTGGCCCCCGGCCGCATCGTCTATGTTTCCTGCAATCCCGTGACCTTGGCGAGGGACCTGGCCGTTTTATGCTCCGGTCCCTATCAAGTCCAGTCCGTACAGCCGGTGGATATGTTTCCCCATACCTACCACGTGGAAAGCGTGGCCAGCTTGGTCCGGAAGAGCGCATGAAAGCCGGGCGGAAGGCAGCGGCCCCAAACGGGAAAGCGGGAAAACCCGCGCCCGGACGCCTGCTGCTCGTCGACGGGCCGGCGCACCTTTACCGCGCTTTTTACGCCATCCGGCCCCTGACCGATCCCCGGGGCCGGCCGGTCAATGCCGTGTACGGTTTCGCCCAGATTCTCTTAAACCTCCTCGACCGCTTGCAACCCGAGTACGGGGTGGTGGCTTTCGACACGCCCGAGCCCACCTTCCGGCACCGCCTCTTCACCGCCTACAAGGCCCAACGCGAGGAAATGCCCGAGGACCTCGGCCTCCAGTTCCCGCTGGTCAAGGAGATGGTCCGAGCCATGGGCTTTTTCCTGGCCGAAAAATCCGGCTGGGAGGCCGACGACATCATCGGCACCCTGGCGGCGCGAGCCCACCGGGACCGGCTCGAGTCCCTGATCTTCACGACCGACAAAGACGCTTTCCAGCTGGTGGAACCCGGGGTCACGGTGTTGCGCCCGGTCCGGGGAGGGCAAGGCGAGGTGGAAAATCTGGATGCGGAGGGCGTCCGGCGCGTCTTCGGCGTGGCGCCGGAACAGGTCGTGGAGGTCCTGGCGCTGATGGGAGACGCCTCGGACAATGTTCCCGGCGTGCGGGGCGTCGGGCCCAAGACGGCGATGGAATTAATCCGGAATTTCGGAAGCCTGGAGCGGGTGTATGCCTCCTTAGCGCAAATTCCCCAGGACAAGCTCAGAGAACGCCTGGTTGCGCAGAAGGCCGAAGCCGAGCTGTCCCGGCGGCTGGTCATCATTTCCCGCGACGTTCCCCTGAAACTGGAGTGGGAACAGTGCCGGCTGCCCGCCGCCCGGCCCGCGGCGGCTTACCGCTTGCTGGCGGAGATGGGCTTTAAAAGCCTGCTGCCCCCGGAGGCCGCGGAGGCGGCCCCCGCGGCCGGGGGGTGGGCGGCCGGTCTCTCGGCGGAGGCGCCGCTGGCCCCTGTCCTGTCCCGGGCGCGCGAGACCGGCACACTGGCGGTGGAACTGCTGCCGGCGGGGATGTCCTTCGCCGCCGCAACCCGGGAGGCGGCCTGGCTGTCCCGTCCCGAAAACGACCTGCCGGACTCACCCGCCGGAGCCGGAGACTGGCGGGAGCTTCTGGGCGACGGCCGCGTCACGAAAGTCGGCTACGATCTCAAATCCCTGCGGACGGCGCTTCTGCGCTCGGGTCAGGACCTGCGGGGGCCGCTGGAGGATTTGCACCTCGTGGCCCATTTGTTGGACCTGCCGGACGACCGTCCGGATGATTTCGTGGCGCGCGTGCTCGGTGCGCCGCCGCCGCCGGACCAACCCGGGCTGCTGGCCTGTGCGGATCTCATGCTGGTCCCGCCCCTGCTGACGCGCCTGCAGACCACCGGGGTGGAGAAGGTGTACCGGGAGATCGAGATGCCGCTGCTGCCGGTCCTGGCGGAGATGGAGGCCCGCGGCGTGGCCATCGATCGCGAGGCCTTGAACGACATGGGCATCCGGCTGGGCCTGAAGCTGCGGAACCTGGAGGAGGAGATCCGCCGCCAGGCGGGCGTGGACTTCAATGTCCGGTCCACGCAGCAACTGGCGGAGGTGCTCTTCGAGCGCCTGCGGCTCGCGCCGGGCCGCAAGACCAAAACCGGGCGTTCCACCAGCGTGGAGGTCCTGGAGGCCCTGGCCGCGGACCATCCCCTGCCGGCGCTCATCCTGGAATACCGGCAGCTGCAGAAACTCAAGTCCACGTACCTGGATGTCTTGCCGTCGCTGGTCGATCCCCGCGACCAGCGCCTGCACACCACGTTTCACCAGGTGGGCGCCGCCACCGGCCGCCTCTCTTCCTCGGATCCCAACTTGCAGAACATTCCCATCCGCACCGAACTGGGGCGGGAACTGCGGCGCGCCTTCGTGCCGGGCCGGCCCGGACACGCCCTGCTGTCCGCGGATTATTCGCAGATCGAGCTGCGCCTGCTGGCCCATTTGTCGGGCGATGAGCACATGCTGGCCGATTTTGCCGCGGGTCAGGATATCCACCGCGCCACGGCCGCGGAGATCTTCCAGGTGCCGCCGGAGGCCGTGACCGCGGAAATGCGCCGGCAGGCCAAGACCTGCAATTTCGGCATCGCCTACGGAGTGAGTCCCTTCGGCCTGGCGCGCCAGTTGAAAATCTCCCCCGCGCGCGGGCGGGAATTCATCGAACGCTTCTTTACCCGTTACCCCCGGGTGCGCGGTTATCTGGACGGCACCCTCGAACAAGCCCGGCAGTCGGGATTCGTAACGACCCTGCTGGGACGCCGGCGGGGAATCCCGGACATCCGCTCCGCCAACCGGAACATCCGCGAAGCCGCCGAACGCATGGCGATCAACGCTCCCCTGCAGGGTTCGGCGGCCGATCTCATCAAGCTGGCCATGATCCGGCTGGACCGGGAATTGCAATCCCGGGGCCTGGAAACGCGCATGATCCTGCAGGTGCACGACGAACTCGTCTGCGAGGGGCCCGCCCGGGAAATGCCGGAGGTGAAAGAGCTGGCCGTCCGGACCATGAGCGGGGTGCTTGCCCTCCGGGTGGAGCTCGTGGTGGACGCGGCCTGGGGCCGCAACTGGATGGAAGCGCACGGGTAACCTCGCCGCGGCGGGAGAACGGAATATTCTCTCTACCCGCGGGGGGTTGAGGGTATAATACCGTACAGACAGGGCAGGCGACGGGCCGTTCCCGACGATCATGCGGGAAGCCGATCCCTGCGATCCAGGCGGACGCCGCCTCCGGACGGGTACGCGGGGCCGGCGCCGCGGACAGGAAACGCCGTGGGCAAAACCAAACTCGCGCCGGTCATCATCGTCACGGGAGGATTGGGAGCAGGCAAGAGCACGGTGGCCCGGGTCTTCCGGCAGCGTTGCCGCGCCCGCGTCGTGGACGTGGATCGCCTCGCCCGCCGGTTGCTGAAGCCCAACGAACCGGCCTGGCGCGAAGTGCTCAAGGAATTTTGCGGCGCCCGCTTGAGAAAGGGGTGGGATCCGGCCGCGCCGCTGACCCCCGGACATTTCGTGGATGCCGGGGGCAAACCCCTGCCCGAACTGCCCTGGGTCATCGACGCCCGTGGCGCGATTCAGCGCAAACGGCTCGGGGCCACCGTGTTCACCAGCCCGACGGCCCTGCAGGCCTTGAACCGCATCATGCATCCCAGGCTGCGAAGACTCCTGAACGCGAAAATCAAGACCCACCGGAGGCTGACCTCCCGGCCCTTGGTGCTGGACATGGCCGTCTATCCGGAGCGCGCGTTCAAAGGCCTGGGCGATGTCGTGCTCTGGGTGCGCGCCCCGGGCGGCTTGCGGGCCCAGCGCATCGCCGACAGCCATCGGCTCTCCTTGGAGGAGGCCAGCGGGCGGGTGCGGATGCAGTGGAAGGACGAAGTCTTCGCCAAGCTCGCGGATTTCGTTTTGGTGAACCTGGGTTCGGACGCGGAGGTCAAACGGGCGGCGGAAACCTTGTGGCCAAAGTTGCTGGCCAAGGCCCGGAGGGGGTGAAACGTGGGCTGGAAGGCATTGCGTGACCGTCCCGTCTGGCGTACGGCGATCGGCGTGCCCCTGGCAGCGGTGCCCTTCGTGCTGCTGTGGCTGCAAACCGTGAGCGGCGAGGACGGCTGGCTGCTGCTGGGAATCATGCCCGTCTTGGCGGCCGCAGCCTTTTTGGGGCGGATCGCGGAAGCGTTCCAGGTGGCGCTGACGGCCCTGGTCTTTTTTTACGCCGGCCTGCGCGAGGAGGAAATTCCCGCCCGCCTGGGCGTGTGGCTGCAGATCGCGGTCCTGGGATTGACGTGGGGCGTGGTCTGGCTGTTCCGCGTGCGCCAGAGTCAGGGGAAACTGGCTCACTTCGGCCGCATGTCCGTGCTCGAGGAGCGCCTCATTGCCTCCCGGGAACGGTATAAGACCGACCTCATGGCCAAGATATCCAACCAGAAGAAAATTCACAAATATTTCCTGTTAAACCGCGTCTCCAGAATCTTCGGTTCCCAGATGGAATTGTCCAAGCTTGCGGAGGCGGTGGTGAAGGAAGCGCGTGACATCGTCGGCCCGGAGCGGGGCCGGTACATGCTGGCTTTCGTCGACCCCGGCGGCGGCCAGCCGCTGGTCAAGTCCCTGCCGGAAGGGGTGGAGGCGGAGCGTGTGCTGGACGACCAGTTCGGCATCTGGACCAGCCAGCACCGCAGCACGCTCTTGGTCAGCGACATCCACAAGGATTTCCGCTTCCGCAGCGAGGCCTCGGAAAACCCGATCAGTTCCCTCATGATCGCGCCGCTCTTGAGCGAGGGGCACGTCACGGGCATTCTGCGGGCGGAGAGCGCCTACCCGGGCGTGTTCAGCACCGACGACCTGCGCCTGTTCACCATCTTGGCCGACCTGGCGGGAGCGGCGCAGGAAAACGCGGTTTTGTACCAGCGGACCCAGGAACTGGCCCTGACCGACGGCCTGACCCACCTGTACCTGCGGCGCTTTTTCAACCAGCGGCTGGAGGAGGAATGCAAGCGCTTCCAGGAGTACCGGGCGCCGTTTTCCCTGCTGCTCCTGGACCTGGACCACTTTAAGCGCATCAACGACCACCTGGGCCACTTGGCCGGCGACCAGGTCCTGACCCAGCTGGCGCAGGTGCTGCGCGAGGAGGCGCGCGTGACCGACATCCTGTGCCGCTACGGCGGGGAAGAGTTCGTGCTGTTGCTGCCCTCCACGCCGAGCGTCTCCGGCATGATCATGGCCGAGCGTATCCGCAGCCGCGTGGCCCAGCGGGCCTTCGGCGTGCTGGCCGAGACCCTCCGCTTTACCGTGAGCCTGGGCGTCGCCGGCTGCCCGGACCACGGAATTTCGGCCGAGGAGCTGATCAAGGCCTCGGACGAGGCGCTGTACGCCGCCAAGCGTGAAGGGCGCAACCGCGTCAGGCTGGCGGGAGGCGGCGCATGAGCCGGGTGGCGCGGCACTGGGGCCTGCTCTCCTTGGGCTTTCTCTTTACCGCCTGCCTCGTGTACCTGGGGCAGGATTGGGGCCCCGAGAGTTATTTTTCCATGCTGCTGGTGCCCCTCATCTGCCTGGCGGGATATTGGGAGGATCTGCGCGGGGTCGTGGTTTTCATGGTGGCCGCGGTGATCCTCACCATCGTCGCCCAGGCCGCGGGCTACCTTTCCCGGGAAGCGGCGCTGATTCATTTGCTGATTTTCGGATTGACCCTGGCCCTGGCCGCATTCATTTTGCGGGACGATGCGGACCAATTCGCCTCCTGGGAGGAGGAACGGGCCCCCCTGGAAGCCAAGCTGCACAAGGTGGAACGCAAGGTACGCTTGATCCGCGCCGAAACGGCGGAATACGAGCTGCGCCTGAAAAACCTCGCGCAACTGTACGCCACGGCCAAGAAGCTCATGGGCTATTTGGAACTGGTGCCCTTAGTCGATGAAGCCCGGACCCTGACGGCCAAAAGCCTGCCCCGGCACTTCGGGCCCCAGGTCGAAACCGAAGCCCGCCTGGGCATCTACCTGCCGGAGAATGAAAAAGGGGATTTCAAGCGCCTGGGCTCCCCCGGGCACGAAGTGCCGGACGAAGGCCTGCCCGAAGCCTTCGACCCGCAAAAGCTGCGCGAATGGCTGGGCGCCACGCTAAGTCCGGTGCGGGTTCGGGACCTGGCCCGGGATCCGCGCTGGGCCCCCCTCGGGCAGGATTCCGGCCTGCGGTCCCTCCTGCTCATCCCGCTGGTGATGCGGGACGCCCTGATCGGGATCCTGGTCTTGGCCTCCGAACAGGCCAACGCCTTCCTGCCCGTGGAATACAACCAGGCCGGCGTGCTGGGCAAGCAGATCGTGTTTGCCCTGCGCAAGGCCCTGCTGTACCGCAAGGTTCAGGCGCTTTCGATCACGGACAATCTGACCGGACTGTACGTGCACCGCCACTTCCAGGAACGGTTCAGCGAAGAGCTGCACCGCGCCGAGCGCTACCGTCACTTCCTGTCCTTGATCCTGCTGGACCTGGACAACTTCAAGCGGGTGAACGACACGCACGGTCATCCCACGGGGGACGCGGTGCTGGCCGAGGCTGCCGCCCGCATCCGGGAGGCGTCGGGTCCCACGGCCTTGGTGGCCCGGTACGGCGGCGAGGAGTTCGCCGTGCTGCTGCCGAACGCCGCCAAGGCGCGCGCGCTGCAAATCGCGGAGCGGATCAACACCCTTCTCAAGGCGACCCCCATCGACCTGGGCGGGACGCGCATGACCATCACCATCTCGGGCGGCGTCACCACCTACCCCGAGGACGCCTTGACCCGGGAGGCCTTGATCACGGCCGCGGACTCCTCCCTGTACGAGGCCAAGCGCAACGGCCGGGACCTGATCATGGGATATTCCCGCTGAACGGAAAAAAATATTTGACAGGCGGGCAGGGCTTGCATATACTTATACCTGCCTGCCGAAGTATTGGCCAACGTTCTGCGTGCTCAAATCGAAACTCCGTTCAATATTTGATTCCAATCTGCCTGAGTTCGGATATGCTTATTCGTGAGTAAGCCTTGTGTCAGTTCAGACTCTTTCCCAAAATGGCGTCTGGCCTGGAAGCAGCCGGCCATGAGACCGTCCGCCTGGTGCCCGCCCATGCCCAGTTCCCCTCACGCGGCTGTGAACGCCCGGTAAGGTCACGAACCCGAGAAAGGAAGTCCCATGAACATCGTAGAACTGAAGCATAAAAGCATTTCCGAGCTGAATCACCTGGCCAAGGATCTGAAGTTGACCGGGGTTTCGGGCATGAAAACCCAGGAGCTGATCTTCAAGATCATCGAGGCCCAGTCCCAGAAAAACGGCCTCATTACCGCCGAGGGCGTGCTGGAAGTCCTGCCCGACGGGTTCGGCTTTCT
>CAZQGO010000015.1:0-70916 GCA_964593065.1 uncultured bacterium | reverse complement strand
GCCGTGGGGTACTATGAGATTTTGCGTTCCCCGGGTCCCACGGCCTGCCGGCAGGTTTTGTATCACTCCGATTTTTATCCCCCCTTCCAGGAACTGCTGGCCGGGACGGTGTTCCTGGTCACCGGGCCTTCCCCCAAGGTCGCGTCGGTGCTCAATATCGCCTACGTGCTGGCCATCGCTATGCTCGTGCTGCTGCTCGGGCGCGAGCTTTTCGACCCCGACGTGGGAATCCTGGGAGCCTGGCTCTTCGCCGCTTCCGCCGCGGTCGTGATCCAGTCCAAGTTGTTCATGCTGGACCTGCCGTTGACGTTTTTCGTGACCCTGGCTGCCACCTGCTTCGTCCGCTCCGAAGGATTCTCGCGGACGGGCTGGTCCTTCGGCTACGGGCTGGCCTTCGGATTGGCCCTGCTGACCAAATGGAGCGCGTTGTTTTTCCTGGCTCTGCCGCCGCTGGTCTCGACGCTGCTGGCCGCGCGGAGCCAACCCCTGCAAGCCGGCCGCCGCTGGCGCAATCTCGCGTTGTCATTCCTCACCGCCGCGCTGCTGGCCCTGCCGTGGTACGGGGTGCATGCCCTGCGGTTCCTGCACCATGCCTCGGGTTACCTCTACGCGCGCGGCGTGTTGGAAAACGATCCTCCGCTGCTGGCGCCCGCGAGCTGGTTTTACTATCTGGGAGCGCTGATGCCGCAGATGTCCTGGCCCCTCGGGCTGCTGGCCCTGACGGGGCTGATCTTTTTCCTGGCCGCGGGGAAGCACCGGGGATTGTGGCTGCTGTGGGTGGGACTGCCGTATTTGTGCCTGACCCTCATCCGCAACAAGGACATGCGCTACACTCTCCCTCTCTTGCCTTGGTTCTGCCTGTCCGCCGTCAGTTGGCTGGCCCCGCTTTCGGGACGGCTCCGCCGGGGCCTGGTCGCGGGCGTGATCCTGCTGGCGGGTCTCCAGATGGCCTATGTCCACGCCGGCCGGTATGCGGGACCCGTGCATACCTGGCTGCAGACGCGGCTTGTGAGCACCCCCCTGGTTCCCGCCCAGGGACCCGATCCGGCGCCTTGGCCCCAGGAGCAAATCCTGCAAAGGGTCCAGGGACAAGCCGCGTCCTGGAACCGGACGCCCGTGCTGCGCGTCGTTCCGGACGAATCCGCTTTCAACCGGCAAAATTTCGCGGTGGCCCAAACCCGGACGGACGGCCGGCGCGTGCTGCTGGCCGGAACCACGGATTGGCCCGCGTTCACCGATTTCGTGGTCACCAAGACCGGCGGCCTCGGCCTGCCTTTTGCCGTGGCGGACCGAAAGGCGATCACCGCCGAGTTGCTCCAAAATCCCGCGATGCCGGAACGCCGTTTTCAGGAGCTCGCGCGCTATCCCTTGCCGGATGGTTCCGAGGCCATTCTGTTTGCCCGGAACGACCCGGCTGTTCCGACGCCTCCGGCGCAGATCCTGTCCCAGGTGGAGGCGCAACTCCGAGACCTTTTGGCCGGCTATGTGCGCGACGCTCAAGCCCTCTCCCTGCAGATCGAACCTTTCTCACCTGAGGAGACCCGGCGGGGACATTTCCGGCTCCTCCGGGTCACGGCGCAAGGCGCCCGGCTGGGAGATTTCAAGCACCGCTCCCCGGGCGTGCCGGTCGCGCGCCTGGCCGTGGAAATTCACGACGTGGTTTTGGATCTGGAGCGGATGCGGAGCGGAGTGCTTCTGCCCTATCAGGCGGCCATGCTGGTGGTGAGGGATTTCGAGCTCGAGGCCACACAATTGAACCAGGCCTTGGAACGGGAAGGGGGCGACCTGGGGAAGGTGAGGGTGGCCTTTGAGCGCGGCGAGGTCCGCGCCGCCTATTCCGGATTTCCCCGGGCCGAAGCCATCCTGGCGCTGCGGGTGGTTCCGGACGAGCCGGTACTGCATTCCGAAAACCTCGGCTTTCATATCAGGCGGGTGACCCTGGCCGGCTGGCCCTGGCCCGGTTGGCTGCTGCAGCCCTGGCTGGAGGATTTCAACCCCCTCTTGCGGCTGGGGGGCCTGCCCGCCCGGGTGGTCCTGGGCGAGGTGCAGATGAATTTCGGCAGGCTCAGGCTCGGATCCGTGGCCTCATCAGAGTGAAGAGGTTTCGGGTTCGGGGACGGAGCGCGCTCAGCGCAGCGAGCAAGCGAGAATCGAAAATCGAGAATCGAGTTTTCCATGAACGCTTGCGGGCGCTTTTCAACTTTCGATTTGCTGAAGCAGCATTTCCATACCGTCAGGAAGGAAAGCAGGACGCAGCGGCTCAGGACCCATCAGGGGCCGGGGGTGGTCAGGGGAATATTCCCCTGACTCCATGAGGGCTGACCGCGAGCCGAAGAGTCCTTTCCGCTTGCGACGAGTGCCGGAGGGGAAACCTCCCCGATGGAGAGCGGAGCGAAAGCGACTGGGGGCACCCGTGGTTCCCCTCCAGGGCGCTGGTGGCGTACGGCCGCGGATCTTCGGGGCTTGTAATGGGAACATTGCGGGGTTTATAATGAAGGCCGGCGCGGAGAACCGCTTCTGAAGGCCGCCGGAGGGCGAAGAGGGGTGACGTTTTGCGCGGGATGCACTGGTGGTATGTCGTCGGCATCGCAGCCACCCAGGCGGGCGTGGGCTGGTTGATGGCGGATTGGAAAATGGTTTTTCCGCCGGTTCCCATGTTCGCGGGCGCGGTGGCGGCGGGCTTCTTCTTCATGGGCCGGCCGCGGCTGGCCGCGCAAGCCGGCGTTCTTGCCGGTTTCGGCGGCGGCTTGTTCGCGGAATGGGCTTTTTTTCGCGTTCGCCTGCAGGCCGGCGGCAATACTTTTTGGACTCAACTCGGCAGCGGGGAAATCGCGGGTCTCTTTCTCGCCGAGTTGACCTTGTACGCCGCCTTGCTCGGATTTTTCTCCGCGTTCATCAGTTGGGGCACTGAACACTCCAGCCTGGGCGGCCCGCCCCTGCCGGAACAGGAAGAGGAGCCCCGGCGGCGGAATGAAAATCTGGTGCGTTTTGATCCCCGCGAGGAAGAACCGGGGCGCAAGTCGTAACCCGATGTCCGCAGGCCGGCAGGCCCGCCCAGCGTGTCCGAAACCTTTCCGGATGACAATCCGTTTCCGTGAATAAGCCGCGCCCGCCCGGCTAGCGAGGCACCGCGGGGGCGGCGGGCTGGATTTCCTCCAGGAGTTGCCGCGTGCGGTTTTCCGCGGCTTGTGCCTGCGTCCGCCAGGCCTCGTACCGGCGCTTTTCTTCGTCCTCACCGGCCGCCAGACCCGCCACGCGGGCGGCGAGATAGGTTTCCAGTTGTTGGCGCTCGGCCAGCGCGGCAGCGAGAGCCTGACGCCGCAGGCGCAGCAGTTCAGGGTCCATTTGCCGCAGGTCGGCCGCGGGGAGGCTGGCCCAGTCGGGATCGGCCAGAAGGCGCGGAATGCGCCAGGCATCGGCCCTTTGCCACAGGCGCCGCCGGCGGTCGTCCGGCGCGGCCTCCGCGGCGAGGAACCCTTCGGCCAGTTCGGTGGTCTCCCGCAGAAGCGTTTGTTCCAGCTCCCGGCGCTCGCGGTCCAGGGCCTGGAGCTGCAGGGCGATTTCGTTGGCCCGCTGCAGCCGGCGTTGCGCCGAGGACCACCAAAAAGGATTCCACCAGTTGCGTTCCTGGCGGTCCGGGCCCAGCACCTCATCCAGCTTTTCCGCCTCCGCCGTCAAGACGGATATTTTCTGCTCCAGGTCTTCCCAGGCCGCCAGCCGCTGCTCCACGCGCGCGGCCCGGTCGGCCTGCGGGGGAAGCGCGGGGCCGGCGGTCGCCGGCCAGCAGCACATCCAGAGCAGGGCCCAGCACGCGCACGCCTTGTCCAGCCGCATGAAAATGCTCACCCCTCCGCCTCCAAAAAGCCGTATTTCTGCAGCTTGTACTGCAAGGTGCTGCGTTGCACGCCCAGGAGTTTGGCGGCCTGCGCCTGCACGCCGTTGCATTGCGCCAAGGCTTCCTGGATCAGGCGCCGTTCCACCTGCTCCAGCATTTGCGGGAGGTTGTTCTCCCCCAAACGCTGGTCCGAGCGCGCGCCGGACAGGGCCGCATCCACGCGCAGGGTCTCCCCGGTGGAAAGCAGGATGGCGCGCTCGATGATGTTCTCCAGCTCGCGGACATTTCCGGGCCAGTGGTAGCTCGTGAGCAGCCGTTCCCCGAAGCGGCTTAGGCCGAGGGAACGGCCGCCGCTTTTCTGTTCGAGAAAATGCCTGGCCAGCAGCAGGACGTCGTCCGCCCGTTCGCGCAGAGGCGGCAGGGCCAGGGGGAAGACATGGACGCGCCAGTACAGGTCTTCGCGAAAAGTCCCGGCCTTGACCATGGCCCGCAGGTCGCGGTGGGTGGCGGCCACGATGCGGAGGTCCACATGGATCGGCTCATTGCCTCCCACCCGTTCGAAGGTCCTGCTTTCCAGGAAGCGGAGCAGCTTGACTTGGATGTCCAGCGGAATTTCGCCGAGCTCGTCCAAGAACAGGGTCCCGCCCTGGGCCAGTTCCAGGCGGCCCCGGCGCAGCGCCGTGGCGCCGGTGAAGGCGCCGCGCTCGTGGCCGAAGAGTTCGCTCTCGATCAAGTTGGCGCTGTACGCGGCGCAGTGGGCCACCACGAAGGGTCCGCCGGCCCGGGGACTCCGCTGGTGCAGAGTGTGGGCCACCAGTTCCTTGCCCGAACCGGTCTCGCCGGTGATGAGCACCGTGGCGTCGGTCGGCGCCACCTGCTCGATCAAGCGGAACACTTCC
Organism: uncultured bacterium; assembly: GCA_964593065.1. Classification (GTDB taxonomy): domain Bacteria; phylum Oederibacteriota; class JAAXVQ01; order JAAXVQ01; family JAAXVQ01; genus CAZQGO01. The sequence continues at coordinate 66,182 of CAZQGO010000015.1, read as the reverse complement.
TGCATGGGCACCGAGCGGCCGAGCAGGGAACCAAAGCGCGCGTGGGCTTCCTCCGCCAAGAAGCGGTTCTGCTCGAGCAGCCGCCGCTCCTTCAGCAGGCGATCGATCTTGATTTCGACCTCCTCCAGGCGGAAAGGCTTGGTGAGGTAGTCGTCCGCGCCGCGTTTCATCGCCTCCACGGCGTTTTCCACCGAACCGAAGGCGGTCAGGATGAAGACCGCCGTGTCGTGGGTGTTTTCCTTGATGAAGTCCAGCAGGGCGAGACCCGAGCGGCCGGGCATCTTCAGATCCGTAATCACCAGGTCGTATTCGTTCTGCGCGATCAACTCGGAAGCCCGGTCGCCGTCCGCGGCCGCGTCCACGGCGTGCCGCTGGGCCCGCAGGGCGCGGGACAGGACCTCCCGGATGTTTTCTTCGTCGTCCACGATCAGGATGCGTCCCATGGTGAACCTCCGGATTTCCGCCTCAGGGCGGCCACCAGCAGTGCGCCCCGAACCCGGGTGCCCAGGCGCAGGCGGCCGCCGTGGGCTTCGACGATGTTGCGCGCAATGGCCAGACCCAGGCCCGAGCCGCGGTCCTTGTTGGAAAAGAAAGGTTGAAAAACCAAAGGCCGGGTCTCACGGGGAATGCCCGGCCCGGTATCCGCCACGTAAAAAAGCCGCCGGTTCCGGCCTTCCCGGAAGCCCAGGCAAACTCCCCCGCCCGGCCCCGCGGCTTCCCGCGCGTTGATCAGGAGGTTGCGCAGGACGGTGAGCATGCCGGAGCGGTCCACCCAAATTGCCGGAGCGGCGTTCTCGCAGTGAACTTCGCAGTCCGGATCCGCGGCGGCCGCCTCCTGCAGCAACTGATGGACGTCATAGGGCTGCACCTGGAGTCGGGGTTGGCGGGCATAGGCCATGACGTCTTGCACGGTCCGGTCCAAGCGGTCGACCTCCTCCCGCAGGCGCCGCGCCAAGTCCGCGTCGTTAGCCGAAGCCTTGACGGATTCGGACCGGGCCAGCAGGTCCGACAAGCCCGCGATAGCGCCCAGCGGGTTGCGGATTTCATGGGCCACGCCGCCCGCCAGGATCTTCAGTTCCGCCACGCGCCGGTCGTGTTCGCGGCGCTCGCGTTCCGTGCGGGTTTCGAGTTCGGCCGCCATGTCGTTGAAGGCCCGGCCCAAAAAGGCGATTTCGTCCTGGCCGGGAATCTTGACCCGCGGCCGCGGCAGTCCGGAACGGAGGGCCGAGAAGGCGGCGGCCAAGCGGGACAGCCGCCAGCCCAGCAGCCGCGACAGGCCCCAGCTCAAGGCCAGCGCCATGAGGAAGCCGAGTCCCAGGGCGAACCAGCGCCGGGCCTGGATGCGGTCCAGGACCCGGAACATGGCCGGCCCGGCTTCCAGGCGCAGGCTGGCGGCGTGCCCGGCGGGCCAGTACAGGACTTTTTGCCAGCGGCCCCGGGCGTCCCGGTGCAGGAGCGTCGGACGGCGGAGTCCGGAGGCCTGGCCCGCGAGTTCAAATCCGGAAAATTCACCGGGAGCGAGCCGGCCGGTGTCCGCGCGCACCCGGCCGTCCGCGGACAGCACGGTCACTCGCGACAGCCCCTGCGCGCGGGCGAAGTCCGACAACCGCCGGCGGTCCTCGGCGAATACCCGGCTGGCCTCATCCCCGGCCGCGTAACCGGACAGCCGGTTCAGAGCCAGCTGGCGTTCCGCCAAGCTGCCCGCCAAGGACAGGCGCGCGGTGAGCTGGCGGTCGAAGCTGGCCAGGAGCAGGTTATCCGTCATGGCGATGGACAGCAGGGAACTGGCCGCCAGCACCAGCACCATGGCGGCCAGAATCTGCCATTGCAGCAACCAACGGAAGGGCTTTGCCATCGCTGTTCCTTTCACGGCCGCGGCGCCATCGTCCCGCGGCTCTGGCCCTTAAAACGAAACGGCCGTGCCCGCGGTGAAGGTGTTGTAATTGAAATTGTAGGAGGCGTTGTCCTCGACCGTGGTGTTGGATTTCTGCGAAAGAACGTGGAAACTGAGAAAGAGGTTGAACCAGCGGGCGAACAGGGGTTGCCGCCAGGTCAAGCCCAAATCCACCAGGTTTTCCCAGTGCGGCGCGTCGAAGCGGTACTCCCCGCCCGTGCCGCTGTCGTCGGTCTGCTGCCGGGAGGGCCGCAGCGTGTACTGGCGGTTTTGGAAAGCCAGGGACACGGAAGCGCGCGGGGAAAACCCGGCCAGGGAAAAGGCGAAGTTTACATTGTACAGCAACCGCAGATAGTTCTGGTAGTAGTCGTAATACCCCGCCAGGAAAACCGGGTTCGGTTCGCCGTTCGGCAGGGTGTCGCTTTGGTCATACACGCTTTGGTTGGTTGTGTGCAGGCGGTAGCCGTAATCGAGTTCCAGCTGCTGGTAGGAATTGATCAGGAAAGGGAGTTCCAGGGACAGGTCGAAATAATTGTCGTGCCGCAGCCGGTCGGTCTGGGTGCCGTCCACGGCCAGGGCATACTGCTCGGGATAGTCCACGAGTTTCAGGTGCGCCTCGAGATTGCACAGGAGGGGCAGGCCCCCGCAGGTCATCTCCTGGCGCAGCCAGAATTCATTGACCAGGATGTTTTTCGGGTATTCGCCCTTGAGCGCGGTTTGTGTGTTCACCAGGCTCTCGTACTCCGAGACCAAGCTGGTGTAGTGCGGATACCGGCGCCCGTAGCCTTTATAGCCGGCGCGCAGGCGCATGGGCCAGCCGAGGCGGTAATTCGCGCTGGCCTCGGCCCAGCCGCCGGCATCCTGGTAGTTGTACAAGCCGCTGGCCAAGGTCTCGTCCTTCGTTTCCGCCGCGTACTCCGAGCGGCCGAATCCCTTGGCCTTGAGGCCCCAGACCCGGTTCAGCCGATAATTGAATCCGAGCAGATAATAGAGGTTCAGGCTTTGGTTGAAGAGAAAGGCCTCGTCCTCGATGTTTAACAGCGTGTCCGCCCCGACGTACTCGACTTCCAGAGTGGGCGTGATCCACAGGCCGGGGATCTCGGAAAAACCCAGGTTGCCGCTGGCGAAGAGGTAGGCGTTGCCGGAGCTGGAAGTTTGACTGGTTCGGGTCGTGGCGCTGGGCAGGGCGTAATCCGCCTGAAAACGGGCGCTGCTGTAGGCCAAACTGGAATCGAGGGTGGGGACGAACTCCAGCCGGGCCGATGCCGTCGCCGCGCCCGCCAAACCGGCGGCGGTGAAAATAAGCACCAGGGCGCAATCGCGTAAGCCGCGCATGGAAGGATCTCCTTTCGTGTTTGAAAAACCGGCACTCGCGGGTAAAAAAAGGCCCATCCCGTTCCGGGGATGGGCCTTGCGGGATTACCGCCAGCCGCGATCGTCGTCGGCTAAGGCGTCCACCAACCGCAGAAATTGCGACACCGTGTCGATGGTTCGCCCCTCGAACTCGGTGGCCGTCCAGATGGTTTCCTTGTAGGAATTGAAAACCAGTTCCTCCAGGTGGGTGAGCCAGTAGTACCAGTCGTTAAAATCATCCCAACGCAGGACCAGAACATTGCCGTTTTCGTCGATCAAGTATTTGTCCAGCTGCAGGAAGGTGTCGTCGTTGAAAACCAGGCGCAATTGGTAGGCCAGAACGTTGCGGTCGGAGAAAGCGAAGCTGCTGGCGCCGGGCTTCAAGCCCACCGCGTCCGGCTTTTCCGTGAAATCCACGTCCGGGGTGGGGCGTTCGTAGCCGAGTTTCAGGCTGCCGTTGACCTGCAGGGCGCTTTCACGCGCGGGCAGGTAGTACTTCTGCATTTCCGCGACCCATGTCGGTTCGAAGTAGCCGATGGCCACGTTGACGGAGTCCTGAAAATTGGAGAAGAGAATGCTCTCACTCGTCAGGTATACGTCCGGGCGGACCCGGCCGAATTCCTTGCGCCACAGGCCATGGGGATTTTCGGGCACGGTGGTGTTGAAATAGGCGTTGTAATCGATGTAGTCCACGCGGTTGTCCCGCAGGCTCAAATTGAGGAACTGCACCTGGTTGTCGGCCGGGCGCAGCACGTACTCCTCCATGCGGACGCGGTTGCCGTGCATGTCCGTTAAAACCTTGCCCAGGTGCACATCCGCGTTTTTCTCGGCCATGGCCAGTTCCAGGTCCTCGTGACCCTGGACGCGGTCCTCGAGATTTTCCTGGCGCAAGGCTTCCCGCATGGTGTTCTGGCGGTCGAGCTCGTCCAAACGCAGCAGTTCGCGGATCTGTTCCACCTCGGCCGCCCGCTCCTGCTCGTCCGGGTTGGTGGGCTGATCCGTTCCCTGGACCGTAGACGCGTCGTCTAAAACCTTCAGTTGCTCGGCCACTTTTCCGCCCACTTGGGATGGTGCGCGGAAATCCTCAATCGGCCTTACGGCTCCGGCGCTCACTGTCAGGATCAGAACAATCAGGGACATCCAGGGAAGACTTAAAAACAGCTTTTTCATGCTCGCTCACTCCTTTCAGAAGATCTTTGATGGGCCCGCTTATTATAGGAGCAAAGAGCATGCCAAAGAGATCGCGAAAGAGTGTCTTTGAATATGCTTGAAATTATGGAATAAAAAATTCACAGCCGCCGCTTGCTGGCTGAATTTTTCGAAAATCGGCCCAAAAAAACCGTGTTCCAACCATGATTTCCGGAAAATCAAATAAAAACAGGAATAAAATTAATGACGGAAAATCCGCTATTTGACGGAATTTCGTCGTTCCGGCTCAGGACAGCGAAACCTCAAAAAAGGCCAAAAAATACCGGCCCCTTCCGGGTCCTTCAGGTGTGCAAGCGCAAAACCAACATATATTATAAACCCCGGTGAATGAGATTGACAGGTTAAAATATTTCGAGTACATTTTTAGCGCCGCAGGTTCTCCCGCTCGGGAGATGAAAAGGGAACCCCGTGAAAATCGGGGATGGGCCCGCCGCTGTGACCGGGGACGGGCGCTGCCAGGGATGGCCACTGTTCCTTGATCAATGCCAAGGGGACGGGAAGGCGCAGCGCTGCGAGGATGATCCGGGAGTCAGAAGACCTGCCTGCGCACGCGGAATGATTCGTCCTCGGGAGCACGGGGAATCATCAGCCTTGGCTAAATCGGGACGCCTGGGACCGTAAGCGCGCGCAACGGCTCCAGGCGTATTTTTTTGGGAAAGGGGGAAGGAGGGAAGGCGTTTAGCAAACGGCCAGGAATCATGGAACGGGGTGAGAAGCCCCGGCTGCCCGGCAACTGTATGCAGGACGAAAGCCACTGTTGGCCACTGGGCCTTGCCCGGCCCGGGAAGGCGTGGCGAATAGGATGAATGCGAGCCAGGAAACGTCCGGGGCCGTATCAGATCATCCCTTGGGGGAGACGAGGAGGAAATGAGACCATGTCCAAACGTTGGTTGTTTACTTTTCTTGCTGTGTGCGCCCTTGCAGCCTGCGGTCTGTGGCCGGACCGCCCGCCGGCGGCGCTCGCCGTCGAGCCGGCCACGGCGACGCCCGGAGACGCCGCGGAGCTGGAGCCGGTGAATCCCGAGCCGCTGCTGCTCCTGCGCCCGCGCGAGATTCCGGAAACTCCGGCCCCGTGGTTTTGGGGGACGGAATCCTCACCACGGGTCAGCTCGGCCGCCAATTTCGAAATGCCTCTGTCCGAAGTCGGGAGCGCCGTGACCGTCATCACGGCCGAGGATATCGCCGACCGGGAAGCCACCACCGTGGCCGAGGTCCTGCGGGACGTGCCGGGCTTGGACGTGGTTGCCAGCGGCGGCCCCGGCCAGTTGACCACCGTTTTCATCCGCGGCGCCGCTTCGGAAAGGACGCTGGTCATGCTGGACGGCGTGGTGCTCAACAACCCCTTAAGTCCGGGCCGCGGCGCCGACATTTCGAAGCTGAACGTGGACAATGTCGAACGCATCGAGATCGTACGCGGCCCGCAAAGCGTGGTTTTCGGCTCCGGCGCCATGGGCGGCATCATCAACATCATCACGCGCCAAGGCTCGCCGTCCTGGGCGGGTTCGCTGCGCTTGGAGGGCGGCAGCCATGCGTCGGCCTTCAGCCAGGCGGAAGCCTCCGGAACGGCGGCGGGCGTGGGCCTGGCCGTAGGCGCCTCTCTGGAGAACACGCAGGGATTTTCCGCGGCCCGGAGGACACCCGAGGGAGCCGCCGCCCTGCCCCTGCCCGCCATGGACGACGACGGTTACCGCAATCTCACCCTGGACCTCAATCTGGACGCCAAGCCGGCCGAAAACCTGTCCTTGAAGCTGACCAACCGCTACCTGGGGGGGGACAACGAACTGGACAATTATGGGGGCAGTTTCGGGGACGATCCCAATCACCTCATGCGCTTCTCCCAGGGGGTGAGCAGTCTCAGGGCCCAGGGCGTTTTCTGGTCCGGACTTTGGAAACCGGAATTGTTTTTCGGCGTTAACCTCATGAATTGGAGCACGCGCAATGACCCCGACGCGGACCATCCGCGCGCAGCGGAAACCAGCGATTACCACGCGCGGAATTTCGAGGCGGCCTGGCGGAATCCATTTCAGGTGTCGGATGAGAATTTATTCTCCTGCGGCGTGGATTACCGGCGCGAGAGCGGCGATTTTCATTATGCCTCCCAATACGCCGTTTGGGATGAATCTTCCGGGGATTTCCTGACCGCCGCCCAGAACCTGGATTTTCCCGAGCGGGCCGCGGACTTGGTGGGGGTGTTCGCCGAGGATTTGTTCCGTTTCGAGAATATCACGGCCGGCGCGGGACTGCGCTACGACACGCACGATCGATTCGGGGGATTTCTGACCTACCGCATCACCCCGACCTACCATCTTGCGGCCACGCGCAGCCGCATCAAGGGCACCTACGGGACGGCATTCAACGCCCCCTCCTTGTACCAGCTGTACTCCGTCTACGGCAATCCGAGCCTGCGTCCCGAGACGTCCTTCGGCTGGGACGTGGGCTGGGAGCAGGAGGTGCTGGACGAACGCCTGACGCTCTCGGCCACCTATTTTCAGACGGACTACCGGGAACAGATCGCCTTCGTCACGGACCCCGTGACCTACGCCGCCCGCTATGTCAACGGCGGCCAGGCCCAAAGCAAGGGCTGGGAGACGGCCCTGGATGTGTCCGTGTTCGCGCCCCTGCACGTGCGCGCCACCTATACGCGCCTGACCGCGAATGAGCTGGTGCCGGCCTCGGCTTCGGGTCCCGAGCCCCTGCTGCGGCGCGCCGACTACAAGGCCACGCTGTCGGCCGACCTGCGCGCGGCCGGCGTCCGCCTCCACGTGGAGGCCATCCGCGTCGGCCCGCGCTGGGACGCCACCTTCGATCCGGTCAGCTACCTGCCGGTGCGCGTGCGCCTGGCGCCCTATACCCTGGTCAACCTGGCCGCCGCCTACGCCGTGGCGCCGGCCGCGGAAATTTACGTGCGCATCCACAATCTGCTCGACGCGGACTATGCGGACGTGCTGGGTTATACCGCGGAACGCCTGGCCGCGTTCGGCGGCGTGCAGGTCACCCTGTAGGTCACGCGGACCGGGACAGGAGGTTGGTGATGAAACGGGAACGGCGACGGGACCGGGCGCACTGGGCGGGACGGCTCGCCCTGGCGGTCGCGAGCATCGGACTGGCCGCCTTCTACTCGCCGGGCGGGCCGGTCGGCCCGGCAAGCCTCCTGGGCCCGGGGCCGGGTGAATTTCCGCCGCGGCGGCTGGTCTCGCTGGCTCCGAGCATCACCGAGACCCTGTTTGCCCTGGGCGCGGGGGGCCGGGTCAAGGGCGTCACGGATTTCTGCCAGTATCCCCCCGAGGCGCGGAAGCTCCCGCGCGTGGGCGGTTACGATGACCTGAATTTCGAAAAAATCATTTCCCTGCGTCCCGACCTGGTGGTGCTGTTGCCCGACCATGGCGACCAGCGGGCGCGGTTCCAGCAGTTCCGTATTCCGACCCTCACGGTGGAAATGAACTCCTTGGCCGGCATCCTCAGCGCCTGCATTCATCTTGGAGTCGTCTGCGGCTGCGAAGCACAGGGAGCGCTGCTGGCCGGGCACCTGCGGCGGGCGCTGCAGGACGCCCGGAGGCGCACCCGAGGTCTGCCCCGGCGGCGGGTGCTTCTGGTCATCGGGCGGGATTACACCGCGCCGCGGATCTCGGAAGTGTACGTCGCGGGCCGGGGCACGTTTTACGATGAATTGCTGACGTATGCCGGCGGTGAGAACGCCTACCCGAAATCCGCACCGGCCTACCCCAAACTGTCGGCGGAAGGCATTCTCGCCCTGCAGCCGGACCTGATCCTGGAGCTCATTCCGGAGCCTGCGGAGGTCGGCGCCTCCCTGCCGGAAATCCAGGCCGGCTGGAAACGCCTGGCCGCGGAGTTCAACCGCCGTCCGCGTCCGGCCCGGGTTCTGACCGGGGATTACCTGGTGATTCCCGGTCCCCGGATCTCCCGGCTGCTGGAGGATTTGCTGCAGGCCCTGCATCCTGAGGCCTCATCCAGATGATGGGGTTTTGGGTTCGGGGGCGGAGCGTGCTGGGCGCGCCGGTAAGCGAAAATTCAAAATCGGGAATCGCGATTTTCGGTTGCGCTTGCGGTCGATTCTCGATTTTCTTGAACGGCATTTCCATCAAGTTGGGAAGGAACGCAGGACGCATCGGCTCAGGACCCGTCAGGGGCCGGGGGTGGTCAGGGAAAAAACCCCTGACTCCATGAGGGGTGATGGCGAGCCGAAGAGTCCTCACCGCTTTCGGCGGGAGCCAGAGGGGAAGCCTCCCCGATGGAGAGCGGAGCGACCGCGGCATGGGGAACCCGTGGCTCCCCTGAAGGCCTCTGAGGCCGGGAGGAAATGATGTTCCGTGTCCGGCAACTGTGCTATTGCGCCGGGAAAAAACCGCTGCTGGCCGACGTGACGTTTTCCCTGGAAGCCGGTTCCACGCTGGCCGTGATCGGGCCCAACGGCGCCGGCAAGTCGACCCTGCTGAAATGCCTGTGCCGGATCCTGCCCGCCGCGCCGGGAACCCTGGAAATCCAGGGTCGGCCCGCCGAGGCCTACGCGCACAAAGCCCTGGCCCGCCTGATCTCCTACGTGCCCCAGGCCGTGGAGCGGGACGATCTTTTTTCGGTGCAGGATTTCGTGCTGCAGGGACGCTATCCGCACCTGTCCCCCTTTGCCACCGTCAGCCGCCGCGACCAGGAGGCCGTCGCCCGCGCCCTGGCCTGGACCGGACTGGAGTCCCTGGCCCGGCGCCGGATCGTCACCCTGTCCGCCGGGGAGCAGCAAAAGGTCCTGATCGCGGCCGCCCTGGCCCAGGAGGCGAGGCTCATGCTTTTGGACGAACCCGCCGCGTATCTGGATCCCTATCAACAGGAGCAGATCTACGCGCTGCTGGAGAGGCTCAGGCGGGAAACGGGCATCACCCTGATCGAGGTCACGCACGATGTGAACCGTGCGGCCTCGGGGCATGGCCGCATCCTGGCCTTGCGGGCGGGCAGGATGGTGTTTGACGGCTCTCCCTCCGAATTGATGACCTCCGGCGTGCTGCAGGCCATCTATGGAAAAACGTTCACGCTGACGAGGCATCCCGCCACCGGTTGCGCGGTGGCCCTGCCGTGAGGAACCCATGGAGCACCTAGGATCACGCTGGCTGCGGCTGCTGCCATTGCTCGGCCTGTGCCTTCTGGCCCTGGCGGTGCTGCCTTTTATCGGACTCCGGATCCTGACGCCCGCGGAGGTGTGGCTGCAGGCCGGCGGCCCCGCGTCCGACATTTTCTGGAAGTTACGCCTGCCCCGCGTGCTCGCGGGCATGCTTGCCGGTGCGAGCCTGGCCGCCGGGGGGCTGGCTTTTCAAGCGCTGTTCCGCAACCCCCTGGCCACGCCGTTCACGCTGGGAACCGCCTCGGGCGCGAGCTTGGGCGCCAGCCTGTATATCGGGTCGGGCTGCTCCTTCGCCCTGTTGGGTGTCTCGGGAGTGACGCTGTCCGCCTTCTTGGGGGCTTCGGCCGCCCTGGCTCTGGTGTACGGGTTGACCCGGGTGCGGCGGGCCATGGCAACGGAAACCATGCTCTTGGCCGGCGTTGCGGTCGGCATATTTTTTTCCAGCCTCATCCTGCTGCTGCAGTATTTGTCCAACCAGGCCCACAGCCTGCGCATCCTGCGCTGGCTCATGGGCGGACTGGACGTGATCGGCTATCAATCCCTGTTGCAGGCGCTGCCCATGGTCTTGCCGGGTCTGATTCTGATTTGTCTGTTGCGATACGACCTCAATCTGTTGACCGGTGGGCAGGAACTGGCCGCCAGCCGCGGCATGAACGTGGACCGGGTGAAACTCCTCCTGCTGCTCGCCGTCGGGTTAATGATCGGCGCGGTGGTGTCCGTGGCCGGGCCGATCGGCTTCGTGGGCCTGATGGTGCCGCACGTCTGCCGGCGGTGGTACGGCCCGGATCACCGGATCCTGCTGCCCGCCACTCTGTTGCTGGGAGCGGCCTTTTTACCGGCCTGCGACGCGGCGGCGCGACTGCTCCTGGCGCCGGCCGAGTTGCCGGTGGGCATCATCACGGCCATTTTAGGCGGACCGTTTTTCGTCTGGATTCTCATCCAACGCGAACCGCGGCGGTAAGGCGCCGGCGGGTCGAGGAGGCGGGCATGCATTCGGATCGCGGCAGGTTGCAAATTTACACGGGCGACGGCAAGGGGAAGACCACGGCGGCCATGGGGTTGGCGCTGCGGGCGTCGGGGGCGGGCTGGAAAATCTTTTTTCTGCAATTCCTGAAGGGACGGCGGGCCTCGGAACAACGGCCCTTGCGGCGGTTGACCGGCCTGACCCTGCGCTCCTTCGGGCGTGAGGGCTGGGTGAAGAAACCCCGGCCCGGGGACATCCGCGAGGCGCAGCGGGCCCTGGCGGCCCTGGCCCGGGCCGTGCGCTCCGGCCGCTTCGATCTGGTGGTGGCCGATGAAATTTGCGTGGCGATTCGTCTGGGCTTAATCCGGGAAGCGGCTGTGCTGGAGTTGATCCGAAAACGCCCGGCAGGGGTGGAACTGCTGTTCACGGGCCGCGGGGCGAGCGCCTGCCTGCGGCGGGAGGCGGATTTGGTCACGGTCATGCAGCCGGCCAAACATTACTACGCCCGCGGAGTCCGGGCGCGCCGGGGAATCGAATACTGAACGGCGTTCGGGGAGCGCGGCTTTAACTTTCGAAAATGCCGTACACGGGCGGGCCGACCAGGAAATGGTCGAAGGGGAACTGATGCAGGTGGAAATGGTCCTGCAGGGCGTGGGAACATTCGGCTAGGCAGCGCAGGTCATCGTACTCCGCGTAGATCAGCAGGGAATGCGAATCCAAATAGGGCAGGGTCGGATCCTTGACCATGGGATTCACCACGGCCGCGCGGCAGCCGGGCCGTGTGCGCTTGAAGGCCGCGTACTCTTCCAGCACCTTGAGGGCTTCCGCGTGCGCATCGGACTTGATTTTGAAAATGGCGACTTCCCGAACCACGTGTCTGAAATCCTCTCCGGTCAATGCTGCCGCGACTGGCGTTATCATATCCGAACGGATTGTCAGGGTCAATGCTTTTTACGCGGGCGGAGCCCAGGCCGGGCCGCGCCCTGGACGGCCGATTCCCGGGCGTGAAAAAATCGCTGGTAAGATACGCGAATCTACATATAATAAGTCAGGTTTCAAGTTCCCCGGCTCCAGGGCGGCGCCAGCGCCGCCGGCAGGGATTTGTCACAGGGAGGGAACACCCCATGACCAGCGCCGAAACGATCGTGCCCAGGAGAGAAGCCCTGTATTATTTGCGCCTCGGGGTCGGCTTCTTCACCTTGTGGTCCGCCTGGGACGTGCTCGTGCATCAGTCCCAGTGGAACGCCCTGTTCACGTTTTTTCCTTTGACCGACGCGTTTTCCGAGGTCTTGATGCTGGCCTGGTTTCTGGTTCTGTTGCTCGCCGGGACCTGTCTGCTGACGGGTTATTATTTCCGCGAGGCGGCCGTGGTCATGGCGGTGATGCTTTTTCTTGCGACCTTCGTGTTTTCTTTCTTCCTGCCGAAAGTCAACGCGGTCCTGGGACCCTTTCGCCCCCTGGTGGCGAAAAACCTGGTGTGGCTCGGCGCGTGCCTGCCCCTGATTGTCGAAAACACGGACCCGTACAACCCGGAACGTCGCGCCCCCCAGGGTCTTCCGGCCCTGGCCGACCGCGCCCACCTGTTGTTTCGCCTGCTCCTGGGCGCATATCTCCTGTGGGACGGCGTGTTGAAGGCCGCGAACGCCCACGGCTACTTCGTGCATACCGTCGATGCGGTCGCGCGCCTTCCTTTTTTGCCCGGTACGGCGGCGCCGCACGTCGTCACGGTTCTCTACCTGATCCAGCTGGTGGCCGGAGTCATGGTGGTCACCGGCATCCGGTTCCGCTGGGCCGCGATCCTGGTCCTCGCGCTTTCGGCCGTCAATCTCCTGGGCATCAACTGGTTTGCCGGCAAGGAATTGCTCCGCTCCGGCGGGCGCTTCATGCAGCGGGACCTGCTGGTCTTCGTCAGCGGGTGGTATTTCCTGCTCACCGGCCCGGGACGGCCCACTCTCGTCATCTTGGTCAATCCCGCCCGGCCTTCCGGTCCGCCTCCCGCCCCGATGTCCGGTCCGCCGCCGGATTCGGGCCAACCCCTGCGCTAGGCGCGCGCGGCCGGCCCGGGCCGGGGGCCCCCCGGACGGAAGCGGGAGAAAACCGGCCCGGGAATGAGTCCGGGAAGAGAGAAATGGCGGGTGTTCCCGCAACGGCGGCCGTCGCGGGGGGAGGTCGAGGATGCTGAGCATACCCGCCGGTTCCCTGCGCAGCCGGCGATACCGCGCCGTATTTTTCGATGCCGGCAATACTCTCTTGAAACCCCATCCCTCGGTGGGGGAGCGGTATGCGGCTGCCGCGCGCGCCTTCGGGCTGGCCGTGGCGGCCGAGGACATGGAGCGGGCCTTCCGCGCCGAATGGGCGCGGCGTTCCCGGCGGCTGGGCGCGGGACAAGCCGGCACCGGACAGGCGGAGCGGGAAGGCTGGCATGACTTGGTCCGGGACGTGCTGGCGCGTTTCGGCGCCATGGAACGATTCGAGGAGTATTTCGAATATTTATACGACGTGTTCGCCACCCCCGAGGCCTGGCGGTTGTATCCCGAAGTCGAGGCCGTCTTAGCGGAATGCCGCCGCCGGGACGTGATTTTGGGCATCGTGTCCAACTGGGATTCCCGGCTGGAAATCCTGTGCCGGGAAATGCGCCTGACGCCGTCCTTCAAGTTCATCCTGTATTCCGCCGGCGTCGGCGTGTCCAAACCCGACCCGCGGATCTTTGCCCTGGCGGTGGCCGAGGCGGGGGTGAACCCGGGGGAAGTGCTGCACGTGGGCGATTCCCTGGAGGAGGACGTCTGCGGCGCCCGGGCGGCGGGGCTGGACGCGCTCTGGCTGCGGCGGGAAGGGCCGGAGCCAAAGGCGCAGGTCGCAACGGGCGATTCTTTACTCGATGTTCTGGAATTATGCTAGGAGGTTCATCATGCGAGGTTCCTGGAAACACGTGTTGCTGGCCGCAAGCCTGCTGTGGGTGGCCGGAACCGCGGGGAGGACCGCGGCGGCCGCCGAGGCCGGCGCGGCCGCCGGCGGCGAAAAGCCGCGGCTGGTCCTGGTCAACGTACCGCACTGGAAGGTGAAATTTTTCGGACTCCCGGAGGAGCTGCCGGTCCTGCTCGCGGCCGGGGAGAAATTCGACCCGAGCAGCCGCATCTATGATTTCGGCGCCGGGATGAAGGCCATGGAGGTTTTTCTGGCCCTTCGTCCCAAGGATCCCGTGGCGCCGGCCTACCGACAATTTCTGCGAAAATGGCCCATCTACCAGGAGTTTTTTAAATCCATCGACGCGGAAGCCTTTGCCGAGGCCCGCGAGTTGTTGCAGAAGATCCAGGACATCGCTCCGCGCGATCCGGCGGTCTACTTCTACCGCGGCAGCCTGAACATGCAGCTCGGAGACTATGCGGCCGCGGAGAAACAATACCGGCGCTGCCTCGAGCTTTATCCCGGCTATATTCCGGCCGGCATCAATCTGGCGCGTCTGGCGCTGAACCGGAACTCCAAAAACGATGCCGAAGAGTATCTGCGGCAGGCGGTGGCGCAAAACACCGAGGACGGCCTGGCGGACGCCAAGAGCCTGGCCGAACAAATGCTGAAACAACTGCGGGAAAAATGAGATTCCGGGACGGCGGCTCGCCATGCCGGCCGCCGCGGACAGCGAATTCGCCGGTCTGAAGGTCCGGAGCGGCGACCAGAACTGCGGGGAGGTCACGATGCCGGAAATACGGAAGATCGACAGCAGCAAGATATTGTGCCTGGAAGAGACTGGGTCGTGGTGGCAGCTGGGAGACATGTTCGAACGGCTGGAGGAGTTTCTGGAAAGGCGCCGGGTTCCCTACAAAGGGGATAAACTGGCCATCCTCTACGATGATCCTCGCGACCTGAATCCCGAGCACGCCCACTTCGCGGCCGCGCTGGAACTGGCCGGGGAGACTACGGGGGACGGGGAGGCCACGGTGGTCCTGCAACCCACAGGCTGGGTGGCCTGCGAGCAATTTCGGGGTTCCTATGCTCAGATCCGGGAAACCTACGCCCGCCTGCTGCAATGGATTCAGGAGCAGGGTTATCGGGTGAACGGGCCGGCCAAGGAATATTACCTGTCAGGGTTCCGGCCGGCGGATTTCAGATCCGGCAGTGAAGTGGAGGTCGAGGTGCAGGTGCCGGTGGACAAGCCGGGAGCCTGACCGTGGATTTAAGCCCCCTGGAGCCGCGCCACCTGGAAACCTGGCGCCGGCGCTACCGAGAACAACTGAGCCTGCCGGTCATCCCCGATTTTCACGAGGCCCTGTGCCGCATGGGAAAGGCCTTCGCCGTCGAGGAGGCGGGACATACCCTGGGTTACGCCTTTCTGACCGAGGAGGGAATCATCCCCTCCTGGGCGCCGGTCGTGCCCGAATTTTACCTGGCCCTGGAACCGGCTCGGAGCGCGAAACGGCTCCTGCAGGCGGTCTTCGAGAAGCTGCAGCCGAAAACCGTCGTGGGCCGTACCGACGACGCCAGCGGGTTTCCGCTGCTCATGGACCTGCACCTGCCCAACCAGGTTTCTTCGCCTCTGTACCGTTTGGACAAGAGCCCCGCCTGGGCCGAGGACCCGAACCTGACCGTGATCGTGAGCACCCTGGATGACGCCCGGCGCCTGCTGCCTATTTATTCGTCCGTCGCGACCGAGGATGGCGGCATTCCGGATGAAATGTCCCTGTTGAAAAGCCTGGCGCTGTGGCGGCATTACCGGCTCATGTCCGGCGGCGAGGCCGTGGCCGTTTGCTACGTGGTTCCCCAGGGGCAGAAATACATCACGGCGGTCCCGATCGTCGCCGAGGCCCAGCGCGCCAAAGGATACGGAAGATACCTGGTGTCCTTCGCGCTGCGGCGGGAGCTGGCGGAAGGCAAGCAGTATGTGGCGACCGTTCATCCGGACAACGAGGCCGGCCGCGGGCTGGTGGAATCCCTGGGAGCCAGGCTGGCGGCCCATTTCGTCAATTTCACTCCCGTGTCCCGCTACGCCGATTCGTAGCCGGGCGCCGATTCGCAGGGGCTTGACTCGGGTTCTCGAACGGCCCCGTGGCCTCATCAAAGTGATGAGGCGGGGGTTCGGGGGCGGTGAAGCCCCTGACAGAAGCAGGAAGGAAAGCAGGACGCATCGGCGTCCGCGTCAGGGGAACCTGTGGTTCCCCTGAAGGGTCCTTCCCCTAAGGGCCAGTGCGCGCGGAGGGTAACACCATGAAGAAACTGTATATCCTGCAAAACAGCGAAGCCGAACCGTTGGGCATCTGGCAGGAAGAATTGAGCCGGTGGCATGCCCCCTTCGAGTACATCCCGTTGTGGCAGGACCGGCCGGTGCCGCCGCCGGAATCGACTCTGGCCGCCATTGTTCTCGGCGGACCGCAGAACGTGGCCGAGCAGGACCGATATCCGAACTTGGGGCGTCAGATCGAGTATTTGCAGCGCCTCAACGCGCGTGCAACGCCGGTCCTGGGCGTCTGCCTCGGGGCGCAGCTCCTGGCAGCCGCCCTGGGAGCACGGGTTAACCCTGGGCCGGCCTGGGAAATCGGCTATGCGCATGTGACGCTGACCCCCACCGGGGCCGAAGACATCCTCTTCAGCGGTTTTCCCATGGAGTTGCCGGTTTTTCAGTGGCACCGGCAGGGATTCGATCTGCCGGCAGGTGCGCTGCATCTGGCGCAGGGCCGGGACTATCCCCACCAGGCTTTCCGCCACGGCAAAGCCTGGGGATTCCAGTTTCATCTGGAAGTCACGCCGGACCTCGTGGACCTTTGGGCCGGCAGCCGGCCGGATGAACTGAATGCGGCGGACGGACTGACGCGGGAAAAACTCGCCGAGCAGGCCGCGGCCAGTCACCAGGTCGTCTCGCTGTACGGCCGGCAGCTCATCCGGCGCTTCTGGGACGCGCTGGCGGAATTGTAGGATGACCGGCGACCGCGAACCCGTGCCGGCATGGCATTGGTCCCTCCTGCCGACCCTCGGGCTGGGTATTTTTCTCGGCGCGTTCTGGCTGCTGTACGGTTACCTGAGGCTTTTGGGCTCGTCCTCCCCCTGGTGGCACTTCCCCCTGGCTTTGGCGCCCGGAACGGCCGTGGTGTGGCTTGTCCTGCTTGCCCGGCGCCACCCGCTTCCGTATGGAACGGCCCTGGCGGTCTTCGGCCTCGCCGCCGTGGTCTTGCCCTCGCAAGGGGATGCCGGTACGGGCTTGATTTTCGGCCTGCCGCTGGTCGTGGTCGGCGCGGCCTTCATCGTTTGGAGGAGGAATTTCCGCCTTCCGGGCAGGCAGCGAAAAAAATAAATTAGCATATTGACATATTTCAAATATCTAATATATTAAACCGGCAACGGATCCTCCGCCGTCGCCGGCGGGGACCGTTTGATCCTGTAAAGCGAGGCGTCGAAAATGGCTCATTACGTGTATCATTGCGAACCCTGTCGGATTGATTTTGAGGTGGAAAAGAGCATGCAGCGCGCTGCGACCGGGGAAGCCTGTCCCCAATGCGGCCGTCCGGGCCGGCGAATCTATACTGCGCCTGCGGTGCAAAGCAAGGGGACGGTTCCGGCTTTTAACGGCCCGGAATCCGGACCCGGCACCGGGGCCTGCAACGGGAATTGTTGCGGGGGTGCGTGCGGCCTGGAAGCCTAGCGTCTTCCTGCCCGCCGACAACCATGGCCCTGGTGAATTCATGGCCGCTTTAAGCCTTCCGGACCAGGCGTCCAGGCCCGGGCCATCCGGCGGATGGTCCAGATAAATAGTTCTCGGATACAAACTAATCATTGATATTTTCCCACGAATTATTATAATTAATAAAAGTGCCAAAAAAATTTGCAAATTTCTTATTATTTTCTTTCAGCGGTTACTTGGATGCGGAATGCGGGAACTGGAGGCTGGGGATGAGCGATTCCCATGCATGGATGAAAAGAGGCTTTAATGCAGACCTTTCCCGGAACCGGTGCTTCGGAGTGATGGCACGACTTCCACGGCAACGCTGCCTTCGAGGTTTCGCGCATGCCGAATAGCGGAAGTCTGAAGCGGAGCATCGTGATTCTGGTTTTCCTTTTTGTTTCCGTAATTCTCGGTCTGAATTTTATTTCCACCTACATTCAGCAACAGACCTATCTGCAGGCGGAATTCACGAAGCGCGGCGAGGCGCTGGCCTGGAGCCTGGCCCACAACAGCCGCAAACCCCTCAGGGAACAAAACCTGGCCAAACTGGCAGAGTTGATGGACAGCCTGCTCAAAGAGAATGACATCCGCTGGGTCGCCGTCCAGGATCCGAACGGGAACCTCCTGCTGGAGAAAGGTGCGGGCGGGGTGAGCCTGGAAAAAGGCAAGCCCGCGCGAGCCCATTCGGGGCTGCCGCTGTGGGTGAAAAATTACCGCTTGGCCAACGGCGAGGTGGTCCGGGACATCCAGATGGAAATCCTGATGCCCAGGGAGGCGACCGGCGCCGAAACCTCGCTGGGGTCCGCGTTCGAACTCGGACTTCTGGGCGATGTCGGCGCCCAACCCGCGAAAAAGGGCGGTGAAGAAGGCGCCGGGGAGGTCAAGCTCGGTGTGCTGCACGTGGGCCTCAGCCTGCAGAGCCTGTTCGCCACGCAGCGGCAGGTCGCTTGGCAGATGCTGCTCCTGCTAGCGGTGGCGCTGGCCCTGAGCATCGTGTTTTTCTTCCGGAGCATCATCAACCCCATCAGCCAGCTGGCCGTGGCCATGAAAAGCATCGCCGCCCGCCGGGGGGACCTGACCTGCCGCATGGACATCCAGCGGGAAGACGAACTCGGGGAACTCGCGGAGTGGTTCAACCGTTTCATCGAAAACATGCAGGGCATCGTGCGGAACATCGTGCTGCTGATCGACCAGATGACCACGGCCCTGGAGGAACTCTCCTCCACGGCGCAGGAGCTGAACGCCACCGCGGACGAGATCAATTCCACCGTTCAGACCTTCACCCACGACCTGCAGAGGCAGGAGGAGGAGAGCCTGGTGACCACAACGGCCATCGACCGGGTGACGGGAACGCTGCTGGAAATCACCCACAAGGCCGAGGGCGCCTCGAAATTTTTCGAGGAGACGAAGGGCGTTTCGCGGCGCGGCGGGGAAACGGTGCAGCAGTCGGTCACGAAGATCAACGGCATCGCGGACAACATGAACGTGATCGAGGACCGGATGAAGCACCTGAGCGGTTCGCTGGAGGACATCGCGGGCTTCGTGGAGACGATCCAAGCCATCGCCTCGCAGACGAACCTGCTGTCGCTGAACGCGGCGATCGAGGCGGCGCGGGCCGGGGAGGCGGGGCGGGGGTTCTCGGTGGTGGCGGAGGAAGTGCGCAAGCTGGCGGAAAACGCGGCGAGCGCGTCGCAGCAGATCCAGTCTTTGATCACGCAGATCCAGACGGAGACGCGGGACACGGCGGACGCGACGCGCCAGGGGACGCAGGCGGTGCAGGGGGGGCGGGACACGATCCACCAGGCGGGCGGGGCGCTGGAGGAGATCATGAAGACGGCGAACCAGTCGGCGACGGTGTCGATGGATATCTCGCAGGCGCTGGTGAAGCAGTCGGACGTGCTGAAGGAAATGATGCAGCGGGTGCGGAACGTGCAGCAGCTGGGGAAGAACAATTTCACGGCGGCGCAGACGATGGCGGCTTCGGTGGAGGAACAGACGGCCTCGCTGGAGCAGGTGACGACGGCGATCCAGCGCCTGGCCGAGGACGCGCTCAAGGTGAAAAACCTGGTGGTGGAATTCAAGATCGAGTAAGCAGGAAGTTCGCCATCTTGATGATGAAGAGGTTGATGATGACCGCAAAACCCACGCTCGTACTAGCATTGGTTTTGGTTTTGGCGTCTTTCGCCCAGGGAGCCTGGGCGCAAAAAGTCACCGTGGTGTTCAGCCGCGACCTGGCGCCCTATCAGGAGGCCCTGCAAGGCTTCACGCAGGCCGGCGATTTCTCCATCACGACCGTGGATCTGCGCGGGGACGCCAACCGCGTTCCCGTCGTATTGCAGGCCATCCAGGACCAGAACCCCGAGGGGATTTTAGTGTTCGGAGCCGAAGCGCTCTCCGCGCTGAACGGGCGGTTGCCGGCCCTGCCCGTGGTCTACTCCATGGTGCTGAATCCCATCACTCTGCCCGGCCGGAATCTTTCCGGCGTGTTGATGCAGATTCCCGTGGAGGAACAACTCCGGCGTATTCCGAAATTGCTGCCGGGGGCCAAAAAGATCGGCGTAATTTACAATCCCCAGTCCTCCCTCCGTGTCGTCAACCAGGCGAGGGAAATCTCCGGCCGCTTCGGCCTGACGCTGTTTCCGATCGCCATCGAGAAGGTCGAGGAAATCGACGCCGCGCTCGAAAATATGCACAAATACCAGATCGACGCCTTGTGGTCGGTCGTGGATCGCGTTGCGGCCCAGCCCAGCGCAATCCAAAAGATGATCCGTTTCTCGCTGGCGGAAAAAACGCCGTTTATCGGGCTCTCGATCTACCATGTCAAGGCCGGGGCCTTTGCCGCCTTTTCCATCGATTACCGGGACATCGGCGCGCAAACCGCCGCGCTGACCCAGAAAGTCATGCGGGGGCAGGTGCCGGCGAACACCGTGGAACCGCCGCGCAAGGTCATCATCTATGTGAATGCCAAGACGCAGGGGCGTTTGGGGCTGGATGAAGCCTCGCGCCTGCCCGAGGTGGAATTGATCCATTGACCGGCCCGGACGATTGTTTACGGGTTTCCGTCGTCCGGCGTCTCGGTCCAAATTGTCGCGAGGGCTAGCATGCCGCGTACCAGCTTGCGAAACACCATCATTGGTTTCATTTTTCCGTTCGTCATAGCCGTTTTCGGCTTGAGTTTCATTTTCAGCTATTTTCAGCAGCAGACCTATTTGAAAACCGAATTTTTGCAGCGGGGCAAGGCCCTGGCCCTGAATTTGGCCTATAATTCCTGGAAACCCTTGAGCCTGCAGGACCAGGATACCCTGTACGAATTGATCGACAGCCTGATGAAGGAGGCCGACATCCGCTGGGTGGCGATTCTGGACCCCCAGGGCCGCGTCCTCGTGCAAAACGGCCTGCCGAACATTGAACTGGACACGGGTAAAATCATTCCCACCAAGTGGTCCGAGTCCCTGCAGATCCGCGAATACTCCATCGCGGGCGGCCAGACGATCTACGACCTCGACGTCCCCATCTTCGAATCCGCCGAACGGGCGAACCGGCGGCTCGGCCAGCTGCACGTCGGCCTGTCCCTGGAGGGCCTGCAGTCCACGCGGCGGAAAATCCTGCTGCAGCAACTCGGGATCTTCCTGCTCACCCTTCTGCTCACCGCGGCGGGCGCCAATTATTTCATCCATTTCATCCTGGACCCGGTCCGGCAGGTGGTGACGATCATGCGGGATATCGCTTCCCACCGGGCCAACCTGACGCGGCGGCTGATCGTCAACCGGGATGACGAATTGGGCGATATGTCGCGCTGGTTCAACAATTTCATCGACAACATCCAGGGCATCGTGAAGAACGCCACGGTCCTGATCGACCAGATGACCACGGCCCTGGAGGAACTCTCCTCCACGGCGCAGGAGCTGAACGCCACCGCGGACGAGATCAATTCCACCGTTCAGACCTTCACCCACGACCTGCAGAGGCAGGAGGAGGAGAGCCTGGTGACCACAACGGCCATCGACCGGGTGACGGGAACGCTGCTGGAAATCACCCACAAGGCCGAGGGCGCCTCGAAATTTTTCGAGGAGACGAAGGGCGTTTCGCGGCGCGGCGGGGAAACGGTGCAGCAGTCGGTCACGAAGATCAACGGCATCGCGGACAACATGAACGTGATCGAGGACCGGATGAAGCACCTGAGCGGTTCGCTGGAGGACATCGCGGGCTTCGTGGAGACGATCCAAGCCATCGCCTCGCAGACGAACCTGCTGTCGCTGAACGCGGCGATCGAGGCGGCGCGGGCCGGGGAGGCGGGGCGGGGGTTCTCGGTGGTGGCGGAGGAAGTGCGCAAGCTGGCGGAAAACGCGGCGAGCGCGTCGCAGCAGATCCAGTCTTTGATCACGCAGATCCAGACGGAGACGCGGGACACGGCGGACGCGACGCGCCAGGGGACGCAGGCGGTGCAGGGGGGGCGGGACACGATCCACCAGGCGGGCGGGGCGCTGGAGGAGATCATGAAGACGGCGAACCAGTCGGCGACGGTGTCGATGGATATCTCGCAGGCGCTGGTGAAGCAGTCGGACGTGCTGAAGGAAATGATGCAGCGGGTGCGGAACGTGCAGCAGCTGGGGAAGAACAATTTCACGGCGGCGCAGACGATGGCGGCTTCGGTGGAGGAACAGACGGCCTCGCTGGAGCAGGTGACGACGGCGATCCAGCGCCTGGCCGAGGACGCGCTCAAGGTGAAAAAACTGATCGGGGAGTTCATGTTGTGACCCGGAGGACGGAAGGGACCACCGCAGTCAAGGGGGGAATGCCGAGTGCATAAGGTCAAGCAATTTTGGAGTGCGGTGGTCTTCCGCGAGCCGGTGGACCCGGACACGGTCTATGAGAACCGCTTGTCCCCCACGGAGGTCAAGGACGGATACTTGAATTTGTCCAACCTGGAAATCCCGGCCCGCTGTTTCCAGCAGGAAGACATCCTGAAGGTGGTCATGATCAACGTCTCCGGCGATACGGAGGAACCCGTGCTCTTCCGCTGCCACCAGCGCAGGACCAAGGGGCGGCACGGCAAGGTCTACCGGCGGCAGCGTTTCTGGCCGGTGGGTTTTGGCTTGAAGGATTGGTTTCACAAACAAAGCATCGTCACGGGGGACCTCATCCTCATCGCCGTGGCGGAGCAAAGCGACTACCTGCTCTTTCGTGCCATTCGTCCCAAGGCCATGCTCATGCTGCATGACCGGCGCGTCTCCGAACGCAGGGCCCTGGAACGGCGTTTCGAAGACCGCCGCAGCACCATCGTGTATGTGGCGGTGGAACGCCGGAAAAGGGATCGGCGCGACCTCGAACGCCGCACCTCGGACCGGCGGACCCCGGATTAACCCTTCACCCCAGCTTTCATCGCCCTGACGCCCTGCGCACCGCCGGTTTGCAGAAACCAGAGGACCCCATACCCCATGAAGAGGTGATCGCATGTATTTTGCCCTCGGCATGCTGTTCGTCGGAGCCGCCGCCGGCACGCTCAGCGGCATGTTTGGCATCGGCGGCGGCATTTTGGTGGTCCCGGCCCTGGTCTACCTGGCGGGGTTGGGACAGAAAACAGCCCAGGGGACCACCCTGTTGATGATGTTGCCGCCCATCGGCCTTTTTGCCGCCTGGGAATACCTCCGGCGCGGCGAGGCCAATGTCAACGCGGCGATCTGGATCTGCGCCGGATTTTTGCTCGGCGGCTTCCTGGGCGCCCGCTTGGTGGCCGATGCCTCCCCCCTGCTGCTGCGGCGGGGATTCGGCCTGCTCATGCTCCTGGCCGGTTTGAAAATGATTTTGAATCCTTAACCTTCGCTGCGGCGGCAGGGGTCGCGTCTGTTGCCCCCCCGAGCGGGCAGTTTTCGCTCCGGCCAAAATTTCTTGACAGCTTCCCGGGACTTTGTTATGCATCTGTGCACAGCCGGAACCGGCGCTCGGCATCCGACGCGATGACCGCGGCCGCGAGTGGGTTGGCCGCGGGGCAGTTTTTGGGATGAGCGGCCGGCGCATCCGGCCTCCGGATCATGAGGGGGCGGCATGAACTCGTTGTGGGTGGGCGGAATAGCGATCGTGCTGTTGTGGCTGGGATATCGTGTCTACGGCCGGTTCATGACCAGGCTGTGGCAGGTGGACCCCGGCCGGGTGCCTCCTTCCAAGGCCAAGTTCGATGGGGTCGATTACGTGCCCGCCCGGAACTGGACGATTCTATTCGGCCATCATTTTGCGAGCATTGCGGGCGCCGGCCCGATTTTGGGCCCGGTGCTGGCCACGGCGGCCTGGGGCTGGGCGCCGACTCTGCTCTGGATTCTCGGGGGTTCCATTTTCATCGGCGCCGTGCATGATTTTTCGGCCCTGATGGTATCCCTGCGCCACGGCGGGCGTTCGATCGCCGAAGTGTCGGAACGGGTCATGGGTCGCCCCTCGCGCATCCTGTTTGCGGCCTTTCTCTGGCTGAGCCTGATCCTGGTCGTGGCGGTGTTCGCCGCCGCCACGGCCAACACACTGGTCAAGGAACCGCATGTCGTGCTTCCCACTTTCGGGCTGGTGGGGGTGGCGCTCGTATTGGGGTGGGGGGTCGGCCGGAGGGGCGGCAACCAGTTCCTGGCGACCTTGGCGGCCCTGGCGGTGGTGGCCGGGCTGATTGTGTTGGGTTTTCGCTGTCCGGTTGTGATTCCCGGGAGCCAGGCGGTGCAGATCTGGATCGTCATTCTGCTGCTGTACGCCCTGCTGGCTTCGGTCCTGCCCGTGGACCTTCTGCTGCAGCCGCGGGACTATCTTTCGACCTTCATTCTGTTTTTTGGGCTGGCGAGCGGATTTCTCGGACTCGGGCTGACCCATTACCCATTGCGGGTGCCGGCCTGGATCGGCGGGGCGCACGCCCAGGGCCCGTTGTGGCCCATGCTCTTCGTGTTCGTGGCCTGCGGGGCGGTGTCCGGTTTCCACGCCCTGGTCGCGTCGGGGACGACCTCGAAGCAATTGGCCGATAAGAAAGACGCGCTGAAGATCGGATACGGCGCCATGATCTTGGAGGGCGCTCTGGCGGTTCTGGCCCTGTTGGCCGTGGGCGCGGGCCTGTATTGGCGGCCGGGTCCGGGAACCGCAGGGTGGGTGTATCCGGAACTCCTGCGGTCCGGGGACTGGATCGGGACTTTCGGACGCGGCTTCGGAAGAATGACCGCGCCCCTTTTCGGCGCCACGCTGGGCATGACCCTGGCCATCCTGATGCTGAATGCCTTCGTCATGACCACGCTGGACTCGGCGACGCGCATCACCCGCTATCTGACCGAGGAATTGTTCGGAGACGCGTTCGGGATCGGGTTCCTGCGCCGCCGGGGCTGGGCGAGCTTGTTCGTGGTGCTGGTGGCGGCGGTCCTGGCCCTGGGGCAGTGGCAGCGCATCTGGCCCATTTTCGGCGCCTCCAATCAGCTCGTCGCCGCTCTGACGCTACTGGTGGTGACTTTCTACCTGCTGGAGCGGGGCCGGCCGGCGGTCTATACCCTCTATCCCGCCCTCTTCATGCTCGTGACCACTTCGGCCGCCCTGGTGTACCAGGCCTGGACCTTCTGGCGGCAGGGAAAGTTCGTGCTGGCGGGACTCGCCGTACTGCTGTTGGCGCTGGCGCTTTTCATGCTTTGGGAGGGCAGCCGGCGAAGCCGGCGCGCTCCTTCGGCGCCGGCGGGCTGATCCCGCAGGGCCGGGCCGAATTTACGTGACTTCATGGCCGTTTACCGGTAGAATCAGAACGCGGCTGGATCGTAGAACGCCACCGCCGCGGGAATTGAACCAAGGAGGAGCAAGGAATGGAAAGAACGCGTGAGCAGCAAAAGGAAATTCTTTTGGTACCGCTGGGCAAAGTCTTGGTAGATATTCTGGAGGAAATCGCCGTAGCCTTGAGAAAAAGCTACCATTTCCACGTCCGCATCGGACGTTCCGACGAGCCGGATACCGCCACCTATTCCGACGAGAGGCGCCAATTTGACGCCGAGAAACTCCTGCCGCTGGTCTCCGGGCGCAAGCGCGAAAGCCTCGTCGCCGTGCTGGGGGTCGTGGACGCGGACATGTTCGCCGGGGATAAGTCCTTCGTTTTCGGCGTCAATCGCCCGGAACGGGGCGCGGCCATCATCGCCCTGTCCCGGATGCGCGAGGAATTTTATAAAAAAACCAGCAAACGCGAATTGTTTCTGCGCCGCGCCGTCACCGAGGCCATTTTCCAGGTGGGGATGGCGGCCGGACTGCCGCCCTGCCTGCAGAAAAAGTGCGTGCTTCTACCCACGAGCAGCCTGTGGCGGCTGGACGAAAAAGGCCAGGCTTTTTGCCCGGCCTGCCAGGCCAGGCTGACCCGCAAACTGCATCCCGAAACCCTGGCCGCAGAGGCTGCCGCCGGCGCGGGCGCGCCGGAGGGAGAAGTCGGGGATGAGAACCGGAACGCGGGTCCGGAGGTGGAAAAACAGGTGCTGCCCGCTTCCGAAACCGTCCCCGCGCAGGACGAAGAAGCCGAAACGCCTTCCGGAGAAGCCGCGTCTGAAACCGCGCCGGCCGCCGAGGAGGCCGCCGTGCATACGGACAAATCCGAACCCGACGAGCCGCTGGTGGCTGATATCTAGCGCCGGGCCCGGTCCGGGGCCGCGGGTCACGGGCGCGGAGCCTTGACTTCCGTCCCGGGCCATCCTGGGCGGAGAGCAATAACCTTGGATCGCAGGCTGCGGGTTTATCGCCGCAGCCTGTTTTTTTGCCGCTGGACCGAGGCGGGGGGCATCCACGGACCGACGGCAGGCCCGGTCCTTCCCGGAGCGGACGGAGACCGGGATTTTGCCCCGGGACGCGGGAAGACGGGCAAGGGAAGGAGAGTGTTCATCCATGAACCAGGCGGTCATATTTGACCTGGACGGCGTGATCGTGGATACGGCGGAGTATCACTACCAGGGGTGGAAAAAACTGGCCGATGAATTGGGAGTGCCATTCGACCGGCAGGCCAACGAAAAGCTGCGGGGCGTACCGCGGCGCGAATCCCTCCTCCTGTTGCTGGGCCACAACCCCGGCGAGGAGAAAATCCGGGAATACACGGATCGCAAGAACGGCTATTACCTGGATTTGGTCCAAACCCTGAAACCCGGAGATGTCTTGCCTGGAGCCGGAGAACTGATCGGCGGGTTGAAAAGGGCGGGGTTCAGGATCGCGCTGGCCTCCTCTTCCAAGAACGCGCGCCTGGTTTTAAGCAAGATCCAGATGACGGAGGCCTTCGACGCCGTCGTGGACGGCAGGGAGATTCAGCGCGGAAAGCCGGACCCCGAACTGTTTTTGCTATCCGCCCGGCGCCTGGATGCGGAGCCCGCGCGCTGCGTGGTCGTGGAGGATGCGGAATCCGGAATCGAGGCCGCCATCGCCGCGGGCATGCACCATCTCGGCATCGGCGATGCGAAGAACCTGCCCCGTGCCGAGCGGGTCGTCGCCGGACTCGCCGAGGTCGGCGTGGAGGACTTTCGGCGGCTGCTGGAGGGACCGCTCCGGCCGTCTTCGGCGTGACCGCCGGCACGGCTTCCCCGGCAGGAATTGTCGGCAGTGCATCCGCCTCGGCCCGGCCCGCGACGATTTGAACAAGGGGGTGATTTCCATGGAAACCCTGGCCGCATTGACTTCACGACGCAGCATCCGCAAGTACCAGGCGCGGCCCGTGCCGCGGGAAGTTCTGCTCAAGGCCCTCGATGCGGCCCGCATGGCGCCCACGGCCCGCAACGAGCAGCCCTGGGAATTCATTGCGGTGACCGGCCCGGAGAAATTAGCCCGGCTCGCCGCAGTCACGGATCATGGGAAGTTCATCGCCGGGGCGCCCGCCTGCGTGGCGATTGTATGCCGGGACACCAAATATTACCTGGAAGACGGCACGGCCGCGGTGGTCAACCTGCTGAACGCTCTGCACGCCCAGGGCGTGGGGGCCTGCTGGGTGGCGGGGGACAAGAAACCCTATGCGCCGCAGATTCTGCAAATCCTGGGCGTCGCCGGCCCCCTGAAATTGATCGCCTTGGTGCCCTGCGGGTTCCCGGCGGAAACGCCGCGCCTGCTGAAACGCGGTCTGGAATCCATGCTGCATTGGGAAAAATTCGCCTGAACCTTTCCACGCCCTGACTGCGGCTAGCGAATCAGGAGCTGGCCCGGGGGATTTTCGGCCGGAGGGCAGGGCAGAACCGCCGAGGCGGGACGGATGAATTCCGTGAGCGTGACTTGGCCCGGTTTCCACAGGAAGGTGTGGGAATCCGCCTCCCAGAGCCGGGACGAAGTCCCCGGGCTGGCGGCCAGGAACAGTTCGCTGACGCGGCCGGCCGGCAGCAGGCTGCGTCGCGGCAGGAGGGACGGGCCGCGCCGAAGCCACACGGCACGGTAGACCGCGGTTTCGCCCGGCCAGGTGCCGGCCAGCAGCGGTATTTTCATTTGCGCCGGCAATTCACGCGGGTCCTCCGCGTGCGCGTTATCCTCCGCGGACACGTTTTCCAGGACGAGCGTACGCGTTCCGGGAGCCTGGGTCCCCAGACGCAAACGGCGGTAGGCGCCGGGAGCGACGCGGGCGGCGGCCGTCCCCTCGACTTCCAGCGTAACCGCCTCCGGGGAGAGATTCAGGAAGTGAATCACGAGCCGGCTACCCGCCGGGCAGATGATTTGATCCGGATAAAGGGCCGCGGCCGTGTACACCATGCCGAACTCCCAGACTTCGCTGTCCCCGGCGGGCAGACGCGTGTTCCGGGAAATGGGCCCGTATTCCCAACCGGCGTTTGCCGCCGAGGCCAACCATCCCGCGAGCAACAGGATTTCCAGTCCGGTTTTCCCCATGCACGTCCTCCCGATGCCGTACGGCGCGAAAAGGAATGCTGACATTTTCCCATGCCGTCCAAGCGCGCGGCAAGGAAAAACCGTGCGGCATTGTGCCTTCCGGATCCTTCGGGCTGTCCGGCATCGAGGTTAAAGGGTTTGACAGTGGTCCAAGCTTTTTGCTAGCATACAATTCACGCCGGATCGGTCCGGCCGTTTCGCTTACCAGGAGAGGACTTCCGGATGGCGCGTTGGGTGTGGTGGGTCATTTTGCTGTTCGTGCTGGTTTGGGGTGGCTTTTACCTGCAACGGTTCCACAATCCCCGGGCCATTTTTCCGATTCGCGGTGAATTCTACCCGGTGAACGGAAAGCGAATCTACGCCGATTCCTTCGGGTCCGGGCGGACCCTGGTGCTGTTGCACGGGTTCCCGTATCATTCCGCGGCGTATCAGGCCCTGACCACGGCTGCCTGGCCGGGTACCCGCCTCCTCCTCATCGATTTTCCTGGTCTGGGGCTTTCCGACAAGACCGGGGCCGGAGATGTGTCCCCGGAAGGTCTCGCGCTGGACGTCAAGTTGCTGCTGGACCGCCTGGGCATCGAGAACATCGATCTGATCGGGCATGATTTGGGGGGCGGCGTCGCCATGGTCCTGGCTGCAAGTTATCCGCGGCTGGTTCAGCACCTCATTCTCATCGCCCCGGATTGCTCCGCGGGTCGCAGCGTCGACACCCTGGGCTGGTGGTGGCGCTGGCCCGTGCTGGGGGAGGCCTGGGCCAGCTTATTCCTCGGCCGGGACTTCATCCGCCGCCTGCTGGTTCGGGCCTGGCCTGCGGGACATGCGGGGTGGGAAAAATTCGTGGAACAATACTACCGCCCCCTGAACACGGCGGGGGGCCGGGCGGGGTTTCTGCGCGTCCTGCGCGCCTGCACCCAATTCCGATATTTGGCGTACGAGGAACGACTGCAGGTCCCGACCCTGGTGCTGTGGGGCGAAGAGGACCGCGTCGTGCCGCCCATCAACGGACGCTACTTGGCCGACAATATTCCCGGGGCCAAACTGGAAATTCTTCCAGGCGTGGGCCACCTTCCCTTGGAAACGGCACCCCGGCTGGTGCTGAAGGCCGTGCGCACCTTTCTCGGCCTCCCCGCCGGCGGCACCGCTTCCGGCGGGAAGTCCCGGTAAACGGGGGACGCAACGTGCGTGACGCGTCGGAGGGGCAGGGCCCGCCGCCGGGTTCCTTCCCGCTGCGGCCGCAACACCGGGCCTGGATCCGGGAATACGCACGGCGCGGGCCGAAGCGCATCGAATCCTCCCGGACTTGGAGGCCGGAAAAGTGCGTGGCCGAGTTCAAAGCCCGGCTGCGCCGGGCCGGCCTGCACCGGGGCCGGTTGCTGGATTTGGGCTGCGGGCGCGGGCGCAACAGCCTGCCGTTCTTGCGCTCCGGTTGGACGGTGTGCGGTTTGGACGTGGCGCCGGCGGCCTTGAAGGATTTTCGCCGGGCCGGCCGCGGCCTTCCCGGGCGCCTCGAGCTGTTGCGCCACGACTTGGCGGAGCCCCTGCCTTTTTTGGACTCCCATTTCGATGCCGTCCAGGAGATCACGGCCGCCGACAACCTCACCCGCGGGACCCGGCGCCGCCGCTTCTGGAGCGAAATCGCCAGGGTCTTGAAACCCGGGGGGTATTTTTTGACTTATCATTTCCTGCCCCAGGACGGCTACTACGGCCCCCTGCTGCGGAAAACACGGGATCCGGGGCGGGGTCGCCTGTATGATCCGGAGGCGCACATGTGGTTCCAGTTTTATTCCATGGAGGAAATCCGCGGCGCGGCGGGGAACCGCCTGCGGCTCCAATCCCTGAAAGAGTACCGTTACCCCGGGCCGATGTTCGGCTCAACCTACCGGCGCGTCCTGCAGGCTGCAGTCTGGCGGCGCAGCGGGAAAAACGGCGGAACCAGGCCGTGAGACTGCAAGCGCAGCGCGTCCTGGTCACGGGGGCGGGCCGCGGCATCGGCCGCGCCTGCGCCGAGGCCGCAGCCCGGGAAGGGGCGCGGCTGGTGATCGCCAGCCGGACCCGGGCCGAGTTGGAAGAGGTCGCGGCGCACTGGCCCGCGGCAGCTCCGCCTCCCCGGGTGGTCCCCTGCGACGTAGGCGATTCATCCCAGGTCCGCGGACTGTTCGCGCGCGCCGTGGAGGACCTGGGCGGCCTGGACGGATCGATCCATTGTGCGGCCATTTTCCACAGGACGCCCTGGCGGGAACTGGACCTGGCCGCCTGGGAAGAGGTGCTGCGGATCAATTTGACCGGCACCCTGCTGTGCTGCCGCGAAGCCTTGAACTGCCTGCGCCCGGGGGGCGCCATCGTGAACTTTTCCTCCTTTTCGGGGCTGCCCGGAGTGGAAAAATTTCCGGGGTTCGCCGCCTACAACGTCAGCAAGTACGGCGTATCCGGACTCACCGAGATTCTGGCCGTGGAGGCCCGGACCCTGGGCGTCCGCGTCAACTGCCTGTCGCCGGCGGCCGTGAACACCTCCATGCTGCGGGCGGCGGCACCGCAGCTCCCGCCGGCCATGGAGCCCGAGGAAGTGGCGCGCGTGGCGGTTTTCCTTCTCAGCGACGACAGCCGCGCGATCAACGGCGCCAACCTGATGCTGGCCGGACCGCCCCGGGCCGGCGGAAGAGAGACGCGGCCGTGATCTACGTGCGCAAACGGGTGGAATTCAGCGCCGCCCACCGCCTGGAATCGCCCCAATTATCGCCCGCGGAGAACGCCAGGGTTTTCGGGAAATGCAGCCGGCCTTCCGGGCACGGGCACAACTACGTCCTGGAAGTCACCGTGCGCGGCCAGATCGACCCCCGTACCGGCATGGTCCTGAACCTGACGGATTTCAAACGCCTGCTGGAAGAGCATGTGGTCGCCCACCTGGATCACCGCGATTTGAACCGGGACGTTCCCATGCTGCGCGGCCGCATTCCCACCACGGAGAACTTGGCCCAGGCGGTCTGGGAACAGCTCCAGGACCGACTGGCGCCGGGCCTGCTGCATGAAGTGAAGATTTGGGAAACCGCCAACAACTGCGTGATCTACCGCGGGGAGGCCTAGGGTCATGAAGGACGTCCAGAACCAGCGGGATTACCGCCAGATCGCCATTGACAAGGTGGGCATCCGCAACATCAAGTATCCGATTTCGGTGCTGGACCGTGCGCATACCGCCCAGCACACGGTGGCCGATGTCAACCTCTACGTGCACTTGCCGGAACGTTTCCGGGGCACGCACATGAGCCGCTTCATCGAGGTCCTGCACCGGAACCAGCGCGAGATCGACATCCGCCATGTGGATGGAATCCTGCAGGACATGCGCGCGACCCTGAATTCCGAGGCGGCCTACCTGGAATTGTCCTTTCCCTATTTCATTGAAAAACAGGCTCCGGTGTCCAAGGCCGTCAGCCTGATGGAATATCAATGCACCATGGTGGCCAGCCACCACCGCGACGGGGAAAGGGATCTGATCCTGGCCGTGCGGGTGCCCGTGACCACGCTTTGCCCCTGCTCCAAGGAGATCAGCGAGCGGGGCGCCCACAACCAGCGCTCCTTGGTGACGGTTACCATCCGCATGCACGCCCTGGTTTGGATCGAGGAGCTCATCGACCTCGCGGAAAGGAGCGCGGTCTGCGATCTCTACGCCCTCCTGAAACGGGAAGATGAAAAATACGTCACCGAGCGGGCCTACGACCATCCCGCGTTTGTCGAGGACATTGTCCGGGAAATCGCCCGCCAGTTGCGGAAGGATCTTCGGATCAGCTGGTTCACCGTGGAGAGCGAAAACCTGGAAAGCATTCATAACCACAATGCATACGCCTTCGTGGAGTTCGACCGCCGCCGGTCCCGCGCCGGTCGCGCAGCCAAGCCTTCCTCCGGCCGCCGGACGCGGCGGACGCGGGGGGGCGGGGGAGGACGCCGGCATGGATCAACCGGCTGAATTCGTCGCGACCCCGAGCGCCGTCAACCCGGAGGTGACGGTTTTGCGCCTGACCGGCTTCATCGACGTCAACGCCGCCCCGGAGTTCGAACGCGTGCTCGCGGATCTGCTGGCGCAAGGGCGGCCGCGGATCCTGGTGGACTTAGCCGGCGTCACCTACATCAGCTCCGCCGGCATCGGTGTCTTCGTCGGCATGTTGCGGACCGTGCGCGAACAGCCGGACGGCGACATCAAGATCTTCCGCGCCTCCCCGAAGATTCTCAAGGTGTTTGAATCCATCGGGCTCACCAGCATGCTGGATGTGCTGGCCGACGAGTCCGAGGTGCGCGTCTGGCATCCGGCCCAGGCCCTTCCCGAGCAGGTCGATCACTTCGCCTTCGCGGTGTCGGAGGGCGAAATCCAGTGCGGGCGGGAGTTCCAGCTGCGGGTCGAGGCCCGCGACGCCAGCCAAAGAATCGTGGAAGAATACCAGGGCGATCCCCAGTTGATCGTGAACAGCGGGCTGGTGCTGCCCCGGGTGCTCTCCGGCTTCCAGCGGGGGATTTGGGAAGGGCAGGTGGTGCTGACGGACGCCGGGATGCTGACCCTCATCGCCGTGGACGGCCAAATCGAAAGCCGGTTCAATCTGCTGGTCCGGGAGGAAAGCAACCGCGCCGTTTTCCCGCAGACCGTTCGCTGCCGCCGCTGCGGACATTCCGCCACGGTCAAGGGCATGGATATTTACCGCTGCGCCCGCTGCGACGAGATCTTCTACGTGGACGCCTGGGCCCACGTCATTACCTTGAAATCCGGCAGCCTGACCAAACCCGCCAAGGCCCGGAACAAAGGCATGGAACTCAAGATCAACGGCGACGTGAATTACCTGAATTCCATCCGCCGCTTCATCACCGGCCTGTGCGAGCAGGAGCAACTGGACGAGGTGACGATCAACGAGGTGATCCTGACGGCCGAGGAGGCCCTGCTGAACATCATCGAGCACAGCAATCATTTCGACCCCGATACGCGCGTGATCCTGAAGCTGCGCTTCCAGGAGCGCCAGTTGCTGGTCCAGATCCGTGACTTCGGAGAGCCCTTCGACATCACGAGCCACCGCAGCCAATCGATCAAGACCTGCATTCAGAAGGGCATGCGGGGCGGCGTGGGCGGGATGCTGATCAACCAGCTCATGGACCGGGTCACCTACCGCCGGTTCAAAAGGTTCAACCAGCTGACCCTGCTGAAAAAATATTCGCCCGAGGTCCGGCGCCTGCGCCGCGGCGGCGGAGGGCCGCGGGCCGTTTCGCCGGGCGCGGACGGGAAGGCCTGAAAGCACCGGCAACCGGAATCGGCAGCGCACGGGTTTCCAAGCCCGCGGTCCGGTGGTATACTACGGGGAACGCCGGATCCGGCACGGGTCGCGGGTATCCCCTGTGGAAGGAGTTGGACTCGTCATGGCCCAGAACATGGAAATCTCATACGGGAAGAGCAAATACAATCCGGACGTGACCTTGCTGCGCATCAAAGGTGTGATCGACGCCGACACGGCTCCGGCCTTCGAAAAGGAGCTGGAGAACCTGCTGCGGCAGGGACACCATCGCCTGCTGGTGAATCTGTCCGAGGTGGAGTACATCAGTTCGGCGGGCATCGGGGTGTTTGTCAGCCAGTTGCAGCAGGCGCGCGCGCACAAGGGCGGAGACATCAAGGCCTGCCTGGGTTCGAAGAAAATCATGAAAGTTTTCGAGTCCATCGGCCTGACCGACATGATGGAGTTTTTGCCCGACGAATCCGGCGCGAAGAACTGGACCACGGCGCCTAAGATCGTCGAACAGGCGGACCGCTTCCACGTTTCCACGCCCGACGGCGAGATTTTTTGCGGCACCGAATTCCAGCTGCGGGTGGAGGCGCGCGATGCGGCCGAGCAGACCGTCACGGAGTATAAGGACCGGCCCAAGGTCAGCGTGACCAGCGGCCTGGTTCTGCCGGCGGAATTGTCCGGTTTTAAAAACGGCGTCTGGGAGGGGAAGGTCGTGGTGACCGCGCCGGGCCGGGTCACTCTCACGATCGACGACGGCCGCCGGCACGCGGAATTTACGGTCGAAGCCAAGGAGAAGCCCAACAAGGCCCAATTCCCCGTGACGGTTCATTGCCGCACCTGCCAGGCGGAAATCGTGGCCAAGGCGTCGGACATCTACCGCTGCGAAAACTGCGACGAGACTTTTTTCGTCGATCCCTGGGCCAACCTGCTGACGCTCAAACCGGGCAGCCTGGCACGCAGGCGCAAATCCCGCTACAAGGGCATGGAGCTGAAAATCAACACGGACGTCAATTACCTCGGAATCATCCGGCAGACGATCAGCGGGTTGTGCCGGCAGGAAGGCATGGACGAGGTGACCACGAACGCCGTCGCCTTGGCCATCGAGGAAATCCTGCTCAATCTGATCGAACACGGCAACGATTTTGATCCCTGGCAGATCTTCAGGCTGCGCATGGATTTCCAGAAAAAGCAGGTGAAAATCCAGATCCGCGATTACGGGGATCCGTATGATGTCACCAAGAACAAGGACATTTCCGTGAAATCCAGCGTGCTCAAGGGCATGAAGAGGGGCGTGGGGGGATTGCTGGTCAACCAATTGATGGACCAGGTCCGGTATGAAAGCAACGCCAATTTCAACCAGCTGACCCTGATCAAACAATACGCGGCCCCGGACGACGCGGACGAGTAGGACGCGGCCGGAGGGCGGGATTTTTACATTGTCGCGGCCCCGGGGCTGCTATATAATAAATATTATTTTGGAAGCTCAGAACGCGACCGCAGTCACGGCGTCATCGCCGTGCGGAACGGCCGTGGCGCGGTCCTCAACGCGACCCCGCAATCTCCGGATGCCTTGATCCGAGGAGGAGCACACTGCCATGCCCTGGTCTGAAAACGGAGCGTTCTCACGGGACAAGAAATTTCTCGTGGATTTGGAAAAGCACACGTATATCAGCGACAAATCCCACCAGGAAATCATCGACCGGGCGGGCTTGCACCCGGGCGGCTATGACAATTACCTCAAGGGCTGGGTCAAACAGGACGGCACCATCAAGTTGTGGGTGGAGAACATCGAGGACGTGGTCTTCCGCTACTGGGATCAAATCAAGCTGGCCTTCCGCCTCATGCTCAAGGAGCAACTGACCAGCCGCCAGGCCAAGACCTTCGCCATCGTGAACCGGATTGAGCGCTTTGCCGGGAAAGTTCACGACTTCCTGGCCACCCGCAGCAAGAACGAATATTTTGAAAATCAGCTTGGATACGCCGTGCATTTTTACGGCCAGCCCAAAATTCCCAAGGGCAGTCCCGTGATGCTGCTCGTTAATTACAAACTGCCGCGCAACCGCTACTTGTTGGCGGGAACGCGCGGCCGGCTGCTGGCCGCGGCGGGGAGCCGGGCCCGCCATTTGCGGGTGAAATGGCAGAAAACCCGCGACGGCTACATGCGTTCCCGCGGTGGCGTCGTGCTGCTGACCGACCGTCGCCTCCTAACCTCCGTGTAAAGGTGGTGTTTCCCCCTTTTCCCGCGCCGGCGCCGCCGGCCGTACGCTTCCGGCGGTAACGGGTAGCGCCGCCTTCGGCAACGGGAAGAGTCCGTGCATGCAGATTCTGCTGGCTTCCGATCTCATCGGCAATCCGGAGCGACTCGACGAGCTGATCCGTCGTTGCCGGGATTATACCCTGGATGCGTTGTGCTTTTGCGGAAACATCGTTCGCGGGCAGTCGCGCTTGGCGGAGTGGAACGCGGCCCAAAACGAGGGGAAAATCCCCAACCGCAATGCCGTGGACATTCTGGAAGAGGCCCTGGAAGACCTGCGCTTGTACAAGGGCTTCTGCGCCCAGCTCGACTCCCTGGGGATTCCCATCCTGGTCGTTCCGGGGCACTTGGACGCCCCGGAGGAACGCTACTTCCTGTTCATGCAGCAGGCGGCTTTTCTCTCCGACAACATCATTTTGCTTCACGAAAACATCACCAAAGTCGGCGCGTACGTCTTTACGGGCTTCGGGGGGGAGATCACGGAACAGGAAAAGGAGGATTATTTTTTCCTGCGCTATCCCCGCCAGGAATGCATTTTCGGCACCCGCCGCATGCATTTCTTGAATCCTCCCCGCATCCTGCTGTTCCATACTCCGCCGGTGTGCCGTCTGGATTTGGATGGCGGGCTACACCGCGGCAGCCCGTTCGTGAACGACATCATTCACACGGTCTCGCCCTCCTTTCTCTTCTGCGGACATGTCACCTCGGCCGCGGGCAGCGAAATCCTGGGCTCCACCCTGGTCGTCAATCCCGGCGCGCTGGCGGACGGCCGGTTCGCGGTCATCGACACCAAGGAGCGGACCGCAGAATTGCTCAGCCTCTGAAGTCCCTGTCGAAACCCTCCCGGTCCTTCTCAGGAGACGAGGCCGCGTCCAGACCCTCCCCCTGGCTGGGGCCCGCCGCGGCCCATGAAAAATGCGCGCCGCCGGGCTTGTCAAAATCCCGGACTTTTGCTAACCTGATTGCCAATTTTCATCGGTCGAAGTGGGACCGGCCAGCTTCCGGTAAGCCGCCCGGCCCCGGCGCGACGGCTGAAAACAGGAGTCTGTCTATGCGGCACATCTCAAAACCCCGAGGAGGTCGCCAATCCGCGGCGGCGTGGTTGCTGGTGGCCGCCAGCTGGGGTTTTGCGTCCGCGGGCCTGCCGGCCTTCGCCGGCGGCACTCCGCCCCAGGAGGATCTTTTAACCGCGGCCCATGCGCATCTGGAGACCGCATTGGCCAAGTATGACGAGGGGGATTTTCCGGGCGCCGAGGATGAAGCCCTGGCCGCGGGCCGGATCGTATATTCGGAGGGCGCGACCCTGAACGCCAAGAGCAGGCATTTCGCCGAAATCAGCTCCCAGCTGGCCCTGCTGACCGTGCGCTTGAACCGGCTGCTCTATGAAGTGTCGCCCGAACTGGAACCCGAGCGCTTTACCCTGCCCGTGCCGTACAATGCCAGGATCGAACGTGAGATTGACCGCTACCTGACGACCAGCCGCGAGGAGTTCGCCCGCTGGCTGCGGCGCTCGGGCCGTTATCTCCCGACCCTGAGGAAATATTTCCGGCAGGAAGGCCTGCCCGAGGATCTGGTCTACATCGCCCTGGTGGAATCGGGATTCAATCCCAGGAACCGCTCCTCCAAGCAGGCGGTGGGCCTGTTCCAGTTCATCCAAAGCACGGGCGAGATGGTGGGGCTGAAGAATGACTACTGGATCGACGAACGGCGCGATCCCGACAAGGCCACCTTGGCCGCCATCGACCACCTCAAGGCTTTATACCATGAATTCGGGGACTGGGACCTGGCCCTGGCGGCCTACAATGCCGGCTCCGGGCGCGTCTGGCAGGCCATCCGCGGCCAGGGAACGCGCGATTTCTGGCAGCTGGCACTCCCCCCGGAAACCGAGACCTATGTGCCGAAGTTTTACGCGGCCCTGGTCATCAGCCGCGAGCCGGAGCTGTACGGCTTCAGCCCGGTGCGCGAAACCGGCTTGGAATACGAGGAAGTCGAAGTCCCCGGCGGCGTGGATTTCAAGGTCATCGCGGACTGCTGCGGGGTAACGCCCACCGTCATCTCGGATTTGAACACGGAATTGACCAAGGGCTGCACGCCGCCGGGAGACCAACCGTATCCCCTGCGGCTGCCCGAGGGCTCGGCCGCAACCTTTCGGGATGCGTACGCAGCCTTGCCCGAAAACCGGAAAGTCCTGTCGGACGAGGAACTGTCGCGCCGGAAATTCAAGGGCGTGTACGTGGTGTACCAGGTCAGGCCGGGAGACAGCCTGTATACCATTGCGCGCAAACACCACACCACCATCGCCAAAATCCAGAAATGGAATCCCGCCACGCGGGATAAGAAATACATCTATCCGCGCCAGAAGCTGCGCATTTACCGCGTCCAATAGCCGCGCTCTCGGGAAGTGAGGCGAGTACCCATGGGCCGCATCCGCATCGCCATGATCCAATGCAATCCCTGCATGGGGGACTTGGAAGGCAACCTGGCCAAGCTGCAGGACGGCCTGGACCGGGCCGAAGCGGCGGGCGCCGACCTGGCCCTGTTCCCGGAACTGGCTCTGTGCGGATATCCACCCGAAGATCTGCTGTTCAAACCCCAGTTCATCCAGGATTGCCAGGGCGCCCTGGCCCGGCTGGCCGGCCGGGTTCGGGACATGGCCGCCGTGGTGGGCTTCCCGGAAACGGACGGTGAACACCTGTTCAATGCCGCGGCCGTCTTGCAGCAGGGCCGCCTGCTGGGGACCCACCGCAAGCTTGAGCTGCCCAACTACGGCGTGTTCGACGAGAAACGATACTTTGCGCCCGGAGAAACGGTGCTCGGCCTGACCTGGGGGGGACTGCGCCTGGCCGTGAGCGTATGCGAGGACATCTGGGTGACGGGCGGCAGCGTGGAACAAGCGGTGCGTGCGGGCGGCATGGATATCGTGCTGAACCTTTCGGCCTCCCCTTTTTATGCCGGCAAGCTGGCCGTGCGGCAGAAAATCCTGAAGGACTTCTCCCGCCGGACCGGGGCTGCGGTTTGTTATTGCAACTTGGTCGGCGGACAGGACGAACTCGTCTTCGACGGCGGCGGCCTGCTGGTCCTGCCGGAGGGCATCGTGGCCGCCGGCAGTTCCCGCTTCGAGGAAAACCTCCTCGTGGTGGATATTCCCGAAGTCCGGAGGCGAGACCGGCCAGCGCCGCACGCCGCCTCCCGGTTCCTGGCCCTGGCCGCAACAGGCGGGGAATCGCCCGGGGCGGAGGCGGCGCCGCCACCCGTACCGGTCCTGAGCCTGGAGGAGGAAGTCCGCGCCGCCCTGGTTCTCGGCACGCGGGATTACGTCCGCAAGAACGGTTTTGCCCAGGTCGTGGTGGGGTTAAGCGGCGGCATTGATTCCGCCCTGACCGCGGCGGTGGCGGCGGAGGCCCTGGGCGCGGAAAACGTCGTGACCGTCACCATGCCCTCGACCTTCACTTCCCCGGAGACGCTGCGGGACGCGCAACGCCTCGCCGGAAACCTGGCCACCCGTCTGCTGACCCTTCCGATCGAACCGATTTTCAAAACCTTCCGCGAAATCCTCGGCCCGGTTCTGGGGCCGGGCGAAGAGGGCGTCACCCATGAAAACCTGCAGGCGCGCATCCGCGGAACCCTGCTGATGGCCCTGTCGAATCGCTTCGGCTGGCTGGTCCTGACCACCGGCAATAAAAGCGAAACCGCCACCGGCTACTGCACCCTCTACGGCGACATGGCCGGCGGCTTTGCGGTCATCAAGGATGTCCCCAAAACCCTGGTTTACCGCCTGGCGGCACTGGTCAACCGCCGCGGGGTGGTCATCCCGGAGAGCATCCTGGAGCGGGCGCCCTCGGCGGAATTGCGGCTCAACCAGAAGGACGAGGATTCCCTGCCGCCCTACGCGGTACTTGACCCCATTCTGCACGCCTACGTCGAGGAGGACCGCTCGGTCCGGGAAATCTCGGCTTTGGGGTGGGAGCAGGATGTCGTGCGGGAGGTGCTGCGGCGTGTGGATCGCAGCGAATACAAGCGGCGCCAAGCCCCGCCCGGGGTCAAAATCACACCCAAGGCCTTCGGCCGGGACCGGCGGTTGCCCATCACCAATGCGTATCACGCGGACAGGGAGTAGGGCCTTGAAAAAATCCCCGGAGGGAAGCCGGGGTCCTGCGGGTTCACGGCGCCGGCTGCGGCTGCGGAGCCTCGAGGTTGCGCCGCCCCTGCTCCTGGCCCCCATGATGGACCTCACCAGCCGCGCGTTCCGGGCGGTGGTCCGGACCTTCGGCGGCTGCGGGTTGTATTATTCCGAGATGCTCAACGCCCAGCGCGTGCCGCGGGAGTCCGGCAACGCCCCGATCTATGCCGGCTTCGGACGGGAGCCGGACCTCATGTGCCAGCTGGTGGGGGACGACCCGGCGGCGCTGGCGGCCGCGGTGCACCGCCTGGAAGCCTTCGAACCCGCGGGGTTCGACTGGAACTTGGGCTGTGCGCGTGGATTCATTCGCAACCAGGGCTGGGGCGCGGCGCTGCTGGAAAAGCCACGGGAAGCCGCGCGGGCCCTGCGAGCCCTGCGGGGGGCCACCCGGCGGCCCCTGAGCGTGAAGATGCGCCTGCCGGCCGAGCCGGGAGACGAGCGCTTGCGTGGCTTCGTGAGCATGCTGGCCAGGGAAGGCGCGGACGCCATCATCCTGCATCCTCGCCAGGCGGATAAAATATTCACCCGCCCGGCGCGCTGGGAGAGCATCGCGAAGGTGAAATCCTGGGTCGAGGTGCCCGTGATCGGGAACGGCGACGTGCGCACACCGGAAGACGCCCTGGACATGTTCCGCCGGACGGGATGCGACGGGGTGATGATCGGACGAGGGGCCGTGGCCCGTCCGCATCTTTTCCGGGACATCGCCGCTTGCCTGGAGGACCGGGAGGTGCCGGCTCCGCCGCCGGCGCGCGAAATCCTGGAATCCATGCTGGAGCAGCTGGGTGAACGGGTGCGGACGCCCAAGGGCGCCCGCGAGTTGAAAACCTTCTGCCAATATTTCGCGGACTGCCTGCCCGTGCCGCATTGGTTTTGGGGACCCCTGCAGGGCCTGCGTGACGGCCCGGCGCTGGCAGCCGCGGCCCGAAGGTATTTCGAGCCGCGCGAAAGCCGGGACGATTTGCCGCCATGCCTTCAGGCCTCCCGACCCGCCGGGCCGGGGGATTCCGTGCAAGGGACGTGACGGGCATGCCACCTCTGAATGCACATTACCTGCTGCACGCCACCCTGGCGGGCAAGTACCGCATGGACAGCCTGATCGGAGAAGGCAGCGTGAGCGTGGTCTACCGGGCCACGGATGTGTCCCACCAGAACCGCCTCGTGGCAATCAAGGTCCTGAAAAACGAAAAGGTTTCCAACCGTGTCGAGGATCTCATCCGTTTCCGCAACGAGGCCAACGTCGCGGCGTCCCTGCATCATCCCCAAATCATCCAAATCTACGAAATCGGTGAACAGCAACAACTGCAATTCCTCGTGATGGAACTGGTGGACGGCGTCAGCCTGCAACAGGTCTTGCAGTCCGGGCGCCTGACCCTCAGCGAAGCGGATGCGGTCAATGTGCTGGTCCGGGTCTGCCACGGCTTGCAACTCGTCCATGACGCCAATCTGGTCCATAAGGATCTCAAACCCGCGAACATCCTGGTTGGATACGGGCAGGACCGGACGCCGGATTTTCAACAAATCAAACTGATAGATTTCGGACTGGCCCAAGTCCAGGATTTCGGGGAAGGGAAGGGCACTTCAACCGTCTCGGGGACCTTTGCGTACATCTCGCCCGAGCAATCGGGATTTCTCAAGCGCCCGGTGGACGGCAGAAGCGATCTCTACTCCCTGGGAGTGATTTTCTACCAGCTTGTCACCGGGCGCTTGCCTTTTGAAGCCCAGGAAGTCGCCGCCATTTTACATCAGCACGTGGCCAAGACTCCGGAGCCGCCCAGCTACAGCAATCCCCTGCTTCCCCGCATCCTGGAGAAGATGATCTTGAAATTATTGGAAAAGGAACCCGAAAACCGCTATCAGAGCGCCCAGGGCTTGTTGCAGGATTTGCTCAAGTTCCAGGCGGGTCAAAGAGAATTCTCCCTGGGGACCGAGGATAAGCTCTTCAAGTTGAATTTCCGCACCCAATTGGTGGGACGGGAACTCGAGCTCATCAAACTGAAGAAGCTGTTTGAACAGGTCCGCGGCGGGCGGGGGGGACTTTGCCTCATCAGCGGAGATCCCGGGAAGGGAAAAACCCGTTTGGTGGAAGAGTTTCAAGCCTTTGTGTACGATGAGGGCGGATTGTTTCTCGGCAGCAAATGTTTTTCCGGTG
Source organism: uncultured bacterium (assembly GCA_964593065.1). Classification (GTDB taxonomy): domain Bacteria; phylum Oederibacteriota; class JAAXVQ01; order JAAXVQ01; family JAAXVQ01; genus CAZQGO01. The sequence continues at coordinate 24,320 of CAZQGO010000015.1, read as the reverse complement.
AGAATAAAATTCCCTATGGCCCCTTCCAGGACGCGCTGAACGAGTATCTCCGGCGATTTGAGAAATACCCTGCGGGCAAGCGGGAGGAGCTCCAAGTCCAAGTGCGGCAGGACCTGGGGAAATTGGGTGAGGTGGTTCTCCGCCTCAATCCCATCCTGAAGGTTCTGACGGGCGAATGCCCGCCCCTGGTGGAATTGGAACCCGACCGCGAGAATCAACGCTTCCTGCTGGTCAACAGCCAGTTCCTGCTGCATTTGTCCCGCCACGAGGGCGGGATCGTGATATTCATGGACGATCTGCAGTGGGCGGATGAGGGGAGCCTGTCCCTGCTGGAAGAGGTGCTGGAAGGGATCCAAGGGTATCCACTGCTGATCCTGGGCACCTACCGCGACAACGAAATTCCGCCGGGACACCGGCTTCACCGCCTGCTGGATCCCGGTAAACCCGTCACGGAATTGCGTCTGGCGAATTTTGATTCCCACAGCATGAACCAGTTCGTGGCCCGATTGCTGTTCGACCACGAGGAAAACAGCCGCGAACTCTCCGAGTTCGTGCTGGCGAAAAGCAAGGGCAATCCCTTCTTCGCGATCCAGATCATGAAGCAGCTGGTGGACGAGAGGGCCGTCCAGCACGGGGACCAGCATTGGTTCCTGGACCGGGAACGGCTGAGCTTGAGCGAAATCCCCGGGTCCATCGTGGATATTCTGCTGAGGCGGATCCTGCTGCTGAACGAACAGGAAGCGGGCATTCTATCCTACGCCGCGGTCATTGGGCGGCAGTTCGACATCCAGATGCTTTTCGACTTGAGCGGCCTGCCGCACAAGACCGTCGTGGACATCGTGGACAAGGCCATCGGTCTGCAGCTGATGGAAACAAGCACCCGGGAAAAAGGGAAAATCCTCTTCGCCCATGACCGGATCAAGGAGGCCTTCTATCTCAAACTCGGCGAGCAGAAACGGCGGACCCTGCACCTGCGTATCGGCCAGGAGATCGAGGCGCGAGTCGGAACCGCTTTCGAGACGGTGATATTCGATCTCGCCTACCATTTCGTCGAGGCGCACGACCCCGGCAGAATCCTGAAATATTGCCTGCCGGCCGCGGAAAAAGCCAAGGCCGGATACGCCAACGAGGAAGCCATCAAGTACTACCGGACCTGTATCGCCCAGCTGGAGTCCCAGGACCTCAAAGGGAACGAGGACTGGCTGCATTGCCAGGAAAACATCGGCGAAATCTACCTCCGCATCGGCAAGAACGACGAAAGCATCGAGCTCTACCGGCGCATTCTGCCCCATATGCACGGCGCCTTCGAGAAAGCCGGGATCTACAAACAGATTTGCCAGGCCTATTTCAAGAAGGGCAACGCAGGACAGTGCGAGGAATACGGCCGCCGCGGCTTGAGACTCCTCGGGGAACACCTGCCGATTACGCCGCTCCAAGTCTTTTTAAGCCTGATCGCGGAACTGTCCCGGCATATCCTCCATCTGCTGTTCCCCTTCCTGTTCGTGCGCCGGCGGGAAAACACCGGGGACCAGAGGCATCGCCTGATGGCCTGGTACTACTACCCCCTGGCTTCGGCCTACGCCATCAGCGACGTCATGAAGGCCGTGCGCGGCGTGCTGAGAATGCTGAACATCGCCGAAACCCATCTGGGACCCTCCAAGGAATTGGCAGTGGGCATCGGCGGCTATGCCGCCATCTGCAGCGCCGTCGGGTGGTTTTCACGCGCCATCCGCTACCACCACCTCGCCTTGCGCATGGAGCAAACGGGCCAGGACGATTGGGCGGTGGCCATGACGCTGCAGTTTCTGGGCTACTGTTATGAATTTTTGGGCGATTATCAGAAAAGCAACGAATACTTCGCCCTCTGCACCGAACAATTCCGGAAAATCGGGGACATCCGTGAACTGGGATTATGTATCAACGGGACGCTGCTCAATGATTACTATGTCGGAAATTATCCGGCGTTTAAGCACAACGTGGACCGGTATTTCGAAATCGTGAACAAAGTCAAGGATGATTACGGCATCAGCGATTGCTGGCACTACTATGCCCAGTACTACTCGGAGACGGGAAATTACCCCGAAGCCCTGGATGCCGCCCTGATGAGCTATCGCCTGGCGCGGGAAAAAAGCGTTTGGCTGGAATGCTGCGTCGCGGCGATCGATGCGGGCAGCATCTACTACGAAATCGGAGACCTCGAGCATTCGCGGGAGTATCTGGAAGAGGCCCGGACCCTGTACCACCAGCATCATTTCTTAAGCCAGTACAGCGCATATTTATTCGCGCATTTAGCGGACACCTACCACGCACTCTGGGCCTCCGCACCGCGGGCGAGCCGGGAAGCGGGGGCTTGGAGGCGGAAAACCCGCCACGCCTGCCGTGCGGCCGGGAGGGAAACCCGCCACTGGCCCACGCACAGGCCCGCCGCCTTGCGCGCGGCGGCGAATTACCTGGCGTCCTGCGGCAGATTGCGCCGCGCCCGGCAGCTGTATGAAAGCGCCCTTCAGGGCGCCGCCGGCATCCAGCGGCGCTACGAACTCGGGCGCGCGCTTTTCGATTACGGCCGGTTCCTCAGGAAGACGGACGATCCGGGGTCGGATCACCAGCTCGAGGCCGCGCTGCGCCTGTTCAAGGAAATCGGCGCCGAAGGCTACCGTGCCCGCGTGGCCTCGCTGTTGGGGTTCAAGGAAGAGGAGGATAAGACCTCGTTGCAGCGCCTGGTCGAAAAGCAGCGGATGTATTCGATCATCAAGGTCAGCCAGGACATCAGTTCCATCCTCGAACTGGACAAGCTTCTCGGCAAGGTCCTGTCCGTGGCCCTGGAAGTGACGGGGGCCCAGCGCGGCTTCCTGTTCATCCGCGATGCCGCAACCGGCAAGCTGGAGCGCCTGGCGGGGAAAAGCGTGAACGAAAACCTCGCGGAGGGTGCCGGCTTCTCACAGCATATCCTCCAGGAAGTCTTGGAGAAGGGGGAGGCGGTATTGGTGGGGAACGCCTCCGGCGAAGGCAGGTACCAAGCCTTCGACAGCATCGTGGGCAGCGACCTGAAATCCGTCCTGTGCCTGCCCATCAAATTCAAGCAGGAAATTCAGGGGGTCTGCTACCTGGATAATCCGCTCTCGAGCTCGATCTTCAAACCGGAGGACGTCGAAATCCTGAACGCCCTCATGACGCAGGCGGCCATATCCATCGAGAACGCGCGTTTGTATGAACTGGCGGTCACCGACGGACTGACCAAGACCTTCACCCACCGGCACTTTCAATACCTGCTGGCGAAGGAAGTGGAGCGCGCGACCCGATACCACCATCCCTTGTCCCTGTTGATGCTGGACATCGACCAGTTCAAGCGCTGCAATGACACCTACGGCCACCCTTTCGGCGATAAGGTGCTCGCGGGCGTGGCGGCCCTCCTCAAGGGAAACTGCCGCGGCATCGACATGATCGCGCGTTACGGCGGCGAGGAGTTTACGGCGATTCTGCCTGAGACCAGCTCCGAAGAGGCCATGGTCGTCGCGGAACGGCTGCGGCAGCATGTGGAGGAGTTCCGCCTGCCGTGGGAGGATACCTCGGTGTCGGTCACGATCAGCATCGGGGTGGCGAGCTTTCCGCTTCACGCGGGCAACAAGGAGGGACTGATCCAGGCGGCGGACCGGGCGATGTACGCCGCGAAGGCCCGCGGGCGAAATTGCATCCAGGCGGCGGAGATGCGGCAGGTTGACGGCGACAGGGTCCCGAAAAAAGAATGAACCTCCCGCCCGGGTGGAAAAAAACGCGCCGACACGGACCGTTGGCCACGGGGTTGCGGCGCCTGGCGGTCGTGATCGGCCTCGCGGCGTGCCTGGGGGGGCTTCACTACCTGGAAGTCGGCCGCGCGGCCCGCTTCTTAAGAAACCAAGGCCAGGGCGGCGTCTCCCTGTCCGAAGTACGGGGGATTTTTCCGGCCGCCGCCCGCTTCTCCCTGCCGCCCGGAGGCAAGGAGGCCGGCACGGTCTGGGGGAAGGACGGAAGGGTGCTGGGAATCCTCTTGTACACTTCGCCGCTGGCGGACGCCATCAACGGTTACGCGGGTCCGGTTCCCTTGCTCATCGGATTGGATCCACGCGGGGTCATTCTGGGGGTGCGGCTGGTATCCAACTGGGAATCCAGCGATTATCTGGCCCGGGTGAGGCGGTCCGGCCTTTTGCAACATTGGGACGGGATGACCTGGGCGGACGCCCGGGAGGCGCGGGTCGACGCCGTCACTGGAGCGACCCTGTCCTCGCAGGCCATTATTCGGGGCCTGCAAGTCCGGTTGTCCGGGCTGCGGTCCGAACCCTTTGTGCCGGCGCATCAAATCGGACTTTGGGACTACGTCGGCGCCGGGCTGGCGTTGCTGGTTTTGGGAGTGGCGCTCACCCGCTGGCGCGGCGTACCCTGGCTGCGGACCGTGCTGTTGCTGACGGCCGTGGGTTATTGGGGGTTTTTTAGCGGTATCTTTTTATCCATGGCCTTGCTCGCCGCCTGGGTCCGCGGGGGGTTTCATTGGCCGGCCCAACTGGCCCTCGGCGTCATCGGCGTGCTGGCCGTTAGCGTGCCTCTGCTGACGGGCAGGCCCTTTTATTGTGGATATCTCTGCCCATATGGAGCCGCCCAGGAACTGGTACACAAACTTTCTCCCTGGCGAGGCGGGATTTCTGCCGCTGCGGCCCGCTGGCTGGCCCGGATCCGCTGGCTGTTGCTGATCGCCATCGCCGGTTTGCTCGCGGGAGGAGCGGCCGTGGACTTGGCTCAATTTGAGCCTTTTGCCGCCTTGACCCGGGGCTTTGCCGGAGTTTGGGTCGTAGCCTTGGCCCTGGCATTTTTGCTTTTCAGTCTGCGCTGGGCCCGGCCGTGGTGCCGTTTTTGCTGCCCCACGGGGGCGTTGCTCGGGCTGTTGCGGATCCGATAAGGCGGCCCGCGCGGTTCCCGAAGCCGTTTTTCGGCTAGGCGGCCGCGGGAAATTCGGTTATGATAAAGCGGTTTCACGCACTCGGCTCCAGGAGGTCCCCCCGCGTGGCGCGCCGCACCATTCCCGGTGAGAAGTCCCGGGAAGACATCATCCCGGAACTCATCCGGCGTCTGCGCCGGGCCTATCCGCAGGCCCGCATCGCCCTGCGTTTCCAAAATGCCTTTCAGCTGCTGGCGGCCACCATCCTGTCCGCGCAGTGCACGGACGAGCAGGTCAATAAAGTGACGCCCGCGCTGTTTGCACGGTATCCCGACGCCCGCGCCCTGGCCGCAGCGAAACTGGGGGAAGTCGAAAAATTGATCCGTTCCACGGGCTTCTTTCGCCACAAGGCCCGCAGTCTGGTCGGAATGTCCCGGGAATTGACCAGCCGATTTCACAACCAGGTGCCCCGGTCCCTGGAGGAACTCGTTACCCTGCCCGGCGTGGCGCGTAAAACCGCCAACGTCGTGCTGGCCGGCGCCTTCGGCGTAAGCGCCGGCATCGTGGTCGACACCCATGTCAAGCGCTTGTCCCAGCGCCTGGGACTCAGCCGCGAGCGGACGCCGGAAAAAATCGAGCGCGACCTCATGACCCGGGTGCCCAGGCGGGACTGGATCCGCTTTCCGAACCTGCTGATTTTTCACGGGCGCCGGATCTGCCTGGCCCGCAAGCCCGCCTGCGAACGCTGCCCGGTGCAGGACCTGTGCCCCTCGGCGTTCCGGGTTTGATGGACCGAAAGGAGATACCCCCGTGAGCCCTGCTTCCAATGCCAAGGATCATTTCCCGCACCGCAAACCGGAAGCCTATCGCCGCTGGACGTGCCCGCCCGAGGATTTGCGGGATTTGACGCCGGAGAAGGTGAAACAACTGATTCTGACCTGTTTTTTCGAGGCCCAGCAGGAGACTTTTCTTCAGGCCAAACGCCGCATCGGCTCCCAGGGGGACAAAGCCTCGCTGAAGAGCAGCCTTGAAGCCGCCGTCCGTTTGGCATTCCAGGAGGCCGGAGGGGATTACAACCATCCCGATAAGGCGACCTTGCAGCGCGTGGTGGAAATTCTGGGGCGCAAGGCGACTGCCTGGGGGACTCCCAAGGACATTATTGCCCATCACGCGAACCAAATCCGCCAGGCCCTGAACCGATTGTAGCCCGCCGGCGACCGTGATGTTTGGCCCAAGTTCCACGATCCCGCCTGCGGGATTTTTCGGTTCGGCAGGGGGGAGATGCCAAGCGATTCCCGGGAGTGAAGAGGGGACGGACGGAGCCGGAAGGCCCGCCCGTGGCAGCCGTTCAATCCTTGCCAGGCCCTTGTCCGCAACCTGTCATGGCCGTTCCTGACCGGCCAGGGGTTGAAAGCGGCACGCCCGTGTCCTCCGGTTCGCAGCGCGCAGCGCAACCGCGGCGCGGCCAGCGAACGGAAAACCAACGAGAGCCGCCTCGAAGCGCGCCTCGTAAAAAGAAGGCTCCTGCATGCCCAACATTCCCGGCGACCTTTTACATTGGCTGGTTCTCCCCCTGCTCATTTTCGCCGCCAGGATCTGCGATGTCTCCCTCGGGACGATACGCATTATTTTTATTTCCCGCGGGATCAAGCTGCTGGCCTCCCTCATCGGCTTCTTTGAAATCCTCATCTGGCTGACGGCACTCTCCCAGATCATGCAACACCTGGATCAATATTACTATTTTCTGGCCTACGCCGCTGGTTTTGCCTCGGGGACTTATATCGGCATGGCCATCGAGAACAAGATCGCCATGGGGGTGTGCCTGATCCGGATCATCACCCAGGCCGGGGCGGAGTCGCTCATCACGGAACTGAAGGAGGCGGGTTGCGGCGTGACCAGCATCGCGGCCCAGGGAATTTTCCGGCCGGTGCACGTGGTTTTCTCGATCGTGAAACGCAAGGACCTTAAGCGGATCATCGAAATCGTCAAACGCAACAATCCCCAAGCCATTTATACCATTGAGGATGTGCGCTTCGCCAACCAACAGGTCTTCGGCAACCTGCCCGGGAATCTGCACAAACCCCCCGGAAACTTTTTCGCATTCCTCCGGAAAGGGAAATGAGGTTCCGGCTGTCGCCGGCGAAGCCGGCCCCGGGAGCCCGTCGTGCGCGCCCCGCCCGCGCGCGCGGAGGCGGCCGCGTCCAGCCGGCCTGCCGGATCATCCCGCCTGCGCCCCCGAACCTGCACCACGTGGCGCTGCCGGTTTCCGACCTGCGGGCGTCCCAGGATTTTTATTGCCGCCGGCTGGGATTTCGCCGCTTGTGGGCCTTCACGCTGGCCCGGGAACATGCCCGGGAACTTTTCGCCATCGAAGGGCAGTGCCGGTTCATCACCCTGGAAGGCGGATGGGGACGCCTGGAACTGTTCTCTTCTCGCGGCCTGCGGCCGCGGCCCGTGCCGGGCCAGCACGTGTGCCTCCTCGTATCCGACCGCGGACGTCTCCTGCGGGACCTTCGGAACTGCGGCGTTCGCGTGCACACGATCCGCCGCGAAGGCAGCGAGATCGCATTCGTGCGGGACCCCGACGGCCATCTCCTGGAACTGAAACCGGACACGAAGGAAGAGTGACGCCCCATGCCCATTTGCCCGAGATGCCGGAGAACCTATGCAGCGGAATGGAGCGGCTGCCCGCATTGTTTCCCCGAGGTGCAGGGGAAGGATTCGGCGGAAGATTCCGAAACGGCCCGGGCAATCGTTGAAATTTACAGGGTTCCCGACGAAATCACCGGCATATCCGCCCAGGCTTTTTTGCGTTCGGAAGGGATTCCGGCCCTGCTGCTGGACATGCGCGCCTCCTTCTACGGCAACGTGCTCTCCGGGATCCAGGGATTCTGGGGAAAACTGCTGGTTCTCAAAGACCAGGAAGAGGCTGCGCGCCGGTTGCTCGCGGTCTTCCTGCGCGGCACGCCGGAACCTTGAAGCACGATGGCTTGCTCCCCGAAATGAGGGGCCTGTAAGCCGTGGAGTCGCGCAAGATTGTCTTTTCGGCGCGGCCGGATCGGTGGTAAAATGAAGCACTCCACTCCGGGACCGGAGGCCGCAGGCGAAGCCCTTGGAGGTGCGGCCCGCCGGAGGAAACCCACTGGGAGGATGGCGTGAAGGAAAAACCCGACCCGAAAGCGAAGCCAGCCAGGGACCCGGATTCGTTTTTCATCAAATTGCCGGGGGCTCCGCAAGTCGGAACGGCGGAGGCCCAGCGCCAGGAGAGAGAATTGCTCGAACGCCTTCGCCGCAAGGGCCCGCGGGCGGAGACCTTGAAACCCCTGGTGATTTTTTACAGCCGCGTCGGCCAACAGGAAACGGCCTATCGGTATTTGAAAACCTGGATGAAACACAGCAAACAACCCGAGGAATTATCGGAATGCCTGCTCATGAGCGGACAATTGGCGGAACAGGTCGGACAGGTCCAAGCCGCCGCCGCTTTCTACCGGGAAGGTTTGGAACTCAAGCCCGAAGCGGTCGCGGTCAATTATTTCCTCCATAATAATCTGGCCTTCTGCCTGAATAGCCTGTTCGAATACGAAGCCGCGGCTTCTCATTGCCACAAGGCCATTGAATACGACCCCTCACGGGCCAATGCCTATAAAAACCTGGGGGCCAGTTATCACGGTTTGGGACAATATGCCCAGGCCGCCGCCATGTGGCTGAAGGCCCTGCACATCGACGTTTCCGACGGACGGCCCCTGGAATTACTGGAGAATTTATTGACCGCCCAGTTGGAGGCCGTGCAACGGGAGATCCCCGACGTCCAGGAACAATTGACGGAGTGCCGCCATGCCGTGCAAAGCGCGAAGGGAGGACGCTTTGCCGATTGGGCCCGGGGGTTGACGTTCAATTAGGTGCGGGTGCCGTGGCCGCGCCCGGTCCGGGCGGCCGGGCTGTGAGACATGCACACGGAGGGAAACGAATCATGGCCATCAGCAACAATCGCTGGAAAAAAAGTCCCGCTCCCGAACCGTCCATATCCCGTTCCCAACATTCCGCCATTCTGCGGCGTTACCAGCGCAAACAGGAAAAAAATGCGGCAACGGAGGGCGGCGCGGATCCGGGCGAAGAATCCCTTGCCGCCGCGGACTCACAGGGAATGTCCGATCCGCCCGTTTCCCGGACCGCGACGGCCGGGGCCGAGACCGAAACGGGCTCCGGGGTTCCGGAGGCAAACACGGCGCCGGCCGGGGAGGCCCGGGTCCGCAAGGGCCGCAACAGCCTGACCCTGGAGCAGGTGCTGGAATACCGCCCCGGCAAGGGGGCGGAGCGCTGGCACGTGCGCGTTCGGCTGACGACCTCCGCGCGCGGCCTGCGGAAGCGCGACGGCCTGTCCGAAACCGCCTATCTGCTGCGCTTGGAAATTCTCTCGGCATCACCGGGATTCCTGGTCGCCGGAATTTCCTTGGGCCCCTGGCAGGTCCAGGACCTGGCTTTGGCCGAGGGGTCGCTGTGGATGCCCGAACCCCTCTGGACGGCCTTTCAACCCGTGAACCGTCGTCAACGCGGCGCTGTGCGTGTTCTGGATACGGATCACCACCGGATCTTGGATTGGCCCTGGCAGGTGGAGTGCATTCTCCCCGGCGTCGAGGTTGCCGTGGCCTAGGCCTGTAAGGAAAGCCCGCCCCAACGGCAGGGCGGACCGTCGTCTGGAAAAGGAGGCCGGCCCCGGATTCCCCGGCCGTCCGGACCTGAGGGCGCCGAACACCGCCGCAGATCTCGCCCGTGACTATTCTGCAGGTCACCCCCACCTCGACACTGCCCGCGGTCCGGCAGCGCCAGCCGACCGCCGTGAATGCGATAGGAAGTGAAGCGGAACATGAAGCAGAGTCGTCTTCCCAAACCTGGCCCGCGTCTCACGGCCTTAGTCTCCGAGCGCCGCATCGGGACCATGCTCCAACGCGCACGTCGGGCGTCCTCCCGGGAAGTCTCCCGCATCCTGCGCAAGGCTTTGCGGCTCAGGGGCCTGCGTCCCGAGGAGGCGGCGGTCCTGCTTCATCAAGACCGTCATCCCCGGAGGGTGGCGGAGATCCTGTCGGCCGCGGGCCGCGTGAAAGCAGCCATCTACGGACGGCGGCTGGTGCTTTTCGCTCCCCTGTACGTGTCCAATGTCTGCCGGAACAATTGCCGGTATTGCGCCTTCCGCCGGGACAACCGGGATCTGCGCCGGCACACCTTGTCGCCCGCCGAAATCGCGCGCCAGGTCGAGGTTTTGCAGGAACAGGGGCACAAACGGCTGCTCCTGGTGGCGGGCGAGAGCCAGCGCTTTGAAAACATCCTGCAGGCCCTGCGGATCATTTATGCCACCCGCAAGGGGCGGGGTGAAATACGCCGTGTGAACGTCAACATCGCGCCGCCGTCCCTTTCCGAGTTCCGGCGCCTGCGGGCGGAGGGCATCGGGACCTACCAATGTTTCCAGGAAACGTATCACCGCGGGACGTACCGGCGCATGCATCCGGACGGACCCAAGGCGGACTATGCCTGGCGGCTGACGGTCATGGACCGCGCCCTGCGGGCCAAGGTGGACGACGTCTCCCTGGGCGTTCTCCTGGGCCTCTATGATTATCGCTTCGACGTTACGGCCATGCTGGTGCACGCCCGTTACCTGGAAGAATGCTACGGAGTCGGCCCGCACGCACTCTCCGTACCCCGCCTGCGCGTGGCCCACGGCACCCCCCTGGCAGAGGAGAACGCTCTCGCGGGCAATCCCTATAAGCTTACGGACCGGCAATTCAAGCTCGTGGTCGCGAGCCTGCGTTTGGCCCTCCCCTACGCCGGTCTCATCCTGACGACCCGGGAAACGCCCGCCATGCGCCGGGAACTTGCCCGTGCGGGGGTCTCGCAGATTTCCGCCGGCAGTCACACCGAGGTCGGCGGGTATGCGCGGACCCGGAACAAACGGCAGGGCCAATTCGAAATCGAGGATCACCGGCCGCTGGACGAGGTCGTCCGGGACGCGATGCGGGGAGGCCACCTGCCTTCATTCTGCACGGCGTGTTACCGCTGCGGCCGCACGGGCCGGACCATCATGCGCTTGATCAAACCGGGGAAAATCAAAAACTTCTGCGGGCCCAACGCCCTGCTGACCCTGCAGGAATACCTACTGGATTACGGCACGGACGCCACGCGCCGCCGCGGGTTCGACCTGATCGCCGCCCAGGTCCCGCGATTGCCGGCGTCCGTCAGAAAACCGACGCGCCAGCGCCTGGCCCGGATCCGCGCCGGCGAGCGCGATCTGTATTTTTAGGAGGAGCCATGTCCGACAAGCAATTGCTGCTTTTCGGGTTTTCGCCCCAGGAAAGCGCCCGCGTGGCCGAACTGGTGGCGCCATTTTGCTCCTCGCTGCCCGTTACCATCCGGCCCGAACAGGCCGCCGCCAAGGTCGCGGATTTGGTCGCCGGGCGCGCCGCGTCCGCGGAACCCTTCGACAGCCCGGAACGCGTGGTGCTGTTTCACGGATTTCCCCATGCAGAAATCAGCCGGATGATCGAACGCTATCAGGCCCTCGCCCTTCCGGAAACCATTTGGGCGGCGGTGACGGAGGTGTCCCGAAACTGGTCCTTCCAGGACCTGTTGCGTGAACTGCAAGCCGAGCGCGAGCAGCTGGCCCGGGCGCAAACACCGGACGCAGACGGGGAAGAGGAGCCCCAGCTGGGCTAAGATGCCGGCCTCCCGTTCCAGAACCGGTGACGTTTTGGTGAGCCTGTGGCACAACCAGCGCGAGTATTTGTGCGACCTGGTACCGTCCCGGAGGAACCGCGGTATCCGGCTGCGGGTGTTGCCGCACCGGCTGCCCGGATTCTGGATCGGGCCGGGACGCGGCCGGACGCGCTCCGGGTCTCCGCCCCCGTCGCCCACCCTGCCCGGCATCCTTCCGAACAGCGATTTCAAAATCCGCGTTTCTTTTCCGCCCCGGGTGCCGAGGCGGGAGGTTTTCGAGGTGGTCCGGCAATATCTCGGCTGGGTGGAAAACCAGGCCCGTCGTTTGCGTGAGCGGCAGGCGACTCTGGCGGGCAGGGCCTTGGTCAGCGGCACGCGCCTGCCGTACCGCGGACGCTGGCTCACCCTGCTGATTGTTCCCAGCCGCCTGCGGCGCGTCCGCTGGCGCCAGGACGGGACCCGCCTTATTTGCTATAGCGCGGTCGCGGGCCAGGCGTACATGGCCGGGGCCCTGGAGGCCTGGTACCGGGAGCAGACGCTGGCGCGGCTGCGGCAACGCCTGTCCAGCCTCTGCACCGGGATGGAGCGACCGCCCCTGCGGTTGGTCATTCGCAACCAGAAGAGCCGGTGGGGGAGCTGTTCCGAGAACGGGACCTTGAGCTTCAATTGGAAATTGGCCATGGTCCCGGACTTTGTATTTGATTATGTCCTGGTCCACGAGTTGTCCCATTTGCGGGAAATGAATCATTCGGAACGCTTCTGGGAATTGGTTCGGAATGGGTGCCCGCGGGCCGCGGACGCTCAGGACTGGTTGCGGCGGCACGGCCCCGAATTGGAATAGGCCGGCGTTTGAGAAACCCGGCGGTCCGCTAGGGCGTCGCTTCCGGGTGTTTCACGACGATCTCGACCCGGCGGTTCTTGGCGCGGCCCTCCGCGGTTTTATTGCTGGCCAGCGGCCGGCTGTCCCCCAGGCCGAGGATGGTCAGCCGCTGGGCGGCGATTCCCTTTTGTTTCACGAGGTAGTCGAAAACCGACTTGGCCCGGGCCTTGGACAGAACCTGGTTGTCGGGGAACTGCCGGGTTTGAATCGGGACGTTGTCCGTGTGTCCCACGATGGTGGCCTGGAGGCGTTCATCGCGGTTGAGATAATCCACGACCTTGCCCAGGGCGGCATACCCCGAAGGTTTGATTTCCACGCTGGCGGTGTCGAAGAGCAGGACCTCGTTCAAGGTGAGGGTCTGTTCTCCCGATTCCGCGGTGGTGACCATCACCGCGGTTTCCGGCGCCACCCCCGCGGCCGCCTGGACGTTGGAGGCCGTTTGCGCCCGCCGCCCGAACCAGTCCGTCAAGCTGGCACGGATGCGGTTGTTCCCGGGCATGAGATTGAGCGTGGCCTGGAACTTGCCCGCGTTCCGGTCCAGCTGGGCGCGCACGTCTCCCGGTTCGACCGTGATCTCTGCCGCAAAAGGCGTGTTGAAGGACCCGGTCAGGGTCTGCAGGCCCTCGTTCAAGGTTTCCTCCACCGGTGCGAAGGCCAGGCTCGGTTCCTGCGGGGCGATGATGATTTGGGAGATGGCGTTGTTGTTGCCGCCCAGCTTGTCCTCGGCGGTCACGCGCAGAAGATAGAAATCGCTCGGACTGGGAAGATCGTCCACTTTCCAGGTGCCGTGCAGGCGGCCGTGGGCGTCGGGACCGACCAGGCTGAGGTTGCGGGTGAACCAGGTTCCGGGCAGGGGCTGCACGGCGAAGGCCACGCTGATTTGCTTGATCCCGGCCGGGCTCTGTGCCAGGCCGGTGAATTCGATTTCACCGCGCGGAGCGAGAAGAATGCTGCGGCGGGGCTCGCAGGCCACCCGGGGTTCGGACAGCGGAATCAGGGCCAGGCCTTTCTCTCCGCCCACGAGCAGCTGCGCCCCGGCCAGGTTCAAAGTCGTGGCCGCTCCGGAATCCGCCCCGAGATCGGCGGGCGCAAGGGTCCCGGCGGCTTGGTCGATCTGCAGCAACTGCTCGAAGGTCCCGAACCAGGCCCGGGAGCCGCTGGCGGCGGCGCACAGAATGAAGCTGTTGCCCTCCGGTTTTTTCGGATACAATTTCGTCCACAGGTTGTTTCCCCAATCAAAGCGGAAAATGCCCTGCCCGTCCGTGCCCGCATAGACGTAGGGGCCATAGACGGTGATGGCCGTGATGGCCACCTCGTTTTGCGGAGGGGGGCGGCGCAGCCAGCGGCGCGAATCCTGATCGAGGATCAGCAGGTCCGGGGTGGCTGCGCCCACGTAGCACAGGGACCCCGACGGCGTCACGGCGCGCACCGGACCCGCGATTCCGGCGGGCAGGTTGATCGTTTGCCAGGAGGATTGTCCCGCCGGCAGGAGGGCCAGGCCGGTATCCGTGCCCAGCCACACGGCGCCTTCCAGATCGCGCCGCAACAAGCGGACGCCACCCTGCGGGATTCCACCGCGGGCGCGCAAGTCCTCGAGCACCAGCTTCGTCCCGTCGGCCCGCAGCAGACCGGAAGGGGTGCCGACCCAGGCACTCCCGTTGTCCCCGACGACGGCCGACACGTTCTCCGTAAAATCCGGGAAGGCCTTGAACTTTTCCTGCCCCGGCGGCAAAACCGCCAGACCTCTTTCTGTTCCCACCCAGAGCCAGCCTTGATCGAGCGAAGCCGCAGTGACCGAGGGATGGGGCAATCCGTCCCGGACCCCGTAGACGGTCCCCCCCGCCCAGATTCGGGAAGCAGGACCGCAGCACAGGGCCAGGGCCAGGATGACAACGGAGCGCATTTTCACTGGGAAACCTCCAATCCTAATTTCCGCAAAAAGACGATTTTATTGCGCGCCCGCGTCAGATAGGCCTTGACGTTGCTTTGCTGCGGATCGAGTTGCAGGACGCGTTCCCAAGACTGGATGGCCCTCTCCAGACGATTCTGACGATAATGGAGGATACCATCGGCCAAATAGGCGCGGACCAGATTGTCCGTGGTGGCTTTCTCGGGCGCCAGGCGATAGCGCTCCTCCCAAAGCCGGATGGCCTCCGCGTAACGGGTGCCCTGGTAGGCGGCCAGGGCCTGAACATCCAGTGGCTTGATTTTTTCCTGATAATACACATCGGTGTTCCGGTAGGCTTCCTTCGCCGGCTGGAAATCGGGCGCAACCACCATGATGTCCTGCCACAAATCCATGGCGGCGAGGTATTGGCGCTCGTCCTTCAGCTTCAGGGCCACTTCGTGGGCCAAGAGTGGAACTTGTTCCTGGGCCTGCAGCAGAGCCGGCAGGTTCGGAGAGGTGGTCAGGGCCTTTTGCAGGATTTCCATGGCCGGAACGGGTTTGCCCTCCTTGGCCAATTTCCGGGAGGAGTTAATGGAGGCACGGATCATGCTGTCCTGCTGGCCTTTTTCGCGTTCCAGCAGGCGGTAGATGATTTTTTGCCGGCGCAAGGCGGGCGGATAATCCGGGACGATCCGCTGCGCCTGCTCCAGGGAAGCCAGGGCCTGGACCCATTGCCGGCGGGCTTGAAATTGGCGGGCGCTTTGCACCTGCTGTTCGGCCAGCTGGCGGAGCCAAGCCATGCCGGCTTTGGATCTCGCGTCCTGGGGGAAGCGCTCCAAATTGCCCTGCCAGAGATAGGTGGCCCCGGCATAATCCTCCTGGACGATCAAGGCATCCGCCTGGTCGTTGCGGTCCGCGAGCCATTTCTGCTTGGCCCGGGAGAACTCCGCCAGGTATTTTTTGGCCGCGGGATTATCCGGATACTTGGCCAGGACCTCGGCCCAGGCCGCCTCGGCCTCCTGCAGGCGGCCCTGTTTATAGAGCGCGATGCCCTTGGCCGCCAAGGCCAGGGCGTCGGGCTTGACTTCCTGGGGCGGCGGCGGGGCGAAACGGTACCCGAGTGTCACCAGATGCTTGGCGGCCAATTCGTTTTCCAGGAAGGCGTAATCCAGCCGGAAATGATAAACCGAAAAACCGATCCCGACGGTGAAGGTGTCGGTGTCGTGGAAAAAACGGTAACCGCACCGCAGCAGCAGGGTGCGGATGATGCTGAGCTCCGCTCCCGTCTGCAGCAGAAACTTCCGTTCCAGGGGCTGCAAGGCGTCGACATTCACCAGCAGGCCGAAGACCGGGGACAAGGCGCCCGTCCAGGAAAGACCGGTGCTAACGGTCAGGGGCAGCTGGTCGGGGTTGACGTCGTAGGTGATATCCGTCCCGAAATTTTTCAACGCCGCCCCCAGGCTGAGCCCGGACACGGGCAGCCCGGCGGCCAGGCCCACCGAGCCCAAAAATGCACGGCCGGTGAATTCCTCCGCCAGGACGGACTGCAGGTAGGTGGCCGACACGCCGAGCCCCAAGGGGTAGCCCCAGCCTACGAGCGGCGCCAAATCCTTGGCCCAGCCGGCCGTCAACACGTAATCCTGCTGGGCGATCACCTGCTGGCCCGTTTCCACCAGGTCCAGTTTTCCGCCGTAGAGCGTCAGGAGGCTGGCGCCCAGCGTTCCATAGCGCCCGAGGGGAACCGCGGCGGTTAAGCTGCCGAAATTCACGTCTTCCAGATCCCGGCGATAGGAGGCCCTGAATTCCAGGTCTTGGCAAGAGAAGATCGCGGCGGGATTATTCCAGAGCAAAGCGGCGTCGCCGTTCATGCCGGTGGCGGCGTTGGCGAGCGCGGTGGTGCGGGCGTCCAGGTTGATTTCCAGAACTTGTCCGGAGAGGGTGGCCGAGACCGCCGGGGGGTACACGCTCAGGAGCCAAAGCAAACCCATGGGAATCGAGAAACGTGATCGAGGCATGGCGCGGCTCCCGCTAGCGGCTCAGGTGACTTTCATTATAGCGATGGCTGAACAGCGGTGTCAATTGAGAAAGCGGACGCGTCTGGACTTCAAGGTTCCCGGAATTTCAGGCCGGCGGCCGAAGTGCGGACGGAGAAACGGCGGATGCGAACGGGCGGGGGGATCCTCATGCGGTGCGGGGGGGAGTTTTGTCTCCGCTCCGGCCGGCGCCGGGAGCGAACCAGCGCCGCCACCAGGGACGCTGTCCGCGCGCCTGGGTCGAGACGCGGGCCAAGGCTTTGTGAATGGAGGGCAAGGCGTCCGCGGCGGCTTTTTCCCCGGCGCGAACCAATTCGTCGATGGCCTGGAAGGCCGACCATTCCTGATAGAGATTTTCCACGCGGATCAGCGCGTCCGCCTGTTGCAGGTGATACTGGTTCAAAGCCATGGAGGTGATTTTGTCCGCCCGCAGCCAGATTTCCACCCCGGTCTGAAAGATTTTGTTCTCGATCAGGGGCTGGGTGACGTCCACTGCGATCACCCAGCTGGCTCCCAGGCTCCGGGTTTCCATAACGGGCACCAGGGAAACCACGCACCCGTCCACGAGCTGGCGGCCGTTTTGCACCACGGGAGGAAAAATCCCGGGGATCGCCGCGGAGGCGCGTACGGCCGTGGGCAGGTGGCCGTGGTCAAACAGGCGCGAGGTGCCCGCGGCCAAGTCGGTGGCCACGGCACCGAAGCGGATGGGCAGGTCGTCAATCTGCTGATCGGGCAGCATGTGCGCAAGCAGTTCCTTTACTTTTTTTTCCGCGATAATGTGATCCTTGGTCAGGACGGAGGCCAGAAGAAAGATGCGGGTCAGTTGTTCCTGGGTTTTGCTCAGGCTTCTGCGGGCAGCATCCCGCTTGACGGGGCCTTTCTCGAAGGATCCCAGGCCGAGTTTTTTCAGGACCGGGCTCTGCAGGCGGGAACGAACCAGCGTTTCCAGGAGTTTGGCGTCCTGGAGATGGGCGTACAAGCCTCCGATAATGGCGCCCATGGAGGTGCCCACGATCATGTTCGGGCGAATGCCGTTTGCCTCCAGGACTTTCAGGACCCCGATGTGGGCCAGACCCCTGGCGCCGCCGCCGCCCAGCGCCAGTCCGAGGGGGATTTCCGGTCTTGACTTGCGCAGGCTGGCGAACATCCCGGCTCCTGATTGCGAAACTGGACGAGCAGGCTCCCGAAACAGGTGACAAACAGAAGAATAACAAACGTCCGGAGGTTAATCAAGCCTTGAATCCCCGGCGCGGGACAGGCGGGTGGCTCCGCAACAGCCGGAACAGGCCGGTGTTGAGACGCTGTGTGTCCCGGATCAGGCGCCGCCGTTGCGCGGTTGGGAAAGGTAGGCCGGCGTCCGGGTCTTGGAGCAGTCGGGAGATCGCAAGCGTGTTTCGCAAAGCTCGGCGGTAGGCGCGGAGTTTCGCCTCCGGGCCGCGGGCCCGCAAACCCGCAAGCATGCGGCGGACGAGTTCCCGCGACAAGGAGGAAAGCCTGGCCGCGGCGTGCGGAACGGTCGCCGGCGGGACGGATTGCTCCAGGCGTTCCAGCTCGGCCTGCAGCCGCCGGACCGGTCCGTGAAGCGATTGGGGGAAGGGACGCGTGGACATGATCTCAGCCTTTTCTGGTTAGACAGGCGGAGGGGGCGAATCATCGCGGTTGAATTCCTGAAACGGGTATCACGGCCGGCCTGGGGGATCCCGAGGCCGGGGGAAGCCTACAGGCACACGCGGTTGCGGCCGCTTTTTTTGGCCTTGTAGAGGGCCTGGTCGGCCCGCTCCAGCAAGGCGTCCGGGGTGACGATGTTCCTGGCGGGATAAGCGGCGACACCCATGCTGACCGTGAGGTCCTTGTGGGGCTGCTTCTCCTCCAGGGGGAAGATGTGATTCTTGATGCTGAGACGGAGGTTGTCGGCCAGTTTGTAAGCCACGCGGACCGGGGTTTCCGGCAGCAGCAGGACGAATTCCTCGCCGCCGAAGCGCGCGACCAGGTCGGTTTCCCGTACCGATTCCTTCAACAGGCCGGCGAGTTCTTTGAGCAGGAGATCGCCCATGGAGTGACCGTTGGTGTCGTTATAATGCTTGAAAAAATCGATGTCCAGCATGACCAGGGAGAGGTGGCGTCCATAGCGCTCCGCCCGCTTCATCTCCTCGTGCATGGTTTGCTTGAAATAGCGGTAATTGAAAAGCCCGGTTTTCTCGTCCGTGATGGTCAGGGCGGTCAGCTTCTGGCGGTCGTTCCGGATGTTTTTCGCCATGATGTTGAAGGCGCCGGATAATTCCCCGATTTCATCCTGGGAGGTGACGGGGACCTGGGCCGCGAAGTTGCCGTTGGCGAATTTGCGCACCCCGTCCATGAGGCGGTTGATGGGCAGGATGATGTTCTGGTTTAATACGAAGACCAGCAGGGCCGCGATGAAAGTCACGACCAGCACCATGGCCACGCTCAATCCCTGGTTGGTTTTTTTCAGCGCCTCGGCCTGCTGCAGGCGGTTGTAGAGCTGGCCCTCGTTGCGGCTGATTAATTTCTGCGTTTCCTCGATGATGGGCTCCAGGACGCTCTGCTGCGAACGAAAATACTGCTGCTGCTCGCGGCTGATGATCCCCTGGGTAAAGCGCTTGACCACCAGCTGTTTTTGCCGGACGTAGAGGTAGTACAATTTCCTGATTTTCTGGATGCTCTCCCGCTTGGGCTCGTCCCGGGAGAGCTTCTGCACGTCGGCCAGGGTTTCCTTGAGTTTGCGCTGCGCCTGGTTGCTGATGTTGACCCAGGAAGGCTCGCCGGAAAGGAGATACTGGGAAATCGCCCAGTCGCTCAGCAGCAGCTGCTGCAGCAGGGTATGCGCCAGGCTGATGCTGCGCACGTTTTCGGTGGTGATCCGGGAGGACAGTTCGGTGATCCGCACGCTGTTGGAGTAAATCAGGTAAACCGCCCCGGCCGAGATTAAAATGACCAGGATGAAGGAGACGAAGATTTTTTGGCGGATGTTCAAGCCCACGCCGGCCTCCGGGAAAAATGTCGCCGTATTCATTTTAAGGGAGAGACACCCGGGGGGCAAGACATTTCCCGGGCAAGAAAAGACTTGCCCCGCGTGCGGCCCGGCGCTAGACTGAAATCCCGGTTCCGCCCGCCATCCTCCGGGAGGGGTATCCGAATGAAACTCTGCTACCATTGCCAGCGGGAACTCGTCGTCCGGGAAGTGCCGGACCCGGCGGCGCAGTGCCCCTACTGCGGTGCGCACCTGCGCTGCTGCCACAATTGCCGGCATTACTCGCCCGCCGCCCGCCAGCAGTGCCTGAGGCCCGACGTGGACTGGCGCAAGGACAAAAAGGCCGCCAACGAATGCCCGGAATTCGTCTTCCGGGAAATCATGCGCCAGACCCGCGAAACACAGGTGGAAGGCGCCAAACGGAAGTGGGACGACATCTTCCGGGATCTGTGAACGAACCCCCGCGGGCGGAGGCTTCCGGGCCGGGGGGGCGCGGGGACAACTTCCAGGATTCAAGAAACGTTCAGTTCGGCCGATACTGAAGGGGGGATTGGCGGGGAGAGCAGGGTGAAATTCCGCGGCGTCAAACCACCCTGCCCTGGCCCGGCGGTCCTCCCGCCCGGTATCCTTCCCGGAGGCGACGTGAATAAAATTCTATTGGTGGATGACGATGAAATCTTCCGCAACGTGACCACCAAGGTCCTGTCACGGGAGGGGTACAGCATCGACCAGGCCGCCAGCCTGCGCGAGGCGGAGGAACGCATCCGGCAGGAGGATTACGCCCTGTTGCTGACCGACATGAAGATGCCGGACGGCGACGGCGTGCAGACCATCCGCGAATTCAAGGAGATCCGGCCCAATCTGGACGTGGTCGTGATGACCGGATACGGAACCCTGGACACGGTCATCGAGTCCCTGCGGGCCGGTGCGACGGATATCCTGTTCAAACCCTGCTCCAGCCAGCAGCTGAAGGATACCATCCACAAGGCCATCCACAAGCGGGAGCTCACCGAGCAGAACAAGCAATTGCGGGTCCTCAACGAGATGAAGGACAAGTTCCTCAACCTCGTGTCGCATGAATTCCGGACGCCCCTGACGCTGATCCACGGATATCTGGCCCTGTTTCAGAAACAGGGCGGAACGTTGTCCCCGCAGCAGCTGGACACCCTGGGCATCCTGGTGAAAGCCACGCGCAAACTCATCACACTGGTCAACAACATCGAAATGCTGACGCAGGCCATCGAAGGCGAGATGCAGTTGTTCCTGCAGCCCATCGAAGCCGTCAAACTCCTGTCGGACGTCCTGGCGGAAATGAAATCCTCGGTGCCCGAACGCAATCTCGGCATGCGCCTGGAGACGGGGGAGCCGCTGGAACCGTTTTACGGGGACTCCATCCGCCTGCGGCAGGCCTGCATGGAGCTCATTCAGAATTCCATCCGCAACACCCCGGACGGAGGCGAAATCGTGGCCGGCGCCCGCCGCGAGGGAAACCGGGTTGCGCTCTGGATCCAGGACAACGGCATCGGGATTCCGGAGTCCGAGCAGGGCAAGATTTTCGAGCCCTTCTATGAAGTGGCGGACACCGAGTTGCATACCAGCAGCGTCAGCAGTTTTCGCGGAGGAGGCCTGGGCATCGGACTGGCCCAGGTGAGAGCCATCGTGCACGCGCATCAGGGCTCCATCCACCTGGAATCCGCGCCCGGGAAGGGCACGCGCATCGAACTCAGCCTGCCGGCGGACCTCGAGCCGCCGCACCATGATTTCATGCAACCGTACCTGTCCGGAGGCCGGGAGCGTCCGGTGTCCTCCTGACCACCCGCCTTGGCTTCGGCCCGTCCGGCAGCCGCTCCCCGGGCTTGCGGGCAGGGAATATCTTGGCCGCGCGACCCCCGGTTGAATAACCCGTCATTGACGCACCCCCGACTCATGCTATAGAATTGCCGCTATTCATGGAAACGGCGGGGACCCGTATGCACGTTCCCGCCTGATTTTCGACATAGGCATCCCGGGAGGATGGAGTGAGACCCTTGGAGCGAATTGACCTCAGCCGTTTGCAGGCCGTGATTTTCGACATGGACGGCGTTTTGGTGGACAGCATGCCTTTTCATGCCACGGCCTGGATCCGCGTCCTGCGGGAGATCGGAGTGTCCGTCAGCCGTGAGGAGATCTACGCCCGGGAGGGAGAATCCGGAACCGCAGCCGTACGCTTTTTTCTCCGGCAACACGGCAGGGAACTGTCTCCCGAGGCCACCAGGGAACTGCTCGTGAAAAAAGAGGGCATTTTCAAGCACCTGGGTCGCGTGGAGCCCTTTCCCGGTGCCCGTGATCTCGTGCGGGCGCTTCAGGCCCTGGGAAAGCGCCTGGCTATCGTTACCGGCACGGCCCGTGAAGAACTTCAGTCCCTTCTCCCCCCTGATCTGCTCGCTTTTTTTGACGTACTCGTGACCGGTGATCAAGTGAAGCACGGGAAACCGGATCCCGAACCATACCTCACCGCTTTGGAAAAACTTGGCGTGGAAGCCCGGCAGGCCTTGGTCGTTGAAAACGCTCCCCTGGGTATCCAATCCGCCAAAAGCGCGGGTATCCTTTGCCTGGCGGTGGAAACCTCCCTGCAGTGTCCGCAACTATCCGGCGCAGATGGCTGTTTTGCCGACATGCAAGACTTGGCACGTTTTCTTCTCCGATAATATTTTTTCCCAGCCTTTCAATCCATGCGCGTAAAATATAAATAATTTATTAGAAATATAGTTATATTCTTTGTAAGAAATTAAATGCGGGTTCACGATTTTACAGCTAAAAAAATATATGATATAATAATGATATAAACGGTCTGTTTTAAAATGTAACGTTTTTTCATCGCCATCTTATTAATTTTTTCAAAGGAAATAAGATGAGCGTTCAAATATCCTGCCATCCATACAATTTGACTTCGTGGCACAGCCGGAAAGTCCGTCCTTGGGCCCGCATGCTCTCCCTGTTGATAACTCTGTCCTTCGCCTGGCCATACCTTTCCTGGGCCTTTGAAAGCTCGAATTACCTCATTCCTCCGCAAGGACTTTCCCAGGTCAATTTTCAAGGCAAACCTCTGAATCTTCCCTCCAATCTCTGCCGTGTCCACGAAATCGCACCCGGCAAGGACCGCCTGGTGATTCACATCCAGGATTTGCACTGCAATTATGAAATTCAAATGAACGAGGCCAGAATTATTGATTACCTGGCCCGGGAGTACGGCTTGAAGCTCGTGGGTCAGGAAGGCGCCAGCGGGACCGTCAATGTATCCAAGTTCAAGACATTTCCCGACGGAGAGGCGGTCCGGGAAGTCGGCGACTATTTCGTGCGGCAGGGAAAGCTGACGGGGGCGGAATATTACGCGGCCACGGGCCGGAATCCCATTCGCATCGAGGGCATTGAGACCCGGGACCTGTACCAGGCGAATTTCAAGCTGGTGAATTTTTTCCTGACCCTGGAAAACCGCGGCTATTGCGATGACCTGCGCACGCTGCTGGACGAGACCAAAAACCGGGTGTATGCGCCTTCCCTGCGGGCTTTTGACGCGCGCCGCGAGGCCTACCGCCAGGGCCGCATGGACCTGCTGCAGTATGCGGCTTTTCTCCGCGCCGCGGCCGGACAAAGCCGCGTGGACACGGCTCCCTTCCGCAATCTGGCCCGCTATTTGCGGGTGGGGCAGAGCGCGTTTTCGCCAGAAATCGACCCCGACCGCCTCTTCGACGAGGTGGAGGCGCTCGACGCCGCCATCCGCCGCGCCCTGTACCGGGACCCGGCCGAACAGGAACTCGATGACTGGTACCGCCGGCTGGACATCATCGAGCGGCTCATCAATATTTCCGCCAGCCCGCGGGACGTACTGGACTTCCGCCGGGAACGCGCCCTTTTCGCCGTCGCGCATTTTGCGGATTTTTTCCGCAGCCAGGGCGTGGACACCGTCCTGGAACTTGACCCGGAAGTGTACCAGCTGGACGGCGCCATCGGCGCGGCCGAGGAGTTCTACCGCCTGACGGATGAGCGCAGCGTGCATTTCGTGGACAACCTTCTCCGCAAAATGGACCGGCGCGGCGAGCGTCTGGCGGTCATGCTGACGGGCGGTTTTCATACCCAGGGAGTTCTCGAGGAGCTGCGGCGCCGGGGCGTCACCTGCCTGTCCGTCACGCCCCGCCTGACGCGGCACGACGTGGTCAATCCCTATTTTTCCCTGCTGCAGAACAAGCGCAGCCCGCTGGAAACACTCCTGGCCCAGAACCAGAATATTTTTGCCCTGCCCACCTTGTGCGCGGACGGCTCTTTCGAACCCGGCCAGCGGGTGACCAAAAATCAATTGGAACGCCCCGAACAGAGAATTTTTTCCGATTTGGCGGAGCAGCTGCTGCGCATCGTGTCCTTGGCCAGGCGCTGGCGGCAGGGCATGGGCCTGGAACAATTGAGCCGTGCCGACGCCGAGCTCGCCCGCAGTTATCCCGGCGCCGAGTTGCTGCGCAAGGTGCCGCCCCTCTCGCTCGCCGAGGAGAACCGGGAAAGCGGCCGCGTCCTGGCCGCCGCGCAGACGGAATTTTTGGTTTTGCCCACGCAGGTTCGCGCCGCGGCCGGACCCGTGCGCGCCGTCACCCCGCGCACCGCGGCCAGCGTGGCCAACCTTGCCCGGCCGCAGGACCTTGAGCACATGAACGTCGGCGGCTATCCGTATTTCTTCATCGCCCCCCAGAAACTGGCTGCCGCCCTGGCGGACATGGCGCGGGCCAGCCGGCAGGGAGGCTGGTCGCAGCTGGTACAGTCCCTGCGCCAGGCCGTAAGCGGCCGGGCGCAAAATCTGCTCGCCTCATTGCGGCCGCTGACGACGGCCGTGTCGGCCGTGCAAGCGATCCTGCCTTCCACGCTGGCCCTGGGCGACGAGCGGGTGCGGGGCG
>CAZQGO010000014.1:10510-71217 GCA_964593065.1 uncultured bacterium | reverse complement strand
CCCGTCAAGGGGGAGGGGATGAGATATGAACGGGGAAGGGGGTGGGTTGAATGATAAGATAGCATTTCCGCCCGGCAGGTGTTCCCCCCATGCCCCGCATCATCTTCCACCTGGACCTGGATACTTTCTTCGTGTCGGTCGAGCGGCTGCTCGACCCGAGCCTCGCCGGCAAGCCCGTGATCGTCTCGCCGGGCGCGGCGCGCTCCGTGGTCTCGGCCGCCTCCTACGAGGCGCGCCGGTACGGCGTGCATTCGGCGCAGCCGCTGGCGCAGGCTAAGCGCCTGTGCCCGCAGGCGGTCGTCTGCCCCGGAAATTTCCGCGCCTACCGGCGCTATTCCCGCGCCTTCTTCCGCATCCTGAAAAACTACTCGCCGCAGCTCGAGCCCGCGTCGCTGGACGAGGCCTACTTGGACTATACGGCCAGCCGGGGGCTCTTCGGCCCCGCCCTGCCCGCGGCCGCGCAAATCCAGGCGCGCGTGGGCGCGGAACTGGGCCTGGACGTTTCCATCGGCATCGCGGCTTCCAAGCTGGTGGCCAAGATGGCCTCGGACCTGGCCAAGCCGGCCGGCGTCCTGTACGTCGCGCCCGGTCGCGAGGCGGCCCTGCTTTCGCCCCTGCCGATCCGGCGCCTG
The DNA here is from genome assembly GCA_964593065.1 of uncultured bacterium. GTDB lineage: Bacteria > Oederibacteriota > JAAXVQ01 > JAAXVQ01 > JAAXVQ01 > CAZQGO01. The sequence continues at coordinate 70,585 of CAZQGO010000014.1, read as the reverse complement.
TTCGGCGTGGGGCCCAAGACCGAGTCGCGGCTGCGGGCCTTCGGCCTGCGCACCATCGGAGACTTGGCGCGCGTGCCGCGCGCGCTGGTCGGAAAGGCTTTCGGCGAGGCCGGCGTTTTCCTGCAGGCGCTGGCCCGCGGCGAGGACGATTCCGTGGTCCAGGAGCGGGAGCAGGCCAAGTCCGTGAGCCACGAGGAAACGTTCGGCGTGGACACCACGGACCCCGGCGTCCTGCGCGCGGCCCTGCACCGCCTGGTGTGCGAAGTCGGGTACCGCCTGCGCCGGGCGGGCCTGCGCGCGCGCACGGTGTGCGTCAAGCTGCGGTACGCGGACTTCTCCCTGCGCACCCGCTCCCGCACCCTGACCGAGCCCACGGCCCTGGATCCCGTGCTGTTCGCCGCCGCCGCGGACCTGCTGGCCCGGGCGCAGGACCGGCGCGTGCGCGTGCGCCTGGTGGGATTTGCCGCCCAGCAGCTGCTGGCCGGCGGGGAGCAGCTGGACCTGCTGGACGTGCGCGGCCTGGAGAAAATGCGCCGCCTGCACGCGGCCCTGGACCGGGTCCGGGGACGGTACGGCTACGACACCGTGGCCTGGGCCAGCCTGCTGCGGCAGGAAGTGGAATGAACCGCGGCCTTTCCCGGCGCGGCGGTGCCGCCGGGGCGAGGATTTTTCTTGCGGATTAAAAAGCAAAGGAAGAAAATAGGACCGCGGTGGATCGTGAAGAAACGGAGGGCAAAATCCATGAAGATGGTTGTGGCCGTGTTGCTGGGATTGTGCCTGGCGGGCGCCAGTCTGGCGGCGGACCTGACTTTGTATCCCGGCGCGAAAAAAGCCACCGACGTGATGAAAAAAATCAAGGAGGCCGAGAGCCAGGAGAAGGCCGCGGCCCGCAAGGAACTCAAGAACCTGCAGAAACGCAGGCAGAAGAACCTCGAAGGCTTGAAACCGGCGACCGAGGAGCAGAAGGCGGCCCCGGAGCGGAAGCCCGCGCAGACCCCGGTCAAGGGCTCCAAAGGCCAGACGGCCCAGGCCGGCAAGCAGCCCGCAGGCGGCAAACACCGGCCCGCGGTGGTGGCGAAGTTCCGTCCGCGGGAGGAAGTGCTGAAGGACATTCTGGCCAAGACCGAAACCGTTTACACCACGCCGGCCGGCTATGCGGAGGTGTACGCGTATTACAAGAAACTCTACCGGGAAACCAACCCCTCGCTGAAGAAAGTCAACGAGAAGATGCCGGACGGCAAACTGCTCAATTATTCCTTTTTCTGCCTGGACGACGCCCGCTCGTTCCTGGAATCCAAGCATTGGATCAAGGTTCAGCATCCTTACATCGGCAGCGTTCGATTCAAAAACGGCAAGCCCCAGTACGAGGACGTCCGCGACCTGACCATTATCACCGAGACCCGAAAGGCGCCGTAGCCTGAAACTCGGCCCAGACCCCCGGCGCGGCGCGCCGCGTCCGTTCGCAGGCAGGTAAAGAGCCAGCCATGTCGCGCAGTCCCGCGAACCCGAAAATTGCCGAGCGCATCCGCCGTCTGCGGGAAACCCTCAACCGCCACAATTACCTTTATTACGTGCTCGCCCAGCCGGAAATCTCCGACGAAAAATACGACCGGCTCTACCGCAGCCTCCGGGACCTGGAGGAGAAATACCCGCAATACGTGACGCCGGATTCCCCCACCCAGCGGGTGGGCGGGGAGCCCCTGAAAGAATTCGCCTCGGTCCGCCACGCGGAACCCATGCTTTCGCTGGACAACACCTATTCGTCGGAAGAGGTGGAGGAATGGTTCGCCCGCGTGCGCAAAAACCTGCCGGACGAGCCCGTACTCCTGATGGCGGAGTTGAAAATCGACGGCGTGGCGGTGGCCCTGAAGTACCGCCACCGCCGGTTTCATCAGGGCGCCACGCGGGGCGACGGGCTCGTGGGCGACGACGTGAGCGAAAATCTGAAAACCCTGCGCGCCCTGCCGCTGAGCCTGCAGCCCGCGGCGCCGGCGCAGGAGGTGACCGTGCGCGGGGAAGTGTTTCTTCCCAAGGCCGCGCTGGTCGCCCTCAACGAGCAGAAGGAGGCGGCGGGGGAGAAGCCGTTCGCCAATCCGCGCAACGCCGCCGCGGGTTCCCTGAAACTGCTGGACCCCAAGCTGACCCGCCAGCGCCCGCTGGCGCTTTTTTGTTACGCCGTGGACGGCCCGACCGCCTCGCGCTGGAAAAGCCAGCAGGCCCTGCTCGCGGCCCTGGAGAAATGGGGCCTGCCCGTCAATCCGCACCGCCGCCTCTGCCGCGGCTTGGAGGAGGTCATGGCCTTTTCCCGGGAATGGCAGGAAAAGCGGCACGGCCTGCCGTACGAAATCGACGGCTTGGTCGTCAAGGTGGACGATTTCGACCAGCAGCGCCGCCTGGGGGCCACCTCCAAGAGTCCGCGCTGGGCCATCGCCTTCAAATACCGCGCCGAGCAGGCGCAGAGCCGGCTGCAGCGCATCCTGGTCCAGGTCGGGCGCACGGGCGTGCTCACGCCCGTGGCGGAACTGGAGCCCGTGCACCTGGCAGGCTCCACCATCGCCCGGGCCACGCTGCACAACGAGGAAGACCTTGCGCGCAAGGACATCCGCGAAGGGGACCTGGTGGTGGTGGAAAAAGCCGGGGAGGTCATTCCCCAGGTGGTGCGGCCGGTGCTCTCCGCGCGGACGGGCGCGGAAAAAATCTTCCAGATGCCCGCCGCCTGCCCGTCCTGCGGGGGCCGGGTGGTCAAGCTGGAGGGGGAGGTCGCGCGCCGCTGCTTGAACCCGGCCTGCCCGGCCCAGGTCAAGGGGCGCCTGCTGCACTTTGCCTCGCGCGGAGCCATGGACATCGAAGGCTTGGGCGAGGCCCTGGTGGACCAGCTGGTGGACCAGGGACTGGTGAAGGATTACGGGGACCTGTATGCCCTGAGCGCGGAGCGGCTGGTACCCCTGGAGCGCATGGCGGAAAAGTCCGCGGACAACCTCCTGCAGAGCCTGGCCGCCTCCAAGGGGAGAACCTTAAGCCGCCTGATTTACGCGCTGGGGATTCCCCAGGTGGGGGAACATTCGGCGGAAATCCTGGCCGCCAGTTTTCCGCTTTTGGACGATTTGGAGCAAGCCACCCCGGAACAGCTGCAGGGCCTGCAGGAAATCGGGCCCAAGGTGGCCCAGAGCATCGAAAATTTTTTCCGCCTGCCGGAAACCAAGGCCGTCCTGAAAAAACTGCACCGGGCGGGCGTGAACACCCGCCGCTTGGCGGGAGAGCAGCCCAAGAGCGGCAAGCTTTCGGGCCAGACGTTTGTTTTCACCGGCGAGCTGCAGGGGTACACCCGCGCCGAGGCCGAAGGCCAGGTCAAGTCCTTGGGCGGACGGGTTTCCGGCTCGGTCTCCGCCAAGACCAGCTACGTGGTGGCCGGGGAAGCGCCCGGCTCCAAGCTGGCCCGGGCCCGCAAGCTGGGGGTCAAGGTGTTAAGCGAGCGGGAGTTCAAGCAACTCGCGGGCGCTTAACCGGCCGCCGGCGATTCCGGCCGTTCCAGCCGGCGCCGCAGGTCGGCGTGGGAACGGCGGCTGACGGGATAGAAAAAGAGAAACGGCAGGGCCAGCAGGATCAGGATCGCGGGCAGCAGCCCGAAAAAAAGGCGGATGCCGAGCAGGGCTTGCGGCGTCTGCGCGGCATGGGCCACGTACCCGAAACCCTGAAGCACCCAGCCCGCGCCCACCACCCCCAGGGTGCGCATGATTTTGTCGGCCAGGCCGTACACGCCGTAGTACATGCCCTCCCGGCGCTGGCCGGTGTGCAGTTCATCCTCTTCCACCACGTCCGGCAGCATGGCCAGCGGGATGACCCAGTGGGCGGAGTTGCCCACGCCGATCAGGGCGATGATCAGGAAGAAAAACAAGAGCTGGCCCGGCTGGACGCGGAAACTCAAGGCCAAGGCCGCGGCCATGACCACCAACCCGAAGGCATAGGCCATCCCCTTGCTGGTCCGGTCGCTGACCCACTTCCAGAAAAAAATGAAAACCCCGATGGCGGTCATGTTGACGAGCAGGGTCAGCGGCAGCTTGCCCGGGGCCTGCAATTGATAGGTCACGAAGTAGGCCAGGAAAGTCGTGGTGAGCATGAATCCCAGCCGGGCCAGGCTGAACGCCGCCAGCAGGAAATTGAAGGGGCGGTTGCGGAAGGTGGCGCGAATGGCGGCGAAGATGGGCAGGTTCGTGGTTTGGGCCCGGAACTGCGCCGGTTCCCGGATGCGCCAGGCCGCGAAACCAAGGACTCCCCCCACCAGGCCGCCCACCACGGCTCCGGCCACCAGGTAGCCGGCGTGGGGATCCGCGAAACGGCCGCTGATCAGCCTCAGTAAAATGCTGCCGCCGAAGAACCCGAAGAGGAGGCCGAAGCCGGTGATGGCGGTCAGGCTGGTGCGCTCGTCATAGTCCTGCGTCAGCTCCGGGGCCAGGGCCCAATAGGGGACCTGCGTCAGCGTGAAGCAGGTGTCGAACAAAATATAACTCAGGGCGATCCAGAGGAAAGCCCAGGCGGGGGACAAACCGGGCGGCATGGACCAGAGGAGGAACGTGGTGAGGGCCATGGGCGCCGCGCCGAAAATGAGGTACACGCGCCTGCGCCCGAAGCGCGAATGCGTGCGGTCCGTGAGCCAGCCGAAGAGCGGGTCGTTCACGATATCCCAAATTTTGCCGATCAAGAGGGCGCTGCTGGCCAGGGCGGGCGCCACGCCCACGACGTCCGTGTAGAAAAACAACAGAAAAAAACTCACGGTGGACAACAGCATGCTGAAGCCGAAATTGCCGAAAGCGTAGGTAAGCTTCAGGCCGAGAGGCAGTGCTTCCGCGCGCGGCGGCGACGGCTGGGACGAAGGCATGGGCCCCTCCTGGAGTGCGGGCGGTGACCGGCCTGCATATTATATCCATTTTTATGCATCCGGGGAAGCGCGCTGCCGCAGGCGCGGCCCGATTCTCGGCCGGGAAAAAATTATCATTATTGCTCTTGTCAAGCCCGCGGGTCTTGTCTATAGTGAATGCCGCTCGCGCGCAGGGATGAACGCGGGCCGGGAGACGTGCATGGAATTCGGCATGCGTTTCAAGCGGACGCATCATTGCGCTGCACTCCGTTCCCAGGACGTGGGGCGCGAGGTGTCCCTGGCGGGCTGGGTGCATTCCAACCGCGACCACGGCGGGCTGGTCTTTATCGACCTGCGCGACCGGGAAGGCCTGACCCAGGTCGTGTTCAACCCGGCCACCGCCCCCGAGGCGCACGCCCGGGCCGCGGGTCTGCGCCGGGAGTACGTCATCGCCGTGCGGGGCCAGGTCGCCAGCCGGTCTCCGGAGACGGTCAATCCCAAGCTTCCCACCGGCGAGGTGGAGGTCAAGGTCCGGGAAGTCCAGGTGCTCAACTCCGCCCAGCATCCTCCCTTCGACCTGGAAGACGACACGGGCGTGACCGAGGAGCTGCGCCTGCGCTACCGCTACCTCGACCTGCGCCGGCTGCGCATGCAGTCCAACCTCAAGCTCCGCCACCGCGTGGCCAAGGCCGCGAGGGATTTCCTGGACGACGCCGGCTTCCTGGAAGTCGAAACCCCCAACCTGATCAAGAGCACCCCGGAGGGCGCCCGGGACTACATCGTCCCTTCGCGCATCTATCCCGGACACGGTTTCGCCCTGCCCCAGTCTCCCCAGATGCTCAAGCAGCTGCTGATGGTCGCGGGTTGCGACCGCTACTACCAGATCGCGCGCTGTTTCCGGGACGAGGACCTGCGCGCGGACCGCCAGCCCGAATTCACCCAGATCGACCTGGAAATGGCTTTCGTGGACCAAGCGGACGTTCTGGACGCCACCGAACGCATGCTGGCCGCCCTGGTGCGCGCCGCCACCGGCGCGGACTTGGCATTGCCCCTGCCGCATTTCAGCTACCGGGAGGCCATGAACCGTTTCGGAACCGACAAACCGGACCTGCGGTTCGGCCTGGAACTGCGCGATCTCACGGACCTGGCCGCGCAAGCGGACTTCAAGGTGTTCGCCGAGGCGGCGAAGGCAGGCGGGCTGGTCAAGGCCCTGCGCGTGCCCGGCGGCGCGGCCTTCTCGCGCATGGAAATCGACACGCTCATCGCGACCGCCCAGAAGCTGGGCGCCAAGGGCCTGGCCTGGTTCAAGGCCACGGAAACCGGGCTTGAATCCAACCTCAGCAAATACTTCACCCCCGCCCTGTTGCAGCAGATCCGGGAACGCCTGGAGGCCGAGGCCGGCGACCTGCTCGCCTTCGTCGCCGACGAACCCGCGGTCACGAACGCCGTCTTGGGCAAACTGAGGCTGCACCTGGCCGAAAAGCTCCGCCTGATTCCTCCGGACCAGATGAAATTCTGTTGGGTGGTGGACTTTCCCCTGTTGCAATGGGACGCGGACGCCCGCCGCTGGGTTTCGGAGCATCATCCCTTCACCGCGCCCCTGCCCGAAGATATTTCACTCCTGGATGCGGATCCGGGCCGGGTGCGGGCCCAAAGCTACGATCTGGTCATCAACGGCGTGGAAATCGCCTCCGGCAGCGTCAGGATCCATCAGGCCGACCTGCAGTCCAGGATATTTTCCCTGATCGGGCTGTCGGCGGAGGACGCGCGGGAAAAATTCGGGTTTTTGCTGGAAGCCTTCGCCTACGGCGCCCCGCCGCACGGGGGCCTGGCCGTAGGCCTGGACCGTCTGGTCATGCTCTTCGCGGGTGAAAGCACCATCCGGGATGTCATTGCCTTCCCGAAGACCCAGCGCACTCAGGATCTCATGACCGGCGCGCCTGGCCGCCTCACCGCCGAACAGATGCGTGAACTTTCCCTGCAAGTCACCGCGGAAGAGGCTTGAAGGCAAGCCTTCAATCCCTTCCAAGGGGTTTGATGCATATCCGCTTGACAAACTTCGCGCAAGCGTGCTAAATTGCCACTAAATAACCGGACTATTTTTTGCAAGGGAGAATTTTGGTGTCCAAAGATTTTTACCGGGCCGGTTTGGTGACCTGCCTGTTGGCGGCATTGGCTTTGCCGGCGAACGCCCTGGAGCGCGGACCTATTCTCGCGAACAATATTCTGGGCGGCGCGGCGGCGGGGACCCTGGTGGGATTCTCGGCCGGGCTTCTGGCCTATGGCCAGGATAATAATTATCACGCGGATTACCTCCTGACCGGCGCCGTGTATGGTTTTTTGGGCGGGGCCTTGCTGGGGGGCGGTGTGGCGATGTACGAGATCGGAACCGGGCGGTCGGACACGGGCTTTACCCTGTCCGAGTATCTGGCCGGCGGCACCAGCATCGGAGCCCTGATGGGATTCGTGGTCGCCACGATTCCCTTCATGCGCGACAAGGATCCAGAGGATTTTACCATCGGGATCGGGCTGGGAGGGCTGATCGGAGCCTCCCTGGGGCTGGTCGTGGCCCTGGTGGACATCAATGCCCGGAACGCCGAGGGGGACACGCTTTTATCCGGACAGATGGGGATTTTGGACATGTCTTCAGAACTTCCGGCCCTCGTCCCGGGTCAAACGGCGGAGCCGGTTTTTAATTGTAAGCTGGTGAAGGTTACTTTTTAAAGCGATCAAGGTTGTTCGGCGGCATGGTTCCCAAACGATCAACCACCCCAAAACCTGAAAGGAGGTGAAAAAGATGGAGTTGAAGCAAATGGTGAAAATTGGAGTGTCAGTGATTTTGGTAAGCGGTATGGTCGGCCTGGTGGGCTGCGGTGGCAAGAAGGAAGTCAAGCCCGAACCGACCCCCGTGGTGGTAGCGACACCCGAACCCACGCCGGAACCTGAGATGCAGCGGTACACCGTTTCCTCGGGGGATACCCTTTGGGGCATATCCGGTAAGCAGGATATTTACGGTGATTCCTTCCAGTGGCCTCTGATCTTTAAGGCCAACCGTGACCAAATTGAAGACCCTGACATTATCGAGATAGGCCAGGACTTGGCGGTTTCCCGGGAATTCAGTTCCGAGGAAGTCGAAATGGCCATCGAGAACGCCAAACGGACGCCCCGGTACGTGCCTCACACGAAGCCGCGTCAGCGTCTGCCTATCGAGTATTAGTCAGTGCGGTATCGCCGGCTGGGAAGAGGGACCCGTTAGAGGTCCCTTTTCCTATTGCCGGGGATTCAACCTCCGCGACCGGGGTTTGAAATCCGGGGGGCGCATGGCGCCAGCCGGGAATCCACCGGCCGTAAGCGATTTCCTTTGTGAGCCTGCAGGTGCGAAGCATGCGCGAGGCCGTGTGCGTGGTCATCCCATGAACAAAGCAGGTGCCGATTTTTTCACCCCGGTTTATCCAACAACCCTTACGCCGCATGTCCCTTGGCAGCTTGTGGTCACGCGGCTGCGCCCGGTTCGCCCATCAAAGGACCCTGCATGCCGCTCCAGATCCTGAAACAACATACCAGCCGGGGGATATCCGTGCCCGCCCTGACCCGTTGGCTGCAGCGCCGCCTGGCGGCTTTACACCTCGGCTCGGCGGAGTTATCCGTCCTCCTGGCCAATGATCCCACCCTGCGGCGGCTCAACCGGATGTACCGGAACCGCGACCGTGCCACGGACGTGCTGTCCTTCAGCATGCGCGAATACCGCCGCCCGGAGGATCCCCTGCCCCCGCAGGCATGGGTCCTGGGGGACCTGGTCATCTCCCTGGACCAGGCGCGGCGCCAGGCCCGGGAACGGGGGACCGATCTCGAGTCGGAAGTTCACTGTCTGTTGATCCACGGCCTGCTGCATTTACTCGGTTATGATCACGTCCGCCCGCTGGATGCCAAGCGCATGTTCACCCTGCAGGCTTCGCTGCTGGCCGGACACGGACGGAAACGGAGACACTGTGGACCTGTTCCTGGCCGTTGACCTGGCCGCGCTGCTGGTGCTGTTTTTCTTCTCCGGCGCCTTTTCGGCCACCGAAACCGCCCTGCTGTCCATGGGACGCGCGCGGCTGGCAAATGCCATCGAGCAGGGCGGCAAGCGCGGGCAGGCGCTCGAAGCCTGGCGCAAGGATCCCAACCGCCTGCTGACCACCATCCTCATCCTGAACAACGCCGTGAACATCAGCGCCACCACCATGGCCGCTTTCCTGGCTTTTCACCTTTCCGAAATCCTGCATTGGAACCGCGCGCAGATGGGCGCATTGGTGGCGGCCCTGGTCACGCTGCTCATCATCGTCTTCGGCGAAGTCTCTCCCAAGCTGCTGGCCATCCGGCGTGCGGTTCCCATCGCGCTGCTGGTCATCCGCCCCTTGGTATTCTTCGAATGGCTCCTGCGCCCCCTGGCCAAGCTGGTCGTATGGCTGGCGAACCGCTTTTTACGCATTTTCGGCCAGGAACCCGGGGCCTATGTCCCCTTGATCACGGAGGAGGAAATCACCACTCTGATCAAGATGGGCGCGGACGCCGGCGTCTTTGAGGACGCGGAACACAAGATGCTGCACAAGGTCATCGGCCTGGGGGACAAGCAGGTGCGGGAGGTCATGGTCCCGCGCATTGAGGTCGAAGGCATCGACGCCGACGCCCCCATGGAGCGGATCATCGACCAGATCATCCAGGCGGGATATTCGCGCATGCCGGTTTACCGGGAAAACCTGGACAATATCTCCGGCGTCATCTACACCAAAGATATCATCGCCATTCTGCAGAACCGCGAGCTCATCGTCCTGCAGGACATCCTGCGGCAGCCTTACTTCGTGCCGGAAATGAAACGGGTCGACGATTTGCTGCGGGAGTTTCAGAAGGGCAAGATCCACATGGCCATCGTGGTGGATGAATACGGCGGAACGGCCGGACTGGTCACTCTCGAGGACCTCATCGAGGAAATCGTGGGCGAGATTCAGGACGAATACGATGTGGAGGAAATGAACATCGAAAAAATCGAGGATTCGGTGTGGGTCGTCAGCGGTCAGACGGACCTCGAGGAGATCAACAACGTGCTGGGCGCCAATCTGCCCAATTTCAAGGACATCAACACCATCGGGGGCATGCTCTCGGAGCAGCTCGGACGCTTGCCCCACAAGGGCGAAATTCTGATTTATCAGAACCTTCAGTTCACGGTCTTGGCCGCCAGCCGGCGGAAAGTCGACAAAATTCAAATCCGCCGCCTGCCCGACGCCGCGCAGGAAAGGTAAACCCGGATACGCTTCCGGCACCGGCCCGGGCGGCGATCGCAGGCGAGCCAGCAAATTTAGCTTGACTAAAAAGGGAATCATGATAAATTGTTAAATAATATTTCAATTTCAAGAAAAAAAGGGGGTGAAAAAGGATGGGGAATTTTTTAAAGCAGTATTTTGAGACGGGCAAAGAAGTAATCCTGAAACCCGTTGATTTTTTCAGAACCATGCCGACCCTCGGCGGGTACAAGGATCCGCTCGTTTTTGCTTTGATCACGGCCGTGATCATGGGAATCGGCTTGACCATCATCACGCTTGGGGTCGGGTTCTTGGCGATCATTTTTGCCCCCATTGCGGTGATTATCAGCATTTTTCTGGCGGCCCTGCTCCTGCAGTTGTGCGCGAAAATCATGGGCGGATCCGGTACCTATGAAGGCACGGTCCGGCTGATCGCGTACGCCAACGTGGTGAACGTGATCGGCTGGATTCCGATTGTTTCAATCCTGGGCTCGATTTATGGATTGGTCCTGACCGTGATTGGTCTCCGCGAGGTCCACAAACTGTCCACCGGCAAAGCAATCGTCGCGGCCTTGATTGCCATCGCGATCGTTTTTGTCGTGGTGGTGTTGCTGGCGGTCATCGGCATCGGGATCACCGGCTACGTTCCGCGCTAACCGACGCCGGGCACCACTACGACCGGTGAAGAAACTGAACCACGCCTCCCGCAGTCGGACCGGGGGCGTGGTTCTTCTTTTTCCCTGGCCCGAGGCGTAACATGCCTTCCTTTCGTTCGCCATCCCTGGTGTTGCGCAGTTATGATTTTTCGGAAGCCGACCGCGTCCTAGTCTTGTTCACCCGGGAGTACGGCAAAGTGCGCGCCCTGGCCCGGGGCGTCCGCCGGCTGGGCAGCCGTTTGGGGGGAGGCTTGGGACTGCTCTCCTTGGCCGAGGTGCAGTGGCACGGCCAGGAACACCGGGATCTCTGCCGGGTTACCCAGGTCCAGCTGCTGGCGTCCTTTCCGCGGCTCAAGGCGGACCTGCCCGCCTTCGGCCGGGCCGCGCGGCTGGCCGAACTGTTGCTGCATTTCACCGCCGACCGTCAGCCCCTGCCCGAGGTTTTCGATTTGGCGCAGGAGGCTTTGAGCCTGTTGGAAGCCGGCGTCGCGCCGGCGGCCGCGGGCAGCTGGTTCGAAATGACTTTGCTCGACCACTTGGGGTACCGGCCCGGGCTGGAAGCCTGCCAGCGCTGCGGTTCGACCACGGCCCGCCAAGCCTATCACGTGGAAAACGGCGGCCTTCTCTGCCGCGGCTGCCGGCCGAGCGGTGGCCTTGGGCTCACCCCGGCCGGGCGGCGGATTCTGGAAGGCTTGCTCAACAACGGCCCGGCTTGGGTAAGCCGGTTGCGCCTCTCGCCTTCCTTGGAGCAGGAGGTGGAAAACGTGCTGAATGCGGCCCTGCAGTACCAGTTGGGAAGAAAATTGAAAAGCGACGGGTTCCGGCAGGCCGTGGCCGGCCTCGCGCCCGGCCGTCGCGAGCGGGTGCGAATCCCCGTGCCCGGAGCAAGGAGCGGGTCATGACGCTGCAGGAGATCATCCACAGGCTGCAGGCCTTCTGGTCCCGGCAGGGCTGCTTGGTGCTGCAGCCCTACGATCTGGAGAAAGGCGCGTCCACGTTCAACCCCGCCTCGTTTCTGCGCGTCTTGGGGCCCGAGCCCTGGGCCTCGGCCAACGTCGAACCCTGCCGCCGCCCCAAGGACGGGCGCTACGGCGAGAATCCCAACCGCGTCCAGCAATACTATCAGTTCCAGGTGATCCTGAAGCCCGCGCCCGCGGACATCCAGGACCGCTACCGTCGGAGTCTTGCGGAGATCGGCCTGAAGGTCAGCGAGCACGACGTACGCTTCACGGAGGATGACTGGGAATCGCCGACCCTGGGTGCGGCCGGGCTGGGCTGGCAGGTATGGCTGGACGGCCTGGAAATCACCCAGTTCACCTATTTCCAGCAAATGGGCGGCGTGGAGCTCAATCCGGTCAGCGTGGAAATCACCTACGGCCTGGAACGGATCGCCATGTTTCTCCAGCGGGTGGATTCCATTTTCGACCTCGAGTGGGGCGCGGGCGTCCGATACGGGGCCTTGTTCCGGGACAACGAGGTGCAATGGTCGCAGTACAACTTCGCGGCTTCCAACGCGGACGCCCTGTTCGAGCTCTTCGGTGTTTACGAGCAGGAGACCCAGCGCCTGCTTGAAGTCGGGCTGGTGCTGCCGGCTTACGATCACCTGGTGCGCTCCTCACATCTCTTCAACCTGCTCGAAGCGCGGGGTTCCATTTCCGTGACCGAGCGCGTCGGTTACATTACGCGGCTGCGCAATCTGGCCAAAGCCTGCGCCCAGGCCTATCTCAAGCACCGCGAGGAGCTTGGGTTCCCCTTGCATCAGCAGGCCTGGCGGCCGCTGGAACCCGCGGCGGCCGGCCGCCCGGCCGCCCGGCGCCGGGTATCCCCGGGAACGCGGGCCGCAGCCCGTACGCGACGGCCACGCCCGCGCGCGCGGGGGGCGGAAAAAAGCCGAAGGAACACCTAGTATGAAAAAACGCGACGTCCTGTTCGAAATCCTGTGCGAGGAACTGCCGGGCACCTATATTGCGCCGGCGGTGCGCCAACTGGCCGAGGCGGCCGCCGCGGAACTCGCCCAGCGGCGCCTGGCGTATGCCGGCCTGGACGTCCAGGCCACGCCCCGCAGGTTGGCGCTCACCATCACGGGACTGGCCGAGCGGCAGCCGGATGAAACGCGGGACGTGTTCGGCCCCCGGCGGGAGGCGGCCTTGGGCCCGGACGGTGCGCTCACGGCCGCCGGCGAAGGCTTTCTCCGCAAGCTGGGACTGGGCCGGGAAGCCCTCGCCTGGCAAGACGACCGCCTCTGGGCCCGGATCGAGAACCCGGGGCGGCCGGCGGCGGAAATTCTGGCCGAGGTTCTCCCGGCGCTTATCCGGAAAATCTCCTTTCCGAAAACCATGCGCTGGGAAGCAAGCGGCGCGCGTTTTGCCCGGCCCATCCGCGGCTTGGTGGCGCTCTACGGCGAAGAGCTGATCCCCTTCACCTACGCGGACGTTGCAACCGGCCGGGACGTGGCGCTGCATCCCATGCTGCCCGTGCGGCGGCAGGCTCTCCGGGGGGCGCATGACTATCCCCGCGTGCTGTCCCGCGGACGCGTGATCTTGTCCTCCTCCGCGCGCCGCAAACAGCTTCTGGAAGATCTGACCGGGGAGGCCGTCCGGAACGGCGGGCACCTGGTTCCGGACGAGGAACTGCTGGATGTCGTCGCCATGATGACGGAATATCCTGCGGTGCTCGCCGGGCGGATGTCGCCTTCCTTCCTGGCCATGCCCAGGGAAATCATCACCACCGCCATGCGGGAGCACCAGCGGTTTTTCGCGGCCGAGGACTCCGGGGGCGGACTCCTGCCCGTTTTTTTTGCGGTCTTCGACAATCCCCTGGCGCGGCCCGAGAGCATCCGGCCGGGGTGCGAACAGGTGCTGGCGGCGCGCCTGCAGGATGCGGAATTTTTTTACCAGGAAGACTTGAAAACGCCTCTGGCCGACCGGGTGCCGGAACTGCGGCGCGTGCTCTGGATCAAAGGCTTGGGTTCTTTGTATGATAAAACCCTGCGCCTGGAGCGGCTGGCGGCCTGGCTGAGCGGCCGCTTGGAACCCGGCTGGGAGCAGAACGTGCAAGAGGCGGCACACCTGGCCAAGGCGGACCTCGTCAGCCACATGGTGCAGGAGAAGGAATATACCTCCCTGCAGGGAGTCATGGGATGCTTTTATGCCCTGGCGCAGGGCCGGCCGGAACCGGTGGCCCGGGCCCTGCGGGAACAATACCAGCCCCGGGGCGTGGGCGATGCCCTGCCGGCCTCGCCGGCGGGCCGGATGCTGGCTTTAGCCGACAAACTCGACCACTTGGCCGGCTGCTGGGGCGCGGGCCTGCTGCCGACCGGTGCGAAGGATCCGTATGCGCTCAGGCGGGCCGCCCAGGGCGTGGTGGCGATTCTGTTGGAGGGCGGATACCGGCTGTCCCTGACCGCCGCCCTGGAACAGGCGGTATCGGGATACGAGGCGTTCAAGGACCGCGGCGCCGGGATCGTTTCGGAGCTGAAAAAATTCATATTGGGCCGCATGGAATCCGAACTGGCCAACCGCAATTTTCCGCCGGATCTCATTCAGGCGCTGCTGGCCGTGTACGTGGACGATCTGACGGCTTTGCGCCGGAAGGCGGAAACCCTGACCCGACTGCGGGTTCAGCCGGAATTTCTTGACCGGATCACCGCGTTTTCCCGCGTGGTCAATATTTTGCCCAAGGCGCTGCCGCGGGATTTGCCGCCCGAGACCCCGGACGCCCCGGTTGCAACCGAGCTGCTGGCCGCCGGCACGGAGCAGGAACTGTACCAGGCCCTCCTGCGGTTGGAGCCGGAAGTGCGCGACCTGGCAGCCGGCGGTGATTTTACGGGGATGTTCGACCGCTTGGCCGGGCTGGTTCCGGTCATCAACCGTTTTTTCGACGATGTGCTGGTCATGGATCCCGACGAAGCCCTGCGGACCAACCGCCTGAATCTCCTGGGCCGGCTGGCCCGGCTCATCTGGTCGCTGGCGGATTTCTCCCGCCTGGTCAACGCGGCGTAAGCCGCCGGGCGGTATGACCGGGCGGCGCGGGGAGAGCGGTGGGACAGGCGGCGGGCCGGCAGGCCGGCGCGGGATGATCGTGGCCGCCGCGGGGATACTGCTCGCCGCCGGCTGGCTGGCCGGACCCCTGGCCCCGTGGCTTGGCGGCGCGGCCGAACCCGACGCCGAGGCCGAATCCCTGTCCCGGCAAGTGCAGACCCAGCTGGAGCGGCGCCTGCAGGCCAGGTTTTTTACGCCCGAGCTGTACATCGAGGGCGAGCGTTTGGCGTCCGGCCTGTCCCTGCAGGCTTTTTACCGGGCCCGAGACTTCCGTCCGGCCTGGAGCGACGACGCCGGTCCGCAGGTGCAGGCCTATAATTTGCTGCACGCCGTTCAGGCCGCAGACCGCGATGGCCTCAGGCCCGAGGATTACCACGCGGAGAAGATCATCAAGCTTTTGGGCAAGACCGGCGCCCCGGAGACCTCTTCGGAACAGGAGCCGGGCCGGGCCGTGCAGCTGGCTTCTCTGGAACTGCTGCTGACGGACGCGTATTTTTCTTTTGCCACGCACGCGCTTCGCGGCCGGGCGGCGGAACCGGAATACATCGCCGGGCCGGGCGAGAATGCGAAACCGCCGGACCTCGAGTCGCGTCTGGAACGCGCCCTGGCGAGCCAGCGGGTGGGTGCCAGCATCCAGTCCCTCTTTCCGACGCTGAACCGCTACCGCCGCCTGCGACTGGCCTTGAAGAAATACCGTGAGCTCGCGAGCCAGGAAGCCTGGGCGGCCATCCCGGAACATCCCGCCATGGAAATGGGAACGATTGACTGGCGCGTTCTGGCCCTGAGGAACAAACTGCGCCTGCTGGGGGATTTATCGCCGGCGCCGGCGCCGGACGAACGCCTCTTCGATCTGGGCGTGGAAGCCGCGGTCAAGCATTTTCAGGCCCGGCACGGCCTGCCGGCCACCGGCGCGCCGGACGAGGAAACGTGGCGGAGGTTAAACGAGCCTCTGGCGCAGGTGATCCGCAGGCTGGAATTGAACCTGGAGCGCTACCGCTGGCTGCCGCGGGAGTTGGGAGAGCGTTATATTTGGGTGAACGTGCCCGATTTCAAGTTGGAATGGTCGGAGCACGGGAAGACTTCGCTGACCATGCGCGTGGTCGTGGGCCAGCAGTACCGGCAGACGCCCGTTTTCGGAAACCGGATGGTTTCCCTGGTATTCAACCCGGTTTGGGAAATTCCCCCGGATATTTTAATCCGGGACAAGCTGCCCCTGATCTGCCGGGATCCGGCCTATCTGCAAAAATTCGGCATCACCGTCCTGCAGGGCTGGGCGGATCAGGCTGAGCCGGTTGACCCGAGCGGCGTGGATTGGTCCCGCGTGCCGCCCGAGGCGTTTTACCAGCGTTACCGTTTTCGCCAGGCACCCGGGCCGAACAATCCGCTGGGCGGAATCAAATTCATGTTTCCCAATCCCTTCAACGTCTACCTGCACGACACGCCCAGCCGGGGGCTGTTCGATCAGGAGGTGCGCGATTTCAGTTCCGGCTGCATCCGGATTGAGAAGCCCCTGGAACTGGCGCTCAAGATTCTGGCGGGCGAGGGAACGGCGCCATGGTCCGAGGCCCGCGTGCGCGGGATTCTGGAGACCCAGCAGGAGTTCAAGGTCCGGCTGCGCCATCCCGTGCCGATCTATATTCTTTATTTCACGGCCTGGGTGGATCCGGACGGAACCGTGCAGTTTCGCCGGGACCTGTATGGACGCGACGCGCGCTTGAGCCGGGTACTCGAAGAGACCCCGGCGTGGCCGTGAGGGCGCGAATGGTTTCGGTTCAAGACCCGGGGGAGGAAAAACGCATGTTCGGGACGCGAAGAAAATATCGTTTGGGAGGGGGCCTCCTCATCCTGGCGGCTGTGGCGGGGTTCTGCCGCACGGCGCCGGCCGGGCCGCCAGCCGAGTTTGATCCGGGACGGTGCGACACCGTGGTCGGCGTCAACCAGGAACGCAGCGATTATACCGTGCAGAGCTATTGCCTGCTCCCGGGCGAGGAGCTGACGGTGGAAATCCTTCGTGCCCGCCCGGGCCGGAGGTACGGCTTCCGGGCCGGCGCGGGCCGCGTGCGCGGCTTGGGTCCGGGGAAATGGCGGTGGCTGCCCCCCGCCGCGCCGGGGCTGTACCAGGCGAACCTGCGGCCGCGGCGCGGCGGGCCGGAGGTGCGGCTGAATTGCTTTGTCCTGGTGCCCGCTTCCGATCTGCGGGATCCCTCCGGCCGCCGGGTCGGCCGGTATCCGCGCCGCGCCGGCGTGCACAGCGCAGTGTACGCGCCGCCCCGGGGATTCATCCGGGCGACCGCCCAGAACCTGGAAACCTGGGTCAGCCCGCATTTCCAGCTCAAGCAGTTCCTGTGCAAACAGCCCGGGGCTTTTCCCAAGTACCTCGTCTTGGACCACGCGTTGCTCCGGAAATTGGAAAAGCTGCTGGCCGAGGTAAACCGCCGGGGTTACGCCTGCCGGACCTTCACCATCCTGAGCGGCTTCCGCACGCCCGCCTACAATCGTCGCCTGGGGAACAGCACGTTCAGCGCCCACCAGTGGGGACGCGCGGCCGATCTGTTCATCGATGAAGACGGGGACGGGCGGCAGGACGACCTGAACCGGGACGGGGCGGTGGATTTCAGGGATCTCGAGGTGGTGTACGAAATCAGCGAGGCCTTGGACCGCGACCCGCAGGAAACGCGACTGGTCGGGGGGTTAAGCCTCTACCGCAAAAACGCGCAACACGGGCCTTTCCTGCACGTGGACGTGCGCGGATTTCCCGCCCGCTGGGGCCTGTTGGTCCGCCGCGAAGCTCACGAAGGCCCCCCGGAACAACAGGCGGCGAGACCCTGAATGTCCCTGGAAATACGCTCTTTTTGCGGCGCCGGCCGTTCCGGCTCGAGCGGGCAAATATCCTTAAAATTTAGTTGCGAAGCCTGAAAAGAGTGTGCTACTATTTCACGACTTTTCGGTCTTTGCCGATGCAAAAAAGTCCGGTTTATCCTCCTGGTCCTTATCCAGCGCATTCCAGTTGAGCCATAAGGAGCGCACGGTCCGCACGGAACAGCAGCGAAAATATTTTTTTAGGAAGGGGTTTAAAGCGGCATGGCAAAACAATCCAAAGCAAAGCAGAAATTCGTCTTCTTTTTCGGGAACGGCAAGGCGGAGGGCAACGGCGGCATGCGCGACCTCCTGGGCGGCAAGGGGGCCGGCTTGGCGGAAATGACCAATGCGGGCGTGCCGGTGCCGCCGGGCTTCACCATCAATACCGCGGCTTGCATCCTCTTCGACCGGAACAACCGCAAGGTGCCCGCCGGCCTGGACGCGGAAATCAAAGTCCACCTGGCCAGGCTGGAAAAGGCCATGGGCAAGAAATTCGGGGACCCGAACAATCCGCTGCTGGTGTCCGTCCGCTCGGGTGCGAAATTTTCCATGCCCGGCATGATGGATACCATCCTCAACCTGGGTTTGAACGACGTGACGGTGCAGGGTTTGGCCGCGGGCGTCGGCAATGAGCGCTTCGCCTACGACAGCTACCGGCGCTTTATCCAGATGTTCGGAAACGTCGTGCTGGAAATCGAAAAAGAAGTCTATGAAAAAGCACTGAGCGCGAAGAAGGCCAATGTGGGCGTGAAACTGGACACGGAACTCAACGCGACGCACCTCAAGGAATTGATCACGACCTACAAGGAACAGACCCGCAAGCACGCGGGCCGCGATTTCCCGCAGGATCCCATGACCCAGTTGAGCATGGCGCGCGACGCCGTCTTCCGCTCCTGGAACAACGACCGGGCCATCTACTACCGCAAGATGAACGACATCCCCGACAATCTGGGCACCGCCGTCAACATCCAGGCCATGGTGTTCGGCAACATGGGCGATGACTCCGGCACGGGGGTGGGCTTCACGCGGAATCCCTCGACCGGCGAAAACATCTTTTATGGGGAATATCTGACCAACGCCCAGGGCGAGGACGTGGTGGCCGGCGTGCGCACGCCCCAGCCGATCTCCAAACTCGAGCAGGAAATGCCGGGCGTGTACCGGCAGCTGCACGCCATCACCAAGCGGCTCGAGAAGCACTACCGGGACGTGCAGGATTTCGAATTCACGATTGAGAAGGGCAAGCTGTTCATGCTGCAAACCCGGACCGGGAAGCGCACGGCCATGGCGGCCATCAAGATCGCCGTGGACATGGTCAAAGAGGGCCTGGTCACCAAGGCCGAGGCCGTAGGCCGGGTGCAGCCGAACCAGCTGGACCAGCTGCTCCATCCCGTCTTCGATCCCAAGGGAGACGTCAAGGTGCTGGCCAAGGGCCTGCCGGCCTCGCCCGGCGCAGCGGCCGGCCGCGTCGTTTTCACCGCCGAAGACGCCGTGCACTGGGCCGAGGAGCGCGACCAGGAAGTGATCCTGGTACGGGAGGAAACCACCCCGGACGACATCCACGGCATGGAAGTCGCCCGCGGCATTTTGACCGCCCGGGGCGGCATGACCAGCCACGCCGCAGTGGTCGCCCGCGGCATGGGCAAGTGCTGCGTGGCCGGTTGCGAGGACATCAAGATCCACGAGGACGGGAAATCCTTCGAGGTGGACGGAAAAATCCTGCGCGAGGGGGACTGGATCTCCCTGGACGGGAGCACGGGCCGGGTGCTGGAAGGCAAGGTCCCGACCATCGATCCCGAACTGTCCGGCGATTTTGCCGCCTTCATGGTCTGGGTGGACGGATACCGCCGGCTGAAGGTGCGGGCCAATGCGGATATTCCCCGCGACGCCGAGAAGGCCCGCGAGTTCGGCGCCGAGGGCATCGGGCTGTGCCGCACGGAACACATGTTCTTCGCGGAAGAACGCTTGTCCCACATGCAGGCCATGATCATGGCGGAGGACGAAGGCGGCCGGCGCGAAGCCCTGAACCGGCTCCTGCCCATGCAGCGCTCGGACTTCAAGGGGCTCTTCGACAGCATGCGCGGGTTTCCCGTGACCATCCGCCTGCTGGATCCGCCCCTGCATGAATTTTTGCCCAAGCGGGAGGAGTTGATGGTGGAAATCGCCAAGCTCGAGATTTCCAATCCCATGTCTCCCGACTTGGCGGAGAAAAAGCGCATCCTGGCCCGCGTTCAGGATCTGCACGAACTGAATCCCATGCTGGGGCTGCGCGGCTGCCGGCTCGGCATTGCCTATCCCGAAATCACCGAGATGCAAATCCGGGCCATCGCCGAAGCCGCGGCCGAATGCCATGCCGCCGGCAACAAGGTCATTCCCGAGATCATGATCCCCCTGGTGGGAAACGCCAGGGAACTGAAGAACCAGAAGGATCTGGCCGTCAAGGTCTTGAACGAGGTCATGCAGGAGAAAAAAATCAAATTCACCTACCTGATCGGCACCATGATCGAACTGCCCCGGGCCGCAATTACCGCAGACGAAATCGCCCGGGAGGCGGAATTCTTTTCCTTCGGCACCAACGACTTGACGCAGACCACCCTGGGTTTTTCCCGCGATGACGCCGGAAAATTCACCAAGGTATACCTGGACAAGAAGATCCTCGAGAAGGATCCTTTCCAGACCCTGGACATCGTGGGCGTGGGGGAATTGATGCGCCAGGGCGTGTGCGGAGGCCGCGGCACGCGGCCGGACATCAAGCTCGGCATCTGCGGCGAGCACGGCGGGGATCCGGCCTCGGTGGTGTTCTGCCACCAATTGGGGTTGAACTACGTGTCTTGCTCGCCTTACCGCGTGCCGATCGCACGCTTGGCGGCCGCGCAGGCCGCACTGGCGGACAAGGCCGGCAAGGTGCAACCGGTCAGGAAGGGCGCGGCAGCCAAATCCCGGGCAAAGCGAGCCCAAGGGAAATCCCGGCGCAAACGGTAGTCGCAAGCAAAAAACGCCCCGGGCTGCACAGCCCGGGGCGTTTTTTTTTACCTGTGAAACGGAAAAACCGGCCTCCTGCGGACGGCCGGCGGGACGGTCAAAGTTGCGGCGGACGTGAGCGCCCGGCCGGGGAAAACACCGGGACCGCAGGTTGTTCGCCCTCGGGAGCTTCGTCGTCCTCCGGGCCCGTATCCGGCCGTGCGGGGCGCGCCCGCGGATGCAAGGGGGCCGCCTCGCCGTCCTCCTCGTCCTGGAGGCCTTCCGCCTGGCCCTCTCCCGTGACCTGGACCAAGTCCGGAGAAACGTTCAGATTGTAGGCGGGAGCCTGGACGCTGCCCGCCGCCCGATGCACGTCGCAATAACGGGTCGGGGCCGTTCCCAACGCGAACAACCCCTCCTGGGCATTCGACCCGCATTCCGGGTTGGCGAGCAGGCCCGAGACCTGGCAGAAATTAACGGCCGTGACGTTTTCGGAACGCGGGAAGGCCTTGGGCTTGTGCTCGGCGTAAACCTTGAGCATGAGTTTGGCCCAGATCGGTGACGCGACCTTGCCGCCCGTGATCCCCCGGCCCAGACTCGCGTGCGAGTCCAGTCCCAGCCAGATTCCAGCCACGTAATCGCCCGTAAAGCCGATGAACCAGGCGTCCGTGTAATCGTTCGTGGTTCCGGTTTTGCCGCCGGCGGGATACTTGAAGCCCAGGCGCCGCACCGTGTAGCCGGTGCCCCGGTTGACCACGTTTTGCAGCAAGTCAACCAGGATGGCGGCGGTGCCGTCATCGAGCACTTCCTGGCGCAACGAAGTGTTCTCTTCCAGGATATTGCCCTCTGCATCCTCCACCCGCAGAATGGAAACGGGCTCGGCGCGGATGCCCCGGTTGGGGAAGCAGCCGTAGGCCGATACCAGTTCCAGGAGGTTCACCTCCGAGGCTCCCAGGGCCAGGGTGAGGAAGGGTTTCAAGGGCGAGGCAATGCCGAGCCGCCGGGCCGTCTCGATGGCGCTGTTGACGCCGATCTTGTCGAGCAGTTTCACCGTCACGACGTTTCGGGAATGAGTGAGCGCGGTGCGCAGGGTGGTGGGCCCGTGGAATGTGTTCGAAAAATTACCGGGTTTCCACACCTCGCCGTCTTCGTTTTTGAAAACCACCGGAGCGTCCAGGATCATGTCCGCCTGGGTGAAGCCCTTGGAAATGGCCGCGGTGTAAATGAACGGCTTGAAGGCCGAACCCGGCTGCCGTTGGGCCTGCACCGCCCGGTTGAACTTGCTTTCCTTGAAATTGCGGCCGCCGATCATGGCCTTGATTTCGCCGGTCGCCGGGTTTTCCACCAGCAGGGCGCACTGCAGCTTTTCGGGCGGCTGGCCCGGCACGGTGGCAAGCTGGGGGTTGATGATTTTCTCGGCCTCGGCCAGGCCCTCGTTCATGGCGTCCTGGGCCATCCGCTGCAGCGGCAGGTCCAGGGTGGTATAGACCTTCAAGCCCCCCTTGTAAATGGCGTTGCTGCCGTAGCGGTCCTCCAATTGCTGCCGCACGTACTCCACGAAATACGGCGCCTCCGAAATTTCGATGGAGGACAATTCGATCGGCGCGGCCTTGGCCTCCGCCGCTTCCTGGGCGCTGATGTACCCCAGGCGCTGCATCTGCGTCAGCACCAGATTGCGGCGCTGGCGCGCGCGCTTCAGATTGCGGTAGGGGTTATAGGTGTTCGGCGCCTGCGGCAGGCCGGCGATCAGTGCGCATTCCGCCAAGTTGAGGTCCTGGGCGTGTTTCCCGAAGTAAGCCCGGGATGCGGATTCGATGCCGTAGGCCCCGTTGCCGAAATAAATCTGGTTCAGGTACATCTCCAGGATTTCGTTCTTGGTGTAGGTGCGCTCGATCTGCAGGGCCAGGATGATTTCCTTGATTTTGCGCTCGATGGTCTTGCGCATGGTCAGGAACATGTTGCGGGCCAGCTGCTGGGTGATGGTCGACCCCCCTTGTTTGTAGCGCTTGTGTAAAAAATTCACCATGAAGGAGCGCAAGATACCGGAAAACTGGATGCCGAAATGCTGGTAGAAGTTGTTGTCCTCGATGGCGATGACCGCCTGCTGCATCTGCTTGGGCACTTGGTCCAACGTCACGAGGGTGCGCTGTTCCGAGAACAACTCGGTAACGAGATTGCCCTTGGCGTCGTAGATTTTTGTGGCCAGGGAAGGCTGATAGGCCTTGAGGTCCGAAGCCAGGGGGATTTCGCCCAAAAAAGTCATCAGGACTCCGAACAGGACGCCGCCGACGATCGCGGTGGCGAGAGTGAAGGCCAGCAACAAGCCGCGGCTCAAGGTCCAGAAGGGAGCCGCCGCCACCGGCGGCTTTTCACGGGCGTCATGCAGCAGGTTGATCTGTTTCTTGGAGGCCGGCCCGGAGAGCCCGGCAGACTGGTCCCGGCCGGGAGTCCGGGAGGATTCAGGAGACATGGAACGTGGCTTCCTTCCTGCAGAATGGATGTGCAGCATTCTACCACAATTTGCCGCCGCAGGGCAGACGGGCCGAGAATTTTTCCGTTGCGCCGGCTGCGGCTCTAATGCTAGATTAAGCGGGCCCCCTGCATTCCCATCCCGATGGAGGAGCCGGCACGCCGTGGCAGACTCGGACATCCTGCAGCGCATCCAGCGCGGTTGCGCCCAGATCATCAGCGAAGCGGAGCTGGCCGCCAAGCTGGACCTGGGCCGGCCCCTGAAAGTCAAATACGGCGCGGACCCCTCCGCGCCCGACCTGCACCTCGGGCACGTCGTGGTGCTGCGGAAATTGCGGCAACTCCAGGACCTGGGCCATGAGGTCCAGTTTCTCATCGGCGATTTCACGGGCCTGATCGGGGATCCCACGGGTCAGAGCGCCACCCGTCCGCCGCTGAGCCGCGAACAGATCCAGGCCAATGCCGAAACATACCAGGAGCAGGTTTTCCGCGTCCTGAACCCCGAACGAACCCGGGTGGTCT
The DNA here is from genome assembly GCA_964593065.1 of uncultured bacterium. Classification (GTDB taxonomy): domain Bacteria; phylum Oederibacteriota; class JAAXVQ01; order JAAXVQ01; family JAAXVQ01; genus CAZQGO01. Next base: position 46,947 of record CAZQGO010000014.1, on the reverse strand, counting down.
TCAACAGCGCGTGGTGCGCGCCCATGACCTTCTCGGATGTCATCCGGCTGGCGGCCCATTATACCGTGGCGCGCATCCTGGAACGCGACGACTTCGAAAAGCGCTTTCACGAAAACCGCCCCATCGGCCTGCACGAATTCCTCTACCCCCTCATTCAGGGCTACGATTCGGTGGTGTTGCATTCGGACCTCGAGCTCTGCGGCACGGACCAAATTTTCAACTGCCTGGTCGCCCGCAGCCTGCAGCAGGACTTTGGCCAGGCCCCGGAAGTCATCCTGGCCCTGCCCCTGCTGGAGGGCTTGGACGGTACGAATAAAATGTCCAAGAGCCTGGGGAATTATGTGGCGGTGTCCGACGCGCCCCAGGACATGTTCGGCAAGCTCATGAGCATCCCCGATTCCCTCATGCTGAAATATTTCGAACTGCTGACCGATCTTTCCCCTGCGGAAACCCGGAAAATCCATGACGGCCTCCGCGACGGCAGTCTGCATCCGCGCCAGGCCAAGGCGGATCTGGCCCGGCGGGTGGTCACGCAGTTTCACGGTCCCAGCGAGGCCGAGCGCGCGGGGCAGGAATTCGACCGGATTTTTTCCAGCCGGGAAACACCCTCCGACATGCCAACCTTAAGCGTGTCCGCCGCGGAATTGAAGGAGAATAAAATCTGGATCCTCAAGCTTCTCACCGCTTCGGGATTGGTGGCAAGCAAATCGGAAGCCCAACGTTTGCTCCGGCAAGGCGCCGTGGAGCTGGACCAGCAAAAAATATCGGACCCCAATTTGGACGTCGGCATTCATGAAGGGTCAGTGCTTCAGATCGGAAAAAGAAGATTTGTAAAAATATCTATCTCCAATCAGTAGAATATACCTCATATTTCATCTTCCAAATTACCTTAATATACAAGCATTAAATTGAACAGTACAAAAAAACTACAAAAACAATTAATTGAAACTTGACAAAATATTTAGTGGTGTTATAATCTTAATAAAGTAAAAAATATCAAACCTTTTTTTGCATAACATTTCTATTTATCGACCCCGGATATCATCTCCGGGTTGAACAAAAGAGGAAACCATGAAAGAAAAACTCATCGGCATCGGCGCGGCTGCAAAATTGAGTGGCTTATCGGAGCGCACGCTGCGCTACTGGGAAAGCCTGGGCCTGATCTCGCCCGTGCGCGTACCTTCGGGTCACCGGAAATACAGCAAGACCATGGTCAAAAAAATCATCTCCCTGAAGGAAACCCTGGAAAACAATAACTTGCGCATCAATGACTTGATCACATCCTCGGGATTTCTCCAGGACGAAATTTTAAAGAAGAAAGTCAAGGATTTAAGCCAATTCAACATCGGTTCCGACATCGACGAGGGATATGCGGACTCCAAGGGCGCCACCCGCGTTCATCCCCTGACCAATCTTCCCGATCACTTCTTTATCCAGCAGGAGATCGACCGGCGGCTTTCGGAGGGGAAGAAGACGGCCATCTGTTACATTGATCTGGACAATTTCCGGGCCTACAATTTGCGCTACGGTTACCAGCGGGGGGACAAGCTGCTGAAGTTCACTTCCCTGATTATTTTCGATGTGACCCGCGACTACGGCAATCCCAGCGATATCGTCGGGCATTTGGGCGGGGATAATTTCGTGATCATCACTACTCCGGACAAATATCAACTCATTTGTTCCAAGCTGGTATCGAATTTCGACCAGCTCATCGGCCAGCAATACGACAAGGAAGACCGCGAGAACGGCTTTATCATCAACATCAACCGCAAAGGCGCGATTCTGAAATATCCGGTAATGACCCTGTCGGTGGCCGTCGTGACCAACGAGCGCCGCAATCTCGCGCACTATGCCCAGATCGACGATATTGCCAATGAACTGAAGCAGTACGCCCAGCAAATGAAAAAAAGCGATTTCGTGGTGGATAAACGGGCTTCCTGAAGGCGCACGCAAACGGGATGGGGCGGCTTCAGACGGCCGCCCCATTTTTTTTAGCGTCCCCGGCGGCCCGGCCGTTCCCGGCAGGCCGCGTACGGGCCATGGTGCCGGAGGTCGGAGTCGAACCGACATGCCCGTGAGGGCGGAGGATTTTGAGTCCTCTGCGTCTACCAGTTTCACCACTCCGGCTTCCCGCCAACGCGTTGTACATACTAGGGAAACACCCCCTGTTTGTCAATTGCTTTCCTAAACCGGCGCTCTGGGCGGCTCTCCGGCAGGTCCCGTCCGAGCATCCAGGGCCCGGGGTTTTTTGCCTTGACACTACCCGGGGGGCGGGATAGTATTAAAAATCTGTAATTGGCTTTATTTAGGAGCATTTTTTAACATGCCCATCGATAAAAAAGCGCTGATCAAATCAGCCTATCTGCATTTCCGCGACGGCCAATGGGACCATGCGATCGAACAATATCGAAAGCTGCTGGAGCTGGACCCGGCCGATATTCTGGCGCTGAACATGCTGGGGGACGTTTTCAGCCGCAAGGGCCGCGTCACGGAGGCCTTGCAGTACTACCGCCAGGTGCTGAAGATTTTCAAACAGCAGGGCGCCAAAGATAAGGTCCTGATTATCCAGAAAAAAATGAGCAAGCTGGACCCCAACAGCGTGGAGGAGGAGCCGGCCGAGGTTCAATCGGCTCCTGCCGCCGGCGGGGAGGCCGCCGGATACGACGACGCCATTGATACCTTGAAAAGCAAGGTGGCGGGCAACCCGAAAAGCCTGGAGCTCCAGCAGAAACTGGCCGAACTGCTCATGCAGGCGGGCCGCACCCAGGAAGCCGCGGAGACGGTTCTCGCCATTGCCAACGCCTTGTACAACGCCCGCCAATTTCAGAAAGCCAGCGGCCTTTTCCAGGAGGTGATCAAACTGGACCCCGGGAACCTTCAGGCCCATATCGCCCTGGGGGAAATCAGCAGCAAGCTGGGGTCCGACTCCGAGGCCAAGAAGGAGTTTCTGTTCGTAGCCGAGAATTTGATCCGCCAGGGTTCTTTGGACCGGGGACAGCTGTTCGCCCAGAAGGCCATCCAGTTGAAAAGCATTGAAGCCCATTATTATCTCGGCCTGGTCTATTATCTCAAAAACCAGATGAACGAGGCCCAGACGGAGTTCGAAACCCTGCTGAAATTCAAGGTGAACCACCAGGGGGCCTTAACCCACCTGGCCCAGATCTTCACCGGAGCCGGGGCGGTGGACGAGGCGTACGCCCTGTACGAGCGCTTATTGAAGGCGGATGCCAAGAACGCCGAGGCCCTGGAAAAGATGGCCGAACTGGACTTGCAGCAGGGAAAGAGCGCAGAAGCGGCGGCGAAATTCGCCCAGGCGATGGATGCATTTGCGGCCGAGGAACAGTGGGAACGGGCCGCCACCTGCGCTTCCCAGGCCGTCAAGCTGGAGTCCCAGAAACCCGAACTGTATCTCAAGCTCGCGGACGCCGCCTATAACGCCGGGCTGGAACAACAGGCCGCCGAGGCCTGCTTGGGTCTGGCGGCGCTGTACGATTCCCAGGGCAAGGCCGAGGAGGCTTACCAGATGCGGCTCAAAGCCAGCGAGTTGACGGGCGAGCCGCCGCCGACTCCTCCGCCTAAAAAGGCCGCCGCGCCAGCGGGCGGGGGAACTTCCAAGACCAAGGATCGTCCCCTAACGCCCGCCGAGGAAACCAAGGTCATGATGAATATCGCTGCCACCTACATCCGCCAAGGGTCCCTCGACGAGGCCATCGAGATCTATCAAAAGATCCTGAAAACGGATCCACACAATCAGGACGTCAAGAACGCCCTGACCCGGGCCTATGCCATGTTCGCGGGCGTGAATCCCGAGGCCGCGGTCGGCAAGAAAGCCGCTCCGGCGCCGGCGGGCGGGGAGGATGAACAGAAGGTGCAGCGCGAAGCCCGCGAACGGGCGCAGCGGGAGGCCCAGGTCCGGGCGCAGCGCAGCGCGACGCCGGCGGACAAGGGAGCCGCGGCCAAGGCCCAGGCTCAGGATGACCTGATGCAAAGCCTCGGCGGCGAGCAGGAAGACCAGATCGTGGGAGACCACCAGGACGAGTTTATGACGGTCACGGTGGCCGAAATCTACACCAAGCAGGGCCTGCTCAACGAGGCGCTGAAAATCTATCAGAAGATCCTCGAAATCGAACCCGGCAATCTCGAGGCGCAGGCCAAGAAAAACGAACTGGAGGCCACCCTGCAGGAGCAGGAAAACCTGCGGCGGCACACCGAGGAGGCCGCCCGGTCCAAGAAGGACAAGGACGAGAAACCCGACGCCGCCAAAGGCGCCGGGCCGGATGCCCCCAAGAAGTCGGCTCCGCCGAAGGGCGGAAAAGGCAAGGATGACGATGAACCGCCGGGCAAGGGGCGCCGGAGCCGGGTTTCCTACGTATAAAGCCAGGAGGAACAAAACTTGAGTTACGAATCCTTTTTCGGGTTTAAAGAACAACCCTTTTCCAACGCCCCCGAATCCCGGTTTTTCTTTGACAGCAAACAGCATTCGGAGGCCCTCATCCGCCTCATGCATGCCATCGACACCATGAAGGGTCTGTCCATTATGGTGGGCGATATCGGCTGCGGCAAAACGCTGCTGGCCCGGAAGCTGCTGGAAAACCTGGAGGCCGAACACCAGTACGAAGCGGCGCTGATGGTCATCGTGCATTCCGAGATCACCGCGGAATGGCTGTTGAAAAAAATCGCCTCCCAATTGGGCGTCAAGGAGCCGGGCGAGAAGAAATCCGTCATCCTGCCGCAGTTGTATGAACGCCTGATGGAGATTTACGACTCGGGCAAGAAGGCCGTGGTGATCATCGACGAGGCCAACATGCTGGTGACCCGCGAGATTTTCGAGGAGTTCCGGGGACTCCTCAACCTGGAGGCCCCGGGCCAGAAACTCCTGTCCATCACGCTCATCGGCCTGCCGGACCTGGAGCAGAACATCGCCTTGGACCCGCCGCTGCAGCAGCGCATCGCCGTCAAGTTCACCCTGCAAAGCCTGCAGGAGGACTCGGTGGCCAACTACATCCAGCACCGCCTGAAGGTCGCCGGGTGCGAGCACGAGATATTCAGCCCGGAAGCGTACAAGAAAATCTATCTGTACTCCCGCGGCATTCCCCGGCTGATCAATACCATCTGCGACAACAGCCTGCTGGAAAGTTACCTGCTGAAAAAAGAAACGGTGGACGAGGAAACCGTGGACGAAGTCGGCAACGACCTCGGTCTCAAGAAGTAATCCAAAGCGCTTGACAGAAGGACTTCCAAGTCGTTACAATACCGCACGTTTTAGCCGGGCGGGAATAGCTCAGTGGTAGAGCGCTACCTTGCCAAGGTAGATGTCGTGGGTTCAAGTCCCATTTCCCGCTCCAGATGACTCCGCTGCCGGCCGGGAATCCGGCCGGCAGCTTGTTCTTCCTGTCCGCCCGGGCGGCATCGCCAAACGGTAAGGCTAGGGTCTGCAAAACCCTCATCCTCGGTTCGACTCCGAGTGCCGCCTCCAGTTTCCGGGCCCGGGAAACGCCCCGGGCCGTTTCCCCGCCACGGTTAGAAAAACGACTTGCCACTCCGCATCCTTTAGGCATAATATTAACGTCGCTCACCTTTTTCACCGGGACGCGCGGGGGCCGAATGACCAGCCAAAAAAGAATCCTCATCGTGGACGACGATCCGGAACAGTGCCTGGTCGTCGCCCAGGCGCTGCGGGCCGAGGGTTATACCTGCGCGATCGCCTATGACGGCCTGCAGGCCATCCGCTTGAGCCGCCAACAACCGTTCGACCTCTACCTGCTGGATATCCGCATGCAGCCCCTGGACGGGATCCAGGTACTGGAGGAAATCCGCGGCCTGTGGGCCGAGGCCCAGGTGATCATCCTCTCGGCCTTCGGAGACGTGGACGTGGCCGTCAAATGCATGAAGCTGGGCGCCTACGATTTCGTCACCAAGCCCATCGATTTCGCCGAAATGAAGCTGACCGTGGCCAACGCCCTGAAGGCCAGCGAATTGAGCCGGGAAGTCACGGTCCTGCGCAACCAGCTGGAAATCCGGCACAGTCCGGATTTCCTGTTTGGGGAGTCGCCGGCGATGCAGGAGCTGCTCCGCACGCTGGAGCAAATCGCCCGCCACCAGTTGACGGTCATGATCCGCGGGGAATCCGGGACCGGCAAGGAGCTGACCGCGCGCGCCCTGCATACCTTGAGTCCCCGGGCCGCGGCGCCCTTCATCTCCGTGGATTGCGCCACTCTGCCGGAGACGCTGGTAGAAAGCGAGCTCTTCGGGTACGAGCGCGGGGCCTTCACCGGCGCGGTGGTCCAGAAAATCGGCCGCTTTGAACAGGCCGGGGAAGGAACCCTGTTCCTGGACGAAATCGGCAACCTGCCCCTGTCGATTCAGATGAAATTGCTGCGGGTTCTGCAGGAGCGGCGTTTTTCCCGCCTGGGCGGCAAGGAGGAACACGCCTTTCGGGCCACCCTCGTCAGCGCGACCAATCAGGACCTGGAGCAGTCCATCCGCGAAGGCCGTTTTCGCGAGGACCTGTACTACCGCCTCAATGAATTCATGCTGCGCATCCCCCCCCTGCGCGAACGCCCGGAGGACATCCCCCTGCTGGTCAAGCATTTCCTGGACGTTTTCAACCGGCAATTCGACAAGCGCATCCAGAACGTCACGGAAGACGCCCTGGCACTGTTCCTGCGCTATCCCTGGCCGGGCAATGTCCGTGAATTGAAAAACGTGGTCAAACGCGGCCTCGTGCTGGCGGATCTCTTCATTGAGCGCCAGCATCTTCCCGAGGCCTTGACGTCCTGGGCGGAGACTCCCGCCCTTGCGTCCGAAGACCGCGCGGAAACCGAGGCGCCGCTCAACGGCATGTCCCTCAAGGAAATCGTCAAACGCGCCATATCCGAGATCGAAAAGCGCGTCATTCAGGAAACCCTCTCGGCCACGCGCTGGAATCGCACGGTGGCGGCCAAGCAGCTGGATATCGACTATAAAACCCTCTACAATAAAATCAAGGAATACGAAATCGATTAAACTGCGGAGGCATTTTCGGCAAATATAAGGGGGACTCATGAATAGGAAAAGCCTGGCCCTAGGAATCGCCGGTTGGGTGTTGCTCGGCTTGATCGCCTGCGCGCCCAGCCCGCAGCGCCTTAAGCCGGAACAGGCCGTGCCGGCGGTCACTCCCGTTCCCGCCGTTCAGGCGCCGGGCGAAGTGCAGCCCGCGGACGAAACAATTCCGGGCACCGGCCCGGAGGAAGCCGCCGTGGCCGCCGGCGAAGGCGAACAGGAGGCAATGCCCGCCGGCCCGGAAACCAGCGCGGCCGCCGGTGCGGCGGCGCCGCGGCCTGAGAAGAAGAGCGCGATGAAAAAGAAAAAGGCCCGCTCCGCGCCCGCGGCCTCCGGCCAACCTGAGTATTGGCCGCCCACGCGTGAACCCGAAGCCGCGGAGCGGCGGCTCCCGGCACGGCTTTCCGAAGCTCCCGCTGAATCCGACTTGGCGGCACCGGAGACCGTGCGCGCAGCTGCGTCCCCGCAGTCGGCCGCGGCAGGAGAGGAGAGCCGGGAACCCGGCGAGATGCGAGAAGAAGGGTCCGGGGAGAATCCTGCGGCAACCTACCGTGTCGAGACTCCGGTCCGGGAGCGTCCGCAAGCCGGCAGGAGGCGGGCCGGCTGGTGGTGGGTCATCATCCTGGTGGCGGGTTTGGCGGCTTACTTCACGGTCCGCATCGCCTCCTCGCGCGCCCGGGTGAAAAAAATCCGGGAGAGCATGCGGAAATTATCCGCCGAGCAGGCCCGCCACGCCGCCGAGTCGGTCAGGACCCGGCGCGAGGCCGTGGCCGAACCCGCGCCGGCTGCGGCCCCGAAACCCGCGGCTGCCCCGGAACCAACTCCGGCGCCGGCAGCACGCGAGGCGGAGACCAAGCCGCCGGCCGCGGCTCCCGCCGACACGGCTGCCGCCGAACCTGCCGCGGCTGGCCGTATTCAGGTCAGGGTGAAGACCAAGACCGCGGCCGGCGCGCGGCGTCGGGCCTCCGGAAAAACCGTAGCCGCGAAGACCCGCACGGCCCGGTCCGCCGGGAGACCGGCGGCCCCGAAGGCGGACAAACCGGGGCGGTCCAAAAAAACCGCCGCGAAAAAACCGGGAAAGAAAATGCCCCTGCACGCCGGCCGGGCCGTGAAACGCGTTCGGCCCAAGGCGCAAAGCCGCCGCAGCGCGGGGCGGCCGAAGAAACCGCGGCGGTCCGCTGGTTGAATCCGGAACGGGGAAGCAGGGGAGGGGAAGACGCAGGCGGGATGCGGCGGGGCGAGGGCGGATCTGTTAATTGGATCCCGGCCAGCGGTCCTGGCGGCGCCGCGCCGCTTCGGCCAGAATTTCCCTTTCGTTGGGGGTCAGGGACGTGATGCCTTCCCGGGAGATTTTTTCCAGAATGCCCTCGACGTCTTGTTCCGAATCCTCCGGCCGGGGTATCCGCTTCAGGCGGCGGCTCAGCCACCAATACTTGATCTCTTTCCAAAAATTGAATTTCCGCGCCCGCTGCGGAGCCACGGCGCGGAAGTAAAGGTAGCCGACCAGCAAACCGCTTACATGGGCCAAATGGGACACCTGGCCCAGGGTGCCGCTGACGCCCGCCAACAGTTCGAATATCCCGAAAATCAGCACCATGGTCTTGGCCTTCATTTGAATGGGCAGGATGAAGAAGAAGAGCAGGGTGAGGGTTCGCTCGGCGAAAAGAATGCCGTAGGCCATGAGAAGGCCGAAAATCGCGCCCGAGGCGCCGATGGTCAGGGTCTGTTCACCGGCCAGCCAGCCCGCCACGGCCACGCACCAGCCCGCGCCGACGCCGGTCAGGAGGTAATAGCGAACGAAACGGGGCGTGCCCAGGGCCAGCTCGACGTCGCAGCCGAACATCCACAGGGCGAACATGTTCCAGAGCAGATGCCAGAAGCCGCCGTGGAGAAAAAGGTACGTGAACGGCTGCCACAAGCGGAGGCGCGTAAATACCTCCGGGACCTGCAGACCCGCCAGCGCGACGAAAGGCGAGCGGGCCAGGACGAGTTGGAGCAAAAACACCGCGACGTTGATGAGGATCAGCGCGCGGACCGCCGGGGTCCACGGCCGGCCGATCGAGTACCGCGGCGCGGAAGTCGTATATTCGTAAGTGGGCATTAACCAGGACCTCCCGATTCCGGGGAGTCATCATACCCCAATCCTCATCCCCGCGCAAGGCCTTTGGCTCCGCCTTTCATATTGACACCGGAACCAATCCGCGTAGAATATTTCCCGTTGCCAAGCGCATCGTGGCCGGGGGAGCTGGAACGGCTGAGAGGAGCCGCGCCGGGAATCGGCGCGGCGAATACCCCGTGAACCTGTCAGGGTAATGCCTGCGTAGGGAGCGCCAAACCCCGCCAGCTTCTGCCGCCGCTTTGCCCCAGTCTTGCCTTGAATCAGGAGGAATCATGAGTCCCGAACAGCTGCCCGAGTTGGGAAAAATCCATCCCGAGTTTTTTGAGCGCGTGATTTTTCCGCGCCTGGGGGCGCCGAACCCGGACATCGTCATCGGGCCGCGGCACGGGGTGGACTACGGCGTGGTGCGCCTGGGCGAGCAAGTTCTGGCCCTGTCCACGGATCCGTTCTTCATCGCCCCGGCCTACGGCTGGAGGCGCGCCGCCTGGTTCGCCTTTCATATCATCGTCAGTGACGTGTCCGTTTCCGGCTTGGCGCCGCGGTTCTTAAGCGTGGACCTCAATCTGCCGCCGGACACCCCCGAGCAGGCCTTGGAGGAGATCTGGGAGACCGTGCACCAGGAAGCCGAACGCTACGGCATCAGCATCGTGACCGGGCATACGGCGCGCTACGCGGGCTGCAATTTCCCCATGGTGGGAGGCGCCACGATCATCGGAGTCGGCACCGCCGCGGAGCTGAAGGGCCCGCACCTGGTCAAGCCCGGCGACCGCGTGGTTGTGACCAAGGGCGCGGCCGTGGAAGCCGCGGGGCTGCTGGCCGTGAGTTTCCCGGCCTATTTTCGGGAGCGCGGCGGGGCGGAGTTCCAGCGGCAGGCGGAAAACCTGTTTTACCAGATGTCCGTGGTGGAGGACGCGGCGGCGGCCAGGACCGTTCCCGGGGTCCGCGTCATGCACGATGCCACCGAGTGCGGCGTATGGGGCGGCTTGTACGAAATGGCCCGCGCCGGCGGCTACGGTCTCCGCCTCTTCCGGGAACAAATTCCGCTGCAGGAGGCGGCGCGCCAAACCTGCGCCCTGGCGGGCATCGACCCCTATTCCGCGATCAGCGAGGGCACGCTGCTGGCCGTGGTTTCCCCCGAGGACGCGGGCCGGTTGCTCGAGACCCTGCGGGCGCGGCAGATCCTCTGCGCCGATATCGGCGAAGTCCTGCATGCGGCGGAGGGCCTGAACGTCGTGTCCCCGGATGGCTCGCGGCACGAGCTCCAGCACCCCAAGGTGGATCCCTTCTGGGGGAAATTCGAAGAATTGCTGCGGTCCGGCGCGAACTAGACGGCGGCCGCCTCCGCCGGAAAAGATTTCGAGTTGCCGGTCTCCCTTGGCACCCGATATAATGGCGGCGGTGCCGGGCCCCGGCCGCCCGGTCCGGTGGGAAAAATCATGCAGAAGATATTATCCCAAAAGCCAGCCGCATCCTTCCTCCCCTTCCTGGTGCTGTTGCTGGTGCTCGCGGGCACTGCGGCCTTCAGGTGGCACTCCCGCCAGGAACCCCTGGAGCGGGATCTGGCCGTTTTCGCCTATGTCGGCCACCAGTTGCTGGCCGGCGAAAAACTCTACACGCAATTATGGGACATCAAGCCGCCGGGGATTTTCGTGTTCAATCTCCTGGCGGAAAGGGTTTGCGGGTACGGCCCCGCGGCCGTCGTGGCCCTCGGGATCTTCTTCACCCTCCTCTCCCAGGCTGCGGTCTTCCTGATTCTGCGCCGCCTGGCCAATCCGGCCACGGGCCTGCTGGGGGCGGTTTTCTGGGGCCTGGCATCGCTCTCGCCCCGCCTGCAGGCCAACCTGCCCTCCACCGAGGTATTGATCAACGGCTTCACGCTCCTGGCCGTTTGGGGGCTGGTGGAGTACGTGCACGGCCGGCGTGCCATGCTCTGGCTGGCCGGTGCGGCCTGGGCCCTGGCTTCCTGGATCAAGCTCAACCTGTTTTTCCCATTCCTCGGCACGTGCGTCTACCTGGCGCTGCCGGGGACGCGGCCCGGGCCGCAAACGGGCTGGCGTGCCGGAGCGAGCGACTATCTTCCCCTGCTGGTGCCGGGAGCCGTGCTGTGGGCGGCCACCTTCGCGTATTTTCTCGCCGCGGGGAACTTCCGCGATTTTTACGAGGTGGTTTTCACGGCCACCCGCCAGTATGCCGGCCCGCTCGTCGCCAATCTGTGGGAATTCCTGACTTCAGCCCGCAGGCTGTTTGCGCCCGCCCTCGCGGACGTAGCGGTGCTGGGCGTCCTGTCCCTGACCTGGATGGCGGCGCGCCTCAAGGCCTACCGGCCCCTGCGCCGGTCGTTTTGGCTGCTGCTGGCGGCCGGCGAGGTGCTGGCGATCGGAACCCTGGATCAACCCCTGCCGCACTACTACCAGTTGCTGCTGCCCCTGTTTTGTCTGTTGCCGGCGTTGTTGATCCATGAGGTGCAGGAAAACGGCGGGATGCGCGCGGGCTGGAGGCGCGTGTTGGCGGCCCTGCTGCTGGTTGCCAGCCTGGGCTCCCTGGCTACGGTCGCGTGGCGGTACGCGTGGACATCACCCGAGGAACTGTCCCGCCTCAAGTACGGCCAGGTTTTCCTGCAGGTGCGGGACCTGGGACTCTGGCTGAAAGCACGGACGCGTCCCGGGGAAGTCCTTTACCAAAGCGGCATCGATCCCGGCATCTATTTCTACAGCCAGCGGAAAAGCGCCGCCTCCCTGCTGTTGAATTTCCCACTCCTCTACGGTTCCCCGGAGCTGAGGCGCAAGCTCATGCGGCAGACTTATCGGGAGGTCGCCGCCGCCCGCCCGGCGTTTTTTATTTTTTACGGGGACCAGGAAGACGCGGCGAGCAGCATTTTCGCCCCCTTGCTGGCCAGCCGGTACCGTTTCGACCGAGCGTTCGGCCACTATCTCGTTTTCGAGAGCCTGGATCGCGCCTCCGGCCCGGCACCGGGCCGGAAGAAATAATGATTGCCAAACCCGGAGCGCTTTTGCTATGCTGAGTTCACTTTGACAGGCCGTGCCGCCGTTCCGGCGGGCGGCGGTCTTCCTTATCCAGAGTGGCTGAGGGACTGACCCGATGATGCCACGGCAACCGGCCCCTGCGCCCGCGGGCAGGGGAAGTTGGTGCCAACTTCTGCAGCTGGACTCTGCGGCTGAAAGATAAGGAGAGGCGCGGCGGCGGGACCCTGACGGCCTCTTCTGGCAGCACCGGAAGAGGTTTTTTATTAACCGGGCCGGGTTCAGCCGGACGCCGGCGAGGAGGCATGCCATCATGGCAGACGCAGTTCCGGACGTCGGCCTTGAACCGGGCTCGGTCGGGATCGTCGCGACGCAGACCCTGACCGTGGCCTCGCCCCCGGACGCGCTGGAGATGGATTGCGGCCGGAGGCTGGGGCCCATTCAGGTGGCCTACGAGACCTACGGCCGTCTGAATCCCCGGAAGGACAACGCCATTCTCATTCTCCACGCCCTGAGCGGGGATGCGCACGCCGCCGGCCGCTATCGCCCCGACGAACCCAAGCCGGGCTGGTGGGACCTCATGATCGGGCCGGGCAAGGCGTTCGACACCCGGCGCTATTTCGTCATTTGCACCAACGTGCTCGGCGGCTGCAAGGGCTCCACCGGGCCCTCTTCTGAAAACCCGGAAACCGGCAAGCCCTTCGGCCTGACGTTCCCGATTTTGACCATCGGCGACATGGTCAAGGTCCAGAAGCTGGTGTTGGACCGGCTGGGCATCACCCGCCTCCTGTCCCTCTCCGGGGGCTCCATGGGCGGCATGCAGGCCCTGGAATGGATCCTGCGCTATCCGGAGAGCGTGCAGTCGGCGGTGATCATTGCCTCGACCTCGAAACTCTCCCCGCAATCCATCGCCTTCAACGAGGTCGGGCGGCACGCCATCATTTCGGACCCGAACTGGAAAAACGGCGATTATTACGGGGGGCCGTTGCCGGCCACCGGTTTGTCCATCGCCCGCATGATCGGGCACATCACCTATTTGTCCGAGACCTCCATGAACCAGAAGTTCGGGCGGCGCCTCCTGAACCAAGCCGAATACAGTTTCGAATTCAAGCGCGAATTCGAGGTGGAGAGCTACCTGCACCATCAAGGCGCGAGTTTCGTGAAACGCTTCGATGCCAACAGCTATTTGTACATCACCAAGGCCATGGATTACTATGACGCGGCCGTGGATTGGGGCGGAGGTTCCTTGGAAAAGGCCTGCGCCCGCATCCGGGCTAAGACCCTGGTCCTGTCCTTCACTTCGGACTGGCTTTTTCCTTCGCACCAGTCGCGGGAACTGGTCAAGGCCCTGCGCCAGAACGGCAAGGACGTCTCGTACCTGGAGATCGAATCCACCTACGGACACGACGCCTTTCTCCTGGAGAATCCCGCCTTGACACGGGCCGTGGGCAGCTTCTTGGACAACCTCTCCGAAGGGGGGCAGGTTTCGTGATGCGCCGGCGCCTGCGGGAAAACATCCTGGTGTCCGACTATGACCGGATCGTGACCCTGGTCGAGCCGGGGTCGAGCGTCCTGGACCTGGGATGCGGCAACGGCGACCTGCTGATGCGCCTGCAGCGGGAACGCCGGGTCCGGGGCCAAGGGGTCGAAATCGATCAAAACGCCGTGATCGAATGCATCCGCAAGGGCCTGTCCGTCTTCCAGGGTAACATCGACCAGGGATTGGCCGATTATGCGGACGCCTCCTATGATTACGTCATCTTGAATCAAACCCTGCAGGTCATCCGCCGGCCGGCATTCGTGATCGAGGAAATGCTGCGCGTCGGACGCAAAGGCATCGTCTCCTTCCCGAATTTCGGAAACTGGCTGGTGCGCGCCAAATTGCTGGTGGGGGGGCGCATGCCGCGGACGAAGAAGCTTCCCTTCCACTGGTACGACACGCCCAATATCCACTTGCTGACCATCGGGGATTTTCTCGTTTTCTGCCGGCGCCACGGCATTGAAATCCAACGGCAGGTCAACCTGGTGCAAACCCCGGTGTTTCGGCTGCTGCTGTTCTTCCTGGGCGCAAACCTCATCGCCGACGAGGGCTTGTTCGTGATCAGACGGCGGCCGGGGACATGAACCCGGGAGCGAGGTGCCTGGCGGCGCTGTCCCTGTTGCTGCTGGCCGGCGGCTGCGGGGGGACCGGCGGCACCGTCCGCAGCCAGGAGCATCTTTTCACCTTCTATACCCAGCCCAGGGCCATTTCCCCCGGACCGGTTGTCGTCGGTGTGCGCATTCAGGACCGGGACTACCGGATCCTGACCCAGCTGCAGCCCCGCCTGGCCATCCTCGGACCGGGCCTGCAGGGTACTGCCCAGGAAATGAGCGTTGGGCCGGGAAGGGATTTTCGCGCGCGGGTGATTTTTCCCCTGGCCGGGCGCTATGAGTTACAGGTTACGGCCGTGACCGCCAAGGGTACGACGCTGCAGGCGGAATATGCCTTGAAGGTGTCTAACCCCCGTTGAGAATCAACCTGGAGAAGACGGCTGAATACGAAAATTAAGGGAGGGTGACATGCGCGAGCAAATTGAAAAAGCTTTGCAATCCATTCGGCCGGCCCTGCAGGCCGACGGTGGGGATATCGAACTGGTCGCGGTGGAGGGCCAGGTCGTGAAGGTGCGCTTGACCGGCGCCTGCGGTTCCTGCCCGATGGCAACCTTGACGCTGAAACAGGGCGTGGAGATGCGTTTGAAGGAACTGGTGCCGGAAGTCAGCCGCGTGGAGGCTGTGTGAAGCCTGGATCCGCGGAGCGGCGTCTGCGGCGGCGAACGGTCTATCGGGGCAGAGTGGTCGATTTATTCGTGGACGAAATCCGTGCGCGCGGGGGCGGACGCTTTATCCGGGAAGTGGTCGGTCACCGGCCCGCGGTTGCGGTGGTGCCATTGTTGCCCGGACCGAAAGTGGTGCTGGTACGTCAATTCCGCTATGCCATCGGCCGCTGGTCATGGGAAATCCCCGCGGGCCTTTTAAATCGCGGTGAACGACCGGCCACGGCCGCCCGGCGTGAATTGCGGGAGGAAACCGGGTATGCGGCCCGGCACCTCGAACCTCTGGTCCGGGTTTTTTCTTCCCCCGGTTTTTCGCGGGAAATGATCCATCTCTATATTGCCAAAGAGTTGAAGTATGCCGGGCCTCCGAAACCCGATGCCGACGAGTGGCTGGAAGCGGTCATTTTGCCTTTCGACCGCGCCAGGCGGCTGGCAGAAAAAGGGGAAATCCAGGATGCGAAATCCGTGCTCGGCTTGTGTCTGACGGCCAGGAATCTCGGCCTGTAGGCCAGCCGCATAGTCGGGGACGGAAAGCGGCGGGTGACATTCGGATTTAGTTGCTTTTGTCCCGGCCGCCGATTATACTGAAAAAAATGCCCGGTCCGGTGTTCAACCTCACGCGGGGGCGCACGCTCGGCGCCGGAGAAATCGGGTGCCGGGAGTCCGAGCGGGCGAATGGAATGCGTCCTGAACCGTACCGAGCGGTTGGACGGGACGCAGGTGGAGGGAAACTGGTTTGCGAATCAAATATTTCGGGGCCCGCGGCTCCTTGCCCACGCCGGGAAAAACCACCTTGAAATACGGCGGGAACACAACCTGCCTGTATTTCAGCACGGGGCGGGACCATTACATCATTGACGCCGGCTCGGGTGCCAGACTCTTGGGCCTGGAATTGATGTCTCAGGAGTTCGGCAAAGGCAAGGGGCTGGCGACCTTTTTTTGGACCCATTTCCATTGGGACCACCTGATGGGGTTCCCGTTTTTCATTCCGAATTTCATTCCCGGAAACCGCCTGCGGCACTACGGCCCGGAACGAACCCGCGAGATTCTCATCCGTCAGCAGGATTTCATCACCTTCCCGGTGGAATTCGAAAAAATGCCCAGCCAGCATGAATTCGTCGGCGTTGCGGCCGGGAAGAAATTCCAGGTGGCGGACCTGCAGGTCTCGTGCTGCCGCATGCACCACCCGGCCGGCGGCCTGACGTACCGGATTTCCCATGCCGGCAAGAGCTTTGTCTTTGCCACGGATGTGGAGCATTTCGAAAACGGGCCGGATCCGGAATTGCTCGAGCTTTGCCGGGGAGCCGATTTGCTGATTTATGATGCCCAGTACACGCCCGAAGAGTATCAACATGGAAAGAAAAACTGGGGCCACAGCACCTGGGAGAAAGGCGTGGAACTCGCCGTGGCGGCCGGCGTCAAGCGGTTGCATTTATGCCATCATGACCAACTTCACGGGGACGCATTTTTAGAGCAGAAAATCCTGGCTCCGGCCCGTAAAGCCTTCGGCAGAACCGCACTCGCCCGGGAAGGCTGGGAATTCCAACTGTAGTGCCGGATGTCCTCACCTCCGCGAAAGACCCGTTTTTCCTCCCCTAAAGACCGGACCGCGTTTCTCAGGGCTTTCAAAAACATTCCTTCCCCCACTGCGGAAAGACCACAGCCGGGCTCCCTGTATTTCGGTTTATCCATGATATTCATGGTCGGGAACGTTTCGAGATAAAACGGGATTCGCTTCACCTTGAAACATGAGCCGGATTTTTTTCACGCCCTGAAGTCAACCCCGGAGAGTTGCGAAAATAAACGCCTTAAAAATATTGGATTTTCCAAACCGCGGATTTTTTTTTACCGTAAGCATGGATTGGCACGATATCTGCTTTGCATAAGGTGGCTGCAGAAACACAGAAAAACGAAAGGGGTTGAATCAAATGTCTTTGATCCGTTGGAAACCGTATGGCAGTTTTTTCAATGTGAACCGCGAGTTGGAGAATTTCTTTGATGATTTCGGTTTTCCGCTGACCCGCCGGCAGGATGCGGAGTCTGCGGGCGGGGCCATGTGGCTGCCGGAAGTGGATTTGGAGGAAAACAAGGATGGGTATATCCTGAAAGCGGATTTGCCCGGAGTCGCCAAGGAGGATGTGAAGATCACGGTGGACGACAATGTGTTGACCGTCGCGGGAGAAAAGAAATTCGAGAAGCAGAGCCAGGAAAATAATTATCACCGCACGGAAAGGACGTACGGCAGCTTCAGCCGGAGTTTCAGCCTCCCCGGGCCCGTGAACGTGGACAAGATCAAGGCCGAATATCAGAACGGCGTTTTGCGGCTGGACATACCCAAGGCCGAGTCGGCCAAACCCCGGCAGATCGAGATCCATTGACGGGTCGGATGGAGGCGGGGAATTGAATGATAATGGAAAGGATGCCAAGGTCATGACGTTCATGGGATGTAATCCATACTACCGCATGCAGGCAGCAAGACGCGGCCTGGAGGAGCGCCTCAGACGCAGGTGGGAACGGGCCCCGCGGAGCGCGGATCAGGGGGGCGAGGAGTGCAGCTGGTCGCCCGACCTGGATGTCGTTGAAGAGCCCGGAAAATACCGGATTGATTTGGAGTTGCCGGGCGTGGCCAAAGAGGATGTGACGGTGACGGTAACGCAGGGACTGCTGAAAATCTCCGGGCGGAAGAAACCGGAGAATTCGGCGGACAGCGCAAATACCCTGCGCCGGGAAAGGGTTTTCGGCTCCTTTTGCCGGACTTTCCGTTTGCCCGAACAGGTCCGGGCCGAACATATCCAGGCCGAATTTCGCGCCGGGGTCCTGAGTCTGACCCTGCCCAAGGCCGAGGCCGCCAAACCCCGCGAGGTCCCCATCGCCTGAGGCGGAATCGGCGGTACGCGGAAAAATCGCTGGCCCCGGGTGAAAACCCGGGGCTTTTTTTTATCCAAAACGCCGGCAGGGAAACGCCCGGGCGCAGGGTTTTGGGCCTTGACAGTTCGCGATGGTTTTGCTATCTTTCTCGGAATAATTATTAATATCGGGAACGGGGCATGGCGCGGTATCGGCAGAGTAAACAGAGAACCCTGATTTTGAACTTTTTGCAGGCCACACGGGAACATCCCACGGCGGCGATGGTCTTTCACCGCGTGCGCGGACAATGGCCCCGCTTGTCCCTGGGAACGGTTTACCGGAACCTGAATATCCTGACGGACCAGGGACAGATCCAACGCCTGGGCGGCGAGGGCCGCCTCTCCCGCTATGACGCCTGCCTGCAGGCCCACGGCCATTTCACCTGCCTGCGCTGCGGTGCGGTCCACGATATTTTTCTCGGCCGGGAGGACGTACAACGGCTTACCCGGGATTGGCCCGGCAGACACCTGGCGCGGGACTTGCGGCTGGAATACCGCGGTACCTGTGCCCGCTGTCGGACGGAATCACCCCACTTTTCAGGAGGAGGAAAGAATGAGCTCAAGCGTAAAAGGCACAAAAACCGAGCATAACCTGTTGGCCGCCTTTGCCGGCGAATCCCAGGCCCGCAACCGCTACACTTATTTCGCCAGCGTGGCCGACAAGGAGGGCTTCCTGCAGATCGCGGAGCTTTTCCGGGAAACCGCCGAGAATGAAAAGGAACACGCCAAGCGCTTTTTTAAATATCTCGAGGGCGGCATGGTCGAAATCCGCGCCCAATATCCGGCGGGTGTGATCGGAACCACGGCGGACAACCTGAAGGCCGCGGCCGCCGGCGAGCACGAGGAGTGGACCGAGTTGTATCCGGAGGCCGCCAAGATTGCGCGCGCGGAGGGCTTCCCGGAAATCGCGGAAACCTTCGAAAACATCGCCAAGGTGGAGAACGCCCACGAGCAGCGCTACTTGAGACTGCTGGCCAACGTCGCGGACGGGCAAGTTTTTCAAAAGCCCGGCAGCGTCAAGTGGAAGTGCCGCAATTGCGGATACATCCACGTCGGCCAGGCCGCGCCGGCCACCTGCCCCGCCTGCCGGCATCCGCAGAAATACTTCGAGCTTCTGGCCGAGAACTACTAGGGTGAACAAGCGGGCCGGTTTAATCGTCGTGGGGCATGGGCCGGCGGGCCAGGCCGCCGCCGCGGCTTTTCGGGAGTTGGACTCCGAAACGCCGATCACCGTGGTCAACGACGAAGACATGACCTGTTATTCCCGGCCACGGCTGCCGGAAGTGCTGGCCGGCAAGATCGATCCGGAGGCCATCCGCCTGCATCCGGACGAATGGTACCAGGCCCGGAAATTGTCCCTGTGCCTGAACAAGCGGGTCGTACGCCTCGACCCGGAACGCCGGGTGGCCCTGACTCAGGAGGGACATGAACTGCCCTACACGCGCCTGATCCTGGCGGCGGGTGCGGAGCCCGTGCAGCCTCCGATCCACGGCCTGCCCCTGCCGCAGGTTTTCTCTCTGCGCACCTGCGGGGATGCCCAGGCGATCCGGCGGCAGGCCGAGGGCAAGCGCGTCGCCGCCCTGGTGGGCGGCGGCTTGCTGGGACTGGAAGCGGGGTTTGCCTTGACGCGGCTGGGACTGAGGGTCATCGTCATCGAGTCGGCGCCGTGGCTGCTGCCGCGTCAGCTGGATGCCGAGGGCGGAACGCTGCTCCAAAGGCGACTGCGGAGCCTGGGCTTCGAATTCTTTCTGGGAGCGAAGGCGGAACGGGCCGAAGCGGGCCAGGGACAAATGCGGCTGACCTTGGGGAACGGCTCCGTATTGCTGGTGGACCTCGTGTTGTTGTCGGCGGGAATCGTCCCGCGGACCGGCTTGGCCGCAGCGGCCGGGCTGAAGGTGGAAAAGGGCGTGTGCGTGGACGACCGCATGCAGACCAGCCGGCCGGATATTTACGCGGCCGGCGACGTGGCGCAGTGGCACGGACACATCGCCGGCTTGTGGTCGGCCGCGCAGGCCATGGGGCGGGTCGCCGGCATCAACGCCGCCGGAGGGAACGCCGTATATCCGGGCGAGGTGCCCTCGACCACCCTGAAGGTCGCGGGCGTGGATCTGTGCTCCCAGGGAGAGGTGCATCCGGAAAACGCGCGGATCCTGGTCCGCCACGACCCGGCGGACGAGTACTGGGTCAAGCTGTTTTTGCGGGACGACGTCCTCATCGGTTCCATGCAAATCGGACGCGTGACCGGGGCCTTCCAGTACAAGCGCCTGATCGAAAAACGTCTGCCCGTGGCGAGCTTCGGAGAACGCCTGCTGGCGGACGCATTCGACTTCAGGACCATTCCGGGTTTTTCCGCCTGAGGAGCCCGGTCAGGCAAAGACCGGACGGGGTCCAATCCCCGGCGAATTCCGCACGGTAGGCAGGGAGGAAATACGCCATGAGCTACGAAGCCGTGAGTCTTGCACCCGATGTGTTCTGGATCGGCGCCCTGAATCCGAAACTCCGGGTGTTTGACGTCATCATGCGCACCGAGCAGGGCACGACGTATAATGCCTATGTCGTGCGCGGGCGGGAAAAGACCGCCGTCATCGAAACGGTCAAGCGGGGCTTTACGGAAGAATTCTTCGCGCGCCTGCAGAAGGTCGTGCCCTTGGAACGGGTGGATTACATCGTCTGCAACCACCTGGAACCGGATCATTCCGGGTCGCTGGCCGCGGTCCACGAGAGAATGCCGCAAGCCCGGATCGTGGTCTCCAAGAACGGCCAGGGCTTCCTGCCGGGGCTGACCCATGTGGACCTGAATCCGCTGGCCGTGGAGAGCGGGGACAAATTGGATCTGGGCGGCAAGACCCTGGAGTTCATCACCGCGCCTTTTCTACACTGGCCGGACACGATGTTCACCTATCTTCCCGAGGAACAAATCCTGTTTTCCTGCGATTTTCTCGGCTCCCACTTTTGCAGCGAGCAACGTTTCTCAGACCAGGTTGGAGAGTTTTTTCCGGCATTCAAGTATTATTTCGACGTCATCATGCGGCCCTTCAAGGAATACGTCCTCAAGGGCCTCGCGGCCATCGAGGGCAGGCCCCTGCGGATGGTGGCGCCGAGCCACGGTCCGATCCTGAATCAGAATCTCCCCCGCTACCTGGAACAGTACCGCCAATGGGCCCGGGAGCCCGCTCACGTTCCGGGCGGGAGCCTGCTCGTTTTCTATGTCTCGGCCTACGGCTTCACGGCCAGCCTGGCCAAGGCCATGGCCGAAGGCGCGCAGGCAGCCGGGGTGAAAACCAGGCTCTTCAACCTCGAGGAAACATCCCTCCCGGACGTGCTGCACGAGATCGAAGCCGCCGACGGTTTGGCGGTTGGGTCGTGCACCATCAACGGCGATGCGGTCAAACCGGCCTGGGACCTGCTGTCCTCGCTGGCCACCCTGAAACTGAAAGGCAAGCTGGCGGCGGCCTTCGGTTCGTATGGCTGGAGCGGGGAAGCCGTGCCCATGCTCGAGGAGCGCCTGCGTGCCTTGAAATTCAAGCTGGCCGCTCCCGGGCTGAAGGTCAAGTTCAACCCGCGGGCCGGGGATGTGCAGGCTGCCCGGGACCTGGGGAGCACGCTGGCCGAAAAAATCAAGGAAACCAACGCGGCCCGGAGCATGTCCCGCGTGTAAAGGGGGTTACCCGGGGCTGCGCGGCGGGAGGGCTTGTCAACTTCCCGACTCAGGTCATGCCCCGCGGAAATTGCCTTGATCAGCAAGGAAAAAACACGATTTTCTTGACAGATGCCCGGATTCGACTGACAATAAAAGGTAGTTTGTTTTTCGTTCCCAACCCGTCCGCCAACCAATGAATGGAATATGACCGAGGCCATGTCCAACCGGAGGTCGACGCGTCCGCGCGCAACTGGAACCATGAACCTGCAAATCACCCCGCAAAACCATATTTTAGCCCAGGTCTACCGCGACCAGTGCCAGAACATCCATGCCTTCATGCGGGACGACAAGAGCATCGTCAACTGGCTGTCCAAGGACGCGGAAGCCCTGGACTATTTCGCCGGGGACGTCGAGCGGGTGCCGCGAAACCTGTGGGACAATTTCGAGATGCTGCGCCAAAAGCGGGGCGAGGAGCTCTTCGTGGACCTGCTCATGGCGCTGACCCACAAGCGTTTTGACCCGAATGAGGCGCGCAACCTGTGGAACGACATTCTGGTGCACAAATATTTCATGTCCGAAAAACTGGGCCGCAACGTCGGCGTCCGCGTGGCGGTGCTGGATTTTCTGGACAATCAGCGAGGCTTGGCCGGAGACCTGCGGCTGCTGCCCGAGAAGGACCTGGATTGCCTGCTCCTGTTCGTCAACGAGGACGGCTTGACCGGCCTGTACAATCACCGCTTCTTCCAGGAGCAGCTGCGCCACGAGTTGGGCCGCGCGCGCCGCTACCACCGGCCCTTAAGCCTGTTGATCATGGACCTGGACCATTTCAAACAGTACAACGACCAGTTCGGACACCGGCACGGGGATGAACTGCTGCGGCGCGTGGCGGAGTTTTTCGAGGACTCCCGGCGGGATTCCGACACGGTCGCCCGCTACGGGGGCGACGAGTTCGCGATCATTCTCCCGGAAACCGGCCACGACGAGGCCTTGGGCCTGGCCAAGCGCCTGCGCGTGGATTTCGAATCCCGGCGCTTCGGCGGCCCCATGCAGGACGGCAGCTTCATCACGGTTTCCATCGGCGTGGAAGCCTATCCTTCCGACGCCCAGAACGTGGAGGATTTGATTGAGCTGGCGGACCAGGCCCTGTACCGGGCCAAGCGGGCCGGACGGAACTGCGTCCGGACCAACAAAACCCTCAAGGCCTCCAAAGAGCAGGCCCAATAATCCGGTCGGCCGGAAGCGGCTGCCGGCCGCGCCGCTTTCGCAGCCGTAAAAAAAGAAAACCCGGGGAGGATTTCCCCGGGTTTTTCTTTGCCCGCCCGCGTGCCCGTCCGGGCGCGGGGGTTTCCGTTGCGGCCCGTGCCCGCGCCTAATCCTCGCTTTTAGCCTCGCCGTGCAAAACGTGGGATTCCTTGATGACGTTTTCCGCGATCCGGCCGCTGATGGGCTGGTAATGGGAGAATTCCATCTCGAAATTTCCCGTGCCGGAAGTGATGGCCTTCAGGTCCTTGGAATAATTCAGCATTTCCGCCTGGGGCACGTGGGCCTCGATTTCACTGCCCATGGCGATGATCCGGCCGCGCCGCGAATTCAAATCGCTGGTAATGGCGCCCATGTAGCTTTCGTCGGCGTAGATTTTCACCTTCATGACCGGTTCCAGCAAAATCGGCGAGGCTTTTTGCATGGCTTCCCGGAAAGCCATGCGGCCGGCGATTTTAAAGGACAGTTCGGACGAATCCACGTCGTGGTAGGAGCCGTCGGTCAATTTGACCAGCACGTCGATCACGGGATATTGGGCCAGCACGCCCTTTTCCAGGGCCTCCTTGATGCCCTTTTCCACGCCGGGGATGTAGCCCTTGGGGATCGAGCCGCCCACGATGCGGTCTTCAAAGGAGTAGCCCTCGCCCCGCTGCCGCGGCAGGACCTCCAGGTACACTTCGCCGTACTGGCCGTGCCCGCCGGTCTGTTTCTTGTGCTTGTGGTGGCCGGGCGCGGCCTTTTGAATGGTTTCCTTGTACAGAACGCGGGGCGTGCCCCGTTCCAAATCCAGGTTGAAGCGCTTTTTCAGCTTCGCCAGCGTGATGTCCAGCTGCAGGTCGCCCATGGCCGAGAGCAGCGACTGGTTGGTCTCGGATTCGAAGTGGAAATTGAGGGTCGGGTCCTCCTCGCACAGCTTGGCGATGGCCATGCCCATTTTGCCCTCATCGCCTTTTTTGGAGGGCGTGACGGAAATGGCGTTGACCGGCTGCGGGATGCGCATGGCCGGGTACTCGATCGGCGCCGCGGGATCGGCGAAGGTGTGGCCCGTGCGGGTCGCGTCCAGTTTGGACACGGCGATGATGTCGCCGGCCACGGCCTTCGGCACCTCGATGTTTTTCTTTCCCTGCATGGCGTACAAGTGGGACAGCCGCTCCTTGCGGTTGGCGTTCACGTTGAGCACGTCCTGGTCCGTCGCCACCGTGCCGGACTGGACGCGGAAGAAGGAGAACTTGCCCGCGTACTGGTCGATCAGGGTCTTGAAGACGAGGGCCGAAAACGGCGCGTCGGCCCTCGGTTCGCGGGTTTGCGGCTGGTCCGGGGAGCCGGGAACGAAGCCGGAATGGACGGCATGCTGTCCGGCGTGGGGCATGAACGCAATGCAGGCGTCCAGCAGCGCCTGCGCGCCCGCCACGCGGTTGGCGCAGCCGCAGAAAACCGGCAAAAAATTGCCCGCCAACACGCCCTGGTTCAAGCCGCGGAGGATTTCCTCCTCGCTCAGGGCCTGCCCCTCGAGAAATTTTTCGGTCAGGCGGTCGTCCCCCTCCGCCGCGGTCTCCACGAGCTTTTCCCGGGCGGTTTCCGCCGCCTGCGCCACCTCGGCCGGGATCTCGCCGGTCCGGGGCTGGCGGTCCTCGGGTGAGAAGAAAAGAGCCTTCTGGTTCAGCAGGTCCACCAGGCCGCGAAAACCCGTTCCGGACCCGATCGGCAGCCAGACCGGCACGGCCGGCTTGTTGAACTTGGCGGCGCAGGCTTCCACCGCCGCCGGGAAATTCGCCCGCTCCTTGTCCATGCGGTTGATGAAGACGGCGCGCGGCACTTTCAGTTCCAGCGCGTAGCGCGAGTGCTTGATGGCCTCGATCTGCGGGCCCGCCTCGGCGTCCACGAGCAGCAGGACGGAATCCGCCACGTGCAGGGCGGTGATGACCTGGCCGATGAAATCCGGGGCCCCGGGAGCGTCCAGCAGGTTGAGCTTGTGGTCCCGGTATTCCGCGTAGGCCAGCGAGGTGTACAGGGAAGTCCGGCGGGCGATTTCCTCTTCGTCGAAGTCGCTGACGGTCGTGCCTTTTTCCACCCCGCCGGGCTCGTGCAGGAAGCCGCCGGCCACGAGCAGGGACTCGGTCAGCGTGGTCTTGCCGACCTGGCCGTGCCCGACCAAGAGCAGGTTTTGAATTTTTTCCGTCTTGTAATCCGTAAGCATACGTCCTCCTGTGAACCGAATGCCCTACCCGGGATCCGGCAGCCGGAATCCCGGGGAAATTCCTCCCGGCGCCCGCCGGCAGGCCGCGCGGATGCGGGCCGAAAGCGAACCGGGCCGCGCCGCCGGAAAAAAGCGCGCGCCGTTCCGGTCACTTGCCTTTTGGCTTGTGTCCCGGCCGCTGTGCCAGGCAGAAGCGGTTCCGGCCGCCCCGTTTGGCCCGGTACAAAGCCTGGTCCGCGCCCTGCACCAGCGACTCGGCCTCTCCGCCGTCCTTGGGAAAAGTGGAGACGCCAACCGAAATGGTGATGGGCGGGGCGACCTGCGGCAGCGGGTTTCCGAAACGAAACGCCCGGAAGGCCTTGTGCAGGCGCCGGACGGCCGCCACGGCCTGCTGGCCGTTGGTTTCCGGCAGGATGAACGCGAATTCGTCGCCGCCGTACCGGGCCACCACGTCCGCCTCGCGGCAGGTGGATTTGAAAAAAGTGCCGATTTCCCGCAGCAGGACGTCGCCTTTGAGATGCCCGTAGCTGTCGTTGTAGGCCTTGAAATTGTCCAGGTCGAGCAGAAAGAGGCTGAAGGGGCGCCGGTAGCGCTTACAGCGCTGGACCTCGTAATGCAAGCGCTCCTGAAAATACCGGTGGTTGTACAGACCGGTCAAGCCGTCCTCGTTGGCGAACAGCAGGAGGCTGTCGATGTCCTCTTCGGGAAAAAGCTGCAGGTCCTTCAAGTGGCCGGATTGCTCCCCGATGTAATCCAGAACCGCCACCTTGATGCCGACCTCGCGTCCCAGTTTTTTGGACAGGAATTTCTTGTGCGTGACCACCAAGTCCCAGAGTTTCTTGGCGTCTTCCGGGGGGAAATATCGGTGGGTGAGGGCGTACAGGAGCTCCACGTACAGGTCCTTGCCCTTGTTCATGCGCAGGGTTTCCAGGGTGATCCATAACTCGCGGGGGACTTTTTCCGTCTGGCCGGCGTAGTAATCCAGCACGGCCACGTCCTTGGACATCCAGCGGATGAAGTCTTTTTCCTCGGGTTGCAGCGAGAAGGGCTGGGTGAAGTGTTTCGGCTTGTCTTCGAGGGCGTCCCTCGGCTTGGCCACGGTCTTTTTAGGTGTCATAAAAACCTGCGAGGCTTGGAATGGGCACCGTCCCGTAAAGAAGCTAAATTATAGAAAGCGGCGGCAAACAAAGTCAAGCGAGAAAATTTTATCGGCCGGGTTTTTCAAGTCGCGCGCAACTTCTTCTTCTGGTATCCTGTCCAAATCATGCGTCGGGCAGCGCAGGCCCGCGGAAGCCGGCAGCACCGGGAGGAAAGGCAATGGTCACCATCGGCGAGTTCAAGGGAAATCCGGTCATTACACTTAAGCAGGGGGAAAACGACAGGTACGGCTTCACCTTCGGCCTGTCCAAGGCCAAGCTGATCCTGGAGCACTTGGACGCGATCCGGGACTTCTACCAGCGCCACCAGGGCCAGAAACGCACCGCCCAGACCCAACCGGCCTCCGCCGAGTAAACCCGGGGAGGGGTGGGTTACGCGGCGCCTAGGCCAGGGGCTGGATGCAGTCCGGAGAGTCGTTTTTCGGAAGGTTGACGAGCTTGGAGACCGGGTAGGCTTCGAGTTCCAGCACGGCCGGGGTTTGCAGCAGGGGCAGCAGGGCCTGGGGATCATACGCCAGGGGATCCAGCCAGGCCGCGATTTTCCCCTTGGGAATGATCACCGGCATGCGGGCATGGATGGCCCGCATGAATTTGTTGGCCGCGGTGGTGATGATGGTGAAGGTCAGAAGGGGCGGACCCTGCGGAGGCCGCCATTCGCCCCACAGTCCGGCCAGGCCGAATAGTTCCCGCGATTTCATGCGGATCAGATAAGGCGTTTTAAACTTGCCCGCGGATTTCCATTCGTAAAATCCCCCGCAGGGGACCAGGCAGCGCTGATGACGGAAGAGGCGCTTGTAACTGGGCTTCTCGGTGATGGTTTCCGCCCGGGCATTGATCATCTTGCGGCCAATCCCGGGATCCTTGGCCCAGTGGGGGATTAAGCCCCATTGCATCTGGACCCAGGTGATTCCCTGGCCCGAATTGACCAGGACGCCCGCCCTCTGCCCGGGAGCGACATTAAAATGCGTGGCCGCCGGGTCGCGGAACGCCTCGACCTGGAACGCCTGCCGGAGCAGGGGCAATTCGCCGACTTGCCAGAAACGTCCGCACATGCCGGAAAACTCCTTGCGGGAATGCGCCGGGAGGCCCCCCCCGCGGAAAAAATCAGGGCTCGATCCCGGCGCGGGTTCAAATCTTACAGCCGCCGGCCCGAAGAGACAAGCAAATACGAACCTCCCGCTTCCGGCCGTCTTCACCGCAAACAAGTCGGCGCCGGCAGCCGGCCGGCAATCCGATTTTTCAAATTAGGTTTGCGTGCCGGGCGCGGGCTTTTTATGATACAATGCCGGTAAGGGAATAGAAATCCGTGAGCAGGCGGCGGACGAGAGCCGGGCTGCATTCAGGTCGCGAAGACCCGTGCACCCGGGAAGGGGCGTTCCTGATCCATGGCGAATTTCCTGCGACGCTTGACGGTCTTTTTCGCCGCCGGGGCTCTCGGCGGCCTGGCCAACGCCG
Organism: uncultured bacterium; assembly: GCA_964593065.1. GTDB lineage: Bacteria > Oederibacteriota > JAAXVQ01 > JAAXVQ01 > JAAXVQ01 > CAZQGO01. The sequence continues at coordinate 19,378 of CAZQGO010000014.1, read as the reverse complement.
TGGCGGTCGGGCTCTACAAGAGCCTGGGGGCGGCTTCCGCTCACGGCTTTCACCTGGCGCAGGGGTTGAACCGGCCCATGCTGTACCAGCGCGTGGTCTGGGGCGGAATCTGGGGCCTGGTCTTTCTGCTGCCTCTGAAGGCCGGGCCGCTGGCCAAGGGCCTGTGGCTGAGCCTGGCGCCCTCGCTGGTGCAGCTGCTGGTGGTGTTTCCCGCCCGCGGGCAGGGGATGTTCGGCGCCCAGCTCGGGACCTTCACCTTCGTGCAGGTGTTGCTCTTCAACGCGGTTTGGGGCTTGACCGCCGCGTTGTGGCTGACTATCGTCCGGGAGAATTGACGCCGTGGATTTATGGGACCGGATCAGGAAATGGCTCCCGCAGCGCCCGGAATTCACCGACCCGCCGGCGCCGGTGCCGGCCGCTTCCGCGGCCGGGGAACCGGCGTGGGTGGTGCTGCAGGACGGCCTGAACAGCCAGGCCGTGGAGGAATTCGAGGCCAGCCTGCAGCGACTGCTCCAGGAGGGCAAGGTCAACCTCGTCGTGGACTTGGCGGCCGTGTCCCACATCAGCTCCAAGGCCTGGGGCGTCATGGTCGCCTGCCTGCAGCAGGCGCGCCAGTTAAACGGCGACCTGCGGATCGCAAACATGCAGGATCACATCAAACGGCTCTTCACCCTCAGCGGCCTGTCGAACATCTTCAACCTGTACAACGACTCGGTGGAAGAGCCCTTCGACCAGAACTTTTAAGCCCTGCGCCCCGCCCGGTTCACACCTTTCCGGACTCTCCTGACCTGGAAACCGATTGGCACCGCTCCGGCGGACAGGCTGAATGCAACTCGAATTCCGCGTGAAGCCTCGCCGCGATTTTCTGGCTACGAGTACCGGTCGCATGCATGGCGATATTACTTTCCTCCCCAAAAAAATGTAAAAGCGCGTGGTCTGAGCGCGGGTCTGCAGTATAATAGCGTTCTGGGAGCCGGTCAGGCGAAAGCGGACCCGCCGGCCCGGCCGAAATTTCTTTTACGCGGGGGCTTCTCCGGATGCGCCATCCCGGGCGTGAAATCAAGGACCTGGCCCAGCTGGAAACGATCATTCACAAGGCCCAGGTTTGCCGCTGCGCTTTTTCCCTCCACGATCAACCGTATATCGTGCCCATGAACTTCGGCTACGCCCATCCTTGCCTGTATTTCCACTGTGCGCCGCGGGGCAGGAAAATCGAAATGCTCCGGGAAAATCCCCGCGTGGGTTTCGAGCTGGAAGGGGAGGTGGAGCTGTTGCCGAACGAGCACCAGGCCTGCAAGTGGGAAACGAAGTACCAGAGCGTCATCGGCCGCGGGCGGGCCGCCATCGTGGAGAACGTGGGGGAAAAGATCGAGGCCCTCAACGTGATCATGCGGCATTATGCCGGCAACGCGGTCTGGAACTACGAGGAGGATCCCCTGGGCAAAATGGTGGTCATCAAGGTGGAGATCGAGGAAATGACCGGCAAGCAGTCCAAGCACTACCTTCCGCCCCAGGCCTGAGCCGGCGGAAAGCGGGCCGGGCCGCGGTCCCTCGGCGCGGCGGCCTCGGCGTGAGGGAACGACGGGGGAATCACCCTACCGGAAAATTTTCAAAGCACTCATCCCGAACGGCAAGGAAGGAGGCCTTCTCATGCCCCACGTCTACGTCAGCCTGCCGGCCGTCCTGATCGCCGCCTTGGCCAATTTTCTACTGGGGGCGTTGTGGTATTCCCCGGTCCTGTTCGCCAAGACCTGGGCGGAGCTGGTGAAACTCACATCCGAAGACAGGAACAAAAGCATGCTGGCGGGCATGCTGGCGGCCCTGGCGGCGGCGTTGATCACCGCCTACGTGCTGGGGTACTTTCTCGGACTCATGCAGATCCGAACCTTCACCGGCGGTTTTCTTGGCGGTCTGTGCCTGTCCGGGGGTTTCGTGGCCACCACCACGGGCATGAACGCTGTTTTTGAACAACGGCCGTGGCGCTTGTACCTCATCAATATCTCCTGCACCCTGCTCGGTACGGCGCTGATGGGCGGCATCCTGGCGAGCTGGCGGTGATCCGGTCCGGGTCCGGACGGACGGCAGCCGGCCGGGGGGAGGAAAAATTTGCGGCGGCGTTCCAGACGGAGGTTGTCTGCCGCGGCGAATTCGTGGTAAAAATGAGAAGGGAATTTTGTTTCAGCCGGTTTGCCGGCTTGGAAAGGCGGTCCTGTGCCAAACCCGTGGGATGAAATTTTGGAACCCATCCTGAATTTGGAAGTCGTCGAGCAGCGCGGAAAATCGGAAGATTATTTTGAAGTCGTGATCACGCAAAACGCCATACCGCAATGGACCGAGCACTTGGGCCGGCACCTGGGGCCGCCCTTCAAAGCGGCCGGCACCTCGCCGTCCCGGGAGGCCAAGGCCGTGACCGAGGCCTACGGCGGCATCCAGAAAAACCAGACCCTGTTTTACCGGCTGTTCGACGGCATGGCCGTTGTCGCCATGTTCTGGCCCTGGTCCAGCAACCAGTACAGCACCCTGAAAATGTGGAAGCAGCCGCTTCCGTAACCAACCCGACTCGGGATCCGCTTGCAGGACGGCTGAGGGCGGAGGGGGCGGCCGGTTCAGCGGACGGGAAAATATTGCGGCAGGCGGAATTTCGTTTTGTTCCGGCCCGTTTCTGACTATAATGAAATTCATACTCGGCAGCGGGTTTCCGGACAGGTTTCGCGCCAGCCTGCGAAGGCGAAACCAAACCCGCTTCACGGGGTTTTATCAGCCGTGGGGCCGAAAAGACGCGGACATCCCGGGGATCGCGGATCACCAAAAGAAGGGGGAAGCAATCATGCGCAAATTATTTTTCTACACCGCCATGGTGACGGCGGTGGCACTGCTGAGCAGCTGCACGGGCAAGGAAGGCCCCATGGGGCCCACCGGCCCCGCCGGGCAGCCCGGGACTCCGGGCGTCGCACTGTTGCATGAATACACCGGCACCCTGGCCTCGGACGGTGATTTCGAGATCGAGGTGCCGGAGATCCTCAACCGGCGCGCGGACACCTTCGTGGAGGCGTACTGGTCCTTAAGTTCCTCCCCGGACATCTGGACGCTCATGTCCGACGGCTGGCAGGACGCCGTGGCCAGTTCGCGCACGTGCGCCGTGTCCTGGACCTTCGGAAAAGTGTATTTGTTCGGCATGCTCACCGGAGATAACTACCTGATCAAGGTTTTCCAGTACCAGTAGGCCTGTTTTCAAAGCTGGCGCCGGCCGCTTCCCCGGCTGAGGAGGATATCCCACCATGTGGATGAGATGGATGGCAGCGGGTGTGTTTTTGCTGGGCCTGACGGGCTGTCACGTGAGATACGTCGTGCAGGAAAGACCCCAAACCGTGTATCCGGGAGACCAGCCCTACGTCCTATCCCCGGAGGAGGATGTGGCGGACGTGGCCTACGACGCCAACACTCCGCTCATTTTGCCGGCCGACACGTCCAACCCCGGCTCCGCCTACCTCTGGGTGGATACCTTCGCCCTGCAAGCCGACATTGCGGTACCGGGATTTTGGCGCCTGCGGGTCCGTCCCGGATTCGTGTGGGTGAACGGCGGCTGGGACGGAGACTATTACCTTCCGGGTTATTGGAAGCCCGTGAAGAACCGCGGCTCCCAATGGGTCTGGGTTCCCGGCCACTGGGCCGGGCGCTATTGGATCCAGGGTCATTGGCGGCCGGCCCGCCGCACGGGGTACGCGTGGGTCCACGGCCACTGGAACAAGTGGGGAGAATGGGAAGAGGGATACTGGCAGCCGCAGGCCAAGCCGAAGCCGGGACGGAGCTGGGTTCCTGGATTCTGGCAGCCCAACGGCCAGTGGAAACAGGGATATTGGCGGCCCCAGCAGCGCTCCGGCTACGCGTGGATCCCCGGCTACTATAACGGCCTGGGCCGCTGGGTGCCGGGCCAATGGCAGGCCGCTGCCCCCGGACACCGCTGGGTTCCGGGGAACTGGGATGCCCACGGCAAGTACACGCCGGGGCGCCTGGAGAAAATCGAGGACGACGCCGTGCCGGTCCCGGGGCATTACGATACGAAGAACCGCTGGGTCCCCTGGCAATGGGAGAAAAAGCAGCGGCAACAGGAGGAGAAAAAGCAGGTGGACGCCTACCGGCGGGACCGTGAGGGCACCGACGAGGCGGAACAGCTGAAAAATTACCGCCAGGAGCGCGAATCCGGGAAGACGGAATCCGGGGCCAAGCCGATCGCCTTCACACCGGAGTCCAAGGGCCGGGTTGTGCCCAAGGTGCCGCCGGGGCAGGTCCGCAAGGATGCCGAGGAGAAGTACCGGCAGTCGCGGGGCCAGGTGATCCAACGGGGCCCTGGGCGCGGCGAGGAAGCCGGGGAAGACGAAGGGTCCGCAACCGTGCCGGAAAAGCCGGGCAAGAGCTCCAAGGGCAAGGAGAGCCGGGCCCAAGACCGATACAAAAAGGCCCGCGAACAAGCCGCCAAGGGCAAGGGGAAGGCCAAAGGCGAAGTGGAAGAGCAGGATCAGGAAGAGGGACAGGAAGAGGAAAGCGACTCGGGAGACCAGGGAAAAGGCAAGTCTCAGTACAAGTACAAGTATCAATACCAGGAAAAGGACAAGAACGGCAAGGTCCGGGTGAAGGAGAAGGAAAAGGTCCAGAGCAAGGAACAAGACCAGGAAACGGGCTCGCGCCGGATGGAGAAATCGTCCTCCTACGAGAAGGAAAAATCCGGCACTTCCTCCGGCTCCCAGGCCGGTTCGCTCAAGCAACAGCGGGAAAAGTACCAGCAGCAGGAAAAAGGCGGTTCCAAGAAATCGCAGCCGGACGAATCCCCCGCCAAGGGCAAAGGCCAGGGCGGCCTGAAAAAATTGTAAGCGTTCCGCGCGCCTTTCAATCCACTCCCTCCCCGCTAAAAACGGGGAGGGAGTTTTCTTATCGGGTGAAAAACCGGCGGCTTTGGAGGGCTTTACTCTTCGTCGGCCTGGACATCCGTGTCCACGTTCAGGTTATGGCCGTCGCTGGACGTGTGAACCGTGGTTTCGACGCCGCCGGCCTTGATGGTTTTGAAAGCGCCGGCGTTCACGCCCACATCCCCGCTCAAGGGATTGATATGGGCTCCCACGCTCGCGTCCCCGATGTTCCCGGTTCCGGACAGGTTGATGTTCGCGCAGCCGCAAACCAGCAGCCGGCCCAGGCCGGCCAAGACCGCCACGCACTTTTTCATGTTTTCCTCCTCGGAGCGATTACCCGCCGCGGTCGCCGGCGGGACGGCCGCAGTGCGACGCGGCCTGCGAACCATAATTGTCTGGAACGGAGATTTTGGCAAATTGATATGCGGGGAGAAAAGCGTTTCACTTGCCGCCCCATGCGGGTATACAATATTGCCAACCGCCGACTCCGGGAGTTGCCCTCCATGAAACCTGCGATCCGCCGCGGAATCCTGCTGCTCTGCCTGCTCGCCCTGCCTTCCCTCGCCTGCGCCCGCGACATTCAGGGGCGCGTGGTTCTCAGCGTATACGGCCAGATCGCCCAGATGTGGTTGTCCGACCTCAACCGCCTGCTCCGCGACCAGGAAAGCGGGTTCATCACCCGCGAGCCCAACGCGGCCCTGGGCGAGGTGCAGACCGCGCCGGTCCTGGCGCTGGGGGCGGAATACGGCCTGACCGGCCGAGTCCTCCTCGGCCTCCGCTACGAACTTCTCTTTCCGGCCACGGAGCTGCGCATCGGCTCCTATCTCTATCCGGACCGGGTCTACGGCATTTACCTGGACGCGGAAGCCTACGGGGTGACGGCCAAATACCTCTGGCCCCGGGCCGGCTCCCTGGTCTTCAACGCCGGGGCGGAAATTTTTTATCTCCGACTCCGGAACGCCCACGAGGTCTACAAGGTGCGCCATCTCCTCCTGCCCTCCATGACCACCCTCGAAAGTCTGGATTACGAGGGCGGGACCCTGGGCGGAAAAATTTCCGGCGGCGCGGACCTGTTCCTCTTCGACTGGCTGTCCGCCGCCGGCGAAATCGGCTACCGCTACGCCCGCGTGGGAAAGGTGACGGGCATCTGGAGCGACGGCAGGCGGGAGGTCCTGAAAAACACGGACGGCTCGGATTTCAGCCTGGATTACGGCGGGGTCTTCTTCCAGGGCGGGATCAAGTTCTGGTTGTAAACCCATAATATTTCATTTCAAAGGAGGGGGACACTCCCATGCTGGCCTTGGCTTTGACCGCGACGGTGTTGGCCGGCGCCTTGAGCAACACGCACGCGGCCCTGATCCAACCCGACGGCGGGCGCGTGGACTGGTACCGCGGCCCCGCGGCGCACGAGCTCATCGCCTACGACGCCGTGGTGGACGAGGCGACCCAGGACACCGAGATCTTCACCATGCGCCCCGACGGCTCGCAGATCGCGCCCGTGACCGGCGGCAACACCGTCGTGCCCCGGGGGTTCGTGGGCCAGCCGGCCTGGCACCCGGACGGCGAACACATCGTGTTCCAGGCCGAGAACGCCCACAGCCAGCACAGGCGCTTCAACCACATGTCCTGGGGCATCAACAACGACCTGTGGCTCATCCGGCGCGACGGCACCGGGGCCGAACGCATTTGGGTATCGCCTCCCGAGCATGCGGCCCTGCACCCGCATTTTTCCGAGGACGGCAAGCGGCTGGTCTTTGCCGAGCGCATCGCCACCGGCAAGGTCCGCTACCCGCGCTGGGCCACGCCGGGCGGAGAGAACCCCTGGGCCGGGTGGCAGATCCACCTGGCGGAGGTGGACCTGAACGCGCACGGAACGGACATCCTGTCCAACCACCGCGTCCTGTTCGGCGCCGGCCCGGCGCGGGACCGGGGCTTCTACGAGACGCATGGATTCCGGCACGGCCTGCTCATGTACTCCCATACGCCCGGCGGCCTGGCCTACGTGGACGATTGCTACACCTGCGCCCTGGACGGATCGGAAGTGGTCGACCGGGTCAACAGCCCCAAGACCTGGGACGAACACGGCGTTTATTCTCCCGGCGGCGCGTGGTATTCTTTCATTTCCAGCCGTGTGGATCCGGCCTGGCAAGCGCCGGCCTCCACGGCCGCAACCTTGCGGACCGAACTGTACCTGCAACAGGGGGATGCGATCTGGCAGGCCACCGCGTTCAATGCCGGCGCCAAACCGGGCAGGCGCTACCTGGTCTCGGATTACGACTGGGACCGCAGCGGCACCCGCATCGCCCTGCAGGTGGCCGCGGTGGATGGCGTCCGACGCCTGCCCCACCACCCGCAGATCTGGGTCCTGACTCTGCCGACCGCGCCTCCCGCGGCGCCGACGCCCGGACCGTAGGAACGCCGGGTGCGGGCGTTTCCGTCACCCGCTCCCGGCCGGGTTGCCGCTGCCTTCGCGGGAAGGACCCGGCCGAAGCCCGGATCGGGATTTTCATCAGATCGCTTCTCGCTTCTCGATGCCCGGCGCGCACCTCGGGCAGGGTATTTCCGCCAGGCAAGACAAATCAATAATACTTGAATCCGATTTTAATTTCGTGCTAACTTGGGGCTATTCAACCTCCGGGAGGGTACCATGAAACCATTGCACACCGTCTTGCTGGCAGTCATCCTGGCGGGCCTGATCCCAGGCGCGGCCTGGGCCGCGCAGGGCGACAAGCCCGGCAGCCAGGATCATCCCCTGTTTTCCAGAATCCCCGGGTTTTACATCTCGAGCTACAAGGATATCGAATTCGACCAGGAGGCTTTTCCCACCGCCACAGGCGAGGTCACGGTCGAGGGCCGCAAGTACGCGATCACCTACAAACAGCAAAAGGGCCAGAAAGAAATGTCCAGTGTGCAAAAAGTTCGCAATTACACCCAGGCGATCCGCAAGATCGGCGGCGAAGTTCTGAAGGAGGACGGCGGTTCCGCTTCCATGAAGATCCAAAAAGGCAAACGGGAGATCTACGCCCGGGTCTCCAACCCCTATGGCGCCAACAGCTACCTGCTGGTCATCGTGGAAAAGGGGCCCATGCGGCAGGACGTGGTGGCGCACGCCGGGGCCTTGGACGCCGCGGCCCCGAAGCCGAACTATGCGGTGACGGACAGGAAACCGGACCAGCCCGGCAGCAAGGACCACCCCCTGGTCTCCCGCATTCCGGATTTCTACATCTCGTCCTACCAGGACATCGAGTTCGGCAAGCATGAGTTCAAGACCGCCAAGGGCACGGAGACGGTGGAGGGCCGTAAATTCGAGATCACCTACAAACAGCAAAAGGGCGCGCAGACCATGTCGTCCCTGCAGAAGGTGCGTAACTACACCCAGGCCATCAAAAAGATCGGCGGCGAAGTGCTCCGGGAGGACAATGGTTCCGCCACCCTGCGGGCCGTGGCCGACGGCCGTCCCATCTGGCTGCAGGTGTCCACGCCCTACGGGGACCGCGCCTACCGCCTGGTGATCGTGGAGCAGGGCAAGATGGAGCAGGAGGTGACCGCGGACGCGCAGGCCATGCTGGACGATATCCGGAATACCGGGCACGTGGCGGTGTACGGCATCCATTTCGACACCGGCAAGGCCACGCTCAAACCCTCGTCCGAACCGGCGTTCCAGGAAATCACCAAGCTGCTGCACAAGGACCCGAAGCTGAACATCTACGTGATCGGCCATACGGACATGGTGGGGAAGGAACAGGCCAACATGGCCCTGTCCGAGGCCCGCGCCGCATCGGTGGTCAAGGAGCTGACCACGAAGTACAAGATCAATTCCAAGCGTCTGACGCCCAGGGGGGTCGGGCCCCTGTGTCCCGTGGACTCCAACCATTCCCAGGAGGGCAAGGCCCAGAACCGCCGGGTGGATTTGGTGGAGAAGATCTAGGCAGGGGCGACCGGTCGGCCGCCCCTATTTCGGCGG
>CAZQGO010000014.1:0-10410 GCA_964593065.1 uncultured bacterium | reverse complement strand
TCCTTCGCACAGCCTGGTTTAGAACTTTGACAGCCACCCCGTACAGCTCCGCCAAGTCCCTATCCAACATCACTTTCTCCCCGCGAAGTATAAATATCTTTTTTTCAATTAGCTCGTGGGGCAAGTGGTCCTGCCGCGTTTTGGCCATGTTCTCCTCCGGGACGGGGTCAATACGCGTCGGCCAGGAGATCCGCGATTTCCCCTGCCAGGAACAGCACCGGATATTCGGATCCGGGATTCAGGCACACGTTCGCGCCCAATGTCAGGCCGAGGAAATCCCGGGCCTTCAGGGAATAATGGGAGGATTTTTCCCGCGTGAAGGCCTGCAGGCGCGCCAAGGAGCTGAACAGGGGGATGCAGGGAACCTCGTCCAAGACCGTAAAGGTCAGGGAAAGCTCGAGTCCTTGGACCGCCCGGTCCGGTCGCGGGGGCGTGTACGCGGGCCCGTAGTGGATGAGAAACACCTCGGCCGCCAGGAATTCGCGCAAGAAATGGGAATGACAGCAGTCCTGGTTTTTCCATTTGACCAGGAATTCTTCCAGCCTGTTCTCCGGGATGAAGGTCATGTCCGGCCCCTTTCCAATCCATTCTTGGACTTGCGGCCACTACTGGTATTGGACAGGGGACGGGAGGAATGATTGCGGGAAAACAGGCAGGATATGCATCGGGTGAGGTGCCAGGCACTAAAAATCTTGTTTACTTTCTGTTTTCGCCTTTCGACCCTCAGGCCGCGAAGCGGGTAAGATATTATTCCCCCTCCCTTGAGGGGAGGGGATGAAGGGGAGGGTGACCTCATAACACCTCTCGCCTTGCGACTTCCGTTTTTCAGCCCGAACCGGCATGCCGGCGGGCACGCCGGCTTACTTTCCTGACAGCCTTAACAAGGGAAAATATGTCTTTACCCCTGCTTCAGTCCGGCCGAAAATAATGCCGGAAGCAAAGGGGGAGCTCATGAACCGTTTCGGCGTTTTTCTGGCTGCCGTGATTCTCATCCCGGTTCTCGCGGCCGCACAGGCCCGGGCCTCGTTTTGGCCGGGAAATTACGGCTGGCGCGTGGAGAGCATGGGCGGGGCCTACCTCGCCATCGAGGACGAGACCACGGAGATCAATTTGTTGAACCTGAAAAATCCTGCCGGTCTGGCCTTTCTTGAATATGCCAACCGCCTGGATTTCCTGGTGGGAGCGGAGCAACAGAGCGATCTGGACGGCACAACGCAAAATAAAAAAATATTCCTCGACGGCAATGGGGAATATTCCGCTTTGATTCTCTGGTTCAACGAGAAATCAGTCCTCCAATTGTGGCCTTTACGAGCCGCCTACCGGTTGCTGCCCGAGCTCGCCGTATCAACCCTGGTGGGCGGTTCCGTCAGCACCTCCGGCCGCGCATCATTGAGCATCGACCTGAGCGCGGGATGGAAAAAGCCGGATCTGCTGTTCGAGGGCTCGACCACCACCCTGGGCTTAAACGGCGGCCGAACCGGTGACGACCCTTTGTTGAACTATGTTACCGCAGGCGGGGTAAACAACGAGGGGCCGGCAACCTTTGTTTCCATCCAGGCCGTGAACAATCATCCCAACTGGACGTATGGACTGCTGGCGGATTACCGCCATGTCGAATCCTCGCCGGCCGGAGGAGACAAGATCACGCGGGATCTCCTGGGATTTGCGCCCCTGGTCAGGGGCCGGGTGGCCCTGGCCCCGGACGCGGACCTGCTGTTGGGACTCAATTACAGCACCCTGGGCAGCGGGCAGGAATCCCGGACCTTCGCCGGGGGCAACAGCCCGGCTGCCAACGGAATACTCCGCCAGGAGGTCGCTTTCGGGGCGGGATTCCAGCTTTTCCAACAACGCCTGCAGCTGGCCCTGCAGGGCGGTTACAGCAGCGAACATCATGACCGGGACCTGGCCGTCACGGGCCTGAAAATGAACGGCGGACTGGAGTTCCGCCCCGGGGAAGCCTGGGCCCTGCGCGGCGGGGCCGCTTTTGTCCGCAATGTTTACGCGTCCGCCTCGGACAACACGGACGAGTACACGGCCACGCTGGGGCTGGGTTGCAGGCCCACATGGGAATTGTCGCTCGATCTGATGGGCAAGTACGTCTTCACCAATTACCGCGCCAGTCAGGCGCACGAAGATCAACAGGAGATCAGCGTCGCGCTGGGCGTGACCGTGCGCCTGGAACCCTAGCCTGAGTTCGCACCAGGCGCCAGGCCGTCTGCCCGGAACGCGGCGCTGTCTTCGGCCCGCATGCAAACCCCAAACCCGCCTGATTCTGCGCTTGCTTTTTTCACGAATTGCGGGACAATCTAGGGTCGCGCGCAGCGAACCATCCGCGAATCAAGTCCGAACCTCGCTCCGGCCCGAACCAAGTTCCGCCGGGAGGCCGGGCCGGGGGAAAAGGCGGGGCGGAACGAATTCCTGCGCCTGGAAAAACGCGCGGCCCGTTGGGAAAGGAAAGCCGCCTTCAAGGTCACGGGTTGACGAAAAGGAGCGAAAGCATGAACCGGATACCCTTAGCCGCCACGGTGAGTTTATTATTATTACTGCCGGACCTTGCCCTGGCCCTGCAGAAAGGAAACGAAAATATGAGCGCGCTGGAAGTGATCCACAGCAGAAAAAGCGTCAGGCACTTTACCGGAGAGGCGGTGTCCAAACAGGACCTGGAAACGATCCTGAAGGCGGGCATGGCCGCGCCCACGGCGGTCAACAAGCAGCCCTGGGCGTTTGTGGTCGTCACGAAAAAGGACCAGCTGCTGAAGCTGGCCCAGGGCCTGCCGTACGCCAAGATGCTGGACAAGGCGGGAGCTGCGATCGTGGTCTGCGCCATTCCGGCCAAGGCCCACGAGGGCAAAACGGAGTACGCGGTCATCGACAGCTCGCTGGCCGGCGAGAACATCCTGCTCGCGGCCGAGGCGCTGGGCCTGGGCGCGGTCTGGACCGCGGCCTACCCCCAACCCGACCGCGAGGCGTGGGTCAGGAAAACCCTGTCCATTCCCGACGACCTCATTCCCTTGAACGTCATCCCCATCGGCCACCCGACCGGGCAGGATAAGCCGAAGGACAAGTATAAGCCGGAGAATATCCATTGGGAAAAGTGGTAGCGAAAAAGGAATTGAGGACAAGAGTGATTTCAGTGACCCCGGGAGGCCGGACTTGAACAGGCGGATGTGGGCCTTGGGGCTGGCGTGCGGGCTGGCGCTGGCCGGGTGCGCGCAACGCGTGCTGGTGCAGCCGGCCGTGGACCTGGAGCGCTATCACCGGGTGGCGGTCCTGCCCTTCACCACCGACAGCTACCTGTCCACGCTGGGGACGCAATTGGCGGACGAGATCGTCGTGGACCTGCTCCGGCATGCTCCGCAGGTGGAGGTGATGGAGCGCGCGCGGGTGGATGCCCTGATCCGGGAGCAGTCCCTGGCGCGCGGCGGCTACCTGGACCCCCAGACCGCGGTCAGCCTGGGCCGGCTCCTGGGCGTGCAGGGCCTGGTCATGGGCAGCATCTCCTTGAGCGTCGGCAACATCCGGCCGACGCCGCTCTCGGCGCAGCGCATCGCCACCGGCGTGGTCACGGCGCGTCTGATCGACGCGGCCACCGGCAAGATCGTGTGGAGCGAACGCAAGGATAGCGATTTTTCCCAGTTCTTAACGACCGAACCGGACAATACCGTGAGCTATGTCTGGACCGACCAGGAGATGATCCAACGGGTCCTGCAGGACCTGGCCGAAAGCGTGGCGCAGGCCTTCTACGCCCACGAGGAATGGCGATGAGGGCCGCGGGCAGGGGCCAGACCGGCGGCGGGAAAGGCGGTGGGGGCATGGCAAGGAGTGCCTGGACGTTCGTCGGAGCCGCGGGTCTGGTGCTGCTCGGCGCCCTGGCGCAGGCGCAGGATCCGGGATACCGCGTGCTGAAGACCCTGCACTTGGGCGGCGAGGGCCGCTGGGACGGCATAACTTTGGACGGCGGGGCCCGGAGGCTGTACATCGCCCGCCAGACCCACGTGATGGTGGTGGATCCGGACACCGGCCGGGTGGTCGGGGACATCCCGGACACGCCGGGCGTGCACAGCATCGCGCTGGCGCCCGAATTGAACCGGGGCTTCACCAGCAACGGCCGGGCCGACACCGCGACCATTTTCGACCTGCGGACCCTGAAGGTCCTCGGACAGGTGCGGACCGGGAGGCACCCGGACGCCGTTCTCTATGATCCGGCCACGCGCCGGGTCTTCGTGTTCAATGCCCGCAGCAACGACGCGACCGTGGCGGCCGCCGAGTCCGGCGAGGTGCTGGCCACCCTGCCCCTGGGCGGGCACCCGGAATCCGCGCGCGCGGATGGGCAGGGAAGGGTGTACGTGAACTTGGAGGACATCAGCGAGGTGGCCGAGATCGACAGCCGGGCCCTGGCCGTCGTGAGGCGCTATCCGCTGGCCCCGGGCGAACAGCCCTCCGGCATGGCGCTGGATCCGGTGGGGCGCCGCATTTTCTCGGGCTGCGCCAACCACATGATGACGGTCCTGGACCTGGGTTCGGGACAGGTGATCGGCACCGTGCCCATCGGCAACGGCGTGGACGGAAACGCCTGGGACCCGGACGCCGGGCTGGCCTTCAGCTCCAACGGGGAGGGCACCCTCACCGTGGTGAAGGAGACCTCGCCGGGCAGGTTCGAAGCCTTAGAGACGCTCTGCACCCAGCGCGGTGCGCGCACCATGGTCTTGGACCCCAAGACGCACGTCCTCTACCTGCCCACGGCGCAATTCGGTCCGCCGCCGGAGCCGGTCCGGGGGCGGGAGCACCGCCGGCGCTGGCCGACCATCATCCCGGACAGCTTCGTGGTGTTGGTGGTGGGGAAGTAAGGCCGGTCTTGTTCGAAGCCGAGCCTTGGGCACGGTCCAGCCATGGGAGCTTTCACGGGAACCTGTGGTTCGCCTGAAAGCTCCTATTCGCACCCGGACCCGCCGCACGGTCCTGTAAATTCCAGACGGAAAATCTTATTCAGCTTTTTCCCCGCCGCGTGGTAGGCCGAGACCAGGGCCCCGCCGCAGGGGCGCCAGGCGATTTTGTCGATGAGCGTCGTGCTGCCCGTGGATTCGGGGCTGTCCGGCTCGTTGAAACGCGTCAGGCGCACGCGGTTGCCGCCGTCGGAGTCCATGAGATAGATTTCGGTCTTGTAGGCGAGGCGCGAGACCCCGATGAAAGGACCGGACATGAAGGCGATCTTGGAGCCGTCCGGCGAGAACAGGGCTTGTTCTTCGTGGATGGAAGGCGTCCGCGTCAGGCGCGTCAGGCGGCCGGCGTCGAGATCGTAGGTATAGATATCCCCGTAGATCTGGGACTGTCCCGGCTCCAGGGCCGCGGTGAAAATGATGGTCCGGCCGCCGGGATCGAACCCGTGGGGCTCGTAGAAGCCGTCCCCGCCGGGCTTCAGCTCCCGCACGTTGGCCAGCTGCGGGCCCGCGGGACCGAAAACCAGGTCGGCCAGCAGGATCTTCCACAAGCCGAACTCGCATCCCCGCCTTCTCGGCTTGCCCGGCACGTAGCGCACGCTCCACAGCAGGCGCCGCCCGTCCGCGGAAAACCGCGGATACTGGACCGCGTAGTCCTTGGGATACCGCGTCAGGCGCCAGTACGCGGGTTCGTCGAGGCTTCGCAGCCACAGGTCGTGATTGTCTCCGATCCCCGGCGTGGTGGTCAGGCCGTGGCGGCCGTGCTCGTTCTCCGCGCCGAAGAGCAGGTAGGGCCGTCCCGGCACGAAGGTGGCCTTGCCCTTGTGCTTGTGTTCGAGTTCGCGGGGCAGGCTCCCCTCGCGGGTCAGGCAGCGCTCGTGGGACCCGTCGGCGTTCATGACGAAGACTTCGTACGTGCCGGAGACCTCCCGGTCGAAGGCGATCCGGCGGCCGTCCGGGGACCAGTCTGGCCGGGTCCCGTCGGCCAGCAGGGTGATGCTTTTCACCCGGCAGGTTCCGGGCTGACGGCCGGCGTCGGGCGGCAGAGGCTCGTCGGCGCCGTAGAGCATGAACCCCAGGCTGTTGGCCTGCGGGCACCTGCCCTGCAGTTCCTTGGGCAGGCCGGCACAGCCCGCGGCGCCCAGGGCCAGTGCGGAAAGCAGGATGGCTGAAACGACGCGTGACTGGAGCGGCATGGCGGACCTCCGCGGAGCACATGCAAGTGATTGGATTCCGGGACAAGTGTGATCATTATCCCCCAGGACCGGAGAAGGATAAATCACTATATTCGCTGCGCTTCCATTTGTATAATCCCGCCAGGCGCGGAGAGCGGGACGTCTTTTCCCAAATATCCGCTTTACCCCCGCGCGGCAGGCAATATTCTTTCCCTCCCTTGACGGGAGGAG
Organism: uncultured bacterium; assembly: GCA_964593065.1. Classification (GTDB taxonomy): domain Bacteria; phylum Oederibacteriota; class JAAXVQ01; order JAAXVQ01; family JAAXVQ01; genus CAZQGO01. The sequence goes on along the minus strand of CAZQGO010000014.1, from coordinate 4,067 downwards.
GAAGAGAATGGGTGCCAGGCGCAAAAAAACACAACCTGCGATTTTAAAAATTCGGCTCGATTTCTTGACCCGCCCGGAGTAAAATAACCTATCCCGTTCCAAAAAAGGCTTGTGTTTATTGAAATAATCAGCTCTCCGGCTCCATATCAGTTTGAAGGAGAGTCCCATGTTCCTTGCCCGGCTTCACCCGGTCACCGCTTTTCAAAAAGCGTTCCCGCCCTCAGGGAAGATTCAACGGCCCACCGTGAACCGAAAACTTTTTCCAACATTCTTCTAAAGGAGGAACCATGCCAGCCAAGAGAAAGCGCGCCAAGAAGACCGTGAGGAAAGCCGCCAAAAAGAAAGCCGTGAAGAAAAAGGTTGTCCGCAAGAAGGTTGTCCGCAAGAAGGTTGCCCGCAAGAAAGTAGCCCGCAAGAAAGTCGTGCGCAGAGCCGTCCGGAAGGCGGCGCCCAAGCCCGCGCCCAAGCCCGCGGCCCAGCCTGCGGCGCAGCCCGCGCCGCAGATTTTCGGGGCGCCCAAGCCCCAGGCCAAGATGGTCTGCCAGGTTTGCGGCCGCGAGACCGCGGTGGACGAATACGGGATCACGGAAAGCGCCATCATCTGCTGCGGCCAGCCGATGACGAAAAAGACGGCCTGAAGGCGGCTTTCTTTCACCTTCTCCCATCCCCTCCCTCTTTTTAAAGGGGGAGGGGATACAGATGAGGGCGGTTTTTCCCCTCTCGCCTTTCGACACTCGGCCCGAGTGAGCGGGCACGGGGAGGGGGTAGAGATGAGGGCGGCTTTTCCCCGGACACCATACTCATTTCGGCCGAATTATGTAGGATGTCCCTGGAATTTAACTCGCGACGGAGGATGATGGTGATGAAAAAAACTATGGTTGCGATGTTTTTCTCGGCTATGCTCCTGTTGCCCGCCCTGTCATTTTCAAGCGTGGTTGAAAATGTGCCGCTGCGCTTTGAGTCCATGGGGATCCAAATCTTCACCGTGGACGACACCCTGCCGAAAGAGTATTTCTCACTCAGCCTCCTGTCCGCGTCCGGAAAGGAATTTTTTAACATCCTTCAGGACATTTCCGAGGAGGCCAGAAAATTGAAAGGCGATGGAATCATTATTTTGAGTATGGAGAAAAACGGTCAGGAATTCACGGTGTTCGCGAAAGTGATTAAGGTGAAATGAGGGGAAGGGGTTAGCGATATTGCAATCTTGATGTACTAAACGGTATCTACGCACTCTATAGAAGAAAGAAACTATATTACGTTGGATTAGCGTCCAACCTACGCTCTAGATTGAAGCCTCATCTGCGAGACCGGCATGCAAATGCCCGGGACGCTTTCAGCATCTACCTAACGGTTGGTGATGAGCACACCCGTGAATTAGAAGCATTCGTTTTAAGCGGGCTCGGGGAGTGTTTATCGCTTTCAAACGGCCCGGGGGGAACAAAGCCTGAGCCGCCTAAAGGAGGAGGAATGAGAAAAAGCATTTCCGTGCACCTTGGGATCGGGCTGCTGTTCTGCTGCCTGGCCCCTACCCTCCTGCTTTCCGGCTGCGCCACCATAGAACCCACGGATTTCAAAATGCTGATCAGCGAGCTGGCGCCCGCGGGCGCGCCTCCGGCCGCCGCCGAAGCGGTCTCGCTGGAGGTCAATTTTCTCGACGAGAGCAAGGGAAAAATCGGCTCCCTCTATGAAAGCGGTTTAGGCATTAAAACCACGGATCTCTATCTCTACCATCCCGAAAATCTCAAGCTGAAGGAGCGGATCGCCGGCTATCTGAACGGCCTGGGGTTCACGGTCGAGCCAGCGTCGCAGGAAACGACGGCAGGCAAGCTCATCTCCGTGTCCATCCTTCGCGCCAACGTGCTGATGCGGGCCATGGCAATCAGGGGAACCGTTTCCGTGGAGGTCGCGGTGCAGCAACCGGACCAGGCGCCGGAGTCGGCCAAGAGCACGGTTACGGGTACGTACACGATCCCCGTCATCGCGGCGGATTTCAGGCCCCAGCGCTGGATCGACGAGCACGAAGATACCTTGAACGACATGTACGCCTATCTGGTCCTGGCCGCCTTTGAGAAAGCCTGGGGCCGCCTGCACCTGAACGGCCAGAAAGGAGGAGGCTCATGAAAAAGGTTCTTTTGGCCTGTATCGCGCTCATGGCCTTCTCCGCAACGGCTTATGCACAGGGACGGACGTGGGGGGTCCTAGACCCCGCGCTGCTGGAGGAGCAAGGCTACGCCTGGGAGCCGAACATAAGCTTCTATCTCGCCGGAGGGATCGGAACTTTCGGGACTCCGGACCTGCCGGACGTGGACCATTTATCCATGCAGAGCGCGCCGCCGCAATGGGAGCTGGGCATGCGCACGGACTCCTTTTACGGTTTCATGTTTGATGTGCACGGCGGGCAGTACCTGAACCAGGGGGAATACCGGAATACGGGAGTCAAGCTGGATCTGTCGCAGGAATTTTTCGGGGTCGCGGCCTACTGGGTCAACCGGAACGTTTTCCCTAGGACGGACCTTTTGCTGGGCGTGAGTTTTGACGCCTTCATGCTCGATGACCATGATTTTGCCGGCGGGCTGGGCTTTTACTCGGCCACCAGCGCCTGGACGTTCCTGCTCGGCCTGGACTATAATTTCTCCCAGGCCGGATATTTTATGCTGCAAGCCGGATACCGTTTGGGCCGCTACGTTCGGTTTGTCCTGAATGACCATAATATCCGCTGGGTCGGCGCGGCGGGCCAGGATATCACCTACGACCTCGGCGGCGTCACCCTCAAGGCGGGGGTGGGGCTCAAGCTATAGGCCGGGGGCGGCCTGCCGGCTTGTACACTCCTCCCTTGACGGGAGCGGGTGCGGGGGAGGGTGAAGCTTCGAATCGGTCATCCGATGTGGACGCGGATAACCTGATCAGTTGACACCGTCCCCCGCATCATTTCACCCTCTCTCAGACCCTCCCCCCTCAAGGGGGAGGGAATAATTCATTAATCCCCCTCCCTTGAGGGGAGGGGATAAAGGGGAGGGTGAGATTGTTGGCGAGGGAAATGTGATACGGGGGGCCAAGTTTACACAGTTAACACCATCTCCGAAAGGATATTTTCTCGCGCTCTGCCTGCTGGCCTGGCCTTTCGCGGCTTGGGCGACGGACTACTATGTTTCGCCAAGCGGGAACACCGGCAATCCAGGCACCTTTTCCGAGCCTTTCCTGACCATCGGCCAGGCGGCCGGCGTGGTGCAGGCCGGCGACACGGTGTACATCCGCGGCGGGGAGTACCACGAGGGCGTAAATTTCACGCACTCCGGCACCAGTTCGGCCCCGATCCGGGTCCAGGCCTATGCCGGGGAGGCCGTGGCCATAGACGGCAACAATTACACGGTCCCTGGCGGGCCGTGGGACGTGCTCCTGGGCGCTTCCGGGGATTACGTGGAGTTTTCCAACATCGAGGTCCGGTATTCCAGCGGCATGGGCGTGTGCCTGGGCGGGTCGCACTGCCTGGCGGACACTATCAACTCCCACCACAACCAGCAAAACGGCATTATCATCGTCGGCTCCGGGGACCGCAGCATTGTCCAGAACAGCCGCGTGTGGTCCAACTGCATGTCGAATGTGGACGGCGGCTCGGCCAGCGGCTGGGCCTCGGGCCTGTCCGCGGCGCGGTATCCTACAAATGCGGTCCTGCGGGGAAATATCGTGTACGGGAACTGGGGCGAAGGCCTGTCCACCTACGAGGCCACGGGCACGGTCCTGGAGGATAACGTGGTGTACGACAACTGGTCGGCCAATGTGTACATCTCGGACGCCATCGGCACCATGTGCCAACGCAACCTCGTGTACGCGACCGGGAACACGGGCTATGCCAGCGGGTCGCAGGTGGGGATCATGCTGGGGGACGAGAAGCAGACCCTGGGGCCGTCGCAGAACAACACGGTGATCAATAATATGATCGTGGGCGCGTACCGGAACTTCTACTGGTGGCGCAACAGCATTTTCGCCATTGACGGCATGCGCAACGACCTGATCGCCTACAACACCTTCGTCAACAGCCGCTACAGCTTCAACGTCAACATCGCCAC
>CAZQGO010000013.1:0-82152 GCA_964593065.1 uncultured bacterium | reverse complement strand
TTTATTTTGCCGCGTCATATTCCCGTGATTCTGAAAGAAGAAAGTCCGGCCCTTTTTTAATGCATTTTCCGTATTCACTCTATAAAATAGACTCACTTCATCCGACCGTTTCCACACGTCCTCCAGAAGGGTGGAGCATCCGAGGATAAGGGGGATATCATTATGGCGAGGCGTTTTACTGTTCTGGTCGCGTCTGCAATCCTAATGTTGGGCTCCGGTCCGGTGGCCCGGGCCGCCAATTTCACGGTCACCAACAACAGTGACAGCGTGGCAACGCCCGGCTCCTTGCGCTGGTGCGTCGCCCAAGCTAACGCGAATGGAGAAGGGGACAACATCTATTTCAACAACGTGGGAACCATCCTGTTGATCTCGCCGTTGCAAATCACCGAGGACCAGCTACTGATGGGCGACTCGGACGATTCCGACGAGATCGTGATCGACGGCGGTACGCTGACCACTTCCATGATTCAGGTCTCGGCCTCCTATGTCCGGTTCCGCAATCTGGCCTTCATCCATTCAGGCCCGACCAACGGCGGCAGCACGGGCATCGCTCTCAGCGGCACCATGTCGGGCATCAGTTACTGCCGCGTGGGCACGGACTGGGCCGGCAATACCGGCGTCGGATTTTATACGAACATTTGGGTGGGCGGAGGCACCAATGTCTTTATCGGCGGCAGCATCTCCGGCTCCGGGAACATCATTGTGGACGGCATGACCGGAATCCGCGTGAGCAACTCCATCGGAACCGATATCCAGGGCAATTACATCGGCGTGTTGTCGCCCGGATACATCGAGAATTCCAACGGCAACGCCATCGTCCTGGACACCGGGGCCGTGCAGACCGCGATCGGCGGCACCACAGGATACCGGCGCAACCTCATCTGCGGCAACAACTTCGGCATCGAGATCATGAACGGCGCCTCGGGTAATTCGGTCACCGGCGTGTGGATGAACCTGCTGGCCAACCGGACGCCCGCGTCCAACCAGTTCATGCGGGACATCTACATCCATGACGGCGCGAGAGGCAATTTCATCGGGCCCCGGGGCGGGGGCGCCTACGGCAACCTGATCTACAGCGCCTATCTGTTCCTGGAGGGGGATACCACGGATTACAACGGAATTTTCGGCAACACCCTGGTGGCCGTGGGCACAACATCGCCGATCTATCTGGCCGATGCCGGAACCAACAACGGCAAGACCGCGCCCGTCATCACCTCCGCCCTGACCGGCAGCATCCAGGGGACGGCGGGCGCTTCGGATTATATCGAAGTCTTCGAGGCCAACCTGGCGGCCGGCCAGCGCGGCGGCGCCCTGAGGCTTTTGGGGACCGCCACGGCCGACGGCGGGGGCAACTGGAGCATCGTGCCGACAGGCCTTTCGGGCAGCGAGGTCGTCACCGCCCTGGCCACGGACATCCTGAACAACACCTCTGAGTTCGCGACCAACGTGCTGGTCCCGCTGCCCACGCCCACTCCGACCCATACGCCCTCCTTCACGGTCACGCCCACCGTGACCCGCACACCCACGGCCACGCACTCGGCCACGGTCACCCGGACCCGGACCGTCACGGTCACCTCCACCATCTCGGCCACGGCCACCGTTACGCCGACGCCTACCATCAGTCCCACCGGCACGATCACGCCGGTGCGCACCGCCACGCCGACCACAACCAGCACGCCCCGCAACCCCTTGCTCAACGCGGACCTGGGCGGCAAATCCGTGCTGGCCTTCCCCAACCCTGCTCAGGACCGCATGACCTTCGTGTTCCATCTGGACACAGCGGCCAAGGTGGAAGTGAACATCTATAATCTCGTGGGCGAGCAGGTCGCGGCTCTGTCCGGCGATTTCACGGGCGGCAGAGGGCAAAGCCTGGTCTGGGATCTGGCCGACGTGGCGCCGGACGTGTACGTGGCGCGCTTTGTGGTCGGCGGGAACCTCAAGACCACGCTCAAGGTGGCCGTAATGAAGTGAGGGACCGTCCGGTAGGGGACTAGGACAGGCGGTTCTCAGCCATCCGGCCGGGGTTCAAATCCCCGTAGCCGATCAGGAAGGGATTTGAAGCGAATGAGCGCCGAGCGAATAGCGAGGAAAAGGCCTCTAGCCGGCAGCGAATGAGGGGAGGCTACGCAGCAAGCTCTGCGGGCGCAGTGGCCAAATCCCCCCGGAGCGCTGCCAAAATACGAAACCCCGCACCTTCGGGTGCGGGGTTTTATTTTAGGGTTTAGGGCGGTGGTTAGAATATGGAAAATAATCGCATGGTTTAACTGGCCTGACTGCATCGAGGTAGCCTATAATTACTGTTGATGTTAGCAGCAATCCTATTTATCATCAACGTATCTCTATTCATGGATAACCCGATATTTGAAGATGTTTTTAAGCACAACGCAGCTCATTTCACCTTTCTGCAATCCATAGCCCATTGCGCCCCCGGCGTGGCGACCCTGCTCGCGCTTCTCGCGCTGAAGCCGTTAGCCGATATCTGGAATTACCCGCCTCTCATGGCCTTCACGCTGGCTGTGCTGATAGTCGACCTGCCCCTGCTACTGGGTATTCTGTTTTTTCAAGGTAAAAGGCGAAATGGCAGGTATTCCCTGCAAGGGATTGTTTTGTATAGAGAGAAAATACCCTGGTGGAAATTCCTGGGGGTATTATTGCTGGCTGTTGTCCTGGCGGTCATGATCGGTATGCTTGGCGCGCCGGCGGACAAGTTGTTGTCAACGCATGTTTTCAACGGGTTGCCGGCATGGATGCAGATGGGCAATCCAGCCCAATATGCGAATTATGACAGGCCGGTTTTATGGATCACCATGGTTCTATGGACGGTCATAACGGGTTTGATCCTGCCGGTGGTGGAAGAAATGTATTTTCGAGGCTACCTGCTGCCGCGAATGATGGGGAATAAAGACATCTATGGTTTGGCCGGTAATGCGCTGGTGTTTACCTTGTATCACGCGTGGCACCCGTTCGGCTGGGCGACCGTGTTCTTGCAGGGCTTGCTGTTTGCGGCGTTGGTATTTTGGTATAGGAATTACAAATTAAGCGGCGTTTTGCACGTGATCGGGAATCTGCAACTGCGGGTCATGGTCCTGTTCGCGCTTGTGGCCGGTTAGGTAGAGGTGCCAGTCACGGAAGTCGGAGGGAAAGGAAAATGCGGGACAGGAGATTCGTGGCGGTTCACCGGGGCGGCCCCCTGACCAGGGTCAGGCATTTCCAATTGATGCAATGGGCCCGCGACTGCGCCGAACACGTCCTCCCTCTCTGCGGAAATACGATAGATGATCGCCTGACGAAAGCATTGAAAGTCGCGAAGGAATGGAAAAAGGGCAAGGCCTCGGTGGGCGACGCCCGCCAGGCCGCGGTGGGAGCCATCGCCGCGGCCCGGGCGTCCTCGAACCCCGTCCGGGCCGTGGTGGCGCGCGGCGTCGGGCACGCCGTGGCGACGGCGCACATGGCGGATCATTCGCTGGGGGCGGCGTATTACGCCTTGAAGGCCGTGAAGCTCTCGGCCAAATCCGTTGAACGGGAAAGAAAGTGGCAGAACAGACATTTGCCCAAGGGGATCAGACAACTGGTATTGTCGGCAAGAACCGAGCGACATATCTAAAAACAATTGACCCGGTGCCCCTGAGCCCGGCATCATTGGCCTTGCGGCCGTACCTAAAGGAGGGCCTCATGCCTGAACCCAACACGCATCACAAATGCGCGGTTTGCGGACGCACTTTCGCTCCGGGCGCCCTGATCCTGGGCGCCACGGTCCGGGACGCAATTGCCTCGGAAATCCGCCGCGACCACCCGGACTGGTCCGAGGACCAGTTCATCTGCCGGACCGACCTGATGCGCTACCGGGCCCAGTACGTCCACTCCCTGCTCACATCGGAAAAAGGGGAGCTGACCAACCTGGAGAAGGAGGTGGTGGAGAGCATCCGCAGCCACGAGCTGCTGGCCAAGAACGTGGACACCGAATATGAGCGGAAATGGACCCTGGGCGAACGGGTGGCAGACCACATCGCCACCTTCGGCGGGAGCTGGACCTTCCTTTTCTGCTTTGCGGTCTTCATGCTCCTGTGGATCGCCATGAACTCCCTGGTGCTGTGGTGGCGGCCCGTGGATCCCTATCCCTTCATCCTCCTGAACTTGCTGCTCTCCTGCCTGGCCGCCATCCAGGCGCCCATCATCATGATGAGCCAGAACCGCCAGGAGGCCAAGGACCGGCTGCGCTCTGAGCACGACTATCAGGTCAACCTCAAGGCCGAGCTGGAGATCCGGCATCTGAACGAGAAAATGGACCACCTGCTCTCCCATCAGTGGGACCGCCTGGCCCAGATCCAGGAAATCCAGCTGGATTTGCTCGCGGAGCTGGGGAAAAAAGGCGGACGGTGAGACGCGGCCTATTTCCGTTTCAGGTAATACACATCGCTGTCCAGGGTGCGGAAACCGCCGGTCCAGACCGCCCAGACGTGCACGAAGTACAGGTACTGTCCGTCGGCCGTGAGCGTGGGCTCGCCGCATAGTCCCGAGACCACCAGCGCGGGCTCGCCCCAACCGCCGCTGGTGGTGGTCAGGGAGCGGTAGATGCCCGGCGCGGCGTTGTCCTTGCGCGTGAAGTACATGGTACTGCCGTCGGACGTGAACACGGGCTGGAGCTCGCTGGCCCCGGTTGAATTGACCGGCGGGCCGAGGTTGACGGGATCGGACCAGGCCGTGCCGTTAAACACGGTCTTCCACAGGTCCGTGTCGCCGCCCCGGGCCGAGGCCAGGTACAGGGTGTGGTCGTCGTACAGGCCGTGCTCGCCGTCAATGGACGCGGAGTTCACGGGCACGCCCAGATTGCGGCCCGGCCCCGGCACGCCGCTGACTATGTCGGCCACGTAGATGTCCAGGAAGTCGTCCACGGGCGTCGCCAGCTGGTAGCCCGTGTTGTCGCCGCGCAGGGAATGAAAATAGACCTTGCCGCCGTCCGAGGTGAAGCTGCACTCGCCGTCCGCGGACAGGTTGTCCCTGGCGCCCAGGCCCAGGTTGAAAAACGCCGGCCGGCCGAAGTCCGCGGGCCCGCCCGCGCGGGAGGCCGCATAGGTGCCCGTGGGCTCGGTCAGGTACGCCGCGACCCCCAACTCCTCCATGGTTCCCCTGGCGAAGAAGAAGTACAGGGTCTGGCCGTCGGCCCCGATCCCCAGGGCGTCGGCCGGCAGGGGCGTGTTGACCGGGTAATTGACGGGGACGGGATCCTCCCAGACCGCGGCCAAGGACGGGTCCAGGGTGGGTGGGCCGTTCTCCGGCGTCTCGGGCGCGTGCAGGACCGCGCGGGGTGAGGCGGTCAGCGTCACCTCGCTGCTCTCGCGTTGGAATACGATGAGGCGGCTGTCGTTGGCGGCCGTGAGGCGTGCGCTGCCCAGGCACCAGAGGTGGATGTCCGGCTGGGGGAAATCGGCCTGGTCGCAGGCGCATTGGCCCTGGCCGAGCAGGCGCCACCAGATGAAATGGCCGTTGCTGTGCACTGTGGAGCGAGTGATCTCCAGTCGGCCCTGGTCTTGAACCGAGGCCTGCCAGGCGAAAACCCCGCCCGCGTCGTGAATGAAGGTGCTGTCCGTGATCCGGAGTACGCCTTGGTCACGGACGACCAGGTCGCCGTGCAGATAGTAGGTCCGGCCCGTGATCTCCACGACCTGCGCGCCGCCGACCACCAGGTCGCCCTGGTGATGAACGGGCTGCGCGGCTTTCGCCGCCCGGTCCTCGGCCACCTGCGCGGCCAGCTTATCCACTTGGCGCCGCGCCGCGGATGCCATACCCAGGCTGAGCGCCTGCGCGTCGAGGGCCAAGAGCTGGACAACCAGGAGGGCCGGCAGGAGGAGGGCCCAATGTATCATGTCACGGCCCCCTGCGGCCGAAGTAGTACCGCAACCCGAGATTGACCACCCACTCGGTTCCGGCCAGCGGGATTTGCGAGTCCCGGTCCTGCAGCGAGATCCACGCCGGCCCCAGGTCCGCCTGCAGGGAGAAGGGCTCGAGGAACATGTATTCCGCGCCGAGGAAGACCTCGGCAGCCAAGCCTGCGCCCGCCACCTCGTCCGCCTGGAATCCGACATAGTCCACTTCCGCGCCGCCCACGATCCAAAACGGCCCGGGATGGGCCAGATAATACTGGGAGCGGAGGCCGGCCACGGACACGCCCTCCCAATATTGGAAACGGGCGCACAGGTCCAAGTGCGGCAGGGGACGAAAGCCCAGGCTCAGGCCGGGCACGTTGAGCTCGGCCAGCCAGGTGTACTCCGTCCCGTCCGCCAGCGCGGACAGGGGCAGGATCAGGCCTGACAGGCCCAAGCAGACTGGCAACCAGCGCGACCGCAATTCGCCGCCTCCTCGCGGGGACTACCGGCTACAGGAATTATGCAGGCTGCGTAAAAACCTGGCAAGAGCAGAATGGGGGTTAAAAGCCGCCTTCAATCGCTCCGAAGGCGCGGACCCGCACTTGCAGACCGGCGAAGTCCGCGTAGACCGAGAGGCCCTGAGCGGCCGGGTCAATCCGCCGTCCGCTTGCCGGCGCAGGCTTATTTCAACACGGCCAGTTTGAAGGTTTGAACTTTTTTGCCGTCCACATAGGCCACGCCCAAATAGACGCCGGCGGCAGCCGACGAGCAGTCCCAGACCAGGTCCCGTCCGCTGTCTTCCGCCGTGATTTCCGCCACGCGCTCGCCCAGCAGATTGTAGATGACCACCTTGACCCCGCCCGTAGAGGGTGCCCGGAAAACGACACGGTCCCGGGCCGGGTTGGGGAAGGCCGGCAGGGTGAGCGGTTCCCGTTCGGCCGTAACCGTGCCCGTAGGGGCAAGGGTCCCAATGGTTGTGAGCGCCGGGGTGACGGTGGAAGTGGGCGTGACGGTCGCGCTCGGCGTGGCCGAGACCATGGGCGAAACCGTGGCCGTGGCGGAAATGGTCGGCGTCAGGCTGCGGGTGGGGGACAGCGTGGCCGTCGCGGAGACCGTGGAGGTTCGGGTGACGGTCGGGGACGGGGTCGGTGTGCGTGTCGGGGTGGCGGTCGGCGTGGACGAGGCCGTGGCCGAGGTGGTGGCCGTGACGGAGAGGGTGGGCGAGGCAGTGCGCGTCGGGCTGTCTCCGGGCGTCAGCGTGGACGAGGCCGTGGCCGTCTGAGTCCGGCTCGGCGTGGCCGTGCGCGTGGACGCGGGGGTATGGCTGGGCGAGGCGGACGGGGTGGAAGAAGCCGTGGATGTGGGTGTGGCCGTTCGCGAAGCCGTGGGCGTGCCGGTGTGGGAGGCGGTCGGTGTGACCGTGGCGGAGGGGCCTGTCGTGGAGGTGCCCGTGGGCGTGGCGGTGGGCGAGGCCGTGGGCGTAGCGGTCGGCGTGGCCGTGCGAGTCCAAGTCGGGGTGGCGGTCGGCGTGGTGGTCCGCGTGGCCGTGCGCGTGCCGGTGGGCGAAACCGTGAAGGTGGGCGTGATGGTCGGCGTGGCCGTGGCGGGATAGGGGATCATGTAGTTCACCGCGAAGGGCGAGCTGTTGCGGCCGTTGGCGGCGACGGCCGTGAAGACCTCGCCGCTGGTTGTGAAGCGTCCGGGGGCGTTCAAGCCCCAGGACGTGCCGATGATGGCCGTAGTCCGGCCCACGAAGCGCACGCTCCCGCCCGCCACGCCCGCGCCCCGGTCCGACACGAAGACCTCGATGACGTTATCCCCGCTGGCGCAGGTCCCGTACAGCCAGTTCGCGTCGTGGGAGGTGATGGCCGGAGCGGGCTCGTTGTTGTTGGCTCCGGGAGCCAAAACGATGCCCGTGCCGCTGAACGCGCAGATGGTGTTGGTACTCAGACTCACGCGGTCGGCATCGTCGTGGGCGATGTTCACGCCGGTTCCGATCCCGGCGATGAGATTGCCCAAGTCCAAGCCCGCCAGGCCGATCCAGTTGTCGTAGCTCCAGTTGGTCAGGTAGACGCCGTTGGTGAAGTTGGTCGCCGGCAGGGTCCCGTCGGCCAGGGGGCCGATCATATTGGCCGCGATGGTATTTTCGAAACTGTCGGCCAGATAGATGCCGTCGGTGCTGGCACCGCAGATCACGTTGCCCTCGCCCGCGCCGATGCCGCCGATGCGGTTGCGGTAGCTGTTGGTCCAGTACAGGGCGTCGTTCGTGTTGGGCAAGCGCGTCGTACCGTCGAAATTGGTGCCGAAGTAGTTGCCGATCACCCGGTTGTTGAAGCCATAGTGGCTGCGGAAGCCATAGCCGCCGTTGCCCGAGACGAGGTTGCGGTAGAGGGGGTCGGAGGAGCCGACCTGGTTGTCGCCCGCGTTGATGGAGAAGTTGATGCCGCTTTGTGCGTTGGGCACGGCCGCGTCGCCATAGACGTTCACACCGATCCAGTTGCCCACGATGGTGTTGTAGCGCTGCTGCTCGCCGATTACGGTGCGCTCGAAGGAGAGGCCGTGGCTGCCGTTGCCCGAGATCAGGTTGCCGTTGCGCAGGGCCAGGATGGGCCCGACGGCCTGGTTGGCGCCGCCGAAATAATTGCCGTTGCCGTCGATCACGCGGATGCCGCAGCCGAGATTGGGCTGGGCCGCGGTGCCGGACTTGGTGGTGCCGATGAAATTCCCGCTTACCGTGTTGCCCAGGCCGCCCAGCACGCAGATCCCGTGGCTGCTGTTGCCGGAAATCACGTTGCCCTCGAGGTTGTTGCAGTTCCCGCCCACGAGGTTGCCGGCCGCGTAGTTGAGGTAGATGCCGTAGGTGTTGGGATAGGCGTTTTCCGTGTCCGGGCACACGCCGATGAAGTTGTTTTGAATCCGGTTGTTGCTCGGCCAGGGATTGGAGGTGCTGCTGCCGCACCACAGGCGGATGCCGTAGGAATTGCTGCCGGCCACGACGTTTTCGTAGCCCACCAGGGGCAGTCCGAGGTAGTTTCCGCCCGCCTGGTGAACCAGGATCCCGACGCCGTTGGGAATGACGGCGGTTTGGGCCGGATTGATGCCGATGGCGTTGCCGGCCAGAGTGTTACCCAGGCACTCGGGGTCGCTCAAGTACACGCCGTAGTTCGTGTTGCCGGAGATCAGGTTGCCGGCCCCGGCCGCGCGGTCGCCGCCGATCAGGTTGCGCATGCTGTTCCCGTAGATTTGAACCCCCGTGCCGTTGGCCACGGCCGCAGAGCCCGTGCCGTTGGTGCCGATGTAGTTGCCATGGACGCGGTTGCCCGCGGCGTTGTAGAACGAGACGCCGTAGGACGCGTTGCCGGAGATGAGGTTGTAGCCCGAGGACAGGGTGCCGCCGATGTCGTTGTAATGCCCGCTCACGGACAGGCCGATGTTGTTGCCCAGGCCGGCCGTGCCGCTGAAGTTCGTCCCCAGCGCGCAATTGTACACGCGGTTGCAGTTCGAGGCCAGATTCAGGCCGTAGCCGATCGAGCGGATGAAGGCCATGGCGGTGATGGTACTGCCGTCGCTGCCGGCCGAGAAGTAAACGCCGTTGACGGCGTTGTTGCCGGAGATGACCGCATAGCTGCCTGACAGGTAGACCGCGTCGTTCACGTTGATGTAGCTGAGGAGGGTGATGGCCATGAAGCTGGAGGAAAAGACGATGACATCCGGCCCCGCGTTGGCATTGGCGTTCAGCACGGCCTGGCGGAAGGAACCCGTGCCGCTGTCGTTGCTGTTGGTAACCGTGTACGTGGCGGCTTCGGACGACGTGACGACCAGCGACAGGACCAGGGACATCCAAAAGAGAGAACGGACGGTTTGGAACATACGCATGAAGGGTTACGGCTCCTTTGCCAGGGATGTGGTAAGGCCGTGCGCAACACACTGCATATAGAGTATCGGAAAAATGCCCGGGAGCAAAAGCTTTTTTCCGATGATGCCGGGCCTGGGTGCCGGGTGCCAGGCGCGGATGACGGATTGCGCTCCGCATGGATTCGTAGTATAATTCGGCCTTCGCCGCCGGGTGAAAGCCTGGCGCGGCATCTTTGGCAGCAGGGGGTACGGGATGATGCGCGGAGTATGGCAGGCAGCATGTGCGGTGGTGGTGGGCGCGGCGGTGGGTTTTTCCTTCGGAGCAACGGCCTGGGCGAAGGAAAAGGGCATGGTGGATGCCATGCGGTCGGCGGGATTTGCGGCCAAGACCGCCGCCTGGTCCTCGACCATGACCCAGACCATGGACGGGAAAACCACCAAGTCCCAGAGCCGGTTCTGGATCTCGGGCGACAAGTACCGCATGGAGAGCCAGGATCCGAAAACGGGCGAAACCATGATCCTGATCGACGACGGCCAGGAACAGTACGTGATCAACCCCAAGGAAAAGACGGCCATGAAAATGGAGGGCATGGTTAAAAACATGTACGCGGGCTCCCTCAACAGCGATCTGTACGCGCAGGCCGCGGAACAGCGCAAGGCCGCCAAGAAAGTCGGAACCGGAAAAGTGGCCGGCAAGCCTTGCACCGTCTTCGCGTACCAAAGCAAGATCGGCGGCGTGACCGGCGATGTGAAGGAGTGGGTCTGGAACGGCAAAGGGTTTCCGTTAAAAACCGTAACCTCCAATCCCGCCCAGACCGTGACCATGATGGGACACCAAAGCAAGATCCCGGCCTCCACCTACGAGAACGTGGTGACCGAGATTGCCTTGGACAAGGCCGTCCCGGCCTCCCTGTTTAAACTGCCGCCGGACGTGAAAGTGCGGAGCATGGGGATGGGCCGCGGGCACGGCGGCGCCAAGGCCGGAAAACCCGGGGCCAAGGAAAACGAAGGTCCTCCGGAGGAGATTCCCGCCGAAGTCCAAGACATGATGAAGAACTTGTTCTAAAAGGTTTCGCCGAGTTCGCAGAATCCGGTGCGCCCGGCAGGCCTTCGGAGCCGAAGTGAAGGCGGGGATGGCTTGGTGAGCGGTCCGCCGGTCCGGCCGAAAGAAGCCCGGACCCGTATCCTGAAGCCGAGGATACGGGAGACCACAGGGCAGGCCGTTACCCAAGTTCCTCGCCCCCGGGAAAAGAGGCTTGAAAACGCGGCCGTGAAACCCTGGGGCGGACCAAAGGCATCCATGGGACCGGAAGAAAAAACGCGGGCCGGCGAAAAAAGATCATTCCGGATGCCGCGCTTACGATATACAATGGCCTAAAGCCTTCCCAACGCGCGCCGCACAGGCGAAGTTCATGCTGACGGGAAAGGAGCCGGGCGGCAGGCGCCAACCACGGCGGCAGCCGCGAGTCCTGACGTGACGACCAGAGACCGGGAAACGGACATCGAGCTCATTGCCGATATGGCTGGCTTTCACGACTTGAAGGCGGATTGGGAGCGCCTGCTCGCCGCCGGCCATGCGAACGTCTTCCAGACCTGGACCTGGCAATATACCTGGTGGCGGCACTTCGGGAGCGGTAAAACGCTTCAGATCCTTCTCGTCAAGGACCGGTCCCGAGGCGAGGTCATCGGGATCGCTCCCTGTTACCAGCACCTGCGCCCGGCCGCCCCGGGAATTACCTTGCGCAGGATCGGGCTGCTGGGGACGCGGCACGCGGACCCGGACTTCTTGGACCTGATCCTGGCACCGGGACGGGAGGCCGAGGCTCTGACCGCTCTGGCTCAGTTCTGGAGCGACCGCCGCCACCTCTGGGACATCCTGGAACTGGGGGACGTGGCGGAGACCTCCCCCTATCTACCACAGATACGGGAGGTCTTAGGCGGCCGGTTCACCTGGGCCGAGCGTCCCTCCATGGTCTGCCCCTACATCGAGCTGCCCGGGAGCTTCGAAGAGTACCTGGACACCCTAACGCCCAAGAAGCGGAAGAAGACCCGCTATGAGACGAAGAGGCTCAGGAAACTGGAGCAGCTTGAATGGGTCGATGGTTTTTCCGTGGCGGAGGCTGACCACGAGCTTGCCTGCCTTTTCCAACTGCACGAGGCGCGCTTCCGGACCAAGCACACCGGCAAGGCCTGCGCCAGCGACTTCAGCGGCGAAGAGGTTCGCGCCTTTCACCGCGACCTGGCCTCGGCCCTGGCGGAGCAGGACCAATTGCGCTGGTACGCCCTGCGGCACGGCCCGGACTTCATCGCCTGCCTCTACCTGTTCAAGCATCTCGATAGCGTGTTTCTTTATCAGATGGGCATCTCCCCCGAGTGGCGGTCCTGGAGCCTGGGCGTCGTCCTGATCGCTCACGCCATCGAGGACAGCATCCGGGAGGGCGCGCGCGAATTCCATTTCCTGCGGGGCGACGAACCGTACAAGCGCGACTGGGCCAAGCAGACCCGGACCACCCGGACCCTGACCTGCGCCAGCGGCAGCCTGAAGGGCCGCCTGTGGATCGCCTGGTTGCGGACAAAGACCTGGCTGAAACGAAGGCGCGCGGCGGCGGGTCTGCGCCCCTGAGGGCCAGCCTCCCACCTCACCTCCCGGGGAGCAAAGCCTGCCCGCTGACGGCGAGGTCCGCAAGCTGGCCAGGCGGGAGAAAATCCCCCACAACATCCTTGTTACCGCGGCGCGGGACCTTGATGCCAACCACACCCTTCCCGAAATGGCAAAACCCATGTGGGGCGGAAAGAAAAAAGGCAGGCCGGCGGGCCTGCCTTTTTTACCACGGCCAAGAACGTCAATCCAGATCAATGTTCCGGATGGGTTTTTCCGGCGGGCCTTCCTTTTTGGCCTGCTCCATGGACTTCCGGAACAGCTGGTCCAGATCCTGTTTGCGGTTTTTTTCCGCCTCGCGGGCCTGGCGGAATTTCTCCTCGGCTTCCTGGCGGTCGATTTTGACTTTCTTCAGGGCGTCCCCGAAGCGGTCGCCGGTGCTCTCCGCCACCAGGGGTTCCCGGGTTTCGAGAACCTCACCCGTAATCCGGTCCACGATCATGACCACCTTGCATTTGGGGCATTCGATTTTAAAATGATTTTCCATGGCGCCTTCCCAGCCTCCGTGCCGGTCCTGAAAACCCAGGGTTGCCGGTCCGCTTTCCATCCCCCCAAGCATAACAAAAAGCGATTTTGCCCGTCAAGGGACCTCTGGTTTTCCACCCCCGGGCCGAACCCGTCCGGGGCAGCCCGCAGGAGGATCCGAAAGAATATTTCTGTGGCAGGTGAAAAAAATGCCGTATACTCTTCACCGACACTGCCGTGCAGGCCCGAGGAGGTTGCCCAACCATGATTGACCATGTCGTCACCCAAGCCTTGGAAGGCGATGCGCTGCACGCGGCTGAAATCGCCGAGTTGTTTCAAGCCCCGCTTTTCTCGCGAGAATCCGCCCTGATCCTGGCGGCCTCGCGGCGTCTGGCGGAACTGGCCTCGCAGGGCCAGGCAGAAGTCCACGCCCAGGTCGGGCTCAACGTCGCCCCCTGTCCCAACAACTGCGCTTTTTGCTCCTTTGCGGCCGTCAACGGCGTGTTCCGGGAAAGCCGGGAATTGTCCGTTGCACAGGCGGTGGCCAGGGCGAGGCAATTCGAACAGGACGGAGCCAACGCGATTTTCATCATGGCCACGGCGGATTACGATTTCGGAAAATTCATCGAAATGGGCCGGGAAATCAAGCGCAACTTGGACCCCGGGACCGTGTTGGTGGCGAATGTCGGCGACTTCGACCTGGCGGAGGCCGAGCGCCTGAAGGCCGCCGGGTTCACCGGCGTTTATCATGCCCTGCGCTTGGGCGAAGGCCGCGACACCGGCATTGCCCCCGAGCTCCGGCTGGCGACCATGCGCCATGCCCGGGAAGCCGGCTTGTCCCTGGGCACATGCCTGGAACCCGTGGGACCGGAGCACACCGTCGCGGAACTGGTGGAAAAGACCCTGGTCACGCGAGATGCGTCTCCGGCTTACAGCGGCGCCGCCCGGAGAATATCCATTCCGGGCACGGACCTCAGCCGCCATGGCATGGTGAGCGAAGCCCGGATGGCGCACCTCTTGGCGGTTGTGCGTTTGGCTCTGCCGCACAGCGTGCCGGGCAATTGCACCCATGAACCGAACGTCCTGGGCGCGGCCGCAGGTGCCAACCTGTTATGGGCCGAATCCGGGTCGAATCCGCGCGACACGCACGCCGAGACCGAGCAGCAACGGGGCCTGACCGTGGCGGATTGCCGGAACATCCTGCGCGAAGCGGAATGGCGGGTGCTGGAAGGACCTTCCCGGTTTTATACCCGCACGATTCCCGAACGGGTAACCGCCGGTTGACGGCCCCGAGCATCCGGACGCGTCCGGCGAAAAAATGCCACCCACTTCATCCGCGGGGTCCGGCTCATGAATGAATTGGCGCACATGTTGACGACCCGTCTGGCCTTGGACCTCGCCGGCCCGGCTTTCCGGCCGTGCGCGTCAGGGGGCGAGAGGGCGGACCTGATCCTCTGGAGCGCGGAGACGGACCATTTCCTGGACGTGGAATTCGTGGATGTCCAGGGCGGCCGCGACGACCCTCACCGACGGGAATGGAACGCCCTGGACGACCGGGCCCATTATTTGCTCGGCGGCAGGGCTTTGACGAGCTTCAACCATTTTCTCGACATTCAAAAGGGCCCGGGCCGGTTTGATGATTACGACGGGTACAGTTATTTTCACGGCTCGGCCCGGAGAAACCAGCACCAGCCGGCCAGCCAGGTCGCGGAGCGCTGGGCCTACCTCGCCGCCGTCCTGGGCGGATTCAAAGTCGACGAGGGTATCCAGTATTGGCTGAACGACGAGTACGTCCACGCGCCGGGACAACCGTGGTACCGGAATTGTTCCCCGGCGCTCCTGCACTATTCCTTTCCCGGCGACCTGGGAATTTACGCGACCCAAGAGGCCGAACTGCGGGCCCGGTTTCCCCTGGCCGCGTCCCGGGGATCCAAGGGCCGGGGGTTTCCCTACAGCGTGTTCATGCCGGTCGACAACCTGGCCCGGTACTGGTTTGAGAAATATCAAAGGAGCCGCGCGCCCCGGGCCCGGATCTTGGGGCCGGTTCTCCACGCGGTGCAGGACGCGAGCATCCCGCATCATGCCGCCGGCTGCAACGGCAATTGGCACGTGGAATACGAAAGGGGGCTCGATGGCCTCATGGCCCGCTTCGCCTCCAGCCGCGCCTTTCAGGCCGAGGCCCGAGCGAAGCTCCGGTCCTGGGTCCGCCGGGACGCGCATCCGCCCGTCCGGAGGTTGACGTCTATAGACCTCCGGCGGCAGCCGGCGCTCAACTGGCCCGTGGCGCAATTGGTCACCTGGGTCGCTCTGCACGCTTACCGGGAATATTCACGGACCTACGGCGGATTCCGGAGGGGTTTCCGGCCCGACTTGCGCAGCCTGCGGCGTCTGGGCGTGCTGGCCACGGCCATGAGCGCGCTGGTGCTGATGAAAGCGGCCGGGGAAAAAGAACGGCGGGGGAAACATCCGAAAACTTTGGCGCGGAAGCGGGTGTGAAACGGGCCGGCCGTGCCGCGAGGGCCGAAGCCGGTTTTAGAATCTGCGCCGCTCATCCGGCCGTATACCCGGGAACCGGCGATATGCTATAATAAAAGCTGGAACGGATCGAGCAGGACGCGCGTGCGCGCGCTGCCCGACGCCAGCCGGAGGATTCAACCCTTGCAGAAGCCGATCGCATGAAATCCATCGAGCAACACGTCCGAGACGTCCTGCAGATGACCAGCACGATCATCGATACCTGCGGTCCGAGGCCGGCGGGTTCCGCGTTGTGCAAGAAAGCGGCAAAAATCCTGCAGCAGGAACTCTCCCGGAATTGCGATGAAGTGACCCTGGACGAATTCAAACACCATCCACGGGCTTTTTTGGGCCACATCACCTTGAATGCCGCGTTGTCCATCGCCGGGTCCGTGCTGCTGTTGCTGGGACAGGCGTACCTGGCCATTGCGGCCTACATCCTCGGCCATCTCGTCAATGTCCTGGAATTCGGCTTTTATCAGGAGTTCATCGATTTCCTGTTCAAGAAAAAGAGCGGCTACAACGTGGTCGGGACCCTGGAACCCTCGGGCGAGGTCAAACAGCAGGTTATCTTCAGCGCCCACCACGACAGCGCCTATGAATTCACCTTTCTGGCCTATACGCCCAAACTGTATTTCTTCGTGATCATCTTTTCCACCACCGTCAACTGGCTGATCGTGGCGGCCCTGGCGGTCTGGACCGGGTATCAGGAGTTGGCCGGCCGGCCTCTGTTCGCCTACGACCTGTTGCGCTACGCGGCCGTGGCGGTGATTCTCATCGACATCCCCTTCTTTTTCTTTTTAAAAAAGGAAGCGACCCCGGGGGCGGGCGACAACCTGGTCTCGGCCTGTATTCTCCTGAAAATGGCGGAGCTGCTTCACGCCCGCAGGCAGCAGGAAGGGTTTCCCCGCCACACGCGGGTGATTTTTGCCAGTTTCGACGCGGAGGAGTCCGGACTGCGCGGTTCGCGCGCCTTTGCGCGCCAATACAAGAAAAAATTCCGCAACCTGCCGACCTACAACATCAACCTGGAGTCCCTGTATGATTTGAAGAAGTTGAATTACCTGGTTTCCGACATCAACGGCACGGTCCGGCTCTCCCAGAAACTGGCGAAAACCATGCAGGAAGTCGCCAAGGCCCTGGGATATTCCTCGCGCCTGGTATCCATGCGGCACGGGTACGGGGCCACGGATGCGGGGGAATTGGCCAAGATCGGCATCCAGGCCACCACCTTGGTGGCTCTGAATCCGGACTTCGGTTCCGGCAGCGTCGTGTACCACACGCACCGGGACGATGTTGCGCACCTGGATCCCAAGATGATCCAGGCCGCCATCGAGATTCTCTCGGCCTTCATGGTGAAAAAGGAAAAGGACATGTCCTTGCCCGCCTGACGGCCTCCGGGCGGGGGGCTTTCAGCCTCAAGCCTTCAGGCCGGCCCGCAGCCACCAGGTCAGGCTGACGGCCTTGGCCAGGAGCAGGAGCAGCAAAACCCGCCCCAGGCCCCAGGCGGGAATCAAGAGGGCGCCGACCAAGAGCGCCGCCATCCATCCGCCCAGGACATCCGCGGCATACAAACCGCCGGCCGAGCGGCTCTCCTCCACGCGCGTGCGTGCGGTCTGGAAACTCACCACGGCGGGAAACTCCAGGCCGACAAAAAAACCCGAACCCACCGACAACGCGAAAAAAGCGGGCCAGGGCGGATGCGGAATCCGCAGCAGCAGCCACCACACGGCCGTCCAGACAAAAAAACCAGCCTCCAGTTTGAGCAGCAACCCCGCCGTCGCAGGCAGGCGGGCAAAGCGTCTCAGGACCAGCGCGCCGCAGGCCAAGCCGGCCATGAAGGCCGCATTCATCAGGCCGATCCAATAATACAGGGAACCGCTGGTGACCTGCAGGCCCCAGATGGCCAGCAGGTGCAGGCCCATGCCCACGCAGCCCGTGGCAAAAACCGTGGCCCCGGCCTTGATGCGGCCGGCACCCAACCCCGCCAGCAGCAGCGGCCACAAGACCCAGGCGACTCCGGCCAGGCCGGCGTAAAATTTTCCAAAACGCGGGGAAAAGATGGACTGCCAGTACCGGAGCGCGGCCAGAAGCGCGCGCGGGTGAAAATCCCGATTGAGGCCGTACGTTTTCCGGACCTGGCGCAAACGCTGCTCGAGCCAGGCGCGTTTGCCGGGGTCCAGGCGGAAATCCAGGTAGGCCGGGGACAGAAACCGTGCCGGGACGCGGCTGCGGGCCAGGCGCTGCCCGAGTTTCGCAGCCTCGTCGTCAATCGGCCCCTGGGAGGCCAGAAACAGATTCGTCTCCGCCGGCAAGACGGTTACGTACCGGAAGACGGAGCGGAGCGTGGCCTCCAAGACGCCGGTGAGTTCGGCCTGCGCCGGGGGCAAATACACCAGCGAGCCGGGCAGGGACAGGGTAAACAGCCCCCGGGGATGGAGGCGGCTCCGGACGGACAGGAAGAATTCACGCGTGAAAAACCGGTTTGTGCTCAACGTCAGGGGATAGGGCATGCCCAGAAAAACCGCGTCGAAACGCAACGGCGTGGTGCGAACGAAGCGCCTGCCGTCCTGTGCGTGAATTTTGAGCCGGGGATCCGTAAACGGGGACCGTCCCGCGGAAGCCGGCCAGAATTGGCGCACCAGCCGGATCAGCCAGGGATCGGGTTCCACGTAATCCAGGGTTTGAACCGGATGACGCAGGATGGTTTCTAAATATTCGCCGCCCCCGCCGATGAGAAGGGCCTTGGCGGTTTGCGTCCGGAATAACAGGGGCAGGTCCACGCTGTCCTCAAGTTTGGCCGTGTCCGGGTGGGGAAGAGTCAACTGCGGTTCGCCGTCGAAGAAGAAATATCGTTCATCGTTCTTATCGGCCACGACCTGTTGCCCGTAGGGCGAATTTTGCACGGTTTGGAGGGTATAACGGAAAAAAAGCCGCTGCAGGGAGAGGGTTTCCAAAGTCGGGGAAAAGCGCACCGTCAGGAAAACCAGCAACGGAACCAGGGCGGCCGCCCCCCAGCGGGTTGCCGGGCGGCGGGCGGCGAACGTCAACGGCACGGCGCCCGCTGCCAGTAACAGGCCCGCGATGGTCATGCTATGCAATCTCGGGATGAGTCCGAAGGTGAAGACCAGCCCGCCCGCCAAATACCCCAGCGCTTCGGCGAAGTAGATCGTTCCGGCGGGCAGCGTGCGCTTCTCGGTTTCGGCCCAGCGCACGCCGTATACGAACTGGACGCCGAAGAGGAGGCTAACGGGCAGAAGCGCGGCCGCGGAACCCAAGAACAGGGTTCCCAGGGACAGGCCCTCGCCGGGAAAAACGGCCAGCCACAGCCGGAGATTGCGGATCCAAAACAGGGCCGCGGGCAGGGCCAGCCCGGCCAGGAGGAAACTGACCGGCAGGGCGGTCCGGGGCCGCAGGCACCCCAGCCCGCGGGGCCGGCTGGCCAGGAAACTGCCCAGGGCCACGCCGAGCAGCCACTGGGAAAGCATAAGGCCCAGGGAGAGTTCGTTGCCCTGAAAGACCACCAGCATTTCGCGCAGCAGCAGCGTCTGGGCGCAGACGGACAGGAAACCGGAAAGAATGATCAGCAGGGTGATCATGGCCGGCTCCCCCGGGGCGGACGGAGCGCGAATCCGGGGCCATTTCCGGGCGTGCGCCCGCAGACCCCGTAAAGCTGGAAGTTGGGCATGGTTGTATTGTAGTATAGATGCGGCGGGGGGTAAACAGCCGCCTGCAAGTCGGCTGTTGCCGCTGCCTAGGGAGGAACCGTGTTCTTGCCGAGAGGACTGAAACAGTCCGGCCGGGTCGCGGCCGTGTTCTTGGCGGTGCCGCTCCTGGCGTGGACCTGGCTCCCGGCCCTGGCCGCCAAGGCGGACAGGGAGAAACCGGAAGCGCGCTATTATGAAAAAACGCTGAACGGGGACATTCAATGCCTGCTGTGCCCGCGCGAATGCGTGATTCCCGAAGGGCAGGTCGGCAACTGCCGCGTCCGTAAAAACGTCAAGGGCAAGCTCGTCCCCCTGACCTATGCCCAACCCTGCTCTGTGAACGTCGATCCCATCGAGAAAAAACCCCTGTTTCATTTCCTGCCGGGAACGCCCACCCTGTCCATCGCCACCGTGGGCTGCAATCTCCGCTGCGTCTTCTGCCAGAATTGGTCCATTTCCCAGGCCGAACCCGCAGACGTGCCGACCCGCAAACTTTATCCCGAACAGGTGGTGGCGCTGGCGAAGAAGAACGCCTGCCCCTCCCTTTCCTACACCTACAGCGAGCCCACGGTTTTTTATGAATACATGTACGATACCGCCTGGCTGGCGCGTCAGCACGGCTTGCGGAACGTGGCCGTCACCTGCGGCTACATCAATCCCGAGCCCTTGAAGAAACTGTGCACGGTTTTGGATGCCGCCAATGTGGACCTGAAGGGCTTCACGGATAAAAGTTACCGTTTGCTGGCGGCGGCGAAACTGGCGCCCCTGCTGCAGGCCTTGAAAATCTACCGGCAGAACGGCGTGTGGCTCGAAGTCGGATACCTGGTCATTCCCACGGTCAACGACGATCCCAAGGAGATCCGCGCCATGACCGACTGGGTGGTGAAGAACCTGGGGCCGGACGTCCCGGTCCATTTCCTGCGTTTCTTTCCCAATCATAAATTGACGCGGCTGCCTCCGACCCCGGTCAAGACCCTGGAGCAGGCGGTGGCCATCGCGAAAAAATCAGGCGTCCATTTCGTCTACCTCGGCAATGTCCCCGGGAATCGCTACAACCACACCTACTGCCCGCACTGCGGCAAACTGCTGATCAAGCGCCAGGGGTATTTTATCGAGTCCATGAACGTGGTGGACGGCCGTTGCAAGTACTGCGGACAGAAGATCCCGGGCGTCTGGAAATAAACCCGCCGCCGTTGCGGCTGAAAAGAGGGAAGCATGCGCTTTGTGATCGTGGCCTTCGTGAGCGGCCTGCTCCTGGGGGCGCTGGATGCCCTGCTGCAGGGCAACCCCCTGGCGCGGGAGAGCCTTTCCCTGTTTATCCCGCTGGCCCGGGACCAGGTCAACGTGCTCGCCGGACTGGGACTGGACCTGTTCTACGGTTTCGCCCTGGCAGGGATTTTTGTCCTGCTGCATCCCAGCCTGCCGGGAAAAACCGGAACCGTCAAGGGGATCAGCTTCGCCGTCCTGGCCTGGTTTCTGAAGATTTTTATGAATCAAGCCGCGCAGTGGCTGGTCTTTCCGTTGACCGCGTCCGCCGTGGCGTATGAACTCGCCGCGGGCTTGGTGGAAATGCTGGCGGTGGGCATCCTGTATGCGTGGACCCTGGTGCCGGGGTCCGGCCGCGGCTATACACCCCTGGCGCGGACGCAGTAGTCCGCGGACGGGGACGAACCCAAAGCTTGTGTTACCGGGCTCCGAAGTTGTACACTAGGATAGCCCGGGCGGGAAAGAATCGGCGGCGCCGGGGCCAAACCCGAATGGATCGCGGAGAAGGCCGGTATGCGGGAGCGTAAACCGATCCCGGACTGGATTTCCCTGTTGCGAGGGGGCGCATGGCGCGAACGCTTCGACGCCGTGAATGCCCTGCGAGAAATCGGCCCGGTGAACCCCGAAATCATCGAGGTCTTGGTTGGAGCGCTGGGGGACCAGGTCATCAATGTCCGGCGTTCCGCGGTGCAGACCTTGCTGCGTTTCGGCGTCCTGCACAAGGAAGTCATTCCGGGCATGCTGGCCGCCCTGGAACGCGAGGAGAAAAAGATCCCCGAAGGCGCGTCCGTCGTCATTAACCTTGAAAACGGGCCCCGCTCCGCCGGAACGCCGGACGCGGAAGGAACCCTCCCGCCGGACAATATTTATCAGGACCTGCATCTGACCCTGGAAGACATGGCCGTGGACGAGGAATCCCAGATCCGCGAGGCCGCCGCCCGGGCCCGGGAAAGGCTCGAGCCTGACCACCAGGCCATTCTGGAGGAACTGGTCCAGGCGATCTCCTCGGAAAATCCGCTTTGCTGTCCACCCGCCGCGGAAACCCTGCTGCGGCGGGAACGGGTCCTGCCCCTGGCCCTGCCCCTGCTTCTGCAGGCCTGGAAGGACCAAAAGCCCTCGGTGCGGCGGCTGGCCGGCGAAAAAATCGGCACCTGGCTCACCGATCAACCCAACGCGCACCGCGCCCTGATCCAGGCCGTCCAGTATAAACATCCCGGAGCCCGCGAACTGGTGCTGGGCATCGCCCTCCAGGCCGGCCAGGCCATGCTGCCGGAGCTCATGCGCTCGTTGGGGGACGAAACCTACGAGGTGCGGTTGTACTCGGCGTGGTTGTTGGGCCATTTGGGTTCCGCGGCGCAGGACAGCGAACCCGCCTTGCGCGCGGCCGTGCGGGACCCGTACCGGGCGGTGCGGCAGGAAGCCGCCTTGGCCTGGATCGCCGTCGCCACCCCCCTCGGGAAAAACATTTACGCCCTGCGGGATCCGTTGGTGCACGAATACAATTCCCATCTCGCGCACGATGTCTGCGAGGAAGCCCTGCGGATTCTCGGGGATGACGCCAAGACGGTGCTGCCCGCCCTGGTGGAACTGGCCAAAAGCCGCAACGAGGAGCTCTGCCAGTTCGGTCACAGCGCCTTGAAGCGGCTGACCGCCGACGAGGCCTTCCTGGTCTAGCCGGCCGGCGGCTCTCAGCGGCAGAATCCCGGAGGAGGAGTGGAGCATGCGGCCCTTCTATCGCCTGGTCAAATTCACGGTCATGGTCATGGTGGCGCATATTTTCACCTATTTTTTGGCGGGTATTTTCGCCCAAGGCGTCCTGGGCGTACACGTCTTTTATCCGCCTTCGGCCACGGCCTTACCCTACCTCAGGGATCCCATGAGCGCCCACGTGACGTCCTGGCTGTTCCCGGCGCAGGTCGTCCGGGGCCTGCTGTACGCCCTGGCCTTGTTTCCTTTTCGGGACAGGCTCTATCAGCTGGGCCAGTTACGGGGCGGTCTGGCCATCACGGGCATTTTGTTCCTGGTCGGGACCCTGGCGGCGGGCGGAGGCCTGATCGAACATTTCGTTTTTTTCACCGTCTATCCCGCGCAATTTGCGATGATCACCTTTTGGGAAGTCTTGCTGCAAACGCTGCTGCTGGGACAACTCTGCATGTGGTGGGCGCTCAGATGGGACCTGGCGCAGGGCCCGCACGCCCTGGCGAACCCGCCGAAAGCCTGACCAAGCGGGAAAGCCGGTGATCCGCCCCGTAGCGCGCGGTTCGTCCCCGGAAGGCGAACCGGAAGGCGTACCGCCGGCGCGGAGAATGCCCGGCGGTTCCACCGCTTCGGGGCGCTCGGCCTGGCTGGTGGCGGGACTCTCCCTGCTGGCCGTGTGGCCTTTGTTGCTCCTCCCCGGATACGACTCGCACGACGGCATTCTTCACTGGTGGCGTATCGCCGAATTCACGCACGTGCTGCGCGCGGGCCGGTTTCCCGTGCGCTGGCTGCCGGATTTAATGGGCGGCTACGGACTGCCGACCTTCGTGCTCATGCCGCCCCTGGCCTATTTCCTGACTTTTTTACTGCAAACCCTGGGCGCCGGGGTCTTCGCCGCTTACCGCTGGACGCTGGCGGGCACCGTGCTCTTCTCGGGATTAAGCCTGTTCTGGCTGGCCCGCGTCCTCCTCCGCGACCACCAAGCCGCCCTGGTGGCGGCCGTGGCGTACATGTTCGCGCCCTACCGTTTCCTGGATGTGTACGTGCGCGGAGCCCTGCCGGAAAGCCTCAGCTTTGTTTTCATCCCGCTGGTGTTTTTAGGCATCCTCCTGGCATGGCAGGCCCGGCCTTCGCGGGCCCTGGCGCTGCTGGCGGCGGCGCTGGCCGGTTTGCTGCTTGCGCACAATGCCGTGGCTCTGGTCATTTTTCCAGTGGGAGCGATGTTCGCCCTGTGCCTTTTCTGGCGCGAGCCGCGCTTGCGGCCCGCGGCCGTGGTGAGCGGCGCCTACCTGCTGGCCTTGGGCCTGTCGGCCTTCTACTGGCTGCCGGCGCTGCTGGAAAGGGCCTACACCTGGGTCGGAACCGCCCAGGGTGCCTTGGCCTACGATTTCCGGCAGCACTTTGTGAGCGCCTGGCAGTTGCTCTCGGCCTACTGGAATTACGGGGTGAGCCGTCCCGGAAGCCAGGACGGGATGTCATTCCAGGTGGGCAGTTTCGCGTGGCTGGCGGTGCTGGCAACGCTGGCGGCCAGCCGCGTTCTGCCCTCGTTTTTGCGCCGGCGCGTATTCTGGTTTTGGCAGCTTTTCTTCTGGACCTGCGTCCTGCTCACCACTTCCGCGTCCCGCTTCTTGTGGACGCACCTGCCTTTGCTGCCTTTTCTTCAATTTCCCTGGCGCTTCCTGGGGTTTGCGGTTTTTGCCTCCTCGCTGTTGTCGGGGTACCTGGTCCTAGCCGCGCGGCAGAGTCCGGCCTGGGAGTCCAGGCTGGCATGGCTGCTCTTTCTCTGGCCCACGGGTTTCCTCGCCTTGTCCTGGGTGGGGGAAACGCGCGGCGGCAATTACCTGGCGGCCCAAACCGCCATCGTGGCGGCGCTGGCCGCCGTTCTCGCGTTCGTATGGAGCCGGGTGAATTTCCGGCGCGACTGGCTGGTGCCGATGTTTGCCGCCATGCTCGTCAGCGTCTCCCTGCCGCTCAGCCTCCTGCCCCTGCAGGCCCGCGTTCTGGGCCGGCCGCGGCCGCCCGCTGTTACGGAACGGGACTTGACTCCTGACGCCATACGCCAGAAGGTGTACCGCGCGGGTGCGACGTATGAAATGCTGCCGAAAACGGTGCGCCTGGTTCCCTCGGAGCCGCCGGGGCAAGACGCGGTGGTGGCCGAAGGGGAAGGCCGGATCCAAAATGTCCGGCGCGGAGTGTCCTGGCTTTCCTTCGACCTGCAGGCCGAAAGTCCTGTCGTCGTCATCGTCGAGAGGTATTATTTTCCGGGATGGACGGTTCTGGCGGACGGGGACAAAAAGGAATTTGCGGTCGATCCGGCGGGACGGATGATCGTGCAGTTTCAGCCCGGACGGCACCGGGTGGAAGCCCGTTTTGGGCGCACGCCGGTCCGGGCGGCGGCGGAAGCTCTCTCGTTGCTGAGCGGACTCATTCTCGCCGCCTGGGGATGGTTGGTTTGGCGCCGGCACGCGGCCTAGGCGGAGGCCTCCGCGGCGTCCGGCCGCTGCCGCCGAAACCGCCCGGCAGGCCGGGACATTAGGGCTGCCGGTTTTTCTTTTGGATTTTCGCCCAGGTGTCCCGCAGTCCCACCGTGCGGTTGAAGACCGGTTTTTCCGGGGTGGAGTCGGGATCCAGGCAAAAGTAACCCTGGCGCAAAAATTGAAAATGGTCGCCGGCCCGTGCGCTCCTTAGGCCGGGTTCGGCCTTGCAGCCGTTCAGCACGGTCAGGGAATTGGGATTTAAGTGCCGGGTGAACTCCTCCCCGGGCGCCACCGCCTCCGGATCCGGCCGGGTGAACAGGTGCTCGTACCAGCGGACTTCCGCATCCAGGGCGTGGGCGGCGCTCACCCAGTGCAGGGTGCCGCGCACTACGCGGTTGTCCGGCGTTCCGCCACCGCGCGAAGCCGGATCGTGGGTGCAATGCACCACGAGAATTTCGCCCGTGGCCGGGTCGCGTTCCACGTCCCGGCAGGTCACGTAATAGGCGTGTTTCAGACGGACCTCGCGTCCGGGCGCAAGCCGGAAATAGCCTTTCGGCGGCTGCTCTTGGAAATCTTCCCGCTCGATGTACAGCTCGCGCGTGAACGGAACCCGGCGGCGGCCAGCGGCCGGATTCTCCGGATTGTTGTCGGCCTCCAACTCCTCCACCCGGCCGGCGGGATAATCGTCGAGGACGACCTTCAGGGGGCGCAGGACGGCCATGACCCGGGGCGCGGTCAGATTGAGATCCTCGCGCAGGTAATATTCCAGCAGGCCGAAATCCACAACACTGTTGGTCTTGTCCACGCCGAGGGCCGTGCAGAAGCTGCGAATGGCCTCCGGAGTGTAACCGCGCCGGCGCAGGCCGGACAGCGTGGGCATGCGGGGGTCGTCCCAGCCGCGCACGTGCCCTTCCCGGACCAGCTGCAGGAGCTTGCGCTTGCTCATGACCGTCCAGGTGAGGTTCAAGCGCGCGAATTCGATCTGCCGGGGATGGCAGGGAACTCTGACGTGGTCTAAGAGCCAGTCATAGAAGGGGCGGTGGTCTTCGAACTCCAGGGTGCAGAGGGAGTGGGTGATGCGCTCGATCGCGTCCTCGAGCGGATGCGCGAAGTCGTACATGGGGTAGATGCACCAGGCCGCGCCCGTGTGCGGGTGCGGGGCGCGCAGGATGCGGTAGAGCACCGGGTCGCGCAGGTTGAGGTTCGGGCTGGCCATGTCGATCTTGGCGCGCAGCACCCGGGAGCCTTCCGCGAACTCCCCCCGGCGCATGCGCTCGAGCAGATCCAGATTCTCCGCGACGGGCCGGCCGCGAAAGGGGCTGTTCCGGCCCGGCTCGGTCAGGGTGCCGCGGTGTTCGCGAATCTCGTCGGGGGAAAGATCGTCCACGTAGGCCAGGCCCTTTTCGACCAGCTCGACCGCGCAGGCGTAAAACTGGGGGAAATAATCCGAAGCATGGTACAGATGCGAACCCCAATCGAAACCCAGCCAGCGGACGTCGCGCTCGATGGCCTCGATGTATTCCCGCTCCTCTTTTTCCGGATTGGTGTCGTCGAAGCGCAGGTGGCAGACCCCGTTGAATTCCGCGGCCACGCCGAAGTTGAGGTTGATGGACTTGGCGTGCCCGATATGCAGGTACCCGTTGGGTTCGGGCGGAAACCGGGTGGCCACCCGGTTTCCGTTTTTACCGGTCCGCAGGTCCTCGCTGATGATCTTCCGGATGAAATCCACCGGCCGGCCGGGTTGACCCGGAACGGTGGAAGTCGGCTCGGGCATGGAAAGACTCCTGGCACCAGGATGGTCGTTCATTATAATTTGCCGCGGGGAGGTTGTAAAGGGCGGGAAGGCTTTTTACGCCCCGCCCCCCGCCGCGGCGGCCACGGGCGGCGGTGTCGGCCCGCGGTCCGCTCCGGGCGCGCGGCGGTACACCCGGCGGCTGGTTTGATAGCAGAGCCAGGCCACCAGCATGCCCCCCACCGCGTCGGAGAGGTAATGATAGCGGTTGTAGACGATGGACACGGACAGCGCGACGGTCAGCGGCAGCAGGATCCAGAACGGCTTGCGGCCGAAAAACTTCCGGATCG
This sequence comes from uncultured bacterium, assembly GCA_964593065.1. Lineage (GTDB taxonomy): Bacteria > Oederibacteriota > JAAXVQ01 > JAAXVQ01 > JAAXVQ01 > CAZQGO01. The sequence goes on along the minus strand of CAZQGO010000013.1, from coordinate 55,565 downwards.
AGAACAAGGCCACCCAGGCCACCGCCAGGTGCGAGGAGGGAAAACACGCCCCGTGCGCCTCCCCCGCCCGCATGATGCAGCGCTGGAGCGGGGCGAAGACGTAGCCCTGCAATTCGGGCACCGCGTACAGGCCCCGCAGGGCGTAGCGGGGCCCTTCCACGGGCAGCAGCACGAATCCGAGGTAGGAGACGTAAAACGTGAGGATCAGGCTGAAGACCAGGTGTTCGAGTTCCGGATCGCGCCGCTGGAGGAACAACCACAACGGCGGGACGACGATGAAGGAATAGTAGGAAAAATACGCAAACATGAAAAATTCATTCAGCGGGCGGGACACCATGCGTTCCAGGGCCAGGGTGGGATTGACGCCCAGCAGCGCTTTTTCCAGGCCCGTGACGGCGCCGTCGAGGAAGTGGCCGTGCAGGACGAGCACGTAGCCCTCGATGGACTTGTAGGCGGCCAGGGTCGTGAGCAGGGGATACGTCAAGCGCAGGAATTTCAGCGCGCGGTTTTTCGGAAAGCGCGCGTCCAAACCCACGAGCAGGAAAATCAGAACCGCGTAGGCGGCCAGGAAGCCCAAATACCAGGGCCAATGCCGTACTTGCGCGCGAAAACAGGCGATCAGGACAAAGAGGAGGGCGGAGTAGACGAGGCTGACGACGTCAATGGGTTTGAGTTTCATGGGCGTGCGGGATCGAAGTCTCTTCCGTCCGGCGCCCGCGGCCGGCGCCTCCGGTCGGGACTGGCCGCACGCCGGGCCGGAAGCGGAGGCTTACTTTTGCCGCAGGACGATCAAATAACAAATCACGTCCCCGATTTTGATCATTTCCGAGCCCGCCGTTTGCTCCTTGGTGATGGTAATGTGGCCGTTGATGAAAATGGGCAACCCCAGGGAGGAAGCGGGGATGTCGCCTTCGATGATTTTTTTGCTCAAGCCCCCGAGGATGTTCACGATTTCCCGGATGGCGTCCGCCATCTCCTCCTCCAGGAGGATATCATGCTCCTTGAGGTTGAGCAGCCTGCGGGCGATGCGCTGGCAGCCCTCGGCGGTGGAAACCAGGCCCAATTGCAGGGAGTATTGCTTGCCCACCAAGGGCACGTAGGCGCCGATGGTATTGTTCCAGGGAAGGTTGTCCTGCCGGGTGGCGCCCTCGAATCCGGCCAGATTGAAGGTGGTTTTCACCACCTCCTGGGCGGCCGTTTTCATGGCGTCCAGCCAAGTCTGCGTGCTGAAGGTAACTTGATCCATATTGACCTCTGGGCGGTTGGAGTATAATGTGAAAGCATTGTCGCATATTTGCGAGGGTAGTGTCAAAACCAAATCTGCCCAAAAGCCCGCGGAGCGAACACCGGGCCGCGGGAAACCCGGCACAAGGTTTGCGGCGGCCGGATGGCGCAAGGAGGCTGCGCGATGGACTACCGGAAAATCGATGTGGATCTGGCCTACCGCCTGCTCGGCCACGGTCCGCTGGTGCTCGTGGCCAGCCAGGCTTCGGACGGCCGGCCGAATGTCGCCCCGATTGCCTGGAATTGCCCGGTGCAGGACGCTCCCACCCAGGTCATGCTGGCCATCGAGCGGACGCACCAGACCTATCGCAACCTGCAGACCACGGGCATTTTCATTCTCTGCGTTCCCATCGCGGACCAGGCCCAGCTGGTCCGCGACTTGGGATCCGTGTCGGGAAAGGAGGTGGATAAATACTCCCGCTTCAATTTTCCGGTGCGGCAGGGCCGCGGGCTGAAACTGAAAGTCCCGGACGGCTGCCTGGCCTACCTGGAAGGCGTGGTGACGCAAAACTTCGAACTGAAAGACATGGGCCTGATTTTGGGGGAATGCCGGTTCGCCCTGGCGCGGGACGACGGTTTCCAGGAGCGGCTGCTGGTCCATCTGCCGGCCGGCAAGACCTTGCATCACCTCGGCGGCGGGGTGTTCGCCACCCCGGACGACGAGGTGGTCTAAAGAACGCACGGCACCGGTTTTTGCAGGCCGCGGAGCAGGGTCTGAAAACGCTTGCAAAAGAAAGCGGCCTGTTTCAATATTAGATTACCGGCAGGCCAACCTGGCAAGGAGGCGGAACATGAAAAAGTGGTTGTCCCTTTGCATACTCGGTTTTTTGGCTCTGGGCTGCGCCCAGCGCCAGCCTTTCACCCACGACGAGGATGCGGCCATTGCCGCGGGGAATGCCTTTTTCAAGGCGCTCATGGATAAAAACTTTCAGACGGCCTACGAGCAATACCTGTCGCCCGGCATCAAGTTCGGGCCGCAGGGGTCTTTGGAGCAATTTACCGCGGATATGCAGGCCGTTACGGACCAGTTCGGCCCCATCGAGAAAGCCGTGTTTGACGCCTACCAGCTGGTGCCCGGTAGAAAGGTGATCCAGCTCTATTACACGGTCAAACATGCCAAGGCGGGCGACGTGGTCTACCACCTGGTCACCGAAGCCGTCAACCCCGAAAACTATACCATCTTCCTGATCGATATCGGCAACCAGGCCAAATATCCCGAAAACGCCACCACGGAGGAACCGAAGCAAAAAAAAGCCGAGACCATCGAGGTTGTGCCTTAACGCCGCCCGGCCGTTTTTTCGCACTCCTTTTCAGCCCCGGCGCGCAGGTGCATTTTGCTTGACCGGATGAAAGAGCCTCTTGCGGTTGCAGGAGGCTTTTTTTTTGGGATTTTTCGCCGGATTTCCCTTACAATAAAGCGCTTTTTCCTGCGGAATTTTCCACCTCTGACCCGGGGGAGTGAACATGGAGCGAGTGCAGAGCATGCTGGGATTCCTGATTTTGGCCGGTTTGGCCTGGCTCTGTTCCGAAAATCGCCGCCGGATCAACCGGAAAACTCTTCTGGCCGGTCTGGGCCTGCAGCTGGCTGTTGCCGCCATCTTGCTGAAAATCCCCGCCAGCCAACAAGCGTTTGCATGGCTGAATCAATTGGTGTTGGCCCTGGAGCGGTCCACGCGCGCGGGCACCGCCTTCGTGTTCGGATACCTGGGAGGCGCGGACCTGCCTTTCCGGGAGACGTTTCCGGGCGCGAGCTACATTCTGGCTTTCCGGGGCCTGCCCCTGGTGCTGGTCATGAGTGCGCTTTCGGCCCTGCTGTTCTATTGGAAGATTCTGCCGTGGTTTGTCCGTGGTTTCGCCTGGGTGTTGCGGCGGGCCATGGGCATCGGCGGCGTGGAAGGCCTGGGAACCACGGCCAATGTTTTCGTGGGCATGGTCGAGGCGCCCCTGCTGGTCAGGCCTTACCTGGCGGGCATCAGCCGCAGCGAATTGTTCACCCTCATGGTTTCCGGCATGGCCACCATCGCCGGCACGGTGATGGTCCTGTATGCCTCGATCCTGGCCAGGGTGATCCCGGGCATTCTGGGGCACCTGCTGACCGCCTCGCTCATCAGCGCGCCGGCGGCCGTGGTGGTCGCCAAGCTGATGATCCCCGAAAACGGCGTCCCGTCCAGCGGCCGCCTCGACCTGCCGCAGGAGGCCAGGAGCGCCATGGACGCGATCACGCGCGGGACCCTGGCGGGCGTGCAGCTTCTGATCCAGATCATCGCCCTGCTGGTGGTCCTGGTCGCCCTGGTGCACCTCCTCAACCTGCTGCTGGGGCTGTTGCCGGGCGTGGGCGGGCAACCCCTGACCTTTCAAAGAATGCTCGGCTGGGTGTTCGCGCCGGTTGCCTGGCTGATGGGCGTACCGGTGGGAGAAGCGGCCGTTTCCGGCACCCTGCTGGGCACCAAGACCGTCCTGAACGAATTGCTGGCGTACCTGGACTTGGCGCACCTGCCGGCCGCAGCGCTCGGGGAACGTTCCCGCCTGATCCTGACCTACGCCCTGTGCGGTTTCGCCAATTTCGGTTCGCTGGGGATCCTGATCGGTGGCCTGGGCGCCATGGCGCCGGAGCGCCGCGAGGAAATTGTCGCCTTGGGGTTTAAATCCATTCTCGGCGGCACCCTGGCCACCTGCATGACCGGCGCGGTGGTGGGCATCCTGTACTGACCGGCTTCGTGATTGACAGCCGTTCCGCCGGACTGCTACAATCAAAGTTCACGCTGATTCGCGAGGGAATATGCTGAAAGAAAAGGATTTTTTCAATCCCTACCTGTCCGATGCCCGCTGGCAGATCTATTCCAGCGATTGGTCTCCGGACCTGCAGGGAGTCAAGGAAACCTGGTTCACCCTGGGCAACGGCTATGTCGGCAGCCGGGGCATCCTGGAGGAAAATCCCCGCGGCTGCAGTCCGGGGACTTTCTTTGCGGGGGTGTTCGACCGTCTCGGCGCGCAGGTGCCGGAGCTCGTCAACGCGCCCAATCCCATCGATCTGCGCATTTCGGCCGCCGGGGAAAAACTGGACGTAACGGCCATGGACGTTCTGGACCACCGCCGCATCCTGGACATGCGCCGCGCGGCCTTGGCCCGGCGCACGGTTTACGCCAATGCCGGCAAGCAGCGCTTTTCCTACCAGTCCGTGCGCTTTTTTTCCCTGCCGAACCGGCACCTGGCGGTCATGCGCGTCTTCTTAACGCCCTTGGACGGCCCCGCGACCTTCACCATCCTGTCCGCGGTCAATACCGCCGTGGTCAACAAGGGCATCACGACCGAAGGGGACAAGAAGCATGTCAACCTGCAGGAGGTCGGCAAACAGGGCGATGTCAATTACCTGAGCGTGAAGACCTTCGAAAAGGCCACCCTGCTGGCCTACGCCACCTTGATGGAGGTCGAACACCGGAACCGCACCTACTACCAGCCCCAGCGGACTTTCGAGCTTCACGTCAAGCGCGGGGAAACCGTGTGCCTGACCCAGTACATTTCCGTCTATACGTCGCGCCACGTCAACCCCAGCCGCATCCGGAAAGCCACCATCGAAAACGTGGAACGCGCGGCCCGCAAGGGCTTCGACGCGCTGTTTCACGAACACGCCAAGGCCTGGGCCATCCGCTGGAAGCGGACCGACATCACCCTTGCGGGCGACCCCGACTCGGAACGGGCCCTGCGGTTCAACCTGTACCACCTGATGCTCATGGCCAACGACAGCGACAGCGACGTCGGCCTCGGCGCCAAGGGCCTCTCGGGCGAAGGCTACCGCGGGCACACCTTCTGGGACACGGAAATTTTCACCCTTCCCTTTTACATCCACCTCTTGCCCAAGGTGGCGCGCAATCTGTTGCTGTACCGTTACCACCGCCTGCCGCAGGCCCGGGAAATCGCCAAAACCCGCGGCTTCGAGGGAGCCATGTTCCCCTGGGAGTCGGCGGACACCGGGGAGGAGACCACTCCGGAATGGCACAAGGACCTGGACGGAACCATCAAGGCCATCACGACCGGCCAGTACGAGCAGCATATCACCGCCGACATCGCCTACGGGATCATGCAGTATTATCTCATCACCGGGGACGAGGAGTTCATGCTGAAGTACGGCCTGGAAATGCTCATCGAGACGGCGCGCTTTTGGACCAGCCGGGTCTCGTTCAACCGGCGCCGGAAGGCGTACGAGATCAAAAACGTCACCGGGCCGGATGAATTCCACGAGAACGTGAACAACAACGCGTACACCAACTACCTCGCCCGCTGGAACCTGGACATGGCCTCCAGGCTGTACCGCATCCTGCGCAGCAAGCACGCGGCCCGGGTGCGCAAGCTCTCCCAGCGCCTGCAGTTGCGGACCCGCGAACCCGAGGAATGGCACCGCATCGCCGGGCAGCTGCACCTCAAGCGCAAGGGCGACATCCTCGAGGCCTTCGACGGTTACTTCAAACGGCCGCACCTGCCCCTGCCCGAACTGGACGACTATTTCATTCCGGTGCTGCCGAAAATGCCGGCCCGGAAGCTCGACCGCACGCAGTTCGTCAAACAGGCGGATGTGGTCATGCTGCAGTACCTGCTGCCGGATGAATTCACCCCCGGTGAGATCCTGAAAAACTACCAGTTCTACGAGGCCCGCACCCTGCACAAATCCTCCCTGTCGCCCTCCATCTACGCGGCCATGGCGGCGCGCGTGGGGGACACGGTCAAGGCCCGGCGCTACCTGACGGCCTCGCTGCTGACGGACTTAAAGAACATTCATCATAACACCCAGCATGGAATTCATGCCGCCAGCCTAGGCGGGACCTGGCAGGCCGTGATTTTGGGCTTCGGCGGCGTGCGGGCCAGCAAGGGCATGCTGGCCTTCGCTCCCCGCCTGCCGGCGGGGTGGCGCCGCCTGTCCTTCTGCCTGCTGTGGCGGGGAAATCCCGTCTGGGTCAGCATCGACGCGGAGCAGATCAAGCTGCGCTGGGAGACCCGGAGAAGCGCGGAGCCGCTGCGGATCGCCATCGACGGCGCGCAACACCGTCTGACGCGCAACCGCACCCTGGCCTTCCGCTACCAGAAAAAACGCCCGAGGCCGAAAGCATGAAGACGCCCAAAACGCAACGCCCTGCAAAGTCCAAGGACCGGCGCGCCCTGCGCATCGCCCATATCCACTGGGCGTTTCCGCCCGTCATCGGGGGGGTGGAAACGCACCTGACCATCTTGCTGCCGGAACTGGTCCGCAACGGCCACCAGGTCTTCCTGTTGACCGGCGCGGAACGGGATCTGCCCGAACGCGTCGATTATCAGGGCGTCGCGGTCCAGCGCACGCCCTACATGTCCCTGGATTACCTGATGCAGCATGATGCGGAATTGTTGCGCGAGGAAATCGGCCAGACCTTCCAAGATTTTCTGGAGCGGAACCGCCCGGACGTGGTGCACGCGCACAACCTGCATTATTTCACCTTCGTCCATGCCCAGCTGCTGGCGGACCTCTGCCACGCCCGGGGCGTCCCTTTGATCCTGACCGCACACAACGCCTGGGACGACATCCTGTTCCTGCAGCTGTCGCGGGACATTCCGTGGGACCACATCATCGCGGTCAGCCATTTCATCAAGCGGGAGCTCACCGGCGTCGGCTGCGAGGAGAAAAAGATCACGGTGATCCACCACGGCATCGACCTGGAGTTTTTCCACCCCGGCGTCAATCCGCACCCGCTCTTGCAGCGTTTTCCGGAACTGAAAAACAAGCGCATCATTTTCCACCCGGCCCGGCTGGGGCTGGCAAAGGGCAGCGACGTGGTGATCAAGGCCTTCCGCCTGATTCATGAGCGCTTCCGGGACGCCATGCTGGTCTTAGCGGGGGCCAAGAATATCGTGGATTGGGGACACACGCAAAACAAGGACATCAGCTACATCCTGAACCTGATCAAGTACTTCGGCCTGAAGAAAAACATCCTCATCGACAGTTTCCGCATCGAGGAAATGCCCCAGCTCTACGCCGCCTGCCAGGTGGCGGTCTATCCTTCCACCGCCTCCGAACCCTTCGGACTCACGCTGTTGGAAGCCATCGGGATGGCACGTCCCATGGTGGTCAGCAACATGGGCGGAATGCCGGAGGTGATCCGGGACGGCATCTGCGGGTACGTGATTCCGGGGCGGGACCACGAGAGCCTGGCCGGCCGACTCAATCAGATCCTGTCCGACGACGCCCTGCGGGAAAGGCTGGGAAGCACGGGACGCTCCGTGGCGGTGGATCATTTCTCCAAGGAACTCATGTGCCGCAATCATATTCAGGTCTATTCCGGCTTGCTCACGGGGGGGAAATCCACTTAAGCCGGCGGAAGGCGGGCCTTTTTTTCTTGCCATAATAAAGGTATTGTAGTACTATAATAACATAAATAGCCGGAGGGTGTGATGGCCAAAATTCTGCACATCTCGGATGCCGTAGCGCTGGCCTTTCACGCCATGGCCTATTTGGCAAATCTGGGTGAACGGCGGGTGACGACCCGGACCATGGCCAAAAAGCTGGGGGTGTCAGAGGCCCATCTGGCCAAGGTCATGCAGCGTCTGGAGCAGACCGGATGGGTGCGGGGAAAGCGCGGGCCCAACGGCGGATTCCGCCTGGGGCAATCGCCCAAGAAGATCACGCTGCGGGCCCTGTATGAAACCATGGAGGGCCCCCTGGTCCTGACGCAGTGTCTGCTGGGCAACCCGGTCTGCGATGGAAATTGCGCCCTGGGTGAATTCATCCGGGGCCGGGAAAAGGAAGTTCTGGAAAAATTATCGCGAACCCGCTTGCATGATTTCGCGGGAAATTTGTCCTCCCTGAGCAGGTAAAACGCCGTCGCTCAGCCCGCGGAGGACACGGCCAGCGGAAACGGAGGAACGGCACGATGAAAAAAGTCGTCATCTTGGGCGCCGGCACGGGCGGCACGATCATGGCCGCCCGCCTGCAGCGCAGACTCGACCGCCGCCGGTGGTCCATCACCCTCGTGGACGAGAACCCCACGCACTACTACCAGCCCGGGTTCCTGTTCATTCCTTTCGGCCTGTACCGCGAAAAAGACGTCGTCCGACGCAAGGCCGATTTGATCCCGAAGGGCGTGGAATTCAAGCTGGCAGGTATCGAGAAGATCGAGGCGGGGCAAAACCGCGTCCAACTGGCCGGCGGGGAAACGCTTGCCTACGATGTGCTGGTGATCGCCACGGGCGCCAAGACGGCTCCCGCGGAAAACCCCGGCCTGCTGGGGGACGGTTGGCACAGGAATATTTTTGATTTTTACACCCCGGAGGGCGCCTTGGGCCTGCATCAGGCCCTGCAGCAGTGGCGGGGAGGCGAGTTGGTGGTTCACATCACCGAGATGCCCATTAAATGCCCGGTGGCGCCCTTGGAATTCAGTTTCCTGGCGGATTGGTGGTTAACGCGCCGGGGGGTGCGCGCTCCAACCCACATCACGTATGTCACGCCCTTAGCGGGCGCCTTCACGCGGCAAAACTGTTCGACCGTGCTGGGGTACCTGCTGGACCGGAAAAAAATCACCATGATCCCGGATTTCAACCTCGAACGCGTGGACCCGGACGCCCGTAAACTTGTCTCCTACGAGGGGCGGGAGGTTCCCTATGACCTGCTGGTTACGGTTCCGACCAACATGGGCGACCCGGTGATCGCCCGCTCGGGCTTGGGGGATGAACTCAACTTCGTTCCCACCGACCGGCATACCCTGCAATCCCTGGCGAGGCCAAACATCTTCGTGGTCGGCGACGCCACGGACGTGCCCATGTCCAAGGCCGGGTCCGTGGCCCATTTTCAGGCGGAGATCTTGACGGAAAACCTGCTGCGGTATATCCACGGCCGGGAACTGACCCCCGGTTACGACGGCCACGCCAACTGCTTCATCGAGACCGGTTACCAGCGTGCGGTGCTGATTGATTTCAATTACGAAGTGGAACCCGTGCGCGGGAAGTTTCCCCTGCCGGTCTTGGGACCCCTGTCCCTGTTGCAGGAAAGCCGCCTGAATCATTGGGGGAAATTGGCTTTCAAATGGATCTACTGGAATCTGTTGCTCAAGGCCCGGCCCCTGCCGGGCATCGGGGCCCGGATGAGCCGGGCCGGCAAGGACCTGGGGAGCCTCGCCTGCGCACCCCAGGCGGAGTCCGAATCATAAAAGGAGGACGTCATGCCAGAGAAAACCTTGGCCGGTGTGACCGTGGAAGTGGACGATCAAGGCTACTTGACCCAACCCCGGCTCTGGACCCGCGAGCTTGCCCGGGAACTCGCCCGGGAGGAAGGGATCCAGGAATTAACCGTCCCGCATTGGCAGGTCATTGAATTCATGCGCCGCGACTGGGAGGAGAAGGGTGCTTCTCCGAACCTTCGCCGGATCAGCAAATTGAGCGGGATCGGAACCAAAGAACTTTACGCCCTGTTCCCGGGCGGACCGGGGAAAAAGGCCGCCAAGATCGCCGGCGTGCCCAAGCCGCAGGGCTGCGTATAGGGAGGCCGCCATGTCCGAAGAAGCCGTCACCAAAGTCTCGATCATCATCTCCCGGGGATCCCTGGAAGGAATCTATCCCGGGCTGATCATGGCCAACGGCGCGCGCATGGAAGGCATCGAGGCGAATCTGTTCTTCACCTTTTTTGGCCTGGATGCCATCGTCCGGCGCCGGATGGGAAACATCAAGCTGGCCACCGTCGGGAATCCCGGCCTGCATCTGCCCACCTGGCTCGGAGCCTTGCCCGGCATGTCGGCCCTGGCCACCGCCGGGATGAAGAAGACCATGGCGAAACTGGACATTCCCCCCGTCCCGGAATTCATCGAAATGGTCCACGACGCCGGCACCCGTCTGTATGCCTGCAAGGCCACGGTGGACATGTTCGGGCTGAAGAAGGAAAACTTCTGTCCCCAGGTCGAGGCCATCATCACCATCGGCGATTTTTATGAGAAATCCAAGGGAGCCCAGATTATTTTCACCTGATCGGGCCAGGCCGTGCCCTCGGCTTCCTGCTCCCGCCGATCCTGGCCAACGGGCCCGGCGCGGATCCTGCCAGAGCGACTTGGAATGACTCCGGCGCCTCGCGGAGCGAGACCCGCCTTACGGCGTGCCGAGGCGTGCCAGCCCACCCCGAATGAAAAACAATGCCAGGATTAAATAGGCCGCGCCGATCAGGCGCACGCCGTACACATAGGGCCGGCTGGATAGGAAGGGCCGGGTGAGGTCCAAGGCCAAGGTCAGGAATATTTTTGCGCCTACCAAGCATGTGTAAAAGACCGCAACAAACAGGATCGGGGGCATGACGCCCAGGCGGGCGGCGGCCAGCACAGTCGGGCCGCCGAGCGTGATCCAGAAGAGGTAGGGGTGGGGATTGAGGATATTCACGGCCAGGCCCTTGCTCAAGGGGGAGCCGGCGGTGGCGGGTGCGGGACCGCTGGCTCCCGAGAAACGCAGGCTGTCCCAGCCCAGGTAGAGAAGAAAGGCGGCGCCCGCCAGCGTCAGGACTCCCAGGATCGCCGGGGTCGCGGCGACGCGGGTGAGCAGCCAGGTCGAGAGCAGGATGATCGGCAAATCCGTGAGCAAAGGGGTCACGGAAACCTGCAGGCCGGCACGTTTGCCGTGCTTGAGAGTTTCGGCGATCACCAGCACGAGTAACGGCCCCGGAGTGAACCCCGCGCCCAGTCCCAACAGGATGCCGGTGAGGATGTAAACGCTGGCGTCGGTTTGCATACAGGCCCCCGCTTTACGGCTGCCCCGGCCGCCGAACTCCCGTCCGCGCGGGACGAGTGCCTTTCAATGAGGCTTTAGGGTTCGGGGGCGGTCAGGCTTGCGGGCCGAAATCAGGCCGTGTTTCCGTTTCCCGCCCCTGCGCGCATCCCTGCCCGCAGAGGGACCAAAGCCTCGGGGCGGTCCGTAATGATGCTGTCCACGCCCATCCGGAGAAAACGCTTCATCTCTTCCGGATCATTGACCGTCCAGACATGCAAATCCAGACCGCGGCGGTGCAGGTCCCGCACCAGGACGGGGTTGACCGCATCCTTGCGCAGGCTGACGAAATCCAACGGCATGGCTTGTAAATCCAGGACCGGTTTTTCCAGCACCAGACCCACCTTCAGCGCCGGCTGCAGCCGCCGTAACGCGGACACATCGGCGACCCGGCCGGAGGCCACGACGCAGTTCCGCAGGCAGGTTTCGCGTTCGAGCAATTCCAGGACGTCCGCAAGGAAAGCCGGGTTGAACGCGGGCCCTTTGAGTTCGAGATGCAGGCTGATTTTTCCCCGGCAGGCCGCCAGCACGGTGGATAACGTCGGAATGTTCAAACCGCGAAAACGCGGGGAAAACCAGGCGCCGGCATCGAGGCGCGCCAGTTCGGAAAAGGGAAGATCCTCGACCCGCTGGGGCCGGCCCGCGATCCGCGCAAGGGTCTCGTCATGAAATAGAACCACTACGCCGTCCGCGCTCCGGCGGAGGTCGATTTCCACGAAATCGGCCCCGGCGGAGACGGCCTGAAGAATCGCCGGCAGGGAATTTTCGGGCGCAACCCGGGAACTGCCCCGGTGTGCGGTTACCCAAGGCCGGGGAAGGGCGGCATTCTCCCGCCCGGCCGGGACCTGCACGGGCGCGAATTTTTTACCTTCTTTCCCGGCAAGGACGGTATTGGATCGAGCGCGTTGAGTCATGAGTGGAAAAACTCCGGATTTCCCCGGCGCGGGGGCACCATCGCTAAAACGCTTGATTTAGCGGGTAAAAGTGTAAATACTATACGCAGGTGCGCGCCGGAATGCAAGCGGAAAGCCGTTCGCGTGCCGCCCGCTGCCTCATAGTCTCACGGCTCTGCGGGAGCGATCCGGCTTGCGCCGTTCGGGGCGCGGGTTTATCATGGTAGGCGCGGAAAGCGCGGAAAGTGGAAGAGACCGGCCATGGTACTCGGTGTGGGGATCGATATCCAGGAAATTCAGAGAATCAGTCGGGCCATGAAACGCCGCGGCGGGAGTTTTTTGCGCCGGACTTTCACGGACCGCGAAATCGCGTATTGCCGGCGCCAAAAAAATTCCGGCCAGCATTTCTGCGGCCGCTTCTGCGCCAAGGAAGCGTTCTTCAAGGCGCTGGGCACGGGCTGGTCCAAGGGCCTGCGCTGGACCGAGGTGGAGATCGTGCGCAAACCCTCCGGGCAACCGCTCCTCCACCTGACCGGCAAGGCCGAGCGGCTGGCCCGGGACATCCGGGTCAGGCGGATCTGGCTTTCGCTCTCGCACAGCCGGGATTACGCGGCCGCGACCGTGATTCTGGAAAGGTGATTTCATGAAACGACTGGTGATCCGCGCCCGCGCCGTCGCGACCGGGGGCCGTCCCCTGGAAGACAAGCTGGTCGTCCTTTCCGGCAAAAAAATCGAAAGCATTCTGCCTTCCACCGCGGCCAAACGCATCAGCAGCCAGAATTTCGTGGGCTCGTCACGCTACCTGGTTTTTCCCGGCCTGATCGACCTGCACAGCCACGGCGGCGGGGGCGTCGATCCCCAGACCCTCGGCGGGTTGCTGGCCGCGGCCTACTATCACGCCTCCCACGGCACCACGGCCTGGATGCTCACGGTGCTGTACCGCGGTCCGGAAGAACTCGCGCACATGGCCGAACTGGTGAAACGGGCCCGGCCCCAGGCCTCCCTGCACCTGCTGGGCCTGCATTTGGAAGGCCCCTTCCTCAATCCGGAAGCGCGCGGCGCCATTCCTGCGGAATGCATCCAGGCGCCCAGCGCCGCCGCCGTGGAACAGATCCTCCGGGCCGGGGGCGACGAACTGCGGACGGTCACGGTGGCGCCGGAGATGCCCGGCGCGGAAGCGGTCATCCGCCGGTTGACGGCCGCGGGCGTAACCGTGGCCCTCGGCCATTCCCTGGCGGACGCCGGGCAGGCCAAAGCGGGCGCCGACTGGGGCGCGCGCCTGGTCACCCACCTGGGAAACGCCATGCGTCCTTTCCACCAGCGGGAATCCGGCCTGGTGGGCGTGGGACTGGGGGACGCGCGCCTGACGGTCGAAGTGATCGCCGACGGCTACCATCTCGCGCCGGAGACGTTGAGCTTGTTTCTGCGGGGCAAACAGGGGGACGTGGTGGCGGTTTCGGACTGCCGCTGGGTCGCGGGCCTGCCGGAGGGGTCGCGTTCCGGGTCCGGGGGCGAAACCCTCGAGGTCCGGGACGGGACGGCGCGCAACGCCGCGGGGGGATTGGCCGGCGGAGTGCACCCGTTATGGATGGCCATGATCACGATCGCGGCTCTGCCGGGATTCTCGGTGTGGGACGCCTCCCGCGTGGCCGCCCTCAATCCCGCGAAATTCATGGGCTTGAGGAACTTCGGAAAAATCAGCGCCGGCGGGCGCGCCGACCTGGTGTTGGCCGGCCCGGACTTTTCCATCCAGCGGGTGTTTTACCACGGGGACGAGATCTACCGGGCCGCCGGCGAACCGTCCCTGCCGGAGTAAGGCGCCCGCCCGCCTTGGCGCGGTTCCAGAGCGCCTCCAGTTCCTGCGTGCTGTAGGCGGCCAAGGGGCGTTTTTGCAGGCGCGCCCTGCCCTCCACCCGCGCAAAACGGCGGATGAATTTTCCGACGGCTTGGTGCAGGGCGTCCTCGGGATTGGCGCCCGCGAACCGGGCCAGATTCACCAGCGCGAAAAACACGTCTCCCAGCTCCTCCGTGATGCGGGCCGGCCGCCGGGACACCAGCGCGGCCTGTAGTTCTTGGAGTTCTTCGGCCGCCTTGGCCTGCGCTTCATCGATGCGGGCCCAGGTGAATCCCACCCGCGCGGCCTTGGATTGAACCCGGTGGGCGCGCAGCAGCGCCGGCAGCGTGCGGGGAACCCCGGCCAGCAGGGAATGGCCCGAGCCGCGGCGCTCTCTTTTTTTGATCTCTTCCCAGTTTTCCAGCACCTGGCGGGAGGTCCGCAGGCGGGAACCGCCGAAAACATGCGGATGGCGCCGCTTCATTTTCCGCAGGCAGCCCCGGACCACGTCGTAAACGTCGAAGCGTCCGGCCTCGGCGGCCAGCTGGGCGTGGAAAATAATTTGGAACAGCAGGTCGCCCAGCTCGTCCTGCAGCTTGGACGCATTGCGGGATTCAATCGCCTCCAGAACCTCGTGGGTTTCTTCCAGAAGAAAAGGCCGCAGGCTGGTGTGCGTCTGTTTGCGGTCCCAGGGGCAGCCGCCGGGAGCCCGCAGGCGGCGCATGAGTGCAACGAGTTCGGAAAATGAATCCTGGCGTTTCGGCATGGTTCCTTTCCCGGCCGCGGCGGCCCGCGACCTTCTTAGGGATCATGCCCGGTCTTGAGAGCGGGATGGCCCGCGGACCGGGACCACGGCGCGAATACTGGCATTATACGCAACCGGGGGCCCGCGGGGCAAAAACTAATTGCATCCTTTTTGGCGCTTGTGTTAAAATCTCGCAAACGCAAGGCGGAGTCGGCATGGACCTGCTGGTGAATCGAACGCGGATCTTCGTGGCTTCGGGGGAATTGGCCTTCCAGGAGGTCGATGCCCTGATCCACCCCACCAATAATTACCTGTGGTTTTCCTCGGGTTTTTCGGAATTGTTGAAGCGGCAGGGCGGCGAGGCCTTGGAGCGGGAAGCCATCAATCTCGGCCCGATTGCCGTGGGCGAAGCCGCGGCCACCGCGCCCGGGCGCTTGAACTGCCGGATGATCATTCACGCGGCCGCCTGGGGCCAGGACATGATGACCGACGTGCGCAAGGTGCATCAGGCGGTCACCGCCGCCTTGGAGCTGGCCTCCCGCAACAACTGCCGGAGCGTCGCCATCCCCCCCGTGGGGGCCGACGTGGGCCGGTTTTCCCTGGCCGCCGCCGTGGAGGCGACCTTCCTGACTCTGATCGAGCACTGCCTGCAGGAAACGGCCTTGCGCGAAATATATTTCCTGGCGGCGGACCGCAGCGTGGAGGCCATGCTCAACGGCCTGATCCAGTCGGCCTTGTCCGCCACCCCGCCCGAACGCACTGAACCCGACAAGGAGGAAGCATGAAGAACCAGACGCGTTTTGTGTTGCCCGAATCGGAATTGCCCAGGAAGTGGTACAACATCCAGGCGGACCTGTCCAAGCCCTGTCCGCCGCCGCTGCACCCGGTGACCAAGCAAATCTGCAGCCCGGCGGATCTGGCGCCCCTGTTCGCCGAGGAACTGCTGAAACAGGAAGTCAGCCAGGAACGCTGGATTGATATCCCCGAAGAGCTGCAGGAAATCTACCGGATGTGGCGGCCCACGCCTCTGCATCGGGCCAAGCGCCTGGAAAAGGCCTTGGACACGCCCGCCAAAATTTACTACAAAAACGAAAGCGTTTCCGCAGCGGGCTCGCATAAGCCCAATACGGCCATTGCCCAAGCCTATTACAACCGCCAGCAGGGCATCAAGCGGATCACCACCGAAACCGGCGCGGGCCAATGGGGCTCGGCCCTGTCGATGGCCTGCCAATTTTTCGGGCTCGAGTGCGTGGTCTACATGGTGAAATGCAGCTATGAACAAAAACCCTACCGGCGGATCATGATGGAGACCTGGGGCGCGTCCGTCCATCCCTCGCCCTCCAACCGCACGCAGGCGGGACGAACCATCCTGGCCGCACGGCCGGACCATCCCGGCACCCTGGGGGTGGCCATTTCCGAGGCCGTGGAGGACGCGATGACCCGCGAGGACACGCATTACTCGCTGGGCAGCGTGCTGAACCACGTGATCCTGCATCAAACCGTCGTCGGACTGGAAACCAAGCGCCAGCTGGAAATGGCCGGCGTCTACCCGGACGTGGTCATCGGTTGCGTGGGCGGGGGCAGCAATTATTGTGGGTTCGCCTTTCCCTTCCTGCACGACCGCCTGACCGGGAAGCATCCGCATACCCGCTACGTGGCGGTCGAGCCGACGGCCTGCCCGACGCTTACGCGGGGAAAATACGCCTGGGACTACGGCGACGGGGTGAAAATCGGCCCCATCGCCAAAATGTTCACGCTCGGCCACACGTTCGTGCCGGAGTCCATCCACGCGGGCGGGCTGCGCTACCACGGGGACGCGCCCTTGCTGTCCCTGCTGGTGGAGGACAAGCAAATCGAGGCGGAGGCCTACGACCAGAAGCCCTGTTTCGAGGCGGCGCTTCAATTCGCCCGCACGGAGGGCATCATTCCGGCGCCCGAAACCTCGCACGCCATCCGGTCGGCGATCAACCACGCCCTGCGCTGCAAGACCGAAGGCAAGGCGGAGACCATCGTCTTCAATTTCTCGGGCCACGGGCATTTCGACTTGGCCGCTTACGACAACTACTTGTCCGGCAAGCTGCAGGACGTGTCGCTGGACGAAAAAAAGCTGCAGACGGCGCTCCAGGATCTGCCCGAAGTCCAGCTGACGCTGTAGCGTGCGCAGGGGGTTTTGCAACGGCGCTCGCGGACTCTTTCGGGCCGCAGGCGCCCTGGCGGCGGTGATCTTGGCCGGTTGCGCGGGCCTGCAGACGCCGCCGGATCCGCAACTGGCCCAACGGGTGGTCGCCGAGGCGCGTTCCCAGCTGGGCGTGTCGTACCGCTACGGCGGCACCACGCCGCGGGGCTTTGATTGCTCGGGGCTGGTGCAGTACGTATACCGCCGCGCCGCCGGAATATCCCTGCCCAGAACCAGCCTGAGACAGTACCAACGGACGCGGCCGGTCTCACTGGGAAACGAGTCGCCGTCCGACCTGGTTTTTTTCAGCACGGACCGGAGCGGTCCCTCCCACGTCGGCATTTATTTAGGCAAGGGGTTGTTCATTCATGCACCCGGCAGGGGCGATGGGGTCAAAATCTCGAATGCCAACGACCGATATTGGCGGGACCGCTTCGTCGGGGTGCGGCGCGTGCTGCGCTGAACCCCGGACCCAAGCCCGCCTGCTCGCCACGTCCTTGAAGGCCTCGCCCCGCTGATGTCCAGACGCAGAACGGTTGCAGTCCCAGGCCGGCCCCGGCTGATCCTGGCCTCCGCTTCGCCCCGGCGGCGGAGGTTGCTGCGGCAGGCCGGTTACCGTTTCCGGGTCGACCCGGCGCACCTGCGGGAAGGCCGGCCGCGCGGTGACGCGGCGCGTTTTGCCGCGGCCGCTGCCCAGGCCAAGGCGCGGAGAGCGGCCGGGCGCGCGAGATTTCCGGCTTGGATCCTGGCCGCGGACACGCTGGTGCTCGCCTCGCCGGGACGCGCGTTTGGAAAGCCCGGCACGGCCCGGGAGGCCGCCCGCATGCTCCGGGCCCTGGCCGGCCGTCAACACCAGGTGCTGACGGCGGTGGTGTTGCAGCACGTTCCGGACGGGCGGAAAATCACGTGGCTGGAAAGAACCCGCGTGACCCTCCGCCCCGTCACCGCTGCGGAACAGAAACGGTATCTTGCCAGCGGCGAGTGGCGCGGCAAGGCCGGCGGCTACGGGATCCAAGGGCGCGCCGGGGCCTTCGTCACGCGGATCGGCGGCTGCTACTTCAACGTGGTGGGCCTGCCCCTGGGAAGCATCGGCGCCCAATTGTCCCGGCTCGGAATTTTTCCAGAATAGGGGATTGCGATGCCCAGATGCCTCCTGATCGCGATGCTGACGCTGTGTCTGGCGCGGGGCGTCCCCGCCGCGCTCTGGGAAGCCTCAGCCCAAATCGGCTCCCTGGGCGTGCATGCGGAACTGGACGACAGCCAGGATCCGGCCGTGGTCATGGTCCGGGTTGAAAACCACTCGCAGGTTTCCGCGATCAACATTTCCGAGAATTTCGTGCAATTGCTCGATTCCGAACGCAGGCGCCTGCGGCCCATATCACCCGACGACATCGTTTCGGAGAAGCTGGACCGGCTGCGCGCCCTGTTGCCGCAGCACGTCCGGGAAATGGACCTGCTCCTCGGTGAAATCCGCGCCGACTACCCCCAGCAGAAAATCGTCACCGCCTACGGCCTGCTTACCCAGTATCTCAACCAGGGGCTCCCCCTGGGATGGCGCACGCGGCTGGAAAACTGGCTTTTAGGCACTCCGGCTTCCTCGCCGGACGCGGTTCCGGAAGCAAAGCGCCTCGTGGAGGAAATCGGGCTGCTGGGGCGGAATTACCTCTGGCCCCGGGACGTGGCGCCGGAGGCGGTTTATACCGGCATGGTGTTCTTTGAACGTCCCACCCAGGAACCGGTCAGGATTTTTTTTCAGTTGAACGAAGATTTCGTCGGCCTGCAGATGCATCTCGCCGCCAGCCAACCCGCCGCCCAGCCTTAAGTCCCTCGCCTCCTCCCGCCCGGGTCAAGGCGGCGGGGATCGGCGACCGGAGGGAAAACCACAGGATCAGGGAGATAATTTCACGGGAACGGATTCCGGGGTTCCGGAACTGCGCCCTGGATTACTGGACTAAAAGAGACTCCGCGGCGCAGGAACCGGCTGCCCCGGTCCCGGGCTGACCGGCGTATCTTTCTCGGTGTGTTTGTGAAACCAAGCGAGTGGCGGGCCCGGCAACGGGGAGCCGGAAAGGGATGAGCCAATGGCTGCGCCCGCGCATCAGGGAACCCGCGCCGGCAGTGACGCGTCCGGGTGCGGGAAGGGTGCTATGGGTTTTCGCGGGCGGTTGTAGTCACGCCCTCGGCCTGTTCCTTGGCGATATTATTGATAATGTCGGCTTTTTTCTCGGCCGTTTGCAGCCAGGCGGTCGACAGCTCGTCCCCCTGCTGGCGCCGGAGCCTTTCCACCAGTTCATCGCGCTGCCGCTGGTAGGCTTCCTCCCGGAAGGGACGGTATTTTTCAGCCAGGATCTCCACAAAGGCGATTTCGTCGTCAAGGCCGGTGATGGCGCGGGGCTGGTGCAGGGGCAGATCGAAGGCGCGGTCCAGGAACCGCCGGGAATCTTTCACCTGCGGCAGGCTGCTGTCCAGCGTGATCCAGCCGCTGGTGGTCACCTTCCGGCCGGCGGCCGAGGCGGCCTGCACCAAATCCCCCGTGTTCTTGATCCGGGCGAGGAAAGCAACGGCGTCCTCATTGGTGTTGCGGCGCGCTTCCCGTTCCTGCAGGGTTTTCTCGATTTCGGATGCCACTTCCGCGAAAGCCGGCTTTTTCTCCTCCCGCCGCCCCGTGACCTGGATGAGATGATAACCAAAAGAGGTTTCCACGGGCGGTGAGACTTCGCCAACCTTCAGGGCGAAGGCCGCCTTGGAAAAGGCCGGGACCATGTCTTCGGCGGTGAAGTATCCCAAATCGCCGCCGTTTTTCGCGCTGCCCGGATCCTCGGAATATTTTTCGGCCAGTTGGGCGAAATTCGCGCCCTGTTTGAGTTCCTCCCGGATATTGTCGAGTTTCAGCTTGGCCGTGAGCTTGTCCTCCTCCGAAGCCTGGGGATTCGTCCGGATCAGAATGTGCGAGGCTCTCACCTGCGCGGGCTGGTAAAATTTCTGGCGGTTTTCCTGGTAATAGCGGCGCTGGGCTTCCTCGGGGATGCGGATATTTCTGATCCGGTCCTGCCACCTGAAATTGACCAACGCCAGTTTCACTTCACGGCGGCGCGCCAGGAAATAGGCCCGCACCCGCTCTTCGGGCAGGACCATGGCGTCCCGCAGGAGACGGTCCATCTTCAGGATTTCCAGGGTCCGGGCCTGGTCGCTTTCGAATTCGGCGGGTTCCATGCGGTTGTATTGCAGGAGGCGAATATACTTTTCCTGCGAGAATTTGCCGTCCTGCTGGAAGGCGGGTATGGCGGCAATCCGGGCGGCGACCTCCTCCGGATAAATCTTCAGCCCGAGTTTTTCGAATTGCGCCTGGAGCAATTCCTGGCCGATCAACTCGTTGATCAGATCGGTGCGCAGGCGTTGGACCTGCTCGGAAGAGGGTTCCTCTTCCTGGCCGTACAGTTGCTGGGATTTTTGGGTCCAGAGACGGTCGAAGTCCATGTTGGAAATCGACCGGCCGTCGACCACGGCCGCCGACTGTTGGCTTACATAATCCTTGCGGCGGCCCAAGTTCATCCCCCAGACAAAAAAGATGGTGCCCAGGAAGGCCGCCACCACGATCCAGAGGATGATTTTCATTTTTTTCCGCATGGCATTCATCATAAGCGATTATCAACTTCCTTTCGCCAGGAATTCGACCGTTCCGAAGAGAGGATATTATAAATACAATGATTTCCGCGCTGCAAGCTATTTTTATGGCCCGATCCGAGTGTGATCCGGGTCCGGCGTGCGGGCGTTTCCGAAGTCCGTGCGGCGCGGTCCGGCACGGGCGGGAGGATGGAATTTTATGGCCATAAAATATGAGTTTTACACCACCGGCCAAGAGGACGGAAAGGGAGAAAGAATTATATTGCGACGCCCAGGAGGCGATGGTATAATTGCCAAAATTTTTCTAAGGAACGGGAAAATGGCACTATTTATTGGCGTTTTTATCGTAGTGCTCGTGCTTTTCATGGTGGTGGCCATGGCTTTGGCGGAATGGGCGGACCTGGACATCGGGGATTTGTTGACTTTTCGCAGGCCCGGAAAAGCAGCTGAAACCGCCGCGAACGCTCCGACGCCGGCGCCAGAGCCAGAAACCATGACTCCGGCGGCCATGGCCTCCCCCTTGCCTGTAAAAGGAAGAGGGAGCGCCGTCGCCGCGACCCGGGTCCGACGACCCGGGAAGACCAGGGCCTCCAGGCCGTCTCATTCCGCCAAACAAAGGAAACCCAAATGATTTTTGACTTTTTAATGGGATTGTTTTCCAACGATATGGCTATTGATTTGGGCACCGCCAGCACCCTGGTCTACGTGAAAGGCGAGGGGATCGTGCTGCGCGAGCCTTCGATTGTGGCGGTGCAAAAGGGCACGGACAACGTGCTGGCCGTGGGCAACGAAGCCAAGGCCATGCTCGGGCGGACGCCGGGCAACATCGTGGCCATCCGGCCCATGCGCGACGGCGTCATCGCGGATTTTGAAATCACGGAGCGCATGTTGCGGCATTTCATCACCAAGGTGCACAACCGCAAGTCCATGGTCAAACCGCGCATCATCATCTGTATTCCCTCCGGCGTGACGGAGGTGGAGAAACGCGCCGTGCGCGATTCCGCCGAACAGGCGGGCGCGCGGGAGGTGTACCTGATCGAGGAGCCGATGGCGGCGGCCATCGGCGCCGGCCTGCCGATCGACGAGCCGTCCGGCAACATGATCGTCGACATCGGCGGCGGGACCACGGAGGTGGCGGTGATCTCCCTGGGCGGCATCGTGTACGGGCGCTCGCTGCGCGTGGGCGGCGATGAACTCGACGAATCCATCATCAATTACATCAAACGCGCCTACAACGTTCTGATCGGCGAGCGGACGGCCGAGGACGTGAAAATCAAGATGGGTTCGGCGTTTCCGCTCAAGCAGGAAATGGAAATGGAGGTCAAGGGACGGGACCTGGTGACGGGTCTGCCCAAGACCCTGGAGATTACCTCGGAAGAAATCCGGGGATCGCTGGAAGAACCGATTTCCGCCATCGTGGAGACGATCAAGATGACCCTGGAGCGCACGCCGCCCGAACTGGCGGCGGACATTGTGGACCGGGGCATCATCATGGCCGGCGGGACGTCCCTGTTGCGCGGGCTGGATATTCGTCTGCGGGAGGCGACCGGAGTGCCGGTCAACGTGGCGGAGGATCCCACCACCTGCGTGGTGATGGGTTCCGGCAAGGTTCTGGATGAGAGCATTGGAGTGCTGAAAAAAATCGTGGTGGGTGAAAAAGACTGACCTGCCGCCTTCCGGCGTTCTTGTCCTCCGGGTTTCTTTAAGGAGGCCGCTTTGCCAGAGTTTTTTTGGAAGTGGCGCAAGGAAATCGCGTTCTCGCTGCTGATTCTGATTTCCCTGGGCCTGCTGGTCGCGCAACGCCAGCCGGATATTTTTACCACGGGTATCCGCCAAGGGGTGGCCTTGGTTCTCCTGCCCCTGCAGAAGCTCTCCACGGCCGCGATCCACCGCGCCCGTCATACCGTGTCCCTGCTGACCTCCCTCGGCACCCTGCGCTCGGAAAACACCGCCCTCAAGAACCAGGTCGAAAGGCTGCGCCTGGAGATTCTGCGGCTGAAGGAGGGCGCGGCGGAAAACGCGGCCCTGCGCCAGCAACTGGGGTACAAGCAAAAAACCCGCTGGAAGTTCATTCCCGCCGAGGTCATCGCCCGGGATCCCGCCAGCTGGCTGGAGCGCGTCCGGGTCAACCGCGGCTACTCCGACGGGGTGCGCGCCGGCGCCGGCGTGATCACCCCCCTCGGCGTGGCCGGGCGCATCAGCGAGGTGAATTTCTACTCCGCGACCGTGATGCTGCTGCCCGATCCGCAGAGCTCCGTGGCCGCCGAGGACGAACGCTCCCGCGTGCCGGGAACGGTGAAGGGCAACGGCAGCCGCAGCCTGGCTCTGCTGCACGTGACCGGGGAGGACGACGTGCGGGCGGGGGACCCCGTCGTCACCTCCAGCATCAGCACCATCTTTCCCAGCGGAATTCCCGTGGGCGAGGTCGCCGGCGTGGCTCCGCGGGAGAACGACCTGATGCTGGAAATTCATCTCAAGCCCAGGGTCGAATTCAACACCTTGGACCGGGTCTTGATCCTGGAGCCGGAGGAATAACGCTTGGACAGAGTGTGGATCGTGATGTTCGGGATCCTGGCCGTCGTGCTGCAGACCACGCTTTCACCCGTGGTCGCCTGCTGCGGCGGCGCGCCGGACGTGGTTTTCCTGTTCGTGGTCTTCTTGGCGCTGCAGCGCCGGACCACCCTGGGGCTGTGGTTCGCCTTCGCCTTAGGGCTGGTCCAGGACGTGGCGGGAGGCGGCCCGCTGGGGTTGAACCCTTCGATCCTGGTGGCGGTGGCGTACCTCGTCAGCCTGCTGCGCACGAAACTGTTTAAGGAGAATTATTCCGCGCAGGTTCTCATCGTCGTGCTCTTGACCTGCGCCCAGCAGTTTTTCATGTTCTACTGGATGAACACCCTGCTCAACACCGAGTTCCAGCTGGGACAATGGCTCTCCCGCGCGGCCGTCATGAGCCTGTATCACGCCTTGCTGGGGCCGCCGCTGTTTGCGGGCTTGGCCCGCCTCATTCCGGGGGACGACGTCTATCAACACCTGATCCTGGGCGGCCCCCCCCACACACCACGCCTGCGTTTCCGGCGGATGGGTTAGCGCGCTTTTCATGCTCTGGGATCAATTCATCCTTCGCAAAGAGGAAGAGTTCCAGCGCCGGATCAAGAACCTGGGCCTGCTGCTGCTTTTGGCCTTAAGCGTGGTGGCGGTGCGGCTGGCCTACCTGCAGGTGGTTCAGGGCAACCGTCTCAGCGTGCTGTCGGCCCGGAACCGGGTGCGCCTCGTCCCCATCAAGGCCCAGCGGGGGCTCATCTACGACCGCAACGGGGAATTGCTGGTCGGGAACATCCCCTCCTTCAACGTTTCCCTGGTCCCCGCCGCCCTGCCCGAGGACCCGGCCGTGCGGCACCAGGAATTCCTGCTGTTGCAGGATCTGCTGGGCCTGCGCGTGGAGGAAATCAAGGAGAAACTCAACCGCCGGGGGTTGCGCTATTTCGAACCCCTGCGGTTGAAGGGCAACTTGGACCGCATCCAGGCCGCGCGCATCGAGGAACACGGCTTGAAGCTGCCGGGCGTCATGGTCCTGACCGAGTCCCAGCGGCAGTACAAATTCGACTCCCTGGCCTTTCACGTCCTCGGCTACGTGGGGGAGATCTCCGAACACGAACTCGCCCTGCGGGAAGGGTACCAGGCGGGAGATATCGTCGGGCAATCGGGAATCGAAAAAGTCTACGATCACTATCTCAAGGGCCGAAACGGCTGGCTGCACATCGAGGTGGACGCGCTCGGGCGGCAGATGGGAATTTTGGGGCGCGAGGATCCCTGGATCGGGCAAAACCTGGTGCTGACCCTGGACCGGAGCCTGCAGACCCGGGTGGAGGAAATCCTGGGGACGCGGCGCGGCGCGGTGGTGGTGGAGAATCTCCAAAACGGGGAAATCCTGGCATTGGTCTCCTCGCCCGGTTTTGACGCCAACCGCTTCGCGCGCGGCATCCGCCGGGAGGAATGGGAGAAGCTCCGGACCAATCCGCACCATCCCCTGACCAACCGGGCGACCCAAGGATTGTACCCGCCGGGATCCCTGTTCAAACTCGTGACCCTGCTGTCGGCCTTGCAGGAGGACATCATCACCCCCGGCCAGACCTTCACCTGCAAGGGCATTTTCTGGATTTCCACCTGGCCCTACCGTTGCTGGCTGGATTCCGGGCACGGGCAGGTCAACGCGCTGCGGTCCATCGTGGAATCCTGCGATATTTATTATTACCAGGTGGGCCTGAAGATCAAGGTCGAAAAACTGGGCCGCTGGGCCCAGGCTTTCGGCTTCGGCCATCCCAGCGGGATCGATCTGCCCAACGAGCTGTCGG
Organism: uncultured bacterium; assembly: GCA_964593065.1. GTDB lineage: Bacteria > Oederibacteriota > JAAXVQ01 > JAAXVQ01 > JAAXVQ01 > CAZQGO01. Next base: position 30,898 of record CAZQGO010000013.1, on the reverse strand, counting down.
GTCTGGTGCCCAGTCCGCAGTGGAAGGAACGCACCCAGAACATGCCCTGGTTTCCCGGCAACACGGTCATGTTGTCCATCGGCCAGGGCTATCTGTTGGCCACGCCCCTGCAGATGCTCGGCATGGCCTGCGCCGTGGCCAACCACGGGGTGATTTACCGGCCGCACCTGCTGAAACGCGTGGTCACCGGCTCGGGCACGCTCATTCACGAAGTGAAACCGGAAGTCATGTACCGGATCAACGCCGCGCCCGAGTACTGGCAGCTCCTGCAGCAGGCCATGACGGACGTCGTCCGCAGCCGCCGCGGAACCGGCCACCAGGCGGCCCTGCGCGGGATCCGGGTCGCGGGGAAGACCGCCACGGCCCAGAATCCCCACGGGGAGGACCACGCCGCCTTCCTGGCCTATGCGCCCGCGGACAAGCCGGAGATCGCCATGATCGTCTATTTGGAAAACGCCGGCGGGGGGGGCAGAGAAGCCGCCCCCATCGCCCGACAAGTCTTGGAGGCCTATTTTGGCGTCCCATCCCGGGAAATGGTGGAAACGAAGTAAGATCCACGTGCGGCCGCGCCTGGCCCAGGGCATCGATTACAGCATCCTGCTGCCGGCCCTGCTGCTGTGCCTGGTGGGCGTGGCGATGATTTATTCCGCCACGCACGCGAGCCCCGCCATGTCCACGCTCTACCTGCGGCAGTTGCTGTGGCTGGCGCTCGGCCTGGTCGGGTTCTTCTTCTGCGCCTCCATCAACTACCAGGTCATCCTCGACCGCTACGCCTACCCGCTGTACTGGCTGATGATCATCCTGCTCGCCGTCCTGCTGGCGGCCGGCGAGGAAATCGCGGGCTCGCGGCGCTGGCTGGCGCTCGGCCCTTTCAGTTTTCAACCGTCGGAATTCGCCAAGATCACCACGGTCCTGGTCCTGGTGAAATATTTAACCAGCCACGAGGAGCACCTCCAGTCCTGGGATGTTCTGCTCGGCACCTTTTTCCTGGCCGGACTGCCCATGGCCCTCATCCTCAAGGAGCCGGACCTGGGCACGGCCCTGATCTTCATGGCCGTGCTGTTCATGCTGCTGTACGCGTCCGGGGTGTCTCCCAGGCGGCTGGCGGGCATCGTGGTTTTCGGATTGCTTTTTTCGCCCGTGCTGTGGCTGCTGCTCAAGGATTATCAGCGCCAGCGCTTGCTGGTTTTTCTCAATCCGCGGGCGGACACGCTCGGAGCCGGCTACAACGTCATCCAGTCCAAAATCGCCATCGGCTCCGGCAGGATCCTGGGCAAGGGCTGGCTGGAGGGCACTCAGGGACAACTGCGCTTCGTGCCCGAGCACCACACGGACTTCATTTTTTCGGTCTTGGCGGAGGAATGGGGTTTTCTCGGCAGCCTGGCCCTGCTGCTGTTGTTCGTGGTGCTGCTGCTGCAGGCCCTGCGGGTCGCGCGCTTGGCGCGGGATTTGAGCGGGAGCCTGCTGGCCGTGGGTTTGACCACCATCGTGGCCACGCAGGTGGTCATCAACCTGAGCGTGGCGACCGGCATCCTGCCGGCCACGGGGATGACCCTGCCCCTGGTGTCCTACGGCGGCTCCTCCCTGCTGGCGACCCTGTGCATCCTGGGGCTGCTGATGAATATCTGGTCCAGCCGGATCATGAAATGAAAGCCTCCGAATCCGCCCAGCCGTCTGATCCCGCGCGGGACTCCCTGCCGGCCCCGGCTGCCAGGCCCCGCGGAGCCGATCCGGCTCCGCCGCCCCGCCGGGGCGCGAATTGCGGCCGCACCCTGCGGCAAAGCGTCCTGCCGCGCGTGGTCAAGCCCGCCCGGTATATCGGAGGGGAATGGAACCAGATCCGCAAGGACCCGCGCGCCGCGGCCTGCCGCATGGTCCTGGCGTTCCCGGACGTCTACGAAATCGGCATTTCGTATCCGGGTTACAAGATTCTTTACGAGCGGCTCAACCAGATGCCTGAGGTTTATGCCGAGCGGGCGTATGCCCCCTGGCCCGACCTGGAAGAGATCCTGCGGGCCGAAGGCCTGCCCCTGTGCAGCCTGGAAACCGGCACGCCCCTGCGGGAGTTCCACTGGCTGGGAATCACCCTGCAGCACGAACTGTCCTATTCCAACGTGCTCAACCTGCTGGACTTGGGCGGCGTCGCCCTGGCCGCCGCGCAGCGGCGTGAGGAGGATCCGCTGGTGGTGGCCGGAGGGCCGGGCGCGGCCAATCCCGAACCGCTGGCCGAATGCCTGGACCTCGTGGTCCTGGGCGACGGCGAGGACGTGGTGCCCGAAATGATCCGCCTCCAGCTGCAGGTGGCCACCCGTCCCCGTTCCGAGCGCATCCACGCCCTGTCCGGAATTCCCGGGGTCTATGCTCCCGCCCGCTACCGCGCCGTCTTTGCCGCCGGCGGCTTCCGGGGCTTGGCGGCCGAGGACGGCGCCCCGCCCGTCGTGGCCCGGCGGGTGGCCGCGCCGCCCGACCTGCCTCAGCGGCCATTGGTGCCTTTTTTGAGCGTGCCGCACGACCGCGTCGCCACCGAGTTGTTCCGGGGCTGCGTGCGGGGTTGCCGTTTCTGCCAGGCCGGCATGATTACCCGCCCGGTGCGCGAACGGGACCCGGAGAGCGTTGCGCGGCACGTTCTGGCCCAGCTGGCGGCCACGGGCTACGAGGAAGCCTCCCTGTTCTCGCTGTCCTCGGGGGATTACTCCCGGCTGCTGCCGCTGCTGGGCCGTCTGCGGGCCCAGCTCGAGTCCCAGCGCACGGCCCTGTCTTTTCCCTCGCTGCGCCTCGAATCCTTCCGCCACGAACTGGCGGAAATGGTCCGCAGCGTGCGCCGGACGGGCCTGACCTTCGCGCCGGAATGCGGCAGCGCGCGCCTGCGCCGGGTCATCAACAAGGCGGTGGCCGACGAGGGGCTGCTGGACAACTTGGCGCAGGCTTTCCGCGAGGGCTGGGACTTGGTGAAGCTTTACTTTATGATCGGGCTGCCCACCGAGACCGAGGCGGACGTGCTCGAGATCGCGGACTTGGTCAAGCGCATGCTGGCCGTCGCGCGCCGCACGGGCCACGGGCGCCGCCCGCCCCGGATCCACCTCAGCGTCAACCTGTTCGTGCCCAAACCGCACACGCCTTTCCAGTGGGAAGGGCAGCTGCCGCGGGCCGAGGCCGCCGAGCGCCTGCGGCGGCTGTCGGCGGCCCTTCCCCGGGGCGTGAACTACCGTTTCGGACCCCAGGACGCCGATGAATTGAACCGGGCTTTTTTAGAGGCGGTCCTGGCCCGGGGCGACCGCCGGTTGTGGCCCGCGATCCGCCGGGCCTGGGAACTGGGCGCGCGCTTCGATTCCTGGGGGGAGCATTTCCGCTTCGCGGTCTGGGAGCAGGCCTTTGCCGAGACCGGGATCGACCCGGAAGCCTATGCCCTGCGCGAGCGCCCGGCCTCGGAACCCTTGCCTTGGGAACACCTGGATTTCGGCGTCCGCCGGGAATTTCTGCTGCGGGAACGGGAGCGCAGCCGCCGGGAGGAAACCACGCCGGATTGCCGCCGGGAAGGCCCCTGCCAGCAGTGCGGCGCCGCGGATCCGGAGGTCTGCCTCGCGGCCCCGGCCCGGGACCTGCAGAATTTCCTGCGGGCCACGCAGCGCCCGGCGGGCCCGGTGCGGGAGAGCGTGCGCTACCGTTTGCGCTACCGGAAAAACGGGGATATGCGCTTTGTCGGACACCTGGACATGGTCAACGTCTTCCGCCGGGCCGCACGGCGCGCGGACCTGCCGTTGCATTATTCCCAGGGGTTTCATCCCCAACCGGGCCTGTCCTTCGGACCGCCGCTGCCCCTGGGATATTTGGGTTGCGGAGAGTGGCTGGACTTAGGGCTGGATGCCTGGCAGGAACCCGAGGCCGTGGCCCGGAACTTCAACGCCGCGCTGCCGGAGGGGTTGAACATCGAGAACGTGCGGGAGATCCCCTTGAGCGCGCCTTCCTTGGCGGAGCGGATCAACGCCGGGGAGTACCAGGTGGAAATGCCGCTGACCGCGGAGGCGGGGGCGGAGCTGGCCCGCCGGGTGCAGGTTTTCCTGGACGCCGACACGGTCATGGCGGCACAATGGTCCAAGCAGGGGCCGCAGCCGGTCAACCTGCGCCCGTCCGTCCGGCGCCTGACCTGCACCGAGTCTCCGGCCGTCACCCTGCGGATCTGGCATGAAAACCTGCCGGGGGGCGGAAAAATATCAACCCTGGTGGAGCATCTCTGCCGGGACTCGGTCCCGCCCTGGCGCTGCCAGGTGACGCGGACGGTTTCGGGTTTTCTGCATCAGGGATCCCTGACCATCCCCTGAGGGCCCGCCGCCGCGTTGGCCGGCGGAGCGCCGGGGAAGAGAACGTTTGCGAAGCCGCTTGGTGCGGCTTAAATACTTTTTACAGGAACGAGGAAAAATTCATGAAACGCATAAAACGAAGACGCCGCGAAAACCGGGTCTTGACGCCGCTGGCTTCCCAGGAGCGGGAGATGCTGATTGCCCGGGACAAGGGTGAAACGCGCATCGGCTTCCTGGAGGCGGGCCGGCTGGCGGAGTTTTACTTCGAACGCGACCAGGAAACCACCATCGTCGGCGGGATCTACAAGGGTCGCGTCGTGGCCGTGCTGCCCGGCCTGCAGGCCGCGTTCGTCGACATCGGCCTGGAGCGCAGCGGGTTTCTGCATGTCCGCGACATTCTGACCGAGGCCCTGACCATCGAGGACTATATGAACGCCAAGCAGGCCCGCAAGCAGGAGGAGGACATCGAGGACGTGGTGTCCGACGGTGCGGAGCCGGGCAAGGACCGGGGCCGGGGGTTCCGCAAACCGATCCAGGAGCTGCTGAGCAAGGGACAGGAGATCCTGGTGCAGGTGGAGAAGGAATCCATCTCCACCAAGGGGCCGCGCCTGACCGGGCAGATCTCCATGCCGGCCCGCCTGCTGGTGCTGATCCCCAAGGCGCAGCACAGCGGAATTTCCCACCGCATCACCGATGAGAAGGAACGCTCGCGCTTGAAGCAGATCCTGGACCGGATCACCCCCAAGGGTTTCGGCGCCATCGCCCGCACCTCGGCCCAGAACGCCAGCGAGGATGAGCTGAAGGCGGACATCCAGTACCTCCTGAAGGTATGGAAGCAGATCAAGGTCAAGGAAAAAAAGAGCCGGGCGCCGGTCGTCCTGTACTCCGAAGCGGATCTGGTCCACCGGGTGGTGCGGGATCTCCTGACCAAGGACGACCGCCGCATCCGCATTGACGCCGGCGAGGAGAGCAAGAACCTCAAGGCCTGGCTGACATCTTTTTTATCCACCTGGAAACCCGTGGTGGAAATTCACCAGGGCGAATTGCCTCTGTTTGAAGCCCTCAACTTGGAAGTCGAGATCGAGAAGGCCCTGCGGCCCAAGGTCTGGCTGAAATGCGGCGGCTACCTGGTGGTGGAGGAAACCGAGGCCCTGGTGGTGGTGGACGTCAATACCGGCCGCCACATCGGCAAGAAGCGCCAGGATGACACGATTCTCAAGACCAACCTCGAGGCCGCCCAGGAGATCGCCCGGCAGTTGCGGCTGCGGGATCTGGGGGGCATCATCGTCCTGGATTTCATCGACATGCGCATCGAGGAGCACAAGGAACGGGTGTTTCTCGAGCTGGCCCAGTCCCTGCAGCGGGACCGCGCCAAGACCAGCCTGCGGCAGCTGACCGACCTGGGTCTGATCGAGATGACCCGCAAACGCGTCCGGGGCAGCCTGCTGCGCACCCTGTGCGAACCGTGCCCCATGTGCCGGGGCTTGGGCTGGGTGCGCTCGCGGCCCAGCATGGCCCTGCGCCTGGAACGCATGCTGCGGAAGGCCCTGCGCCTGACCGAGGAGCGGGAATTGATCCTGGAAGTCTCGCCCTTCTGGCTGCACTACACCGGAGAGGCCGAGTTGCGGGAGCAGGCGCGCACCGCCCGGGCTACCGTCCGCGTGACGGCCAACCCGGACTTGAAACCCGAGGAAATGCGTCTGCTGTCGCCGCTCACCGGGCTGCTCATCGTGGGCAACGTCGGCGAGCCGTGACGGCGCGGCGGCCGGCCGGACCGGGACCAGGCCGCGAAACGGAAACCGGAAAGGGTGATGACCCATGTTCGACAACGTGCGAGCGGTATTCGCCAAAGATCCCGCGGCGCGCAACCTCTTGGAGGTCCTGCTGTGCTATCCCGGCCTTCACGCCATCTGGTTCCACCGCCTGGCCCACGCGCTCTGGCTCCTCAAGCTCAAGACCCTGGGGCGGTGGGTGTCCCATCTCTCGCGCTGGCTGACGCTCATTGAAATCCATCCCGGCGCCAAGCTCGGGAAGGGGGTTTTCATCGACCACGGGGCGGGCGTGGTCATCGGCGAGACGGCCGAAGTGGGCGCGGGGGTGCTGATCTATCAAGGGGTCACCCTGGGCGGCACCTCGCTCTCCCGCGGCAAGCGGCATCCCACCATCGGGGCCGACACCGTGATCGGGGCGGGCGCCAAGATCCTGGGCGCGATCGTGATCGGGGCGGGCGCCAAGATCGGAACCCAGGCCGTGGTCGTGCGGGATGTGCCGGCGGGGTGCACCGTGGTGGGCAATCCCGGCAAGGTGGTGCGCCTGCCCTCCGGACAGCGTCCGCCCTCGCCCTTGGATCACGGCCAATTGCCGGACCCGGTCGCCGAGGTTGTCCGTCACCTCGACAACCGGATCGAGGCCCTGACCAAGCTGCTGTTGGAGAAAAACTGCTTCACGGCCCGGGAGTTCGAGCGGCAACACATGCACGAGGAAGAAACTTACGTGGAGAGCTTCCTGGAGCAGGACCGGCCGGAGCCGGGCTAGGCGGCCACGGGTCCATTGCCGAGTTGACAGGGAAGCACGGGGACCGTACAATCGAATTCCATTCCGTCTCGTCCGGCGGGCGACGGCGTTCGCTCCGCCGCCGGGCCGCGGGCAGAGGAACCGAGCATGGATGTATTTGCGAAAGCCTATCATTATCATGATGCCGAGGAAGTCATCCGCCAGGGTCTGTACCCGTATTTCCGGGTCAATGAATCCATGGTGGACACCACGGTGGTGATGGACGGGCACAAAACGGTGGTGGTCGGTTCCAACAACTACCTGGGCCTGACTTCCCACCCGGAAGTCATCGAAGCCGGAATCCGCGCCATCCAGAAATACGGCAGCGGCTGCACAGGTTCGCGCTTCCTCAACGGCACCATTGACCTGCACGTCGAGCTGGAAAATCGCCTGGCCGAGTTTATGGAAAAAGAAGCGGCGCTGGTCTTTTCCACGGGGTTTACCACCAACCTGGGCATCATCTCCACCCTCGTCAGCAAGGGCGACGTCGTCATCTCCGACCGCACCAACCATGCCTCCATCCTGGACGGCTGCCGCTTGGCGTTCGGCAAGCTCATCAAGTTCCGGCACAACGACATGGAGGATTTGGAGCGCATCCTGGCCAACTTGGAGGACCGGGACGTCGGCAAGCTGATCGTGGTGGACGGCGTGTTTTCCATGGAGGGCGACCAGGCCGACCTGCGGCGGATCGTGCCCCTGGCCAAGAAGTACGGCTGCCGGGTCATGGTGGATGAAGCGCACGGCCTGGGCGTGCTGGGCAGGCGGGGGCGCGGCGCCGGCGAGGAGCAGGGCTTGTTGCATAAAATCGATCTCGTCATGGGCACCTTTTCCAAGTCGTTGGCCAGCATCGGGGGCTTCGTCGCCGGGGAGCGGAAAGTCATCTCTTTTCTCAAGCACAACGCCCGGTCCTTCATCTTCCAGGCGGCGCCGCCGCCGGCGGCCGTGGCCACGGCCCTGGCGGCCCTGACCATCCTGGAGCGCGAACCGGAACGCATGCTGAAGCTCCGGGAAAACGTACAGTACATGCTGCAAGCCGTCCGCGACCTGGGCTTTCATACCGGCCCCACCGAATCCGCCATCATTCCCATCCTGGTGGGGGACAACCTGAAAACCTTCCAGTTCGCCAAGATGCTGATGGAGGAGGGCGTCTACGTCAACCCGGTGGTTTCCCCGGCCGTGCCGCCCAACCTCTCCTGCCTGCGCACATCCTACACGGCCACCCACACCCGGGCGGAATTGGATTTCGTGCTGGACAAGCTGAAAAAAGTCGGCACGGCCTTGGACCTCATCGGGCCCAACGCGCCGGGCGCGCCCGTGGAAGTGTATCCGGTACCGCCGGCCCGCAGGAAAAAGGAGAAGGGCGAGCAGAAAAAATTCCTGAAGTTGCCCTGGGGCATCTACAGCCAGGACCGGAACTGGGTTCCGCAGCTGATTACCGACGTGGAAACGGTGTTTGATCGCGAGGAAAACACCTTTTTCCGCCACGGCGATGCGCAGGCCTTTTTGGCCCGCCGCGGCAAGCAGGTGGTCGGCCGCATCGTGGCCGCGGTGGACCACCGCGCCAACCGGACGCACGGGGAACGCGCGGGCATGTTCAGCTTCTTCGAAGTGGAGCAGGATTATCCCGCCGCGGCCGCCCTGCTGGATGCGGCCCGGACCTGGCTGGCCGAGAGGAATCTTGCGCTCATGCGGGGACCCATGGCCTTCTCCCAGTTGGACGGCCTAGGCTGCCTGGTGGAGGGCTTTGACACGCCGCCGGCCATCATGATGCCGCATAACCCACCCTACTATGCCGCGTTCCTGGAGCAGTACGGCTTTCAAAAAAGCAAGGATTTTTTCGCCTACGGCCTGGATGTCCGCGAATCGCTGCCCGCGCGCCTGGAAAAGCTGGCGGAACACACCCGGCGCAGGCAGGCCGTCAAGGTGCGCCACCTGCGCATGACGCGCTTCCGCCGGGAAATGACGGCCATCATGGAGATCTTGAACGACGCGCACCGCCAGACGTTCGGCTTCACGCCCTTGAGCAACGAAGACCTGAAGTATTTCATCGCCAAGCTCAAGCCCGTGATCGTGCCCGAGCTGGTCAATTTCGTGCTGGTGAAGCGCAAGCCGGTGGCGTTTTCCCTGATCCTGCCCAACTACAACGAGGTCCTGAAGCGCTTCAACGGCCGCATCGGGATCACGGACATGATCAAGTTCTACTGGTATTCCAAGCAGATCAAGACCCTGCGTTTCGCCCTGCTGGCCGTGCGCCGCGCCTACCAGCGCCGCGGCCTGGAGACCCTGCTGTACTGGGAATCCTTCCGGCGGGCCCAGGCCTTGGGCTATACCAGCGGCGAGCTTTCCTGGGTGCCGGAGGACGACCGCCTGCTGCGCAAGGCCATCGAGTCCAACGGCGGACAGCGCAGCAAGATCTACCGCGTCTACGAGCTGAAAATCTGACCCGCCCGGCGGCCGGCCGCCGGATTCATCCGCGTCAAGGAGGAGACTGGATGCCTGAACCCCCGCGCCTGCGCGTACACGTGGTTTCGGAAACCCCGTTCATCATGAAAGGCCAGGGGGTGCACACGGCTTTCGTGGATTGCGTCGACCTCTTGCAGGCCGGAACCGACGTGGAGGTGGTCGTCAACCAGGAGGGGTGGGGCGACATTTTCCACGCGCATACCTACGGGCCCTATTATTTCTGGAAGGGCCGCCGCTACCGCGGCCGCCGCGTCTTCACCGTGCACGTCATTCCCGATTCCATCAAGGGTTCGCTGCCGGCCTGGAAGCTGGCCATGCCTTTCGTGCGCTGGTATTTCCGCCGCGTTTATTCCTACGCGGACGTCTGCATCGCCATATCCCCCATGGTGGAACGGGCGATCCGCGACCTGAAGGCCAAGACGCGCATCGCCCGGATCTACAATCCGATCCACACGGAAAAATTCGCGCCCACCCCCGAGAAGCGGGCCGCGGGGCGCAGACTGCTGGGTTTGAAACCCGAAGAGTTCGTCGTCCTGGGCGTGGGGCAGCTGGAAGGGCGCAAGGGTGTGGAGGATTTTCTCGACGTCGCGGAAAGCTGCCCGGAATACACCTTCGTGTGGGTGGGCGGGCGCCCCTTCGGGATGATGACCGAGGGCATCGTGAAGCTCAACCGCCGCATCGCCGCGGCCCCCCCGCACATCCGGTTTCCGGGCCTGTTCGACCTGAAGGACATGCCCGCGATCTACAACGCCGGCGATCTCCTGCTGTTCACCAGTTACCAGGAGAATTGTCCCTTGGTGCCCGTCGAGGCCGCGGCCGCGGGCCTGCCGGTCCTCTACCGCGACATCCAGGAATACCGGGAACTGTACGAGAATCCCTACCTCAAGGCCCGGGACACCGCGGAGTTCATCCAGCTGACCCGGCGCATGGCCACGGAGCCAAAGTACCGCCAGGAGGGCCGGGACGTTTCCCGGCAGCTGCTCACCCAGTTCGACAAGGTCGAGATCCGCAAGCGCCTGCTGGCGCTGTACCGGGATGTCCTGGAGAAACAATCCGAGAAAAAACAGGGGAAGGACCGGGGGACCGCTTAACGCGGCTTGTTGCCGTTCAAGAAGGTGCCCTGCTTGAGGTGAAGGTCCACGTTGCGGGCGTCTTCCTCCCGCCCGGTCTCGCGCAGGAGGGCGGCGTATTTGGTCATGGTCTTGATCCAATAAGGATTGCGCGGGGTATCGGTGCGCTCGTAAATGGCCAGGGCCCGGCGCATGAGGGTTTCGGCCTCGGAGAAACGCCGGTCGTCCGCATACAAATCGGCGAGATTGTATAAATCCATGGCTACGCGCAAATGGGTTTTGCCCAGTTTGGTCTCGTCCAGCTCGAGGGCTTGTTTCAAGAGAGATTCAGCCTCCGTCAGACGTCCCTCGCTGCGGTACAGGTCGGCTAAGTTGATGAGGGACTGCACGTAGTCCCTCTGGCCCGGGCCAGCCTGCTTGGCCTGCAGGGCCAGCTTGCGCTTGGAAATTTCGATGGCCTGTTTGATCTTTCCCGAACGCCGGTATACCATTTCCAGGTTGCTCAGATACGGCCCCAGGCCGGGATGGTCCGCGCCGTAGAGCTCTTCCCCGATGGTCAGCGCCTTCTGGTACAGCTCCTCGGCCTGCTCGTATTTCTTTTGGGCGTCATAGATGTAGGCCAGGTTGTTCAGCGCCTCCAGCAGCTTGGGGTGGTCGGAAGGCAGCTTGTTCAGCAGAATCAACAGTCCCTGCATGCCGTAGGGCTCCGCCTGGGCGTACTGGCCCTCGTAGCGGTATATTTCCGAAAGATGGGTCAGAATCAGGCCGACCGTGACGTGGTCCGGCCCCAGTTCCTTTTCCTTGATTTTCAGGGCCCGCAGCAGGAGTTCCTTCGATTTCTGATATTGGCCCAGGATGCTGTACAGGTAAACCAGGTTGCTCAGGGCCGTGGCGACATGCTGATGCCCGCTGCCGAAAGTCTTTTCCGCATAGGTCAGGGCCTTTTTCGCTTCTTCGACCGCCTCGGCGTAATGACCGTAATAATACAACTGGGCGATTTTCTTGTTGGCCCGGTTCCACGGAGTCATGGCCGAGCAGCCCACGAGCAGACTGGCGGCCAACAGCGCCGCGCCCAACCGGGCAATGGAGGGTGAAGGCATCCGGCTTTGCATTCCTTTGCGTTAAGATGGCCCAAGCCGTACCGGCATTTTCCAGCTTAACAAATTTCCCGCAATTTCGGAAGCGCAACTTTGCCTCATCAAAATGATGAGGCTTAGGGTTCGGGGGCGGTGAAGCCCCCGACTGAAGTAGGCAGGAAAGCAGGACGCATCGGCTCAGGACCCGTCAGGGACCAGGGGTGGTCAGGGGAACATTCCCCTGACTCCATGAGGGGCGACCGCGAGCCGAAGAGTCCTTTCCGATTTCGGCGAGTGCCATAGGGGAAGCCTCCCCCAGGGAGAGCGCAGCGACAGCGGCATGGGGAACCTGCGACCGAAGGGAGTCCCATACGATTTCCCATCCGGTCGGGGTGGTTCCCCTGAAAGCTCCGCGGGACGGGACCCGGTCCCTATAGCCAGCCGGCCTGCCGGGCCCAGGCGACGGTCAGGCGCAAACCCTGTTCCAGGTCGTACTTCGGCGTAAAACCGAGCTCCCGCTGGAGACGTTCTCCGGAACAGCCCCAGTTTACCTGCAGCAATTCGTGGACCTTGTTGAAATTGAAAATCGTGGCCCGGCCCGTGAGGCGCGACCACGTTTCCGAGCCGGCGGCCAGCATCCAGACGAAGGGTGCCGGAACCCGCACGGCCAGGGAACGGCGTCGCAGCACGCGCTCCATGATGGCGCGCATCTCGCGCCAGCTATAGACCCTGCCGTCGGTCACGAAATAGGTGCGGCCCACCGCCCGGGCATCCTCGGCGACGAGCAGCATGGCGCGGACCACATCCTCCACGAAGACGAAGGTCAGACGGCGGTCCGGACTGCCGATGACGGGGGCGAAGCCGCGCCCGATCATCTTGACGATGCTCAACACGTCCCGGTCGCGGGGCCCGTACACGGAAACCGGCCTTAAGACCACCGCCGGGATGCCGGGATAGAGGGACAACAGGCGTTCGGCGGCCAGTTTGCTTTCCCCGTAATAGGTGACCGGCCGGCAGACGGCGGATTCGTCCGCTGTTTCCCCGGGGGCGGCCGGCCCGGCCGCCGCCTGGCTGCTGACCATAACCAGGCGCTGCAGGGAGGGCGCGAACCGCTTGACGGCCTCCAACAGGTGCCGGGTCAAGGTCACGTTGTGCTTCTGGTACTCGTCGAGGCTGCGGGCTTTGGTGGCGCCGGCCAGGTGGTAGACCACGGCGACGGCTTGCAGGGCTGGGCGGTAGTCCTCGGGCTGGAAGCCGCCGGACGTGAACAGGCGGACCCGTTCGCGCGGCAGCCATTGCAGATTGGATGTCTTGCGCACGAGGCAGCGGACTTCGTGGCCGGCCGACACCAGTTTTTCCACCAGGTGGCTGCCGATGAAACCCGTGGCTCCGGTAACCAAAACTCTTGCCATGGCGTTCCCTGTCTGAAGTTTTTATCATCATAGGGGGCCGGCGCGCGGCTGTCAAGGAATCTGGGGGGCGAGGATCCGGGATTTTCCTGCCCGGAGCGCACGCCGCAAGCAGGGGCCGTCGGGCCCAAAAAAGGCTTGACTTTTTTGGGTAAATTCGATATATTCACACTTCCGTTTTTTAGCTTGCGGGAGCGGGAGGAAACGCGGAAATGTACGCGGTGATCGAATCGGGCGGCAAACAATACAAGGCGGAAAAGGGTGCGTTCCTGAAACTGGAACGCCTGGATGCGCCGGTCGGAAAAACCGTTGAATTGGACAGGGTTTTACTGGTCCACGACGAGCAAAAAGTCCTGATCGGGCAGCCCTTCGTGGCCGGGGCCAAGGTGATCGGCGAGGTCGTCCGGCAGGCGCGGGCCCGCAAAGTCATCTCCTACAAGTACGTGCCGCGCAAGCATTCGGAAAAGCTGCGCGGCCACCGGCAGTATTACACCCAGGTCAAGATCGTGGACGTGGTTTCGTCCTAGTTTTCGGGGGGGTTGCACATGGCACATAAAAAAGGCGTCGGCTCTTCGCGCAACGGCAGAAATTCTCCGGGCCAGCGCTTGGGCTGCAAGCGTTTCGGCGGCCAGAGCGTGACGGCGGGCAGCATCCTGGTCCGGCAGGTGGGCACGCACTTCAAACCGGGCCGCAACGTGGGCCAGGGGCGGGACCACACCCTTTTTGCCACGCGGGACGGCATCGTGAAGTTCGAGGGACGGCAAAAAGGCCGCCGGTTCATCTCCATCGTGCCCGCTTCGGCTGCAGAGGCCGAAAAGGCGGAAACGCAAACCGGCGCCTAGCACCGCAGGTTTTGCCGCTTTAGCCCTAAGGCCAGCCTTAGGGCTTTTTTTTTAAGAGGGAAAGGGTCATGCAAAGCAAAAATCTTTTTCTGGATCATGCCGCCATCACGGCCCATGCCGGCCGCGGGGGCGCCGGCGCTTCGCACTTCCGCCGGGAAAAATTCGTGCCCTTGGGCGGACCGGACGGCGGGGACGGGGGCCGGGGCGGACACGTCATCCTGACCGCGGACTCCGGCCTCAAGACGCTGGTGGATTTCAGCTACCGCCGGGAATACCGCGCGCAAGACGGGGCCCCGGGGAGCGGAGCGCGCAAATCCGGAAAAGGCGGCTCGGACTGCGTGATTCACGTTCCCGCCGGCACCGTGGTGCTGACTCCCGGCGGCGAGCTCGTGGCCGACCTGCGGGAGCACGGGCAGCAGGCCCTGGTCGCGCGGGGCGGACGGGGCGGGCGCGGCAACACGCATTTCACCACGTCCCAGCGGCAGGCGCCCCGGCTGGCGGAAAAGGGCGAACCCGGGGAGACGCGCGCCTTGGTGCTGGAGTTAAAGCTCCTGGCCGACGCGGGGATCATCGGACAGCCGAACGCGGGCAAATCCACCCTGCTGGCGGCCCTGTCCGCGGCTCACCCCAAGATCGCCGCCTATCCCTTCACGACCATCACGCCGAATTTGGGGCGGGTCCGGGTGGGCGAGGGCGAAAGTTTCGTCTTCGTCGATATTCCCGGCCTGATCGCCGGCGCCGCCCACGGCGCGGGCCTGGGATTGGAGTTCCTGCGGCACATCGAAAGAACCCGGCTGCTGGTGCACCTGCTCGACGCCGGTTCCCCCGGGGCGGATCCCCGGGCTGCCTTCGAGAGCGTGAATGCGGAGCTGGCCCACTATGACCGCCGGCTCGCGCAGCGCAAGCAACTCGTGGCCTTGAACAAGTCCGACCTGGTCGCGGAGCCGCGCGTCCTGGAACGGCTGGTTGCGGATTTCAAGCGCCGGGGGTATGAAGTCTTCGTCTTGTCTGCGGCCACCCGGCAAGGCGTCTGGGAGCTGGCCCGCCGGACCTACGCCTGGGTGCGGACCCTGCCGGAGCCCGGAGTTTTTACGGAGGCCGCGGCTCGTCCCGCGCCGCCGGCGCCCCGCTTCACCGTGGAACGCTTGGAGGCCGGACGCTGGCGGGTGACGGGGCGGGAAGTGGAAAAATGGGTGGCCATGACGGATTTCGACAACGACGAAGCCCTGACCAAATTGCGCGATATCTTCAACCGCATCGGCTTGACCGCCGAGTTCAAACGCGCGGGCCTGGCCGAGGGCGACACGGTTTTAGTCGGGGAAGAGGAATTTCTTTTCCAGGAAGATGTTTAGGGGATGGTGTGATTAGGTTTTTGGGCTTATAATAAGGCGGTTTTTTCAACCCGCTTGGATCAAACGGCCGGCAACGGCCGGAAACGCCGCGGTTGGGCGCAACCAAGCGAGCGGAAGGTGTGAACGGCCCATGGAACGGCGACAATTGTTGCGCCAGGCCAAGCGCGTGGTGGTCAAAATCGGGACGAGCCTGCTGAGCCGGGACGGGGCGGGTCTGGACAAGCGCTTCATTCTCAAGCTGGCCGCGGAAGTCGCGGCTTTGCGCCGCGGCGGGCGGGAGGTGATCCTGGTCACATCCGGGGCCATCGGCAGCGGCCTGGCCGTGCTCCGGCGCCGGGAGAAACCGAGAACCATCCCGGCCAAACAGGCCCTGGCGGCCATCGGCCAGCCGCAGCTCATGCAGGACTACGCCCGCGCTTTCTCCCGCTTCGGACTGCAAACCGCCCAGGTGCTCCTCACTTCCGAGGACATTCATCACCGCGAGCGCTATTCCCATGCCCGGAACGCCCTGGCCGAAATCCTGCGCCTGGGCGTGGTGCCGATCTTTAATGAAAACGACACCGTGGCCGTGGAGGAAATCAAGTTCGGGGACAACGACACCCTCTCCGCGCATGTCACCCATTTGGCCGAGGCCGACGTTCTCATCATCCTGACGGACGTCGCGGGCCTGTATACCTGCGATCCCTCCCTGGGAGACCGGGCGCAACGCATCCAACAGGTGGACCGGATCGACCGCGCCGTGGAAAACATGGCCTGCGGCCCGGGCAGCCGGCTGGGCACCGGCGGCATGGTCACCAAGATCGTGGCCGCGAAAATGGTCACCGGCATGGGGGAGGAAATGGTCATCGCCGACGGCCGCGTGCCCGGCATATTGAAAAAAATCCTGGCCGGCGAGGACGTGGGGACGGTATTCTTCCCCCAAGGGGACAAACTGGCCAGCCGCAAGCGCTGGATCGCCTTCGCTTTGCGCCGGCGCGGCACGCTCTGGCTGGACGCCGGCGCCGCGGCCGCCGTCCGCGACCGCGGCAAGAGCCTGTTGCCCTCGGGCGTCCGCAAGGTCGAGGGGAGTTTCAAGCCCGGCGACTGTGTCAGCTTGAAGGATGAAGCCGGCAAGGAGTTCGGCCGCGGCCTCGTCAATTACGCCGCGGAGGAAATCGCCAAACTGAAGGGCGCAAAATCCAAGGACATCGAAAGTATTCTGGGTTACAAATACACCGACGAAATCATCCACCGGGATGATCTGGTCCTGCTGACCGCCGCAACCGAGTAACCGGCGGAAGGGTGCGCGGCGGTTTCCGACCGGAAAGGATGGCACGATGGCAAACTTGCGCGAGCAGATGACGGACTTGGCCCGCAAGGCACAACGGGCGGCCCGCGTCCTGGGCGCCGCCGGCTCGGACCGGAAAAACCGGGCCCTGCAGGCCATGGCCGACGCCGTGACCGGGGGGCAGAGCCGGATCCTGGCCGCCAACGGCCGGGACCTGGAGGCCGCGCGCGCGGCCGGCCTTTCGGGGGCGTTGCTGGACCGCCTGACCCTGAACGACCGGCGCCTCCGGGACATGGCCGCGGGCCTGCTGGAAATCGCCGCGCTTCCCGATCCCGTCGGCGAGGTGGATCAGGAAATCACCCGACCCAACGGCCTGCGCGTGGGGCGCATGCGCGTGCCCCTGGGCGTGATCGGCATGGTCTATGAAGCGCGGCCCAATGTCACCGCGGACGCGGCCGGCCTGTGCCTGAAAGCCGGCAATGCCGTGATCCTGCGCGGCGGCAGCGAGGCCCTGCACAGCAACCAGGCCATCGGCGGGCTGGTGTCCGAGGCCGTGCGCGAGGCGGGGCTGCCGGCCGAAGCCGTGCAGGTCGTGGCGACGCCGGACCGCAAGGCGGTCGAGGAATTGCTGACCCTGGAAGGATGGATTGACTGCGTCATTCCCCGCGGCGGCCGCGACTTTTTGCGCTGGGTGGCCGAGACCGCCACGGTGCCCGTGATCCGCCACGGCGAGGGAAACTGCCACGTCTACGTGGACCAGACGGCCGATCCGAAGATGGCCGAGGAAATCGTTTTCAATGCCAAGGTGCAGCGTCCCGGCGTGTGCAATGCGGCCGAAACCCTGTTGGTTCACGCCAGCGAGGCCCCGGGGCTGTTTCCGGCCCTGCTGCCCCGCTTGGTCTCGGCCGGCGTGGAGCTGCGGGGTTGCGAACGCACGCGGGCCCTGTTCCCGGAAGCGAAGGCGGCCACGGAGGCGGACTGGGCCACGGAATTCCTGGACCTGATCCTGGCGGTGAAGGTCGTGGAGGATTTCGACGCCGCTCTGAATCATATCGCCCGTTACGGTACGGGACATTCCGAGGCCATCGTGACCTCGGATTATTTCCGGGCCGAACGCTTCCTGCGGGAGGTGGACGCGGCCGCGGTGCTGGTGAACGCCTCCACCCGCTTCACGGACGGCGGACAATTCGGCCTGGGCGCGGAAATCGGTATTTCCACCCAAAAACTCCATGCCCGCGGCCCCATGGGCGTCCGGGAGCTGACCACGACGAAATTCGTGGTCCGGGGGCAGGGACAAATCAGAAGCTAGCCGTGTTTCCTCACCTCATTAGAATGATGAGGCTTAGGGTTCGGGGCGGTGAAGCCCGCGACTGAATTAGGAAGAAAAGCAGGACGCATCGGCGTCCGCGTCAGGGGAACCTGTGGTTCCCCTGAGAGCTCCGCGGGCGGCGCAGGGAGCGAAGGCATGCGCATAGGCATTTTAGGCGGGACGTTTGACCCCATCCACCTGGCGCACCTGCGCGTGGCGGAGGAGGTGGCGGAGGCCCTGCGGCTGCGTCGTATATTATTTGTCCCCGCCGGGGATCCGCCGCACCGGCCGAAGCCCAAGGCCGCGCCCGCCCAGCGGCTGGCCATGGTGCGCCTGGCCTTGGCCTCCAATCCCAAGTTTGCGGCCTGCGACCTGGAAATCCGCCGTCGCGGCAAGTCGTTTACGGTCGACACCCTGCTGCAACTGACCCGCTCCCGGCCCCGGGACAGTTTCTACCTCCTGGTGGGCATGGATCAGGTGGCGGAATTGGCCTCCTGGAAGGAACCCCGGCGGCTGTTGCAGTTGTGCCGCCTGGTCGCCCTGACCCGGCCGGGGCACCGCCGCGCCGATTCCCGGCGCCTGCTGGGCCCGGATCGGCGGCCCCTGGGCAAAGGGACGTACCACTTGCTGGCGGTCAGCGCCCTGGACATTTCCGCCACCGACATCCGGCGCCGTGCACGGCAAGGACACTCGCTCCGCTACCTGGTGCCGGATGCCGTTGACAACTATATCCGCCGCCACCGCCTTTATCAGGATTAATTATTCTTTCCCCCCAGAGCATTTTCCCCTAAAGTCTGACCGATTATTTCCGAAAATATCTGTAGGTCCGCCAGTCTAATTTTTCCGACCGAGGTTGAGAAATGATTGGAGAGTTGACCAACGTCAGCGTCGCCGGCATGCTGCGCCTCCTGTCCAACTACCAGCAAACCGGGGTTTTCCGGGTGACCGGAAAAGATGGAGAGGGCGAAATTTATATCGAGGACGGAATCCTCGTCGGCGCCTCCTCCCCCAAAAAGACCCTGCAGGAGGAAGTATTGCGTCTGTTGCTGCTGCCGGAAGGCAACTTTCAGTTCGAAGCGAAGAAAACCCTGCCGGCCAACCTTCGCCGCGGAGAGCTGGAGGAGGTGGAAAGCGTCATCCTGGAAGCCGCGCGCCGTCAGGACGTGCGCGCGCTGACGGAATTCCTGCCGCCCAGCGACACGGTATTGCAGCTGGCGCCGATTTTCGGCCGGCGGGAGCAGCTCCGCCTGAATCTGCGCCGGGAGGAATGGAATTTTCTGACCAAGGTCAACGGCGAGGATCCCATGCGCCTGCTCATGGAAAACAGCGAATTGCCGAAGAACCGCGCCGTGCAGGTGATTTACGGGCTGCTGGCCGCAGGCTTGCTCCGCAAGATCCGGTACCGCATCCCCCAGGTCCTGGAGATCGCCGTGCAGGAGCTGGGAAACATGGGCGAAGCCTTGGTGCGCGAAACCTTCCGCAAGTTGAAACTGGATCCGGCGCGCATGCATATGCGCCAGCTGATCGCACTGTTAAACGAAATGGAGCGCAGCATCACCTTGCTGCTGGGACCTACGCGGGCCGCGGCCATCGTCGGCCGCATGTGGGAAGGCGCCAAACGCTGACGGCGGGACGCCGGACCCGGGGCCGGCCGGAAGGCCGGAGGGCTCCCGTCCGGAAGGTGCGTTCCCCCGGACGAAACCGATAAGGAAAGGAAGCAGGCCCATGGCGGGAGACATCTGGGAAGCGGGAAGCTATGTGGTGGCGGTCTTCGGCAGCATCGTCCTGTGGGTGAGCTACGCCCTGTTCGGGCTGATCACGCGCCGCTACCGGCAGGTGTTCGGGCGGGCCACCTTCAGCACGCTGGTGATGCTCGCGCCCTCCGGGTTGCTGGTGTACACCCTGTTTTTGCTCCTGAAGGCCACACCCCTGCTGGAGAATCCCCAGCTGGCCGCACCCGCGCAATGGGTGGCCTACCTCAGCCTGTTTCTTTCCGGACTGTTGTGCCTGATCGGCGTCGGACGGTTTTCCAGGGTCCTGTCCCACATCACCCACAAGACGCTCGCGGAGGCCGGAGACCCCGCCAGCGGGGACCCGGGGGTGAAACGTCCATGAACGTTTGGAGCGCCCTGCAGCATTATCCGGTGGAAGCCGTGCTCTACGAAATTGGATTCCTGCTTTTGGCCGTCTCCCTGATGTGGTATAGTAGCATCCTGAGGCGGATGCTCAAAATCATCCATGAGCGCGCGATCTGGCTGTTTCCGCTTCTCGGCGCGGTTTTCATCCTGCTCTCGGTCGGCATGCACGCCTATGCCTATCTGGTGCTCATGCCCCGCCTGGATTGGATGCGCACGGTGGAGGAGATCAACACCATGACCACGTACCTGCTGCAGTGGCGGATGTGGGCCTTGACCAGCATCCTGCTCGGCGGCATTTGTTCCTTGCTCGGCGGAGCCCTGTATTACCGCTGGACAACACGCTAACAGGAGAGAACACCATGGCGAAAGTTAAGGTGATGGTCATCGACGATGAGCCGGATATCGTCAAACTGGTGAAGATTTCCCTGGAAATGGCCAATTTCGAAGTGATCGAGGCCTATTCCGGGAAAGAGGCCCTGGCCAAAGTCGCGCAGAACCTGCCGGATTTATTTCTGCTGGATATCATGATGCCCGAGATGAACGGCTACGAGGTGTGCCAGTCCCTGAAGGCCAGCGAGAACACGCGCAACATTCCCGTGGTCATGCTCACGGCCAAAGGCCAACGTGGAGACGCCGAACGGGGGCTGGAAGTCGGGGCGGATGATTACATCATCAAGCCCTTCGATCCCTATGAATTGGGCGAGCAAATCCACGAAATTCTGCAAACCAAGGCCAAATCCTAAGTCCTCCACGCACGTCGCAATCCCGGTCGGTGCATGGCACGCGTTCCGAATTTTTCCACCGCGGGCTTAAACCCGGCCGGGGTCTCGCGAGGTCCTCACCCTACCAGCGAATGCCGCGTTTTTGGCTGTCGATCAGGTCTTGACGGGTTTTTTCCAGATTTTCCTTGGCATCCTCGTCGGCGGGATTCTTTTCCAGGAGTTTTTCCCAGGTATGCACGGCGTCTTTGAGTTTGCCGTTGCGGGAGAGATCCACGGCTTCCTTGTACAGTTTCCGTTCGACTTCCTCCGGGACGGGCTTGGCGGCGGGTTCGGCCACGGCGCCGGCCTCCCCGGCTTGCGCCAATTGCCGGCGGGCCTGTTCCAGATAGGCCGAGACCTGCTGCTGCAGAGGCGTTTCGGCGGCAACCTGTTCCCAACTCGCCACCGCGGCCTTCCAGTCCTTGCGCGTATAGGCCTTCATGCCCTGCAGGTACAGTTTGCGCATGCGGGCCACGGCTGTGACTTCCTTGCTGGTGGCCGCCTCGCCCAGCGATGAGGCCCGGTTCTCGGCCTGGGCATAGAGCTGGATGGCCTGGCCATTGGCGGGGTCCAGTTCCAGCACCTGGCGGCACTCGAGCATGGCGTTGACGTACTGCTGCCCGTCGAAATATTTGCGCGCATTCTCCAGCGAGGTGGCGATCTGCCGCCGCCGGAGTTCCTCCTGGGCGGCTTGCAGTTTTTCCTTGGCCTCGCGGTTTTCGGGTTCCCAATCCAGGACTTTCTGCCACAGCCGGGCCGCTTCACGATAAAGGCCCCGGCCGGCGGCGGTTTTGGCCTCGCGGACGTACTGGGAGGTGATCGTATCCTTGAGTTTTTGGACGATGCGCTGCTTTTGTTGTTCGGCTTCCTCCTGGCGCTTGGCCCGGATCTGGTCCAAATCCTCCCCGAAGGCGACGGTTAAGGTAACGAGGTGGCGCAGACCCAGCACGGGGAAACTCAGCGCGTAATCCAGGCTCACGCCCGCGTATTGGAGCCCGGCGCCGAGCGAAAAATATTCGTGGTCCCAGCCGCCTCGGACCGCGAAATACCGGTAGAAAGAGTATTCCAGGCCGGCGTGCCAGCGCGGGCCGGCCAGCTCCGGTTTCTCCACGTCCACCAGCAGGCTGAGGGTGTCCGGGATATCCGCCAGCAAGTCCAGATCCACGGCCCCGCCCAGGCGGTAGACGGCGGGGAAGCGGTCCGTTGCATTGCGGAGCTTCAATTGAGGGCCGACGACATTGCACACGGACGCACCGGCCCGCACGGCCTGCAGAATTTGCGGCACCCCGGCCGAGGGCGCGCCCAAGGGATGCGGCAGGACCAGCATGGCGCCGGCGTCGAGCCCCAGTCCCGAACCTTCGACGCCGTCCAAGCGCAGGGTGTGGACCTTGCCGACCACACCCAGGGACAGGGGGCCCCAAATCTGCCGGGCCAGGCCCAAGGCCGCCTGCTGCTCGGTATAGCCGAATTGTCCGGCAGGTTGATTCTCCTCGTCCCGGCGTTCGATGCCGCCCAGTTCCAGGCGCGTGAAGCCGGCGGCCACGGTGCCCCAATCCAGGACAGGATAAGCCAGCTCCAGCATATTGTGCGCGGCCCCGCCGAACAATTGCGCGTGCTGCAAACCCGCCTGGATCCGCGGGACCTGGGCCAAGCCGGCCGGATTCCAGTCCAGGGCGAATACGGAGCCGGAGGTCGTGGCGCCGGTCCGTCCCAGGGCGACGGCCCGCGCCCCGCCGCCCAAGTATAAAGCCGGTTCCGTGCCGGAGTCCAAGGCGGCGTGCGCGCTGGAGATCCAGAAAGCGGCGAGCACCAGTGCGGTCAGGCAGATTCGGATCGAGTGGGTCATGTTATTTCACCACCGCAATTTTCCGTAATTGGACGATCTTCTCATCGCTGCCGGTGAGGACCGCCTCCAGGCGCAGGAGATAAACGCCGTTGGTGACCACGGCGCCGCTTTCCGTCCTGCCGTCCCAGGCCAGGAGGGTTTCTCCCGCGCCCAACAATTCCCCCCGCATCAATGCGGCCACCTGGTCGCCTGCCAGCGTAAAGAGGGTGGCGGTGACCGTGGCGGGGGATTCCAAATAGAACGCGATTTGGGTCCGGGACCTGCCCGCGGCGAAGGGGTTGGGGTAATTCGACAGGCGCAGCCGCCCCTCGCCTCCGCCGACCGCGGCGGACCGGCTGAAAACAGGCCAGGTTCCGGCCACGTAGACTTTCCGCGTGGGGTCGGAGGGCTGCAGCACGGCCACGGCGTCGCCGTTTATTAGTCCCAGGGCCAGGGTTTTCGCCTGCGGGGAATCCTGGATCCGGGCTTCCAGGCGCAGGGTGGCGGCGGCATAAGGCGCTACGCTGACATTCGGCAGGGGTACGAATACGCTGCTGCCGGCAAAGGGGCCCGAGATCTGCGCCAAGGGAGAACCGCCGGCATCCAGGATATACAAGTCCGAAACCGCATCCGCCAGGTTCTGCGCAGTGCCGCCGCCGTCGCGGGCCGTGACCGTCAGGCCCTGGAGCAGGAGCACGCCCACGTCGGTCGGGCCGGGATGCGAGAAGGTGAGATCCAGCAGGGCCCGCCGCTGATTGGGATACAGGGTTTTGGGAGCCAGGGACGAACCCGCCACGCGGAAAGAACTGGCCAAGAGGATCACATGGGAGGACATGGGGAAAGGATCCGAGGCAAAGGCATTGGCCGCGTTCACGGGGAAGAGACTGTTGGAGTCCTGGGCCAGCACGGACGCGGCGTTCGGCAGCGATAAGCGGAAGGCTGTGGCGGCGGCGTCGGGCAGGATATCCACCACCACGCTGACCGTGACGGGCTGATACACGGGCACGGAAATGAAGCTGTTGGTCAGCGTCAGGGTGATCAAGCCGCCCGTCGCGGGCAGAGCCGTGGTTTCGCCGTGAAACACGCTGCCCGAGACCGCGATCCGCGAAAAAACGGCCGCGGGCGCCAGCGTCGCGCCGGCGGCATCCGACACGGAAAAAGTCAGGCGCTTGATGTCCAGCTGAGCGCTGCCGGTGTTGCCGGAGTTGCTGAAGGTGAGGGCTAAGGGAACGATGTTGGTCTGGCCCTTGATGATGGCGGTGTTTTGCGCCAGGGTCGGCGTGTGGTAGACCAAGGCCCGCGTGGCGGCATATTGCACCGTAAACAGATTGCTCTGCATGGGGAAGTTGTCGTTGCTGGCCAGGACGGGCACGACCCGGAAGGTAAAAGCATCCTGCGCCTGCACGGCGGCGCCGGCGGTGATTTCCAGGCGGAAATTCGCTGCGGCGGTGAAGGTGTTCGAGCAGACCGTGCCGAACACTTCCAAGCGGTGCTGGATGTCCAGGGCCGTCACGGTGACCGCCAGGGGGATGAAGATCGTGCCGGAGGAGGAGGCCGGAGCCGCCACCAGGGAGGGAAGCGAGGCGCTGTCCAAGTCCCGGACGCCGAGCTGATCGCAAGCCGTATTCGGGGCCAGGGTATTACCCGCCGCATCCCTTACGGTCAGCGTGAGGCCGGTCAGGAAAATCGGGGCTACGGGAGTCAGGGGCCAGTCCGGGTCGGGATTGGCGAGGTTCAAAGTCAGAGGCGTGAAATTTTGCCCGGTGGAAAGGATAATCTGGGTGGAGCCCGTGTGGCCCACATTCAACTGGCTGGGCGGGTTATAAGAAGATACCAGAATGCGCGGAGGCTGAATGGGCATGTCCGTGGCGGGAAAATACTGGCCGCCGGTAAAACTGATATCACTGGTCATGAATTGAAACCTGCAGCCCACGTCCGGGGAAGGCGAGGCCGTGATGTCAATCGTTATGTACAGCGCCCCGCCATTGCCAGTCCATTGGGTCAGGCCGGTGATTTCCCAGGTGATGCCTCCACGCCCGACGGTGGTAAGGCTTCCGACAAATTGCGCGGTCGTGGTGTTCAGAGTACCCGTGTCCGCGGCAACGTACCACAGCCTCACCGAGTTGGCGGCAATATCGAGAGGTTCAGCGGCAGGGTAATCGTCCCACCAATCGGGATTGTTTATCGTTAGACCGCTCAGGGTGGCACCTTGCCCATCCGCCACAATAGGAACACAGGCCACTACATTATATGTGCTGGTGGCCTCCAGGATCTGACCGTCAAAACCCACGTCGGCGGGATCGGCCGAGATAATCGAAGCGACGGCGGAAAATCCCGGGAAAAGGCAACCTGAGAAAAGTACTGCAAACATCAGTCCGCGGGGGAATATTTTCATGGGTAGGTTCCTGGAGTATAATTTGAGTTTCTATTATAGATATTCGGTCAAATGTGAATAAACTTGATAAAAGATAGGTAAAAAAATGTTTTCAAACTGACGCGAATATAAAATTTTCAAATTTATTTAAATATAAGTAAATATTAGAAACATTTAATATTAAAGTATAAGCAGATAATTTACAAAAATAATTGACGGCGTAAGTTATATTATATATACTGGTTTTATAAAGTGCTTTATACTTTAAAGGGCCAACTATTGTATTTTTGGCCTTTTTGAGGAAGTGGTCTGCGTGTATTCCATATCCGAAGTATCCCGCCGTCTCCACGTTCATTCCCAAACCCTGAGAAATTGGGAACGTTGCGGCCTGTTAAAACCCCAGCGTTTTGGATACATGCGGGTTTTTTCCGAATACGACATCAAGCAATGCGAGGAAATCAAAAAGTATTCCAGGCGCGGCGTCAATTTAAACCGGATCCGGGAATTACTGCTGCACAAACGAGCGGTCACGGAAACCTCGGGGGGCGGGGGGGAAGCATGAAATTGAAAAACTACATGGAAGATGCGGTTCGCGAGGCGGCGGCGGATTTACTGGCCAAACGTACGGACGTATGCAAATGCAGCCGCTGCCGGCTGGATATCATTGCTTATGCCTTGAATCATCTGCCGGCGAAATACGTAGTGACGGATAAGGGTCATACCTACACGCGTGTGGCCGAAATGGCCCAGCAATTCCATACCGACTTGGTGGTGGCGCTGCACAAAGCGATTAAGCACGTGGGAAAAAATCCCAGGCACTAGGCAGGTTTTTCGACAGGGCACTTCGCGCGGAGGGGCGGGAATGCGGTCTATCGCACCGTCAAAATTGAAACCCAGGAGGGTCTTGCTGGCCGCCGGCCTTTCGGTGCTGGCCTGCCTGTGGGCCGCGCCGGTTCTGGCCCGGCAGGCGCCCGCGCCGCCGGATGAAATGATGGCATGGGACCCGGTAGCCCGCGAATACGTGGTGCGCGTTGCGGTCACGCCGGATGCCGAACAGGTGAAAAGCCAGGGCCTGTCCGTGGATGGCGCCGACTTGGCGGACTTAGCCGCGAGTTCCCCCCACAGGCTGCGCGTTGTCAGCGCCTCCCAAGTTCAATCTGCGTCTTATCAACCCGGCCTCAAACTTGCCCGCGGCCGGAACCTACGGCGGGGCGAACGCCTGTATCTGGAATATGTGTATAGCAAAATACCCTCCTTTTCCGGGAACCGGGCCAAAGCGCTTGCGCCCCCGCCCGGTTTGGACCGCGCCACCCTCCGCCAAACCAACCGCCTGGCGAAGAATCAGATTGACCTCGCGCTGGACAACAAAATAGACGGCCAGTGGTACCGGCTGTCCGCCACTCTGCCCGCGGGATACCGGGTGCGCAGGATCGTGCGCGCGGACGGTCAGGAGATCGTGAACCGCGGACGGCTGGACCGCACCAGCGGTTCGGTCCTGGAAGAAAACGTCTCCTGGTACGTGGAAGGGAACACACTCGTCTTTTACGATGATCCCATCACGGGCTACAACATCTTTTTGGAGCCACCGGGGCCCAATAATTCGCTGTTGGTAGACATTGCGGACAATTCTGCGGGCAACCTGGGCGGGCAGCTCAGCGCCATCTGCTGGCCGTATGACGGCGGCAATCCACCCACGAACACCGACCATCTCGGCCGCTCCGGCGACAACGGGTTAGCTAATGATATTGATCAGGCTGCCGGCAGCAAGATCGCCCTGCGCTTCACGGCCGGTGTGACCCGGCAATACGGCAATTCCGGCGGAGTCGCCACCGGGGGCAGCGGGGACTTCGCGGAACAATCCCGAACCTACACCCTCATGCACCAAACACCCAGCGGAGGCTTGGAATCCGTGATCGTGACTGAACTGGGAACCCCGGGGGGGTCACCCATCCCGGTGACCGTGACCCAAAAGATCATCATCCGGGGAAATCAAAAATGGTTCGCGGTCATTTATTACGTACAAAACAGACACGGCAGCACCCAGGCCACCAACTTGCGCTTTTTCCAGGGCAACGACTGGAATTTCAACGGGGATTACAACAATGACAATTGCGCCTATGATGGGACCAATGACACGGTGTATGGCTACAAGCCGACCGGCAATCCCGTATCCTACGGAGGCTTCTCGGGCTTCCCCGCTTCGGCCCAGCACGAGGTCAATTATTACACGAATATGTGGAACAACATCCGCAACAACAATCTGGGCAATGCCAATAACTACACCGGGGATGCCGGGACGGCCTTGGACTGGGACCGGACCTCGCTCGCGGCCGGAGCCACCTGGCCCGTGGCCCTGGTCTGGGCCTACGGCAATACCCTGAACAGCACGGCCCGCCAGGACATGCAGGACGGCATCGATTACGGCAAGAACCGCCTGCACGACACGGGCGTGAAAATCATCAGTTCGCCTGCGGATGGTTCGGTGTTCAACCCCAGCGTGACGCCCAACGTGCCCATCAACGCCACCACGGCCTTATATGGAATGCAGGATTTCAGCGGCCTGCCGGTCCATGTTTCCATCACTTCCACCGCGCCCGCCTTTACGCCTATTGACGTCGCCTTTACGGCCGTGGATTTAAGTGTGCCCTTCTCCGAAACCGCGGACGTTGTTTATAATTTCAATATTTCTTCCGTTCCCGCGGGCACCTATACCGTAAAAATCTATACCAACCTGCTCGGCGACACAGGCTTTTCGGACCAGGCGCCGGCCAACGATGCTAAAACCATCACGATTGTGGTCGGCGGATTTTCCCTGGGACCGGATGGCAGCGCCACGGTCAATGCAGGGGTCACTTCCTATTACGCCGTCACCCTGACCAGCAACGCCTCCTCCGCGCGTTTTGATCTGCCGGTGTCGCCCTCTTCGGAGGGGTGGGCTTCGCGCCTGCTCCTGCCTTCCGGAGTGACCATTGCCGCGGATACGAACGGGGATGGTACCTGGGACAGTATCGCCGGAGGCTACGACACCAACAGCGACGGCAATCCCGACGTTCAGGTCAACGCCGGTTCCTCCACCTATTTGACCTTCGCCAAATCCGTGCCCGCCAACGCCCTGGGCGGGACGACGGACACAACGGTCCTGACGGCCAACCAGCAGGGCGGCTCCCTGACCGATTCCGCCACCTTCACCACCCAGTGCACGGACGCCACCGCGCGTTCGAAAACCTTTTACTTGCATGACGCGACCGAGAATTTTTGCCTCAACACCTCCGTGGAAACCAGCCCCACCGGCACCTATACGCAGGTGGATCCGTATTCCCAGCGATCCTGGTCCATGCAGCCGGCCATGGCAGATGATTTCCGCATCACGGCCAATGTGACCATCCCCCTGGTGCTTTCCACCAACAACCGCAGGCTGTACGGCGCCACCGTGACCTTGTTGTATACCAACAGTTTCGATTCCGTGGTCATCGGCGAAGACACGATCTTCAATATCCGCCATTCCAACGGCGCACCGGGCACGGAGACCTTCACCATCTCCGTGCCCACGCCGGTCACGGTGCCGGCCGGGTACCGTCTGGTACTGCGCTTCACCCACCTGGGAGACAGCAACAACTCCCGCTATTTCCGGGTCTACCATTCCTCCACGCAGCGGTCCCGGATCCAGATGTCCACTTCGACCTATATCCGCGTGGACAGCATTGATGTTTTCGACGCCAGCGGCAACACGCGCGAGGCCTTGGAGGCCATCGCGGGCGGCTCCCAAGGCTCCTTCGGGGCGCGCCTCAGCGACCCGCTCGGAGCCTACGACATCACGAGCGCCACCATCACGATCCTGGATTCCACGGGGACGACCCGGGTCAACGGCGCAGCCATGACCCTGCTGGCGACGGATACGGGGTCACCGGCCCTGTGGAGATGGTTTGAATACAAATATACCTTCCCCTCCACGCCGACCGGCCAATGGACCGCCTTTATCCGGGCCGCGGAGAGCAACGGCGTGACCCAGGACCGGTTCCAGGGATTTTTCGTGGGGGCTCCGGATCATATCGGCCTTTTCCCGGCCTTCTCCTCCCAGCCTGTGAATACCTCGCGGGTTTTGACCGCGCAGGTTTTCGATGCCTTGGGGAATTCGTTGTCCTCGGCGCAGACCTTCACTTTGACCGCGACCGGTTCGGCCACGTTCACCGCTCCCGCTTCCGGAAACCCGATCGTGGTAACCTCCGGCGCCGACGGTTCCGTGTTGGTCACCCTCACCGACGGCACGGCGGAATCCGTAACCGTCACGCCGAGTCATGCCTGGGGCACCTCCGCGAATGACCAAACCGCGCTCACGGTCTTCAGGCCGCCGGACCACGCCGTGGCCACGGCCGCCGACGGCACGGCGGTGGTCGGCGCCGGCGGGCCGGGAGAAGACGTCACCATTCAGTTGTACGACTCCCTGGACGTGGCCGTGGGCATCAGCCAGCCCATCACCGTGACCGTCAGCGGAGCGGCCTATTTCGCCACTGTGCCCGGCGGCTGGAGCGGCGCGGGAACGCAGCTGGCGTTCGGATTCACAGATGCCTCCGGACAGGCCGTGCTCAATGTGCGCGATCTTACCGCGCAAACCGTGACAGTAATGCCCGACAGCGGACTGTGGGGAAATCACGTCAACGATGTTTCGGCTAACATCGTATTCGTAGCCGGAGGCGCGGACCACCTGGTGATCACCGATCCGACCGGAACTCCGGTCACGGTCGGCAACACCCGCGTGCTGAACATCCAGGTCAAGGACGCGGACGGCAACAACGTGTCGAGCGCCCAGGCCATCACCGTGACCGCCTCGGGCAATGCCACTTTTACCGCCACTTCCTTGTCCGGGGCGGCGGGCGTGGGCAGCAATTATGTCACGGGGACCACCGCAGCCGACGGCTCGGCCACGATCACCATACGGGACACCACGGCGCAGACGGCCTATGCCACGCCGAATTCGCCGACCCTGCCCGGATCCACCGCCTTCCCGGACCGGGACGTGGCGGCTGCGGTGCTGTTTATCGCCGCGGGAGCGGACCACGTGGTCTGCACGCCGGCGGTGCAATATCCGCTTACCGGGGTTCCAGCTTATGTTGACGTCCAGATTGTCGACCGTTACGGGAATGTCACCACCTCGGCGGCCGTACTGACGGTCAGCATGAATCCCAACGCCATTTTCATCGCCACCACTCTGCAAGGACACGGCCCGCTCTATACCCAAAGCGTTAGCGGCACCGCCAGTACCGCCGGATGGGCGCAGGTAACCGTGCAAAATGACAGCGCTCAGACCAATACGGTGACTGCTTCGGGAGCGGGGTTTCCACAAATTGCGCCGAACGTTCCGGCCCTGTTGGTATGGAGCAACAATCCGCCAACCCCTACGCTGACTCCAACCATGACCAGGACACCCACACCAACATCCGTTTCATCTTTTACGTCCACACCGACACATACGCCAACCTGGACCCCGACGGAGACGCCGACGTGGACCCCGACGGAGACGCCGACGTGGACCCCGACGGAGACGCCGACGCACACTCCGACGTGGACGCCGACGCACACTCCGACGTGGACGCCGACACACACTCCGACGTGGACGCCGACGCACACCCCGACCTGGACACCGACATATACGCCAACCTGGACCCCGACACATTCGCCGACGTGGACGCCGACGCACACCCCGACCTGGACACCGACATATACGCCAACCTGGACCCCGACACATTCGCCGACGTGGACCCGGACGCATACGCCAACCTGGACCCCGACACATACGCCAACCTGGACCCCGACGGCCACGCCGACGGACTCGCCCACGTCCACGCATACGCCGACCGAGACGCCAACGCATACGCCGACGTGGACGCCGACGCATACGCCGACGGCTACCCCGACAGATACGCCGACGCATACCCCAACCTGGACGCCGACGGATTCGCCCACGTCCACCCATACGCCGACTGAGACGCCAACGCATACGCCGACGTGGACGCCGACGCATACGCCGACGGCTACCCCGACAGATACGCCGACGCATACCCCAACCTGGACGCCGACGGATTCGCCCACGTCCACGCATACGCCGACCGAGACGCCAACGCATACGCCGACGTGGACGCCGACGCATACGCCGACGGCTACCC
>CAZQGO010000012.1:0-88384 GCA_964593065.1 uncultured bacterium | reverse complement strand
CCTGCCGGCAGGCCGTGGGACCCGGGGAACGCAAAATCTCATAGTACCCCACGGCGTTCAAATAGTGGATGGACTCGTCCCAGGGCGGGGGCCGGTGATCGACCGCAAGCCACAGCCCGTTGGCCGCGACCAGCAGAGCCCCCAAAACCATCAGGGGGACCCACCGCGTCTCCGGCCGGAGGGTCTCAGTCTGCATGCCGAGGATCAGCGGCCGTGACGGCGCGCCGCCTTCCGCCTCCCGGAGCGACGGCGGGCGGCGCCCTTCTGTTTGGAGCCGCGCCGGGACCGGGAAAGCGAGGGCCGCTTCGCGGCCGGCCGACGGGAGGGTGCGGGACGCCGGACTCGCACGGCCTTGTGCGGCCGCGCTCGGCCGGCGCCCACGGTCGGATTCGGAGTGGCGCTCTCCAAACGTTCGATCAGCAGACTGATCAGCACCAGATGTTTCAGCACGGGCGCCGGATCCGTGAAGGCCTCGGCGGAGGCGGACAAGTGGGGGCCGAGCAACAAGGTCACGCCGCTGATCAACTTCGCCACGCCGTCGAGCTCGCGGCGCAGGCGCTTCCCCGACAAATCCGGCAGCAGCAGCCGGGGCGGATCCTGGGTCAGGAGAGCTTCAACGTCCGCGAGGTCGTCCGGCGCGACGCCCAACAACTGTTCCAGCCGGGAGGTGAAGATCCGGTAGGCCGCGCGCAGGCAGCCCAGGAAATCCCCGTTTAGGAAAGGCTGCCGCGCGTGCCGCACGACGCTTTCGGCCAGCAGCATGGAGCCGAACAACCGCTCGCGTTCCTGGAGATGGGTCCGCAACGCGGCCTCCGATTGCTGGCACGCCAGCACCTGGGTCGCCACGGACGCGGTCAGACGTTTGCGCAGGTCGACGCTCTCGATTTCGCCGCGGAGGCTCAGCACCGCCTGCCCGGGCCGCCGGATGAAATGCAGCTTCACATGCATGCCCTTGATCCAGGGGTTCGCGAAGCGCAGCTGGTGGATGTGCGGCCACATCTGGGCATGGACCCAGCGTCTCAATTCCGAGCGTTTGAGTTCCAGTTCCTGGCGCTCGCCGGAGGCTTGTTCGAGCTCCAGGGCGTAACGCGTTTCTTCGTCGAGCATCATTTCGTTCAGGATCGAGTCCAGAAGACTCAGAAAGTTCTCCGAGGAAAATTCCGGTCCGAAACGGTAATTCAAATCCAAGGAATAAGCGGACAAACTTCTTCCCCCTTTCGAGATGACGCGGTTGGCGGTCATCCGCCCCTGCGGCCTTCATTTTACTATACTATAGGTGAAGTTTTTCGACCTGGCTTTTAATCACGCGCGCGCTGTCCTGCACGGCCCGCAATTCTTCTTCGTCCAAGGGAAGGTCGAGCACCCGTTCCACGCCTTGCCGGCCGACCACCGCCGGCAGGGACAGGGCCACTTCCTGGATGCCGTGGTAATTTTCATGCACCGAAGACACCGGCAGGATCCGGTGTTCGTCGCGCAGCACGGCGTCGGTAATCTGCACCAGGGAAAGGGCGATGCCGTAATACGTGGCACCCTTGCGTGCGATGACCTCGTAGGCGGCGCGTTTGACCTCTTCCAACAGGCGCGGATAGCGGGAGTCCGGGTCGCAGTTCCGGCATTGATCGCAATAATCGCGGATGGGCATCCCGCCTAGGCTGGCGGTGCTCCAGGCCGCCACCTCCGAATCCCCATGCTCGCCGATGATCACGGCATGAATGTTGCGGGCGTCCGCGCGGCAGTGGGCCGAAAGCAGGGTCCGCAGGCGCGAGCTGTCCAGCACCGTGCCGGAACCGATGACGCGGGCGCGCGGCAATCCGGACAGTTTCCAGGCCACTTGCGTCAGGACATCGACCGGGTTGGAAACCATCAGCAAGACGCCCCCGAAGCCGGAGCGCTGGATCTCGTGCACGATCTGGCGCACGATGGCGGCGTTGCGGTTTGTCAGGTCCAGGCGCGTTTCGCCGGGCTTTTGCTTGGCGCCGGCCGTCACCACGACCAGGTCCGCATCGCGACAGTCCGCGTAGGTCCCGACCCGGATGGCCACGGGCCGCGTATACGCCAGTCCGTGCTGCAGGTCCATGACCTCGCCCAGGGCGCGCTCCCCGTCCATGTCCAGAAGGGCGATTTCCCGCGCGTGCCCCTCCTGCAGGAGGGCGAAGGCGTAGGTGGCGCCCACCGAGCCCGCGCCGATGATCACAACTTTGTCCTTGGCCATGCTGTTCACCCCCCGGAGAGGATCCGGCTCCGCCGCGCAGCACCCCGCCATTGCGGGGTTTCCTCCGCCGCCGAGTTCGTGTACAATGGCGTCAATCTTCCGGGCCCGCCGCCCGGGATCGGAAGGATGCGCACCGCCCATGTCTTCCAAGAACCAGCCGCCGGCCGTGATCTTGATCCGGCCCCAGCTAGGCGAAAATATCGGAGCCGTGGCCCGCGCCATGGCCAATTTCGGCGCCCGCGACCTGCGCCTGGTCAATCCGCGGCCCTTCGATGCCGTGGCCGCCGCGCGTTCGGCCTGTGACGGCCGGGACATCCTGACCGCCGCTGTGACTTTTCCCGACCTGCGCAGCGCGGCGGCGGATTGCGTTTTGACCGTGGCCACGACCCGCCGGGCGCGAAGAGTGAAACTGGAGTCCGCGCATCCGGCCGCGGCCGCGGCCCGCTTGACGGGTCTGCCGCCAGGCGGATTGGGCGCGTTGGTCTTCGGGGCGGAGCAGGCCGGCCTGACCAATGCCGAGCTTTTTCTGTGCGACCTGACCAGCAGCATTCCGACCGCCAAATCCGGAAGCCTGAACTTAAGCCATGCGGTCCTGCTGTACCTGTACGAGTGGCGGCAAGCTGCGCTGGGCGCCGCCCCGGAGGCCGGAACGGCGCTGCTGGCCACGCACCTGCACAAGCAGCGCATCTATGACCTTCTGGAAAAGCTGCTGCTGGCCAGCCAATACCAACCCCGCAGCCGCCTGCCCGAGTTCATGCGCCGGGTCAAGCTCCTGTTCGAACAGCGCCTCATGACCGAACGCGAGCAGCGGATTCTTCTCAAGGTCCTGCGCCACTGGGAAAAGTTGATCCCCCAGCGCCCCTAACCCGGGCCGCGGGTGTGGAGACTACGGCAGCCGGTGCACCGCCGTTCTGCGGCGGCCTTAGAGCGCGCTTTCCGCCATCCAGGTGCCGTGGACGTTGCAGTGTTCTACGGCCGTGAGCGCGCCGTGCTGCCCGGTTTTCACATGCAGGCTCACGGCGGCTTGCAGGGCTTGCGGCGCCATTTGATACCGGGCCGCGAAAACCCGGTCCAGGTAGACGTCGATCCACTGGATCCAATGTTTTTCTTCCATGGGGTGCGGGACCGAGCCGACTTTCACGTGCACGTCGCGGCAGGCGTTGGGAATGAAGCCGCATTGTTCCGTCACCAGGATGACCGGCACGTGTTTTTCCTTGCCTTCCCTTTCGGCCGGATGAATGGCGGCATTGTCCAGGCTGAATTTTTCCCTGGGAGCGTCGCAGACCGGGCAGGTCTCCGGCGCCCGGCCGAACTCGATATGACCGCAGACCGAACACACGAACACGTTTTCCATTTTTCCCTCCTTGCTGGGGTTCCCTGCCCGCGGCCCCGGGCCGCGGACCGCTAGACTCCCCAGGTGATCAGGTTGCTTTCGTACCGCTGCACCAAGTCAGGATGATTGGGCAAAGCGCGCACGGTCAGGCCGTGGTTGCCGGTGGTGCGGCAGGGTATGGCTCCGTGGAACACCACGCGTCCGCCCTGCGCCCCGTCCTCCGCCTGCATGCTGACGGTCCGGGGCTCATACAGGTTTTGCTTGCCGTCGATCCGCCCGTAATACACTTCGATCCGCACGTCCGCCGGTTTCAGGGAGCCGAGCTGGACCACGGCGCGCACCGGCAGTTCCGAGCCCACCGTCAACTCCGGCGGGGCTTCCACCTCGACGGATTCAATCTTCACGTCCGGCCACGCCTTGGCCACCCGCAATTTCCAGCTGGCCAGATTCCGGATCGCGGCCGCGTTGTCCGCGGACAGTTTCTCGAGGCGTTCGGCCATGGGCAGGTAAAATCGATCCACGTATTCGGTGACCATGCGGTTGGTATTGAACACCGGGCCCAGGCTGGTCATGGACTTCTTCATGCGGGCCACCCAGTGCTCCGGGACATCGTCCGGGCCGCGGAGATAAAACAGGCGGACGACCTCGTTTTCCAGGATTTGGTACAAGGCCGCCACTTCCACCTGGTTCTGGTATTCGGTATCCGCGTATTCCTCCCCCCGCCCGATGGCCCAGCCGTTCTCGCCGTTGTAGCCCTCGTCCCACCAGCCGTCCAGGATGGAAACGTTGAGCACGCCGTTGAAGACGGCTTTCATGCCGGAGGTCCCCGAGGCCTCGAGGGGCCGCCGGGGGGTGTTGAGCCATACGTCCACGCCCTGCACCAGGTAATGGGCGCAATTGAGGTCGTGGTCCTCCAGGAAGACGATGTGGCGGCGCAGGTCCGGCCGGCGGGCGACGCGCACGACCTCCTGGATCATTTTCTTGCCCGGGTCGTCGTGGGGATGGGCCTTGCCCGCGAAGATGATCTGGACGGGCCGGTTCTTGTCCGTGAGCAGCCGGGTCAGGCGCTCCAGATCCTGGAACAGGAGCGTGGCGCGCTTGTAGGTCGCGAAGCGGCGGGCGAAACCGATGGTCAGGGCTTCGGGATCCAAGACCTGGTCCGCCATGGCCACTTCCTCGGGCGAGCAGCCCCGCTCGGACAGCTGGGCGCGCAGGCGGCGCCGCACGTATCCGACCATGCGTTCCCGGCGGCGTTCGTGCGTGCGCCACAACTCCGCGGCGGGGATCTCCGCGATCCGCGCCCAGATTTTCTGGTCCCCCGGCTCCTCCAGCCAGCGGGGGCCCAGGTAGCGGTCGAACAGCTCCGACATCTCCATGGAGATCCAGGAGTTGACGTGCACGCCGTTGGTGATATGCGTGATGGGGACTTCCTCCTCCGGCAATTCGGGCCAGAGTTTCTGCCACATCCGCCGGGAAACCTGGCCGTGCAGGCGGGCCACGCCGTTGGCCTGGAAGGAGGTGCGCAGGGCCAAAACCGTCATGCTGAAGGCCTCCTGGCTGTCCGCCGGGGCGACACGGCCCAGGGCATAAAAATCCGCGGCGCTGATCCCGAACTTCCGGTAATAGGGAGCAAGGTATTTTTCCACCAAGTCGCAGGAAAAAACCTCGTTGCCGGCGGCGACCGGGGTGTGGCTGGTGAAAAGGTTGCTGGCCGCCACGAGTTCGCGGGCCTCCGCGAAGGACAGCTTGTCCTTCTGCATGCGCTGGCGGATGCGCTCGATGGACAGGAAGGCCGAATGCCCTTCGTTCATGTGGGTGACGGCGGGCAGCAGGTCGAGCTTGTCCAGCATGCGGACCCCTCCGACGCCCAGGATGATTTCCTGTTGGAAACGGCGCTCCGGATCGCCGACGTACAGCTGGGCCGTGATGTCGCGGTCCTCGGGGGTGTTTTGCGGCAGGTTGGTATCCAGGAGGTACAGCGGCACGCGTCCGACCTGGATTTTCCAGATTTGGATGGAGACATTCCGCCCCGGGAACTCCACCTGGATCTGCAGGGGCTCGTTGGCTCCGTCCCGCACCAGAACCATGGGCATGTTGAAAAAATCGTTTTCCAGGTAGCGTTCCTGCTGCCAGCCATCCTGGTTCAAATACTGGCGGAAATACCCCTGGCGGTAGGCCAGTGTGACGCCGACGACCGGAACGCCCAGGTCGCTGGCGGATTTCAGGTGATCGCCGGCCAGCACGCCCAGGCCGCCCGCATACAGCGGCAGGCATTCGTTCACGCCGAATTCGGCGGAAAAGTAGGCCACCAGGCACTGGCGGGGGTCGCACCCCCGCCCCTGGAACCACGTTTTCCTGGACATGTAACTGTAGAAGGTATCCATGACCCGGGCGAGATGGAAAATGAACCCCTCGTCCTGGGCGAGCTCCTGCAGCCGTTCCTGGGAAACCTGGCTTAAGAATTTGAGGGGATTGTGGGCGGTCTGGGTCCAGAGATCCGGATTGATGTGGCGGAAGACATTGAAGGCGTCCGCGTTCCATCCCCACCATAAATTGAAAGCCAGTTCTTTCAGAGGCAGCAGTTTTTCCGGCAGCGCGGGCACGACATTGTACACCTTCATGTATTTCATGATTCCCCCCGGAGGGCCTGCATGGAACCTGCGAAATAATGGAGGTATTGTACGGAAGTTCCGGGACTTTGACAAGCCCATTCGCTCCGGTCGGACCGGGAGCCGCTAATTCCTTTGACTTCATTCGTGGCAGACTTTACAATGGCTCCGTTTGACCCGCTCCCCGGTTCCGCAGGGCGCTTCAGGGGATCCGCAGATTCCCCTGAAGCGGACATCGATGCGTCCTGCTTTCCTTCTTCCTTCAAGCGGGGGCTTCACCGCCCCCGGATCCCGTCCTCATCGCCTGGATGAGGCCGGGGTCCCCACGCGGGGAGCGCTGGCCACTTTTCGGAGGTGAGACATGCAGGTCGGCTTGGCCGGCAGCGGCGGGTGCGGAAAAACCACGCTTTTCGAGCTGCTGAGTCAGACGGAAGGTTCCTTCCTGTCTCCGGACCAGGCGCATACGGCGGCCGTGGACGTCCCGGACCCCCGTCTGGCGGTTTTAGCCGGCATTTTTTCGCCGAAAAAAATCACGCCCGCCAAGATTTTCTTCACCGACACCAACCGCCTGGTCCCGGGCGATCGGGCCAACAACAACAAGGCCTTAAGCCACCTGCGGCTGTTGGACGCCTTGGCCGTGGTGGTGGACGGTTTCACGCCGGGTCGCACCGGAGCGGAGATGCGGAAGGATTTGGACTTCTGTCTGTCCGAGATGGTGCTTTCCGACCTGGAGCAGGTCGAGGGCAAGCTGGAACGCCTCCGGAAATCCAAATCCGTGGGCTCCGTAGGCGGCCTCCCCGAGGAGGAGCTGTTCTCCCGGTTCGCCGACGCCCTGCAGTCCAATCAACCTCTCTCCTCGCTGCCGCTACCACCCCAGGTGCAGAAGGCTTTGGGATCCTACAGCTTTCTGACCGCCAAGCCCTTCTTCATCGTGGCCAATCTTTCCGAAGCTTTCGGGACTCATGGCCCCCCCGGGCTGGAGGAGTTCGAGCAGGGTGTCAGGACCCAGAACCGGGCCGTGGTGCGGGTCTATGCCAAACTGGAAAAGGATCTGCAGGAGTTGTCCGCCGACGAACGGACTTTGTTCACCGCCGAATACGCCCTGCCGCTGGACGGAAGGGCGACGTTCATCCGCCAGGCTTATGCAACCGCGGGGCTGGTCAGTTTTCTCACGGCGGGTGAAAAGGAGGTCCGCGCCTGGACCGTCCCCCGCGATTGCCCGGCCCAAGAAGCCGCCGGGGTCATCCACAAGGATTTCATGCACCATTTCATCCGGGCCGAGGTCGTCACCTACGAGCACTTGCTTGAAGCCGGTTCCTTCGCCGAAGCTTCGCGGCGGGGGTGGCTGCGCGCGGAGAAGAAGGAATACCCGGTGCAGGACGGCGACGTGGTCACCTTTTTGGCGGGAAAATAGCGGTCCGCCCCGGGGGCCTGCGGACCAAACCACCGCGCCTTGGAGCCGGGAACCCGTGCCGGCAAGCGGGGCCGCGGGGTTTGCAGCGAAAACGGGACCGCATGTCCAGGCCGTGTCTGTTATGTTTTGCCCGGCGGGGGCTGATCCAGTCCGAAATCAGCGCAAAATGCCAGGAGACGCTTACGGTGTGTGTGCGCGGGCTCCATGAATTCAATGCCGACGACGAATTCTCGGCCGTCGCGGCGCCCGCACCAGGCCACCTGCGACAGGATGGCCACCTGCAGGCAAGGGTCGCCCAGGGAAACGAGCGTGCTCTCGCCGCGCCGCCCCTTCGCCGGCGCCGGCAGAAAAAGCGTGATCATCAATTTCTGCCCGCGTTTGAGCGGCCGGTCTCCGAGGATGGCGGCGCCGCCGGCGCCGATATCCAGGGTCTGGCTCTCCAGGGCCCGAAAGACCTTCCCCTTTTCGAAAAACACATAATGGACGAAAATTTTCAGTCTGCGGCGGGAATAACGCCTGCGCTCGGATCCGGTTTTTCGCGAAGTGGTCTCTGCCATGACGGGCAATCCTCCTCGCGGCCGAAAAGCGCCGGCGGAAAGGAATCAGGTATACAAGGCGGAATCCGGCCGGTCCAAATTGTAATCCACCAGGAATGCCTTGAGTTTCGTCCGGTTCGCCTGGTCCAAATCGAGGAATTGCAGGCCGAGCATGAATTCCTCCGCCCGCGGTTCGCACCAGGCCACGCGTGCCAACACGTCGACCGGCATGCATTCCTTTTCCGAATAGATCAACATTTCTTCGCCGTCCACACGCTTATCCTCGGGAGGCAGAAACAGGGTCAACATCAACAACTGGCCGCCCTTCAGCTGGTGATCGCTGCGCATCGCCATGCCGCCGGCGCCGAGGTCCTCGGCGAGACTCTCCAGCGAAAGTGACGAACCGCCCCTTTCCAGGCATTTGAAATGGACCCACAACTTGAATTTCATGCGCGGGAAACGGCGGTGTTCCGCGTAGGTTTTGCCTTTATACACCCTGGCATACATGCCTGTATCCTCCCTGGTGGAAGTCCCGTTTGCCATTGAAACTCTATTTTACGCCCCGCGCAAGGGTGCCGACAAGTGAAAAGGGGAAATCCGCAGCTTGAAGCAGCCGCAGCGGTCGCGCCGGTCTCGGAACCCTACTTGCGCTTGGACTTGGCTTTTTTTCCGCTTTTCGGCTGGGTCGTCTTTCCTTTTACGGCTGGGGAAGGAGTCGGCTTCACAAGCCCGGCGGCCTTCTTTTCGGCCTCGGAAGCGGCCTTCAAGCCCCTGGCCTTGCGGATATCCGTGGCCAGGTCCCGCTCCTGTTCGGCCCGCTTAATTTCCTCCACCGTCATGCCGCTCTCGGCGGCCAGGCGCTCCCGTCTGGCCTGGCGGTCCGCCTCCAGGCGTTGTTCTTTTTCCACGACCGCCTGCTGCGCGGTCAGCTTACGCTGTTTCTCGTCCGCCTCGCGCCGGCGCTGCATTTCCTGTTCCGCTTTCCGCGCACGGGCCTTTTGTTCCTCCGCGCGTTCCTGAAACCGCTTCTTCTGCTCCTTGATTTTGACCAAATTCGCCTTTTCACGTTCCCGGCGTTGCTTCTCCATTTCCTTCAGCTTCTTTTGGGCGGCTTGCTTCCGCTCCCGTTCCATGCGCTGCCGTTCCTTTTCCTGCTCCCGGATTCTATTTTTTCGTTTTTTTTCAGCCTCTTTCCTGGCTCGTTCCTTGTCGCGCCGGGCCTTCTCTGCCGCCGCCTTCCGTACCCGTTCCCTTTTCAGCATGGCTTTCAGGCTGGCATTTTCGGATTTTTGGCTGGCCTGCAGCCTCTTCCATTCCACCCGGTCACGTTCTTGCAGGCTCTTCTTCCTCTCGCTGTACCCCCGATTGAAATCTTGCCAGCGCTGTTTCTTATTTTGCTTGAATAGCCTGATTTGTTCCCGATGCCTCTGTTTCAGGGCTTTCTCCGGAGACAAAGCGCGCCTCGGTGTCGCTGCCGGAGTTTTAACTTCGGTGCGCACGCTGCCGGCGGCGGCCGCTGGCTGGTTTTGACCCGAACCGACCGCCGGGGCGGAAGCAGCCGTTGGCGTAACCGGTTTTTGTCCCGTGAGGGTCCCGTGTTCCGCGATTTTCGGGGTGGCGCCTTCTTTGCCCGCGGGCTGCTGCGTGGCAGCCAGCAATGGTTGGGCCCCGGCAAGCATCAGCATCATCAGACACGCCTGCAGACAACGTTTCATGTTCGCTTCACCCCGTCCTCGAAATAGGCTGGCCTGCATTCCCGAACCAGCGAATCCAATCCGGTCACAGTCACGGGTTCTATTCTAAAACGGTTTGCACAGAATGTGAACCATTTTTCGGTCGCGGGCCCTTCCGGCCAACCCGCACCGCGGTGTCCGCCCCGCAGGGACGGCGAACCCTGGCTGCAGGTATCCTGCTCTTATATGTAAAGATTGGAGTTAGGGTGGTCGAGGCCGTATTCCACCAGGAAAGCCTTCAACACTTTGCGGTGCTCCCGATTCAAGTCCAAAAATTGCAGACCCAGCTGGTGCTGCTTCTTCCCCTTGCCGCCGCACCAGGCCACGCGGGAAAGGATATGCGCCGGTTGCCCCTCCCGCGCCGGGCCGTCCGCGGATGCATGCTTGGCGGCTTTGCTGCCGCGCCCCGGGAGGTAAAGGGTCAGCATCACCAGCTGCCCGGGCTGCAGGCCTTCCGGACCGAACAGGCTCAGGCCGCCGGCGCCGAAGTTCTCGGTGACGGCCTGGTTTTCGTTCGAGATGCGTCCCTTCTGCAGGCTTTTATAGCTGAGCAGCAGTTTGAGGGGCGTGCGGGGATATCGGCGCTGATCCACTGCCTTGCGGTGCTTTTTTTTTCCGGCCATGAGAATCCCCCCTTGCAGCCCTGGTGTCAGGGCTGGAAATCGGCGATCGGTTCTGAGGCCAAGCGCCGGGTCACGGCGATGAATTGCTCCAGTTTTTCCCGGGCCCGGCCCGAGGCGATGATTTCCCGGGCCTGGTCCACGCCGGCTTTGAAATCCGGTGCCTTGCCGGCGACCACCAGGACCGCCGAGGCGTTCATGAGTACGGCGTTCAACTTCGGACCCGTCTCCCCCGCGAACACCGACTGCAGAATGCGCGCATTGTGTTCGACGTCCCCACCTTCCAGGTCCCCGGGGTCAGCCAAGGGCAGGCCGAAATCCTGCGGGGTGACGCTGAAGGACCGGACGCGCCCGTCCTTAACCTCGCTGACCGAGGTCGGCCCGGTCAGGGAAAACTCGTCCAAGGTGCCGTGACCATGCACCACCATGGCCCGGCGGGTTCCCAGCCGAAGCAGCACCTCCGCCATCTTTTCCGTCAAACCCGGTTCGTAGACGCCCAGGACCTGGGCGTTGGCCCGGGCCGGGTTGGCCAGGGGGCCGAGGAGATTGAAGAGGGTGCGGAAACCGATTTCCCGGCGGGGGCCGATGGCGTGCTTCATGGCCATGTGGTAGACCGGAGCGAACAGGAACCCGATCCCGATTTCGTTCACGCAGCGTTTCACCTGCTCGGGGGTCAGGCTCAGGCTGACTCCGAGTTTTTCCAGCACGTCCGCGCTGCCGCAGCGGGAGGACACGGCGCGGTTGCCGTGCTTGGCCACG
Source organism: uncultured bacterium (assembly GCA_964593065.1). GTDB lineage: Bacteria > Oederibacteriota > JAAXVQ01 > JAAXVQ01 > JAAXVQ01 > CAZQGO01. The sequence goes on along the minus strand of CAZQGO010000012.1, from coordinate 77,168 downwards.
ATCAGCCCGGCGGCGGCGGCGACGAAGGCCACGGCCGTGGAGATGTTGAAGGTGTTGGCGGAATCCCCGCCGGTGCCGCAGGTGTCCACCACGATCTCCTCGGCCTGGTTCGCCCCGTCGCTTTCCACCGCGACGCGGGGGCCCGAGACTTCGATGGAAATGGCCAAGGCGCGCATGGCGCGAGCACAGCCGGTGATCTCCTCCACGGTTTCGCCCTTCATGCGCAACGCGGTGATAAAGGCCGCGATCTGGGCCGGCGTGGCTTCCCCGTTCATGATGTAGTTCATGGCCTGCCGGGCTTCGGCTTCGGTCAGCGATTGGTTGCCGACCAGTTTGGCGAGCAACGGGCGGATCATGCCGCGACCTCCGATTGCAGGTCCCGCAACACGGCCGCGACGTGGCCTGCGACTTTGACCTGCGGGTATATCTTGCGGATGCGGCCGTCGCCGCCGATCACCATTGTGGTCCGCACGGTGCCCAGGCGGGAGCCCGCGGGAGAGTTTTTTTTGCGCCAGACGCCGTACGCGGCGAGGACGCGGTGTTCCTCGTCGGACAGGAGGAAGAAAGGGACGCCGTAGCGCCCCAGGTCGTATTTGCGGATGAAGTTCCGGTGGCTGTCGGCCGAATCGGCGGAAATTCCCAGGATGACCGCCTGCAGCCGGCTGAATTCGCGGCTGTGGTCGCGGAAATCGCAGGCCTCCTGGGTGCAGCCGGGCGTATCGTCCTTGGGGTAAAAGTACAGGACGACGGTGCGGCCGCGGAACTCCCGCAAGCTCACCTTTCGGCCCTCGGCGTCCGGCAGGGTGAAATCCGGCGCCGCGTCGCCTGGGCGTAAATCGGACATGAACAGGCCTCCCGGGACGGCAGCCTGGAAGGTGCGCCCCGTGAGGTAATATATATAAGACCGCGGCAGCCTTGGCAAGCTAAATCCGGGTGTTTCGGGGCGTTCCGAGGCCGGAGATTTAATTTGAGTCCGGGGTGCGCCTGGTGTATAACAAAGTCGGCGCCCCACGCCCGCTGGTTGATTCTTGCTGCTTGAAGGCCGGTCCCATGGAAATCACCCAAGCCTTTTGCCAGGAACTTTTCACCTCCGCTTACATGCAGCGCTGGAACGACAAGCTGCGGCCGGTGGAGCTGGTCGAGCTGGACAAGCAAGCCCACAAGATGATCATCGCCTACTTCCTGGGGAAATTTCACGAGCAGGACCCGGGGTTCAACTGGCTGCGCATCATCGAGGGCGGCTTGTTCGAATTCCTGCAACGCATCGTGGTCACGGATTTGAAACCACAGATCGTGGAAAAAATCCGGAGCGACACCCAGAAATACGAGGCGCTCAACACCTGGGTCTACCGCACCCTGCAGGATAAAATCACGCCCCTCGGCCCCGAATTCTGCCGCCGCTTCCGCGAATATTTCTCCGATCCCCGGACGGACATCAACCGCCGCATCCTGAACGCCGCGCACTTCGCCGCCACCCAGTGGGAATTCGAGATCATCCTCCGGGAAAACCCCCGGGATTACGAGATCGACGCCATTCGCCTGAACCTGCAGGAAAAACAGGCGCGCTTCCAGGATCTGTACGGGATGCGGATCCTCGGCGAAAACATCCGCTACCAGAATTTCGTCAGCCTGTGCGGGCAACTGAGGTTTCAAATCCGCTGGTCGCGGGTGCACCGCGTGCCCCGCACTTCGGTCCTGGGGCACATGCTGTTCGTGGCCATCTTCGCCTATTTGTTCAGCTTAAGCACCGGAAGTTCGGACGACCGCTGCCGGTACAATTATTTCACGGGCCTGTTCCACGACCTGCCCGAAGCCTTGACGCGCGACATCATTTCCCCGGTGAAAAAATCCGTGGAGGGCCTCAAGGAGCTCATCAAGGATTACGAGCACGAGGAAATGCGCAAGGTCTATCGTCTGCTGCCGGACGACCCGCCTTCCTGGGCGCAGGAGATGCGCATGTTCACGGAGCAGGAATTCGAGAACGTGGAGCGGGACGGGAAGCGGATCCGGGACGGCGAGCTGGTCGAAGCCGCCGACAAATTCGCGGCCTATCTGGAAGCCTACGAAGCCATCCGCAACGGCAGCCCGGACGAGGAATTGCGGCAATCCCGCGACGACATTCAGAACACCTGGAGTTCCCGGCGTGCCGCGGGGATGGATTTCGGGAGGCTCTATGCCCAATTCGCGGATTGAAGCCGCCGGCCGCGGCCCGGGCCTTCTCCCGGCCCGGGCCGCGGTGCGGCTGCGCCCCGCGGGTGTGAATGCCGGTACCCCATGCGTCTGAAAAACCTCCTGCCCCCGGAGCTGGCGTGGGGCGCGGCCCTCCTGCTGCTGCTCTCCCTTCCCTTCTGCTTCACCAATCTGGACTTGAGCCTGGCCGGTAGGTTCTACTCCCGGGGCTGGTGGGCCGCGGACCTGCCCCTGTGGCGGATTCTGTACCGGTACGGAACCCTGCCGGGCCTGGCCTTGTCGGCCGCCAGCCTGCTGCTGCTGATTGCCGGTTGGCAGCGGCCGCGCTGGGCGCGCTGGCGGCGCCCCGCCGCCGTGATTCTTCTGACGCTGCTGCTCGGCCCGGGCCTGCTGGTGAACGTCGTGGGCAAGGGATACTGGGGCCGGCCGCGGCCGCGCGATCTCACGGTCTTCGGTGGCACCGAAAAATTCCATCGCTTCGTTCAACCCGGCATTCCCGGGAGGGGCAAGTCCTTTCCCAGCGGCCATCCCTCGGTCGGTTACCTGTTCTGCGCCTTGTTTTTCCTGGATCCCGGCCGCCGGCGCCGCTGGGTCTGGCTGGGCGGAGGCTTGGCGTACGGCACGCTCATGGGCATCGGCCGCATGGCCCAGGGCGCCCATTTTGCCTCCGACGTGCTCTGGTCGGGGGGGCTGACGGTGCTATCCGCCGCGTTCTGGCAGCGCGTGCTGCCGCCGGACTGGCCCCGGCCGGGTCCGGGCACGAATCCCGCCCGGGCCTCCGCCCCGTGGAAAAATTGGCTGGGCGGCGCCGGCGCGGCCGTGCTGCTCGGCCTGCTGGCCCTGTTCTTTTTACTGGCGACACCTTATTATCACGAGTGGAAAACCCAGGTTCCTTCGTTCCCCGGCCTCACCGCCGTGCACCTGCGCCTGGCCGGCGGCCGGGAGGATATCCGCATCCTTCAGCGCAGCCAGGCGGCCCCCCTGGCCGTCAGCGCGCGGGTGCGCGGTTTTGGTTTTCCCCGGGTGAAACTCGCAGGATCCCTGCACACCCAGTTGCGGGGCACCACCTTGGTCGCCTGGTCCGAACTGACGCTGCGGGGCCTGGTGACCGAACGTCGGGGCGAAATCCGGTACGGGCTGCGCCCGGACCTGGCTCTCATTCTGGATGCATCCGATTTGGACACGGATTTGCGGATCGGGGAACAGGCCATCCCAGGGCGCTATGCCGGCATCCAGGCCTCCAGCCGGCGCGGCGGCATTCTCTTCAATCTCCCGCCCGGCTCCCGGGTTTCGGGCCCGGTCCGGTTGGTCACGCGCCGGGGGGACATTCATTTAACGGTGCAGGAAATTCTGGATCCCGGGGATCAGATGCCGTGGGAAGTGGGGACGGACAAGGGCACTGTCCTCGTCACGGCCAAGCAGGCGGGGCGGCCCCTGCGGCCCCTGCACCTGCGGGCCTGGTCCAGGTGGGGGGACCTGGCCTTGGACGGGAAAATCAGCCCGGCCTGCGGCTTGAATTTGGAATGGGACGAGGGCGACGGGCGTTCGGGCCTGGAAGCCAAGGGGGAATGGCATCAGGAGGATCGTAAGGTTTGGGGACCGGAGGGCATGGTGACGCCGCATTTCTTCTTTTACCTCGTGAATGCGGGCGGCCTCCTGGGCATGCAGCTGGAAGCCTTGGCCGGCATGCCCGCGGGCCCGGGCGCCACGCCCACGGCCAGCCCCACCCCGGCATCCTGGGCCTGGGAAAAGCAGGCGCCGGTCTCCGGGAGCGAAGAATTTCAACCCGGCGTGGAAATAACCCCGGCCGCCTCCGGTGAAGAGGCCGTGCCCGAATGGGCGGACCAGGAGCTCATCATCCCCCTGGACCGGCTTTTAAACCGGGTGCCCCCCACGCCCACCCCCGAGGCCGCCCGCTGATGCCCGGCGCCCATCCCCGCAACGTGCGCCCGCCGGGCGCAGCCAATCCCTAGGGAGACAGAATTTTCCTGATCTGTGCATGCAATTCCTCGAAGCTGAAGCTCTTTAACAATCGTCCCTTCTCCTGCGCGAGCGGTTCTTCCTCCGCGTAGGCGGTGATCACCAAAACCGGAACCGTCAGGCATTCATCCCGGAGGATCTGGCTGAGCGCCCGTCCGTCGAGATAGGGCATCTTGATGTCCAGGATCACCAGGTCATAGGGATTCCTTTTCAGGCAATCCAGCGCTTCCACGCCGTTTTCGGCCCCCTCGGCCGCATACCCCTTGTGCCGCAGGAACACCAGGATGGGCTCGCGCACGGTCGGTTCGTCTTCCACCACCAGGATGCGGCGCTTAGGAAACATCGCGGGACATTTCGCGCTGGATGATCGGCAGGCGGACGGTGAAGGTGCTGCCGAGGCTGACTTCGCTTTCCACCTCCAGCCTGCCTCCGTGTTCCTGGATGATGCTGTAACTGGTGGACAGCCCCAATCCCGTGCCCTGGTCTTTTTCCTTGGTGGTGAAAAAGGGTTTGAAAATATGCGGCAGGTTTTCGGGCTTGATGCCCTTCCCCGTGTCCTTGAATTGAATCCAGATTTCCTGGTTCCACAAGCGCGTACTGATGTCCAGACGCCCTCCTTCAGCCTGCATGGCGTCGCTGGCGTTGTTCAGGAGATTGACGAAAACCTGGGCCAGGCGGTGCGGGTCCGCGTAGATCAGGGGCATGGTCGCGGCCAGATGGGTATGGATGTGGATGCGGTGGAACTGCCGGAAATTAGACGCCATTTCCAGAGTGGTGCGCAGGACTTCCTGGACGTCGAGCCACTCCCGCCGGGGCTTTTCCTGCCGGGAAAAGGTCAGGAAACTCTTGACGATGCGGTCGATCCGAGTGATGTTGCTCTCCAAGAACCGGAAAATCTCCCGGCGCTTCTCGGGGGAGGAAATTTCCTGTTCCAGCAATTCGACGTACAGCTTGATGCCCGCCAGGGGGTTGTTCACTTCGTGCGCCAAGCTGGCGGCCATTTTGCCCAGTGACGCCAAATGGTCCGCCCGGTTCAGCTCCTGGCGGATGGTCTCCTCCTGGGTGATGTCCTCGCTCAGCAGCACCAGCCGGATGACATCCCCGTCGGCTTCGGGAAAAATCACCCGCACGAACGAGTAGCGCAGTATTTTCACGACCCCCTGGGGCGCCGTGTATTCCCAGCGCTGACCCAAAAACGCGCGGTCCGTGGTCAGAAGCGCCTGCGCTTTGGCCGCCAGCACCTCTTGCCGCAAAACCGCCAACGGCAGGAGGCTGCCGGGCAATTCCTCGACGCCGGCGGCGGTCAGGCGGAATTTAAAATGCACGCCGTTGGTGTAAAGAAAATTCACATGCTCGTCGACGATGACCACGCCGAAGGGGGCGTGCCGCAAAATGACGTCCAGCTGTTCCTGGTATTGCCGCGCGGCCGCATCCGCGCGCTGGATCTCCGCCAGTTTTTGATCCACCAGGCGGTTCAAGTTGGCATTGAGCTCGTACACGCGCCTCTCCGTCCGCCGCTTGACGGCCATGATGCTCGTGCCTACGATCAGCAGCAGCGCGAAGTACATCAACACCAGGACCTCGGCGTAACCGGGGTTCAAGCCCAGTTTGGCCATGGAGGCATGGAAGCCGCTGGCGGGCAGAAACGCGAAGCCCGCGCCGCAGGCCAGAATGGCCAGGTCGCTGGCCAAGACCTCCGGCCAGGAGACCAGGATAACGTTGAAAATGATGATGAAGGTATAGACCCAGACAAAGGCCTGCGCCTTGAATTCCAGTGGATGCCACAGGAGGGAGAGGCTGTCCGTGAGCAAATGCAGCGCGATGAACAGCACGGCCCCCGCCTTCAGCGTGCGGGGAGTGACGACGCGCCACAAGACGGCCGGGTAGATCACCGTCCAGATGTGCACCCAGGTCCAATGCGGCTGATGGGCCGGCGGCATGAAGACCCACTGCAGGGGGATGAACATCGCGGCTACCAGGATATTCACCACCATGAGGATCCGGAACAGGCGGAATTCCTGGACAGCGGGATCGGTCATGCGCGCACACCTCCCAACCCGTAGCGGACGGCGGCCGGCAGAGCCAGCAATTCGAACACCAGCGCCACCAAACCTTCCAGCGGATAGTGGATCACGGGGATGAGGGTCGTCCAGTGCAAAACGGGATTATACTGCCAAACCCGGAGAACATCCATGCCCAGCAGTTCATTGCCGAGAAAGAGCGGCACCCCCACCACGAGATCCGTCAGCCACAGCCGCGCATCGAGTCCCCCGCGGCTGCCCGGTTCGGCGCCGAACCAGCGCCGATACAGGCCGTTGGAGAGGAAAACCAGCCAGGCGAAGAGCAGACCCCAGCCCAGGATCACGAAGGGGGAAACATCGCGCCACAGAAAAACCTGCAGCGTATAGGTCCACTGCGCCTCGGTCATGAATTCGATGGCGAGGCCGAGCACCGCGCCGGACAGGAACAGCCTCCAGAAGGGCACCCGCCACGTCCGCGCGAGCAGAAGCCAGGACAGGACCCCGGCTACGACCCCGGTGATTTCGCCCCGCCAGGCCAGGAGGACGCTAAGCATGGGGGGCGGTCCCCTTTCCGCGGCGTTGGAAGAACGCCAGCCACAAGGCCTGGAGGACGATCACAGACGGCGCCGCCACCCAGTACAGGAGAAATTCCTCCAGCGGGACCAGTCCGACTTTCGGGCCCAGGAGCTTTTGCTCGTTCCAGATCCACCAGCCCCAGTAAATGGCGGTGTTCTCCAGGCAGAACATCATCAGGATGAAACAGGCGCTGGTGACCAGGAGGGCGCGGACGTGTATCCTTTCCCGTACCAGGGGCCACAGCGCCAGGATCTGCACCAGGGGGCCGATCACCCACCAAATCCAGTAAAGCCGTTTTTCCCCGGCGCGATACCGGGTGCCGCCCGGCCGGGGATCGGACGCGCGGTCATTCATGCGTCGTCACCTTCGCTTCCCGTCCCCGCCCCGCATCCCAAGCCCGGAACCAGGCGATCAGGCCCGCGTAACCGAAAGGGATCATCCAGGCGAAGGCCCACCAGAACAAGTGCTCCTCCACGGGTTCTCCCAGGAGGGAAATCCCGATCATCCGGTTGTGTTCGTAGGAAAAAGTCCAGGCCTGAAAAACTTTGCGGCTTAATACCTCATTGAAGCTCTGCAAAACCATGACGACGAGGGCGGTGGCGCAGGCGCTCCGGCGCCAGGCTTTTCCCATCCGGGGCCAGGCTGAAGCCACGACGGCCGCGGTCAGGGCCCACAAGCCCAAATCCAGGATGAAATACCAGGGAGGGGTCATGTGTTCGCTCCGTGGCGCCGAAAGGCTTCGTAGCAGGAAATGGCCGCCAGCGGCGCGGAAAAATAAAAATTCCAGTCGTCGACCGGAACCCGCGGGGGCCAGTACCAGCCCAGCACGGCATGGTATTCCCACCAGCCGCGGGTGAAAGCCAGCCAGTCCCAGAAAAATCCGATGGCCAGCATCAAGCCCACCGTGGCCAGCGCGGGGCCGAAGAGGATGCGGTCCCGCGTCTTGGGCCACAACAGAAAACATAACCCGTTGTACAGAACGATTTGGCTGGCGAGGTAGGCGGGTTGGCGGCGCAGCAGCAAAAACCCCAGGAGGACCGCGGCGGCCGCCGCAGTGGTCAGGACCACCAGTCCGCTGCCCAGCGCCAGGGGCTTCGGCTCGGCCGGCGGCACGCGCCACCGTGTCCACCCCACGTAGAACAACAGGCACAGCGCCCCGCCCAGGGGATAAAACAGCGCTTCCTCCACGGGCAGGTGCGGAAGCAGGTTCCAACCCAGAAGCGTGTCGGGCCGAAAGGTCCACCAACCGCTGGCGGAAACCACCATGCTCCAGGCATACCCGAGCACCACGATCACGCCCAGGGCTTTGCCGAAGGCGGCTTTATCCGCGTGCTTTCCGATCCAGGCCAGAAGAAGCATGACGGGAGTCAGCAGGAAGGCGGTGATGGTTGCGAAATACCACGGAAATCGTTTCCTGGCAGCTGGCGAGGGCATAGGCTGGTACCGGTTGCTTCGGGTTCTGCGCGGGCGGTGAGCCCCTGGGCGCGAGTCGGCCCGGTGGAATATTTTGTTGACTGGGAATAATTTACCACGAAAAGGAAAGGATGATCACAAAATTCTGCGGTTTTCGCCGGGCCACCGGCTCCTGTCCGCGGCTCCGGGGAGACGGTGGCCCGCGGGCAGAGCCTAGGAACGCAGGGTCCGCATGATTTCGCGCACCTGCTTTTCGTCCCAGCGGCGCCGGAGCAGCAGCACCACCGCGCTATGGAACAGGAGCGCGGCGCCCCAGGTCAGCAGCGGCCATACGCTCCAGGCATAACCCCGCCAGGTCAGGGCGTTCAGCAGCAGCAATCCCGCCTGCACGACGCCGAAGACGATCCAGTGCAGCCGCAAGCGATGCCTGGCCTTGAGACGGCGTACCGCTTCATGGTATTCGGAAGTCATCCCGCCCATGGCGCTTCACCCGCTCCGGCAGGCCGCGCGGCCGCTCCCCGGCTGGGCCGGGGCGGCCGTGGCGGCCGGTTTGGAATCACAGGCTTTCGTTTTTAAACTGGATGCGCCCGCGTTCGTAGTTTTCCAGCAGCAGAAATTCCGCCGCCACCGGCACGATCCGCACGAGAAGATAATTTTCGCTCAAGGGGCCTTCGGGCCAGTATTCCTCCCATTCGTCCTTCCAGAAACGCGATTTCAAGGCCTGGTCGGTCACGGCTTCCGCGATGCCGTACAGGCAGGCCCAGCTCCGGTTGGGGTGGGAATAAAAAACCGTCACGCGCGGTTCGCGGACGATCTCCGCCAGCTTGCGTTCGTTGGCCTCCGTGGCGAACCAGATTTCCTCCAGCTGGTTGAATTTGATGCGCTCCATGGTGCGCGCGTGGGCGAAGCCCTCGTTCCCCTGCGTAATCAGGACGCCCGTGTCGCAGGCGTCCACGATCTGCCACAACTTGCGTTTGGTTTCGTTCATTCCCTTTCAATCCCCTCTCGGTAGTCGTCGGGTCCGGTCCTGCCTCGCCAGGCTAAAACCGCGCCTATTATATTCGGCGGCCAACGCCTTGTCTACCCCTCAGTCCTCACGCCGGCCGCGTCCGTCCCCGCATCCGGTCCCGGTCACCACAGCCGGGTCTGCTCCGGTTGGTCGGGATACCGCAGCTCCTGGCCGCAAACCACGAGCCCGGGGGTCAGCGCATGCGGCCGTGCCTGCCCCGCAGGGTCCAGGTGCATGACCTGCAGACCCCGCACGGTGAGAACATCCGCCAGGAAACGTCGGTGGCACCGCCTCCAGTCCGTCTCCAGGCACAGCAGCGCCACCGGGCCGAGGGTGATGAGCGCCAAAAGGCGGAGCAGGCCCTGCTGGAAATTTTCGCTGTGCAGATGACGGATATATGCCGTCGCGGCCGTGTGCGCCCCGCCGCCTTCAAATCCGGAGCCGGGCCGGCTGGGACCGCCCAGTTCCGTCAGGTGATAGTAGGTCAGGCCGCGCCGGGGCAGGTCGTGCGCAAGATGCGTGCGGGAAAATTTCGGGAAAGGCCTGGAATACGGCAGGGAGCGGACATCCGCTACGATTTGCACCTGGCGGGCGCGCAGGACCTCCGTCCACAGGTCATACTCCAGCCCGGCATATCCCGAGGTCCAGACGACTTTCGGGCCGACCCGATCCTCCTGCACCTTGGTCCCCCGTGTGTGGTGGCGCAGCCCGCCCCGGATCCCGGGGCCGGGAGCTTACAGGTTCATCCAGTTCCAGTGGTGGCTCTCGTCCTCCTGGTACCAGTCGCCGGGGCTGGTCAGGAAAAAATACACGTTGCGCAGAGCCTCCAGGTGACCCCGTTCCTCCCCGAGCAGGGCCGCGAAAAATTTCTTTTCCGCGTCGTTCTCGCTTTCGCGGGAAAACCGTTCGTACATGTCGATGCCGGTTTTTTCCATCTGCATGGCGAACTCGTAGCCCGCGATGTGGTCCGAGCTCGGCGTCAACTTATCCCGGTTCGTTTCAAAAAACGACCGGATGACGCTTTCCAGGCGGCTCTGCCGGGCCGCGGTGGGTTCGGGCCATACGCCCCCTTGGGACAAGGCCGAAAAAATCTCCCGGATTTTTTCGGCATGACGCACTTCGTCCTCGCCGAGGGTCGTGAAGAGTTTTCGGCTTAAGGCGTCCGTCGCCTCCGCCGCGGTCCGGGCGTAGAAGTCACGGCCGCGGTTCTCGAATTCCAAGGCCACGGTCAGCGCATTGGGCTGGGATGGATCGCTCATGAATGATACCCTCCTGGGCTTTTATCCCGCGGCCGGGAGGAGCTTTCAGGGGAACCACAGGTTCCCTCTGCCGCCGTCGCTTCGCTCTCCAGAGGGGAGGCTTCCCCTCTGGCACTCGCCGAAAGCGGAGAGGATTCTTCGGCTCGCGGTCGCCCCTCATGGCGTCAGGGGATTTTTCCCCTGACCACCCCTGGCCCCTGACGGGGCCTGAGCCGATGCGTCCTGCTTTCCTTCCTCCTTCAGTCGGGGGCTTCACCGCCCCCGAACCCTAAGCCTCATGATCTGCATGAGGCCGGGTGCCGCAGGGTCCGTATTATACGCGGGGCCGCGGGAAAAACAAGTCAATACTTCGCAGGCCGGACGGGGCGGCGCAGAACCTCGTTGGCGCTTCCGGACCGGAAGCCGTCCAGATCCAGGGCCACGTAAGTGAAGCCCAACCGCCGGGCAAAACCGCGGATGCGGGCCCGCAGGGCATCGCTACGGAGCCGCCGTTCCTCCGCCCGCCCCAACTCGAGGCGCAGGACCCGCGGGTGCACGCGGGCGCGGAATATCCGGAAGCCTTGGCGGCGCAGGTAATTTTCCATGCGCTCCACGCGTTCCAGGTCCCGGCGCGTGACGGGCAGGCCGTAGGCCAAACGGGTGGCCAGGCAGGCGTTGGAAGGTTTGTCCGCCATGGGCAGGCCGTACACATGCCCGGCCAACCAGCGGATCTCCGGCTTGCGCAAGCCGGCCGCGGCCAGGGGGCTCAACACCCCCGATTCCCTCACGGCCCGGCGACCCGGCCGGTAATCCCGCCGGTCGTCCGCCTGCCCGCCCTCCGCGACGGTCCGCAGGCCGAGCCGGCCGGCGGCCTCACGGACGGCCCGCAGCAGCGACCGCTTGCAAAAATAGCAGCGATCCGGGGAATTGGCGGCGAAGGACGGGTCATTCCATTCGCGGGTCCGGAGCCGGCGAAATGGAATCCGGCGGCGACGCAACCAGGCCAAGGCCGCCGCCTGCTCGCGCCGGTCGTGGATGGGCGAGGAGGCGAGAATGGCGGCGCATTTCCCGCCGAGCTGTTCGCGGGCCACGGCCAGCAACAAGGCGGAATCCACTCCCCCGGAAAAGGCGACGGCGCAGCCGCCGGTTCGGCGCAGCAGGCCCCGCAACCGTTCCAATTTTCTTCGCAGGCTGGCGGAAAGCTGGCTTGGCATCTTGTGATTTCCTCTGTGCGCCGGCGGGGGGGCCGTTGCCCGGCCGCACAACCCCTATTTCCAGGCCAGGACGCCCAAGTCCTTCAAGGCTTGCGGCACGCCGTCCCGGGGGGTCGGAAAGCGCGGAGTCCACTCCAATTCGCTGCGCGCGCGTTCCGGGCGGATGCGGCAGGAAATCGTCGCATCCTCGACGGCAGGGCTGCTCCGGGACCAGGCGGCCCGCCACCACGGTTGACGCCGGGGATTTTGCTGAATCCCCATGTAATTGGCGCTCATGTTCAGGAAGTCCTCGAAACGGAGAGGCTCCCCGGCTAAAAAATAATCCCGGTCGCAAACTCCTTTGCCGACGGCCAGAAGCAGACCTTCCGCCACATCCTGACTATGCACGGGCGAGATCCAGTTGGAACCGTCGCCGGGCATTTCCAGGTAGCCGCGGTATTTCAGGGGTTCCACGACCTGTTTTAAGAACCAGCCGCCGGAGCCGTAGACCCGTCCGGGGTGGACGCGCGTGACGACGCCGGATTCGCGGCTTAAGGTCCTGATCCCGTCCCAGAGCGGCGCCAGGACGCGTCCGAAGCCGCGGCCCCGCAGGGGATTGGCTTCCGTGACCCACTGCTCGGGATCCAGCCCGGCGAAAAGGTGGGCGTTTCCCAGCAAGACGATTTTTTTGACTCCGCCGGCCGCCGCCGCGCCCACCAGGCCCTGCAAGCGGCGCCAAATCCAGGGCCCCAATTTCCCGGCCCGGATTTTTCCGTTCTCCCCGCGCAGAGTGGCCAGGTCGATGACGGCGTCGAAATCGGACCAGGAAACGCCCGCGCCCTCCAGGCGGCCGTCGTCCAAAGTCACGGCCGGACAGGCGGCGGCCTCGAGCCAGGTGATTTTCTCTCCGGGGGCCCGGGCCAGGACCAGCGCATGGCCGCCCTTGGCTGCCAGGGAGATCAGTTCCCGCCCGATGATGTCATTGGCCCCGGACAGCAGAATTCGCCAGCGCGGGGCGGGAGCTTCATGGTTCGGGAATTTTCGCATCTTGGCTGGACCCGGTTCTTGCATGTTCCGTTCCATCCGAACGAACGGCGCCGGGCAAAGCCCGGCTTCAAACCGTCAGGCCGAGGCGGCCAGGGCTTGCTCAATATCTTCCTTGATATCCTCCCAATTTTCAATGCCAATCGAAAGGCGCACCAGGTCCGGCGTCAAACCCCCGGCCCGTTGCTGCTCCTCGGTAAGCTGCGCATGGGAGGTGGAGGCCGGATGCAGGGCCAGGCTCTTGGCGTCGCCCACATTGGCCAGGTGGGAAAAGAGCTTGAGGCCCTCGATGAATTTCCTGCCTTGCGCGAACCCGCCTTTGGCGCCGAAAACCACCATGCCGCCGAAGCCCTTGGCCAGGTACCGCTTGGCCACCGCGTGGGCGGGATCCTGCGGCAGGCCGGGATAGCGCACCCAGGCCACGGCGGGGTGCCGGGCCAGGTACTCGGCCGTTTTCAGGGCGTTGGCGCAGTGCCGCTCCATGCGCAGGGGCAGGGTTTCGATGCCCTGCAGGAACAGCCAGGCGTTGTCCGGCGCCAGGCAGGCGCCCAGGTTCCGCAGGGGGACCAGGCGCATGCGCGAAATGTAGGCGAAGGCGTTGGCGTCCCCGAGATCGTGCGCGAACCGGAGGCCGTGGTAACTCGGGTCCGGCTCGTTTAGGAGCCGGAACTTTTTATCGCTCCAGTCGAACTTCCCGCCGTCCACCACAATGCCCCCGATGCCGGTGCCGTGCCCGCCCAGCCATTTGGTCAGGGAATGGACCACGATGTTCGCGCCGTGTTCCAGGGGCCGGAGCAGATACGGCGTGGTAAAGGTCGAATCCACGATCAGGGGCAAGTGCTCCCGTCGGGCCACCTCGGCGACGGCGTCCAAATCCGTCACCTCCAGGGTCGGGTTTCCGATCGACTCGGCGAAAATGGCCCGTGTCTGGGGCGTGACGGCCTGCGCGAGTTTCCGCAGATCGTTGGGCGGCACGAACTTCACCCGGATTCCAAATTGCGGCAGGATGCTGTCGAACAAGGTGTAGGTCCCCCCGTACAGGTTCTGGAAGGCGATGATTTCGTCGCCGTGCTCGCACAGGGTGTTGACGGCGTTGAAAATCGCAGCGGTCCCGGAGGCGTGCGCCAAGGCCGCGCCCCCGCCTTCGAGGGCGGCCACGCGTTTCTCCAGCACCTCCTGGGTGGGATTCATGAGGCGCGTGTAGATGTTTCCGGCCTCCTGCAGGGCGAACAGCCGGGCCGCGTGCCCGGTGTCGCGAAAGACGTAGCTGCTGGTGCGATGCACCGGCACCGCGCGGGACAGGGTGACGGGATCCGGCTCCTGCCCGGCGTGCAGCGCTAAGGTCTCGAAGCGGAACGGGGTTTCGGACATGATGGTCTCCTTTCGTTTTCAGGGGCGGAGTTCGCCCCGGTCATTGAAAAACCCAGGTGCTCAAGTATCGCTCGCCGGTATCACAAATAAATGTGACGACGCGCTGCCGGCGGAAAGCCTCGCGGCCGGCGACCTGCACGGCCGCATGGACGTTGGCGCCGGCCGAAATCCCGCCCAGGATGCCCTCTTCCCTGGCCAGGCGGCGCGTCATGATCCCGGCGTCGTCGTTGCTGACCGGAAGGATCTCATCGATCAGGTCGCGGCGCAGCACCTCGGGGACGAACCCCGCGCCGATGCCCTGGATTTTGTGGGGCCCGGGTTTGCCGCCGGCCAAAACCGGCGAATCGGCCGGCTCCACGGCGATGATTCTCAGCTTGGGATTGCGCTGCCGCAGCGCCTCCCCGACTCCGGTCAGGGTGCCGCCCGTGCCCACACCCGCCACCAGCACATCCACCTTGCCTCCCGTGGCTTCCCAGATCTCCTCGGCAGTCGTGACGCGGTGCACCTGCGGATTGGCGGGATTTTTAAACTGCTGGGGCATGAAGGCCTGCGGCAGCTCCTGGAGCATTTTTTCCGCCCGTTTCACGGCTCCGGTCATGCTCTCCTCACCCGGCGTGAGGACCACTTCGGCGCCCAGGGCTTTCAACAAGTGCCGCCGTTCCGGGCTCATGGTGTCCGGCATGGTGAGAATCAAGTGGTAGCCTTTCACGGCACAAACCATGGCGAGGCCGATGCCGGTATTGCCGCTGGTCGGTTCAATCACGGTTCCGCCCGGCGATAGTTTCCCGGCCTTCTCCGCGGCCTCGAGCATGGACAGGGCGATGCGGTCTTTGACGCTGCCGCAGGGGTTGAAGGATTCCAGTTTCACCACGACCTCGGCGGGAAGACCCCGGGCAATTTTCTGCAGGCGCACCATGGGCGTTTTTCCGATCAAATCCAAAATTGTATTGGACGTTGGCATGTGTTTCACTCTCCTTAAATCTGATAGGTCCATTCCCCCCACAGGGTGTGTTCCGCCTCGATCTGCATCATGTCGCGCAGGGTGATTTTTTCCAATACTTGCTGGAACTCGCCGTTGATCCGTTCCCAAATTCCCCGGGCCTTGCATTCCCGCTGCCGTTCCCGGTCCTTGGCTTTGACCAGCAATCCCGGCACCAGTTCCAGCGGTCCCTCGGTGGCTTCCAGGACCTGCGCTAAGGTGATCTGTTCCGGACGCCTGGCCAATTGAAATCCCCCTCCGGCGCCACGTACGCTGGTGACCAATGCGGCTTTGCGCAGGGCCCCGAATATCTGGTTCAGATATTGCTCCGGTATATTCTGGCGTTTGGCGATTTTCCCCAACATCACCGGCTTGTCGATCTGCCAGTGCGCCAAATCCAGAAGGGCCAGGACTGCATATCTTCCGCGCGTAGATACTTTCATGTCCCGCTCCTTTTGTAGTTAAATGATATAGTTAGTTATATAAGTAATATGATTAAATGGATTATATTAAATATTTGTTGACTGTCAATATTTTTTTTTATATTTTTTACTCATACGTCCTTACAAAATGAAGGCAGGATATGGATCATCATTCTAATTCTCGCTTGGTATATTCCGACCCGGCACAGAAGCAACCGTCTGTGGTCCGTCCGAAACGCGCGCTGGTCCGGCTGGAACGCAAGGGACGTTCCGGCAAAACCGTGACCGTGATCGAGAGACTGGCGCTTTCAGATGAAACCTTGAAGAAATTGCTTCAGGAACTGCAACGCGCCTGCGGCACCGGGGGCACGGTGAAGGAACACCATCTTGAATTGCAGGGGGATTTTTGCAACCGGGCGCGAGAATTCCTGAAAAAGAGAGGCTTCGCGGTCTCCTGACGGCCGCAGGGCTTCCCGTGGAGTCCGTCAGGGACTTACCGGAAACCAATGTTGCACATAGTCCTGTCCGTCCCGCCTGATTTTCACTTCGTATCTTTCCCTGGTCCCCAGCCTCCATCCCTGTGACGCGGCGACGAGTGCTGCGGCGCGATAGGCCCGGTTCCCGGTGAAATTGCCCCGGCCCTTCACCTGCACGACGAGGCAGTACCCGGGGTTGAGGGTTTGCATCTTCAGCGGCGCGGGCAGCGCGAGGCCGGCCCGGGGTACCGCCGGCAGCAGGTAACCGACCTGGCAGGTCAACGCCAGGGGGCGCATGTGCCCCGGCGCCTCCGCGAACACGGTGACGGCTTCCCCGGCGCGGATTCCGTTTTTTTCCAGGGAGGCTTTCACCGCGCGCCTGGCTTTTTCCAGTTTCCAAATCGATCCCCGATACGGCGACAACACGGCGGCGCGCGCTCCCACTTCCACCAATTTAGCCTGCATGGGACGGTTCAGGGTCAGGGTGGCGAGCAGGTAGACGGCGCCGGACAAAAACAGCAAGGCCAGCAGGCCGACCGCGGCCAAGACCAGGGGCGGAGGCCCTTCCGGACGTTGAAAGAGGGGTTGCGAACTGCTCATGAGTTTGTCCTCAAGGCCCGACCGTGAAAACCGCGCCGGAGGAATAGGCGCCGAATTCGGGAGCATACAGGCTTTGAACCGTGGCCGGGGCGATCCGGAAGGTGCCGCTGCCGGCGGCGCGCACGCGGTACCGCAAGGTGTACTGACCCTGGGGCAGGGCGTCGAAGAAAAAATTCGTGACCGAATCGCGGATTTCCTGGTAGTACCCTGCGGCTCCTCCCCCGTGATATCCGCTGAGCTTTTCCTCGGGTTCGAAGCCTGCGCCGCGCGGATCGCATACCTGGATGAATTCCAGCGGGACGCGGGCGCGCAGGTCGAGCTCCACTTCGAGCTCGTCCCCGGTCCGCAGGGGTGAATCCGGCCCGAGGCGTTCCAGATCCGTTTGCCTGCCCTTCCGGACCACGCGGTAAATTTTCCGCGCCACTTGCAGCACGTCGCCGCTGCCGGCGGCCGGCATGCGGTCGGTGGCAAATTGCCAGGTGGCCGTGGCGAACACCGGCCCGCGTCCCGTTTTCCGGAACAGGATGTCGCCGGACGCCGGAGTGATTTCCTCTCCCGCCAGCGCCAGCTGCCGCCGCCCGCGGACTTCGCCCGGCTTCCAGGTCAACGTCTTCTGCAACGGGGGCACGACAACCTCCACCCGCTCGGTTCCCTCCGGCAGCCGGCGGAGGGACTGGTAATCGGCCAGGGCCGCGAGGGCCGCGGCCGTGGCCCGGGTGGATTTCCATTGATTGCCCTGTTTATGCCGCAGCAGCCACAGGGCCACGCCGTCCACGCGGGGATCGTCGGGCTTGATTTCCAGCAGCGCCCGCAGGATGAAGGCCTGGGACTCAATGGTGTCGTTGTACCACAACCAGGCTTTCGGCTCCGGCGCCCAGTAGGTGCCCTCCGCCTCGGTGGTTTGAGCGATATCGAGCAGGCTGTTCAGGACGCGCGCGGCGTTGGCCGTGTCCCGGGCCCGATGCAGCGTCAGCGCCAGCATGGCCCGGCCGTAAGGGGAAAGTTGGCGCCAGTGAGCCAGGGCATCGGCCAGCATCTGCTCGCGGTTGAAGGCCGCCGGGATGCCCGCAGGCTGCGTCCGGGCGTAGGCGCTCAGCACATAGTTCAGGTACACGCTCAGGTGCCAATCCGTTTCCCGGTCGGAACCGGCCTGCCTGTTCTCCACCTGTTCGCGGTAATGGGAAGCGCAATAATCCCAGGCGCGGTCGACCACAGCCTCCGGCGGCTTCCACGGCCCGGCCGCGATCGGCGCCAGGCCTTCCAGCACGTACAGGGTCAGGTAGAAATGCGAAGGTCCGCCCGGGAACCAGGGAAAACCGCCGTCCGGGTTCTGGGTTTCTGCGAGCTTGCGCCAGGTAGCCTGCGCCCGGGCGTCCAGCACCCCGGGGTCGAGAATTCCGAGCCAATCCTCCCCGGAACCACCGCCGCGGGCGAGACGAAGCCACGGCGTTTCCTCCAGAAGCAGACGGCGGTTGGGGTCCGGCCGGTCCCAGGGAGCCAGCGCGGTTTTGCGGGCCGCAAGCCGGTGCGCCGCTTTTTTCAGGGCCGGATATTTTTGCAGGGTGTTGTGCAGCAGCGCCAGGGACGCAAAGCGGTTCAGGGTCTGCTCCACGCACGCGTAGGGATATTGTTGCAGGTACGGCAGCGCCCCCAGCAGCGTGTCCAGCCAGCGCGCGTCCAGGGTGATCACCAGGGAATCCTGGACCAGGTTTGGGTCCTGCCCGGCCTGCAGCAGCGGCTCGATCTTGAGGTTCTCTTCGACCTGGCCCTTGAGGACCGCGAAACGGGAAGTAATGAAATGTCCCCGTCCCGCCAGGACCGGCAGCGGCCGTTCTTCCCCGTCGCTGAAATTCCCGCTCCGGGCGGACAACTGCACGCGGTAGATTTTCAGTCCCGGAGGGGCGCGCAGGGAGAAGGCCACCACCGAATTTCCGCCCGGAGCCAGTTCCCATGCGGCCCGGGTCCGGTCCGGCTGGAAGGCGGAGGTCACCTCCGCCCCGGATTCGTCGAGCACCCGCAGGACGGCCTCGCCGGCCAAGGCCGAAGGCGAGCTGCTCTCCAGTCCGGCTCGCAGCAGGATGCGGTCGCCCTCGCGCAGAAAGCGCGGGACATAGGTCCGGACCATGAATTCTTTTTGCGTGCGCAGGCTGCGGACCGCGGATCCGGCCAGCAGCCCGCGCCCGTGCGCTACCACCCCGAGTTTCCAGGCTGTCAGCGCTTCCGGCGCCGTGAACGTGATGGAAACCTCGCCCTGTTCATCACAGGCCAGTTGCGGTTCGAAAAAAGCCGTTTCCTGGAATTCCCGCCGGAGCGGGCGGACGGGCGGGACCGGCAAGGTTTCGCCCGGGACGGTTTCCCGGGTCAAGACGCGCGCCCGGGCCGGCCCGGCTGCGGCGGCCAGGAGGGCCGGAACCGGCCCGCCCCCTTCCGGCGTTCTCCCTGCGGCGGCCCCGGTTTGGGGCCCGGCCGCGACATAGTATTCGAAATCCCGGAACCGCGCCGGCTCAGGCAAGGCGGCGTGCGGCAGTTCCAGCCAGGACAGGTTCAGGGCCCGGCCCGCCCGGATTTCATCGGCCCAGCGTTCCTCCGCGCTTTGATTCCCGGGGAGGAGGCTCCGGATATCGGGCGGTTGTTGCGGCCGGTAATACTCCAAAGCCTGGTCGACCATCCAGGCCAGGACTTCCGCCCGGGCGGGAGAGTGGTCGGGAGCCTTGACCGCCAAGGTGAAGGTTTCCCGCCCGCCGGGCGGGATGACTTCACGGAACCTGCGGAACTCGATGTTCAGGTCGCGGTCGTCCCACGGCACGTCGACCTCAACGCTCTGCTGGTAGAAGCGATACGCGTGCAAGGTGAACAGCTTGGCCGTGAAGCCGCCGCGCAGGTCCCCGGTCACCGGGAAACTCACCTGCCGGGCTTTCAGTCCGGAAAATATTTGCCGCTGGATGGTCCGGCCGTTTCGCTGCACTTCGAAGAACACGGTCTGCCCGGGCCAGGCGCAGGCTAAAAGAAAGCGGGCCTGTTCCCCGGCCGGGACACGCGTCCTGGCGGCCGCCAGGACCAGGGGCGCCGGCAGATCGCCCTCCGCACCTTCGGGGGGCGCCACCAGGAGAACCTGCCTGGCGGACACCTCCTGTCCGAAAGCGTCATGCGAGCGGTATTCCAAGGCGTAGGCCCCGACGGGCAGACGCATCTCCGGGGTGGCGGCTAAGCCGCCGTCACCGTGGCGCAAGGCGACCTGCGCCGTTCTCCCGCCGCGGGGGAGGGCGGCCAGTTCGCGGACGAGGTCGCGCCGGGCCAGGTCGCCACTCCAGTTCTCCGGGGAATCCGGCGGTGCGGGCCGCAGGGGGAAGATCTCCAGGTTCCCCGCCCCGGCCTGCGGCCGGTCATCCAGGTCCGTCAGGCGCACGGTCAGCGAAAAGTCCCGGCCGGCGACGGCGTATCCGGAGGGCACCTCGATCGTCGCCTTGCGGCTGGCCCGGCCGATGCGAAAGGTCTGGTCCTGCGCCACCGAGTCGCCGCCCGGATCCGTCACGGTCACGTGGACCGTGAAAGCAAAAATCACGTCTTCCCCGCCGGGCAGGGTCTCGTCGGCCAAGGGAACAAAGTCCACGGAAAAGCCGCCTTGCCCGTCCGTGTCCGTCTCGCCGCTGGCGACGGTCACCGTCCTGGGTTCAGGAGGAAACAACCAGCCGAACCCGTAGGGAAAAATCGGCGCGCGCGTCACCTGATACTGAACGCGACCGCCGGGCACCGGCCCGCCGGCATAGTAACGCGCGGTCCCCTGCACCTGGGCGGGCCGGTTCAGCCTCCAGGCCGCCTTGGATTCCTGAACCTCCACCGTGAATTTCGGCAGCCGGTATTCCTCCACCCGGAAGCCGCCGCCGTGGGCGGGAAAAGGATGCGCGTCGGCGGAAAGAAGCCGGTAGCGGCCCAGCAGCCGGTTGGCGGGCAGGATAAAACTGGCGCTGGCGCTGCCCCAGGCATTGGTGCTCAGGTCGAAGGCCGCCACGGTCTCGCCGTTGGGATCCACGGCCTTCAGCTTTACCCGTATCCCCGGCGTCACCGCGTACGCGGAGACCGAGTTCGGGGTGGACAAGGCGATGATTTTGAACTGGACTTTCTGCCCGGGACGGTACACGGGCCGGTCCGTGTAGATGAAAAGCTGCCGTGCGGGCGGTTGCACGCGCCCCGGAATATGCAGCGCCCCGGGATCCACGCACAGATTGTCGCCCTGGCGGGCCACGGCACGGAACAGGCGCCTGCGTTCCGCCTCCGGAACCGACACCACGAAGAGGCCCTGCTCATCGGCCTCCCCCTCCGCCGCTAAAGTGGCGGTGCGTCGGCCCGCCTCCCATTCCTGGGCGTAGAGGCTGATGCGCGCTCCGGGCGCCGGCCGGCCGGAACGGGCGTCCAGGCAATACATCAGGGCCTGACCCTCACGGTCGGCGCGCGTCACTAAGCCGATGCCGGACACGATCAGGAGCGCATGCTCGATTTTATTTTCCTGCAGGGGAAAACCCGGCTGCGCCGATGCCACGGCGAGATACCAGCCCGGCGCTTCGAGATGGAGCGCCACGACATCCTGTTCCTCCTCGTATTGCCCGCGGTCGGTCAAGGCCGGATCCAGCTCGCGGACGGGAACGCCGTGCTGAAGGAGTTCGCGGATTTCCCCGTCCGTCCAGGCCAGGTCCAGTTTCTCCGGGACGGCCGGCGGCACGGAATAGACCCGAACCTGGATTCGCCTGAGGTTGCGGTGCGTGCACAGCAGGCGGCCCCCGCCGGGCGGATTGAGCAATTCGGCCTTGAGGCTGAAGGCCGGCGCCTCGAGGTGCGCCGCCACCACCGCGCACAGCTTGCCGCCCTGGCTGTACGGGTAGGCCTCGGCGCCGGCGCGGGCCGCACGCACGGCCTCCGCCAGGTTCCCCGCGCTTCGCAGCAGGACCGCCAGCTGATACTGCAAGTAGGCCCACCCGTGCAGCGCCCGGGTGCGTCCGGCCAGGGCCCGCAGAATCGAGACGGCCTCGCGCCGGGCGGCCGCCGAACCCAGGGCCGCCTGCACGGCCAGAACCTGCGACAGGCGCGCGTCCAAGGCGGCGTTTTCCCGAGCCGCGGCGGCGTGCCATGCGGCCAAATCCGCATAAACCGCGGCCAGCCGCTGCAGGGGATGGGCGCGAACATCCAGCGCCTCGGCCGGACGCCCGTTTTCCATCAGGGTCTTGGGATTCAATTCGCCCGCGGCCTCGCTCGCCTGCGGACTCCAGGTTTCCTGATCCGCCAGGAAATCCGCCCAGGCATGCGCCAGGAAGTCCCGCAGGGTGGGCCGGAGGTCCGGGGGAAAATCGCCCGGCCGTAAAAACCGGGCATATTCCTTTTGCGACACGCGGCCCATGGCCCGCCGCAGGTTCCAGGCCTGCCGGAAATCGCTGTCGGCGGCCTCCCAGATTTGCCGGGCGGTCCATTCCCGGAAGCCGGTGGTCTCCGCTTTCCCGCGGCGGTTGAGAATTTCCCAGCGGTAGGCCTGATAATATTGCCTCAGCGTGAAGGCCCGGAATACGAGCAGGAGACCGCGCGTGGCGGGATCTTCCGGGAAAGCGTAGGTGTAGAGGAGGTCCAGGGCCTGCTCGTATTGGTAGACGCCGACCTTGAGGCGGACCATCTCAAACAGGGCCTGAGCCAGGGTGCCGTCCGCATTCTGCGACAGCGCCTGCTGATAGATTTTTGCGGCTAGGGTGAAGGCCTGGTTGGGCCGGGCCTGATCGAGTTCGGACTGGAACCGGCCCCAGAGCTCATTGAAACCGGCGTTTTGGGCCGAAGGCTCGGCCGGCGCGGCGCCGGCGCCTGCGGCCGCGAGAGCCAACAGGAACATGCCAAACCAGGGCAGGAACAGGGACCGTTTGGGTTTCATGGCCATGCCTAAAATCCGAACGTCCCTTCACGCCAGATATCCTGCAGGGCCCTGCGGGTGGAGGGATGTTCCCTTTCCTGCAATTCCTGGGGCAGCTGTTCCCGGGGTGCGCGGTAGCCCACGGCCACGACCGTGTGCACACCCCAATCCTCGGGGACCCGGAACAGTTCGCGAATTTTTTTCTGGGAGAAACCGCCCATGGCGTGGGCCACCAGGCCGCGGCGCGCAGCCTCCAGGGCGAGGTACCCCCAAGCCGCGCCGGAGTCGAAAGCGTTCCAGCGGTTCGGCCGTTTGTCCAGCGCGAAAATCGGGGACGAGATGACCGTGAGCAACACCGGCGCCCGGTCGGCCCAGGTGCGGTTGTGTTCGGCCAGGCAGGAGCGCATGCGCAACAGGTCTTCGGGTTTGCGGGCCACCAGGAACCGCCAGGGCTGCTCGTTGAAGCAGGAAGGCGCCCAACGCGCCGCCTCCAGCAATCCGAGCAGATCCTCCTCTGAGACCGGTTTGGTCTGAAACGAGCGCGGCGACCAGCGCTTCAAAATCAGCGGATTGATGCCATGCTCGTCCGGTCTTGCGTCCCGGATTTCCTTTTCCAACTCTGGTTCGCCCATCGTCACACCTCCGGATTCAAGCCGGGAGGGCCGGAGACGCGCGTCCCGGCGCCTTTCATCCTCCCCGGGATTCGCGCTTCAGCCGACCTTGCCCTGCTCCTGGAGTTCCTGGAACTTTTTCCGCGAGCACGCCTCGCAGCGGAACTCGGGTTTGGGATCACGGCGTTTGTCGTATTTGCCGGAGGCGGCGCACACCAGCCGGTATCCCCGGTCCACCTTGCCGCAATCCGCGCAGACGACCTGCTCCTCAACCGCCCATACGCGGCCCAGGCCGGGATTGGTGAAGATAAATCGGTCCACCCAGAAAAACAACAGGCCTCCGATTAAATTGGCGACCACGGCGGACCACACCCGGCCCAAGGAAGCCAGATACACCAGGCTGATCGCCAGGATCGGCGTGGACAATTGCCATCGAACCAAGTACAACCCGTAGCGAGAAATGAAAGAGCCCATGAGATTACCCATCCACCTCCTGCTGCCGCCGAACGCGGCAGATCGGCTCCATAATATCCCCGACCGTCACGGGTAAGTAAAGAAAAAGATGCATGAATTTCCCGGTCGTCCCGGAACGGGCCCGGTAAGCACTTCTCCGCGCTTCAATGCTTATATTACTTTTTTGTTATTTATTTTAGTTTAATTTCATTATTGTCTTTTACTGCATAATACCCCGCCTTGAAAGCACTTATTTCTTAGCTATTTTTCATCCCTCCACTTTGGCATGCTTCATGCTTAATAAATATCCAAATACTCTTTTTTCAAGGAGGAAAAAAATCATGAAAAAAAAGCTTTGGAACAGGGGAGTTGTGTTTTTGGTCCTGCTGTGCTCATTCGGCTGGACGGTCCGGACCGCGAAAGCGGCCGAAGTCTCCGCGTCGCTGCCCGTGGCCAGCCAGTACGTGTGGCGCGGCTTGCAAGCCAATCCCGATCCGGTCCTGCAGCCGTCTTTGACTGTTGCCGGCGGAGGTTTGAGCTTCAACCTGTGGGGCAACATGGATTTGACCGGTTATGGCGAAAAGGCCGGGTACGGCAACCGCAGCGGTGAATTCACGGAATTGGACTTGACCCTCGAATACGGCTTAAGCCTCGGTCCCCTCGGGCTGGACGCCGGGGTGATTTCCTATGTCTTTCCAGGCTTGGCGGCCACGACCCATGAAGTCTACGGAAAAGTTTCGGCCGATGTGTTCGCCAACCCCAGCCTGGCCGTGTTTTCGGACGTGGATGAGATTCAGGGCTCGTATTTTCTCCTGAGCCTGAGCCACAGTTTTGCCCTGGCGGGCCTGGAACCTTTTTCGGGTGCGGATCTGGGCTTGTCGTGCGGCTACGGCAGCGCCTCGTACCTGCGGGGTTATTTCGGCCTGGACAAAGCGGCGCCCGTGGATTTGCTGCTCACCCTGGGCATTCCCCTGGATTTCGGCGGCATCGCCCTGACGCCGTCATTGGCCTACAGTTATCTGCTGGATGCGGAAATCCGCGAGCTCGCGGAAACCAGCGGCTATTTCGTCGCCGCACTATCTTTGGGACTAACTCTTTAGGAGGTGGTTGGCATGAAACGCGCATGGATGGGGTTCGGGCTTTTGCTCCTGCTGGGCCTGGGTACGGCCCCGCTTCTCTGGGCGGAGGACACGACGGCTCTGCCCGGCGTGGCCGACGCGGCCTCCCCGGCCGCCGCCGCTCTCCCGCAGGCTTCACCGGTGGCACGTGCAGCCCTGGCCGCGGCGAATACCGCGCAGGATTCGGCCAATTGGGTGTGGATCCTCGTCGCGGCTTTTCTGGTGTTCTTCATGCAGGCCGGTTTCGCCATGGTGGAAGGCGGCCTGACCCGCGCCAAGAACGCGGGCAATATTATGATGAAGAATCTGATGGATTTCGCCCTGGGATCCATCGCTTATTTCATCCTGGGCTTCGGCATCATGTTCGGCGCCGACAAGCTCGGTCTGTTCGGGAGCAGCGGCTTTATGCTCTCCGGGGCCAACACGGCCGACAAGGCGGGCATGTGGCAGTACGCCTACTGGATGTTCCAGGTGGTCTTCGCGGCCACGGCGGCCACCATCGTATCCGGCGCCATGGCCGAGCGGACCAAGTTCATCGGCTACCTGCTCTACAGCGTCTTCATCTCCCTTTTCATCTATCCCATCGTGGGGCACTGGATCTGGGGCGGCGGCTGGCTGAGCGCCCTGCCGGTTCCCATGATCGACTTCGCCGGCTCCACGGTCGTGCATTCGGTGGGCGGCTGGCTGGCTCTGGCGGGCGCGGTCGTCTTGGGGCCCCGCACCGGCAAATACGGCCCCCGGGGCGAATCCCGGGCCATCCTGGGTCATAACATCCCGCTGGCCGCCCTGGGCGTGTTTATCCTGTGGTTCGGCTGGTTCGGCTTCAATCCGGGCAGCACCACCGCCGCCACCACCAACATCGGGCTGATCGCGGTCACCACCAACCTCGCGGCCGCGGCCGGCGCCGTGGGCGCGATGATTACGATCTGGATCAAGAGCAGGAAGCCCGATCCGTCCATGACGCTCAACGGCGTGCTGGCCGGTTTGGTTGCCATCACGGCCGGTTGCGCGAATGTCTCGCCCACCGGCGCCCTGATCACCGGGCTGCTGGCCGGTATCCTGGTGGTCTATGCCGTCGAGTTTATTGACCAGGTCCTGCACATCGACGACCCCGTGGGTGCGATCAGCGTGCATGGCGTCTGCGGCGCCTTTGGCACGCTCATGGTGGGCGTCATGGCGTCCAAGAACTTCGGCGGAGTCTCCGGCCTGTTCGACGGCGGCGGCTGGGCCCTGCTCAAGACCCAGGTGCTCGGCGTGGGCTCGGTCATGGCCTGGAGCCTGGGCATCGGCTTCCTGTTGTTCTTCGCGATCCGTTGGACGGTCGGCCTGCGCGTCAGCAAAGAAGAGGAACTGCGCGGGCTGGATATCACCGAGCACGGGGTTGAATCCTACAGCGGCTTCCAAATTTTCAGCACGGAATAGGAGGAAAATGTCATGAAACTCGTCATCGCCTACATTCAACCGCATAAACTGACCGAGGTCAAGGACGCCCTCGCGGCCGCGGGGGTGGGTAAAATGTCGGTCACCAACGCCTTAGGCTGCGGGCAGCAGCTGGGGTACGAGGAAAACTACCGCGGCGTGAAACTGTCGGTCAACTTGCTGAAAAAGGTCCGGCTGGAGATCGCGGTCAACGACGACTTCCTGAACGTCACCCTCGATGCCATCATGAATACCGCCGGCACGGACACCATCGGCGACGGCAAGATCTTCGTGCTCGAGCTGGCCGAGTGCTACCGCATCCGCACGCGGGAAAAAGGCAAAACCGCCATCGGTTGAAGCGGGTTGCGGGACCGGGCTGGCGGAATATTTCGCGGCCCGCCCGGTCCCGCCGCCCTCACGGCCCGCCGCCCTCTCCGGGCGCCGCCCGGCCCGGAACCGCTTTTCGCCCCCGGGGTCATAATATAACTAAAGTCTTATATGTTTTTCCAGTTGGGGGGGAACCATCATGAGGAGGTCATTGCAGAAGGCGGCGCCTTTTCTCGCCTTGAGCGCCATCGGCTTGTGGCCGGGAAACCTGCCGGCCGCCGTGAGCGTGGAGCCGGCGCGGATACGGGGCTTGCAGGAGGTGGGCGCCCCGGATCTGCAGCGGGTGCCGGTGGAACCGTTTCGCATGCTTGCCCCGCGGGAGCTTGAACTTCCGGCGGAAACCCCGGCTCGCCCGGAACAGCCGGTGCGCAAGACCTTTCAAAACAGCGTGCACGGATGGGAGAAGGCCCAGGTGATGAAAACATGATCCGGGAGGGCGATCCGGGCCGGCGGCTGGCCAAGGTCCAAGCGCCCCGAAGCCACAAGGCGGGACGTCGCGTCCCGCCTTGTGGCTGCATGGTCTAGAACAGATGCAGACTCAACGCCATGACGGCCATCCCCGCGATCGTGCCGTATATGACCGTGTGCCCCTGGCCATAGGCCCGGGCCGTGGGCAGCAGCTCGTCCAGCGAGATGTAGACCATGATCCCGGCCACACCGCTCAAAATCACGCCGAACATTTCCTGGCTGAACCAAGTTCGCAGCAGAAGATAACCGGCGACCGCGCCGAGGGGTTCAGCCAGACCGGACAGAAAAGACCAGGTAAACGCCCGCAAGCGGTCATTGGTGGCGTAAAACAGGGGCACGGACACGGAAATCCCCTCCGGGATATTGTGAATGGCAATGGCGACCGCGATGGAGAGTCCCAGCGCCGGGTTGGCCAGGGCGGAGGTGAAGGTGGCCAAGCCTTCTGGAAAATTATGGATGGCCAGGGCCAGGGCCGTGATCACGCCGACGCGAAGCAACTTCCGGTCCATCCCCGCCGCCTGGATTTCCTCGAGCTGACCGGCTTCCGCGTGGATGGAATGAATGACTTCCAGGTCGTGCGGCAGGCGGGATTCATGGGGATTTTCATAGCTGGGAATGAAATAATCGATAAGGGCGATGAGGGCCAGGCCGCCGAAGAATGCCGCCGTGGCCACCCAGGCGGCGCGGTTTTCGCCTAAAACCGGCGCCATGCCGTTCCGGGCCTGCGGCAGGAGCTCCACGAAAGAAACGTACAGCATCACGCCCGCCGAAAAGCCCAGGGACAAGGATAAAAAGGTCTTATGGGTCCGGCGGGTGAAGAAAGCCAGCGCGCTGCCGATGCCCGTGGCCAAACCGGCCAGGAGGGTGAGCACGAAGGCATAGGCCAGGTTCGGCGTCGGCATGGTCCGGCCCGGGGAAAGTTCAGGGCATCAAGGTCTGGACTTCTTCTGGGACGCGCCGCCGGTTTGGACGTCCACCTCAATGCCGGTGCCGGCGGCATCCTGGGCGGGCGCCGCAACCTCCGCTGCCGGGTTCTGTTCCGGCGCGGGCGGCTCAGCCGCCGCGGCCGGGGCCTGCTGCCGGGGCGCGGCCGACTTGGACTCGGCCTGTAGGCGGCGGTCCAAGTCCAGCATGAAAGAGCGCGTGATGGCGGCCGCCCGTTGGCCGGCGTCGGGCAGGGGGATAATGCCGTAGTCCCCCGGCAGGCCGAGGAGCGGGGCCACGACAATGGGTCCCATGGCCACGGCCTGGCCCGGTTCGGCGTTGATCTTGACGTGGACCGTGCTGCCCTCCGGCTCGTCGCTGAGTTCGTCTTCCTTTTCATAGTCCCGGATGCGGTAGACCGGCCAAACCACGGCCGTAACGCGCGTTCGCCTGCCATAGGCCTTGGTTTTCACTTCCAGCACGAAGCGGTAGTCCTCGTCCACCAAGTCCCGGTCGTACTCGTCGCCTACGATGTCCTCGGGCAGCACGCTGTCCGCCGTGGTTTCGGCCGCCTGGAGATGCTTGGTGGTGTGGTAACCCGCCAGCGCCAGGTACAGGTCATCGGTCATGACCTGCCGGATCAGCTGCTGTGCCCGCGCTTCGGGCACGGGCAAGACGCGTTGATACTGGGCCTTTTTCAGGAAGTGCGAGGAGGAAACCTCCTTGTCTTTGACCCATTTATAGATGTGTTGTACGGCCGTGGCCCCGGCCGCCATGGCGAGCAGGACCAAACAGAAACCCCAAATGCCCCAGCGTTTCATAACCCACCTCCTGGAATGATTCAGCTTGTTCACGCCCGGCGGGCGACGATCACGGCCGGTTCTTCTCCCGCCCGCATCGCAACCTAGGCCGTCAGCCTGTGCAGGGCTTCCGCATATTTTTCGCGGGTGTTGCGCACGACCTCGGGGGGCAATTCCGGACCCGGAGCCTGCTTGTTCCAGCCGGACGCCTGCAACCAGTCGCGTACGTATTGCTTGTCAAAGGAAGGCTGCCCCCGGCCGGGTGCATACTGATCTGCGGGCCAAAAGCGCGAAGAATCCGGTGTCAACAGCTCATCAATGAGGACCAGTTTGCCCGCCAGCAAGCCGAACTCGAATTTGGTGTCCGCAATGATGATCCCGCGGGAGCGGGCATAATCCGCCGCCTCCCGATAAATGTTCAAGCTCCGGGTGAGCATTTCCCCGGCCAGGTCCGGGCCGATCAGGTCGGCCACTTGCGCGAAGAGGATGTTTTCGTCGTGCGTGCCGACCTCGGCCTTGGTCGAAGGGGTGAAGATCGGCTCCGGCAGGCGTTCGGACTCCCGCAGGCCGGGCGAAAGCCTCAGGCCGCAAACCGTTCCGGTCTTCCGGTATTCGTTCCAGCCCGAGCCCGACAGATAACCGCGCACGATGGCCTCCACCGGCAGGGGTTCCGCCTTGCGCACGCGGAGGGTCCGGGGCTCCAGCTCGGCCAGCAGGCGCGGATCGGAGACGGCTTCCGCCAGGGGACGCGGCGATAGCTGGTTGGGCAGAACGCGGGCAAAACGCTCGAACCAGAAACGGGACATGCGGGTTAACACGGCACCCTTGTCCGGGATCGGAGTGGGCAAGATCACGTCGAAGGCCGAGATGCGGTCCGAGGCCACCAGCAACAGATCCTCGCCGAGATCGTAAATGTCCCGGACCTTGCCCCGCTTCAGGAGCTTGATGCCCGGAATTTCAATGGCAGGTGCCAACATGTTTTTTTCCTTGCCTTCCTCAAGTTGGGTTCCCGGTCCACCCGTTTCAGCGCGGCTGGTACCAGGGGATGACCTTCTTTTCCCCGGCTTGCAGCTCCACTTCCAAATCCCGCCCCGGACGCGCTCCGCCGCTAAACGCACGAATTCGCACCGGCAGGACCTGGGTGCCGGCCGGCAGGCGGACCCGGATCAATTGAAAGCGGTTGGGCAGCATTCGCCAGGAGCGGGTGTCCGCCTGTTCGCTGGCCAGGGTATAGACGTTCGAAGCGATGTCCACCAGGAGGCCCAGCCCCTGCCCGCCCTGGCGGGCGGCACGCCGCGCCTGCACGGCCGCGATGTACTTCGCGGTGGCCCGGGCGATGGCCTTGGCGGAGATCAAGCCGATGCGCTGCTCCAGGTTCTGGATGGCGATGTCGGCCACCGGCTCCATCACCTCACTCGCGTCGACCCTCTCGTCCGGCAGCCCGATTTCGAGTGCCGAAATGGCCGGCGGCCGGGGCACGAAGACCGGGAAAGCGACCTTCAGGAGGTAGGGGTGGTCGTCCGCATCCCGGACCGGAACCTTGACATAGCGGGTGCGCTTGGCCGGCATGAGTCCGTCATATACGACCAACAACAGTTCCCCGCGTTTCCCTTTCCGTGGCCGCGGCGGGGGCACGGGCGAATCAGCCCCGAAAGTCTCCCGCCAGCGGCGATATTCATCGCGGAAGTCCAGCCACCGGGACAGGCGCAGCAAGTCCGACTGCAGGACCCTCGGAACGGGCGTGCCGTAGTGGCTGGCGTAGGTCTGGTAGGCCTGGTAGGCTTTTTTGTAATCAATGTAGGCGTCGTTGTACTGGCCGCCCGCCTCGTAGGCGAAGGCGGACAGGTAGCGGGCGAAGCCGTCCTGCCGGTACACGGCTTGGTCGCCGTAGCGGTCCGACAGGGCGAGCAGCCGGTTGTTGACCTTGCGCGCCTCCACCTGGGCGCCCTCCCAGTCCCCCAGATAGAGGTAATTGAGCGCCTTGAGAATGTTGACCATGACTTGCTCGAAATCCTCCCCGGAATAGGAGAGGGACGTGTCATTGACCAGGAAGGAGGCGACGCTTTCGCTGAGGCTCTTCGTGTACAGCTCGTCGATCAAGAGTTCGGCCTGCTCCAGGGCCTGGTTGCTCCGGGCGTAATCGCCAGCCCGCTGGTAGAAACTTCCCAGGTCCAGGTAATACAGCAGGGAGTTCGGGCCGGCGTACTGCGCCTTGGCTTCCTCGATGGTCTTGATGCCGGCCGCGTAGTCTCCGCTGGCCAAATCCCGTTCCAGCCGGTCGGTCACGCGCAGGCCGCCGCAACCGGCCAGCCAGAAGGCCAGGAGAATCAGCGCCGTTCCCGGCGGGAGTCCGCGGGACTTGGCGGGCGAGCTAGAGGCCGACACCGGGGCGCGTGATGAATTTCTTGATTTTCTTGTTTCCGAACCAGACTTTCACGTTGCGCTGCATGTCCACCAGTTCCATATCGACCTGATAGTAGAACGTGCGCTTGCCGCCCGCCGCATCCGTGATTTTGGAAAGGGTCCCCTGCAGCATGTAATCGGCCCCGGTCTCGTCGTACATCTGCTTGCGCGTCCGGTCCGAAGCGTAGGTCTGCTGGTCCTCGCGCTCGGAGCGGACCTCGTTGCGTTCGCCCTTGCTGGCGACGAAATCCACGCTGCCGGAGTTGGTCAGTTCCCGTTCGATGTCCTTCTGAAAGGTGTCGATGGCAATGTGCTCGTCCGTCTTGTTCTTAATGGTGCCCACGATCACGGTGGGGTTCTTTCCGTGCTCTTTCAGAAACTTGGCCAGCCAGGGGCGGGCCAGCGCTTCCTTGACCATCTCCTCGGCCACCAGCTGCGAATCCGTGTCGTTCCAACGTCCCGACAGGTCCACGACCTCATCCGGGCTGATGCGTTTGACCGAACCCGCGCATCCGACCATGCTTCCCGCCACGACCGCCGCAAAGACCCACATGCCGATTTTCCGAATCATCATGCGCCCTCCTAGAGGAAATTTAAAAATTCCAGTGCAAACCGAATTGCGGGGATACCCAATTGATCGAATCGTTGACCCATTGCGAGCTGAACGGCTCCTGGCTCTCGCTGATGGCCTTGACGTAGGATGCGCCCAGGGACAGTCCCAGCCCGCCGTCGAAGGTATAGGCCAAGCCCGCGGAGAGGCCGAGGGCAAAGATGTTCCGCTTCGGGTCGGAATAGTAGAAAACACCGGCGCCCGAGAGGAAGGGCGTGAACTTCCCGGTCAGGAAGTGATACTTGATCGCCAAGTCGAGGGAGGTGCCTTCCAAATAGGAGCCGAGGCCCGCGCCGAGGACGACGTTGGCCGTCGCAAATTTGTCGTACTGGATCCCGAACACCAGCGGGCCGCCCACCTGGAACCAAATATCCGTGTCGTGGACTTTCAACGGCGTGTTTTCGGCGATCATGGCTTCCACTTTCTCCGTAACCCTGGCCTGGGCCGCGGCGGCCGCTCCCCCGACGAACGCCAGGCCCAGCATCACTGCCACCAGCTTGTTGTGCATGCGCATCTCAGCCTCCTCCCCGCCTTCCGGGCCGCGCGGGCGCCGGGCGGCAGGTTGATCCGCCTACCTTTGGCGGCGGTAGGTCCCCATATACTCGGCGGTGCCCAGAGCATGCTCCATCAGGGCGGCGGAAAAATTCTCGCGGGTCAAGCCGGACAGCTTCTCCGTATCCAGTGCGTAGAGGCGGAAAAAGTAGCGATGCACGCCGCTGGGCGGGCAAGGGCCCCCGTAGGCCTTGCGCCCGAAATCGTTCGCCACTTCCTCGGCACCCCGGGGCAAGGGACCGCCGGCGGGCAAGCCGCCGCTCCCCGGGGGAAGGTTGACTACAATCCAATGCACCCAGGTTCCGGCCGAAGCGTCCGGGTCGTCGCAGACCAAGGCCAGGCTCTTGGCCTCGGGGGCGATTCCGGACCAGCTCAAGGAGGGAGAGAGGTTGTCCCCGTCGCAGGTGAAGCGCCGGGGAATCGCCTGCCCCGGATTGAAATCCGCGCTCCAAATTTTCATGTCCCCCACCTCCGACTCCTCCGGCAGATCGCCGGCCGGGATGCCTTTTCCGGCGGGGGCAGGCCGGTCCGCGCCGCAACCCATGGCCGCCAGCGCCAGCAGCCCAACTCCCAGCAGCGGCCTCCGGACCAGGTTCAACATGGGGCTCTCCCGGCACCGCGTAGTAAAATCACTATAGGATATACAATTAAAGCAGACACTTGCGCAAGTGCTTTTTTCATTCAGCCCGGGAATTCACCGCCTGCGTCGAGCCCCCCCGCGGCGGGCGCCAAAATTCTCGGGCCATTGATTTTTCTTGCGGTCCCCCGACCGAAACCAGGATAATATGCGCTGCGGACACTCTGGCGCTGCAAGGAGGCGAGATACTTTGGCCAGGCGAAGCCTGCGAACGAAAACCGAATGGATCAACAACGATTTCGGCCATGTCTACCTGGGACGGCGGCTCTATCGCGGCCGCACCCCTTTCCAGCGGATGGAGATTTTCCAGCACGGCACCTTCGGCACCCTGCTCTTTTTGGACGGGAAAATCCAGATTTCCGCCAGGGACGAGGACCGCTACCACCAGTATCTGATCGACGCGCCCCTGCTGGCGCACGCCGCGCCGTTGAGCCTGTGCATTCTCGGCGGGGGCGACTGTTTCGGGCTGGAAGAAGCCGTCAAGCACCGCTCCCTGAAGCGGATCCTGATGCTGGAGATCGACCGCGGCGTGGTGGACTTCTGCACGCGCCATTATCCGGCGATCCGAAGAGTCCGGCGGGATCCCCGGATCGAAATCGTCTATACCGACGCCCGGCGCTGGCTGCAGGCCCACCCCGAGACGTTCGACGTCATCGCCGTGGACTTGACCGAACCCCACGGGCCCTCCAAAATGCTGTACACGCGCGAGTTCTACCGGCTCTGCCGCCGCCGCCTGAAGGCGGGCGGCATTCTCTCCGTGCACACGGACAATTCCACTCTCTTTCCCGATTCCTTCGCCACTATTTACAAGACCCTGCGCAGCGTTTTTCCCTTTATCTTGACGGCCCGCGTGGACATGCCCTGCTTCGGCATGGGCTGGACGTACCGCATGGCCTCGGCCATTCCCATTTCCCTGCGGCGCCTGGAAGCCAATACCCGGCGTCTGGCCGGACGCGGGGTGTTATTAAAGCAGTTTACGCCCAGCAGTTATTTGCTCGAGCCGACCCCGGAGGAAGACCACGTCCTCAAACGCCTGGGACGAATTTCCTCGGACGCCAGGCCTTTCGACAAATTCGAGCACTCGGCGGCCAAAGTCACCCGCTAGCCGCAGGCGTGCGGGAAGCCCGGGAGGAAGCATGCGCCAGGATTTCGACCCGTCCGCGGCCGAGCGGGATCTCGCCCGCTGGATTCCGCGCCTGCTGGCCTTGTGGCGAAGCCACCGCCTCCGCCCCAAGGGTCCGGTGTCCCGCCTGACACCGGGGGAATACGCGGACGCGGGGCGGGGCGTGCGGACGCTGTCCGCCGGACTGACCCGGGACCGTTCTTTGCTGGGCGGACGCTATTGGTCCGATCCCTCGCTCCTCGGCGCCTACCTGCTCTATTACTGGCCCATTTCCTACCTGCAAACCCGCTTTGCCCTGCAGGATCTGCCCCTGCGCCCGCGCGCGGTGCTGGATGTCGGATCGGGACCGGGGCCGGCAGGCGCCGCGGCATTCGACCTGGGCGCCCAGACCGTTACCTTCACCGACCGCAGCCCGGTTGCCCTGGCCATGGCCGGTGCCCTGGCCGGGGTCGCCGGGAAAAAATCCCGTCTCCGGAGTTGGAACGCCGAGGAAGAACCCTACCGCTGGCCGGAAGAGTCCTACGACCTCATACTCATGGTCCACGTCCTCAACGAACTCTGGGCCGGGGCGTCCGATCGCGTGGAGCGCCGCGCCCAGCTCTGTGCGCGCCTGGCCAAGCAACTCCGACCCGGAGGGGCTTTCCTGGTTCTGGAACCGGCCTTGACCTCAACCTCCCGGGATCTTCTCGCCGTCCGCGACCGTTTGCTCGCTCTCGGCTTTTCGTTGTTGGCGCCCTGTCTCTGGCTGCAGGCTTGCCCCGCCGCGGCCAACCCCCAGGCCACCTGCCACACGGAGCTGCGCTGGAATCCGCCCGCCTTTCTGCGACACCTCATCCGCCAGGCGGACTTCAAAAAAATCACCCTGAAAATGACGGCGTTTCTTTTCACGCCCCGGAAGTCCACCGGCCCGCCGCGGAATGCCGGCTGGTTCCGGATCGTATCCGAGCCCATGAGATCCAAAAACAACCGCCTGCGCCTGCTGGGCTGCGGCCCGGCCGGGCGCCTGAGCCTGGCCCTGAAGCTGACGCAAGTATCACCCTCCAACCGGGTTTTTCTGCACCTCCGCCGCGGCGACCTGATCCGCGTCCGGGAAACGAGGCCCCGCCCGGGGGGCCTGGATTTGACCCGCGAGTCGGTGGTGGAAATCGCGCCCCGTTCCCGCGCGGCGGGTTGAACCGCTCTCCCCCGCTCCGGTTCCCCGGCTCCCTCCCGGTTCCGGTCCCGCAGCCTGAATTCCACAAACTTTTCTTGACGGCCGGTTTCCAACAGGAGTATATTTGAACGATTGTTCAATCGTTATAGGGAGTACGCCATGTTCGTCAGGTTGCTGCAGGAGGTCTGGAACATTCTCAAGGCCCTGTCGCCCTGGCTGTTCCTGGGCGCAGGCTTGGCGGGCCTGCTGAAGGTTTACCTGCCCAGCGGATTCGTCTCGCGCCATGTGGGGCATTCCACGCTCGGCAGCGTTTTGAAAAGCGTGGTCCTGGGCATCCCTTTGCCGCTGTGTTCCTGCGGCGTCATTCCCACGGCCATCGGCCTCAAAAAAGACGGCGCCAGCAACGGGGCCTCGGTGGGGTTTCTCATCAGCACGCCCCAAACCGGCCTGGATTCCATCCTGGTGACCGCAAGTTTTCTGGGCTGGCCCCTGGCCCTGTTCAAGGTGCTCGCGGCCTTCCTCACCGGCGTCTTGGGCGGCGGCGCGGTCAATTTCCTGGATCCCGGCAAAGCGGCCTCCCCTCCGGATGCGGACGCGGGCCCTGGAACGGCCTGTCTCGGCGACTGCCCGGCGCCGCCGGCGGCCGCGGCTCCCCCGCGCTTGCAGATCCTCGTCGAGTACGCCGTGCAGGAACTCATCGGCGGCATTTACCGTTATCTGCTCATCGGCATCGTTGTGGCCGCGCTCATCAGCGTCCTGATCCCGCCGCGGGCGATTGCAGGGATTCCGGCCCTGCAGGGACTGCTGGGCATGGCGGTCATGCTGCTGATCTCGATCCCCCTGTATGTCTGCAGCACGGGGTCCGTCCCCATCGCCGCCTCGCTCATCCAGGCCGGCCTGCCCTTGGGCTCGGCGCTGGTGTTTCTGATGGCCGGGCCGGCCACGAACGCCGCGACGATTGGAGCGATCTTCAGGACCTTCGGCCGGAAAATCGCCGTTATTTACCTGGCCGTGATCATCGCGGGCAGCGTGGCCTTCGGGCTGTTATTTCAAGCCGTGATCGCATCCGGGGCGGGCACCGGAATCGGGCCGCACGAACACGGCCTGCCCGCCTGGCGGCAGGTGCTGGACAACGCGGCCGCCCTGGCTCTAAGCCTGCTGCTGGCCTACTGGTGTCTCCGGGACCTCCGGGGCTGGTGGCGCAACCGCCTGGCCGCGCGCGCGACGGCCCGCTCCGTGCCGGGGGCCACCTACCAGATCGAGGGCATGACCTGTCAGAATTGCGTCCGTCACGTCCGGGAAGCCCTGGCGGGAGTGGCGGGCGTCCGGCAGGTCGAGGTGGACTTGGACAGCGGCCGCGCCCGGGTGCGCGGGACGGGATGGAAGGAAGAAGACCTGCTCGTCGCGGTACGGCGGGCCGGCTATACCGCCAGGAGGATCGGCCCGTGAGCGTCCGGAGCGCATCCCCCCGCAGGGACAAGCTTTCCGCCCGCCTGCTGGCGAAGCCCGGCCTGCTGCCGAAGTTGGCCGATTTGTTCCACCACCTCAGCGATCCGCGGCGCCTGCAGCTCCTGCTGCTGCTGGCGCGCAGGGAACACGCGGTCAGCGAACTCGCGGGACTCCTGCGCGTGACGCCTTCGGCGGTCTCCCATCAGCTGCAGACGCTCCGGCAGGCCCGCCTCGTGGCCAAGCGGCGCGAGGGCAAGACCGCGTACTATCATCTCGACGACGACCATGTCCGCCTCTTGGTCGAAATGGCGCGCGAGCATGTGCTGGAGACCTGAAAACCATCCGGGAAAATAAACAGGCGGTCCCGGTTTCCGGAACCGCCTGGTCGAAAGTTTTTTCGGGAGCTCGGCGCCCCGCCGCGCTCCGCGTTTACGGGCCGCGGGCGGGCTCGGCCGCACCCCGTTTGCCTGCGCGCTTTCCGCCCGCCGCGGGTTAGCGGCTCACCACGTTCTTGTACACCGCCCGGCTTCCCAGCTCGTCCTCGATCTCCAACAGGCGGTTGTACTTGGCGATGCGGTCGCTGCGCGAGGCCGAGCCGGTCTTGATCTGCCCGCCGCCCATGGCCACGGCAAAGTCCGCGATGAAGGTGTCCTCGGTCTCTCCGGAGCGGTGGGAGATGACGTAGTTCCAGCCCGCCTTCTGGCAGAGCTTGATGGTGGCGATGGTTTCGGAAACGGTCCCGATCTGGTTGACCTTGATGAGCACGGCATTGGCGGATTTTTGGGCGATCCCCTTCTCCACGAATTTGGGATTGGTGACAAAGATGTCGTCCCCCACCACCTGGCATTTGTTCCCCACGCGGGCGGTGAAGCGCTTGAACCCGTCCCAGTCGTTTTCATCCAGCGGATCCTCCATGGAAGCGATCGGATATTTATCGATCCAGGAGGCCCAAAGGTCGATCATCTCGTCCGTGGTCTTGATCCCCGAACCGGAATCCGCCAGGTTATATTTGCCGGCCTGGAAGAACGAGCTCGCCGCCGGATCCAGGGCGATCAGGATGTCCTTTCCGGGCTGGTAGCCTGCCGCCCGGATGGCCTCCAGGATCACTTCGCAGGCCTCTTCGTTGCTTTTCAGGTTCGGCGCGAAGCCGCCTTCGTCCCCCACGCCCGTGGCGTACCCTTTTTTCTTCAGGATCTTGGCCAGGTGGTGGAAGGTTTCGGCGCCGGCGCGCAGAGCCTCGCGGAAGCTGGGCCTCCCGAGCGGCATGACCATAAACTCCTGGAAATCCACGCTGTTGTCCGCATGCTTGCCGCCGTTCAAGATGTTCATCATGGGCGCCGGCAGCACCGTGGCTTTCTTGCCGCCCAGGAACTGGTAGACCGGCTGGCCTTCGGCCATGGCCGCGGCCTTCACCGCGGCCATGGACACGCCCAGAATGGCATTGGCTCCCAGCCTGCCCTTGTTCGGCGTGCCGTCCAGCTTGATCAAGAGCTTGTCCAGGGCTTTGAAGTCCAGGGCGTCCCGGCCTTTGACCGCCGGGGCGATGATGCGGTTGACGTTCTCCACGGCCCGCAGCGTGCCCTTGCCGAGGTACCGGGCCGGGTCGCCGTCGCGCAACTCGACGGCTTCGTGTTCCCCCGTGGAGGCGCCCGAAGGCACGGAGGCCGACACGGGAGGCTTGCCCCGCAGGGTCACGAACACGCGCACCGTGGGGTTCCCCCGCGAATCCAAAATTTCCATGGCTCGAACTTCCTTGATCAACGTTGACATTGAAGCCTCCCGTGAAATAGAAATAGGTGCTCCCGCGCGTCCGGCCCGCGGTTCAGCTGACGTCCATTTCCTCGCCCAGGTCAAATTTCAGGCTGGCGTAACCCTGGTTCAAAGCCATCAGGGCCGGCATGTGCCCGGCGACCGGCCCCCAAAGTTGCCGGGGCCCGGGCGAGGCAAAAAGATCCTCCGCGGCCCAGCGCTCGCGGTTGGCGAGGAAAAAAAGAAAAGCGGGAGAATCCGTCTTCACCAGCGCCTTCTCGATCACCAGTTCGTCCTTGCCATGGCGGCGCTCGACGCAGATGAGGCCTGTGAGCGGCAGGGCCAGGGCCTCCCCGCCCCGGTCGAGCGCGTTCAGCGCCACCATGTACCCCGTCTTGCCCGCCAGGACTAGCGAACCGGCGGTCAGCCCCAGATTGAAGGTGTAGGCCGCGTCAAAGCGGCTGGGCGCCCCGCACCGGCCTTCATATCCGAAGAAATGGCTGTTCGTGGAAAATTTCGATTTTTGAAACCGTGCGACTTCCTCCGGGGTCAGTTGCACCTGCCCGGAACCGGGGCCCACGAAGGGCCCGGGATTGACCCGCATTTCATGCAGGCGATTTGCGACCATCTCGATCAACAGCTTTTCGGTGGGGATTTGGGAAACCTGCAGGTTGCCGTGGGCGTCCCGGTCCAAGAGCAGCATGTCTTCGAATTCATCCGGCAACGTGGCCATCAGCTTGGCGGAGGCCGCCGAAATCTTGCCGTAGATGAAATCCTTTTTCTCGGCCATGGTGGGGATCTCGCCCAACAACTGGTTTGAAGCGGCCAGAACGTCATTCAATTCACTGATCAGGACCCGCATTTCCGGGATGAACTCGATCAGGCCTTCGGGAACCAGCACGACCCCGTAGTGCATGCCTTTTGCGGCCCGCCGGGCCACGGCACGGCAGATGATATCCACGATCTGCGACAGGGAAAGCTTTTTTTCCGCGATTTCCTCCGAGACGAAGGCCACGGCCGGCTTGGTCTGCAGGGCCACCTCCAAACCGACGTGGGTCGCGCTCCGGCCCATGAGCTTGATGAAGTGCCAATATTTGCGCGAGGAGGGGGTATCCTGCAGGATATTGCCGACCAGCTCCGCGTAGACCTTGGTGGCCGTGTCGAAGCCGAAGGAAATCGGCAGCCAGTCCTCCACCTGCAGGTCGCCGTCGATGGTCTTGGGCACGCCCACGATCTGAACGCCCCGGCCGTCGGCATGAACGTTGGCGTACAGGTATTCCGCCAGCACGGCGGCATTGGTGTTGGAATCATCGCCGCCCACCACCACCAGGGCGTCCACCCGCTGGTCGTGGCAGACCGACTTGACTTTCTTGAATTGCTCGTGATCCTTGATCTTGGTCCGGTCGGACCCCAAAAAGTCGAATCCGCCCGTGTTGAGAATGCGGGCCAGGTCCTCGTCGCGGACTTCGAACAGCCGGCCTTCCAGCAGGCCCTTCGGGCCGCCCTTCACCCCCAGCAGCGTATTGCCCGCCCCCAGCGCCTTCTTCAATCCGACCAGCACGTTATGGCCCCCGGCCGCCGGTCCGCCCGAGAACAACACCGCCACCCGCCTGCCGGAAACCTCGGGCCGGCGCTCCGCCGTGGCGCGCAGCACCTGGCTGCCCGTGAGCGGGCACAGGCGCGGGAACGCCTCCCGGAGTGCGGCGTTCTCTCGGATGTCCGGGAGCTGCCCCGGGGCGGCCTCGAAACCGGCCGGGGAGATGCGGCCCCCGGCCCGGAATACCTTCAGGACGGGCAAGGGCAGGCGGCGGATCTCGTTTTCAAAGGGTGAACGGCCCCGCTCGGTGGCCTCCAGGGCCTTGAGCATCTCCGGGTGGGCATTTCGGGACATCGGCGCTCCTCCTTGATTTCCAAACGGAATCGCTGGATAAATTGGCGGGTATTTTAGCCAAAACTCCGGCAAAAATCTAGAAAAATCGCCGCGGCCGGCCGGGATCCGGCCGGGAAAAGCTCACGGCAAGGGGTCCGGGCAGGTGGATTTCTCCTCCCGGGCGCGCCTGGCCCAGAACGGCGACATGTTTCGCAATTCGGCGATGATGCCGGGCAGCTCCTGGAGCACGAAATCCACTTCTGCTTCGGTATTGTAGCGGCTGAAACTGAAGCGGACGGAACCATGGATGGCCGTGAAAGGCACGCCCATGGCGCGCAAAACGTGGCTGGGCTCCAGCGAGCCGGAGGTGCAGGCAGATCCCGAGGAAGCGCAGATGTTCCGCTCATTGAGCTTCAGCAAAATGGCTTCGCCCTCGATATAGGAAAAACTGATGTTGGTGGTGTTGGGCAGGCGGTGATCCCGGTCGCCGTTGACCTGAACCTCTGAAATCCGCTCGAGAACCCGCGCCTCCAGGCGGTCGCGCAGGGCGGCCTGGCGTGACCCTTCCTGCTCGCGGCTGGTCCGGGCCAGCTCGCAGGCGCGGCCCAAGCCCACGATGCCGGCCACGTTTTCCGTGCCGCCGCGCCGACCGTGCTCCTGGTGTCCGCCGATGATGAAGGGCACGAAGCGCGTGCCCCGCCGGATATACAGGGCCCCGACGCCTTTGGGGGCGTGGAGCTTGTGGCCGGATATGGAAATCAGGTCTGCGGGGATGGACCGGGTATCGAGGCTGAGCTTCCCGGCCGCCTGCACGGCATCGCAATGGAAGACGCTCCCCCGCTCCTTGACGATCTGCCCGATTTGCGTCACGGGGAACACGGTGCCGGTTTCGTTGTTGGCGTACATGATGGAGACGACGGCCGTGTCCGGCCGGATCGCCGCCCGCAAGTGGTCGAGGTCCAGGCGCCCCTGCATGTCCACCGGCAGGTACGTCACCTGGTAGCCGTGCTGCTCCAGGTGTTTGGCCAGGTTCAAGACGGCGGGGTGCTCGACGCGCGTGGTGATGAGGTGGCGTTTCTCCGGGTAGGCCTCCAGCACGCCGCGCAGGGCGGCGTTGTCCGACTCGGTTCCGCAGCTGGTGAACACAATTTCGCTGGTTTGCGCCGCGAACAGGCTCGCCACCTGCTCGCGGGCGCGGGCGATGTCGTGCGCCAAGCTCCCTCCGAAGGTGTGCATGCTGGAAGGATTGCCGTAGCTTTTTTGATAATACGGCAGCATGACTTCCAGCACTTCCGGGGCCACGGCCGTGGTGGCGTTGTTGTCGAGATAAATGACTTGATCCACTTATTTCATCTCCTCGACCGTGATGTCCGGCTCCACGAACTCCCGCAGCTTCTGGCCGACGAAATCCCGCAGGGTAAAACCCGCGACCTGGCAGCCCGCGCACATGCCGAGCAGGCGGACCTTGACCGTGCGGCCCTCGACGTCCACCAGTTCCAGATCTCCCCCGTCCTTGCGCAGCTCGGGGCGTATTTCGCGGTCGAGCGTGGCCTGCACCAGCTGCATGCGCTGCAGGTTGGTCAGCGGCTTGCATTCCGTCTGCGCCTGAGGCGGCTTCATCTCGCTGCGGACGCGGCGGATGATTTCCTCGATTTTCCAGTGGCAGGACGCGCAGGCCCCGCCGGCTTTGGTATAGTTGGTGACCTCTTCGATGGTGGTCAGGTCGTTCTCGCGCACGGCGCGCTCGATCTTTTTGTCGGTGACGCCGAAGCACTTGCAGACGATCTCCCCGCCCTCCTCGTCGTGGGCCGCGGGCGCCTGCTCGCCCCGGTAATTGGCGATCGCGGCCTCCAAGGCCTCCATGCCCATGACCGAGCAGTGCATTTTCTCCCGCGGCAGGCCGCCCAGGGCCTCGGCGATGTCGCGATTCGTGATCCGGGCGGCTTCCGCCAGCGTCTTGCCGAGGATCATGTCCGTCAGAATGCTGGAGGAGGCGATGGCGCTGCCGCAGCCGAAAGTCTGAAACTTGGCTTCCGTGATTTTATCGGTCTTCGGGTCGACCTTCAGGCTCAGGCGCAACGCATCGCCGCACACCAGGGAACCCACCTCGCCGACCGCGTCGGGGTGGGCGACCTCGCCGACATTGTGCGGATGCGTGAAATGTTCCTTTACTTTTTCCGAATAATCCCACATGACCTTCGCACTTCCCATCCTGAAAATATTCGTTTTTTAGACCCGGAGAACCACGCCCGGGTTCCAGGCTCCCCGTTGGGATCCCGCCCCTTCCACCGCCCGCCGGCGCCTGCCCTCCTGGGTGCCGCCGGCCGGACCATCATGGTACCACCGGCCCGGGTTTGGGGCAAGAGCCTTTGACCTTCTCGGCCCCGGGGTTCCTAGCCGGAGCGAAGCCCGGAGGCGGCCCCCCCGGCAGCCGGCGCGTGCCTTTTTTCGACCCAGATAAACGCCGCCACGATCAGCGCGCCGAGCAGGAACGCGCACAGGGTCAGGGTTTCGCCGGAACCCCAGGCCGCGGGAAATCGGTTGGCCAAATAAAGGGTTTCGCCGCCCACCCGGGCGCTGGTTTGGAAAGGCCAAATCGGCCACAACGAACCCAGGACGAGGCCCAGCAAAAAGCTCATGGTCACGTCATGCCACCGCGCCAGCAGGAAGTTCAGAAAGCGCGTGAAGAGCAGGAGGCCGATCCCGCAACCCAGGGCGAAAACGGCCAGTGGCAGGAGGTCCCGGGACACGATGGCCTTCAAGATTTCAAAGTAGCCTCCGATCAGCAGCAGGATGAAGGAGCCGCTGATGCCCGGCAGGATCATGGCGGAAATGGCCAAGGCGCCCGCGATGAAAATGAAGGCGAAATGGGCGAGGCCGCGGGATCCCGTTGCCGGCGCCCGGTTTGGGTTCGCGCGCGCTTCCTGGCGCAATTCATATTTGGCCTGGGCCTTGGCCAGTTTCGCCTCCCCGCTCATGGATTGGGATAGCCCAGCGACGCCTCCCGCGGCGATCAGGGCCGCCAGCAGGCAAACCAGGGTCTTGCGGCGGATCAGGCGGTAGGGAACCAGCGCGGAAACCAGCACCAATCCAAAAAAGAACCCGTAGGTGGGGTCATGCTGTTTCTCCAGCAGGTAGGTCATCAGCTTGGCCAAGGCGACGATGGCGGCGCCGGCGCCCAGTCCGAGCGGAATCAGGAAAAAAGCGTCGATCCTGCTCATCTCCTCCAGGAACTCGCGCCACCCGCGGGCATTAAAACGCAGCAAGCCCGCCACAGCCCGCACGGTCCGGGCGGAAATGGCGTGGATGGCGGCGATCAGCCGCTCGTAGATTCCCAGCACCAGGGCCAGGGTCCCGCCCGAAACGCCCGGGATGATATTGGCGACGCCGATGACGATCCCTTGCAAAAAATGCGTCAATTGGGGCATTCCTCGACTCCTTTTTTTCGTTGCTGCGCACAAAATTTTTGGTGCATTATATCATGGTTCTATCTATAATGGCGCACTTTATGGGGGCAAGCCGGCCGAAAAGCCAGCGGCGCCCGCTCAGGGCGGGAGGATTCCGCTCCGGCAAACACGGGAGATTAATCCCGGGCGGAGCTTCAATTTTCCCGCATAATTGCCGATACTAAATTATCCCTGAACTCCGGAGATTTCCATGCGGATTTTGGTGGCGGACGACGACCGTTTGACGCGCACGCTCGTCGAGAAAAGCCTGGAGGGCCAAAAATACGAAATCACCCTGGCCTCCAACGGGAATCAAGCCTGGGAAACCATCCAGAAGGATCATCCGGACATCATCCTGCTGGATTGGGTCATGCCCGGCCTGGATGGATTGGAAATCTGCCAGCGCCTGCAAACCGCGGAGAATAAACGCTTTGTATACATTATTCTATTAACCGCGAATAACCACATCGAGGATATCCTCAAGGGCCTGGATGCGGGCGCCAATGATTACATCACCAAGCCCTTTAATTTTCAGGAGCTGAAAAGCCGGCTGGCCGTCGGCGTCCGGGTGTCGGAGTATCAAAACCTGCTGCTGAAAATGAACGACGTCCTGCGGCGATATTCCCTGCAAATGGAAGAGTTGGCCCAGGAACGCGCGCAGCAGCTCGTGCAGGCCGAGCGCCTGGTGACGCTGGGGACCATGGCCGCCGGGATCGCGCACGAGATCAATACTCCCCTGACGGTCCTGCAGGGCAACATCAGACTATTAAAGCGCGCCTGGGAATCCGACTGGGCCGAAATCCTGGAAGACGCGGCCCGGCGCAAGCCGGGTTTCCAGGGGTACCAGCAGGCCAAAGAACTTCTGGGCATGCTCGACAACGCCGTGCAGCGCATCCGC
The DNA here is from genome assembly GCA_964593065.1 of uncultured bacterium. GTDB lineage: Bacteria > Oederibacteriota > JAAXVQ01 > JAAXVQ01 > JAAXVQ01 > CAZQGO01. The sequence goes on along the minus strand of CAZQGO010000012.1, from coordinate 32,702 downwards.
CAGATTATCGACGGCATGCGCAACTTCTCGCACGGCAAGGGCGGAGAAGTGGAGATTTACCAGCCGGAAGCCTGCCTGCGGGAGGCGCTGGAAATCTGCCTGCCCAAGACCAAGCACAGCGTGTCGATTTCCCGGGAGGTGGAACCCCTTCCCTTCACGATGAAAGGCAATCCGGTGCAGATCACCCAGGTGCTGGTCAACCTGATCGGCAATGCGGTCGACGCCCTCTCCAAGCGGCCCGAGCCGCGGATTACCGTGACCTTGAAACCCAGCCGGGACCACGCCGTTTTCGCGGTTCAGGACAATGGTTCGGGCATACCGCCCGAAGATATTGAAAAACTCTGGAGTCCCTTTTACACCACCAAACCGCGGGGCCAGGGAACGGGCCTGGGGCTTTTCATCTGCCACACCATCGTCGAGGAACACGGCGGGTCCATCCAGGTCAACTCCACGCCCGGCGCGGGCACGACTTTCGTCGTGGAATTGCCCTCCGAGAAGGCCTTCGACAACCTCCCGACAAAAAAGCCGCCGAAATCCCCCCGGGACTAACGTAAGCGTTTTTCCGCCGGACCGGCCAGGGTGCCTGGGAACGGCCATGTTTTTATTACCGGGTTTTCCCTTCCCTGTTATAATAACACGCTTTCAGGCCGATCAGGAAAACCTGGCGCAAGGAGCGGTTCATGGGCAAACTGCGGGAATTTTTGGAATTCGCGGTCCGGATCGAGGAAAACGGGGAAAAGTTCTACCGCGCCGCCGGCAGACAGGCCGAACGCGAGGATGTCCGGGCATTGTGGGAATACCTGGCCGACGAGGAAATCAAGCACAAGCAGACCTTCGAGGAACTCCTCGCCTCCGGGCTGGCCGCGGGCGACCCGCCCCCGGATGCAGCGGGCGAATATTTCGCCTTCCTGCGCGCACACATGGACCAGGCGGTTTTCAATGCCCCGGAATTGCAGGCGCAATTGTCCCAGCTCAAAGCCCCGGTGGCCGCCATCCGTTTCGCGATTCAGCGCGAGTCGGACTCCATCCTGTTTTACGAGGAAATCAGGAACTTCATGCCCGCCGCCATCGCTCCGCAGATCCGCCGCATCCTCCAGGAAGAGATCAACCATTACATCCGCTTGACGGAACTGGGCAAAAAAATCGCGGCGCCGTGACGTCACGGGCCGGGGGACCGCAGGGCGGCCAGGATTTTTCGGTTGGCGCCCGGGAACGCATAGCGCCTTAGTTCCCTCCGGCTGACCCAGCGCAGTGCGGTGTGGACGCGGGGACGGGGCTCCCCCGCCGCCACGCGGCAGTCGTACGCGGACATCTCGATGGAAAAATGCGTGTAGGCGTGGCGCACCCGGGCCAGCAAACTCCCCACGGCAAGGCTCACCCCCAGTTCGGCCCGCACCCCGCGCACCAAGGCTCGCTCCGGGGTTTCCCCGGCTTCCAGGCGGCCGCCGGGGAATTCCCACAGGCCGCCGAGCAGCCCCCGCTCCGGCCGGCGCCCGATCAGGACCCGGCCGGCGCGGGAAATGACCGCCACCGCAACGCGGTGATGCGGCAGGGGACCGCGCGGTTTCTTCCCGGGGACGCTGGCCTGAAGGCCTTGCGCGCGCGCCGCGCAGGCGTTGCGCAGCGGACAGCGCGGACAGTCCGGGTTCCGCGGGAGACACACCCGCGCACCCAGTTCCATCAGCGCTTGGTTGAACCTTCCCGGCCGCCGCCGCGGCACGAGTTCGCCGGCCAGAGCCCACAGGCGCGCAACCGTTTCCCGCCGGCCCGGATCGCCGCGCAGCAGAAAAAACCTCGCCAAAACCCGCCGCACGTTGCCATCCACCACCGGCGTGCGCTCGCCCAGCGCGATGCTGGCGATGGCCCCGGCCGTGTAGCGCCCCACGCCGGGCAGGCGCCCCCAAGCCTCGGCCGTGCGCGGCCAAGCGCCGGCCGGGCCCGTCAGCCTGCGGGCGGCGGCGCGCAGGTTCCGCGCGCGGGCGTAATATCCCAGCCCCTCCCAGAGTTTGAGCACCCGATCCAGCGGGGCGGCCGCAAGGCGGCGCACCGTGGGGAAGGCCTTGAGAAACCGCCGGTAATAGGGACGCACGGCGTCCACGCGGGTTTGCTGCAACATGATCTCCGACACCCAGATGCGGTAGGGGTCCCGCGCACCCCGCCACGGCAGGACCCGGGCATGACGGCGGTACCAGGCGAGCAGGCGGCGCCGGAAAGTCCTCCGGAGGCCCGGCGGAACCCGCCCGGGTATTTTTCGGGGGGAATTATTTCTTTCGCGCAGATCCGCCCGATCGTTTACAATGGGATGGCTGGCAGATGGTTCCGGGTCAAGCCCCGGCCGGCGCCGCTGGTCTCGCAGGCGTGAAGGGAGTTTCCGTGAACAGACCATTTGTGCTAGGATTGCTTTTCTGCCTGGCGCTTCCCGTCAGCGCCCGGCCCGTGAAAATCGAAACCTATATTTTTGACATCCAGGTGGAAAAATCGCATTTGCCGATCACCATGACCGTGGAATATCGCGAGGACGGCATCCACATCGTCTATTGCAACGAGTTCGGGGAAAAGGAAATTTCGTTTTTTTCCGAGCCGACCCGCCTGGCGCGCGTCGTGTATATCGACGCCGAGGGCCGCCAGACCGCCAGGGTCGAATACGACTATCTGAAACACACCGTGACGCTCACGGGCCTGATCAATGTCTGCTACCGGTCGGCGGAAAACACCTACGACAACAACGGCTCCCTGCTCTATCTCTTTTCGCGGCTCTATCCTCCGCCCGGGGGTAAAATCAACTTTTACCTCATCCAAAGCAATCTCAGCCACATCGACGATTCCTTCCTGCGCTTCCTGATCAGCCAACTGGTGGGACCCGTAAGAATGTACCTGAAGGATCAGGGCCAGGAAAGCGTGGAAGTCCTGGGGCAGAACTATGCCACCACTCGCTATGAACTGGGGATTGCCGACGGCAGCCTGGCGCGTTTCTGGCCGCATACCTATCATTTCTGGTACAGCTTGGACGAGCGCCTGCCGGTGCAATATCAGGGCATTGACGCCCAACGCCGGGTGAACACCATCACCCTGGTGGATTTTTACGTGCGCGAATATCCCAACCCCGAATTGCCCACCTTGTAGCCGTCCGCCCGGCGGTCTAAAGAAAACCGCCGCCTTTTGAGACGACGCGGGCCTCGCTGGCCTTCATTTCCTCCAGCTTCCGGTTATAGGTCAGAATCACCTCATGCTTCGTCAGGATTCCCAGAAGACGGTTGCTGGCGGGATCAAGGACCGGCAGCTCGTCGATCCCATGCCGGGCGAATTTGGTGATGGCCTCGTGGAGGTTTTCATCCGGCGTGACGTACGGGAAATCAAAACGGGAGATGTCCGCTGCGATGACCAGGTTCGGGTTCAGCTCGCCTTCGAACAGGACCTCGCGGAGCTCGCTGAAATAAATCATGCCCGTGACCACGTTCTCCTGGTCCACGACCGGCAGGACGTTCTGTTTTTGCTGGCCGAAAATCTTGAGCAGCTTCGCCAAGGGCGTGACCGGCCGGACGACCAGCGGTTTGAGCGAGAGAGCCAGCGTATCCCGGGTGGACAGGCCCTCCAGCAGGTCCGCGATGAAATCGCCGCGGTGGGCCGGAGAATCAATGGTGCTCAGGGCCTGTTTTTCATACAGGCTGAAATGCCGGGTGAACAGGACCGAGATGGTCGAAACCAGCATCATGGGCACCAGCAATTCGTACCCGCCGGTCATTTCCGAGACCATGATGATGCTCGCGATCGGCACCTTGGCCACTCCGGCGAAGAACCCTCCCATGCCCACCACCACCATGGCCGCAGGCTCCGGAATGTAGTGCGCGGGCAGCAGCTTGCCCAGCACCAGGACCATGGAACCGCCCAGCATCCCGCCGATAAAGAGAGAGGGCGCGAAAACGCCGCCGGATCCGCCCGAGCTGATGGTGCAGGAAGTGGCGAATATTTTGCCGAAGACCAGCAGGAACATGAGCACCCAAGTCAGGCGGTTGTCCATGGCCTGCTGGATGACCTGGTAGCCGCCGCCCCACACTTGCGGCAGAAAAACGGCCAGAATTCCCAGCAACAGTCCCCCGAGGGCGGGTTTGGACCAGGCCGGGAGGCGCAGCGGCTTGAAGAATTGATCCCGCAGTCCGTAGAAAAAGCGGATGTAAAGGATGCCGACCGCGACGCACAGGAAGCCGAGAATGGTATAGGTCAGGAGCTGTTCGGCCTTGTCGAATTCCAGGGCCGGAATGGAAAAAAGCCTTTCCCTTCCGACCAGAAGCGTGTACAGCGAGTAGGCCGACAGCGAGGAAATCACCCCGGGAATCAGCGCCTCGGTCTCCAACTCGTGATTGCGGTACAATACCTCCGTGGCGAAAATGGCTCCGCCCAGCGGGGCCTGGAAGATGGCCGAGATGCCGGCCGCGGCCCCGGCCACGACCATCAGGCGCCGGTCCTTGACCGTGACTTTCAACATCCTGCCCAGGAAAGAGCCAAATCCTGCCCCGATTTGGGCGATGGGACCCTCGCGGCCGGCGGAGCCGCCGCTGCCGATGATCGCCGCCGAAGCCAGGGTTTTGATGAACGGCACGCGCGTACGGATGACGCCGCGTCCGCGGTGAAAGCTTTGAATCACGCTGTCCGTTCCATGTCCTTCCGCTTCCGGCGCCCAGACGTAAACAAGAATCCCGGAAATGAGACCCCCGAGGGCCGGGATCAGGGGAATGAGCCACCAGCCGCGGTTGCCGAACAGCGACTGGTAGTGGCCGGACAGCGCCCGGGCGTTCGGGGCCAAATGAAACAGCAGGCCATCGGTAAAGAGGCCGTTGGACAGTTTCAGGAACAGCATGAACAGCCAAGCCCCCAACCCGCCGACCACTCCGATCAGCAACCCATATAAGATCCATTTGCCGATGACGTTGATTTCGAGGCGCTGGAGAAAATTCTTAAAGCGAAAGATGATTTCCTGGTACACGTGGGACTCCTTTTCCAATCCACGCCGGTCCGCCGCCGGATTCCCCGGGCGTCATGCCCCGATCCAGGTGGCCACGTACTCCGTGGATTCCGGCAACGACAGGGCCGGCGCTTGCTCCCGCCAGGCCCCCGCCAGCCCGATTTCGCGGGCCGACAATTCGAAGTGGCTCATGGCAATTCCCATGTCCAAACGCTGCAGATCCTCCGCTCCCAGCACAACCCTGCCGAGTTTCCCGTAGAGGGGATTGCGCTTCAGAAAAAGGTGGAAGCAGGGCCGATCCGGGTCTTTCAGGATCCGCCACGGTTGCCGGTTGGAAGCGGAAGGTCCCAAGCGGACCATCTCCAGAACCCGGCCGTAGGGTCCGGCGGAGCCCAAGGCGAGCGGGGTGGCCCAATCTCCCAGGAAGAACAGCTCGGACCAGGGCCGGCGCCACTTGGAGCGGGCGCCGCCGCGGGCCAGGCTGTCCCGCACGCCTCGACGCGGGGGTGGATATCCCACCGGCGTGATCGCCGGCAGGCGTTCGTCGGGCCGCGCGCCGATGTGCCGCGCAAAGTCCCCGCGTTGAAAAAAGCCTCCCAGCCAGCAGGTTCCCAGCCCTAAACCGGTCAGGCGCAGGATCAGGGACTCCAGGGCGAAGGCGAAACTTTCCAGGTCGAACTCGCCTTTTTTAACGGTTCCGATGAGAAAGGCGGGCGCTCCGGAAATGGTGCCATAGGTGCCGATTTTCACGGGAACACCCGGCTGGCGCTCCAACAAGTGAAAGCGCAGACTCGCCGGAAACGGGGTGGCGGGCAGCTCCGCGAGGATATCACGGACGGCATTTCGGGTTGCGGGCGTCAACGGCTCGGGCAGGTATTTTCGCCAGGAAACACGTTGTTGAATCAGCGATTGAACGGACGGCGCTTCCAATGTAAATTGCCTGCCTCACTCCCTCGGCAACCGCGTGTTTTCGGCGCGTTGTTTTCCTCCCGGCGCCCGGTTCCCCCGGGGCCGGGATCGGACGAATCCCAGCCGGGACTTACTTGGAATACTTCTCCTCCACCTCGTAGATCTCGTAACCCTTTTCATTGTCACCCTTCGCGCCCAGATAGGCCAGGGTGCCGGAAGCCGTGAAATGGACTTTGCCGCCCACGATGTCAAAATAACGCGGGCTCTCCTTGAAATCCATGACCGCGAACATTTTATTGTCCAGCTTCGCCACCCAGGCCACGTGTTTGCTGTCCGGGCTGAAAACCGGCGGCCAGGCGTCGTCGTAGCGGCTCCGGACCTTGCCATCCACCGCGACCGCGGGTTTTCGCCCCCGCACCACCACAAAGGCCACATGGCGGCTATCCGGAGAGAACAAGGGCCTGCCGACGAAGGTGTACTTCCCGCTCTTCTTGCCGTCCACCACCACGACGAACTGTTTCTCCACCTGGGCCACGTAAGCCAGGCGCTTGCCGTCCGGGCTGAAAACCACCTTGTCCTTTTCCACCCCGTCCCACGGGTCACTGGCTTGCCCATCCGCGACCAGGACCTGGGGATTGGGGGCGTGCGGCAATTTCGGCGGCAAGAGCGCGATGTAGACCACACGCTGGCTGTCCGGGGAAAAGGCCAGGCTGCCTTCCACGATGTCCTCGTAACCCTGGCCCGCCTGCTGGTCCACCACCGCCAGCCACTGCTTCCCTTTTTGCGCCACGAAAGCCACCCGCCGGCTGTCGGGAGAAAACACGATGCTGGCATTGCGCACCACGTCAAACGGCGCCAGCTCCTCGCCGTTGACCACCACCTTTTCCTCGATCCCGGCCACGGCCTTGTAGGCCAAGCGCTGGCTGTCCGGGCTGAAAACCGGGTCACCCACCAGTCCGTAGGCTTTTTCCGGTTTGCCGTCGCGCAGGACGTACTGTCGGTCGCCCTGCTTGACCCGGTAGGCCATATGCCGGCTATCCGGAGAGAACGCGATCATGCCCAGTTCGTTATACCACGGCGTCCTGGCACCGTCGATCACGGCGCCCCACTTCTCTCCGCTTTTCACGCGATAGGCCATGCGCTTGCCGTCGGGGGTGAAAATGGCGGGAGAAACGGCGTCGTACTTCGGGCCGACCTGACCGTTGACCGCCATCATCTGCTGGCTGCCGCTGCGGGGCACGTAGGTGGCCAGACGGCTGTCGGGGCTGAAGGCCAGCGCCGCAATGCCGTCGTACAACCGGCTGGCTTTGCCGTCGAGGACGACCAGCCACTTTTCCCCCTTGCGGGCGCCGAACATGGCGCGCTGGCTGTCGGGGCTGAAAATGGCAACCGCCACTTCGTCGAATTTGGCTCCCTCGCGGCCATCCAGGTCGACGCGTTCTTTCTCGCCGTCCTTGACGAGATAGGCACAGCGAGAATTGTCGGGACTCATGACCGTCGAGTTGTACGACGCGGCCGGAATCTGTCCGGCCACGAGCGTCTCCGACAGTTTCCGGTCCCGGGCCATGACATGCGTATCCGAGGAGCATGCCGGAATCCCGACGACCAGAATGGCGAGCCCGCAGATCCATTTAGCATTGACCATGGCGCATCCTCCTTGATGGAAAAATGACGGCCTTTCCAGATACCCGTTATTCTCTACATTTTAATCCGATTCTTCAAGGCAATTTCTCGACTTTTCCTGCCGCCCGCCAGGGCCCGGGCGGTTTTCATCGACTGTTCCCTGGCATTGAATACAAATATCCATTACAATGGGTCCGGAGGCCGGCGGGGCCGCGGATCCAGTCCGGGGGGCGCAGGGCATGGCGGGGTTGATCCACATCGGGACTTCCGGCTGGCACTACCCTCACTGGCGGGGAAATTTCTATCCCCCGGACCTTCCCACCGGCCGCTGGCTGGAAGACTATGCCCGCCATTTCCAGACCGTGGAAATCAATAATTTTTTCTATCACCTGCCCGCGGCGAGCACGATCCGCGCCTGGCGTGCCGCGGTGCCCGCAGGGTTTCTCTTCGCCGTCAAGGCGAGCCGCTTCATCACCCACATGAAAAAGCTGAAGGAGCCAAAAGACAGCCTGCGTCTTTTCCTCCAGCGCGCGTCCCGGCTGAAACCCAAGCTGGGTCCCGTGCTCTTCCAATTGCCGCCCCGCTGGAAATCCAACCCCGAACGCCTGCGGACCTTCCTCCGCGCCCTGCCCCGCCGGGGGTTCCGCTGGGCTTTCGAATTCCGCGACGCCAGCTGGTTCGAGCCGGAAATCTTCCGCCTCTTGGAGTCGCATGCCGCCGCGCTTTGCATCTACGAACTGGCCGGCAGGCAGTCACCGCTGCAAAGGACCGCCCCATGGGTCTACGTGCGCCTGCACGGCCCCGGCGGCCCGTATCAGGGCTCCTACTCGGACCAAGCCCTCGACGCCTGGGCGGACCGACTCCGCGAGTATTCGCGCCAGGACCTGGAAGTCTATTGTTATTTCGACAACGATCAAGCCGCGTTTGCCGCGCGCAATGCCCTCGCGCTGGCGCAGCGTCTCTCCGCAGGAGCGCATTAACCTCCCTGGCCCGGTTCGCAATCCGGCGTTTTTCCCGAAATCTTGCCGCCGGCCGGGGTGCGAAAGAAATGGCACCGCGCCAGCGGCGCACAGGCCCGGCCTGCGCCTCCGGCAGAAGCAGCCGGCCTCGGCCATCGCACGCCGGCGAACCCCCGCCGGGTATTTGCCGCATTGCCAAAATGCCGGCGGGAGTGCGATAATACCACGGGCGCGGGAATCATGAATTTCGCGGTTCTTTCCCGCGGAGGCGAACATGCTCCAGGTTAAAACGGCCGCCATTGTGACGATCCGCAAGTTGCTCAAGGAACGGGGAGCGAAGGCGGAACGCCGGGTGTGCGAGCGACTCGCGCCCGAGACCCGTGAAATCTTCGAGCGCATTCACACGGTCGCCTGGATCACGAACGAACAGGATGCGGAAATCCTCACCGCGGCCGCCCAGGTTTTATTTCCGGACCAACCCGGCGCGATCCAGGAGCTCGGGCGGGCGGTGGTGAAAATTCAATTCACCGGCCCCTTCAAATCCACACTGGTTGTTCCCACCATGACTTATGTTTTCCGGCGTTTGTTCCAGGAAATGCGGGCGAAACAGGAAGAAAGCCAGGACCGCCTGCAGGGTTTCTCGCCCATTACCTTCATTCTGGAACGAGTTCCCAACCTCTGGCGTCTTTTCTACGATGAGGGGATGGCCAAAGTCCAGGACATCTCGCCCAACCACGCGACGTTAGTCGTGGAGGACTTGTCGGGCATGCACCCCATCTCTCGCGACTATGCCACGGGATTCATCATCGGCCTGCTGGAGCTTGCGGGGGCCAAAAACCCCCGGGTCGAGCACCGGGATCAAAATCCACGGGCATGGCGTTGGGAAATGCACTGGGAATAACGCCCCTTCCGGGGTCGCGCCCCCCGGCCATGCCTTTCAAGGACGCTCTTCGACCCCCTGTTCCGAAGCATCTCCCCGGTCGCCGATCGGCGCCTGGATCTTTCCCCAAGGCGTCGAACCGTCCAGGTTTCCGGAAAGATGATAGGATATTTTTTTACCCAGCAGGACATCCTTGACCAGTTCCGTCGTCTTTTTTAACGAGTCCCCGAGACGGAGGACGATCTCCTGTGAAGCCCCGCTGTCAAGGTTTACGGGGCCCGACAGGGACAGCAGGGTGTAGGGCCGGCCATTCACCTGCAGGCGGCTGGACAACGCATTCACCGTCAGGGGGAAGGGGTTGCGATTGCGCACCTTCAGCGCCAACCCGATGCGTTTTTCCGGCCCGAGCAGCTTGAAGCCCGAAAATGATATTTCCGGAATTTTTGGCAGCGGGAGTTTGACCTGGAAACTGAAGGGAATGGGCGGGAGGCTCCAGGTTTCGGTCACCCGCAGCCGTCCGGAAAAGCCCACCTGCAATTCCCGGGCACCCGGCAGGGCGGCTGCGGCGGCCAGAACCTCAGGGTAGTTGAGACGGAGGGGTACGGACAATTGCTGGACTCCGTGACTGGCGAGGGGAGACAAGCCGGAAAGGTTGGTGGACAGCAGGCGCCGGCCGTTGATTTCCACTGCCCCTTCCAGTCCGGCCAGCGGCACCGTGATGGGATTGGGATTGGTAACGGCCAACCGAGCGGAAAATTCCAGAACCTGGGGAGTAATCAAAGTCGGTTGCAAGCTTTGGAGTGCGATTTCCGGCGGACTCAGCAAGCCACCCACAACCGCACACCCGCCCAGGACTCCGGCCAGCAACGCCGCTCCGGCGGCACTTCGCCACAATCCTTCCATGGTCCCCTCCCGCTTTTTAGGGGCATTTTATACCACTTCAACCCCATCTGCAAGGATGGAACCTGAAAAACCGCGCCGCCGAGCCAAACGTCCGCATGGGAATCCGCCGGAATGTCCCGGGGGGACCGGCTGACCGCGCCCGCGGTCCGGCCGCACCGGGTCCCGGCCTAGCGGCCGGGCAAGCCGCACGCCGGCGCGAGTCCGCGTTTTTCGTAATAGTGCTGATGATATTCTTCCGCAGCGTAAAACTTGCCGGCCGGAACGATCTCAGTCACAATCTCGCCGGCATAGATCCCTTTTTGCTGCAACTCCCGTTTGGAAGCCAGGGCGGCGGCTTTTTGCTCCGGGGAATGATAGAAAATCACCGAGCGATATTGCCGGCCCAAGTCGGGGCCCTGACGGTCCGGAGTCGTCGGATCGTGAATCTTCCAAAAAACCCGCAACAACTCGCGATAACGAATCCTGCGCGGATCGAAAACAATTTCAACGCTTTCCGCGTGGCCCGTGGTCCCGCTGCAGACCTGCGGGTAGGTCGGGTTGACGGAGGTGCCGCCGGCATATCCCACCCGCGTCTCCACTACCCCTTTCAGGTTGCGAAAAGCCGATTCCACGCCCCAAAAACAGCCGGCCGCGAAGGTCGCAGTTTCCATGACACGCTCCCCCTGCGAACCATCGTGAACCTCAGCCCATAAATTGGTCCAGAGGTAGACCGGCCCGCAAAGAATGGATGCCAAACACAAGAACGCCAATCTGGATTGTTTTGTTGAAAGCATCGTAAAACTCCATCACCTTTGACCCCCGTCATCTTTTTTCGTTCGAAAATTCCGTATGCGCGGCCGGTTTCCGGCCAAAATCATGCGATCCCATGACTTCCACCGGGTCTCAAACCGGGAATTTCCAAAAGAGCGCGGGAAAATCATTTTGCTGTATCAAGAGGAGGCCTTTTTGTTACAATGAGCCGAAGCACGGTGGTTCATTGTCGAAAAGGGGGGTGTGAAGAATGACATTTTTCCTGTTCGGGAAATATTCACTCGATTCGTTGCGCGGCATCTCTCCGGAACGCACGAAACTGGCGGAGGAAACCATCGCCAAGCTTGGCGGGAAAATCAAAGCCATGTACGTGCTTTTAGGCAAACATGACCTGGTGCTGATCGCGGAATTGCCGGGGCTCGAGGAAGCCATCAAGTTTTCAGTGACCTTGGCGGAGAAGACCGGCATTGCCTTTTCCAGCCAGCCTGCCTTGACCGTGGCGGATTTCGACCAGCTCATGGCAGGAAAATAAGCCGCCGTTCCCTGCCGGGGCGCCGGAACGAATCCGAAGGGCCGGCGCCCCGGTTAATCGTCGCCCAGGGAAACTTTTCCGCTGCCGATTTTCTTGCCGTCCAGGAATGCCCGGTATAAATAGACGCCCCGGGCCGCACCGCTGCTGTCCCAGGTTACGAGCGCCGGGTCATGCTTCACCGCGGCTTGAACCCTGGCAATCCTTTCCCCCGAAATATTGAAAATCTGGATGTCCGCCAGCCTGCCGGCCTGACCCGAAAAGCGGAAATAGACCCGGTCCCGGGCGGGGTTCGGATACACCTCGAGGAGCGCCCCCGCGGAACCCGGCTCCGTACCGGCGGGAATGGCGGCGGGGGTGGAGGTTGCCGTCGCCGTGGCCACGGCCGTCGGCGTCGGGGTCGCGGTTGCCGGCTTGGGATTCGCGGTGTAGCTGGCCGTATCCATGACCGTACCGTCCGCGCGGTAGTGCTTCAGGGTCAGGTTCGCATCCTCGACCGTCAATTCGGTGTAGCCGTAATAGGCGGTCTGCGTCACGTCGAAGGAGTACGCGACCATGTAGCCGTTGTTGTCGTGGTTTTCGTCCACCGCGTACAGCGGCGCGCCGCCGTTGCCCGTCACGATCTGCGCCGTGCCGGCCACGGGATCCAGAGGCGGGTTCATCTGCCCGTTCAGGTCGAGCTTGTGCGTACGCACGTAGTAATGGGCATGGCCCATGAACAGCAGGTCGCAGCCGTGCTGGTACAGGGGCGCGCCCCAGGCGGTGTGGATCCCGCCTTCGTAGGCCTTGGCGCCGAAATCGAAAATGGGCTTGTGCCAGATCGCGAACAGCCAGGTTTTGGGATTGTTCTCCATGGCCTGCTGCAGCAGGGCCGTTTGCGCGGGAGAAGACACGTCGTCGGAATTTAAAACCACGAAACGCGCGTTGGCGTAATCGAAGGTGAAAAAGACCCCCTGATGGCCGAATTGCTGCATCTGGCCCGGCAGGTACGCGTTCCAGTTCGCCAGCCCGGCCCCCGGAACCTGGTCATGATTGCCGGGCGCGGCCATGTAGGCGGGAGGCACCTGGGATTGGCCGGTTCCTCCCAGGGTGTCCAGGCAAGCCTGCTGCCAGACGTCCCACTGGGCCTGGACGCTGCCGTCCGCCACCACGTCGCCCACGTTGATGATGAACTTGTAATCCGGGGTGTGGCTGTGCATGGCGTTCAACACCGAACGGTGGGCCGCGTCATCGCTGCGCGTGTCGCCGTAGACGATAAACTTCCAGGGCGGCACCGCGGCCGAAGACGCCACGGGGCCCAAGGCCCCCGTGAGCCATAGAGCCGCCGCGACGGCCGCACCGCCCCAACCCCGCGGAATGTGACGGTTCCGTATTCTCATCCGTGACCTTTCCAGAAAAGTGATGCCCTCATTATATTATTTTTTACCCGCCGGGAAAATGCTTTCCTCTCAGGCCGGTGATGTCTTCCGGTCCCCCTGCCTGCCGGCGGAGCGCTCACCCGCCCCTACGGCGTGCGGAGCCGCCCGCGCCCTTTTTTCTTTACATCCTCGCGGAACCTTGCTAGGTTGAAAGACGGTTTGCAACCGCCGGCTTGACGCGTCGGGCGGAAATGTCCTCGCGAAATCGATTACAGTCCCGGAGGTCATGATGGCACCAGCAAAACGAGGAGACAAAGTCAAGGTTCACTACACCGGCAAGTTGACGGACGGCAGCATCTTCGATTCCTCCCGGGACCGAGAACCCCTGGAATTTACCATCGGCGAGGGGTCGTTAATCGGCGGATTCGAGGAGGCCGTGGTGGGCATGGCCGCCGGCGAATCCAAAACGCAGTCCATCCCGGCCGCTCAGGCCTACGGACCGCGCTTCGAACAACTGGTGGTCGAGGTGGACCGGCAGCATATCCCCCAAGATCTGGAACTCTCCGTCGGGCTGCAATTGGGCATTACCGGCAAGGACGGCAAGACCACCTCGGTGTGGGTCAGCGATGTTTCCGAGAACAAGGTCAAGCTCGACGGCAATCATCCCCTGGCCGGCAAGGATTTGGTTTTCGAAATCCAGTTGGTGGAAATCATGCTCGCCGCCTGAACGCCTCTGGAAATAAGAAAGCGTCCCTTTCGCCGCATGCGGCGAACCTGGGAAACAGGCCGGAAAGCGCGCCCGGGAGGAATAAAACATGCTGGAGGATACCCGGCAATATTCGGCTGACCGCATTTACCCGTTTTTGGACCGGGCCTTGTTCGCGTCCTTCTCCACCCGCCAGGGAGCGGAGATCGATTCCCGGTTCATGGTATTCGCCTGCGACCCGCAACTGCAGTTTTTTTATTTCCTGACGTTATCCGGCAGCGATAAAATCCAGGAACTCCGGGAAAATCCCCGGGCCACGGTCTCCATTCTTTCCCCCGGCGACGGACCCGAGGATTACGCCGAAACGATCGTGTTCGGCCTGTGTACCCTGCCTGCGGCGGACGCCGATGAAGCCGCGCAAAACGGCCTCAAATTGCTGGCCGCCAAATCCGAAAGATTCAAAATGCTGATTGAGAAGGGCCTTACGGACGCCTACCAGTTGATCAGCCTGAAGTCCCAGCGCATTTCCTTCCGGATCTATCAGGATATTCTGAACGACCTGCCCAAAACCATACTCAGATTTTAAGCCGCTTCCCCACCGGAACGCTCCCCGCCGGGGAGATATTCCGCCTGGGGATATCCCGACCCGTTCACCGCCGGACTCTTTGGACGGCGGACAGCACGCGCTAAACCGCGTGTCCCAGCCAAAGCAGGAACAGGACTGCCAGGGCGTGCAAAATCCACCAACCGGGTTTCCATAAGAAAAAGCGGTGCATGCTATTCTCCTTCTAAGGCCACAAGATCCGGCCGAGGGCAAAAACCGCCGAGAAACCCGCCAGGTGAGCAGCCCACCAGCCATAGTTCGGATAACGCCAGAAACGGCCGCCGCGCACGGGCTCGTCGGGGCTTTTCAGCGACGCCAGCTCGAACAGGGCCTGCCCGAGGAAAAACTTGCCCCACAGGATCAGGATGTTCGGGAAGAGTGTCCTGAATAAGAGTGCGTTGGCCGTCAGCGCCCCCCGGAAGCTTTCCAGCGAGTCGTTGGCCATGGTGATGGTGCCCAGGATGACCAGCATGCCGTTGAGCACATAGCCGTACGCGACGGTGGCCGGCCGCAGAAACAGCCAGGGGACGATGACCAGGCTGAGCAGGCCGGAGAGAAATGGAATCCAATTCGCGCCGTCTTCGGCGAGCGGATGGATGCGAAGGTGCAGGAGCCAGCCCCCCAGGCTGAGAATCCACAGGCCGGCGAGCAACACCCAGCGGAGACGATCTTTGCGTGTCATGCGATCCATCCTCCTTCTCAGGGCATGGGGTTCTCTCAGACGGGCGAGCGGCTCTCCCGGAGAGCGACCATTTTCATCAAGGGATAAAGCGTTTCCAGATACGGCACGGATAGGCCGCGGCGTTTCGCCACCTGCAGGGGCGCGCCCAGGATCGCTTCGATTTCCATGGGCCGGCCGGCTTCGAAATCCTGCAGCATGCTCGTTTGAAACGGCGCCATCTTCACCGTGTCTTCTATGTTCTGCTCGATGGCTTCGGCTGGGATGACGTGACCCTCGGCTTCGGCAATGAGGCGCACCTCCTCCATGACCTTGCGCACCAGGTAGCGGATGTCTTCCTGAGCCATGATTTTCGCGGTATCCGCGCCGCCGGTCAGTACGGAAATGGGGTTGAAGGCCGCGTTCCAGAGCAGCTTCCTCCAGCGGTCGGTCACGATGTCCTCGGAAACGTCACAGGGGACGCCCGCCGCGACGAACAGATCGTGCAAAACCTGCGCGCCGGGCGAAGTTCCTATCGGGTAGCGCCCAAGACAAACGCGGCCGAAGCATTGATGAAGCACCACGGCCGGTGCGGGACGGCTTAAGCACACAAAAGCCAGCCCGCTGATCAGCTCGTTGTCCGGGAAGGCGCGGGCCAAGGGCGGCTCGACTTCGATCCCGTTTTGCAGCAGGAAAACCGCGGTCTCGGCGCCGACGGCCTTCCGAATCAAGCCGGGGACATCGATTTCAGGCAGGGCTTTCACGGCCACCAGAATAAAATCCGGCGGAGCGGGGCATTCCTCCACCCGGCGCAGGACCCGCTCGGGACGGAAGGTAAAATCACCGGCGATGCTTCGGATCCGCAGGCCGCCGGCCTTCACGGGCTCGTAGTCCGAGCGGCTGACCAGCGATACGCGGGCTCCGGCCTGGGCCAGCTTGGCCCCGTAGAAGCCGCCGACCGCGCCGGCGCCGACAACAAGAATCTGCGGCTGGTTGAAAGGCTGTGGCATGTTTCACCCCCCGGGTGGCAATATTCTCCACTTTTCGGGAGGCAATTTCAACCCCGCAAATGCTGAATCGGACGCGGCCTGGCCACCGCTCCGGAAGAGTCACCCGCTGATTTGCCGCAGAGATCCTGTGCGGGTCCCGTTGCCGCCCCCAGCGGAGGGGCGCCGGAAGGCGATCCCGGGTCTCAGAACGATAAGGCATCTTGCGGCAGAGGCAGCACGTGGCCCGCGCGCACGGATCGATTCAGGAGGTTGGGAAATGATACAGGTTGGCGATCACGATCTGGTTGTCCGCCATGATGACAGGCGCCAGGATGCGTGTGTAGTGTTCGCCTTCGAAGACGTCCAGCTCCGGAAAATGCGCGGGCAGGTCCAGGGAATGGAATACGGCCACGTCCACCTGCGGGCCGCGCGGATCCCACTTCAAGGCGGGGTACCGGCCGTCGGCGCCCAAGACGCCGGTCACGGTACCCTCGTCCCATTCCCCCTGGCATGACGCCAGGTGGTCGGCATGGGCTTGTCCCGGCATCAAGCTCCCGTAAGCGGCCAGGCGCGTGGAGGGTTCGTCCAGGAGGACATCCAGCAAGCGATCCAAAGCGGCCACCAATTGCGTCGCGGCTTGCGGGTCTTTCTCCAAGACCTCCCAGTGCTGGGCGATGCCGCCCCGCATTTCCGCCCATTTATCCGCCTGCACGAGCATTTCCGCCTGGCGCGGATCCGTGGGCGAAGCCTGCGCGCGCACGGCGGCCAGCAGTAAATCCAGTGCGGCCACCAAGTCCATGCAGGCATCCGCCGGGTTCTGAGCGCTCCGCGCCTCATTGGCATGCTCCAGGACCTTGACCAGCAGATCCAAGGAATAATCGGCCTGGCTGGCGTCGTCCGTGCTCATGGGTAGGCTCTCTCCTCCCCGGGCCCGGCAAACCTGGAACAGCATGCAATTCCGCTCGCATCCACGGGTCGGGCTCCGCGCGTAGCGTAAGCATAACAGGAAACCGGGATATGTCAAGCCCGCGAGAGGCCGCAGGGTGGGGAAAATTTGGCCAGGAGTATTTCGCCGGCGGAGGAAAGCGGCTTCATCGGGAAAGGAGAATTTCTACATCCTCAAACCCTTAAAAATCTGGCGGGAAAAAAATCCCCGGACGGCGGGAATTCTCGAGCCGAGGACGCGAGCAGGGTACCGTGTTCAGTCCCACTTGAATTCCGTCCTGCATTGTTCATCGCCCCGGGCGATGCATTGCACATGCCGGGCTTGGACGTTCTTGCAGCCCGACATCTTGAGAGCCTCGATCATGTAGGGAAGCTGATCCAGTTCGTGATGGAGAGGGATGTCCGGGTAATTGCGGATATACAACACTCCCTCCTTGGATCCCCGCCATTCCACGCTCAGATCCCCTTCATCGTTGTACTGCCGCCAGAGGCGCTGGGCGTTGCTGATGACGAACCGCGGCGAGGTCACGGATAAAAACAACTTGTATACTCCCTTCAGGTCCTTCTGGGCGTTGTACACCGAGGCGGCCTCAATGAGTTTGTGGTCCCCCGAGCCGAGCACCTTGTCCGCGGTGAGGATGATCCGGATATACGCCGAAAAATCCAGCCAGGAAATGGGCAAGATGGGCTTGGACAAAATCTGTCGGTCCGGCTCATCCAGCGCCGCCAGCAATTTCCGCATGCCCTCCGGACCGTACGTTTTATCCAGATATTCCAGTGCGCCTTTCCAACCCGTGCCCTTTAATTTTCCCATCGTTCGTATCCTCTTTTCTATCCTCTCCTTGCTTCCCGGAAATCCCGGCCCGCTGCGCACCCGGATGCCTGAACCGGACCGGAAGGCGGGACCCCGTATTCACCCAGGCGAGCGCACGGCAACGGGGAGGAAGAGATGGCCCGCGCGGGATCAAGTCAAGGTCCGGATTTTTTTCAGGGCTTTGAGGTAAACGTTCCGGACCCCGCTGTTTTTCTCCCGCCTTAAAACGCCCTCCATTTTGGCGGCCAGGGCTTTCCGGTCCTGCGGACGCTGCTCCGCGATCCGCGTCAGGGCGTAGGCCGAACTCCAGCGCACCACGGTCCCGGCATCCGAGCTGTTCCGGAGGAGTCCGGAAACCGCGCGTCCGACTTTTTCCGGGTGCCTGGCCGCCACATTGCCGATCACCTGCGCCGTTTCCCACTTCACCCGCGGGTTCTCGTCCTGTAAATGCCGGATCAGGGCGTCGAGGTGGCGGGCCGGCAGCAAGTCGGGTCGCTCCCGGGTGATTTCCGACAGCGCCTCCGCGCAAGTGCCGCGGATGGCGGGGCGGTCATGTTCCAGCCCCTCCGCCAGCTGTGCGATCAGTTTGGCATTCCGTTTGACCCGCCCGGCCAGGCGCAGCACAAGCTCTTTCGGCTTTTTTCCCCAACCGAGAATTTCATCAAGGAGCGTCACGATTCTTCTCCCGCGCTTGACTCGTTTACGCCGGCGGAGGAGCGCACCGCGGCCGCGTGCGGCTATTTTTTCTTCTCCCAGGTGAAAATCCATTTCCAGGCCCTGGGATTGCTTTCGTCCTTGCGCACGCGGACGTTCCGGACGTTGGTCATTTCCAAAAGGCCGATCAAGTAACCGCAGATATACTCGCGCTGGGTGGGCAGCTGGTCCGGGAGATCCTGGGCGATCAGCGTCCCGCCATAATCGTTGACATCCTCCACCCGCGCCGAACCGCTATTATAGATGGTGCCCCAGATCTGGGCCGTCCGTTTGACCACGTAGTCCACGGTGGTCATGAGCAGGAAAACTTTATACAGCCCTTTAAACTGGATTTTGGCGACTTCGTACCCCAGTCTGCGCAGCCGCTGAGGATTTTCCGGGAAGAGTGTTTCCGAGGCCTTCTCGAAGATTTCCGCTTCGGCCGCGAAGGGAATCCAGCTCGGCGCCACGGCGAGGCGATAGACTTTCAAGGACTCCGCGCTGAGAGCGGCCGTGAAGACCGCTTCCGCTTCCGGGCCCCGCGCCTCCAGGATTTTTTTAATCGTGAGGATCCCGCTGGCCTTGACTTCCGGCATGGAGTCCCGCCTGTTTCCCGGTCACGACACCGCTTCCGCCTGCAGGTCCGCTGCCGGCGCCGCCGAGGATTCTTCCCCGCAAAGCGGTCGGGCCGCCCGGGGCGGTCACTGCGTGTACTTAATGCCTTTGAACAACATCATGCCGGAATTATCGACGTTCACCGCCAAGATGATGATGGCATCCGCGCCGTATTCCCGGGCCGTGTCGCGCGCGGTCTGAATGGCCTTCGAGATCGAAGACAGCGCCGGGGTTACATCCATGACGAACAAATCTTCGAAGGGAAGGTTCACGGCGCGTTCGCTGGCATAAATATCGATGGCGGAATTTTCGGCTTTCTTCGCGTACTGTTTGTCGCTGATGGAAATGACCTCGTCCGTCCAGCCGGCGGCGGGCAGGCCTGCCAGCCAGAACACCGCCAAGAGTCCACAAGTTGTTTTCAGCACTTCGCGTCTGCGCTCCTTAACCGAATTGGGACGTTTCGGGATTCCCCGCGCCGGGACGACGAACGCCACGGCTCTTTCCGGTCCGTATTCAATCGGATTGATCCTGTTTGGTGACGTGAAACGCCTGGGACGCGAGGCAATTCGCCAGGATGGCGATAAAACCGCCCTTTCTTTTCAATTCCTTGGCAATCGCCAGGATGTCCTCGCGCTCGAAACTGTTCTTTTGCTGCAGCCCCAGAATCCGGATGGCCTCTTCGATCAGCTGCTGCGCCTTGTCGTTGCCTAAAGCCTCGGAGAACATTCCGACCAGGTCTTCCTTGGCAAACGGCTTGCCCATGCCGCAATTCCCTCCGAACGTTTTGCGTTTCCGCTGTCCGCTCCGGCCAACCCGTTCCGTGCCCAGAGCGTAAAAATTGATTTATTCTACCATGATTGGATTATTTTTCCAAAACGAATATGCAGCCGGCCTCGGGAAATTGCGCCCTCCGGCGCCTTCATCCCCCGGCCGGGCGGGACCCAGGCCCCCCGGACTAATCGCCGGGCTGCCTTTCCGCAACGAACCATTTCCAGGCCAGTGGATTGGTTTCGCGCCGCCTGACGTCCAGGGTCGGATAGCCCGCCATCTCCACGGCCTCTTGAATGAACCCGGCCCAGATTTCACGGTTGGCTTCGGGCAGCGCGGGGTAATTTTCCACGACAAACGAATTTCCGCTGCCGTCGGCTTCCACCACGGCCTTGGCCCGGCCCTGGTCATGGTAATTCCGCCAGATCCTGGCCACCTGCAGCAGGATGACGAATACGGAGTACGGACCCGAGCGTTTCTTGAAAACGCCCCGGAGGTTGTCCTTGGCTTCCTCCCGCCCGAGTTTTCGCAGCGCCCATGGATCACGGGGGCTGAGAACCTGGGCCGCGGTGATCAGGATCTGGGCCGCTTGCTCCACCGGTATCCATTTCATATGTTCGGCGGTCCGATAAACCTCTTCATCCTCCGGGGCCAGAAGCCGCAAAAAAACCAGTTCGTGCGGCTTCCCGCGTTTTTTCAACAGTTTGCGGAGTAAAATCAGCGCTCCCGCCCGGTACTTCGCCACCTCCGCCACCTCCATCGGCGAGGGATGAGACGCACGGTAAAATTTTATCAGGTTGCGCGCGAACTTGCCATGACCAAGTGGAGGAAAATCTGCGGGCGGTGCGCGCCTCCCCGCCCCGCGGGGACGGTGAAATTTAATTTGCGCCGGCCCAACGGGTTCGGATAGAATGAACAATATTTGCCATTCCACTGATCCCCGGGAGACGCGCAAGCATGCCCAACACCAAAGCCAGCGACATCACGACCCTCCGGCAGATGTTCAAGGAGCGGGGGCCCGAAACCGAGAAGGAATTCCTCGCCGAGTTGGATGCGGAAACCATCCGAACCTACCGCACGGTCACGGCCAACACCTGGATCCCGCACGAACTCGAAGCCCGGATCATGCAGGCGGCCGTCAAGGCCCTGTTTCCGCAGGACGAGCGGGGCCTGCTCGCACTCGGCGCCCATTTGGCCAAAATCCAATTTACCGGAATGTACCGGGCTTTTTTGGGCTTGGCCAAAAGATCGTTTATCGTCAAGCGCACGGGAATGATTTGGAGGTTGTTCAACGATCAAGGCGAACTGGCGGTCGAAGAGCTGACGGAAAAATCCGCCGTGCTCGTCCTCAAAGGCATCCCCGAGCTCACGGCGGCGGAATTGCAATTCGATTGCGGTTATGTGGTCGGAATCCTGGAATTGACCGGTGCCAAAAACATCCGCGTGACGGAGGATTACCAGTATCCCAATGCCTGGAGGTGGAACTTTACGTGGGAATGAACGCCCCCGCCGTCCCGGGCTGCGCTGCACCCCGCCCCTCCGCCGGCCGCAGGGCGCGGTTTTCGCGGGATGCGCTCAGGGCTCGTTCTCGTCTTCCTTGGAAGGCAAATCCGCATAGCGAACCTGCCGATAGATGTGATAATTATCCAGGAAATTTCTGAGTCGCCTCTGGTGATGGTTATCCGGAACCAGGAATTGCAGACCCGCCGTGTACCTTTCGCCCAGGGATTGGCACCAGGCCACCTCGGCAAGGATGATGATCGGCAAGCCGTTCTGCTCCGTGATTTGCAGGTAGTTGTGCTGGTCAACGCTCCGGCTTTCCGGCGGCAGGAAGAGCGTCACCAGCATCACCTGCCCCTTGAGAAGGGGACGGTCGCCGCGCATGGCCAGGCCCTTGGCGCCCACGTTGGCCGCCTCGCCTTCCAGGGCGTGGTAAATCCGGCCGTTCTCCAGGTATTTGTAATGGACGGGAAGATTGACTTCAACTCTGGGGCAGGTTCGCAGGTTTTTTTCCACGGCACATCCTCCCTTTCATTCAGGGCTGGGAAATTCAGCCTTCCGTTGCCAGGGAAAACAAGTCTTGAACCCGGTCTCCTTCAGCACGCTCCGCCGCTCACGCCAACCGGCAGCCGCTTGCGATCCATTGCGGTTCACCGCGTTTCCGGGCGCGGGCGCGACGTTTTATTTTGTTTTGACACCGCCGCGCGGCCACCGGGTTCGCCTTTTCCTGAAAAAACACGCGCCTCCGGCCCCAGGCCGATATTATATACTTTCGCCGGGGTATTTCAAGCTCCGACGAGTGCCCGGTAATTTTTATCCCCGCCGCGGATGATCCCGGGGTGGTTTCTATGCTACAATCGAGTCGGCGTGACCTCCCGGCGTTCCCGCCCCGGGCCTGCGCCGCCCCGGCGGGGGGGAGCAACGGCGCGTGCGGGCCCTCGCCGACCCGCCGCTGCCAAGAGGAGGCACACATGTCCGACGACCTCGTGGATGAATTCGTCACCCTGATCAAGAAAAACGGCCAGAAATATTCCGGCCTCCAGGCCGCGGTCAGGCCGAAAATGATCTTCATTCCGGACGGCACCGCGCCGATCGAGGAAGGCGACAGGCTCACCCGGCGCCTGCCGAACGGTTTGGAAGAGACGTATCTCATCAAGGAGCGCGGCTATTGCCCGAAAACCACGCTCTTGCCCGCGCACTACCAGGTCAAAGTGGAACGCGAAGGGGGGGCGCCGCAATCCCTCCCGGACGGATCCGTTCTTCCCACGGACGGTCCGGGACCGGGCACGCTCCAGGCGGGCGAGGGAATCTCCCGCCAGCTTGCGCTGCTCACCACCCGGGAAATGCTGCAGGAACTGCGAAAGGCCATCATCACGAATCTGGCCAAGGAGGATTATTCCCGCTGGATTTCGGTGGTGGATACCATGGAGAAGTCCCAGGATTCGCCGGAATACACTTCGGCCTACAAGCAGTTCATCCTGCTGGCCGCGGATCATCTCTCGTGGGTCGCGCCTTTTATCCCGTCCCTGACGAAGTTATTGCGGACGTAGTCTTCCTCAAGCCCGGCAGCCGCCTGCGCGCGCGATTTCCAGGAGAAAGCGCGACTTGAGCCGGCCTTCCTCCCATTCCCCCCTGGCCGTCGAATCCCAGACAATGCCGCCGCCCACGCCCATCTCTCCGTCCCCCCCGCGCAGGAGCAGCGTCCGGATGGGGACGTTGAAATACAGGTCGCGGCCGGGGGTGATGTACCCGATCGCCCCCGTGTGAATCCTCCGCTCCTCGGGTTCAATCTCCCGGATGATTTCCATGGCGCGTATTTTGGGCGCGCCCGTCACGGACCCGGACGGAAACAGCGCGGCAAAAAGCTCGAACATCCCCACGTTCCCGGGGACCCGGCCCGTGACGGTCGAGGTCATCTGGAAGAGCGTGCGGTAAGGGGCGACCGTAAACAGGCGCGGGGCCCGGATGTCCCGGCCGATTCTTCCCAGGTCGTTGCGCAAGAGGTCGGCGATCATGACATTCTCGGCCCGGTTTTTCGGATCGCGGGAAAACCGCCGGCGCCGGCGCCGGTCCTCGGCCCGGTTCCTCCCGCGCGGCCAGGTTCCCTTCATGGGCTCGGCCAGGGCGGCTTCGCCCCGTTTCCGGATGAACCGCTCCGGGGACAGGGACAGAATGCAAAAATCCTCCGCCTCGATGAAAGCCGGATAGGGGACCCGCTGGTAGCGGTACAAATCCAGAAACAGACGGCGGGGATCGC
Source organism: uncultured bacterium (assembly GCA_964593065.1). Classification (GTDB taxonomy): domain Bacteria; phylum Oederibacteriota; class JAAXVQ01; order JAAXVQ01; family JAAXVQ01; genus CAZQGO01. Next base: position 9,282 of record CAZQGO010000012.1, on the reverse strand, counting down.
CGCGGAACCGGAAGGCGTTCTTCAGGCAATAGGTGATCTGATAAACATCGCCCCGGGAAATATATCTCCGGATCCGTTCGATGTGGCGGGCGTACCGGGGATAAGGCACGTTGACCCGGAAGTCGCGGAGGCCGTAGCTGCCCGCGGCTCGCGGGGGGAATCCCTCCGTGCCGGGCCGGCGGTAGGCGCCCAGGCAAAGAAGGGGAAATTCCCGGCTTGAATTCTGGCGGAGCCGCTTCTCGAAAAAATACCCCGCTTCATACGAGAGGAACCCCGCCGCGTAATATCCCTGGTCGAGCCAGCGCTCGAGTTGCCGGAAACACGCGGGCAGGCGGGCGGGATCCCGGCAGCACAGGAGGTCGCTTGGTTCCCGGAAACAGAGGGGCCGGTGCTCGTAGGCCAGAAAGACGTTCATGACCTGCTCCCGGGTCTGGGTGCCCCGAACTGGGGTTGAAGGTCATGACCGCAGAGGTGGAATAAAAGGCGGGTTTGGAACGAATATAATCCGGATCTTCCCCGGAGGCAAGGTTTTTATGCGCGCCGCGGCCGGGAGGTCCGGGGAAGATAAGCCATCTTCATGTACCGGTCCCCGCGGGCGAGTTCCGCGAGCATCTGCTCCAGGCGCCGGCGGCGCGTCGCTTCCCGCCGCGCGCGCGCGATCCAGGCCAGGTAATCGTTTTACTGGTAGGGCGGCCTCTGCCGGAAGGCCGCCAGCAGGCCCTGCGCCGCCAGCAGGCGGCGGATGCCGCCCGGCAGGGGCTGGCGGGGCCGCTGCAGGCGGGAAAAATCCCGCGCAGGCGTTGGTCCGGCGGCCGGCGTCATGTTTGCAGCAGAAACCTGTGCACGGCTTCCGCGGCTTTCCTGCCGCGGTCAATGGCCCGCACCACCAGGGAGGCGCCCGTTTCCGCGTCGCCGGCGGCGAACACGCCGGGGGCGGAGGTCATGAAGTTTCCGTCCACGGCGAGGTTCCCGCGCGGGTCGAGCTTGAGGTCCAGGTCCTTGACCAGCGGGCCGTGCTCCACATGCATGAACCCCGCGGCCAGCAGGACCAGCCCGGCTTTCAGTTCGAATTCCGATCCGGGAATTTCCCGGCAAGTCCTGCCGTCGCCCCAGTCCAAGCGGATGCATCGCAAGCCCGACACCTTGCCCTCCCGCCCCAGGAACGCCTGGGTGCCGATGCTCCACAGGCGCTCGCAGCCCTCTTCGTGCGAAGTGGACGTGCGCAGGACCTGGGGCCAGGTCGGCCAGGGGTTGCTGGGCGAGCGTTCGGCCGGGGGCGCGCATAACAGCTCGATCTGGGTTACGGATGCGGCACCCTGCCGGCGGCTGGTGCCGATGCAGTCCGCGCCCGTGTCTCCGCCGCCGATCACGACCACGTGCTGCCCGCGGGCGTTGCTCACGGCCCCGGCGGGAACTTCATCGCCGGCGTTGAGCTTGTTCTGCAGGGTCAGAAACTCCAGGGCAAAATGAATGCCCGCCAATTCCCGCCCGGGCACGGCCACGTCGCGGGGCGCGCCCGCACCCGCGGCCAGCAGCACGGCGTCGAAATCCCGGCGCAGGTCTCCGGCGGTGATGTCCACGCCCACTTCCACGTTCGGTTCGAAGGCCACGCCCTCGGCCACCATCTGCGTGATGCGCCGGTCGAGAACCCATTTTTCGAGCTTGAAATCCGGGATGCCGTAGCGGAGGAGTCCGCCGATGCGGTCCGATTTTTCGTACAGCACCACCGAGTGCCCGCGGCGGGCCAGCTGCTGGGCCGCGGCCAGGCCGGCGGGCCCGGACCCCACCACCGCAGCGCGCCGCCCGGTTTTCTGCGCGGCCTTCTGCGGCTTGATCCATCCCTCCTGCCAGCCCCGTTCCACGATCTGCAGCTCGATGTGCCGGATGGTCACGGGTTTCTGGTTGATGGAGAGCGTGCAGGCCGGCTCGCACGGGGCCGGACACACGCGCCCGGTGACCTCGGGCAGGTTGTTCGTGGCCTGCAGCAGCTCCAGGGCGCGCCGCCAGTGCCGGCGGTAGACCATGTCGTTCCAGTCCGGGACGGTGTTCCGCACCGGGCAGCCGAACAGGTGGCAGGACGGAATTCCGCAGTCCATGCAGCGGGCGGCCTGCTCCTCGAGCTCCGCGTGCGTCAGCGGCTGCTCGATTTCCCGAAAGTCGTGCACGCGCTCGTCTACCGGTCGCTTGGACGGATCCCGGCGGGCATACTCCAGAAAGCCGGTCGGCTTGGCCATGCGCAACCTCCTCCCCATCCTTCCGCCCGCGGGGCGTCGCGCCCCGCCGCGGCTATTTCGACCCCGGATACACTTCCTCGGTGGCGGCTACCGTCTCCGTGTCCGTGAACTCCCCGAGATTCATGCGCTCCAGCACCCGCCGGTAATCAATGGGCATGACCTTGACGAACAGGGGCAGCTGGGTCTCCCAATTCTCCAGGATGGTCCTGGCCTGCGAACTGCCGGTGTACGCGAGGTGCTTTTCCAGCAGGCCCCGCAGCTGCCGCTGGTCGGCCTCCGAGCGCACGCTTTCCAAATCCACCATGTCGAGGTTGCAGCGCGTGTCGAACAGCTCGGTATCGTCGTACACGTAGGCGATGCCCCCGCTCATGCCCGCCGCGAAATTGTTTCCCGTGGGACCCAAAACCACCACCACTCCGCCGGTCATGTACTCGCAGCCGTGATCTCCCACGCCCTCGACCACGGCCGTGCCGCCGCTGTTGCGCACGCAGAAACGTTCCCCGACCAGGCCGTTCAAGTACACCTCCCCGCCGGTGGCGCCGTACAAAATGACGTTGCCGGCGATGATGTTCTCCTGGGGGATGAATTTCGCGCCCGGCGGCGGGGTGACGATGATCTTCCCGCCGGACAGCCCCTTGCCGAGGTAATCATTGGCGTCGCCGTGCAGGCGGAAGGTCACGCCCGGCGCCAGGAAGGCCCCGAAACTCTGCCCGGCGGACCCGGAGAATTCGAATACGAGGGTGTCCTCGGCCAGGCCGGCGGGACCGAAGCGCCGGACGATTTGCCCGGAGAGCATGGCTCCGGCCGTGCGGTGCACGTTGCGGATGGGCAGGCTCACCGCAAGCTTGGACTGCTTTTCCAAGGCGTCCCGGGAAAGGCGGATCAGCTCCTGGTCGAAGGCCTGCGCGAGCGCGTGGTCCTGGGTGCGGAGGCGGCGCGGGGCTTGTCCCCGGGCCGGCCGCAGCAGCGCGGCAAAGTCCAGGTGCCGGGCCTTGGGATGTTCCGGGTCGGGGGCGAATTCCAGGCAATCCGCGCGGCCCACCATTTCGTCCACGGTTTTAAAGCCCAGCCCGGCCATGACCTCCCGCAATTCCTGCGCCAGGAAGCGCAGGAAACGTTCCACGTATTCCGGCTTGCCGGCGTAGCGCTTGCGCAGCACGGGATCCTGCGTGGCCACGCCCACCGGGCAATTGTTCAAGTGGCACTTGCGCATCAGCACGCACCCCAGGCACACGAGCGCGGTGGTTCCGAAGCCGAATTCCTCCGCCCCCATCAGCGCGGCCACGGCCAGGTCGCGGCCGGTTTTCAGCTGCCCGTCCACCTGGACCAGGATGCGGTCGCGCAGCGCGTTGGCCACCAGGGCCTGCTGGGTTTCGGACAGGCCCAGCTCCCAGGGCAGGCCGGCGTGCTTGATGGCCGTCCAGGGCGAGGCGCCCGTGCCGCCGTCGTAGCCGGAAATCAAAACCAGGTCCGCCTTGGCCTTGGCCACGCCCGCGGCCACGGTGCCGACGCCCACCTCGGACACGAGCTTGACCGAGACCTGTGCGTCCGGGTTGGTCACCTTCAGGTCGTAGATCAACTGAGCCAGGTCTTCGATGGAATAGATGTCGTGGTGCGGCGGCGGCGAAATGAGCGTCACTCCCGGCGTGGTGTGGCGCACGCGCGCGATCTCCGGGCTCACCTTGTGTCCGGGCAGCTGTCCGCCTTCGCCCGGCTTGGCGCCCTGGGCCACCTTGATCTGTAGCTCGTCCGCGTTCATCATGTATTCGGTGGTCACGCCGAAGCGTCCGGAAGCCACCTGCTTGATGCGGGAGCGCTTGCTGTCGCCGTTGGGCAGCGGCGGGTACCGTCCGGGATCCTCCCCGCCTTCCCCGGAGTTGCTCCGCCCCCCCACCCGGTTCAGGGCGATGGCCAGGTCCTCGTGGGCCTCGCGCGAGATGGAGCCGAACGACATGGCCGCGGACACGAACCGCCGGGTGATGGCCGCCACGGGTTCGACTTCCGACAGCGGCACGGGCCGGCCCGGCTTGAAGCGGATCAGGCTGCGCAGGGTGGCGTGGGCGGCCGACTGGTCGTCGATCAAGCGCGTGTACTCCTTGAAGACCGCGTAGTCGTCGGTCCGGGTCGCCTGCTGGAGCTTGTACACCGACTCGCTGGTCCACAGGTGCTTTTCACCGTCGGCGCGCAGGAGATAGTCCCCGCCCAAATCCAGAATGCCGGACGGCGCGCCCTCCGGCGAAAAGGCGCGCGCGTGCCGCGCCAGGGTCTCGGCGGCGATTTCCTCCAGGCCGATCCCCTCCACGCGCGAAACCGTGCGCGTGAAATACCGCTCCACCAGCGCGGAGCTCAAACCCACGGCCTCGAAAATCTGTGAACCGAAGAAACTGCGGACCGTGGAAATGCCCATGCGTGAAAAGGTCTTGAGCAGGCCCTTCTTCACGGCCGTGATGTAGGCGTCCATGGCCTCTTCCGGGGTGAGGTCCTTCTCCAGCAGGCCTTCCTCGGCCAGTTCCCGCACGGTCGCGAAGGCCACGTGCGGGCAGATGGCGTTGGCGCCGTAGCCGATGAGCAGCGCGAAGTGCATGACCTCGTGCGCCTCGCCGGTTTCCACGATGATGCCGGCGAAGGTGCGTTTGCCCCGCCGGATGAGGTGATGATGCAGGCCCGAGACGGCCAGCAGGGACGGGATGGCCGCCCGGCCGGCCTCCAGCCGGCGGTCCGTGAGCACCAGGACGGCCGCGCCCTCGTCCACGGCCTGTTCGGCCCGCGTGAACAATTCTTCCAAGCCGCGGCTTAAGGCCTTGCCGCCGCCAGCGGCGTCGAAGAGCATGTCCAGCTCCGCGGCTTTCAAGTCCGGATGCCGGCTCTCCAGGATGCAGTGCAGGTCGTGATGGCTCAGGATGGGATGGGCGAGTTTGAGCTGGCGGCAATGCTGCTGCGTTTCCTCCAGGAGGTTGCGCTGCCGGCCCACGTAGCTCATGAGGGACATGACCAGTTCCTCGCGCAGCGGGTCGATGGCCGGGTTGGTGACCTGGGCGAAGAGCTGGTGAAAGTAATTGAACAGAAGCTGGGGCCGGTTCGAAAGCACGGCCAAGGCCGCGTCGTTGCCCATGGAACCGACCGGCTCCTGGCTGTTGGAGGCCATGGGCGTGATCAGCAGCTTGAGGATTTCCTCGGTATAGCCGCAGGCGTGCTGCAGGCGCAGCAGGGAGTCGCGTTCCAGGCGCGGGTTTTCCGCGGGCGTAAACAGGCCGCGCAGTTCGATGCGGTTGTCCTTGACCCATTTGCGGTAGGGCCGCTGGCGCGCGATCTTGGCCTTGATCTCCGGGTCCGGCACGATGCGCTTCTCGTGCAAATCCACCAGGAACATCTTGCCGGGCTGCAGGCGCCCGCGCTGGCGGATCTGGTCGGCCGGAAATTCCAGCACGCCGGTCTCGGAGGCCATGACGATCAGGCCGTCGCGCGTCACCGTGTAGCGGCTGGGGCGCAGGCCGTTCCGGTCGAGGGTGCCGCCGATGTAGCGCCCGTCCGTGACCACGATGGCCGCCGGCCCGTCCCAGGGTTCCATAACGGCGCTGTGAAATTCGTAAAAGGCGCGCTTGTCCGCGCTCATGTGGTACTTGGCGCCCCAGGCCTCGGGAATCATCATCATCATGGCGTGCGGCAGCGACCGCCCCGAGGCGACCAGAAACTCCAGGGCGTTGTCCAGGATGGCCGAGTCGCTCCCGCCCTCCACCAAGATGGGCTTGAGTTTCTCCAGGTCCTCTCCGAAAAGCGCGGAGGCCATGGCGGCTTCACGGGCACGCATGCGGTTGAGGTTGCCCCGCAGGGTGTTGATCTCGCCGTTGTGCGCCAGGTAGCGAAAGGGCTGGGCCAGACTCCAGGTCGGCAGGGTGTTGGTGCTGTAGCGCTGGTGCACCAGCGCATAGGCGCAGGCGAAGTCTGGATTTTTTAAGTCCGGGTAAAAGGTCAGCAGCTGGGTGCCGGTCAGCATGCCCTTGTAGACCAGGGTGTGCGAGGACAGGCTGGTCACGTAGAACTGGCTGAAATCCGCGTCGGACCAGGCGGCGATCTCCTTTTCGGCCAGGCGCCGGACCACGTACAGCTTGCGTTCGAACGCTTCCGCGCCGGCCGCGCCCGGAGCCAGGAAGCACTGGCGGATTTCCGGCTGGGTGGCCCGGGAAAATTCTCCCAGGTGGCCGCCGTCCACGGGCACCGGCCGCCATCCCAGCACTTCACAGCCCTCGTCCGTGGCGATGCGCTCCAGGGTTTCCACGCAGCGCCGGGCCAGCCCGGGGTCCGGGGGCAGGAAGATCATGCCCACGCCGTATCCGCCGGGCGGGGGCAGCTCCCAGCCGGCTTTTTTCGCCTCCGCGCGGAGAAAAGCATCCGGCATCTGCAGCAGCAGGCCGGCGCCGTCGCCGGTCGCCTTGTCGCCGCCCACCGCGCCGCGGTGCTCCAGATTGATGAGGATCCTGACCGCGTCCTCCACCAGCGAATGCCGGGGGACGGCGTCCAAGTGCGCGATCAGGCCGATGCCGCAGCTGTCGCGGTCCTGTTCGGGATCATACAGGCCGGAGCGGGAAGCGAAACCCGCGGCGTTCGCGGCTGCGAGCCGGTCCGGGATCATGCGTTCACCCCCTGGTTCGGGGAATGGGCCTCCGCCTCGGCGGCGGGGCCGGATACGGAGCGGTGCCAGTCCTGCAGGGGTTTGATGGTCAAGGGCAGCGTCTTGAGCATTTCGATGCCGTTGACGGCCGCCTGGGCGCCCTGCAGCGTGGTGATGCACGGAATGCCGTGCGCCACGGCCGCGGTCATGATGGGCTTGACGTGCTCGCGGCCCATGGGGCCGAAGGGCGTGTTGATGATCAGCCGGATCCGGCCGGCGTTGATCAGGGTCATGATGCTGGTCGGTCCCAGCCCGATCTTGTCCACCTTCTCGGCCGGGATGCCGTTGGCGCGCAGCACCTTGTGCGTGCCCACCGTGGTGATGAGCTTGAACCCCAAGTCGTGCAGCTTCTTGGCGATGAAGACCACGTCCCGCTTGTCGTCGTCCTTGACGCTCAAGAACACCGCGCCCGCCGTGGGCAGGGTCTGGCCGGCGCTGGTCTGCGCCTTGGCGAAGGCCATCCCGAAAGAGGCGTCGATGCCCATGACCTCGCCGGTGGATTTCATCTCCGGCCCCAGGAGGATGTCCACGCCCGCGAAGCGGGAAAACGGCAGCACCGACTCCTTGACGTTGAAATTGTCCGGCGGCGGCGTTTCCCGGACGCCGAGCTCGTCCAGGCTCCTGCCGGCCATGACCTTGGCCGCCACCTTGGCCCAGGGCACGCCCGTGGCCTTGCTCACGAAGGGCACCGTCCGCGACGCCCGCGGGTTGACCTCCAGCACGTAGAGGTTTCCGCGCCGCACGGCCAGCTGGATGTTCATCAGGCCCCGCACTTTGAGGGCGGCGGCGATCCGTTCCGTGTAATTCGCGATCCGGGCGAGCAGCTCCTCGCTCAGGGTGTGCGGGGGCAGCACGCAGGCCGAGTCCCCGCTGTGAATCCCCGCCTCCTCGATATGCTCCATGATGCCCGCGATGACGGTCCGTTGCCCGTCGGAGACCGCGTCCACGTCCACCTCGATGGCGTCCTCCAAAAAACGGTCGATGAGAACCGGCTGGCCCTCGGCGGCCTCGAAGGCCTCGCTCACGAAGTCCATCAGGGACTTGGGGTCGTAGAGGATCTGCATGGCGCGCCCCCCCAGCACGAAGGACGGGCGGACCATGACCGGGAAGCCGATGCCGTTGGCGCAGGCCAGCACCTCGTCCAGGGTCCGGGCGATGCCGTTGGCGGGCTGGGCGATGTCCAGCGAGACCATGAGGGCCGAGAAGCGGTCGCGGTCCTCCGCGGCCTCAATGGCGTCCACGGTGGTGCCGAGAACGGGCGCGCCGGCGTCCACCAGGCGCCGGGCCAGGTTCAACGGCGTCTGCCCGCCGAACTGGACGATGACCCCCAGCGGCTGCTCCAGGTCGATGATGTTCATGATGTCCTCGAAGGTCAGCGGCTCGAAGTAGAGCTTGTCCGAGGTGTCGTAGTCCGTGGAAACGGTTTCCGGATTGGAGTTGACCATGATGGTCTCGTAGCCCAGTTCCTTGAGGGCGAAGGAGGCGTGGCAGCAGCAGTAGTCGAATTCGATGCCCTGCCCGATGCGGTTGGGCCCGCTGCCCAGGATCATCACCCGCTGCCGCTCGGAGGGCGCGCCCATCTCGTTCTCCTCCTCGTAGGTGGAGAAGCAGTAGGGCGTGTAGGACTCGAATTCCGCGGCGCAGGTGTCCACCCGCTTGTAGGTGGGCAGCACGCCCAGCGCCCGGCGCCGCGCCCGGACTTCGCCTTCCGAGGCGCCCAGCCAGCGGGCGATCTGGGCGTCCGAAAAACCGTTGCGCTTCTTGGCCCGCAGCCACTCCCGGTCCACGTCCTGCAGGCCGCGGTCCCGGATCCGGCTTTCGGCCAGGTCTTCCTCCACCAAGTCGCGCAGCTGTCCCAAAAACCAGGGGTCGATCCGCGCAGCGGCGTAAACCTCCTGGACGGAGAGTCCCTGCTTGAAGGCCTCGCGAATGGTGAACAGGCGTTCGGCGTGCGGCGCGGCCAGGCGCTCGGCCAGTTCCGCCCGGCTCAAATCCTTCGGAATCTTGGGATAATCCTCGTAGCCGGCGCGGCTGATCTCCAGGCTGCGCAAGCCCTTCTGCAGGGCTTCGCGGAAGGTGCGCCCGATGGCCATGGTTTCGCCCACGGACTTCATGGAAATGCCCAGCTTCGGGTCCGCGCCCGGGAATTTCTCGAAGGCGAAGCGCGGGATTTTCACCACACAATAGTCCAGGGTCGGCTCGAAGCAGGCCATGGTCTTGCGGGTGATGTCGTTGGGGATTTCGTCCAGGGTGTAGCCCACGGCCAGCAGCGCGGCGATCTTGGCGATGGGAAAGCCCGTGGCCTTGCTGGCCAGGGCCGAGGAGCGCGACACGCGCGGATTCATCTCGATCACGACCAGGCGGCCGGTGTCGGGATGG
>CAZQGO010000011.1:0-88964 GCA_964593065.1 uncultured bacterium | reverse complement strand
TCCCGCCCGCGGCCAGCAACCGGGACTTGGCCGTGGCCGCGGCCGTTTTGGCCCCCTTCCGCGTGGAAATGGTGTTGGGCGCTTTTGCCGATCGGCTGAGGAATGCCCCGGCGCCCGGGGCGGGCAAAGGCGGCAGGCGGATCTGGACGAATGATCGCACCCTGGCCCTGGGTTTGCGCAGCACCATTGCCGACCGGGCGAAAAAACAGCCGAACTCCATCTGGGCGCAAATGGACCCGGACGAGGTCGTGCAGGAGTATACCCTGGGGGCCAAGCCGGGCGAGGGCGGTTTGCCGGCCGGCGCGGGCTCGGTATCGGGGATCATTATCATCGCCCCCCAACAGGTTCAGCCGGCGCCCCAGGTGGCGGTTTATCCGAACGGCCGGGTGGCCTTGCCTCTGCCGGTGACCGCCGTGCGCATCGCGGACATTCCCTCCGAGTCCCGTACGGCGGTAGTCCAGACTTTGATCCAGCAAAGCGACACCTGGAGGCAACAGCTGCTGAATGCCGATCAACTGGAAGGACTGGTGCTGCTGACGCCCCAGCAGGCCGGGGCCCCGGGGGTCCAGCAACTGCTCGGCAATTACTATCTGGGCGAGCCGGCCACCGCCATGGTGAGCATCAACGACCCCGCCCTGCAGCAGTTGTACTGGCAGTCCTTGGTCTCCCAGCTGCGGGCCCAAGTGCAAGACGTGGTCAATCAGCTCAATTCCCAACTATTGTTCAGCGGCCTCGAACCCACGGCGCAGGCGCTGGAAGCGCTCGGCCCCGCCGCGCCGCAGATCGCCGCGCAACTGCAGGCGGTCCAGCAAAGCCTGGGGCGCTTGAACGACCAGCTTTCCGTCCAGCAGTTCTCGAGTTTGCCTGGAAGTTTCGACCAGGCCGTGCAACAGGTCAACCAACTTACCCAGACCCTGCAGAGTGTGCCGCAGCTGGCCGGACCGGCCGTGATTCAGTATGCCGCAAACTGGGACAATTGGCAGCAACAGTATCCGCAAATGCTGGCGCAGCTGTCCCTGGCGGCAGACCAGCCGCGGCTGCAGCAGTTGCTTGCCAAACAGGACGCGTACCTGCAACAGGTTTTCGCGGACCACGCAGGTCCGGTGCTGCTGCAATTCGACGACCAGCTGATGTCCGCCGTACAGCAAGCGACGCAGCTTCTGAATCCCAAGGTGGACAGCGATATCATGGTTTTTGCCGCCGGCTTGGGCGGTTTCAACAGCGCCGCGGCGCCTATGGCGCCGGCGGCCCAGATCGCGCAGGACAACGGGTTCTCCTACTCCAGCCTGGGTCCCACGTCGGAGGCGGTGTCCGGCATGCATGCCGTGGACCAGGGCTATTACGTGGCCTCGGCCATGGGCGGCGCCATCGCCGAACAGGATACGCCGGCCCGACAGGAAGCCCGACAACGCTTGCAGCAAATCCTGGGCCAGGAATTTACCCTGCAGCAGCAGCTGGACCTGGAACAGGAACTGATGTGGTACGACATGCTCGCGGCTTTTGAAAACGGCGAGGGCGGGCCCATCCGGAATTGGACACCGGCGGGCGTGACGCCCAAAAGCCCGGCGGAACTGTTCAACGGGACCATGTACCGTCCCGGCGCTCCGATGTTGGGTACGGCGATTCAAAACCAGTTGGAATGGAATCCCAAAGTCACGGCCGGGATCCTCTTCCAAGCCAAGGATGCACTGACCCGGGCCCTGACGCGGTTCGTGATGGCCATGGCGGCCGGCATTCTGGTCCTGCGCTCCCTGACGCGCCTGAACCAGCCCCTGCGGGCCAAAGGGCGCGGTGAGTCCGCACTTCACCGGGGGATCATGGTGGTTCGGGTCATGGTGCACCCGGCGTTCCTCCGCGCCCTGCGCATCATGGCGGAAATCATTCTCGGCCGCTTTTCCACCGTGACCATGGTCGATCCGCTCTTGCGCCAGCAACTGACCGATCTCAAGCGCCTGGAACAAGACGGCGTTGTCAGCCAACTGGAGGGCCTGAACGCCGACCAGCAGGATGCCGCCTTGATGGGCATGGTGGCCGCCGGCCAAGTTCCCGTGACCCTGCGCTATTCCCTGCGGGTCCTGTTGTGGCTGAAAAAAGCGGTCAAGCGTTCGCCCGTGTTCGCGTCCCTCCTGCGCTCCCGCGGCGCCTCGGTCGACAACCTCAACGTGGAACTGTACCTGTTGGTCAACGAGTTCATCCAGATTGAGTCCATCACCTGGCATTTTGCCAAGCGCCTGCACGTGCTCCAGGCCGTGCAAACCCGCCTGGGAACCCTGGACACGACGCTGGTGAACAACATCCTGATGCTGTCGCCGGCCGTGAACGAATATGAAGCCGCGCAGACGGAATTGGGGAATCTGCAGAAGGTCGCGCAGCCTTCCGGCGAGCAGACGGCGCGGATCAACGCCCTCAAGCAGCAGACCCAGACCTTGTTGGCCGACCGGAACCTGCGCTTTGCCCTGCGCTTCAACAGCACCTTGGAAAACTTCGATCAGAATCCCAGCCCGCGTATGCTGCGGCGCCTGATCTTCACGCTGATCAAGGAGCTTTCCCGCACCGACTCCGCCGCCACCGAGGGGTACAAGGCCAGCGTTCTGGAGGTCATGTCGCTCCTGGAACCCGACAACCAGGTGGCCGTGCAAGTTCAAACCGCCGCGGGCGTTTTGGGCATGAATCTGCCCCAAACCCTGTTGAACTCTCCCTTCCTGCTGGAGAGCATTTTGTCCAATTATCCGCTGTATTACCAGGACGGCCGGCAAGTGCCCATGCCCAACCGCAACCGGGTGGTCAGCGCCCTGCTGGCGGCGTAATTTTCGCATTCCGCCGCGCCGCGGCCGCCGGAACATCCCGGCGGCCGCGGCGCGCTGTTCTTCGGGTCTGGCAGCATTTTCCCCGCCCGCCCAACCTTCCCCGGCCCAAGGGCCGCACTTGCCGAAGAACCCGCCGCGTGATAAAATCAGGCCTCTTATTCCAAACTGCCAGGAGACAGGGGATATGATCCCACCCGATTATCCGTTGCGGTTTGTGCCTGTTTACAAGGAAAAGGTCTGGGGCGGAGATTGGCACCGGGCCCAACTGGGAGCGAACGTGCCGCCCGGCTTGAATATCGGGGAATCCTGGGAAATATTCGACCGGCCCCGCGAGGTTTCCTTCATCCGCAATGGACCCTGGGCCGGAAAATCCCTGCGCGCCCTCATCGGCCAATATCCCGAAAGCGTACTGGGGCCCGGCGCCACGGGAGAGCAACGCTTTCCCCTGCTCGTGAAATTCATCGGCTCCGCCGACAGGCTGTCCCTGCAGGTGCACCCGCCTGACGATTATGCCCGCCGGCATCATCCCGGCGAATTGGGCAAAACGGAAATGTGGTACGTGCTCGCGGCCGACCCCGGCGCCCGGCTGCATATCGGTTTTCAGTCCTGCCTGACGCGGGACGAGGCGGCCCGGGCCTTAGCGGAGGGCAGTTTCGAGAGCCTGGTCAATTCAGTGCCCGTGCATCCCCATGAGGCCTATTATCTGCCCGCGGGCAGAGTGCACGCCCTCGGCGCCGGCCTGTTTCTGGCCGAAATTCAGGAGAACTCGGATGTGACCTACCGGGTCTATGACTACCACCGCCGGGATGAGCAGGGTGCGGAGCGCGAACTGCACGTGGAGCGGGCTTTGGACGTCATGAATTATCAGGATACCTCCGAGGGGCGGATCCAGACCCGTGAACGGCAGGAGCGGGGATGCAGAGTCATCCCCTTGGTGGCAGACGAGCACTTTTCCGCCGAGCGGATGATTTTCGACTCCGCCGGCGATGGACGGGAGCATGCGGGTTTTCAAATCCTGGTGGTGACCGAGGGACGCGGTGCGCTGGCATACGGGGGCGGCCGGGAGCCGCTGCAACGGGGTACGGTTCTGCTGCTGCCCGCGGGTTTCATGTCCTGGCAGGTGAATCCGGAACCCGGCGTGGAAATCCTAAGGGTCTGGCAGAAGTCTTCAGAAAGCGAATGCGCCGAGACCTTGAAAAGGGAGCGGTGAGGGAGCATGCGCTACGACCGTTTTACCATCCACACTCAGGAAGTCCTGCAACGGGCCGCGGAAATGGCCACGGAACGGGGAAATCCCGAACTGCAGCCCCTGCACCTGCTGGCGGCCGTTCTCGGACAGGCGGAAGGCATGCCGGGACTGTTGTTGGAAAAGCTGGGGGTGGATGCGGGCCTGCTGCGGCAGATGACGGAAGCCGAGCTGAACCGCCTGCCGCGGATCGGAGGCGCCGCAGCGCAGCCGACGGCCGCGCGCGATTTCCAGGACCTGCTGGAAAAAGCCTGGAGCAAGACCCAGGAGATGCAGGATGAATATATTTCCACCGAGCACCTCCTGCTGGCCTTGCTCGAGGACCGCGGCCCGGCGGGCAAGATTCTGAAGACGGCCGGAGTGCGGCCGGAGCAGCTGCTGAAGGCCCTGCAGGAGCTGCGGGGCAGTCACCGGGTCACGGATCAAAATCCGGAGGAAAAATACCAGGCCTTGAAGCGCTATTGCCGGGACCTGACGGACATGGCCCGGGCCGGAAAACTGGATCCGGTGATCGGGCGCGACCAGGAAATCCGCCGCGTCATCCAGGTGCTGTCCCGGCGCACGAAGAACAACCCGGTTTTGATCGGAGAGCCGGGCGTGGGCAAGACCGCCATCGCCGAGGGCCTGGCCCAGCGGATCGTGGCCGGCGACGTTCCGGAGGGATTGAAAAACAAGCGCGTGTTGGCGCTGGACATGGGGGCGTTGGTGGCCGGGGCCAAATACCGCGGCGAATTCGAGGACCGCCTCAAGGCCGTGTTGAAGGAAATCTCGGACGCCGCCGGACAGGTGGTGCTGTTTATCGACGAGCTGCACACCGTGGTGGGCGCCGGCGCGGCCGAGGGGGCCATCGACGCTTCCAACATGCTGAAACCCGCCCTGGCCCGCGGCGAATTGCGCGCCATCGGCGCCACCACGCTGAACGAGTACCGCAAGTATATCGAAAAAGACGCGGCCCTGGAGCGCCGTTTTCAGATCGTCTTTGTGGGCGAACCCTCGGTGGCCGACACGGTTTCGATTTTACGCGGGTTGCGGGAACGCTACGAGGTTCACCATGGCGTGAAAATCCGCGACTCGGCGCTGGTGGCCGCCGCGGAGCTGTCGCACCGCTACATCTCGGGCCGCTTCCTGCCCGACAAGGCCATCGACTTGGTGGATGAGGCCGCCGCCCGGCTGCGCACGGAGATCGACAGCCTGCCCAGCGAGCTGGACGAGGTCGAGCGCCGCGTCCGGCAGCTGGAAATCGAGCGGGAGGCCCTGAAGCGCGAAAAAGGCGAGGCCAGCAAGGCCCGCACCCAGACCGTCGAGCAGGAGCTGAAGTCACAGATGCACGAGCGCGACCAGCTGCGCGCGCGCTGGCTGCGGGAAAAACAACAAATCGACAAGATCCAGAAACTGAAGGAGCAGGTCGAGACCCTGAGGCAGGAGGAGACCGAGTCCGAGCGTGCCGGCGATTTGGAGAAGGTGGCCGAGATCCGTTACGGCCGGCTGCGGGCCGTCCAGGAGCAGCTGGAAGCCGAGGAACGGGCCCTGGCGCAGGGACAGGAAGGGGAGGCGCTTTTAAAAGACCAGGTGGACGAAGAGGACATCGCGGAGGTCGTGGCCCGCTGGACGGGCATCCCCGTCACCCGACTTTTGGAAGGGGAGATGGGCAAGTTGCTGCACATGGAGGAACGGCTGCGCGCCCGGGTGGTGGGGCAGGACGAGGCCGTGCAGGCCGTTTCCGACGCCGTGCGCCGCGCCCGTTCCGGGCTGGCGGAGCCGAACCGCCCCTTGGGTTCATTCATGTTCCTGGGGCCCACCGGGGTGGGCAAGACCGAACTGGCCCGCGCGCTGGCGGAATTCCTGTTCGATGACGAAGCGGCCATGGTTCGCATCGACATGTCCGAGTACATGGAACGCCACGCGGTGGCGCGCCTGATCGGCGCTCCGCCCGGGTACGTGGGCTATGAAGAGGGCGGGCAGCTGACCGAAGCCGTGCGGCGCCGGCCTTACTGCCTGATCCTGTTCGATGAAATCGAAAAGGCCCACCCCGAGGTCTTTTCCATTCTCCTGCAACTCCTGGACGACGGCCGCTTGACCGACGGCCAGGGCCGCACCGTGGATTTCCGGCAGACGCTCGTCATCCTGACCAGCAACATCGGCGGCCAGCTGCTTTCCCAGCTGGCGGACGCTCCGGAAGCCGAAGTGGAACGGCAGGTCCGGGAACTGCTCCGCGCCCAGTTCAAGCCGGAGTTCCTGAACCGCCTGGACGACATCATCGTCTTTCACCGTCTCGACGAGAGGCTCATCGCCGAGATCGTGGACAAGCAAGTGGCCCGCCTGCAGCAGCGCCTGGCCGGCCGGCGCATCCAGCTGCAACTCGATGACGGCGCCCGGCGGATTTTGGCCCGCGAAGGCTACGACCCGGTGTACGGCGCCCGCCCGCTGAAACGGGCCATCCAGCGCCTGCTCGCCGACCCGCTGGCCAAGCAGATGCTCTCCGGCCGGTTCCTGCCCGGCGACACGGTGCTGGCCAGCGCCGAGGGGGAACAGCTCGTCTTCCGCAAGGCGGGGTCCTCCGCCTAACCCGCGACCGGTTTCCGAAAGCGCTTGACGTCCCCCGCGGGGGATGGTATATTCTTCGAACAACTAACTATTTGACTACCTAACTATTTGGCTGTCCTTCCGGAGGCGTTAAGGTGTTGCAGCAGCGCGCGCGGGCCGATTATCTGGTGCACCTCATGCCCCTGATGAAAAAGGGGATCGATGCCCGCTTGGCCGGCCGGCCCAAGCTGGTCGAGGCCAGCATGACCCTCGGGCAATACCAGGTCCTGGACCACCTGGCTCAGCAAGGCCCTCAGACCATGGGTGAACTGGCGCATTGGGGGGGCGTGGCCTTGTCCTCCATGACCGCCACCATCCAGCGCCTGGTGGGGGTGGGCATCGTCACGCGCGTGCGGGACGACCGGGACCGGCGCGTGGTCCGGATCCGCGTGACGGACAAGGGACAGCGGGAATGCCGCATCCAGCACCGCCGGGCCCGGGAGCACATCGAGGCGCTGCTGAAGACCCTGAGCGAAACCGAACAAAAGCAGATGATTTCCGCCTTCCGGACCCTGGAGAGGATCCTGGGCGGGGATCGAACGCGGAGGTCGACACCGTGAAACAATTCATTTGGCCCGCCGCCCTAGTCGGCGTGCTTCTTTTCGCCGTCGCGGCCGGTGCGCAAGCGCCCGCCGCCGCGGATGCCCCCGACGGAACCTCTCTGACGGCGGAGGCCTATACCTTCGAAGACCTGCTGCAGCAGGCGCAACGCAACAACCGCGATTACCGCATGGCATTGGCCCGGGAGCAGGCCGCCCGCGCCCAATGGTGGCAGGCCGTTCTCGCCTTCGGCCCCACGGCCAGCCTGCAGGCCGGTTACGTGCTGGACAACAAGCCCATGTTCATGAGCCTGGACCTGGGCGGCTTCACCCAGCAAATCGAAGTGGCCCCGAGCTATTATTCCGGCCAGTTGATGATCAGTCAGCCGCTGTTCACGGGCTTCAAGCTGTTGAGCGGGCTGCATCTGGCGGAGCTGCAACACGAGACGGCCCAGGCCGAAAGCGCCCTGGCCCGCAACCGGCTGTACCTGGACCTGACCCGGTCGTTCTACGGGGTCATGGTCACGGAGCGCTTGGTGGCGGTCATGGAGGAATCCCTGGCCCAGATGCAGCAACATCTGGCCGTGGTCAAAGCGCGCTACCGCGAAGGCTCGGCATCCAATTACGACCTCCTGCGTTCCGAGGTCCAGGTGGCGAACCTGCAACCGAACCTCCTGAAAACCCGCAATGCCCTGGTTTTGGCCCGGAAGAACCTGGAAAACCTGACCGGCTTGGATGGTTCCCGGCCCTACCGCCTGCAGGGCAGCCTGGAAATCATTGAGGAGCAGTGGCCGCCGCTGCCCCAGATGCAGCAGCTGGCCTTGGAACGCCGGCAGGAGCTTCGGAACCTGGAACGGGCCAAGCGGATGGCCGAAGTCAGCCACACCCTGGCCTGGTCGAGTAATTTTCCCAACCTGGCCCTGAACGGCTCCTGGAGCTACTATGATTATCAAGACCAGGGGTTTCCCCCCGAGGCGGCCAACCTGCAGCATTCCTGGCAGATCACCCTGGGATTGAACTGGACTTTTTGGGACAATCTGGCGGCCTGGCCCAAGACCGAAGCGGCGGCCGCCCACGTACGGGAAGCCGAACTGGGCCGGCAGGCCCTGGAAGAGGGCATCCGCATCGAGGTGGAAAGCGCCTACCTGGACCTGATGGCCGCCCAGGAAAGCGTCGGCGTGCAGAGAAAAAACACGGAACTGGCCCAGGAAGGCTACCGCATCGCCGAGGAGCAGTATGCCCACGGTCTGATGGCCAATTTGGATGTCCTGGACGCACAACTCGCCTTAAACCAGGCGCAGACCAATTACCTGCAGGCGCAGCTGGATTACATGGTCGCCCGCATCAAGCTGCGCCAAGCCATCGGCGAATCCCTGTAATGCGGGCGGGACCGCGGAGGCGAAGCGCGTGAAACCGCGTCTCAGATTATTCGGGGGAATTGCGCTTGCGGCCGCAGGCTTGATCCTCGCCGCGGCTGCCGCGCCGCGGCCGGACCGTGAGCCTTTGCAGGTGCCGCCGCGCCTTTCGGGCCAGCGGCAGGCCCGGGAAATCCTGGTGAAGCTCAAGCCCGGCGCAGCACGCCCGGCGGGCCTGCCGGGCGCGGGGGCGGCAGGCGTCCTGGGAGCCTACCGCATGCCGGTTCCGGCCGGAAAAACCGCCCGGGCATGGGCGGCGGCCTGGAGCCGGGAGCCGTCGGTGGCCTGGGCGCAGCCGAATTACTGGCGTTATGCCTTGGCGGAGGAAGTCGTACCCAACGATCCCTATTATCTGCCCCAGCGCAATGAACGGCGGTACCAGCAGTGGCATCTGCCCAGGATCAACGCCAATTATGCCTGGTCGCTGTCCGAAGGCAATGCCGCCCTGGTCGTGGCGGTGGTGGATACGGGTGTGGACTTGGACCATCCTGACCTGAAGGACCGGCTCCTGCCCGGCGTGAGTCTCGTCCACCAGGACAATTACACTCCGCCGTCCGATGGCCGGGACGACAACGGCCACGGCACGCACGTCGCCGGCATCATCACCGCCGCCACGAACAATGCCGTGGGCGTGGCGGGCTGCAGCTGGACCGGCAAGGTCATTCCGGTCAAGGTGCTGAACCGAGACGGCGAGGGCCAGGATGCGGACATCGCCGAAGGGATTTACTGGGCCGTCAACGCGGGGGCCCGGATCATCAACCTCTCCCTGGGCGGACCGTCCGAGGACGGGGGGGCGCCGCCGGCCTTGCAGGCCGCGGTGGATTATGCTTATACGCATGGGTGCCTGGTCGTCGCCGCCGCCGGCAACTCCGGGGATAACACCCTGTTCTACCCCGCGGCGTTGAACCACGTACTGGCCGTAGCGGCCACCGACCCCTGGGATGCCCGGGCCAGTTATTCCTCGTATGGTCCGTATGTCGGGGTGTCCGCGCCCGGGGGCTCGGGCGAGGAAGCCTTCAACAAGGACACCGGCATTCTGAGCACCTATTGGGATGAAAACAGCTTTATCACGGATTTCATGGGCGGCCCGGAGGCGGGGGAATATGCCGTGAGCGCGGGGACCTCCATGGCGGCGGCGCTGGTGAGCGGCGCGGCCCAGGTCTTGTGGGCGCGCGACCTGAACCTGACCGCCGACCAGGTGCAGGACCTGCTCAAGACCACGGCTTTGGACATCGGCCCTCCCGGAACGGACCAGGAAACAGGCGCAGGACGCATTGATTTGCTGTCGGCCCTGGGCAACCCGCCCGTGGTCCGGCCCGAGCTGACCCTGTACAATTACCCCAATCCCTTTCGTCCCGGCCGGGACGGGGCGACGAATATCGTCTTCCTGCTGGAGTCCCCGGCGGAGGGCTGGGTTCGTATCTACGACGTTTCCCGCGACCTGGTATGGGAACGTCATTTCAACGCCTCCGAGACCATGGCGGGCAAGAATTACGTGGCTTGGGACGGGCGCAACGGCGTCGGCGACAACGTGGCCAACGGCGCTTATTATCTGCGCGTGACCCTGAAGGACGGCCGTGGCAGCCGGACCCAGGTGATCGCGGTCCTGCATGAATAGCCGCGGAGCGGCAAGCGCGAAAGCTGCGCCGCGGGCGCAACCCGGTTGCCCCGGGCATCCTTCCGGAAACCCCGGAGTCCTTGGAATGAGGGCATGAACCGACACTGGCGTAATCCATGGCTGGCGATTTTGGGCGCAGCCTGCTGGACCTGCGCGGCAGCGGCTTCGGGCTGGGCCGCCCCGGCGGCGGGAACTGCCGGCGCGTTTTTGAAGCTGGGAACGGGAGCGCGCGCCCTGGCCCTGGGCGGGGCCTATACGGCCGTGCCGGGGGATGTCGGCTCGGCGTTTTGGAATCCGGCGGGACTGGCGTCCGTGGACCGCCAGGAATTCGCGGCGACCTATACCGTGATTCCGGAGGGGGGAGACTATTCCCAGTTCGCCTATGTACTGCCTTTGGCCGCCTTTGGGTTCCCGAAAGACCAGCTTTCGGGAACCACGGCGCAGAAACCCTGGGGTGCGCTCGGCGTCAGCGTCGTGCATTTCGCGGCCGCCTATAATATTGAAGCGCGCCAGGTCGATTCCTTGAACCCGAACTACCTTTTTTCGGATATTGAAGGGTGTTACAGCCTGGGATACGGGACCCCGCTTCCCTGGGGCCTGGCCGCAGGCGTGACCCTCAAGGGCTTGTACCATTTGCTGGACCAGACCCGGGCCGGGGGTTGGGGCCTGGACGCGGGGATCTCGTGGGCCGCGTGGGACGGACTGACCCTGGCGCTGGCGGCCCGCGATGCGTACACGCAACTGGCCTGGGCCTCGGGCTACCGCGAGCGTTTTCCGACCACCTGCAAGTTGGGCGCGTCCTATCAGAGGACCCTGGCGCCGCTCCACCGGGTGCTGGTGACGGCGGATGCGGAACAAGCCTTCAGCTCCCGGCCGCTGCGGCTGCGCGCAGGGGTGGAGTATGGTTTTGCCCGCGTGCTGTTCGCGCGCGGCGGCTATGCCGACGGCTTCTGGTCCCTGGGCGGGGGCGCCGTCCTGCCCTGGATCGGCTGGGCCGAGACGGCGCTGCGACTGGACTACGCCGCCGTGCAGGACCCCATTCAGGCCTGGGACCACTGGCTGACCCTCAATCTGGAATTTTAGCCCGATCCCGCGCTGCTCCTGCGGCGCGGGACCAAACGTCAGGAAAGGAAGAGCAAATCATGCGTTGGAAAAAATGGATGGGATGGATCGTGATCGCCGGCGTGGTCATCTTGATCGGAGCGCGCGTGGCGTCGAACCTGGGAAAAAAGCAAGGCAAGGTGGAATTGCCCATCGCGGTCCGGGTCATGACGCCGCAGGTGCAGGAGGCCCTGGAAACCGTCGCCCTGTCCGGGACCATCACCGCCGAGGAGGAAGCCAACGCCTATTCCAAGGTGCCGGGCAAATTGCTGCGCTACGTCAAGGCCGAAGGGGACCGCGTGGCCAAGGATGAAACCCTGGCTTGGGTGGAACGGGACGAGATCGGCGTGACGTATCCGCTGTCGCCCGTCAAGGCTCCGATCGCCGGCGTGGTGGCCGAGCGCCTGCTCGATATCGGCGCCTCCGTGTCTCCCGCCGCCGGCATGCCCGGGACCCCGGTGGCCTTGGTGGTGAATCCCAAGCGCCTGCAGGTGGTGATCAACGTCATCGAACAGGACCTGCCGAGGGTGGCCGAGGGGCAACCCGCGCACATTGCCGTGGAAGCCTATCCCGGCGAGGCCTTCCAGGGTGCCGTGACGAGGATCTCCCCGGTCGTGGACCGGACCTCCCGCACGGCCCGGGTCCTGGTCCGGCTGGAGCCCGCCGGCGGCAAGCTCAAACCCGGAATGTTCGCGGACGTGACCCTGGTGGTGAACCGGAAGGACCACGCCCTGCTCGTGCCCAGCGACGCCCTGCTGAAGGAAAACCAGAAGCGCTTCGTTTTCCTGGTGGAGAAAGACCGGGCCCAGCGCCGGGACGTGGTGCCGGGCTGGCCCCAGGGAGACCGGATCGAAATTCTCAGCGGCCTCACCCCGCAGGACCGCATCGTGGTGGAAGGCCAGACCCGCCTGACCGAGGATGCGCTCGTGAAGGTCACCGAATAAGGAGTCGGATCCATGTTCCTGTCGCGTTTCGGCATTCGCCGTCCCCTGACGGTGTTCATGATTTTCGTCGGCGTGATCGTGCTCGGCATGATCTCGCTGCAGAATCTCAAGATCGATCTTTTTCCGGAAATGAATTTCCCCATGATCGCCGTGGTCACCAATTACAGCGGCGTCGGCCCGCAGGAAATCGAGAGCATGGTGACCAAGCCCATCGAGGGCATCCTGTCCACCGTCACGGACGTGAAGAACGTCACCTCCAAGTCCCTGCAGGAGTTATCCGTGGTCCTGCTGGAATTCGAATGGGGCACGGACATGGATGCCGCCGCCACCAACGCCCGCGAGAAGCTCGACCTGATCAAGCGCTATCTTCCGGACGGCATCGACAATCCCATGATCATCAAGTTCGACCCTTCCATGATGCCGGTGGTGTTCCTCGGGGTTTCGGGTGAGAACCGGGGCTTGGACGAGCTGCGCACCATCGCCGAGGATACCATCGCCCAGCGGCTGGCGCGCATCAACGGCGTGGCGCTGGTTTCCACCGCGGGCGGCCTGATCCGCGAAATCCAGATCCGCCTGCACCGCAACCGTATCGAAGGCCGCGGCCTCTCGCTGGGGCAGGTCCAGGGGGCCTTGGCGGCCGCCAACCTCGATTCCCCGGGCGGACACTTAAAGATCGGCACCATGGACTACATCGTCCGCACGACCGGACAGTACCGCACGGTGGCGGAGATCGCCGACACCATCGTGGGCACCCCCCGCGGCGTGCCCATCCGCCTGCGCGACGTGGCCGATGTCCGGGACGACTACCAGGAAAAGACCTCCGTCCTGCGCATCAACGGCAAGCCGGGCGTGCTCGTGCAGGTGCAGAAAGCCTCCTCTTCCAACACGGTACAGGTGGCCCAGCGGGTGAGGGCGGAGCTGAAAAAACTCCAGGCGGACCTGCCCCCCGGCGTGGAGGTCACGACCATCATGGACTCGGCCGAGGAAATCGAGGGGTCCATCAACACCGTCAAGCAGGAAGTGTTGATCGGCGGCGTCCTGGCGATCCTCATGATCCTCATCTTTCTCGGGAACTGGCGCAGCACCCTCATCGTATCGGTATCCATCCCGATTTCCATCGTGGCCACTTTCAGCCTGCTGTATTTCGCCCACATGACGCTGAACATCGCCACCTTGGGCGGCCTGGCCCTCGGCGTCGGGCGGCTGGTGGACGACGCCATTGTGGTGCTGGAAAACATCTACCGCCACCTGCAGGCCGGGGAGCGTCCGCGGGAGGCCTCGCTGCTGGGGGCGAGCGAGGTCGGCAACGCAGTCATCGCCGCCACCACCACCACGATCGTGGTCTTCGTCCCCATCTTGTTCGTGTCCGGCCTGGCGGGCATCATCTTCAAGCCCATGGCGTACACGGTATCCTTCTCGCTCTTCGCCTCCCTGTTCGTGGCCCTGATGCTGATCCCGGTCCTGACCTCGAAACTGCTCCGGACCGAAAACGTGTGCGAAGACCGGCTGCGGCGGCTGCCCGGCTGGCAGCAAGCCGTCTCCCAGATTCATTGCCAGTTTGCGGCCGGGCTGGAGAAGCTCACGGAATGGTACCAGCGGGTCCTGGCGGCCGCGCTGCGCCACCGCCGCCGGGTCATCCTGTCCGTGATCGGAATTTTCGTTTTCAGCCTGATGCTCATCCCCTTAATCGGCACGGAATTCATCCCCAACGCCGACCAGGGCAGCATCCGCCTGAGCCTGAAAATGCCGATCGGAACCCGCCTGGAGGACACCAGCCGCGTGATGGAGCGCATCCAGGCCATCCTGGAAAAGCAGGTGCCCGAGTTGAAGGAAAATTTCAGCCGCGTGGGCATCGAGGGGCAGGGCATGGGCGCCATGGCCTCGATTTTCGGCGGAATTTCCGGCTCCCACGCGGGCACCATGAGCATCCAGCTGGTCAAGCGCAACCAGCGGCAGCGCACGACGGACCAGGTTCTGGAATCGCTGCGGCCGGCGCTGGCCGGAATCCCGGGAGCGGAAATCCGGCTGAGCACGGACCAGGGCATGGGCAGCTTGAACAGCGGCGCGCCCATCCAGGTGGAAATCCAGGGGTACGACCTGATCACCGCCCGGGACTTGGCGCAGCGGGTGCAGGACCTCATGCTCAAGGTCAAGGGCGTCCGCGATCCGGAAATTTCGCGCGAGGAAGGCCTGCCCGAAATGAGGATCGAAATCGACCGGGAGCGGGTCGCGGACCTGGGCCTGACCCTGGCGCAGGTTTCCAAGTCCATCGAAACCGCCATGGCGGGCACGGTCGCCTCCCTGTACCGCGATCCGGTCAAGGGCAAGGAATACAACATCCTGGTGCGGTACCGCGAGCAGGACCGGGCGACCCTGCAGGATTTGCGGCGCGTCTTCGTGGTCACGCCCCTCGGAGAAAAAGTGCCGGTGGCCAGCCTGGCCAAAATCGCCACCGGTGAAGGCCCGGTGACCATCGACCGCAAGAACCAGGAGCGCATCATCACGATCTCGGCCCAGGTCAGCGGCCGGGCGCCGGGCGACGTGGCCGCCGAGATCCAGCGCCGGATCCGCAACCAGATCACGGTTCCCGACCAGTTCACCATCAAGGTGGCCGGCACCTACCAGGACATGCTGGACGCCTTCCGCAACCTGCTCTTCGCCCTGGGTCTGGCCGTGCTCCTGGTGTACATGGTGCTCGTGGCCCAGTTCGAATCCCTGCTCGATCCCTTCATCATCATGTTCGCCGTGCCGCTCGGCATCATCGGCGTCATCTGGGGCCTGCTGTTGACCGGACAAACTTTGTCCGTGGTTTCCTTCCTGGGCATCATCATGATGGCGGGCATCGTGGTCTCCAACAGCATTTTGCTGGTGGATTTCACCAACATCCTGCGGCGGCGCGGGCAGCCCCTGCTGGAGGCGGTGGCCGCCGCCGGCCGCACGCGTCTCCGGCCCATCCTGATGACCACCCTGACCACGATCCTGGGCATGCTGCCCATGGCACTGGGCCTGGGGGAAGGGGGGGAAACGGAAGCCCCCATGGCGGTGGCGGTCATTTTCGGGCTGAGCGTTTCCACCGTCCTGACGCTGGTCTTCATCCCCCTCCTGTATACGCTGGTGGAAGAACGGCTGAAACGCTTCGAGAAAAAGGCATAAACTCCGCCGCGCGTGACGGCCGAAAAAGAGGTGGCACATGAAAAATCCGGGCACTCCCAAAAAATCCGGGCGGGTCAAGGCGAGGCCGGCACCGGATCTGCGCCTGTACTGGCTCGCGTACAACGCGGCGCTGGAAAGTGACGTGGCCGAATTGCTGGAGCAAATGGGGATCAGGGCCTATACGCACTGGGAGGACGTCAAAGGCAGCGGGCATTCTGGCCCGCATTTAAACGACGAGGTCTGGCCCGCCGTCAACGCCCTGTACATGTTTGCCGGCCCCGCGGCCTGGGAAACCGGCCTCGCGGAACACGTGTCCCGGATCCGGAAGCGCTACCCGGGCGAGGGCATCAAGCTGCTGGTGCAACCCTGCGGGTCGATCTATTAGGCGTTTTCCCGGCGGCCCCGGCCGGGAGATGGGGTTGACAAAACCCGGAATACTGATAGAATAAGCGGTTCAAGCCCTTTTCAAATCTCGTCTGGATACAACTAAACCATGGCCGTAAAACCAGCAATTCCCAGCACCAGCTGGGCCGAGGTGAAACTGTTGTTGATCGGAATGGCGGTGTTGTCCGCGGCCGCCGTATTCCTGCTCTTGGGAGTGGGGCAGGGGGCGGGGCTCCTGGTGGGCGTCACCGCCACCTATCTTTTCGGCTTCCTGGGCTTGGGCGCTGTAGTCGCCCTGGCCATTGACCTGTATCCGGGACGGGGCAACGGCCGGGAGCAGGATGCCTGATGAGCCTGAGCATGACGGGGTTCGGACGCGGCGAGGCCCGGGCCAGGGGCCTGGGTGTTGCGGTGGAAGTGAAGAGCGTCAATCACCGGTATTTTGAAGCGGTCCTGAACCTGCCGTCCGGTTTCTGGGGACTGGAAGCGCACTTGAAGCAAAAGCTGCGCGCCGCGGTGAAGCGCGGACACCTGGAAGTGTGCGTGAATTGGTTGAACCACGCGCCGGGCCTGCGCCTGCCGGTCGTGGACATCCCCTTGGCGCGGCAGTACGCCGCCTCCCTGCGGGCTGCCGGCGCGCGCCTGCGCTTGCCGGGGGCGCCCGATTTGCGCTGGATTGCGAACCTGCCGGGCGTGGTGCGCCTGGAGGACCGGCCGGCCAGGGCCGAGGCGCTGCAGGGGCTGGTGGACACGGCCTTGACCCGGGCCTTGGGAAAATTGCGGGCCATGCGCCAGGCCGAAGGCCGCCGCCTGTCCGCGGACATGCGCCAGAGAATGCTGACCGTGCGCCGGACGGTGCTGGAAATCCAGAAAAGCGCGCGGCGCCGGAACCGGCAACTGGCCCGGCGGGCTCTTCGGTCCGCTGCCGACCCGGCGGCCGGCCGCCGCGGACAACCGGAAGGCGCGGCGAACAGCGCCCGCGGAGACATCACCGAGGAAGTGGTTCGCTTACTGTCCC
Organism: uncultured bacterium; assembly: GCA_964593065.1. Lineage (GTDB taxonomy): Bacteria > Oederibacteriota > JAAXVQ01 > JAAXVQ01 > JAAXVQ01 > CAZQGO01. The sequence goes on along the minus strand of CAZQGO010000011.1, from coordinate 72,156 downwards.
ATCTTGCGCAAATGCGCCTTTTTTTGCGGATGCGCCAGCCGGTGGGCCGGCGCCTGGATTTTTTGCTCCAGGAAATGAACCGCGAAGCCAATACCATCGGCGCCAAGGCGGGAGAGGCCGCCATCGTCCACCGCGTGGTGGCCGTAAAAGAGGAATTGGAAAAGATCCGCGAACAGACGCAAAATCTGGAATAGGCCCCGCGCCACCCCCCAGCCACGCCGCGGGCCGGAAACCAGGGGGCGGCTGCGAAGGGGGAGGTGCCTTCCGGCATGAAAAGCAACATGAACCTGTCCCTGATCCAAATCGGGTATGGAAACGTGGTGGTGGCCCAGCGAGTGGTGGCCGTGATCGCGCCCGACTCCTCTCCGGTCAAGCGACTGCGCGAAGAGGCGCACCATGCCGGCAAACTGGTCGACGCCACCCAGGGCCGGAGGACGCGGGCCATCATCGTCACCGATTCGGATCATGTCGTTCTTTCCGCCCTGCAGCCGGAGACCATTTCCCAGCGGTTTGCGGGCGAAGCCACGGAGGACCCGCCTCAGGAATTGCGGCCCGGGCGCAGGAAAAAATGAGGCGCCGCGGCCTGTTGATCGTCTTATCCGCGCCTTCGGGTGGCGGCAAGACCACCATCTGCCGGACGCTCCTGCGCCACGATCCGCGTTTGGTCCGCAGCCGTTCCGCGACCACGCGCCTCCCCCGGCCCGGCGAACGGCGGGGCCGGGATTATCTCTACCTCGACGGAGCGGCCTTTCAGGAGAGAATCCGGCGGAGGCTGTTTTTGGAATGGGCGGTCGTGCACGGACACCGATACGGTACGCCCAAGGCGGAAGTCATGCGCCAGCGCAGCGCCGGCCGCGACGTGATCCTGGTGATTGACGTGCAAGGCGGGTTGGCCGTGAAACGCCAGGCGCCCGAAGCGGTGCTGATTTTCGTCCGTCCGCCGTCTCTGCGGGTCCTGGCCGAACGCCTGCGGGGGCGGGGCACGGACAGCCAAAAAACCATCCGCCAGCGCCTGCGGCACGCGCGCGGGGAGCTGGCGTTGGCATCCCAATACGATTACGTCGTCGTCAATCAACGTTTGCCGGTGGCGGTCAAGCAGATCCAGGCCATTATTACCGCCGAACGTCTCCGGCAGGTCCCGCGCTAAAACACCCGGTTTTCCGCGGCCGCCGGGCCCAAGGCGGCGGGTGGAATAAACCCCAAGCCCGGAAGGACCGGGCATTCGAGCCAGGGAGGAAGGAATCAGCATGCACAGCCTGAATTTTGAAAAAGTCATCGACAAGATCGGAAGCAAATATGAAGCGGTGACGTTGATGTCCGTGATTGCCAAGAAGATCTCGGACGGAGATGCCACCGTGGACTTGGCGGCCAACGAAAAAGTCACCACCGCGGCGCTGCGGGTCTACCTGCAGGAAAAAGAGAAGAGCCCGCAACCCGGGACCGAGGACTAGGGACGATGTTGTACGGCCGGCGGATCATCCTGGGCATTTCCGGGAGCATCGCCGCCTACAAGGCGGCGGAACTGGCCCGGCTGCTCGTGCGGGAGGGCGCGGAAGTGACCGCCGTCATGACGCCCAACGCCTGCCGTTTCATCACGCCCCTGACCCTGCGCACCCTGACCGGCCGGCCTGTGGCCAGCGACCTGTTTTCCGACGCCCAAACGGCGCTGCCCCATATCCGCCTGGCCCAGTGGGCCGAGGCGGTGGTGGTCGCTCCGGCGACCGCGGATCTGCTGGCGCGTTGCGCCCAGGGAAGGGCGGACGACCTGTTGAGCGCCGTCCTTCTCGACACTTCCGCCCCCGTGCTGTGGGCGCCCGCCATGAACACGCGCATGTGGGAAAATCCCCTGACCCGGGAAAACGTGCGGCGCCTGGCCGCCTGCGGCCACCGCTTCGTAGAGCCGCAGACCGGGGCCTTGGCCTGCGAAGACTCCGGCAAAGGCCGGCTGGCGTCCCTGCCGGAGATCCTGTCCTCGGTCCGCGACCTCCTGCAGGCGCGCGGCAGCCTGTCGGGGAAAAAGATCCTGATCACGGCCGGCCCCACCCGGGAGCCGTGGGATGCCGTCCGGTTTTTCTCGAACCGTTCCAGCGGCCGCATGGGCTACGCCCTGGCGGCCGAATGCCAACGCCGGGGCGCCGAGGTGACGCTGCTTTCCGGCCCCGTGACCCTGGACCCGCCGGAAGGCGTGCGGATTCTGCGGGTCACCACCGCGCGCGAAATGCACCAGCAGGCGCGGGAGGTGTTTCCCGGGGTGGAGGCCGTCATCGCGGCCGCCGCCGTCGCCGACTATCGGCCCGCCGAGACCCACCCCGACAAGCTGAAGAAGCAAAACGGCCGCCGCCAGCTGGAGTTGGAGCGGAATCCCGACATCCTGGAGGAAATGGGGCGGCAAAAGAACGGCCGGGTGCTGGTGGGTTTTGCGGCGGAAACGGACGAAGACCCGGAGCCGGCGGGACGGGAAAAATTGCGGGCAAAAAACCTGGACCTCATCGTGGTGAACCGCGCCTCCGGCCCGGAGGATGCCTTCGGCTCGGAGGAGACCTCCGCCCTGCTCCTGGATGCGGCGGGGCAGCGTTGGGAAATTCCCCGGCAGCCGAAAACCGAAATCGCCAGACTCGTGATCGACCGGTTGGAGAACCTGCTGGACCGGAAACCAACCTGATCTCCACAAAGGGACCCTTGCGCGTGATTTTATCCCGCCGGATTTCCACGGCCTTCTGGCTGGGCGTGCTGCTGCTGTTGGGCGGCACGGCCGGCGCCCGTCCGCCGGGCCCACAGGATGCCCGTCCCCAAGAACTCCTGGTAAAATTCGCGGCCCGGCCGGCCGCGGAAACGCTGGCCGCCGAAGCTCGGCGCTTGTCCTTGTCCTCCGCGACGCCCCAAAACCTGCAGCGTACCCTCCTGACCCGCGAGGGCTTGGAGATTCTCGGGACCCTGGAGCCCCTCGCGGTCACGCGCGTGCGCGTGCCTGCCGGCCACAATTCGGGCGAGATCATCCGGCGGCTGTTGGCCTCGCCGCTGATCCGGTACGTGGAGCCGAATTACCAGCGCCGGCTGCTCGCGCCCCTGCTGCAGGGCCCCGACGATCCGGAATACCAGGCAGGCAAGCAATGGTGGCTGGAGCAGATCCAGGCGGACCGCGTGTTCGCCGAAAGCTTGCTGCCTGCCGGCGCGCCGGTCACGATCGCCATCGTGGACACGGGGATCATGCTGGCCCACGAGGACTTGGCCGCGCGCCTGGTGGCGGGCGTGGATTACGTGGATCCCGCGCAAAACGGGAACGAAGATCCGGCCGGGGCCGGAGACCCGTATTACGGTCACGGGACCCACGTGGCCGGCATCGCCGCCGCCAGCACCAACAACCACCTGGGCATCGCCGGCACGGCCTGCGCCGATTCCGTCCGCCTGATGCCCGTACGCGTTTTTTCCTCGGACGGGGTGAGCTACGATTATGACATTGCCCGCGGCCTGCTGTGGGCGGCGGATCACGGCGCCCGGGTCATGAACTTAAGTTCCGGCGGGACGGCCGCCGGACAGGTCCTGCAGGACGCGATCCAGAACGTTTTCAACCGCGGCTGCGTGGTGGTGGCCTCGGCCGGCAACGATGCGGTGGATGATTACGGCCGGCCGTACAATCCCGTCATTTATCCGGCGGCCTACGGCAGCGTCATCGCGGTGGCCGCCTGCGATTCGACGGGCGCGCGCGCCTGGTACTCCGAGTACGGGGACTTCATCGACCTGGCCGCTCCCGGAGGCGTGCCCTCCGCCTCCGGCGATTTCGCGCAGGCCGTTTACAGCACCTTTCCCAACGCCGGGGTAGGGACCTATGCCGGGCAAGCCGGAACGTCCATGGCCGCGCCCATGGTCGCCGGCGCCGCCGCCATGTTGTTGACGCAGGATCCCGGGTTGAGCCCCGAAGAGGTCCGAAGTCGCTTGACCGCCACGGCGGACAAGACCGGGATTTTCTACTACTCCCAGGGATGGAATCCCTACCTCGGCTGGGGCCGGATGAACCTGTACCGCGCCTTGACGCTGGCCACCACCTTTCAGCCCAAAAGCTCCGGGCCCGCGTCGTACAACTATCCGAATCCGTTCCGGCCCGGTGTGGGCGAAATGACCTACATCCTGCTGCCCATCCGCGGCGGCCAGACCGTCTCCGGCGCCCGGCTGCGGATTTTTGATGCGCTGGGAAAACTGGTGCACGACCAGGAAATACCCGCCGCGGCCCTATGGCCCGGCGGCGTGATCGGATGGGACGGACGCAATGACTTGGGGCATCCCGTGGCCAACGGCGTCTATCCGTATTGCCTGGAAATCGACGGGACGAGATATACGAACAAGATCGCGGTCGGCAATTAACCGCATGCGCAAAGGTGGGAATCCCGGCATGCCCAACGCGGCACGCACTTCATGGCAACGGGTCCTGGCCGTGGTTTGCTCCCTGGCTCTGCCCGGAGCGGCGGCCGCGGCGACGGGAACCAGCGGAGGCGCCTCGCCCTATCTCCGGGACGGGATCGGCGCCCGCGCCTTGGGCATGGGGAACGCCTACACGGCGGCGGTGACGGACGCCACCGCCGCCTACTGGAACCCGGCGGCCCTGGCCGCTCTCGCCGGCTCCGGCCTGAGCGCGCAAACCGCCGTGCTCGGCGAGGAACGGGCCTTGAATTTCTTGAATTACGTGCAAACGGGCCGCTGGGGCACCGGGCCCCGGCAGTTCGCTTTGGGGCTGTCCTGGATCCATTTTTCCGCCGGCGAAAACATTGAAGCCCGGACGTACAACCGCCCGGAGCCGGATTATCTGTTCGGCGCCTCCGACAATGCCTATATCCTGTCGGCGGCCTCGCAGGTGTCCGAAGATATCGCCGTGGGGTGCAATTTCAAGATCCTGAATCAGAACCTGGACGCCGATTCCGCCCTGGGCAGCGGTTGGGATTTGGCCGTCTGGCACCGGATCGACGCGATTCGCTGGGGGCTCGTGCTGCAGGACCTCTACAGCGTCTTGTCCTGGCCCGACGGGCATGTGGACCGCCTGCCCACCTGCACGCGCGGCGGCGTGGAGTGGCGCGTCCTGCCGGAGAGGCTGCGCGTGGCCGCGGAAGGCGGGATCGAATTTTCCCATGCGGGCGCCGGGGTGGCCCAGGTCAGCTATCGTCTCGGAGCGGAGTACCAGCCCTGGGAAGTCCTGACGCTGCGCGCGGGCCTGGATCAGGCGCGCTTCACGGCCGGAGCGGGGGTCGTGATGATCCGGCAGCCCTTGTTTCAGGCGCGCCTGGATTACGCTCTGGCCGGCGAGCGCCTTCCCGGCAGCGGTTTGACCCATCTGTTTTCCCTCATACTTGATTTTCCGCCGCGCCGGCTTCCGGAGGAGAGACCATGAGCACTCCCAAGCAGCAGCTGCTGGCGACCGTGGCGGAAATGAAAAAGCTGCTGCGGCAGCTGGAGGAAGCAGGCGAGCCGGGGGTGAGTTTTTTCCGGCCGCCGCTGCGCCGGGCCGAGCGCCCGCGGTCCCGCCGGCAGGGGACCGCGGGAGGTCCCGCCGCTTCCGAACCGCTGGACCGCCTGGCCGAGGTCGTGGCCGGCTGTCAGAAATGTGTTTTATTCCGGGACCGGCGCCAAACCGTTTTCGGGGAGGGCGATCCGCGCGCCCGTCTGGTTTTCATCGGCGAGGCCCCCGGCGCGGAGGAAGACCGGGAGGGCCGGCCCTTTGTCGGGGCCGCGGGCAAGCTGCTCACCCGGATCATCGCGGCCATCGGCCTGCAACGCGAACAGGTCTACATCTGCAACGTATTGAAGTGCCGCCCGCCGGGGAACCGCAATCCCCTCCCGGAAGAAATCGCGGCCTGCCGGCCTTACCTCCTGCAGCAGCTGCAACTGCTCAAGCCCGAGGCCCTCTGCCTGCTCGGAACGTTCGCCGCCCAGACCTTGCTGGAAAGCACCCAGCCCATCGGCCGCCTGCGCGGCCGCGAATTCGTCTTTCAGGGGATCCCCGTGTTTCCCACCCTGCATCCCGCGGCCCTGCTCTATCACCCCCAGAACAAGCGCCAGGTCTGGGAGGACATGAAACGTATCGCCCTTCGCCTGGGTTTGACGCCCAGGCCCGCAGGCCGGGATATCGAAGCGGATTCGCCCTGAGGGCGTGGGTTCGGGCGAAAGCGTCCGCGTGAAACCGCGGGTCCGGGTTGCGGCGTCAAGGAGTCCAAAGTGAAACCTCTCCGTACCTGGTTCGAGGAAGACGAATTCGTCCTCCCGGCCGTCGTCCTGCTGGCCCTCCTGCTGCTCCTATTTCCTTTTTACAAATGCCAGTGCGGTCCCCGGCAGAAGCCGGCGGGGGCGGCGCCGACCCCCACGCCGGTTGCGCACATCGCGCAGCCGACCTTCACGCGCACGGCCACCGCCACGCCCCGGCCGCGCCGGCCCACCCGCACCGCCACCGCCACCGCCCAACCAACGCCGACCCCGCCCGGCGGCGGCCTGCGCAAGATTGCTTTCGCCTCCAACCGGGCGGACGGCCGCCGTTACCAGTTGTTCATGATGGATGCGGACGGCCGGAACGTGAAACGCCTGACCGTCTCCACCGCCTTTGACCGGGATCCGCATTTCTCCCATGACGGCCGCCGGGTGGCGTTCACTTCGAACCGGGACGGCGGCATCTACCAGATCCATGTCCTGGATCTGGCCACCCGGCAGGTCCGGCAGCTGACCACCAGCTTGGAGGACAAGACCAACCCGTTCTGGAGCCCGGACGACACGAAAATACTGTTCACACTCTATCAAAAAGGCTCGTCGGAGTTGGCGATCATGGATCGGGACGGAAGCCACATCAGCCAGATCACCAGCAGCTTCGGCGACAGTCACGGGTACGGTTTTTCCCCGGACGGGCAGATGGTCTCCTTTGAGTCGACCATGCACAACCGCAACGAGATCTTCGCGCTCAATCTGGACAACCACCAGTCCGTCATGCTGTTGCAGACGGACGATAAAAGCTACCGCGGGGATCCGGTCTTTTCGCCCCGGGGCAAGTACCTGGTTTTCTCCTCCGATGTTCTGACCCCCAAGGTGCGGCAGTTGTACCTGTACCAACTGGAGACCAAGGAGTATTTCCCCTTGACGCAGGACCTGACGGACAAGGATGATCCGATTTTTTCACCGGACGGCACGCTGATCGCTTACGTGGCCATGTGGGAGAATGCCTGGAATATTTTCGTCTTGAACATCAAGACCCGTGAAAGTGCCAATCTCACCCAAAGTTATTTCGACAACGTGGTTCCAACCTGGAGATAAGGCCTGCAGGGTGAAATAGTGGTATCCCGTTGTTTGATCGCCCGGCTTAAATCGCAGCTTTAACTACGACAAGCAATTAACGCATAATCAAAATAATTTTTGTTTTTTATGTTTTTTACAATTGACCAACATCCAGATATTGTGTAGTATGGCAATCGAGAGTACCAGCATTGGTGGAGGAAAATTGAAATCCAAATTTTTTAATTTGCGGGCTGAGGACAGCGATGGTTCTCTCCTGAGGATTTTAACTCTCCTGGCCTTGCTGTTTCTTCTCCTGCTGTTTCTTTTCGGACCGGGATACCGTCCTGCGCCCAGTCAGCCGCGGGTGGAAATTCCGCCGGCCGGCAGCGTGGAGCCGCTGGAAGTCAAACCAGCCGCACTCGCGCCCGCCCGGGCCAAGGCGCGGTATATCGCCGCCGAACCCGCTTTGCCCATTCCGCCGGTTGCCACTTCCACGCCCATGCCCACGCCGACGCCGGCCGGCGGCGGCATCCTGCGCAAGATCGCTTTCGCGTCCAACCGCACCGACGGCCACTATTATCAGCTTTTCATCATGGACGCCGACGGGCACAACCTGGAACGCCTGACCGAATCCCAGGCGTTCGACCGCGATCCGCATTTCTCCTACGACGGCACGCGCCTGGCCTTTTCCTCGAACCGGGACAAGGGAGTTTACCAGATCTACGTTCTGGACCTGGATACGCGCGCGATCCGCCAGCTGACCTTCGGCGGCCCCGATAAAACCAACCCCTTTTGGAGTCCGGACAACTCCCAGTTGCTGTGCACCATCCACAAGCAGGGCTCCTCGGAGCTGGCCGTCATGAGGGCCGACGGCAGCGACCTGCACCAGCTGACCAACACCTTCGGCGACAGCCATGGTTACGGCTTCTCCCCGGACGGCCGGGAAATTTCCTACGAATCCACCATGCACAACCGCAATGAAATATTTATCCTGGATCTTAAGACGCGGCAGCCCTCCATGCTGATCGAGACGGATGAGGTGAGCTACCGCGGGGACCCCGTGTTCTCGCCGCTGGGGGACAAGCTGGTTTTTTCCTCGGACGTGCTGGCGCACAATCAACGCCAGCTGTACATTTTCGATTTGAACTGGCGCAAGTACTATCGCGTGACCGACGACGACCTCGACAAGGACGACCCGATCTTCTCGCCCGACGGCAGCAAAATCGCCTACATCGCGCGCTGGGAAAACGCCTGGAACATCTTCGTCATGGATTCCGACGGCAAGCACGCCCGGAACCTGACCAAGAGTTATTACGACCACGTGGTGCCCACCTGGCGCTAGCCGTTTTTCCAAGCCAACAAAAATCTTGACGAGCCTCCGGTTTTAGGGGTTAATATTATCCAGCCTGCCGTGTTTGCACCCATGTCATGAGCCACACACATCACAAAGGGGGAACGCCACGCATGAAAAAGTTACTTTGCCTTGCAGCCGTGTTGGCGGTATTCAGTTGCGGCGCCGCCTGGGCCAAAGCGACGCCCGATTTGGACAATCTGCCCGTGTTCAAGAGCATCACCGAGATGAAATCGGGCCTGGCCACCAATTTTCTCCTGGACCTCAAGATCTTCGACCTGGGCAACCCCGACTATGGCAGCACCTCGGATTGGTATTTCTATCCCGTTTATCGCGCCATGATCGCCTACGTGTTCGACAGCAAGACGAAGATCGGGATTTTCGCGGACGTGGAAAAACCCGGCTACGCCAACATCACCTATCCCACGCTCAAGGTCAATGAGCTGTACGGAAAATTCCGCGAGGGTTCCTTTTACATCCAGCTGGGCCGCCAGGTTTTCGGCGACAAGGACGACCTGCTCCTGGGCTTTCAAAACGACGCGGTGCGCTTAGGCTTGCTGTTCCCGGGCGTGGACTTGGCCTTTTTCGTGGCCAAGACCGCGCTGCTCTCGCCTTGGGGCAGCACCTTGGACGGCATGGTGGGCGCGGCGCCGGTGTTTTATTTCGGGCCCAGCATGGGCTTGAAGGCCTACCTCCTTCTCGGAACCGAGCCGGTGACGGTTACGCCGATCGATCCCAACACCGGGCTGCCCGGAACTCCCCGGGACACCATCAACTCCAACATCTGGACCGGCGCCAAGTATTTCATGAACCTGCCGGTGGGCAGCCAGAGTTATTTCGACCTGGGCGCGCAGCTGGGGCTCCAGTTTGCCATGGCCCGCACCGCCGCGGACACGGCCATCAATGCCACTTCCCTGGGCCTGAAAGTGGACGGCGAATTCGGCATGCAGTCGTCCAGTACCCTGGGCTTCGCGGTGGGCGGCCACGTGATCTACACCGGCGGCATCAGTTACGACAACCTGGGCGCGGTCAGCAATTACGGCTTCGTCAGCCCGAACGACCTGGTGGGATCGGGTCCGGGCTTCTTTTCCAAGATCCAGGACGGCGCCGGACCCTACACCTATGTGGACAGCCACATCTTTGGCCCGAAATATCAACAGTACTCGGGCGTGTTCGCTTTCGGCCTCACCGGCGAACTTGAGATCAATCAGACCTGGATCCCGGAAATCGGGGTGTGGATCTACTCGGATACGGACGAAAACGGCCAGCTCTCGGGCGTGGAGCCGGACCTCGGCGTTACCTTCAAGCCCTCCGAGGTCGTGGCTTTTTACGCGCAGGGGGCCTTTTTCATGCCCGGCTGGTCGGCCTTAGTCCCCGGCGGCCCGGCCCCGAACATGGTCAGCAAGCTGCTGCTGGGAAGTTCGATCACCTTCTAGGAGTCGTGCCATGAAACCGAGACGATTGTTGGCTCCGGGCGCGTACTTGCTGGTTCTGGCGGGGCTGCTGGCCATGGGAGGCTGCTTCCAGACGCCCACGGCTCCGGATCTCTTCACCAGTTTAACCGGAGGCGGAACCCAGCAGGGTGTTTTCCCCTCGCCGGGAGCAACCCCCGTCACGGGCGGCGGCACCGGCGGCGGCACCATCACCGGCACCGTCAGCAATTCCAGCGGGGGCACGATCTACATATCCGCCAGCGAAATCAATACCAATGCCTTGTACTATACGACCCGCGCGGGCGACGGGCCCTATACCTTGAGCGGCGTGGCGGACGGGACCTACGTGGTGGCGGCTTCCGATCCGAACGGCCTGCAGGGCACGGATTATCCCGGCGACGTCGTGATCGCCAACGGGAGCACGGCCTCGGGCATTGACCTGAGTTTCTAAGCGGGTCGAATACTTCAGGCGAGGGTGGATGACATGCTGAAAAACAAATGGTGGTTGTGGATCCCGGCAAGCGCACTGGTTTTGGCCTTCGGCCTGGCGGGGTGTTGGAAGAGCCCGACGGATCCTTTCTTCAGCGGCGGCGGGGTATCCAGCAACCGGCAGGATACGACCACCACCGACATCGACGCCGCCGTGTCCCAGGTCAACAGCCAGGGCGTATTCATCAACGTCGTGGACCAGAACGGCGATCCGATCAACGCCGCCAATTTTACCCAGAACAACTTCGCCATCACCTATAACGGGGCCGCGGTGCCCTCCGGCTCGCTCACGCTCGCCACGGCCCGAGGTGCCGGCCAGAGCATTTCCACCTCGCTGGTGCTGGACTACTCGGGCTCCATGTCCGGCGACATCGCCAACCTGGAAACCGCGGCCCTGGCTTTCGTGAACAACATGCAGCCGGCCGACCGCGGGGAAGTCGTCAAATTCGACGATACCGTGGTCGTGGTGCAGGCCTTCACGGCCGACAAGGACGCCCTGCGCCATGCCATCTCACCCACCACGGGCTTCGGCGGGCTGACGGCCTTCTGGGACGCCACCTACCGGGGAATTCAGGATACGGCCCAGCAGAGCGGCCAGCGCGCGGTGGTCGCCTTCACCGACGGCTATGAAAACAGCAGCACCGTGATCACCAGCCAGGCGGCCTTGATTGCCGAGGCCCGCTCACGCGGCATCCCCATCTACACGGTGGGCCTGGGCGCGGCGGACACCCTGGGTCTGCAAACCATCGCCTCCCAGACCTTCGGCCGCTACTACTTCGCACCGACCTCGGCCCAGCTCACGACCATCTATCAACAAATCGCCCAGATTTTCTCCAACACCCTGATCATCAGCTGGCCGAGTTTTGTGTACATCCCCGGAAACACCTTGACTGTGACCGTGACCTATGTCTGCGCCACCGGCACCTACGTTTCGAGCGTTACCATTGTGCTGCCCTAGTCGGGGCGGGGAGAACGCGCCCCCGTTCGGACCCTGTCCAGCCATTTCTGGCAGAAAGAACCTGGGAGTGATGAAGCACCTTTCGGCGCTGGCGCTGATACTTGGCTTAGGCTGGCCGGCGTATACCCTTCCCGCTCAGGCCGCCGAGGCCCAGCCGGCGGCGATGAACCTGCCCCGGCAATTGCGGGACAACGGGTTTCCCGCCCAAACGGCCTCCTGGACCGTCATCAGCACACGCACCGAGAAGAACGGCAGGCAAACCACCTCAACCGGGAAATTCTGGATCAGCGGCGATCAATACCGCATGGAGGGCAAGGATCCGCAACAGGACAAGACCCTGGTTTTCATCGACAACGGACGGGAACGGTACCTGTATACCCCCGAAGAGAAGAAAGCCATCCGCTGGGGACCGGCCTTGGACTCCCTGTACGCGGGCTTATTGAACAGCGACATGGTCGCCGAGTCCGTCCGGCAGGTCCGGCATGCGAAAAAGCTCGGCAGCGGAACAGTCGACGGCAAAGCGTGCGACATCCTGGCCTATCCCAGCACCGTGAAATTCATGAACACCGAAGTGACCAGCAGGGTCAAGACCTGGGTCTGGAAGGACAAACAGTTTCCGCTGAAAAGCATCGTCAAGACCCCGCCGTATACCCTGCAAATTGCCTTGATCTCCACACCGGTTCCCGCCTCGGAAACCACGCAGGTGGTGAAAGAACTGGTCTTGGACCAGCCCATCCCGGATTCCCTGTTCACTTTGCCCCCGGGCACCCAGGTCGAGAATCCGGAGGACCCGTCCTCCCTTCCGCGCACCGGGGAAAAACCCGGAGGGGTGTTGGAAGAAACCGGGCCGGACGCGACTCCGGAAGAGAATTCCGGCGAAGTCAGGCGCGGGTTCTAACCGGTTTTCGCCGCGGCGCGGAGATCCGGGTTCCGCCGCTCCCCTGAGCCTCTAGGACCCGGAACGGGGCACCACCGCAGGTGCGCGTTCTCACCCGTTTCCCGGCAATGTAGGCGCTGTTTGTGATCCCATGTTGACATCGTGCCGCTTGGTATCCGGGCGGCGGCATTTGCCGCGCGGCGGGGTCTATCTGTTTTCCGGCCATGCCCGCGGCGGCCGAATCCCTTCTCTGTGACCACGCAGGAGAAGCCCGCGAGGAGTCGCAAACCCATGCTGGTGGATGTCGCCGTGCCCGTACCCGGGCTGGAGCCCCTGACCTACCGGGCGCCCGAAGGCACCGTTCCGGTCGCCGGCCTGCGTGCCGCCGTGCCGGTGGGCCGGAGAGTGCTGACGGGCGTCATCGTGCGCGCCGGCGGCTCCGCTTCCTCCCGGGTCCGCAAGCTCAAATCCGTGGTGAAGATCCTGGATGAAGTTCCGGCCCTGCCGGGCGAACTGCTGGAGCTGGGGAGATGGATCGGAGAGTATTATCAGTGCTCATGGGGAGAAGCCCTGGCCGCCATGTTGCCCGCCTGGTACCGGCCCGCGGGCCGGGTGCTCCTCGGCTTAAAGACCGCGGACGTGCCGGATGCGGCGGATGATCCACTGACCCGGCGCGTGCTGGAAAGATTCTCCCGGGGACCCTTGACCCGGCGTCAGGCCGTGCAGGGTTTGCCGGCCGCGGCCAAAACGGCCTTGGACGCCCTGCAGGCCGCAGGCCGGATCATTCAGGAAGTCAAATTGCCGCAGCGGCGGGCGCCCGCGGCGGCTACTGCTCCGGGCCTTGCGCCCACGCCCGGTTTCACGCTCACCCCCGCGCAGGCCGCAGCCTTGCGGGAGATCGAGCAGGCACTCGACCGCGGAAAATACGCCGCCCTGCTGCTGCACGGAGTGACGGGCAGCGGGAAAACCGAGGTGTATCTGCGCGCCATGGCCCACGCCCTTGCACAGGGCCGGGGAGCCATCCTGCTGGTCCCGGAAATCTCCTTAACCCCTCAGGCCTGCCGCCGGGTCGGCGAGCGGTTCGGCCCGCGGGTGGCGGTTCTGCACTCACGCCTGTCCGCGGGCCAACGGGCCCAGGCCTGGGCCCGGCTGCGCAGCGGGGAAGCGGCCATTGCGCTGGGCGCCCGGTCCGCGGTTTTTGCGCCGGTCCGGGCGCTCGGCCTGATCGTGGTGGACGAGGAACCGGAAGGCACCTACAAACAGGAGGACGTTCCGCGCTACCACGCCCGGGATGTGGCCGCCTTGCGGGCGCGGAACCAGGACGCGGTCCTGGTCATGGGCTCGGCCACGCCTTCCCTGGAATCGTATTCCAACGCGCTTCACGGCCGCTACCGGTTGCTGACCCTGCCGGAGCGCGTGGACGGCAAGCAGCTGCCGGAAGTGCGCCTCGTGGACTTGAGCCGGGAATTGGGGCCGGACGGGCGCCTGCCGCTGATCTCCCGCGACCTCAGCGCGGAAATCGCCGCGCGCCTCGAACGGTCCGAGCAGGCGATCCTGTTTCTCAACCGGCGGGGCTACGCCGTGGTGGTCCTGTGTCCGGCCTGCCGCCACGTGGTGACCTGCCCGGATTGTTCCACGGCCATGGTCTACCACCAGCAGGGCGACGTCCTGCGCTGTCACACCTGCGGGCGCAGCCTGCCGGCGCGGCCCGCCTGCCCGCGCTGCGGCACGGCCTGCGTGCGCCTGGCCGGCGCGGGCACGCAGCGCGTGCAGGAGGAACTGGCCCGCGAGTATCCCGGCGCGCGCATCCTGCGCCTGGACCTGGACACCACGCGCCGGCAGGGGAACCTGGAGCGCACCCTGGACCAGTTCGCCCGCCGGGAGGCGGACATCCTGATCGGGACGCAAATGGTGGCCAAGGGCATGGATTTCCCCGGCGTCAGCCTGGTGGGCATCATTTCCGCCGATACGGGCCTGCATTTTCCGGATTTTCGCGCCGAGGAAAGAACCTTTCAATTGCTGGTCCAGGTTGCGGGCCGCGCCGGAAGAGGCGGTCAGCCCGGGCGGGTGCTGGTCCAGACCCTGTATCCCCAGCATCCCGTCATCCAATTGGCGCAGCGGCACGATTACGCCGGCTTCTACCAGCGGGAACTCGCGCAGCGCCGGGACCTGCAGTATCCTCCCTTCTCCCGCTTGGCCAGGATCCTGTTGCGCGGGCCGCAGGCGGCCCGCGTGCGCCGGGCCGCCGAAGCCGCGGCCGCGCGGCTGCGCAAGGCGTCCGGACCGCAGGACCGGATCCTGGGTCCGGCCCCGGCGCCCAAGGAACGCGTGGCCCGGGAATTGCGCTATTCCATCCTGCTCAAATGCGCCAGCGTGGCCTCGCGCCGCCGCCTGCTCGGGGCCCTTTCCGGCCTGACCGTGCCGCCCGGCGTCAAACAGGTGGTGGACGTGGATCCCCAGGAACTCGGGTAAGCCCCCGGACGCGGGCGTTGAAATCCTCCTTGCACCTTACGGCCGTCGGGGATAAAATATACGCCCTGTTGCAGCGAGGTGAAGCATGAGTATTCTGAAATTGCGAACCTGGGGCGATCCGATCCTGAAAACCCGGGCCGTCGAGATATCCGCCAGCGATTCCGAAATCCGCGAATTGGTCGAGGATATGTTCCAAACCATGGAGGCGGAAGGCGGCGTCGGTCTGGCGGCCAACCAGGTGGGCGTGGCCAGGCGGGTTTTCGTGGCGGTCATCCCCGCCAAGGTCGGACCGCCGTTGCAGTATGTCCTGATCAACCCCAGGATCACCGCCCGCAGCCCCGAGACCGAAACCGAGGATGAAGGCTGCCTCAGTTTCCCGGGAATCACCGGGCCGGTGGCCAGGGCCGCCTGGGTGGAAATCGAGGGCCAGGATCTCGAGGGCAAACCCATCCGGCTGCGGACCCAGGGGCTGTTGGCGCGCGCCTGCCAGCACGAGCTGGATCACCTGGACGGCATCGTCTTCATCGAACGCATGCCGCTGGTGCAACGTCTGATGCTGAACCGGCAATTGCGGGAACTGGCCCGCCAAACCAAGCAGGCCATCACCCTGCGCCGCGTTCCCAAGATCTGAGCCAGACGCCATGCGTTCCCTTCGACCCCGCTTGATTTTCATGGGGACTCCGGACTTCGGCGTGCCGACCCTGCGCCACTTGGCCCGGGAGGGGTTCCCGGTGGCGGCGGTGGTCACCCGCCCGGACAAGCCGAGTGGGCGCGGACTGGCATCCCAGGCCTCTCCCGTCAAGGCGGCGGCCAGCGAATTGGGCCTGAAAGTCCTTCAGCCGGCGGACGTGAACTCCGCCGAGTTTCTGGAAACCCTGGCCGTGCTGCAACCGGAGGTCATCGTGGTCGCGGCCTTCGGACAGATTCTGAAAAGCGGCCTGCTGACCCTGCCGCGCTGGGACTGCGTGAACGTGCACGCGTCCCTGCTGCCTCGGTACCGGGGCGCGGCGCCCGTGCAGTGGGCCATCGCCCGCGGGGAGACCGAGACCGGCGTCAGCGTGCAAAAGATGGCCGAGCGCGTGGACCGCGGCGATATCCTGGTGCAGCAGAAGCTGGCCATCGGCCCGGAGGAGACCGCGCCGGAGCTCGCCGCGCGGCTGGCCGCCCTCGGCGGTCCGGCCGCGGCCGCGGCCCTCGAGTTGCTGGTGCGCACGGACGGCCGCTGCGGCGTTCCCCAGGACGAGGCGCGGGCCACCCTGGCTCCGCGCCTGACGCGCGAGGACGGCCGCATCGACTGGACGCGAAGCGGCGGAGAAATTCACAACCAGGTCAGGGCGTTCAACGCCTGGCCCGGGACCTGGGCCCGCGCCGGCGAGGATGTGCTCAAAATCATCGCCACCGGCCGGTCGGCCGAGAAAGCGCCCCTGGAAACGGCGCCGGGCACCATCCTGCGCACCGAAGCGGAGTCCGGGTGGCTGGTAGCCGCCGGCGCCGGAACCACGGTATGGATCCGGCAGGTGCAATGTCCGAACAGCAAGGTGATGGCGGCCCACGCCTACACCTGCGGCTACCGGCTGGGGCAGGGAGATACATTACTCTAAGGCAGCGAGGTGACACCGTGTCCCGCAAACATATCATTATCGTGGACGACGATCCCAACATCCTGGAGCTTTTTCACGACGTGCTGGAGGACCGGGGATACGCAGTCAGCACCTTCACCCGCGGCTGGGAAGCCCTGCAGGAAGTCTCGCGGGAGCATCCGGACCTGATTATCCTGGACATCATGATGCCGCGCGTCAACGGGTACGAGGTGTGCCAGATCCTGAAGGAAAATCCCAAGACCAAGCAGATTCCGGTCATTTTCCTGACCGCCCTCTCGCACCAGGAAGCCCTGCGGCGGGCGGCCGAAGGCGGGGCGGACGATTATCTCATCAAGCCCTGTCCGCCCGAAAAGCTCGTCCAGCACGTGGAGAAATTTTTGAAGCGGGAAAGGAAAAAAGAGGAATGAAAGACCTGGAGCAGGTCCTGGCGCAATCCCAAACGGAATTGATTCAGACCTTCGGAGACAATCTGAGCGCCCTGCTGGTTTTCGGGTCGGCCGCGGTCGGGGATTTTCTGCCCGGGGCCTCCGATATCAACCTGCTGGTGGTGCTCAAAACCGCAGACCTGGCGGCCTTGCGCGCCGCCCGCGGCTTCCGGCGGCGCTTGGCGGGCCAGCGCGTGGCCGCGCCGCTGATCCTGAGCGAAGAACAGATCCGGAATTCCGCGGACGTCTTTCCGATCGAATTTCTGGAAATCCGGGAAAAGCGGCGGCTGCTCCATGGCCGGGACCCGTTCGCCCGGCTGCGCTTTGGCCTGAAAAACCTGCGCCATGAATGCGAGCATGAACTGCGGGGCCGGCTGATCCGGCTGCGGGAAAGCTACATCGAAAGCCGCCCCGGCGCCGCGGCGCTCAAGTCCCTGCTGCTGGCGGCTCACAACGCGAATTTCCCGGCCTTTCGCGCCGCGCTGCGCCTGAAGAAAACCACGCCGCCCGTGAAGAAGGAGGACATCGCCGCGCAGCTCGCCCGCCTTTTCGGTCTGGACGCCGAGGTCTTCCGGCAGTTGTCCGACCTGCGCGCAGGCGTCTTCCGGCCCGCCGAGCCGGAATTGGAGCGGCTGCTGGACCGCTACTTAAGCGAGGTCGGGAAGCTTGTCCGCGCCGTGGATCGTGCGTAGGCCGCTTGCCGTCCTGGTGCTGGGCCTCGGCCTGCTGGCGGCCTCGGCCTGCGCGGCGGTCGAACAGAAGGCCGCGCTGCGGGTGCCGGCGCCCCAGGGCTACGTCAACGACTACGCGGGGGTGCTCAAACCACAGGAACGCGCCCGCCTGGAGGACATTGCCGCCGCATTGAAGTCCGCCACGGGCGCGGAGCTCGCCATCGTGGTCATGCCCAGTATCGCCCCGTACGACGATTTCACCTATGCCCTGGCGGTGTTCGACAAATGGAAGCTGGGCGAGAAAGGGCGGGACAACGGCCTGCTGGTTTTCCTGGCCCTGCAGGAGCGCCGCATCCGCATTCTCACCGGCTACGGCCTGGAGGGAATCCTGCCGGACGGCAAGCTGGGCCGCTTCCGCGACGCCTACCTGGTCCCCTACCTGCGGCAGGGCAAGGTCGGCGAAGGTCTGGTGAATATTTCCCTGGTCCTGGCGCAAACCATCGCTGAGGCCGAGGGGAAATCGCTGACGGGCGCGGCGGGTCAAAAGCCCCGCCCCGCGGCCGGGGATGCGGCCCGGGCGCAAATCATCCTGTGGCTCGTTTTGTTTGGGGTGGCCCTGGTGGTGCAAATCATGCTCTACCGGGCCCGGCGGTCCTCCGGGTACTTGGGCGGCGTCTTTTACGGCGGCGGCATGGGAGGATTCGGCGGCGGCTTCTCCGGCGGCTTCGGGGGGTTCGGCGGCGGTGCCACCGGCGGCGGCGGGGTGGGCGGCGGCTGGTAGGGCCGTCCCGGACGGAAAAGAAATCCCGGGCGTGGCGGCCGCAGCCACCCCGGTGAATCAGCACGGCATCTTCACACAAGGAGGGAAGGATGGATAAAACCGGATTGGCGTTATTGTCGGTAGTCGGCATCATCGTGGTCCTGGTGTTGCTGGTGTTGGTGGGCGTGGTCCTGTACGTCATTTCGTCCTATAACAGCCTGGTCAAGATGGACGTGGCGGTGAAGACCGCCTGGTCGCAGGTCGAGAACCAGCTCCAGCGCCGCAACGACCTGATCCCGAACCTGGTCAACACGGTCAAGGGTTTCGCCAAGCAGGAGAAATCCATTTTCACCGAGGTCGCCAACGCCCGGGCCAAGCTGGCCGGCGCCACGAACCGGCCGGAGCAGATCCAGGCGGCCAACGAGGTGTCCGGCGTGCTCGGACGGCTGCTGGCCATCGTGGAGAACTACCCGCAGTTGAAATCCGACCAGAATTTCCGCCAGCTGATGGACGAGCTGGCGGGCACGGAGAACCGGATCGCCGTGGAGCGCATGCGCTACAACGAGGCCGTGAAAGCCTTCAACCAGAGCCTCCGCGTGTTTCCCAAAAACTTGATCGCCAACGCCTTCAATTTCAAGGAAGCCCAGCTGTTCGAGGCCGCGGAGGGCTCCAAGGAGGCGCCCAAGGTGGATTTCAACCAGTAAGCACGCAGGACCGCAGGCAGCGGGAGTAGTCCAGGCGGCCGCTCCGGAATTCGTTCCGGGGAGGAAAGTCCGAGCTCCCAGGGCAGGGTGCTGGGTAACACCCAGTCCCGGCGACGGGAAGGAAAGTGCCACAGAAAATATACCGCCCTGAACCCGCGTGGTTCGGGGTAAGGGCGAAAAGGCGAGGTAAGAGCTCACCGTGCTCCGGGTGACCGGGGCGGCAGGGCAAACCCCACCCGGAGCAAGACCAAATAGGAGGGTTTCACCGGGCAACCGGTGAAGGCCGCGGCCCGCGGTGCCCTCGGGTTGGTCGCTAGAGGCCGGCCGCAAGGCCGGTCCCAGATAAATGGTCGCCGCCGCCGTCCCGGTCAACGGGCGGCGGAACAGAACTCGGCTTACGGACTGCTCCCGCGTATTCTTTTCGCCCGGCCGGGCCACACGCCGGCCGGGCCGCTGTCATCTGGAGGGCGGCCGCGGGGCTACCCCCGCCGGTGGCCAGCATTTGCCTTTCGCGCGTGATTTTCTTATAGTAAGATGAAATTTCTTCCGGGGAAGAGGGCGGGCATGTCCGCCATTACCGCCATCACCGCGCCAGCGAAGCATCCCAACCGCCGCTCCCTCTTCGTAGACGGGGAATTCGTCGCAGAGGTCTCGGCGGAGATCGTGGAGCAACTGCGCCTGAAAGTGGGAGACGCGGCCGATCCGGCCGACTTGGCGCGCATCCTGGAACGGGAAGAGGAAGTGCGGGCCCGCGAACGCTGCCTGCGCTGGCTGGAAGTGCGGGCCCGCAGCCGCCGGGAATTGCAGGAGCGCCTGCGGCAGGCAGGGTTTGCGCCGGCGGTGGCGGAACGGGTGCTCGCACGCCTGGCGCAGGCCGGCCTGGTGAACGACGCGGCCTTCGCCCAGGCCCTGGTCCACGACCGCCTCCGGGGCGGAGGCCTGGGCCGGCGCCGCCTGCGCGCCGAACTGGCCAAACGCGGCGTGGAACGGGATCAGATCGAAGCCACCCTGTCCGGCACGGATGCCGCCGGCGAGGCCGAGACCTGCCGGCAGCTGGCGCTGCGCCAGGCGTTCCGCTACCGGCGGCTGCCGCGCGCGGCCGCCCGGCGGCGGCTGTCCGGCTATTTGGCCCGCCGCGGCTTTTCCGCGCAGGATGTATTCCAGGCCGTGGACGAGGCGCTCCCGGATGAACCGGAGGCCGGCGGATAGCCGGAGGAATTCGGGTACCCCCGCCGGGCCGAATGCGTGCGAGGCGGCCGGGCCGGAAGGAGCCAACGGAGGCGGCATGACCCACAACGAACTGCGGCGAAAATTCAGCGAGTTTTTCCAGGCGCGCGGGCACACGCGCGTGCCCAGCGCCAGCTTGGTGCCGGACGATCCCACGGTGCTCTTCACCGTGGCCGGCATGGTCCAGTTCAAGCCGTATTTCCTCGGCACGGTCCCCAAGCCCTATACCCGGGCCGTCTCATCCCAGAAGTGCCTGCGCACCAATGACATCGACAACGTGGGCTTCACGCCCCGCCACCACACCTTTTTCGAAATGCTCGGCAATTTCTCCTTCGGGGACTACTTCAAGGCGGACGCCATCACCTGGGCCTGGGACTTTTTGGTCAAGGTCTGCGGCCTGGACAAGGAAAAACTCTGGATCTCGATTTACCGCGACGACCAGGAGGCCCACGACATCTGGAAGCAACAGGTCGGCGTGCCGGAAAAACGCATCGTGCGCCGGGGCGAAGACACCAATTTCTGGACCATGGGGGAGACCGGCCCCTGCGGGCCCTGCACGGAAATCCTCTACGACATCGGCCCGGTGCCCGGAAAGCCGGAAGGCGGCCCGGATGAGGACGAGGACCGCTACCTGGAGGTTTGGAACCTGGTGTTCACGCAATTCGACCGGCAACCCGGCGGCGCCTTGGAACCCCTCCCGCAGAAGAACATCGACACGGGCATGGGGCTGGAGCGCCTGGCGGCGGTGGTCCAGGGCGTGACCACGAACTTCGACACCGACCTCTTCCAGCCTCTGATCCAGGCCATCGCCAAGGAAGCCCTGGTCCGCTACGGCAAGGACGCCAAGACCGACGCCTCCCTGCGGGTGATTGCGGACCACATCCGCGCGGGCGCCTTCTTGATCGCCGACGGCGTTCTGCCCAGCAACGAGGGCCGGGGGTACGTGCTGCGCCGCATCCTGCGCCGGGCCATCCGCCACGGCAAGCTCCTGGGATTGAACGACCCCTTCCTGCACCCGCTGGTGCCCCAGGTGGCCCAAGTCATGGCCGAGGCCTACCCCGACCTGCAGGAGCGCCGCGACCACGTCCGGACCGTCATCCAGGGCGAGGAGGACCGCTTTCAGCATACCCTGGATTCCGGGCTTGCGATTCTCAATGACCTCATCGCGGAGATGAAGGGGGCCGGTAAAACCGTTTTGCCGGGCCAGCAGTGCTTCCGCTTGTACGACACCTACGGGTTCCCCCTGGACTTGACCCGCGAGATCGCCCTGGAACACAAGCTGGGCGTGGACGAGGCCGGCTTCCAGGAAGCCATGGAGAAACAGCGCGAGCGCGCCCGCGCCGCCTGGGTGGGGTCGGGCGACCGGCAGGCCTCGCCCGTCGTCCGGGAGCTGGCGGGCAAGCTCGGCGCCACCGCCTTCTTGGGCTACCAGCAGTTGCGCTCGGAGGCGGAGGTGCTGGCCTTGATCCAGCAGGAGCGCGTGGTGGAGCGGGCCGGCCCGGGCGAAAGCGTGACGGTGGTGCTCAACCAAACGCCCTTTTACGCCGAAGCCGGCGGGCAGGTGGCGGACCGGGGCGAGTTGACCAGCGCCGGATTGCGCGTGGAAATCACGGGCGTGCAGAAAAGCCCGGAGGGCCTGTACCTGCACACGGGCCAAGTGGCCAGCGGAACGCTGGAGCACGGTCAGCACCTGATCGCGACGGTGCGGGCCCCGGAGCGCCAGGCCACGGCGCGCAACCACACGGCCACGCACCTCCTGCACGCGAGCCTGCGCCAGGTGCTGGGCAGGCACGTGGAACAGTCCGGTTCCGAGGTGCGGCCGGACGGCTTCCGCTTCGACTTCACCCACTTCCAGGCCCTGACGCCCCTGGAACTCGACCGCATCGAGGACGGGGTCAACGCCAAGATTCTGGAGAACCTGCCGGTTCAGGTGGCGGAGATGACCCTGGAGGAGGCCAAGGCCCGGGGCGCCATGGCCCTGTTCGGAGAAAAGTACGGCGACTGGGTGCGCATGATCCAGATCAGCGATTTCTCCAACGAGCTGTGCGGGGGCACGCACGCGCACGCCACCGGCGACCTGGGCATGGTCCGGATTCTGGCCGAGAGCAGCGTGGCGGCGGGCGTGCGCCGCATCGAGGCCGTGACCGGCGACGGGGCCTACCGGGCCGCCCGGCGCGAGCAGCGCGTGGTCCGCGACCTCGCCGACACCCTGCACGCGGCCGCGGAGGATCTGCCCGCGCGCGTGGAAAAACTGGCCGCCCGGGTGCGGGAGCTGGAAAAGCAGCTCGGAAAGCTGCAGATCAAGCAGGCCAGCAAGATCGAGGATCTCGAGTCCCGTGTGCGTGAAATCGCGGGCATCCAGGTCTACATCGACACCCTGGAGAACGCCACGCCCGCGGCCCTGCGGTCGGCCGCGGATTCCGTCCGGTCCAGGCTGGACTCGGGGTTCATTCTCCTCGGGAGCATCCATGAAGGCAAGGCCTTCCTGGCCGCGACCGCCTCCGGGGACGTGGTGCAAAAAGGACTGCACGCCGGAAAAATCGTGGGCGAGATCGGAAAAATCCTGCGGGGGTCCGGCGGCGGGCGCCCGGATTTCGGGCAGGCGGGGGGAAGCGCGGAGTTCCTGTCCCAGGCCATCTCCCAGGCCCCCGCGATTCTGGAGAAGTGGCTGAAGGCGGACCGCGCCTAGGGACCGCCGAGCCGCGAGAGTGGCACCATCAACATCAAAGAGGAGGGCATCGGCATGGACATGTTGAAAAACATCTTTTTAGCCGGGGTCGGGGCCTTGAGCCTCTCCCGGGAGCGGGCCCAGGAGATCGTGACCCAGCTCATCAAGCAGGGGAAAATCCGCGAGCGCGAAGGCCGCCAGCTGGTGGACGAGATGATGAAAAAGGCGTCGGACCTGAAAAGGAACACCGAGCAGGAAATGAACCGGCACGTCAACCAGGCCTACCAGAAGCTGAACGTGGCCACACTGGCGCAGCTGCGCAAGATGGAGCGCCGCGTGCAGGAACTGGAGAAAAAACTGGCGGCCCAGCGCCAGGCCGCCAAGGGCGGCCGCGCCGCGGGGTCCCGGGGAGCCAAGCGCGCCCGCGCCCGGTAAATTTCCATGGTGCACCTCACGCGTCTCGGAGGCACCATCCAGGACCTGAACCGCCTGCGGGAAATCCTGCAGGTGTTCGTCAAGCACGGCTTCGAGTTCCTCGTCGATCGCCTGCATTTCAGCCGCTACCTGCCGCACCGGCAGCGCGCCCCCCTGCGCCGGGAGCACCGGATCTCCATGCCCGAGCGGGCGCGGAAAATGTGCGAAGAGCTGGGGCCCACGTTCATCAAGCTCGGCCAGGCCCTCTCCCTGCGCCCGGACCTGCTGCCGCCGGCTTACGTCCGCGAATTGTCCAAGCTCCAGGACCGGGTGCCCCCGGTCGGGCGCGAGGAAGTGGAGCGCGTTCTGACCGAGGAGCTGGGACAAAAGCCCGGGAGTTTCTTCCGCGCCTTCGATCCGGAACCCATCGCGGCCGCGTCCATCGCGCAGGTGCACCGGGCGACCCTGAAAAACGGGCGCCAGGTGGCCGTCAAGGTCCAGCGCCCCGGACTGCGCAAGATCATCGAGGCGGACCTGGAAATCCTGCGGGTCATCGCCCGGGCCTGGGAGAAATTAAGCGGCGAGGACCTGCCGCGCCACCCGGTGGAGTTCATCGATGAATTTGATGCCCTGCTGCAGGCGGAACTTGATTTTTTAAACGAGGCCCGGCACCTGGAACGCTTCCGGCGCCATTTCGCGCGGCGTCCGGAGTTTTACTTTCCGGTCGTCTTTTTGGAACAATCCACCTCCCGCTGCCTGATCCAGGAATACATCCGGGGGCAGAAGCTGGCGGCCTACACACGCACGCGCGCCACCCCCGTCAAACAAAAGCTGGCCCGGCAGTTGTTGCGGGGCTACGTCCTGATGGCCCTGGAAGACCGTTTTTTCCACGCGGATCCCCATCCCGGGAATCTCCTGGTGGATTCCCGGCAGCGCATCGTCTTTTTGGACGCGGGCCAGGTGGGGCGCCTGGACCAGGAAACCGTCGTGGCTTTCTCGGACATGCTCTTGGGGCTCATCCACCAGGACACCGAGGCCTTGGTGGACGCGTACTTAGGCCTGGGCACGACCGAGGCCGAGCTCGACCACCGCGAACTCCTGCGGGACGTCACGGTCTTTTTCGAACCCCTGTACGACCTGCCCGTGGACAAGATTTCCTTCGGGGAATCCCTCCAGGAGCTGATTGCCCTCTCCAGCAAGCACCGCATCCGCCTGCCCAAGGATTTCGTGGTCCTGGCCAAGACCTTCCTGGGCGCCGAGGCCCTGGCCCGGGACCTGGATCCCAAGCTCAACCTGGTGTCCGCGGCCCGGCCCTTGGCCGAGCAAATTCTGCGGCAGCGCTATGCCCCCCGCCGCGTGGCCCAGACCCTGGCCCGGCAGTTTAAAAAACTGGAGCGGTTCCTGCTGGGCCTGCCCGCGCAACTCCAGGACCTGCTGCGCAAACTGCAGACCGGCAAGCTCAAAATCGAATTCCAGCACCAGGGCCTGGAGGGCCTGCGCCTCAGCCTGGACCGGGCCAGCAACCGCCTGTCCTTCGCCCTGATCGTGGCCGCCCTGATCGTGGGCTCCTCCCTGTTGCTGTTTTCCCGCCTAAAACCCCTGTGGGGCGACATCTCGGTCATCGGCCTGGTCGGATTCGTGCTGGCCGGCATCTTCGGCCTGTGGCTGATCGTGCAGATCCTGCGTTCCGGGCGCCTGCGGTGATGACCGCGGGGCGGATCCTGGGTCTGGATCACGGCCAGCGGCGCATCGGCCTGGCCTTGTCGGATGAGCTGGGCCTGACGGCCCAGCCGCTGGGAATGGTGGCCAACCGCGGCGAGCGCACCCTGGACGAACTGGCGGAGATCATGCGCGCGCAACACGTCGCCCGGGTGGTGCTGGGCCTGCCGCGCAACATGAACGGCAGCGAGGGGGAGAAGGCCTTGGCGGCGCGGGACTTCGGGACGCGCCTGCAGGCGCGCACCGGCGTGCCGGTGGCGTACATGGATGAACGCCTGACCACCGTGGCGGTCCAGCGCGTCCTGGCCCAGACCGGCATGTCCGGCGCCAAGAAGCGGCGCGTGACCGACAAGCTGGCCGCGGCGCTCATTCTGCAGACCTGGCTGGACCGGGAGCGGAGTGGAGGACGCAACCCGTAAGCGTTGCCCTTCAGGCCGGGCGAAGGCTGGCTGGATCGGGACAGGGAATCGCGGCTAGGTGTTTTTCCGGCCGAACAGCCGGGCGAGGCGGCGGGGCAGGAGCCGGAAACTGGCCAGCAAGGCGTACCATAAACAGAGCAGGCCGTAGCGCACGCTGCGGCCGAAGTTGATGGACGAGGCTGCCTCGAAATACTTGGTGGGGCAGGAGAGTTCGCCGATGCGCCAGCCCTGCTGGATCACCTCGATCAAGAACTGGTTGTCGAAGATGAAGTCGTTGGAGAAGCGGTCGAAGGGAATTTTCTCCAGCACCTCCCGCCGATAGGCGCGGTAGCCCGTGTGGTATTCCGAAAGCTTGGCGCCCAGCAGCAGGTTCTCCAGCAGGGTGAGGAAGCGGTTGCTGACGTACTTGTAGAACGGCATGCCGCCGGACAGCGCCCCGCCCGCCAAAATCCGCGACCCGATGACCACGTCGTATACGTCCTCCGCGATCATGGCGCACATGGCCCGGAGCAGCTTGGGCGTGTACTGGTAATCCGGGTGCAGCATGACCACGATGTCCACGGGTTTTCTTAAGACCTGGCGGTAGCAGGTTTTCTGGTTGGCGCCGTAGCCCTGGTTGGAGGGATGAAGGTAGGTCTCGATGTGCAGGGCCTGGGCCAGGGCGGGGGTGTCGTCGCGGCTGTGGTCGTCCACGAGCAGGAGCTCGTCCACCACGTCATGGGGGATTTCGCGGTAGGTGGCCTCCAGCGTCTGCGCCGCGTTGAAGGCCGGAAGCACCACCGCGACGCGTTTGCCGTTGACCATGGGGCCCGGGTTTAAATGTTGCGCTCGACGATGTCGCCGATGACCGGCAGTTTGAAGGCCACGCCCTGGGAGGCCTTGACCATCAGGAACAGCCAGGCCGCGAAGGCGCACAGTCCCAGCAGGAAGTTGACCAGGAACCCGAGAATGGGAATCAGGCCGAAAAACATCATGACCACGAACAGGGCGCCGAACAGAATGGTGGATTGCAGGGCGTGGAAGCGCACGAAGGGGTTGTCCTTCTCCACGATGTAAAACAGGATGCCGGTCACGAACCCCAGGAGGTAGGCCAGGGCCCCCGCGACCGTGGGATCCAAGCCGGTTTTCGTCGGTCCAAGTTCCACGTCCGTGTGTCTCCAGGAGCGGTGCATGCGGATCATCCTTTCCGGTGCCAAGGACTTTCTCGTGCGCACATTATATAGGCGCCCCGCCGGGTTTGTAAATAGAAAACAGGCCTTTTCCGGCGGGCGGAAGCTGCGCCCGCCCGGAGAAAATGCGCGGGGCGCGCACAGGCGGTAGTGCTTGCGCAGCCATCAGGGCGTTGTTATACTAGGGAGGAAATTCCCCAGGTCATTTTCCCCGAGGTGACGAAATGCGCAAACCCGTGCTGCGCGGGTTCTGCCTGGTTGTGCTGCTGCTGGCCGCGGTCCCGGCCTGGGCCGCGCGGCCGGACAAGACCGGAATTCCCCCGTATTCTCCCCAGCACCGCTACGGGCCCAACCCGCCGGTGTACGCGCCGGGCCAGGTGGCGGTCCAATTCCGGGAAAATTTCACGGACCGCGATTTGCAGAACTTCAACGCGCAGATGCGCGCCGCGGCCGCGACGCGCGAGCAGGCCGTCGCGGTTTTCCACTCCCGCTTCGGCACGCGGCCCCTGGGGCGGCCGGTGTTCGGGTGGCAGGCCCTGCTTCTGCCCGCGGGGCAGAGCGTGGAGTCTGCCGTGAAGTCCTTCCAGGACAATGTCCTGGTGGCGGCCGTGGAACCCAATGCCATGGCCTATGCCGCCGCCGCACCCCTGCCACCCCTGTCCACGACCTATACCGCGCACGCGAATCCGAACGACGCGTACTACAACGACGGCCACACGCTGTGGTGGCTCGACCGCACCTACGGCGACGAGGCCATCAACGGCGGCCATCTTTTTGGCGGCAGCAACATCATCGTGGCGGTGGTGGACACCGGCGTGTCCCTGGGGCACCCGGAGTTTTCCGGCCGCTTGGTGGCCGGCTACTCGGCCGTCACCTACACGGCCAGCGCCAACGACGACAATGCCGCGGACGGCGGGCACGGCACGCACGTGGCCGGCCTCATCGCGGCCAACACCAACAACACCATTGGCATCGCCGGCACGGCCTTCCGCACGGAGGTCAAGGTCATGCCGGTCAAGGTGCTCAACGGTTTGGGCTCAGGCCCCATCACGCAGGTGGCGGACGGCATTACCTGGGCGGCCAACAACGGCGCGGACGTGATCAACTTAAGCCTGGGAACCTACGCCCCCTCCAGCGCCCTGCAGAACGCCTGCAATTACGCCGCGAGCCAGGGCTGCCTGCTGGTGGCCGCGGCCGGCAACGACAATCTCAATCTGCAGAACAATCCCTTTTTCCCGGCCGTGTATTCCAATGTCATGTGCGTGGGCGCCACGGATGCGGACGATTGGGTCACCATCTATTCCAATTATGATGGTGCGTACCCAGGGACAGGCATCATTGACTGCGTAGCGCCGGGGGGCGCCCTGTATGAATACGTGGCCGGATTTCCCCGGGACTTCGGCGTCACCTGCACGGCCATGGGCAACACCTATACCGCGGTGGACGGAACGTCTTTTTCCGCGCCCCAGGTCAGCGCCTTGGCGGCCCTGCTGTGGCTGCAGAATCCGGGCCGCACGGTCAGTGATTTGCGCACGCTGATTACCAGCCATTGCCTGCTGATCCACCCCACCCAAGGCGCCAACCTGGTGGGTGCGGGGGAAATCAACGTGGATTACACCTTGCGCGGGTACCACACCCCGACCGTCACGCCCACGTTCACCCATACGCCCACCATCTCGGCCACGGCCACGATTTCGGCCACCTACACCCGCAGCCCGACCATCACCCCGACGCCGACCATCACCCCCACGCCCAGCATCACGACCACGCCCACCATCACCGTCACCCTGACGCCCCTGGCCTTAGGCGCCGATGAAGTCATTGCCTATCCCCAGCCCGGCCGGCAACGCGTGCGCTTAGCGTACCGCCTGGCCGGGGCCGGGCGCGTGGTCGCGGAAGTGTACAATGTCGCGGGCGAGCGCGTGCTGCAGGTGGAGCACGTGCCCGCGCCGCTCGGCCAGCTGGCCATGACCGATCTGGACACCTCCACCCTGGGTCCCGGTGTATATTTTCTGAAATTGCGGGTGGAGGACAGCCAGGGTTCCCGCACCCTGACCAAACGCATCGCGATCGTTGAATGACCGCGGTCCGCCTCCCGGCCGGTTGCCGGCGGTTTTCGGCGCGAGAACAGATGTCGTCCAAATTTTTACTGTGAGGAAATCCGGCGTGAAGCGAAACCATCCGGCCCGCTTGTGGCTGCTGCTGTCGGCCTGCTTGCTGGGAACACCCCCTGCCTGGGCTGCGACGTTCGGCGAAACCAACACCGGCGGCATCCTCGGAGTGAGTAACTATAATCGCCTCACGGTCTGCCGCTACAGCGCGGGCGAGGACGGAGACGTGAACCGCATCCTGGTTTACGTGAACCCGGCTGTGGGCAGCATGCGCGTGGCGTTGTATGACAATACCCTGACTCCCGGGGGCAACAGCCTGCCCGGAACCCTCCTGGCGGAGAGCTCGCCGGTCGCGACGGCCCTGGGCTGGGTGACGTTTGCCATTCCGCAGACCACCGTGGCCGGAGGCCGTGACTATTGGCTGGCCTACCAGGTCAGCGACTCCACGGACACCCTCAATACCAGGGCTTTCAGCGATCTTCATCCCCAGCGGACTTTGTATTGGGCCAGTTTCGCTTGGAACGTTTTTCCCGCCATACTTTATCCGGACTCCACGCCGGATTTCCAGGGGGCCTACCGTTATTCCATGTACGCCACCCTGATCACGCCCACCCCGACGCCTTCGGCCACACCCACGTTCACGTCCAGCATCACACGCACTCTTACCCGTACCGTGACGCCCACCCGTACGCCGACCGCCACCCCCACGGCCAGTGTTTCCGCGACCTGCACGGCCACGCCGCCCTGGACCGTCACTCTGACGCCGACGCGCAGCGCCTCGGCCACGCCCACGTCGAGTCCCCGGCCAACGGCCTCGGCCACGCCGACCGCCACGGCCCGGCCGTCCGCGCCGATTGTTCCGGGCCGCCTGCTGGTTTTTCCCAACCCGGCCTCCGGTCCCGCGGTATCGCTGGGCTTTCTCGCCGCGGGTCCGGGGACCGCCAGGTTCGCGGTCTACAATGCCGCCTATCAGCTGGTGGAATCCTTCACCCGCTCCGTGCCGGCCGCCGGGCCGCGCGTCGAGGCCTGGGACATCCAGCGCCTGGCCCCCGGCGTGTACCTGTTCCGCCTGGAGCTGGAAACCGGCGGCGGGCGGCAGGTTCTGCCCGTATGCAAGCTGGTGGTTCAAAAGTAGTTTCCCGCCGCAGGCGCCTTCAGCCCGCGTCAGCATTGTATCCCGCCCGCATCTGTGGTATAAAACTACCAAGACACAGGGAACGAGGGTTGGGCATGCATTCTGGACGCAAACGGGTCTTCCTTTCGGCCGCCATCCTGATCGGAATACTGGCCGCGGCGGCTCCCGCCTTCGCCGGCTACCGGGCCAAGATGGTGGTGGACGGCGTATCCGGCGGGCAACCCACGGATACGGACGACCTGGCCGTGTACAATTATTTATTGAACCGCGGCGATTTCGAATTGGTCCAGGCCGAAGATGACAATTCGGATATTCCCGGCAACGCCTCCGGCTTCAATCTCATCATCATTTCCGCGACCGTAAGCTCGACCAACATCGGCGGCGATTACAAAGACGTGACGCCCTCGGTCCTGTGCTGGGAACCCAACCTGAACTATGATTTCAATATCGTGGGCTCGGCCCTTACGCTTGCCGACAGCCTTACCTGGGGCGTGATCAGCCTCGGCCATTACATCACCACCCCCTTTGTCGGCAACGTGCAGATCCTGAGTTCTACGCATAGCGTCTGGTCCGCGTACACGAACGGCAGCGGCTGGGGTACGCAGGAACTGGATCCAGACCTGCAAACCCTGGTGGTGGATTACTACAACAACAGCCACGCCGTGCTGACCGTGGGCGAGGCGGGCGTCACGGTTTACAACGGCGACGTGCTGGAAGGTCGGCGGGCCTTCATTTATCTGGACAACACCACCGCCAGCTCCACCTGGAGCGATCTCACGAGCAACGGCCGCGAGCTGTTTGGCCGGACCATCAATTGGCTGCTGTATTGGGACCTTGCCACGCCCACGCCCACCGCCTCGGCCAGCGCGACGCCCACGAATTCGGCCACCTTCACGGTCACCCCCACCATCACCCCCACCTCCACCCCCACGCCCGTGTGGACGCCGACCTACACGGTCACGCCCACCCGGACGCCCAGGCCGTTTATTCCGACGGCAACGCCCACGCCCTTCGCCACGGCGCCGGGCGTGTTAACGGAGGGTCTGGTGGTATATCCCAATCCCGCCCGCACGGGCCCGGTTTCCTTCCAGTTCGCAGCCGAGCGGGCCGGGACCGCGGAATTCACCATTTACAATTCGGCTTATCAGCTGGTAACCTCCTTTGCCTGCGAGGTGCCGGCCGCCGGGGTCTGTTTGCGGCAGTGGTCCGTGGACTCCGTTGCGCCGGGCGTGTACCTCTGCCGCGTGAAGTTGAGCGCGGACGGCTTCCAGCAGACTTTTCCCGTGCGCAAGTTGGTGGTCCTGAAGTGACGGCCCGGCTCGGATCCTGGCAGTGGCTGGCCTTGGCGGCCGTGCTGGCGGGTGCCGCGTTCCTGGTTTTCCGGGGGTACGCCTGGCAGGGACCGGCCGGCGCGGAACGCGTGCTCGACATCCCCACCGGTGCCGGCACCGCCGCCATCGGCCGGCAGCTTCAGGCCGCGGGCGTGGTGCGCAGTGCGGCGCTGTTCCGCTACTGGGCCCTGCTCAGCGGACAGGCCCGCAGATTGCAGGCCGGCGAATACGCCTTTCCGCCGCACGCCGGCCTGTCCGAGGTCGTGCGGCAACTGGCCGAGGGCCGGACCCTCAAGCATGCTTTCACGATCCCGGAAGGATTCACGGCCCGCCAGATCGCGGACAAGCTCGAGGCCGAGGGTTTGGCGCGCGCCGGGGAATTTCTGGCCGTGGTGAACGACCCGGCCCTGGCCGCGGACTGGCACGTGCCGGCCCCCGGCTTGGAAGGCTTCCTGTTTCCCGACACCTATGAGATCCCCAAAGGCTGGACGGCCAGGCAAATCGCACGCCGCATGGTGGACCGCTTTCACGAACAAACCGGGGAATCCCTCTGGGCCGCCGGCCGGGCCCAGGGTTTAAGCCCCCTGCAAATCGTCACCTTGGCCTCGATCATCGAAAGGGAAGTGCGCGTGCCCGCCGAACGCCCGCGGGTCGCCTCCGTGTTCTACAACCGCCTGCGGGCGCGCCAGCGCCTGGAATCCTGCGCCACGGTGCTCTACAGCCTGGGGCGGACCGGCGGCGACCTGAGCCTGGAGGACCTGCAAACCCGCTCGCCCTACAATACCTACCGCCACCGCGGCCTGCCGCCCGGGCCCATCGGCAATCCCGGGCTTTCGTCCCTGCAGGCGGCCGCACATCCGGCGCAGACGAAGTACCTGTACTTCGTGGTGGGAGAAGACGGGCATCATATTTTTTCAGAGGATTTCGAAACGCACAAGCGGGCCAAATGGGCCCACAAGCGGCTGCGCCAACGGACGGCGCCCCGGGCCGCCTCCACACCCGTGCCGTGAAGCCCGCGGCACCCGCCCCGAACGAACGTTTCATCGTCACGCTCCTGCTGGCCGCCGCGCTGGGCCTGACCGGCGCCATGGCCGTGCAGCGGCTGGAAATCGAAGCCGCCGCGCCGCAGGTCGAGCTGGCCTATTCCGAAGCGCGGCTGCTGAAGGCCGCGGAACAGGATCCCGGAGCACCGGCGGCCCTGCTGGGCGCGGGCGTGACCACTTTGGTCCGCGAGCCCTACACCCTGGATGACATGCTGCGTTACGGTCTGGCCGAAGCCTGGCAGCCGGAGCCGGACCTGCTGGAGTTGCGTTTTGCGGACCGCACTCTAAGCGGAAACGCCGTGGTTTTTTTAAGCGGCCAGTTCGCCCTGAAGGAGCTCAAGGTCCGGCTGCGGCAGGACCAGTACATTTTCGACGTGCGCCTGCCGCATCCCATCCCGCGAATTGATCCCAGGCGCTTCATCCTGGAAATTCCCAGCGGCCCCATGCCGCCGGGTTTCCGCCGGGCGCTCCACCTGCCGGCCGGCGACTGGGGTCCGGCCCTGAACCTGGATCAGTTCAACCAGGCCGTGGCGTCCCTGCAGCCCGAAGTGGTCCTGCCGGAATGGCGGGGCGGCTGGGGGGCGCGGAATTTTTTCCGGGCCTATTTATACACGCCCTGGCTGCGCAAGCCCGCCATCGCACTGCCCGAATTCTCCCTGCCCTCGGCGGCCCGCGCGGTCCTGCGCAGCGCGCGCCTGCGCGTGTTGTTTCCCGCGCACATTCTCACCGCCAAGGAGGCACGCCGCCTCCGGCCCGCGGAACAGCGCCAGCGGATGGTGCGGGCCGTGCGGGAGCGGGGAGTCCGCTTCCTGTACGTGCAGCCCCCCCGCGGGCGGCCTTTCGCGCAGGACCTGGCTTTCTTCCAGGCCCTCAAGAACGATCTGCGGCGGGAAGGGATCCGGCTGGGGCCGGCCGGGCAACAGGGCCTGGGCCGGACCGGCAGGCTGCCGCGCCTGGGCTTGTTTCTGGGCCTGGGCGCGGCCTTGTTCCTGCTGCTGTGGCGCCTGGCTCTCTGGGCCGCGGGCACCACGGGGCAGGATGAGGCCGTGGACCACGTGCTGACCATCCGCCTGCGGCCCGCCAACTTCCGTTGGACGGCGATCCTCACGGTCCTGGGTCTGTGGATCGTGCAGAGCGAAGGACCGGCCGACTGGGGCGTGAAGCTGGCCGCCTGGCTGCTGGCCGTGACGGCGCCCCTGCTGGGCTTGACGAGCGTGGCGTCCTATCCCGAGGTTTTTCCCGCGCCGGGGCGGGCGCTGCGCGCCGGCCTGCTCGATTTCTGCCGCGTGACGGCCTGGAGCCTCGCCGGCGGCCTGGCCATTGCCGTGCTGCTGTACCAGCCGCAATTCACGCTGCGCCTGGACACCTTTGCCGGGGTTAAGCTTGCCTACCTGCTCCCGCTCGCCGTGTCCGGCGTGGTTCTTTTTCCCCAGGTCCTCGAGGGCCAGTGGTGGCGCGAACGCTGGCAGCCCGGAAGGCGGTGGGCGACCTTGGCCGGCGGCCTGGCCGTGCTCGGATTGTTCGCGCTGCTGCTCCTGCGCACCGGAAATTTTTCCTGGTTCAAGGCCTCTCGCCCGGAACTGGCGCTCCGCGACGCCCTGGAGACGCTGCTGGGCGTGCGTCCCCGCTTCAAGGAATTCCTCCTGGGCCATCCCCTGCTGCTGCTGGGACTGGTCGGCCGCCGCCTCCCGGCCGTTCCCACGAGAATCTGGCCGCAGATCGCGGTTTTCTTCGGCATGATCGGCCAGGTTTCCCTCATCAATACTTTTTGCCACATCCACACTCCCCTGATGCTCAGCCTGCTGCGGACTTTCCACGGCTTGTGGCTGGGACTGCTGCTTGGAATCCTGGCTTGGGGCGTCTGGCGCCTGGCGCGTCGCCGGAGAACGGCGTGAAACTGGCGGTCCTGGGCTATTACGGCTTCGGCAACGCCGGTGACGAGCTGCAATTGGAAGCGCTGTTGCCGCGGCTGGCGCGGCGGGGGCATACGCCGACCGTGCTCTCCGCCGCTCCGGCGGACACGCGGCGGCGCCACGGCATCGGGGCGCGCTCGCGCTGGAACCCGGCGAGCCTGGGAGCGGCCCTGACGGGATGCGACGGTTTGATCCTGGGCGGAGGCGGGTTGGTGCAGGACCTCTCCGGCCCGCTTACGCCGGCGTACTACCTGGGCCTGCAGGCCGCGGCGCAAGCCCTGGGCAAGAGGGTGTGGTGGCTGGCGCAGGGCTTCGGCCCGGTGCGCCGGGCCGTCAACCAGGCGCTGTGCCGCCGCGTCCTGCCCCGGGCCGAGCTGATCGTGGCGCGAGACCGCGAGAGCCTGGAATGGTGCCGGGCGGCGGGCGTGCCCGCGGAACGCCTGCGGCTCGGGGCGGACTTGGCGTGGCTGCTGCCGCGCCCCGCGCGGCGCGGTTGCACGGAGTGGATCGTGTGCCCGCGCGCGGATTGGCAGCCGGAACGCGTTCCGGAGTGGCTGGGGGCGTGCGCCCGCTTGGCCTCGGCTCGGGGGCGGCGGCTGGGCTTCGT
This sequence comes from uncultured bacterium, assembly GCA_964593065.1. Classification (GTDB taxonomy): domain Bacteria; phylum Oederibacteriota; class JAAXVQ01; order JAAXVQ01; family JAAXVQ01; genus CAZQGO01. The sequence continues at coordinate 37,417 of CAZQGO010000011.1, read as the reverse complement.
CGCCCTGGGAAACCGCGGGGACCGCGCCTGGCTGCAACGCGTGCGGCGGGACGCCAGGTTCCGCGACTGCCGCTTCGTCGCCGCCGGCGGGGAAAACGGCAGCGCGCTGCTCGCGGAATTTTCAGGGGCCGAATGGGTCATCAGCCAGCGGTACCACGGACTCGTCCTGGGCGCGCTGGCCGGCGCGGCCGTGTCAGGCTTCGGGCCGGATCCGAAACTGCGGCAGCTCCTGCGGGACTTGGAGCAGCCGCTGCTGGACGGCACCGATCCCGCGGCCAGCTTCGCCTCCCACCTGCCGGCGTGGCCGCAGTTCCGGGACGCGGCCGAACGGCAAAGTGAAGGCTTGCGGAACCGGGCGGAACAGGGCGTGCGGGATTTTCTGCTGGCCTTGGATGCCCGGCCGGCCTAGCACCCAGGCGGAAGTCCGGGACTTGCCGGAGCGGACGCGGGTCGTCCGCGGGTTCAGTGCCAACGGCGGATGTGGGCCGCGAAATAGATGCGCAGGCCCCGGCTGTCGCCGAAGTCCGCGAACTGGTAGAAACCGACGATCCCCAGCCGCAAACGCAGGGGCCAATCGGCAGGAGAGACCAGCCCGGCGCCTACGGACAACTCGGTCGCCACGGCGTTGTCCAGCAGAAAGCCCTCGTAGGTAAAGGCCGGCACATCGGTCTCCAGATCAACGGTCGTGCTCAAGGAGCGACCGCTCAATCCCAGCTGCAGGAAACCCGGCCGCAGCAGCGGCAGGATGAAGTCCAGGCCGTATTCCCAGGCGCGATAGGCCAGGGATTCCCGCGCGGTCCCCGAGGGGCGTCTGGCTTCACGGGACTGGCCGCCGAACCACAGGCCGGCTTTGGGCTCGATTTCGAGAAAGGGAAACAGGGGGAGGTTGAAAGACACGCCCCCGCCTCCCAACTGGAATGCGGGCCGCCCCGCCCACCAGCGGTCCTGCGCGGAAAAAAAAGACGTGGTCAGCGGGGCGGTCCAATACTCGTATCCCCCGTACAGGCCGATGTCGGACAAGCCGAGCAGGGCATTGAGCGGGCCTTCGGTGTACGCATACCCCTCCCGGCGCCTGCCCGGTTCCGGGCCAGGGGCCTGGATCACCCGGATGCGGGTGGCATCGCCGGGCGGCGAGGGATTTTGGACGGCCAGGGGCGTTGCGGGCCCGCCGGCCGGGGTCGTATTGGCGGAGGCCTCGGGCGCGGGCGGCGTGGCTTCGCCGACGGGTTGCAGGCTGGTTTGCGCCGGCTGTTCGGATTGCTTCGTGACCGTGACCGTGTACGCCGAGGCGTCCGCGTTCGGAGCGGACAGCCAGGCCGCGGCCAAGACGGCCGCCGCGATCCCGATCCGGGTCCGCGCCAGGCTTGCGGACGGGCGTGCGGCCCGCCGCCCGCGCGCGGTGCGGGAAGGATGACTTGATTCGGTCAGGCGGAACGGCATGTGCGGTCCTCCGAACAGGCTCCCGCAGGAGGGCCAGCGGGAAAATTTTCGCGCCATCATAGCATTTTTTTACCCGGGCGGCGGCGAAAAACTTGCGGCCCGGGCGCGAAAAGAGGCGGGGGCGAGATTGACGCCGGCCTGCGGCGGGATTTATAATTGAAGCAATTCCCGGAAGGCGGGTTCCCTTGATTCAATTTCACCAAGTCTTCATGACCTATCAAAACGAATTCAAGGCCCTGCGCGACGTCAGTCTGCAGATCGGGCGCGGGGAATTCGTCATGATCACGGGACCGTCCGGCGCCGGCAAGAGCACCCTGATCCGGCTGATCTTCCGGGAGATCCTGCCCACCCGCGGCCAGGTCATTGTCGAAGACCAGAATGTGGCCAAACTCAAGCCCCGGCAGCTCCCGTTCTTCCGCCGCCGCATCGGCGTGGTTTTTCAGGACTTCAAGCTCCTCTATGACCGCACGGTTTTTGAGAACGTGGCCCTGGCCCTGCACGTGATGGGGGACAAGGGCAAGACGATCCAGCGGGAAGTCAACCGGGCCCTGGAAAAAGTCGGCCTGGCCGCCAAGCGCCATCAGCGGCCCTGGCACCTTTCCGGCGGCGAGATGCAGCGGGTGGTGCTGGCGCGGGCCATCGTCCACGACCCGCCGCTGCTCCTGGCCGACGAGCCGACGGGCAACCTGGACTTCACCACGGGCTGGGAGGTCATGCAGCTGCTCAAGTCCATGGCCGAGGCGGGCACCACGGTGGTGTGCACGACGCACAACCTCAACTTCATCCAGAAACTGCGCAAACGCGCCATCTTCCTGGACAAGGGCGTGATGCGCGGCGAAAGGACCAAGTGGTGAGCCCTTTTTTGTTCCGCGAGGCCTTCCGGTACTTTACCCGCTCCAAGCGGTTGAACCTGATCTCCCTGGGCTCCATCAGCATGGCCCTGATGGCCCTGGGAATCGTGGCCGCGATCGAAATCGGCATCTACCGCCTGACGCAGTTCGTGGAAGCCAAGGTTGAAATCGTGGTTTTTTTAAACGACCGGATCGAGGCCCCGGTCCAGGAGGCTTTTTTGGAGAAGCTTCGGAACCATCCGCAGGTGACGGGCGTGGAATACCGCTCGCGGGAGGACGCCCTGGCGGAATTCGGCCGCGACCCCGAGCTGCGGCGCTTCCTGGAAGTGCTGGGCGGAAATCCGCTGCCGGCCTCCGTGCGGGTGCAGCTGGCGGAAAAAACGCCCGAGAACGTAGAGCGTTTTGCCGCCTGGGTGCGGGCCCAGCCGGGCGTGGATGAGATCGCCTACGGCGGCACGGACGCCAACCGCCTGCTCAAGGCCCTGGCCTTGGTCCGCTTGGCGGTCCTGATCCTGACCATCAGCCTCATGGCGGCCGCGGTCATCATTATCGGCAACATCATCAGCCTGATGGTGTTCGCCCACCGGGAGGAGATCAGCATTTTGCGCATCATCGGCGCCACGCCGTGGTTCATCCGCGGGCCCTTCCTGATCTGGGGCATGGTTCAGGGCATGGCCAGCGGCCTGCTGGCCTCCTTGCTGCTCTTCCTGATTTGGCAGATCCTGGCGCATTATTCCTGGCAGGACATGGGTCTTAACCTGAACGCCTGGTTGCCGCCCTGGGCGTCCCAGGCGGCCCTGCTGGCGACCGGGGGTTTGGTTGTGGCCGGAGCGCTCCTGGGTTTGGCCGGCAGCCTGGTTTCCGTCGGCAGGGAATTGCGCGAATGACGCCGCGGCGGGCGTCGCGACAGCATGCGCACCCGGCAGCCTAGCCCGGCGGGCGGCGTGCCCGCGCGCGCGCCGCGCAGGCTGGCCGCGGTCGCCGGGGCCGTTCTCCTGTCCGCCTGCCTGGTCGCCGGCGCGTGCGCCGCGGAAAATCAGGCCGCCCAGGACCGGCTGCAGCAGTACCGGCAGAACCTGAAGCGCGAACAGCAGGACCTGCAGGCCGTGCAGCAGCGGCTGCGGGTGCACAAGCGGCAGGTCCGCCAGCAAAAGAAGCGCGAACGTTCCATCCTCCGCGAGCTCCAAGCCGCGGACCAGCGGATCGCGGAGGCGGAGGAGCGATACGGGGAAAACGAACGCAACCTGGCGCTGGTGCAGAACAGCCTGGAAAGCCTGCGCGCACAGATCGGCCAGACCGAGGAAACGCTCCAGGCGCTGCAGGCCTCCTTGGCGGCGCGCTTGCGCCTTCTGTACCGCGAGGGCAGCCGGGGATTCTGGCGAACCCTGGTGCAGTCGCGGTCCTTGGCCGAGGCCTTGGCCCGCCTGAAATTCTTTCATATTTTAGCCAGCCAAAACGCCTTTTGGGTGGAGCGGCTGCGCGCCACCCGCCACGAACTCGGGCAGCAGCGGCAGTTGCTGGTGCAGCGCGAGGGCCAGGCCCGCCGGTTGAAAGCCGATTCCCTCAGAACCCTGAAGAGAATTCAGGGTCAGAAAAAGCAACGGAAAAGAATGCTGAATAAGGTGCGGACCGAGCGTGGTGAACACGAACGGGCCGTGGCCGAATTGTCGGCGGCCTCCCGGCGCTTGAGCTCGCTGGTGAAGCAATTGGAGGCCAAGGCGGCAGCCATGGCCCGGGCACGGCAGGGCGCGGCCGGGGTTTTCGCGCAAGGGCAGAAAAATCTGCCCTGGCCGACCCGCGGCCGCATTACTTCCTATTTCGGCAAAGTGCGCCACCCGCGCTTCAATACGTACCTGTATAACAAAGGAATTGACATCGCCGGAACGATCGGTCAGAATGTCATCGCCGTGGCGCCCGGCCGCGTCTTGTTCGCCGAATGGTTTGAAGGCTACGGTCGCATGATCATCCTGGACCATGGCCACGGCTTCAATACCATCTACGGGTACCTGGCCAAAATCCTGGTCAGCGAAGGCGACACCGTGGCCGCCGAACAGGTCATCGGCACGCTGGGCGACTCCGGCACGTGGAAGGGTCCGGCCCTGTATTTCGAAATCCGCCAAAAAGGCAAAGCCTTGAATCCGCTGGCATGGTTGCGGCGGTGACGATCCGTCCCCCCGGCTGGGTGCGGTCACAGGAGGTTGTTTCATGACTAAGTTCAAGAAGTATATTTGGATCGGTTCCGCGGTCCTGCTGCTGTCCCTGCTGGGATTCTTCGGAGGCTGGCTGTCGGGCGAATCGCGCTCCAGCGCCGACGAGCAGACGCTCACCGACGATGTCTACGAGAGCCTGCGGCCCCTGATCCAGTCCATGGCGCTCATCCGCGACAATTACGTGGACCAGGAGAAGGTCAAGCAAAAAGAGCTGGTTTACGGCGCCATCAAGGGCATGGTGGGTGAACTCGATCCCTACAGCCAGTTCATGGATCCGCAGAGCTTCAAGGACATGAAACAGGCGACGCAGGGCTCCTTCGGCGGCCTGGGCATCGAGATCGCCATCCGCGACAACCAGCTCACCATCATCTCCCCCATTGACGGCACGCCCGCGGACCGGGCCGGCATCCAGGCCGGTGACATGATCATGAAGATTGACGGGGCGAGTACCGAGGGCATCGACATCATGGACGCGGTGCATAAGATGCGCGGCCCCAAGGGAACCAAGTGCGTCCTGACCATCCGCCGCGCGGGCGCGGACGAGTGGATTGATGTCCCGATCGTCCGCGACATCATCAAGATCCGCTCCGTGCGCTACGACATGCTCGAGGACAACGTGGGCTACATCCGCGTCACGGAATTCATGGAGAATACCACCGTGGATTTCGACAAGGCCATGAAAGATCTGACCAGCCGCGGCATGCAGGGCCTGATTCTCGATTTGCGCAACAACCCCGGGGGCCTGCTGAACAAGGCCGCCGAAATCGCGGAATTCTTCATTCCCCAGGGGAAACTCCTGGTGTACACGGAGGGCCGCAACCAGGCCCAGAACATGCGCTTTTTCTCCACCTCCAAGAATCCCTACCACGCCGGGCCGCTTTCGGTGCTGGTAAACCAGGGTTCGGCCTCCGCTTCGGAAATCGTGGCCGGCGCGGTGCAGGACTGGGGGGTGGGCGTGCTCGTGGGAAAAAAGACCTTCGGCAAGGGCTCCGTGCAGACCATCATCCCCTTAAACGACGGTTCCGCCCTGCGCATCACGACCGCTCGCTACCTGACCCCCAAGGGGCAGATGATCCACGGCAACGGCATTACCCCCGACCTGGAGATGGAGGCCTTCAAGCCCAACGAGTTCACCTTGAAGCTCAACCAGGACAACCGCTTCACGGAATTCGCGCGCTATTACCTCAAGCTCAATCCCGGCGGCGAGGAGCCGGAGACGAAGAACAACGGCGTCGTGAAAGTATCGGAGCAGTCCTGGGAAAAGCTCAAGCCCAAAACGCGGGATGAAAAGCTGGCCGAGACTTTCCTCAAGTGGCTCAAGGACCAGCACGTGGACCTCAAGGAAGTGGATTTCAACGAGGACCAGAGCTTCATCTTGAACCGCATCCGCCAGGAGCTGGCCCTCATTCTCAAGGGCAAGGACGCGGCCAACCGCGTGCAGCTGGAGGGCGATCCCCAGGTGCAGCTGGCGCTGGACGCCATCAAGATCGCCCGGCGCTACCAGAAGTAAGAGCGCGGGTCGCACCCCGGGCCGTCCGCGGCCGCCCTGGTTAGCACCACGCCTCCGGAAATCCGGGGACGTGGTGCTCTTGTTTTACGGCGCGCGGGGATGAGAAGGGGATCCGCGGCCCGGTGCGGCGGGGAGACGACGTGAAAATCCTGGGAATCGAAACGTCTTGCGACGAAACGGCCGCGGCGGTGGTCACGGCCGAGGGGGAAATCCTGTCCTCGGTGGTGGCCTCCCAGATGGAGGTGCACGCGCCCTTCGGCGGCGTCGTGCCCGAGCTGGCCTCGCGCCAGCATCTGCGGTTGCTGCCGGGCGTCGTGGAGCAGGCGCTGGTGCGGGCGGGAGTGTCCTGGGAAGGGCTGGGCGGCATCGCCGTGACCCGCGGGCCCGGACTCATGGGTTCCCTGCTGGTCGGCCTCACCTTCGCCAAAACCGCGGCCTGGGCGCGGGACCTGCCCTGGGTGGGCGTAAACCATCTGGAAGGGCACTTGCTGTCCGCGGAGCTGGGCACCGCTCCGCTGCCGCGTCCCTTCATCGGCCTGGTGGCCTCCGGCGGGCACACCAACCTGTATCGGGTGTCCTCCGGCGAACCCGCCTACCGCCTGCTGGCGCGGACGCGGGACGACGCCGTGGGGGAGGCTTTCGACAAGGTCGCCAAACTGCTGGGCCTGCCGTATCCGGGCGGGCCGGCCATTCAGGACGCGGCCGGGGGAAAAGAGCCCGGGTTCCTGCGTTTTACCTCGGCCCGCATGAAGGACGGCACCTTGGCCTTTTCGTTTTCCGGCATCAAGACCGCGGTGCGGTATTACCTGCAGGCGGCCGCGGCCCGGGGGGAAACCGTGGACGCGGGCGAGGTGGCGGCGGCTTTTCAACAGGCCGTGGTGGAAGACTTGGTGGCCAAGGCCCTGCGGGCCGTGCAGGACACGGGCGCCCGCGCCCTGGCCTTGACCGGCGGCGTGGCCGCGAACGAGCCGCTCCGGCGCGCGCTGTCCCGCGCGGCCGCCGGGGCGGGAGTGCCGTTTTTTGTTCCCGCGCGGGAATGGTGCACGGATAACGCCGCCATGATTGCCTTGGCCGGCGTCCGGCATTTGGCGGCCGGGGAGCGTTCCGCCTGGGATCTGCCGGCCGTGCCGTACCTCGAACTGGACTAAAAAAACCCTCCCCGTTCCGGGGGAGGAATCCATCCACCTAGAAGGCGCCTCGCATGCACCGGGTCCCCAACCTGACCATCGGTACGCTCCAGCTTGACGGTGTGGCCGTGCTGGCCCCCTTGGCGGGGGTGGGCAACCTGCCCTTTCGCTTGCTCTGCCGGCGCCAGGGCGCGGCCCTGGTTTTTTCCGAAATGCTGAGCTGCCACGGCCTGATCCGCAAACAGCCCAATACCTGGCGCATGCTGGCCTCGGACCCGGAGGAGCGGCCGGTGGCCTTTCAACTTTTCGGCGCCGATCCGGATGCCATGGCCGAAGCCAGCCTGCGCCTGGCCGAAGCCGGGGCGGATCTCGTGGATTTGAATTTCGGCTGCCCGGTGCCCAAGGTGGTGCGGCACAACGGCGGCGCGGCCCTGCTGAAGACGCCGGAGCTTCTGCAGGCGATCGTGGCGGCCTGCGCGCGGCGCTGCCCGCGGCCGGTCACGGTCAAGATCCGCGCCGGCTGGGACGAAGACCGGATCAACGCCGCCGAGATCGCGCGGCGCGCGCAGGATGCCGGCGCGGCCGCGGTCACGGTGCACGCGCGCACCCGCGCCCAGCGCTTCGGCGGGGAGGCCCAATGGGACGTGATCGCCGCCGTGACCCGCGCGGTCGGCCTGCCCGTCATCGGCAACGGCGACGTTGTGACCGGTGCGGATGCGGCGCGCATGCTGGCCGAGACCGGCTGCCAGGCCGTGATGGTGGGGCGCGGCGCTTTGGGCCGTCCGTGGGTGTTTGCGCACATCCGGCATTACCTGGACACGGGCGTGGAATTGCCGGAACCCGGCAGGCGGGAGCGGGCCGGACTGATCCGGGAACACTTTGCAGGCCTGCGCGCACTGAAGGGGGAACGCACGGCCCGCCTGGAAATGCGCAAACACTCGGCCTGGTACCTGAAGGGACTCGCGGGCGCGGCGGAGGCGCGGCGCCGGATCAATGCCTGCGAAACGGAAACGGCCTTCCTGGGCATCCTGCAGGCCTTGGAGCGAGGCGCCCTTTCTTGACAAGGGCCAGGGGATTTGCTACCGTTATCGAAGACCGGCCCGGGAATTTCCCCGGAGTCCGGCCCCGCCGCTGTCCGGCAGCGGCGACTTTCCAGCGGGAGCCGGCGATGGCAAGATTCTTCACCACGGGCCTGGGCCTCGTGCTGCTGGCCGGATGTGCCTCCTTGGGCGGCCAGCTGCAACGCGGTCAAGCCTTGTCCGCGCAGGGGCGTTATGACGAGGCGATCGCCGCTTTATCCCAGGCGGCGCAGGCCGAACCGAAGCGGGCTCAAATCCAGGCCGAACTGTCCAAGGCCCTCGCGGCCAAGGGCATGGCCGATGAATCCTTCCAAGCCGCGAAACGCGCCTATGCCATGGATCCCAAGGACCCCGAGATCCGCCTGCTTGCGGCCCAGGCCTATTTCCGGCGCGGATCCGCCTACCGGGACGCCGGCAAGGTCAGCGACGCCTATGAATCCTGGCAAAAGGCGCTGGAGATCAATCCCGACTATGTCGAGGCCCGCGCCGAGCTCGGAAAATTATACAGCGACCAGGGCGAAGACGCGCAGGCGGAACAGCAGTTCCAGCAGTTGGTCCAGACCCAGCCCCAGGATGCGGAAATGCACCGGTCCTTGGGGCTGACCTATTACCGGCAGGGAAAATACAACGAGTCCATTTTGCAATTCCAGCAGGTGCTGCGGCTCCTGCCGCGCGACGCCGCGGCCTACAACAACCTGGGCAGCGCCTATCTCAAGGACGGACAGCTCGACGAGGCCATCACGGCCTTTGAGCAGGCGGCGAGCCTCGATCCCCAGATGCCGGCCCTGCACACGAACTGGGGCACGGCCTGTTTTCAGCAGGGCCGCTATGTGCGCGCACGCCAGGAATGGGAGCAGGCGCTGCGGCTGGACCCCGGCGGCGAAACGGCCAAGCAGAATCTGCAGACACTGGAAGGCCTCGGCTACTAGCCGCGCCCCATGCATCCGACGCGATTGCACGCCCTGCTGACGAAGGTCGCCCGCCGGCAAATCTCGGTAGCCGGGGCCGTCGCCGCCCTCAAGCGCCTGCCGTTCGAAAACCTGGAATTCGTCAAGGTGGATCATCACCGGCATCTGCGCCAGGGTTTTCCCGAGGTGGTTTTCGGGGAGGGCAAGTCCCAGGCCCAGATTGTGGCCATCAGCCGGACCCTGTGGCGCCAGTCGGGCACGGCCCTGATCACCCGCGTCGGCGCCCCGGCCGTGCGGGCGCTCCGCACCGCCGGCCTGCCCGTGCGTTATCACACCCGGGCCCGCTGCGCCGTGGTGTCCCGACACCGGCCGCCCGCGCCCGCGGGGCGGGTGGCGGTGCTGACCGCGGGTACGGCGGATATTCCCGTTGCCGAGGAAGCGGCGGTGGCCGCCGCCTGGATGGGGGCACGGGTGGAAAAAATCTACGATGTCGGTGTGGCCGGGATCCACCGGCTCCTGGTCCACTATTCCCGCCTGTCCCGGGCGCGCTGCGCCATCGTGGCGGCGGGCATGGAGGGTGCCTTGCCGTCGGTTGTGGGCGGCCTGGTTCCGTGCCCGGTGATCGCGGTTCCGACCTCCGTGGGCTACGGCGTCGCCTGGCGCGGATTGACCGCCCTGGCGGCCATGTTGAGCACCTGCAGCCCCAACGTGTTGACGGTCAACATCGACAACGGCTTCAGCGCCGGACTCTGCGCCGGGCTCATCAACCGGTTGGGAGCGCGCCTCCCGTGAGGGCCTTGTGGCTGGATCCGTTCGCCGGCATCTCCGGAGACATGTTTCTCGGGGCCTTGCTGGACCTGGGGCTTTCCCTGGACCACCTCAACGCCGACCTGAAGGCGTTGCGGATCGCCGGCTTGCGCGTGGCGCGCCGGCGGGTCAGGCGCGGTCCGTTGTCCGCGAGCCGGGCCCTGATCCGCCTGCCCCGCCAGCCCCATGAAGCCCGGAACCTGCGGGATATCCGGCGTCTTCTGGGCCATTCCGCGCTGACCCCGGCCGTGCGCCGGCGGGCCGCGGCGGTCTTTACGCGGCTGGCCCGCGCCGAAGCCGAAGTCCACCGGCTTCCGCTGGAACGGGTGCATTTCCACGAGGTCGGCGCCCTGGATGCCCTGGCGGACGTGGTGGGCGTATGCTCCGCCTTGGAACGCCTGCACATCGAGCGCCTGTACACGGCCCGGATCAATGTCGGGGGCGGTCTGACCGGAAGCCGGCATGGAACCTTGCCGGTGCCGGCGCCCGCGACGCTGGCACTCCTGCAGGGATACGAAATCTTCCGCGACGGGCCCCTGGGAGAGCATGCCACGCCCACGGGCGCGGCCCTCTTGGCGTCCCTGGCCGACTCCCGGCCGGCCTGGCCCGGCGCCAGGCTGGAGGCCGTGGGGTACGGTGCGGGCGAACGCGACTGGCCGGATTTTCCGAATGTCCTGCGGATCTGGCTGGGCGAAACCCGGCATCCGGCGGCCGGTCCGACGGAAAGCGACGAGGTGGCGGTGCTGACCGCCACCCTTGACGACGCCGCGCCCCAGGTGCTGGCCTACGCCCAAGAGCTGCTGTTGGCGCAGGGAGCTTTGGACGTGACGCTGCAGGCCCTGTTCATGAAGAAAGGCAGAATCGGCACGCGTTGCGAGATCCTTTGCAAGCCGGAGCAGGCCGCCGGACTGGCGGAAGTGCTGTTCCGCGAAACGCCGACTCTGGGACTGCGCCTGGACCGCCAGCAACGGATGGTCCTGACGCGCAAGACCCTGAGGCTCCGGATCCGGGGACAACGCCTCAGGGTGAAAGTCGGTTACTTCGGGGGCAAACCCGTAACCCTCTCCCCGGAATTCGAGGATGCCAAGGTCTGTGCCCAGCGGACCGGCCTCCCCTTGCGGGAAATCTTGGAGAATGCCAGGCGACAAGCCAAGGAGATTCTATGAGCGATCCTGAAGACAAAACAGCGGCGACCGACCCCGTGGCCACGGAGCCGGCCGCGGCGGGCCAACCCGTGCGCCGGAAGAAAAGACGCCGGCGCAGGAGATCCGGACATCGCCGCCCGCAAACCGGCCCGGTATCCGCGCAGCCCGGTGTGCCCGGCGCCCCAACCGGGGAGCCCGTGCAGCCGCCCGCAGACGACGCGGAGGTTCCGGCGGCCGTGGCGGAGCAAGCCGAGTTCCAGCCCTCCGCCGAAGAGATTCCGCCGGCGCCGGAGCCGCAGGCCGCTGCGGCCGCCGGGATCCAGAAAAAGAGGCGCCGTCGCCGGGGCGGGCGCAGACACCGCCGCCGCACCGGAGCCGGCGCGGGTGAAATTTCCGCCGGCCAGACGGCCGCGCCCGGCAACCTGGCGGCGCCGGCCCCTGCAGCCGTAGCCGTTTCGGAGCCCACCGGCGAATCCCGGGAGGCGGCCGTTTCACCGGCCGGGGAGCCCGGCGTGAACACCGGGGGCCTGCCGGCCTCGGGTTCCGGGGGTCCGGCCGCACCACCTGCCGCCGAGTGCGTCGACGCGGCGCCGACCCGGGGGAATACCCCGGCCTATCACGGGCTCAAATTCCCTGACGTGGATGCGGAACGGGCCCGGCGCATCATTTCGGACTTTTTTCATCAGCAGAACCGCGACTCCGGGATAAACCTGGCCGTGCTCGGACTGTCCGGGGATTTGAATTCGGCCGTCGTTGCCGCCCTGGCCGTGCAGGCCTTGGGAAGCCAGAAGGTGGCCCTGTATTTTTGCCTGGAAGCCGAACCGCAAAACCCGGCCGAGCGGGAGCGGGCCGCAGCACTGGCCGCGCATTTGCGCTGTGCCTTGGAAATCCTGGATCTGCGCCCGCAGCTGGAAACGGTCCTGGGGCGGATCCAAGCGAGCGAAATCCAGCGGCGCCGGCTGCGTCGCGGGCAGGTGCGGCTGGCGGCCTTGGCCGACATCGCGTATGCCAGCGGCGCCTGGCTGGCGGCAAGCACCAACAAGAGCCAGCGCCTGCTGGGAGAGAGCAGTCTCGAGGATCCGGGCGTGCCGGTCCTGTGCCCGCTGGGGGATTTGTACCACAGCCAGGTGGCGCAACTGGCCCGCGGCCTGCGTTTTCCAGGCCCGGTGAACGCCGGGTTTGAGGAAGCGGGCCGTGCGGCTCCCATCGGGCTGACACCGGCCGAGACGGACCTCCTGCTCTACCAAATTGTGGACATCAAACTGTCGCTGGCCCGGCTGCTGGAACTGGGTCTGGGGGAGGAAAAAATCCGGCGCTTGTACCGGCAATTGAAGGCGGCCGCCGTGCGAGGCTCCCAGCCCGCCTGGCCGGAAGCCGTGTCCGCGTACGCGCCCAAAATCTGGGCGCCGGAAACCTCGCGCCGGGCCTAGTCCCGGGATTCGTGCCGGGACGGTCCGCCAAGGGGGAGACATGGGGAAGAAACAACGCGCGAAACTGGAACGCCGCCACGCGCAGAAAATGCCCGCCCCGCGGTCCGGCGGGGCGGGGCTCAACTTGAAATGGCTGTGGGTCGGCCTGGGCATCGTGTTCCTGTTGATCGCGGCCATCGTGGTCATCTTTCAAACGCATCGAGTCCGCTTTTTACAAACCTCAGTGGTCGCGGCCGCGACCACGGCCGAAGAGCAACTGAACCTGGCGCAGATGAAATTCACGCAGGCGGACTACCGCCAGCTCGTGCAGGTAGTCCGCGGCGTCCGGAGGCTCGGCGCGCATCCGGCTTTGGATGCGGCAGCCGCCGGGCAGCTCCGGTTCATGCTTGAGGTCCTTCAGGAAATCGCCGCGCAAGGCAATCTCGGGCCGGAAGAATTGTCCAAGCTGTGGACCCAGCTCAGCCTGGTGAACCGGTATTTACAGTCCAGGGGGCGGAGCACCCCCACCGCCCGATGAACCCCGCCGCCGTGCCGGGCCCCGGCAAGTTATCCCTGGTGGCGACCCCCATCGGCAATCTGGAGGATATCACCCTGCGCGCCCTGCGCGTGCTCAAGGAAGCGGATGTCATCGCGGCCGAGGATACGCGGCGTACCGGCAAACTGCTGAGTCACTACCGCATCCCGACACCCGTGATCAGTTATTACAAGGATGTGGAACGCCGGCGTCTGGCCCCCTTGCTGCACAAGCTGCACAGCGGGCAAAAGGTGGCGCTCGTGACGGACGCCGGGACACCGGCGGTATCGGATCCCGGAGCCCTGCTCGTCGGCGAAGCCCGCCGGCAGGGCATTCCCGTCGAAGTCGTGCCCGGACCCTCGGCCCTGCTCGCGGCCCTGGCGGGTTCCGGGATTTCCGGCCCGGCCTTTTCCTTTCATGGCTTTTTGGAGGCCCGTTCCTCCGCCCGCCGGCGGCAGCTCCAGGCGCTGAAAGACCGCCCCGAGATCCTGGTGTTTTTTCTTTCACCCCACCGGCTGCCGGAAACCCTGCGCGATGCCGAGGAAGCCTTAGGGGAAGGACGGCCTGCCGTACTGTGCCGCGAAATGACCAAGCGCTTTGAAGAATATGCGGGCGGCACCCTTGCGGAGTTGAGAACCTCGGCCGAGAAGCTCGAACCCCGCGGGGAATACACCCTGGTGGTTTCGGGCGCGACCGCAAGCCCGGCGGAGTGCAGGCCGGAAAGCCTGGAAGACCATTTGGCCCGCTTACAGGCCGAAGGCTGCAGTTTGAACCAGGCCGTGGCCAGCGCCGCCCGGGAAAGGGGGTTGAACCGCCGCGAGGTCTATGCCCTGGCCCACTCCTCCCGGCGAATAAATAAAAGCCTTAAAAAACAGCCTGATTTGCAATAGTCGCGTGAGTATGCTATACTAGATTTGACACGTTACCTACAAGGCGGCCGGATATCCACCGGTATATTTCGTCGCAAAGGAGACACCAAGATGCCGCTGCTCACACTTAAAGTCGCAGGAAAAAGCAACCCCGCCACCGTAGCCGGCGCCATCGCCAACAATATCCGGGAAGGCAAGGACATTGAAATCGTGGCCATGGGGCCGCAAAGCGTCAACCAGGCCATCAAGGCCATCACGATTTCCAGGTCCTACCTGAACGACGACAGGATTGATCTGACCTTCAGGCCCGAATTCATTCATCTCGAGCTGGACGGTGAACGCAAGAGCGCCATCAAAATAGTGGTTTTGACCCAGAGGCTGGCAGACCAGACGGTCTCCCAGGAAACCTCTTCTCCTGCCGCCTGACGGTCAGCGGGATGCATCCGGCTGCTGGGTCAGCCTGCCCTGTTTCAAGCCCCCCAAAGGCCCAAGCCTGGCGGTCAAGTCACGGAGCGGGAGGCAGCAGCGCGCGGGGGCTTGATCCGGCACAACGCAGGCAGAACCAGACGACGGATCAGGCGGTCTAAACCACGTTAGTCAATGTCCGCCATCCGTTCTGACGCAACAGGGCAAGGGAGTCCCTATTCATGATGTATCGTCGTATTAAAGTATGGTTGCTGGACAATTGGGTGAAGTTGTTGATCATCAGCGCGGTGGTTTTGCTGATTTTTTTCACCATCGTCGGCCTGGCTTCACTGGAATCATTTTATCTGAACCTGACCCTGGCCACCCTGCCGCTGCAGCTGCTCATGACGGCCTTGAACGCCGTGGTCTTCGTCTACCTCTACATGACCGTGTTTCGCGGCGGTTTCTCGCGGATGAAGAAGTCCAAGGTGAAGTCCTCCTACGTCAATGTGAAATTTTCGGACGTCATCGGCTTGGAACAGGCCAAACGGGAGGCGTGGGAGGTCGTGCAGTTGATCCGCGACCGCTCCCGGCTGAAAGCCATCGGGGGCAAGATCCTGCGCGGCATTCTCATGGTCGGCCCGCCCGGTTGCGGCAAGACCATGCTGGCCAAAGCGATCGCCACGGAAGCCAAGATTCCCTTTCTGTCGGTGGCCGGGTCGGAGTTCGTCGAGGTTTTCGTCGGCGTCGGGGCCTCGCGGGTGCGCAAGCTTTTCAAACAGGCCAAGCGGCTGGCCTACGCCGAGGGCGCCTGCATCGTCTTCATCGATGAGATCGAGGTGATCGGCCGCGGCCGGACCTTCAGCTACATGGGCGGCGGCGAGGAAACCAACAGCACCCAGAACCAGCTGCTGGTGGAAATGGACGGCTTGGAATCCCGCACGGAGAACATCATCGTCATCGGCGCGACCAACGCGGCGGAAGGGGTGCTGGACGCCGCCCTGATGCGTCCCGGCCGCTTCGACCGCAAACTCTTCATCGACCGGCCCAACCTGCAGGAGCGGGAACAGCTCTTCGCCCATTACCTGGCGCAGGTCCAGCACGACCCGGAACTCGACATCGGGCACCTGGCCCGAAAATCCGTGGGCAAGAGCCCGGCCGAAATTGAAAATGTCGTCAAGGAAGCGGCCTTGATCGCCACCCGCCAGGGCAAGGAACTGGTGGACTACTCGGATCTGACCAAGGCCATCGAGCGCATCGAGCTGGGCGTGGAACACCGCAAGGTCATGAATCCCCAGGAGCGGGAGCGCGTGGCCTACCATGAGACCGGGCACTTGGTGATCCTCTTCTTGCTGCATCCCACGGACGACGTATTCAAGGCCTCGATCATTTCGCGCGGCGAAACCCTGGGCGTGGTCCATCATTCCCCGCGGGACGAACTGTTTCTCATGGACCGCCAGACCATCATGGCCAACATCAAGGTGTCCTTGGCCGGCTACGTGGCGGAAAAGATCCGTTTCGGCACGACTTCCACGGGCGTGGCCTCGGACTTCAAGGCGGCCATGTCCCTGGCCCACAGCATGGTGTGGCGGATCGGCATGGGCGGCAACGGCTTTTTGGGCGACTTTGGGTCCCTGCCGGATGCGCAGGTGTCGGAGTCGCTGAAGCAGCGCTTGAACGCCGAGACCGAGAAGATCCTCAAGGCGACCTCCGCGGAGACGGAGGAGGTGCTGCGCCGGAACTGGAAAATCGTGGAGCGCTTTGTCCGGGAACTGCTGGAGCGCGAGGAACTGGATTACGACCAAATCGTCGCCATTTTCAGGGAGTACGGCAAACATCCGCCGGCCCTGTCGCCGGCCCCGTCCGTGCCCGCGCTGCCGTCCGTGCCCGCGGGAGCCGTCCGGAGCTCTGCGGAACCCCTGCAGGATGATGCGCACCCGGCGCCGGAAGAGTCGGGCGAGGAAGAAGGCCGGAAGGCGGTTCCGCGGCCGAAAGCCGTCCGGCGCAAAACTCAGGCCAAGAAGGACCCTCCCGCCGAAACGTGATGACCCGCAGGCACCTCACCGCCATCCTGGCCGGACTGGTCTTGTCGGGTTGTTCGGCCACCTATCCCAAGGGCAATGTCGAACAGACCATCGCCCGCATGTGCGAGCAGGAATACCACGTGCAGGTTTCCGTGAAAACAGCGGGTAAAACCATCGGCGCCTTCATCCCGGTCAAAGACCTCCTGCAAAGCGACCTGACCCTCTCGGAGCAGGCCCTGGACCGGATCGAACACGTGATGCTGACCGTGTCCCGGGTAACGCTGTCCTCGGAATTTCAATATGATTTTTTCGTGGTCGTGGCCCAGGATTTCGCCGCCAATGTCCAGATCGCTTTTGTCCGCTACATCAAGGATATCCGCCGCCTGCTTACGGATGACATTTCCCGGAGTGATTATTTTCAACGCATGCTGATCGAGGTTCGGCCCATCGAAGCGGCGGGTGGCCCCCCGCGGCCGGTGATGCAGCTGACCGATTATTCCCTGCCCGAATTTCTCGCCCGGCAGATCGCGGAGAGGATGCGCCAGCAGCTCCAGATCAACGTCGTGCTGGGACAATTGTTCGGGATCATGAACGTGGAGGGGCGCTTTGTGCCCGCCAGCCGTCCCGGCGGCCGCGCGCCGACCTCGGGCACGTTCGTCCTGACCCTGTGGTTTCACCCGGACGCCCCGCCCTTTGAAACCCTCGCCACCGCCGAATTGCGCACGGAATTCACCCGCTTGTTCCTGCGCGTCGCCCAGACCCTGACCCGGCGTTATGAATTTTACGCCTACGATGGCCTGGAACTGGTGGATGCACAGGGCCGGCAGGTGGCTTTTTTCGACCGCAAGCAATTCACCCAGGACACGGTGAATACCCTGATGGAATTGATCCGCTCTCTCAAGAACAAATCCAAATAAATCACCGCGCCGGCGCCCGCGGGCCGGGCGGCCGGATCCCGCACTTTCCCCGGTCCGGAACCGAAACCCCGCCGGGCGTTCGCGGAGTTGCTCTGGAGGCAGAAATGCACGAACCGGCTCCGTCCCTGGGCTTGCGGCCCCAATTCCTGGCCGGCGGGAATGCCCGAGCCGTCCTGTTCATTCACGGCTTCAACAGTTCCCCCGAGTCCCTGCTGCCCGTGGCCGAACGCCTGGCCGCGGAGGGTTTTTCGGTTTCCCTGCCGCTGCTCCCCGGCCACGGGACCACGCCCGAAGACCTGGCCCGGAAAACGGCCCGGGACTGGCTGGACCATGCCCTCGCTGCCTGGGATCAACTGGCCGCGGCTTACCCTTATCCGGCGGTGGCGGGATTATCCATGGGCGCGGTCCTGGCTCTGCACGTGGCGAGCCGCCGGCCCGTGCCGGCCGTCGTTGCCTTGGCGCCGGCCCTTTACCTGCGGGACTGGCGGATTGGCCTGCTTCCGCTGGCCAGGCTCCTTCACCCCTGGCGGGGGGACATTACGCACGATGTCAAGGACCCGGTGCGTTCGGAGAGAGCCTATCCGCGGTATCATCTGAACAGCGTGCGGGAGTTTCTGCAGGTCGGGAAAGCCGTTCGTCCGGAATTGGCCCGCGTGACCGCTCCCTTGCTGGGGATTCAATCCCGCGAGGACCATGTGATTCCACCCGGCTGCTTGGCGTATCTTATGCGCCGGGCAGGCTCCGAGGTCAAGGAACAACATGTGCTGCAGAATTCGTACCATGTGCTGACCATGGATCGTGAATATATGCGCGTTGCCGGGTTCATGCTCGCTTTCCTGGCAAGGTACCTGCCGGATTCCACGCCGGCAACCCCTCCCCCGGCACGCAAAAAACCTTGAAAAAACGAGCAATATTCAGAAAAGTTCAGGAATAATCCGGCATTCTTTATCCCATGCCCAAATTGCCAAAAAATATCCGAATTTTACTCATTTTTTTGATTGCATTTTCTGGCACATGTCCTATAATTCGTCTTTAAAAAATTAGCAATCCTGACCCCAGACTGCTAATCAATATTTACCCACTTCAAGCGAGGAGAGTGATGAAAATTATGAAGTTGAAACCCCTGGGAGACCGTGTCCTGGTGAAGTCCGCCGAGGAAAAGGAAGTGAAGAAAGGCGGCCTGATCATTCCGGATACGGCCAAAGAGAAACCGCAGGAAGGAGAGATCATCGCCGTCGGCCCGGGCAAACTGGACGACAAGGGCCAGCGGATTCCGATGAATCTCAAGGCCGGGGACAAGGTGCTCTACGGCAAATACGCCGGCAGCGAAGTGAAACTCGGCGAGGAAGAGTACATGATCATGCATGAAGAGGATATCTACGGAATTCTGGAAAATTAACCGGAATTTTCGGCGTTCAACCAACCTGCAAGGAGGAGAAAAAGCACTATGGCGAAAATGCTGATGTTTCACGAAGAAAGCCGCCGCGCTTTGCTCAACGGGGTGAACAAGCTGGCGGATGCGGTCCGCGTCACCTTGGGCCCCAAGGGACGCAACGTGGTCTTGGACAAGAAGTTCGGGGCGCCGACCATCACCAACGACGGCGTGACCATTGCCAAGGAAATCGAGCTGGACGATCCCTATGAGAACATGGGCGCCCAGCTGGTCAAGGAAGTCGCCACCAAGACGCATGATGTGGCCGGCGACGGCACGACCAGCGGCACGGTCCTGGCGCAGGCCATGATCCGCGAGGGCTTAAAGAACGTCACCTCCGGCGCCAATCCCATGTTCATCAAGCGCGGCATGGAAAAAGCCGCGGAAAAAGTCGTGGCGGAAATCCGGAAGCTGTCCACGCCGGTGAAAGGCAAGGAAGACATCGCCCAAGTCGCCGCGATTTCGGCCAACAACGACACGGAGCTCGGCAACCTGATCGCCGAGGCCATGGAGAAAGTCGGCCGGGACGGCGTGATCACGACCGAGGAAGCCAAGAGCATGGAAACGACCCTGGAGGTCGTGGAGGGCATGCAGTTCGACCGCGGGTACGTGTCGGCGTATTTCGTGACCAACTCGGAACGCATGGAAGCGGTGCTGGAGGACGCGTACATTCTCATCTACGACAAAAAAATCAGCGCCATGAAAGACCTGCTGCCCGTGCTGGAAAAAGTCGTGCAGCTGGGCAAACCCCTCCTCATCATCGCCGAGGACGTCGAGGGCGAAGCCCTGGCCACCCTGGTGGTCAATAAGCTTCGCGGCACCCTGAACGTGTGCGCCGTGAAAGCCCCCGGGTTCGGCGACCGGCGCAAGGCCATGCTCGAGGACATCGCCATCTTGACCGGCGGTCAGGTCATCTCCGAGGAGTTGGGCCTGAAACTGGAAAACGTCAACATTTCGGATTTGGGCAAGGCCAAGCGCACGACGGTGGACAAGGAGAACACCACCCTCGTGGAGGGCGCCGGAAAAAAGTCGGATTTGGACAAGCGCATCTCCCAGATCAAGAAGCAGATCGACGACACCGATTCCGACTACGACAAGGAAAAGCTCCAGGAACGCCTGGCCAAGCTGGCCGGGGGCGTGGCGGTGATCAAGGTCGGGGCCGCCACGGAGGTGGAAATGAAGGAAAAGAAACTGCGTGTCGACGACGCCCTGGCCGCCACCCGCTCGGCGGTGGAGGAGGGAATCGTTCCCGGCGGCGGAGTGGCGCTGCTGCGCACCCTGCCGGCTTTAAAAGACCTCAAACTGGGTTCGCCGGACGAACAGGTGGGTGTGGAAATCATCCGGCGCGCCCTGGAAGAGCCGATCCGGCAAATCGCCGAAAACGCCGGCCATGAAGGCTCGGTGGTGGTCAACCGCGTCCTGGGCGAAGCCAAGGGCGTGGGTTTGAACGCCGTCAGCGGCGAGTACGAGGATCTGGTCAAGGCCGGCGTGGTCGACCCCACCAAGGTCGTCCGTTCCGCCCTGCAGAATGCGGCTTCCATCGCGGCCATGCTGATCACCACGGAGTGCCTGGTCACCGACAAGCCGGAGAAGAAGGAAGCGCCGGCCGGCGGCATGCCGCCGGGCATGGGCATGGGCGGGGGCATGGATTATTGATCGCCGGCACGCGCCGGAATCCCTGCGGACGGCCCGGGCGCAATCCCGCCCGGGCCGTTTTTTTATAGGGCCTGCAACGGGTTAGCCGGCGCCGGAAGCGGCTTGACTTTTCCGGCGGCTTCTGTTATCATCCGCCTCTATTCCCGCAGCGAGCGCCAGCGCGCGGCTTTTTCCCGCAAGGAGGCTGGTTATGCCCTCCCCAGGCAAGAGTGTTTCTCTGGGTTTGACGTTTGACGATGTATTGCTGAAACCCGCCAAGTCCGAAATTCTGGCCAACCAGACCGACGTCCGGACCCGCCTCTCGCGGCGCATCGAACTCTTCATTCCCATCGTCTCCGCGGCCATGGACACCGTTACCGAATCCCGCCTGGCCATCGCCCTGGCCCAGGAGGGGGGACTCGGCATTCTGCACAAGAATCTGTCCCCGGAGCGGCAGGCCGAAGAGGTGGACAAGGTCAAACGGTCCGAGAGCGGCATGATCTTGAATCCCATCACCCTCGGCCCGGAGCATCTGATTTCCGAGGCCGCCGAGCTCATGGCCCGCTTCCGCATCTCGGGCGTACCCATCACGCAGAACGGCAAGCTGGTGGGCATCCTCACCAACCGCGACCTCCGCTTCCAAAAGAACTTTCACCGAAAAATCTCCGAGGTCATGACCAAGGAACGCCTCGTGACGGCCCCGATCGGCACCGGTCTCAAACAGGCCGAGGAGATTCTCTACAAGCACCGCATCGAGAAACTCCCGGTCGTGGACGGCAAGGGCATGCTGCGCGGCCTGATCACGATCAAGGATATCGAAAAGCGCCTGCGCTTCCCCCACGCGTGCAAGGACGCGCACGGGCGGCTGCGGGTCGGCGCGGCCGTCGGGCCGAGCAAAGACCTGGCCGAGCGGGCCCGGCTGCTGGTCGAGGCCGGCGTGGACCTCCTGTGCGTGGACACGGCCCACGGCCATTCGCGCAACGTGCTGGCCGCGGTCCGCGATCTCAAGCGCCACTACCCGCGGGTGGACGTCATGGGCGGGAACGTGGCCACGGCCGAGGCCACCCGCGACCTGATCACGGCCGGCGCGGACGCGGTCAAAGTCGGCATCGGCCCCGGTTCCATTTGCACCACCCGCGTGATCGCGGGCGTGGGTGTTCCCCAGATCACCGCCATTCAGGATTGCGCCCGGGCGGCGCGCGGCCGCGTCCCGATCGTCGCGGACGGCGGCATCAAGTATTCCGGCGACATCACCAAGGCCCTGGCCGCCGGGGCGAACGCCGTCATGATCGGGAACCTGTTCGCCGGCACGGACGAAAGCCCGGGAGAAATCGTCATCTTGGAGGGGCGCAGCTTCAAGGTCTACCGCGGCATGGGCTCCCTGACCTCCATGAAAAAGGGCGGGCGCGAGCGGTATTTCCAGGCCGAGGTGGAGGATGCGAAACTGGTGCCCGAAGGGGTGGAGGGCCGTGTTCCCTACCGCGGACCCTTGTCCGCCTCGGTCTTCATGCTGATCGGGGGCTTGCGTTCCGGCATGGGATACTGCGGGTCCCGCACGCTGGAGGAACTCCAGCGCAAGGCCAAATTCGTCCGCGTCTCCCTTGCCGCCCTGCGGGAAGGGCATCCCCACGATATCGTCATCACCAACGAGGCGCCCAACTACCGTTCCCCCAGCGAAATCTGACGCGGCCTCGGGGCGGCAACACCGGCTCGGCTCGGCCCGCGGCGGCCATCAACTCCCGGAGAGGCACAGTGAGCACGGCCCAGCAAGATAGCATTCTCATCCTCGATTTCGGCTCCCAGTACACCCAGCTGATCGCCCGGCGCGTACGCGAGCTGAAAACCTACTGCGAAATCCATCCTTTCCACGCCGCCGCGGAAAAAATCCGGGAACTCGCACCCAAGGGCATCATCCTTTCCGGGGGGCCGGCATCGGTCTACTCGGCCGGGGCGCCGCAGATCGGGGCGGAATTGTTCCGCTCCGGCGTGCCCGTACTCGGCATCTGCTATGGTATGCAGCTGATCGCCCATGTGCTGGGCGGGAAGGTCGAACCCTCGGCCCGGCGTGAATACGGCCCGGCCGAGCTGTGTCCCGACCCGGCAAGTCCCTTGTTTGCGGGCTTGCGCGCCCGCACCAAGGTCTGGATGAGCCACGGCGACCGCCTGGCCGGCCTGCCTCCGCGGTTCAAGGTCATCGGGTCCACCGACAACGCGCCCCTGGCGGCCATCGCCGGGGAGGAAATCCCCGTCTACGGGTTGCAGTTCCATCCCGAGGTGCGGCACACCGACGAGGGCCCGCGCATCCTGGAAAATTTCCTGTATGCCATCTGCGGCTGCTCGGGCTCGTGGACGCCTGCGGCGTTCATTGAACAGGCCGTGTCCGACATCCGCAGCCAGGTGGGCGGGGCCCGGGTGCTGCTGGGCCTTTCGGGAGGCGTGGATTCCTCCGTCGCCGCCGCGCTCTTGGACCGCGCCGTGGGCAAGCAGCTGACCTGCATGCTGATCGACAACGGCTTGCTCCGGGCGGGCGAGGTCGAACGGGTGGCGGAAATCTTCCGCCGCCACCACGCCCTGCGCCTGGAGGTGGTCGATGCCGCCCGGGAATTCCTGGAGGCCCTGGCCGGAGTGACCGACCCGGAGGAGAAGCGCAAGCGGATCGGCTCCAAGTTCATCGAGGTTTTCGAGCGCGAATCGCAGCGCCTCGGGCAGTTTGATTTTTTGGCGCAGGGGACGATCTATCCGGACGTCATCGAGAGCGTGTCGGTGAAGGGACCGTCGGCCACGATTAAATCGCACCACAACGTCGGCGGACTGCCGGCCCAGATGCGGTTCCGGCTGGTGGAGCCCCTCCGGGAGCTTTTCAAGGACGAGGTGCGGCGGGTGGGTGAAACGCTCGGTCTGCCGGAGGACTTGGTCTGGCGCCAGCCCTTCCCGGGGCCGGGCCTGGCGATCCGGATCCTGGGCGAAGTGACGCCGGAACGCCTGGCGCTGCTGCGCCGGGCGGACGCGTTGTTCGTCGAGGAAATCAAGCGCGCGGGGTATTACCGCCAGCTATGGCAGGCGTTCACGGTTTTGCTGCCGGTCAAGTCCGTGGGAGTGATGGGCGACGAGCGGACCTACGAGCACGTGGCCGCGCTGCGCGCCGTCACCAGCGTGGATGCCATGACCGCGGACTGGGCCTATCTGCCGCAGGAACTCCTGGGACGCGTGGCCAACCGCATCATCAACGAAGTTCAAGGCATCAACCGCGTGGTGCTGGACATTTCCTCCAAGCCTCCGGCGACCATCGAGTGGGAGTGAGCCATGTCCGGCAAGACTCGGGACGGGAGCCCGCCCTGGTGCATCCAGACCCGTGAACTGAGCCTGCGCACCCGCGGCCGGGACGACGTGCAGGACATCACTCCGGAAGTTCAAGCCCTGGTGCGCGCCAGCGGCCTGCGCCAAGGTCTGGCCACGGTATTCATTCCCGGCTCCACGGCCTCGGTCACCACCATGGAGTTCGAACCCGGATCCCAGACCGACCTCCGCGCGGTCCTCGAAAGCCTCATGCCCTTCGGCCGCGACTGGGCGCATCACCGGACCTGGGGCGACGACAACGGCGGTTCCCACCTTCGTAGCAGCCTGCTGGGGCCGTCCCTGACGATTCCCGTCATGGCGGGAGAGCTCGTTTTAGGGACCTGGCAGCAAGTGGTCGTCATCGACCACGACACGCGCCCGCGGACGCGGCGGGTCGTGTTGCAGATCATGGGGTCCCGCTCGGAACCGGAAAAATAAATTCAGGCGCGGCCATGCCGGCGCGCCTGCCGGGAGAGGGGCACGGCCCGCCGTGCCCTCCCCAATTTGCCGTCCCACGCCGGACGGCCTGCCCCGGGAATCGTGATGCCCTTTCGAAACTTCGTACACCTCCACGTTCACAGCGAATATTCCCTGTTGGACGGGGCCTGCAAGCTGCCGGCCCTGATCCAGCGCGCCCGTGAATTGAAAATGCCCGCCTTGGCGCTCACGGACCACGGCGCCCTCTACGGGGCGATCGAGTTCTACCACACCTGCCTCAAGCACGGCGTCAAGCCCATCCTCGGCATGGAAGCCTATGTGGCGCCGGCCTCCCGGCTGGACAAGCGTTCCAACCACGGCATGAAAGACGCCTCGAACCACCTCGTGCTCCTGGCCCGTGACTACGCGGGCTACCGCAACCTGGTGGCCTTGGCTTCCATCGGCTTCCTGCAGGGATTTTATTACCGCCCGCGCATCGACCGGGAAGTCCTGGCCAAGCACGCCGCCGGGCTGATCGGGTTGTCCGCCTGCCTGCAGGGAGAGATTCCGCAGCTGGTCCAGAAGGGCGAAATGCCTCTGGCGCGCCAGCGGGCCGACGAGTACCTGCAGATTTTCGGCGCGGGCAATTTCTTCCTCGAACTCATGGATCAGGGCTTGACGGCGCAGGGCGCGGTCAACCGGGGACTGCTGGACCTGTCGCGCGAATTGAACCTGCCCGTGGTGGCGACCAACGACGTGCATTACCTGCGGCGCGAGGACGCCCTGGCCCAAGACGTGCTCCTCTGCCTGCAGACGAACTGCAACTTCAAGGATGAAAACCGCCTGCGCCTGCCGAGCAAGGAATTCTACCTGAAAAGCGGGGAAGAGATGGAAACCCTGTTTCGGGAAATCCCGGAAGCCGGCAGCAACGCCAACGAGATCGCCACGCGCTGCAACCTGGAAATTCCGACCAGCGTTCTGCAGCTGCCGCGGTACGAGCTTCCGGCCGAGGCGCGCGGCCGCCTGCCCGGCGCGCTCACTCCCGGCTCCCCGGAGGAGTTGGACGCCTATCTATCCTGGTTGTGCCACCAAGCCCTGCCCGCGCGTTACCCGGAAGCCAATACGGCCGTGCGGGAACGCCTGGGGCACGAGTTGGAGGTCATCCGCCAGATGGGGTATGCCGGCTATTTCCTCATCGTCTGGGATTTCATCCGCTATGCCCGCGAACAAGGCATTCCCGTGGGCCCGGGCCGCGGGTCCGCGGCCGGCTCGCTGGTCGCCTACTTGCTGGGCATCACCGACATCGACCCCCTGCGCTACGGCCTGATCTTCGAGCGGTTTTTGAATCCCGACCGCATCAGCCCGCCGGACATTGACGTGGATTTTTCCGACACCGGGCGGGAGGAAGTCATCCGCTACGTGACCCGCAAGTACGGGCAGGAGAACGTGGCCCAGATCATCACTTTCGGCACCATGGCGGCCAAGGCCGCCGTGCGGGACGTGGGCCGCGTGCTGGCCTATCCCTACGAAGAGGTCGACCGCCTGGCCAAGATGATTCCACCCCAGCTTGACATCACCCTGGCGAGGGCGCTGGAGGAGGTCCCGGAGCTGTCGGAGCTGGCGCAGGGGGACCCACGCGTGCGCACGCTGCTGGACATCGCGCAAACCCTGGAAGGGCAGGTGCGCCATGCATCCACCCATGCCGCCGGCGTGGTCATTTCCCGCCAGCCCCTGATGGAACTCGTGCCCTTGTGCCAGACCAAAAGCGCGCGCTCGGGCGCCGGCGGGGCCGCTTCGCCCGGGGGCGTCACTCTGACCACCCAGTACCCCATGGAATCGCTCGAACGGCTGGGGCTCCTGAAAATCGATTTCCTGGGGCTGCGCACCTTGTCGATCATTGCCGACGCGTTGGAGGAAATCTCCTGGCACCGCGGCCAGCGCCTGGAACTGGAACAATTGCCCTTGGACGACGAACCGACCTTCAAACTGCTGGGGGAAGGACAGACCGTCGGAGTTTTTCAGCTGGAATCCGCCGGCATGCGGGACCTGCTGCGGCGCCTGAAACCAAGATCCCTGCAGGAAATCTGCGCGCTCACCGCCTTGTACCGGCCCGGCCCCATGGCCGTGATCGACGAATTCATCCAGCGCAAGCAGGGCCGCCTGCCCATCACCTACATCCACCCGGCCCTGGAAGGCATCCTGGCCGAAACCTACGGAACCATCGTCTATCAGGAGCAGGTCATGGAGATCGCCGTACGCCTGGGCAATTTCAATTTCGCCCAGGCGGACCTCCTGCGCCGGGCCATGGGCAAAAAAAATCCGGAGATCATCGAGCAGCAGCGCGAACGTTTCATGACCGGAGCCCGCGGCCAGGGGATCGAGGCGGAACGGGCCGAGAAAATCTTCGACCTCATGGCGCGGTTCGGGGAATACGGCTTCAACAAGTCGCACAGCTTGGCCTACGCCCTGGTGGCGTACCGAACCGCCTACCTGAAGGCCAACTATACCGTCGAATACATGGCGGCCATGCTTTCCAATGAAATGGGCAACACCGACAAGGTCGCCCAGCTGGTCGCCGAGTGCCGCCGGCTGGGGCTGAAAGTGCTCGGGCCGGACGTGAACGCCAGCCGCGAACGCTTCTCCGTGGAAGGCAAGGGCGTGCGCTTCGGCCTGGCGGCCATCCGCAATATCGGCACCGGCGCGGCCCAGTTGATCCGCCAGGAACGCGAGGCACGCGGCGCCTTCCGCAACTTGGCGGATTTCTGCGGCCGGGTGGATTTGAAGACGGTCAACACCCGCGTGCTGGAAAGCCTCATCAAGGCCGGTGCCTGCGACGCGCTGAATTCCTCCCGGGCCCAGATGCTGGCCCAAATGCCCCAGGTGCTGGCCGCGGCGCAGAAGATCCAGGCCGAGAGAGATCTGGGCCAGATTTCCATGTTTTCCGAAATGGGTCCTTCCGGCGCCGAGGAAGTTCCGGAAACCTTGCCGCCGGAAGCCGAAACCATCCGCTTGGCCCAGGAAAAGGAAGTCCTGGGGTTTTACCTCAGCGGCCATCCCCTGGCCCAGTATCAGGCCCTGCTGGCGACCTTTTCCACCGCCACCACAGGGGGCCTGGACGCCTTGAACGAAGGCCAGGCGGTCGTCATCGGCGGCGAAGTCGTGGGCATACGGCGCAGCACCACCCGGCGCAAGGAGCCCATGCTGCGCTTCTCCCTGGAGGATATCGAGGGTCTGGTGGAGGTCATCGTCTGGCCGGATCTCCTGGGGCGCCATGGAAACTACCTGGTCAAGGACGCCATGCTCTTTGTCGTCGGGCGGGTGGACCGGAGCGGAGAGGAGACCAAGCTCGTGGCCACGGACATCGTGCCGATGTCCCAGGCCTATGCGCGCCTGAGCCGGAATCTGCATCTGTACATGGGTGCCACGCTGGGAGAGGAGCTGCTGGAGAGCCTGAAGGAGCTGCTCGCCGGCCAACCAGGGCCGGTCCGCGTGTTCCTGCATGTGCAGACCGAGCACCACGGGGAAGTGGTGGAAATGCTGCCCGAACGGTATGCAGTGACCCTGAGCGGAAACCTGGTGGCGGAACTCAAGCGGTTGCTGGGCACGGACCGTGTGATCGTGGAGGGTTTTCCTCCCGGCTCGGCGCCGGCCTAGTGGTGCAGAATGAAATCGCCGCCGGAAGCGGCCTGGGAGCCGGTTCGGGAGTGATACCGCAGCAGCATCTGACGCGCCGGCTCGAAGTCGGGCTTGAGTTCCAGCGCTTGTCGCCATTGGGTCAAGGCGTCGCGGAGATTTCCCAGCTGGACCAGGGTCACGCCCAGATTATAGCGGGCTTCCGGATAATCCGGATTCAGCGCCAGGGCCCGGTCGTAATACTCCTTGGCCAGGGGCAGGTCCCGCAGATTGTAGTAATTGTTGCCTGCCGTGAACGCCAGCCGTGACGCCTCTCCCGGATCAAAGGCGGCCAATCGTTCCATCAGTTCATCGAATTCCTTGACTTGGTTGCGGGTTAGGTACAGCATGGCCAAATTGTGATAAAACAGGACGGTCACGGGCGCCGCCGCGATGGCCCGCCGGTAATATTCGGCGGCCAGGTCGAAATCCGGGGTGGGATCGTCCTCGAGCAGGGCGGCAAAGCCGTAGGCCCGCCCCAGATTGCCCAGATAGTAGGCATTGACCGGGTTGAGTTTCAAGCTTCGCCGGTACAGTTCGATGGCGTGCGCGATGTATTTCTTCTGGGTTTCCTTGTCCGTGGCGGCTTTGGCCTTCTCCTCGAACGCCAATCCCTCGTACACCAGGTATTTTACCTCGCTGGGCACCAAGGCGGCCGCGCGCGTATACTCCGCCTGGGTGGCGTCCAGCTGGCCCTGCAGGCGGAGAATGCTTCCGCGGTTGTAAGCCAAATCCGCCAGAAATACCCGGCAGGCCTGCCAGGAAGACCAGGCCACCGCCGCTGCGACCAGCAGCATGACCCAGGAGCGGTTGCGGCTCAGGAAGTTTACAAAAGGCCGGGATGGTTCCGCCGGGGTCTGAGCCGGAGCCCGCAAGGCCTGTTCCTCCGGGGAGATGGACAGCAGCACGGTCAGGGCCAGGATGAGCCAGTAGAAGGTGTCGATCGCGGCCACGCCGAAGGAGAAGATGTTCTGCACGGAATAGGCCAGCCAGCTTCCCAGCAACCCGACCAGGATCAGACGATCCCGCCACACCTGCCGGCTGCGGCGGTAGGCCAGCCACCAGATGCGCAGGAAGGCGATGGTCAGCCAGGCGACCACCGCCAAGCCGATGAGCCCCTGCGTGGCCAGGACTTGCAGGATTTCGTTGTGCGCCGTGCGGGAGGCCACGTTGGCGCCGTCGATGGCCGCGAAGGCCGGTGTGGCGTATTGGGGAAACATGGTTTTAAACGTGTCCAGGCCCGTGCCGAGAATGGGATGGTGCAGGAAAATTTGCAGGCCAGGTCCCCAGATGTGCAGGCGGGAGACCTTCACGGCGTCCTGGATGTGCACGATGGAGGAATAGACCCGGACCATGTGGTGACGTCCGAAGGTGGCGGAGATGAGCACGAGGATGCCCAGGGTCAGGCCCAGGAAGATCACCCAGGTGCGGTGCTGGCGCAGCATCTGCCCCAGCCAGGCGCCCGCGCCCAGTCCCGCCTGGCGGGAAGCGGCGCGCAGCTGCTGGATGCCCTGGACCAGCCCGAAGCCGACCAGGACCAGCAGGGCGGCCACGAGCCCCAGGAAGCCGCCCCGGCTCCAGGTACCCATGAGTGCGAAGAACATGCCCGTGAAGCTGACGAACAACAGCAGGCGCTTGAAGAGCGAACGGGTTTCCACGAAGAAGATCACGAGCAGGGGCATGACCATGGCCAGGTAGGCGGCCAGGAAATTGGGGTTTCCCAGGGTGGAGAAGTAGCGCCCCTTGGCGATCGAGGTGGGGTTCCAGTAAATGAAGTCCACGCCCAAAAACTGGGAAATGCCGTAGGCGGTGACCAGCAGGCCGGAAAGCAGGATGGCCATCAGCAGGTGGTCGATCTGCTGTCGGCTGCGGATGAAATTCACGGCCAGGTAGAAGAGAACGAAATAGTTGCCGACCGTCAGCAGGCCGCGGAAATTCTCGTATTCGCCCAGCCAGGAGATATAGAGGGAGACGCTGCTGAACAAGGTCAGCACTTGCAGGCCCAGCCAGGCCAACAGCGGGATATCGAGGGGGGTGGTCCGAAAAGCCACGCGCCGTGCGGCCAAGACGCGAATCAGCCACACGCCCAGCATGATGATGGTCAGGACTCGCAGCAGGGTCAGCTTGGGAAGTTCGAACTGGTCGCGGGTATAGATCACGAAGAACAGGGGAATCGTGAAAAAGAGCAGGTAGAGAAGCAGAGCGTTCGCGCGGTCGCAGAGTTTGATGAGACGCGCGTCCTGAGCCTGGGCTAGGGTTTTGACGGCCACCGCGTGCGCACCTCCCGGCAACAGGGAATCTTGCCTGCCCAGGGGTGGAAGGGAAAGCCGCCTCCCTTAAGGTTTGCCCCGGGGCGGCTGCCAACATCCCAATCGGCAGACGGTAAAGGGAAAAGTTTCTTTATAATAAGGAAGTCGGATGGGGGTGTCAATGCTAAATGTCGCCCCGGGAATCACGGCAGAGACCAGCGGGCCGGCTAGGCCTGGACCATGGCCAGTTTGCCCCAAAATCGCCGGTCCAGACTGCGATACTGGATGGCTTCCCGCACATGTTCGGGGGCGATCGCCTCCGCACCCGCCAAATCCGCGATCGTGCGCGAGACCTTGAGAACGCGGTGGTAAGCGCGGGCGGACAGGCCCAGACGGTCGATGGCCGTGCGCAGCCACTCATGCCCCTTGGAACCGAGGCGGCAGTGTTCCCGCAACAGTCTCGGCCCCATGTGCGCGTTGAGATGGATGCCGGCCTGGCCCCGGAAGCGCACGCGTTGCAGCTCGCGGGCCGCAAGAACCCGCTGGCGAATGGCCTCGGAGGACTCGGGTTCCGACTCGGCCGCCAAGTCCTGATACTTGACGGCCGGAACTTCCAAATGCAGGTCGATGCGGTCCAGCAGGGGGCCGGAAATCCTTCCCAGGTATTTTTGGATTTGGGTGGCGGAACAAGTGCATTCCTTGGAGGGATCGGTGTAATGTCCGCAGGGGCAGGGATTCATGGCGGCCAGCAGGGTGAACCGGGCCGGATAGCGGATGACCGCCGAGGCCCGCGCAATGGTCACGCTTGCCTCCTCCAGCGGCTGGCGCAGGACCTCCAGGGCGT
The DNA here is from genome assembly GCA_964593065.1 of uncultured bacterium. Taxonomy (GTDB): domain Bacteria; phylum Oederibacteriota; class JAAXVQ01; order JAAXVQ01; family JAAXVQ01; genus CAZQGO01. Next base: position 6,596 of record CAZQGO010000011.1, on the reverse strand, counting down.
TTTTGGAAAATTCGGGCAGTTCATCCAAAAACAATACGCCGTGATGGGCCAGGGAGACCTCGCCGGGCCGCGGGAAGGTTCCGCCCCCGATCAAGGCCACGTCGCTGACCGTGTGGTGCGGGGAACGGAACGGACGCTGGGCGATCAAGGACGCCTCCGAGGTCAGCAGCCCGCAGATGCTGTAGATGCGGGTGATTTCCAGGGATTCTTCCAGCGTCAGGGGCGGGAGGATGGTCGGCTGGCGCCGGGCCAGCATGGTCTTGCCGCCGCCCGGCGGACCGATGAGCAGAAGGTTATGCCCGCCCGCGGCGGCCACTTCCAGGGCCCGTTTGGCGTGGGCCTGGCCGCGTACGTCGGAAAAATCCACGCCTTCCCGCGCCTGCGGGACGGACAGGCGGGAGGCATCGAAAGCCTGGGGACGGGGTGTGAGACGGCCGCGAAAATAGGCGACGGTTTCGAGCAGCGTGGACATGGGCAGGATTTCGAGGTCCTGCAGGATGGAAGCCTCGGCCGCGTTGGCCGCCGGCAGGACGACCTTGGCCAGACCGCAGGCCGGAGCGGCCGTGACCAGGGACAACACCCCCCGCACGGGGCACAGGCGCCCGTCCAAGGACAATTCGCCCAGCAGGAGGTGCCCGGCGAGAGCCGCGCTTTCGAGCTGGCCCGTGGCGGCCAGCAGAGCCAGGGCGATGGGAAGGTCGTAGGCAGCGCCTTCCTTGCGCAGGTGCGCCGGGGCCAAGTTCACCGTGATCCGCCGCGGCGGGATTTCGAACTCGGAGTTCTTTAATGCGGCGACAACCCGGTCCCGGCTTTCCTTCACCGCCGCGTCCGGCAGGCCCACGATGCAAAAACTGGGCAGGCCCAGACTGACATCCACCTCGACCTGGACCGGACGGGCGGCAATGCCCCAGAGGGCGCTGCTGCTGGCTTGGGAAAACATCGGGCCTCCTTCCCCGGCGGATGCTATTATTGAGACGCGGAAGGCGGGGGAGAAGTTGCGAAAAATCACTCTCCTTCCGGCATGCATGCGCTGACGGCGGCACGCGCGCCATGCCTGCCCGCGGCGGGCGTCCCGGAGCGCCCGGCGGCGGTCTTCCCGTTTTGCAGCGGAATCGGCTCCATGGGGCCCGGGTTTTTTCACTTTACAAGGTTTGCGGATTATGCCAAAATTCAAGTTTCCACGAGGAGCAAAATGAAAGACGGGCAACTGCTAGAGGCTATGGGCAAGGTCATTGCGATTGCGAATCAGAAGGGTGGCGTCGGCAAGACCACCACCGCCATCAATCTTGCCACCTACCTGGCCCAGGCCGAAAAAAAAACCCTCCTGATCGATATTGATCCCCAGGGGAACTCCACCGTCGGCTTGGGCATCGACAAGGAAAAACTCACGGCGAGCATTTACGACGTTTTAATCGGGCGCAAGCCCTTGGGCGAAGTCATCGTGAAGACCGAGGTGAAAAACCTCGATCTGGCCCCGGCCAACATCCAGTTGACCGGCGCGGAAATCGAGCTCGTCAACACCATTGCGCGGGAAACGCGTCTTCGCCAGGGACTGGTGGACTACCGGGACGCCTATGACTACATTCTCATCGACTGTCCTCCGTCCCTGGGGTTGCTGACCGTCAACACCCTGACTGCGGCCGAAACCGTCATGATTCCCATTCAATGCGAGTTCTACGCCTTGGACGGAGTCGGCCAGTTGCTGCGGACCATTATTTTGGTCAAAAACGGCCTGAACCCCAATTTGCGGATCGAGGGCATTTTGCTGACCATGTGCGATGTGCGTACCAACCTGTCCGTCCAGGTCATGCAGGAGATCAAGAAGCGCTTTCAGAGCAAGGTCTTCAACGCCATTATTCCCCGCAACATCAAACTTTCCGAGGCGCCCAGTTTTGGAAAACCCATCAGCACCTATGATGAACGTTCGGCCGGGGCCGTGGCCTACCAGAAGTTGGCGGAAGAACTTCTGCAGCGGCACGCCGCGGCCGCCTCGGGTGCGGCGAATCTGGGTTTGGGGGCCGGTCAGGGGGCGCAGGTCGAGGGAACCGCAACCTAAACGCGGCGCGGCGGGAGCAAGACGGCAGGCGTTGTCCATTTTTCATTCCAAAGGGGTGCAAACCGAATGGCCAGACAAGCGCTGGGCAAAGGGCTGGATGCATTGATTCCGGTGGACCAGGATTTCGACTCGTCTACGCCTCTGCCAAAGCATGAGCTGCCGATCGAGGCCATTGCTCCGAACCCTTTTCAACCCCGGCGGGATTTCGCCCCCCGCGAACTCGAAGAGCTCACGGCCTCCATTCGGGAGAAGGGCCTGGTGCAGCCGGTCATCGTGCGGCCCCGCGCCGGCGGCGGGTTTGAACTTGTGGCCGGAGAACGCCGGCTGCGGGCGGCCAAGTTGGCCGGATTGGCGCAAATCCCGGCCGTGGTCCGGGAAGTCAGCGACCAGGACAGCCTGGAGATGGCTCTGGTGGAAAACATCCAGCGGACCGACCTGAATCCCGTGGAAGAAGCCCGCGCCTACCACCAGCTTTCAGCCCAGTTCAATCTGACCCAGGAGGATATGGCCAAGAAGGTCGGGAAAGACCGTTCCTCGGTGGCGAATACCTTGCGCTTGCTCAAGTTGCCCGAACGGGTCCTGGAGTGGGTGGAAACCGGGCGCTTAAGCGAAGGGCACGCCCGCGCCATTCTCGCCTTGGAAAGCGAGAAGGCCATGGTTTCCTTGGCTGAAAAAATAATGCGGGACAAGCTCAACGTGCGCGAGGCCGAGCGCCTGTCCCAGGGCATGAGTTCCAAAGTCAAGAAAGGCAAGGGGCCTAAGGCGGAAATCAAGGATCCCCATGTTCGCGACCTTGAGGACACCTTAAAACGCAAGCTTGGCACCAAGGTTCGCGTCCTTCCCCGCGGAGGCCAGAAAGGCAAGATAGAAATCGAATATTACTCCCTCGAAGATCTGGGCAGAATCGTGGAATTACTTAGTTAAAAACCACCAAAAAAGATTAACAAAATAGTTGACCGATTATAACAATTAGTATAAACTTATTATAGACACGAAAATTTCCTCGGTGCATATTATTTGGATAGAGGAAAGCCATGGCCACCCGGATAAAGAAAGAAAAAGACAATCATGTAACGCTTATGCTGATCCCGCATAATGCGGCCAAGACCTACTCGCTGCGTTTATCCGGGAAAATGCTTGTTTTTGCTGGCATTTTATGGCTGGCCACCATTGGGATCTCCTCCTTTGTCCTGACCCGCAACATTGACTATAACCTGACCAAGCGTTCCAATATCCGCCTTTCGGAAAAGAATGCGTATTTTGTCCAGGAGCTCTCGAAAACCCACCAGGCATTCATGCGCGTGGCGAAAATCGAAGAGGAATTGCGGGCCATGCTGAAAATGAAAAGCAAGAGCGCCCTGGTGGCGTACACCGGGGAAGGCGGCCCGACTCTGGCCGACCAGACCCGCCTGATGCAGACTCTAAGCAGCCGGGGCACGCTGACCACGCGCGAATTCGACGACACCCTGGATTTCCTCCGCCAGAGCGCCAGGGTCAGGATGGAGAGCTACCGCGAGCTGAAGGAATACGTGACGGCCCAGCGCTCGCTCATGGCCTCGACGCCCACCGAGTGGCCGGTCCGAGGCTGGATTACCTCCCGTTTCGGGCCCCGCACCTCCTTCTACTTCGGTTCGGCGTTCCACCAGGGCATCGACATCGCCAATGAAATCGGCAGCTCGATCAAAGCCCCGGCGGACGGCATCGTGATTTTCGCCGGCTGGCAGGGAAGCTACGGCAGGCTCATTCTCCTCGACCATGGCTATGGGGTTTCCACCCGCTTCGGTCACCTGGACCGGTTGCTGGTCAACATCGGCCAGCGGGTCAAGCGCGGCCAGGTCATCGGCTTCCTGGGCAACACCGGCCGCTCCACCGCCCCGCACCTGCACTACGAAATCCGGATCAACGGCGTTCCCGTGAATCCCTTGAAATACCTCAAACAATAAACCCGGAGACCGTACATGTCGGAAAATAAAATCGGCGGCATCGAAACGATTCTCGGCGTGGGTTCGGATTTCAAGGGACAAATCACCTGCAAGGGTACGATTCGCATCGACGGCAAGATCGAAGGCAACGTCGCCAGCGAGGAAGGCGTGATCGTCGGTGACAAAGGCCTGGTCAAGGGCAATATTTCCGCGAAAAACGTACTGCTGTCCGGCAAGGTAACCGGCAATGTGTCCAGCAGCAAACGCCTGGAAATCACGCCCAGCGGCCAGCTGCAGGGCGACATCAAGACCCAGCGCCTGGTCATCGCCGAAGGCGTCATTTTCAAAGGCAACTGCGACATGGGCCTGGAGCGCATTGAACCGGAGCTGAAATTCGACCCCAATCGGCCCAAGAAATGAGACCGGGGGCGCACCCGGCAGGCCGCCCGCAAGGTCTCCGCCTTTCCTCCTGCCGTGCCGACTCAGGGTTCGGCCAGCGGGATTTTCAACCATCCCCGAAACGATAATTCAGTTTGACCTGGAGGCCCGATGCAGGATTCCGTGCGTGTTCGTTTTGCGCCTTCCCCCACCGGGCATTTGCACATCGGGGGGGCGCGGACCGCGCTTTTCAACTTCCTGTTCGCCCGAAACCAGCAGGGCAAGTTCATCCTGCGCCTGGAGGATACGGACATCGAGCGCAGCACCGAAGCCTCGGTCCGGATGATCCTGGACGACCTGCGCTGGCTGGGCCTGGATTGGGACGAGGGGCCGGAAACCGGCGGCGCCTTCGGCCCCTATTTCCAGTCCCAGCGTCTGGAGCTGTACCGGGACAAAATCCAGTTCCTGCTCGATGCGGAACACGCGTATTATTGCTTTTGCCCGCCCGAAACGTTGGAGGACAAACGGCAGCAGGCCTTGCGCGCGGGCCAAACCCCAAAATACGACGGCACCTGCCGGGCGCTCCCCCTGGCGCAGGCCCGGGAGCGGGTGGCCAACGGCGAATTGCACACCGTGCGCCTGAAAATACCGGCCGAGGGCCTGACCGCCTTTGCCGACTTGATTCGCGGGGAAGTCTCCTTCGAGAACCAGCAGCTGGATGACTTCGTGCTCGTCCGGTCCAACGGGCTGCCCACCTACAACTTCGCGGCCGTGGTGGACGACGCGTCCATGCGCATCACGCATGTAATCCGGGGCGACGACCATATTTCGAACACGCCGCGGCAAATCTGCCTGTATCGGGCCCTGGGAGAATCACTTCCGCAATTCGCCCATGTGCCCATGATCCTGGGGGCGGACCGCACACGCTTGTCCAAGCGTCACGGCGCCACCTCGGTGGGAGCCTACCGGGAGGAGGGCTACCTGCCCGAAGCCATGGTGAACTACCTGACCCTGCTGGGCTGGGCGTATGACGACAAGACCACGCTTTTTTCCCGGCAGGAACTCGAAGAAAAATTTTCCTTGAAAAAGGTCAGCAAGAATGCCGCCGTTTTTGATCCGGCCAAGCTGCAGTGGATGAACGGCGTCTATATCCGGAAAATGGCGGAGCCGGAGTTTTTGGAGCGGGCCCTGCGGGAATTCGAGAAGACCGGCTTGCTGGCCCCGCCGCAAAACGACGAAACCCTGGCCTGGGCCGGGCGCGTGGCCCTGCTGGTCAAGGAGAAGATCAGGCTTTTTTCCGAACTGCCGCAGGCCGCGGCTTTTTTCTTCGGCGAGGACGTGGCCCTGGAGCCGGACGCCCGGGCCAAGCTGGAGGAAGCCCGGAAGCATCCGGAACTTTTTACGGCTTTACACCAAGGACTGTCTATGCTAGAATCCTTCACTCTGCCGGCCCTGGAGTGCTTTCTGCGCGCTTTCGTGGCTGAAAAGGGCGTTAAATTCGGCGAATTGGCGCACCCCGTGCGGGCCGCGGTCACGGGCCGTGTGAATTCCCCGGGGATATTCGAGGTTTTGGAGCTGCTGGGCAAGGAGCGCGCGCTCAAGCGCCTGGCCGCGGGTTTACACAGCGTCGGGATAGACGTTTAAATACTATTGCCGGCTAGTTCAATTGGTAGAGCGCCTGACTCTGGATCAGGAAGTTCCAGGTTCGAGCCCTGGGCCGGCAGCCAGATAACCATATCGCGGGAACGGCGGCAGCTTGACGCTGAACCGCGCGGCGGCTCGAACCCGAGGGGGCCGGGGAGGATACTCCCCGGATACTCGGGGGGTGACCGCGAGCCAGGGTGTTGATCCGCTTCTGGCGAGCGCCAGAGGGGGAACTCCCCCCATGGGGAGCGGAGCGACAGGTGCGCAGCCCTGGGCCGGCAGCCAGAATTTTCGCGGAGCGAAAATTTTCGAGAAGTTGAGAGTCGAAAATAGAGAGTGGATAGAACCTCAACTTCGGTCAACTCTCGACTTTCGACTCTCGGTTTTTTGGGCTGGATAAGGAATTTTCGTGTCCCCGCGCGGTATTTCGCGACATGGCGCTATCGTCTAGGGGCCTAGGACGGGTGGTTCTCAGCCATCAGACCGGGGTTCAAATCCCCGTAGCGCTACCAAAATAAACAGCCGCCCATCCGGGCGGCTTTTTATTTTGCCGCGTCATATTCCCGTGATTCTGAAAGAAGAAAGTCCGGCCCTTT
>CAZQGO010000010.1:25263-89502 GCA_964593065.1 uncultured bacterium | reverse complement strand
CCCTGAAAGTTCTGAAGGAGGAGCAGGTCCATGAGCATACGGCGGGATGGATCCATTCAGGTTGAAAGTCATCAGGACAAGGATAACCAGGTGACCATTGTTGACATCCACGGCGTGGTGGACACGGGCACCACGCTGATCCTGGACGACCACCTCTCCTCCCAGCTGCGGGACCAGCGCTATAAACTGGTGCTGAACATGGAGGGGGTCAGTTACGTCTCCTCGGCCGGCTGGGGGTTGTTCATCAGCCTCCTGCAGAAGACGCGCGAACAGGGCGGCGACATCAAGCTGGCCGCCCTGTCCACGGAGGTCAAAAATGTTTTCAACCTCCTGGCTTTTTCGAACCTCATTTCCTCCTTCAAAACCGTGGATGAAGCGGTTGCCTCCTTTGCCCACGCCTAAGCGCCCGCGCGCCGGCCTCCTCGGGCCGCTGGCGGCGTTCCTGGGCCTGCTCCTCGCGGGTTGCGCCGCGGACACCGGGCCGACCCTGCCGGTGGACATCGCGACGCTGGCGGTCGGCGATTCGCCCCAGGATATTCAGGCCGGCCCGGCGCCCGGCAGCGTGCTGGTCAGCTGCGAGAACGCCGGGGCCGTTTACGTCCTGGATTCCCGGCAACGGACCGTGGCGCAAATTCTCAAACTGAACCAGGGTCCGGGTCCCGTCGTGCCGGATCCGGCGGCGGGCTGCGCCTATGTGTTTCACTTGAGCATCAAGGCCATCACGACCTTGGGCGGCACGCCGCTGCGCGTGCTGCGCGCTTTCGGCACCGGAGGGTTCTCGCCCGCCGGCGGCGCCGTGCGGCCCGGGATGCGGGAACTATGGGTTTGCGACGGGGTCTCGGCCGTGCGGGTGTTGACGCTGCCGGGTTTGCAGCATAAGGCCCGCATTCACCTGGGACGCTATCCCCAAGGCATCGCCTTCTCCCGGGACGGCAACCTGGCTTTCGTCACCTTGAAGGGCGAGAACGCCGTGGCCGTGGTGAACGCCGAACGCCAGGAAATCGTGAAACGCGTGACCGTGGGGATCTATCCGCAGGACATTCTCCTGGCGGGAAACACGGCCTGCGTGTCCAACTACGGGTCCGGCGATGTTTCCCTGCTGGACACCGGGAAGTTCGAGGAACGCATCCGCCTGCGGGTCAGGCGCAAACCCAACCGTCTCGCCGTGCACGGGAATACGCTGTGGGTTTCCTGCGAGCAATCCTACCGTTTGGTGGCGGTTGATATCGCCCAGGGACGTGTGATCGGCTCGATTCGCGCCGGATTCTATCCCGGGGCCGTGCACGCTCTCGCGGACGGATCCTTGGTCGTCGCCCAGCCGCGGGGGGACCGCGTGGCTTTCGTCAGTCTTCTGCCCGGCGAAACCAGCCGCTGACCGCTCTTTCCACCGGGCCGGTTGCATTCGCCCTGTCCGTCCCACCCTCAGCACACCGCAACTTTTTTTCTCCCCCGCCTTCTAAACCCATATGGATGTTCCGGAGTTTTTCCAGCGGCCGCTGCGGGTCATGGCCCTGGCGGCCTGCCTCGGCGCCTGGAGCGGAAGCCGGCTGGCGTTCGGCTGGGAACCGCTGCTTTTGGGGGCCGGCCTTCTGTCGGCGCTGTGGGCTGCGGCCAGGCGGGCCACACCGAGCGCAGCGGCCGTTTTAGCGGCCGGGATATTTTTCGTTTACGCCGCCTTGAGCCTGCAAGCCGGGCGGCCGCGGCCGGATGATGTCTCGGCCTGGGCGCCCCGCGAGGATATCCTGCTGACGGGGATACTGGCTGCCCTGCCGGCGGAGAGCGCCCTGGGCCGCGGCTGGCAGGGCGTGTTGCAGTGCACGCAGGCCCAGTGGGCCGGGCGGTCCCATGCGGTCTCCGGTCGGGTTCTATTCCGGCTGCCAGCGCCGCTGCCGGCCTGGAACCCGGGAGACCGGGTGAGCGTCAGGGGAAAATTGGCGGAGATTCCCGGGCCGGACAACCCCGCCGAGTTCGATTACCGGGAATATTTACGCCTGCGCGGGATTCGCGCCGTGCTGCAGGGCCTGGAGCGCGGCGATGCCTGGCGCCTGCGGGCCGCGCGCTTCGGATGGGGACCTCTGGCGGGCGGCCTGCACCGCCGCTGCGTGGAGGCCATCCGCCGGCGCGTCCTCCCCCGCGAACAAGGCTGGCTGTTGTCCGTGTTGGCGGGAGACCGCGCGCGGCTTTCGCTGCGGCAGCGGGAGGCCATGTCCGCCGCGGGCCTGGCCCACGTTCTGGCCGTTTCCGGCATGCATGTGGGCCTGGTTTTCTCCCTGTTGTGGGGCCTGGGCCGCTTGGCAGGAATTCCCGGGCGGATCGTCGCCGGACCGGCGTTCGTGGGCGCGCTCCTCTTCGCGCTGGCCGCCGGGGCCAGGCCGCCGGCCATGCGCGCGGTCGTCATGCTGGGCTGCGTCCTGGGCGCCGCCGGGTCAGGACGCAGAACCGATCCATTAAGCGGACTGGCCCTGGCCGCCCTGCTGTTGCTGGCCTGGCAACCGCTTTTATGCCGCGACGCAGGAGCCCAATTTTCTTTCGTGGCCACGGCCGCGATCCTGCTCACACTGCCCGCGCCCGCGCTCCCGGGCGCGCGGAAGGGACGATGGCGCGCGTGGTTGCTGGCTCCGCTGAGAATGACCACGGCGGCCTGGCTGGGAACGGCGCCGCTCTCCCTGTATTATTTTTCCGCGTTGTCGCCTGCAGGATTCATTGCCAATTTGGCGGCCACGCCGCTGGTGACGGCCATGATCGGCGGAGGTTTGGCGACGGTGATCCTGGACCGCGGCGTGCCCGGGCTGGGGGCCCTGGCCGGGACAATGGCGAGCGGTGCCGCGGCCGGGTTATCGTTCTTGGCAACGTACGCCGAGTCCTGGCCGTGGAGCCGAATTTTCCTATGGCCGCCGCCGGCGTGGTGGATCCCGGCCGCCTGGGCTGCGGCCCTGGCGCTGCTGCTGCGGCCCTGGCGCCTGGCCGGAGGCTTCAGCCTGCTTCTGCTGCTGGCGGTGTATCCGCTCTTCCAGCCGCCGCCGGTCGAAGCAAACGAAGTGCGCCTGACCTTTCTATCCCTGCGCCTGGGAGAGGCGGCGCTGCTGGAGCAGGGAAGAGCGCGGATCCTGATCGATACGGGGTCCGAAGGTGAATTCCTCATGCGGGTCAAACCCTTCCTGGCCTCCCGGGGAATCAACCGTCTGACGGCCCTGCTGATTTCGCATTGGGATGATGATCACGCGGGCGGCGTGGAGGCCTGCAGCCGGTATTTCCGGCCCGGTTGCCTGCTGCAGGCCGGGTTTCCGGAAAACCAGCACATCCGGTTGGCGCGGCGGTTGTCCGGATCCGGGATGAAGCGCCACGAGTTGCGCCGGGGACAAAAATTCGCCCTGCCGGAGGGGATACGACTGACGGCCGTGTGGCCCCCGCCCGGACGCCTGCCGTCCGGGAACCGGGGCAGTTTGGTCGTGCTGGCGGAAACCCGGGGCGGCGGGGTGCTGTTCACCGGGGACGCAGGGGCCGACAGCGAGGCGCAGTGGCTGTTGCCCAAGTGCTGCCGCGTTTTAAAAGTCGGGCACCACGGCTCCCGGCATTCCACCGGCGTGGAACTTCTGCTGAAAAGCCTCCCGCAAGTGGCCGTGGTCAGCCCGGGCAGCCGCAATCCCTTCGGCTTCCCGGTCGGGGAGACCCTGAAGCGCCTGCGCCGTTTCTGCGGCCAGATCCTGGATACGCGCGCGCGGGGGGCCGTGGAAGTGAGGTTGCGTCCCCGCGAGCCGGTGCGCTGGCGAACCTGGAAATGAGGCCGGGCGTCCGGGGGAGAGTCCGGGATCCTTGGACCGGCGCATGGATTTTTCCGGGAGAGTCTGATAAAATCAAAATGGCCATGCGAGTGATCAACCAAACACGGAAGCTGCTCTTGGCGGAGCGGGTCTTGGAGGCACGGACCTTTGCCGCGCGTTGGCTGGGCTGGCGCCTGCGGGCGCAGGAGACCGGCGGCGTGTACTTGTCTCCCTGCCGGTGCGTGCACACGCTGGGTTTGCGTTTTTCCCTCGATGCGGTGTATATTAACCGGGAGGGCCGCGTTCTGGCCGTGCGCACGCTCGTCCCCGGGCGCATCGGGCCCTGGTTTTTCCAGGCCGCCGGCGTGCTGGAATTGCCGGCTGGAACCTGTGCGCGGACCCGTTGCCTGCCGGGGGATCAACTGGTCACGGACGCACCCCGCTCCTGGTAGGAGCCGGGTGCGTGCCGGGCGGAATTGCGCCGGAAAGGAAATATTTCGTGCCTGCTGTGTGCGTGCGGGGCCGGTCCGGGCCGAAAAACTCCCGGCCGGAATGGCTGCTCATCCTTTTCGTCGGCCTGTGTGCCGCCGGCGCAGGCGGCTGCCACGAGCGGGTACCGGACGCGGCCGCGCCGCCCCGGGCCCGGAACACCGCGGCCGAGCGGATGGCCGACAAGCAACAGGCCTTGGGTGACGAATATCTGCGGCAGGACCGCCGCCGCGAAGCTTTGGCGGCCTGGCGCCTGGCTCTGGAACTGGACCCCGGGCGGACGGCCCTCGCCCGGCGCGTGACGGATTTGGAAAACGGGCGGGTCGTCCCGCCGGCCATCCCGGCCGGCGGCGGGCCGGCCGGCGGCCTGGATCTGCCGCCCGGTCTGGATCCGCGCCTGGCGCAAATGCTCAAGCAGGCCGAGGCCCACTACCGCCGCAACGAGTTGCGTGAAGCCGAGGAGGCTTGGCGCACCGCTCTGGCCCTGGACCCCGGCCAGGACCTGGCCCGCGCAGGTCTGGCGCGCCTCGCGGAAGAGGTCTATCAAGAGGATGCCGACCGGCCCTTTGATCACATGACGCGGGAACTCTACCAGGAGGGCCTGCGCGCCTACCGCTTGCAGGCTTGGGCGCAGGCCGAGGTGAAACTGGCGGAAGCGGCCAAACTCAACCCGGGACAACCCCAAGTGAAACAATACCTGGAGCGGACACGGCACGAGCTGGAACAGGTGCGCGCGCGCGAACAGGGAAGCCGGCTCGCGGAGCAGGCCCGGCAGGCGGAAACGGCGGGGGATTGGTTTGCCGCCTACGGCCTCTGGACCCGGGCCGGGGCGCTGACGCCCCCTCCGGCCGCTGCCGCGGAAGGCCAACGGCGCACGCAGCCGAAGGCGGAGGACCTGGCGCGGAAAATCCTCAAGCAGGCAGCGCAGGATTTGCGGCAGGGAAGGATTCCCGCCGCGCAGGCGGCGTATGCGCGCGTTTTGACGGCCTTCCCGCAAGAGCCGGAAGCCGTGCGGGGCGCGGCGCAGGCCCGCGCCGCCCTGCAGTCCCGGGGCCGGGAGGAAAAAGCCAAATCCGAGACGCGCCAGTTCGTGCAGTCCGGCGAGACCTGTTACCGCCAGGGAGACTATGCCGGCGCGCAGCGCGCCTGGGAAAAAGCCGCGGCGGCGGATCCGGGAAACCCGGAACTGCGGCAGCTGGTGGAACGGGCGCGCCGGCAGCAGGCCGAGGTCACGGCCCAGAACCGGCGGCGCGCACAGGCCCGCTACGAGGACGGATTGGCGGCCTACCAGCGCGGGGAGCTGGACGAAGCCCTGGCCGCCTGGCAGGAAACCCTGGAGCTCGACCCGGAAAACGAAAAAGCCCGGGCCAACCTCCGCCGCTTAAGCCAGGAGACCCGCTAGACCGGCATCCCGCCGGCCCGGTGCCGCCGGCGGACGGATTCCGAAACTGCGCGCCAGCGAGGTTCGCATGGGAGTTCGGCAAAGCCTCCCCGAACGGGCGGATGTTTTTGTCTTCGAGCACAAGGAATCGCAAGTCAACTACGGCGGCGACGTCCAGTTTCACCAGGCGGCGTTTCCGCTCGCCGAGGGCGAAACCCGGGGGTTTGAAGAAGTGGTGTATTTCGCCGTCCGGCGTTTCACGGAAATCCTCCAGGAGCCGGTGTCCCGCGAGCCGGTCCGCGTCATTGCGGACGCCGAGCTGGCCGACATTTATTTCGACCAGTGGCGGGAAACCCCCCGCTTGTCCGCCAATGCCTTTCAGGAATGGACCCAGCACGAGCTGCACGCCGTGGCCTCCGCCTACCGCCGCCTGCGAGTCAACGCCATCCAACAGGAACTCGAGACCGGCATCGTCCGCCTGGACTATTTCGTTTCTTTGGCCGCGGTTACGCTTAGCACGGAAATCATCGCGGAATATTTTGAAAAAACCATGGAGCAACTGGGAAACCTGGCCACGGCCGCCCGCCTGACCCTGGGGCGCTGCCTGGCCCTGCAACTGCAACGGGTGGAAAACGAGGCCGCCCTGCTGCAAATGCAGCAGGCCAAGCTCCGGCGGCCGGAAACGGACCCGGGCTGCCGCCGCCTGCTCAATCCGCTGATCCTGGGATTCGCGGACGCGGCCGACCTCGGCTTGGTGGAGGAAATTCAGCACGGGCCCAACCCCTTTCATCTGTCGGCGCAGTTCACGCACCAGCTGACCACCCTGGTAAAATCCGTCTTGGAAAAAAGCCGGCGTCTGCAGGCCGCGAACCTGCGCCGCGCGCTGGCGGAACCCGCCGCCCTGCAGGCCGTGCTGCAATCCCGCCCGGATTTCCGCCGCTTGGTGCGCGAGTTCCGGCGCCGCAGCGATCTGCGCACGCAACTGATTTATGAAAACACCCTGGTGTCCCTGCGCCGGGTTTTGCGGGAGCTGGCCGCCAAGGAGCCGGACGGGGAGGTGCTCGGTTTCGTCGCCAACGAGCGGCAAATGGGAGAATTGCTGACCAAGGGCGCGCAACGGCGCCGCCTGCTGCGCCACCTCAAGGCGCGGCACGGGTCCTGGGCGGACAAGATCCGGGACACCCTGGAGGACGGGATGTTCCTCGTGCGCCGCGCCCGGCGGCGCTGGTGGGGGCGGCTGTCCGGAAAGGAACTGGCCCAGGAAGTCACGGCGGGCTTAAACCGGCTGGCGCAATTCCTGTCGCAGGTGGAGGATTTCCGCCTGCTGCGGTCGCACTACGGCCGCGACACCAATCGTGCAGCTTCCTGGCAGGGCCTGAAACTGTGGCGGATCTATGAAATGGTCCACCAGGACACCGCCGACGCGAACCGCCATACCCTGATTCTCGTGGACAATTGGCCGCGTTGTCACGATGAAGTGCTCAACGCCTTTGCCGAGGGGAATCTGTTTTTATGCCGCAGCACGGGGGAAATCTATCCGCTTTCGCAACAGCGCCGCGGTTTGACCATGTTCCTGTTCGCCGACCTGCGAAACTCCACGGAAACCACCATGAAATTGACCAAGGACACGGCCTCCTACCTGGCCCCTTACCTGACGGCCGTCGACAGCTGCGCCGAGGCCAGCGGCGGCCAGCGCATCTATTTCGCTGGAGACGGCTATGCGGCCTATTTCCTGGGCGCACGCGACGCCATTCGCGGTGCCTATCGCCTCAGCGCCCAGTTTTCCCGCCTGCGGGCGCTTTCCAGCGAGGAGCGCCGGCGGCGGGCCCGGGAGATTTATATGCGGGCCAAAGAAACCCGTCTGGACTTAAAGCGGCCGGCCGTGCTCCGGAAGGGCTTTATGGCCTTGGATGCCCGGTTGCTGGCGCCCGAGGTCAAGGACCTCCTGATCCGCCTGGGCGCCCAGAAGGAGAATGTGCTGAGCCAGGAAACCCTGACCCGCGTGCTGGCGCGTGTGGCCGAGATCTATTCCATGCCGCGGGTGGACGCGGGCGTGGCCATTACCAGCGGCGAACTTTTTTTCGCCATGGTCGGGGAAGAAGGCAAGGCCAAGACGCCCATCGTCATCTCCCCGGCCTTGACCCAGGCCGCCCGGCTTTCCGGCTCCTCCGACGCCGTGAAAAACTATATCGAGGAAAAGCTGCCGCATCCCTTTCCCTTCGCGGTGCACGCCTGGGAGCAAAAGCTGTACAACCGCGGCATTGTGGTGACCGAGGACTTGGTGGAGGAGGTGCTCCGGCAGGAGGCGGAGGTGCTGCCGCTCACCGTCAGGGAAAAGCCTTTTGAGCGGGAAAAATTGATTTATTTCGCCGATCCGGATCTCAAGCGGCGCATCCTCCTGCGCTATGTGGATGAACCCGTTTTTTTGAAGGGCATCGACCTGCCCACCCATGTCTATGAGGTGATTCTGCCGGGTTCGGCCTTGGACAAACTGCACGGCGCGCTGCCCGCGGAATCCCCGTAGGCGGCCTCCGGGGGCCAAGGGCTGAGCCGTGGTTGACTCGCGCTGAAGCGGGTGTTAAGATAAAAATGAGGTTCTACATTTCAGGGGAGGAAATGATGCGCCGGACAGCCTGGGCGGCCCTGTTCCTGGGGTGCCTGCCTGTTTCCGCCATGGCGCTTTCCAGCACCGGCACCACGGCGGCGACCTTCTTGAAAATCGGCGTGGGCCCCAGGGCCGTGGCCATGGGCGAGGCCTTTGTGGCCGTGGCCGACGACGCCAGCGCCGTGTTCTGGAATCCGGCGGGCTTGGCCGCGCTCACCTCGCCGGAATTGACGGCCATGCACGTCTTCTGGCTCGAGGACGTTTTTTTCGATCATCTGGGGGCGGCCTTCCCCTTTGCCAGCGGAACGGCGGGATGCTCCCTGGTGTATTTGAACCACGGGATTCTGCTTCGTTCCGAGGCGGGGGACACGCCCGACTCGCCCGGACGCGGGATCTTTTCCGCGGCGGATTTCTCTTTCACGGGCGCTTACGGCGTCCATGTTTCGGAGGCCATGTCCCTGGGCGCGGGGCTCAAATTTTTCACCGAGTCCATCGACAGCCGGGACAGCACGGGCTTCGCCTTCGATCTGAGTTTTTTATACCGCCTGCCCTGGCCGGGCCTGACCCTGGGTGTCAACATTCAGAATCTGGGGCCGGCCACGCGCGTGGTGGATCAGTACTTCCGCCTGCCCATCAACTTCAAGATCGGCGCGGCCTATCGCCCTCTGCCCAGCCTCCTGTTGGCCCTGGATTACAATCAGTTGCTGGAGCAGAACGGGAAAATCGCTCTGGGCGTGGAATACGTGTACGATCTGCTCTCCCTGCGCGCGGGCTACCGCTATCAGGGCGCCATCGACAACTCCGAGTATTACGAGGGCTTTGGAAGCAACGCCCTGTCCGGCGTTTCCGCCGGCTTGGGCGTGCGCTACCTGGATTTCCGCCTGGATTATGCCTTTGTACCTTACGGTTTCCTCGGCTCCACCCATCGCATCGCCATTACCTACGCTCCGCCCCCAGCCGCTCAACCCGCACCCGCCGCCACGGTCCCGGCTCCCTAGCCTCATCAAAATGATAAGGCTTAGGGTTCAGGGGCGGTGAAGCCCCCGATGAAAGTAGGAAGGAAAGCAGGACGCATCGGCTCAGGCCCCTTCGGGGCCAGGGGTGGTCAGGGGAAGTCTCCCCTGACTCCCTGAGGGGTGACTGCGAGCCGAAGAAAATTTTCCTTTATCGGCGAGGCCAGAGGAAAAACCTCCCCTATGGAGAGCGCAGCGAAAGCGGCAGAGGGAACCTGCGACCGAAGGGAGTCCCATACGATTCCCCATCCGGTCGGGGTGGTTCCCCTGAAAGCTCAGCGCCCTGGCCCGGTCCATGCCGGCGCCGTGATCGTGCCCGCCCTTGACAGGCGCAAGATGCTGGCCCTATAATCAACTCCTTCCCGTGGGGGGGAAAATTCGAAAAGGGAGCGGATTCATGCCAGACATAAAGCACGTCGGTGTTTTGACTTCCGGGGGAGACGCGCCCGGCATGAACGCCGCCCTGCGGGCAGTGGTGCGCAGCGCCCTGGACCGGAAAATACGCGTGACCGGCATCCTGCGGGGATACTGGGGCCTCATCGAGAAAGACTTCCAGCCGCTGAATTCCCTCAGCGTGGGCGGAATCATCGGCCGCGGCGGCACGATCCTGCGCACGGTCCGCTGCCCCGAGTTCAAGCGGGCGCGCTACCGGCAGCAGGCGTACGCCCATATCCGCGATGCGGGGCTGGACGCCCTGGTCGCCATCGGCGGCAACGGCAGCGCGGCCGGGGCCTACACCGTGCACCGTGAATTGAAGCTGCCGGTCGCCGTGGTGCCGGCCTCCATCGACAACGACGTCTACGGCACGGACGAGACCGTCGGGTTCGACAGCGCCGTCAACACCGCCGTGGAGGCCATCGACCGCATCCGCGACACCGCCACTTCACACGAGCGCATTTTCGTGGTCGAGGTCATGGGCCGGGACAACGGCTTCATCGCCCAGGAAGTCGGCTTGTGTTGCGGCGCCGAAGCCGTTTTGGTTCCGGAGATTCCCTATGACCTCAAGAAAATCTGCCGCGATCTGCAAAACGGGCACAAACGCGGCAAGCGCTCCTCCATCCTCGTCATGGCGGAAGGCGCGGGCGATTCGCGGGAGGTGGCGTCCAGGCTCACGCGCCATTCCGGCCTGCGCGTGCGCGTATCGGTGCTGGGGTACATCCAGCGCGGGGGCTTCCCGACCGCGCGCAGCCGCTGGCTGGCCGCGCGCCTCGGCAATCTGGCGGTGATCGGCTTGCGGGAAGGGCACACCGCGGCGCTGGCGGCCATCCAAAAGGGCGACCTGGTTCATTTTCCCCTGGCCGAGACCGTGAAGAAAACCAAGCGCATCGATCGCGTGGCCTACAAGCTGGCCTACCAGTTGTCGCGGTAAGCCGGACCCGGCCGCGACCGCGACAAGCGCCGTGCCCGTCCCGGGACCCGAGCATGAATACGCCGAACGTGTTGCCCGTCATCTCCGCCTCGCGCCGCACGGATTTGCCGCGTTGTTTTCCTTCGCTCCTGGCCGCGTGGCTGCAAGCCGGACGCGTGGAGGTGCGCAATCCCTTCAACGGCCGCGCCCGCGAAGTGGAAATCGCACCCGCAGCCGTGCATACCCTGGTCCTGTGGTCCAAGGATTATTCCCGGCTGCTGGCGGACGAAGCGGGCCTGAAAACCCGGGTGGCGGCCTATCCGCAGGTTTTCTTTCATTTGACCGTCACCGGCCTGGGCGGGTCCGCCTGGGAGCCGGGCGTTCGTCCCGCGGAGGAGGTCGCCCGGCAGTTCGGGCCTTTAGCCCGGCTGGCCGGGGATCCGCGGCGGATCACGTGGCGTTTCGACCCGCTGGTATTTTGGCAGGACGGTTCCGCGCTCCGGAGCAACGCTCCGGCCTTCGCCGGCTTGGCGGCCGCGGCGGCGGAAGCCGGAATCACGCGCGTGGCCGTGTCCCTCTGCCAGGAATACGCCAAGGCGCGGCGGCGGACCCTCAAACGGAACTTGGCGCGGCGCGATCCCGCAGCCGCGCAACTGGAAGATGCGCTGGGCCGGCTTCAGGCCGAAGCCTCGCGCCACGGGCTGGAATTGCGCGCCTGTTGTTCGCCGGAGCTCGAACGCCGCGGCGTGCCGGCCGGCCGCTGCGTGGACGGGGAGTTGCTGGCGAAATTGCACCCTCAGGCCCTGCCGGCGGAGACGGGCAAGGACCCGGGGCAGAGAAAGGCCTGCGGCTGCACGCCGTCGGTGGATATCGGCTCCTACCAATTGTCCTGCCCGCAAGGCTGCGCGTACTGCTACGCGAACCCGGAATAACCCGGCACGTTCGATCGCAAGCCCGGCGCCGGCGCAACTCTCGAGGTGAACCGTGTCCTACCTGCCCCGCCTGGCCCTGACCCTGGGCGACCCGGCCGGCGTCGGTCCGGAAGTAATCGTCCGCGCCCTCGCAGACCGCGGCTTGGCCCGCCAGGTTCGCCCCGTGGTCGTCGGCGACGCCGAAATCCTGAAGCGTGCGGCGCAGGTGTGCCGGGTCAAGTTGAAAATCATTCCGGTCACCGCGGCCGCGCCCGACTGGGCCGCACCCGGAGTCGTGCCCGTGCTGGCCGCGGCCAAGGCCGGGAAGAACGTGGTTCCCGGCCGCTGGACGCGCCACACCGGCCAGGCCTCCCTGGCGGCCGTGACCGCGGCCGTTCGCTTGGTCCTGGGCGGGGACGCCGACGCCCTGGTCACGGCGCCGATCTGCAAGGAGGCCTGGCGGGCCGCGGGCGCGCACTACCCGGGCCATACCGAATTGCTGGCCGCTCTGTGCCGCAGCCGGGCGTACGCCATGATGTTCGTGGGCGGCCCCTTCCGGCTGGTCTTGGCGACCATTCATGAACCCTTGGCCCGGGTGCCCCGCCTGCTCACGGCGGCGCGGATCATCGAGACCGCGCTGATCGGTGCGCGGGAGCTCAAGCGCCGCTTCGGCATCGAGCGGCCCAAGCTGGCCGTGGCGGGCCTGAATCCCCACGCCGGCGAGGGCGGCCTGTTCGGGCGGGAGGAAATCCGGGTCATCGGCCCGGCGGTCAAGGCGCTGGCGCGGCGCCGGGACCTGGTGGCCACCGGCCCCTACCCGCCGGACACGTTGTTCGCGCAGGCGGCCGGAGGCGCCTTTGACCTGATCGTGTGCATGTACCACGATCAGGGCCTGATTCCCTTCAAGCTGGCGGCCCTGCACAGCGGCGTGAATGTCACGGCGGGCCTGCCGCTGATCCGCACCTCCCCGGATCACGGCACGGCTTTCGCCCTGGCCGGGACCGGCCGCGCGTTGCCCGGGTCCATGGCCGCGGCCATCCGGACCGCGGCCGAGATGGTGCTCCACAACCGCGCCTACAACCGGCAGAGCGCGGCGCGCAGGAAATAAACCGGGGCCGCATGCGGCCGGCGGTGGCATCCGCCGCCCGGCCGGAGCGATGGCATCCGGATTCCAGCCACTCACGGGACGTGCGCATGCCCAAACCCCGCTGGGGCCAGCATTTTCTGGTGGACAAAGCCTTTTTAAATGATATTTTAAAGGCGGCCGATCTTTCTTCCCAAGAGGCGGTCATCGAGGTCGGGCCCGGGAAAGGCGTGCTGACGCGGGCCCTGGCCCAACGCGCGGGGCGCGTACTGGCCTTGGAGGTGGATGCGCGCTTGACCGCCGGTTTGCGGGAAAGACTCGGGGAGATGAACAACCTGGAAATCCGGAAGCAGGATGCGCGCCGCCTGGACTGGACCGCAACCTGCGCGGACTTGCGCCGGGCCGGATTCACGGCCGTGAAACTGGTGGCCAACCTGCCCTATTACCTGGCCACGCAAATGGTGCTGCACGCCTTGGCCGCCGAACGCGGCTGCGAGCGCCTGGTGGTCATGGTCCAGGATGAAGTGGCGCGGCGCATGTGCGCCGGGCCCGGCGGGCGGGAATATTCCTCGTTCTCGGTCGCGGTCCAGTACTACGGCGAGCCCGAATACGTGGTCAAGGTTCCGGCCAGGGCCTTCCGTCCCGCTCCCCGCGTTTCCTCGGCGGTGGTCAAGCTGGTGCGCCGCACCCGGCCGCCCGTGACCGTGGCGGACCCGGAACAGTTTCATTACCTGGTGCACGCCATGTTTACCCACCGGCGCAAGACCCTCCGCAAGTGCCTGACGGGCCTTGCGGGGATCCCCTCGCCGGAAAAATGGGAAGCGGCGCTGGCGCGGGCGCAGGTGGATGCCCGGCGCCGGCCGGAGACTTTGAGTCTGCAGGAATTGGCGTCCATCGTAAACGCTCTGGCCGCGTGAAGGCTTCTCTCCACACGCCGGACAAGGAGGTACTGCCCGTGCCCGTCACCATCGCGACCCCTGCCCAGTTGAACAGTTCTCCCACCCTGCTGGTGGGCGTTTTCAGCGACTTCGTCCTGCCTCCCGGAACCCCGGCCGCGGTGATCTTCCAGCTGAAAGCGCTCCGCCGCCTGGGCGACCTGGCCGGGAAAAGCGGCGAGCTGCACGTCGTTTATCCCTCCGGCCCCGGACCCCGCCGGCTGATCCTGGCGGGACTGGGGGACAGGAAAGATTATTCCTGGGCCGAGCTGCGCAAGGCCGCGGGCGCGGCCCTGAAAAAAGCCCAGGGGCTCAAGGTCCGCGAGCTGGGATTGTGGGTCGAATCTTTCCTGGCCGCCCGCTTGGACCCGGACGAGGCCGTGAGAACCCTGAGCATCACGGCGGAAATGGCCCTCTATCAATACCGGGAATTCAAGCCCGCACGCCGGCCGGACGAGAAGCCGGTGCCGCTGCGCCTGAGACTGCACACGCGGCGCGCCTCGGCCGGCCGGGAAGCGGCCTGGGGCGAAGCCGTGGCCGCGGGGGCGAATTATACGCGCACCCTGGGCAACCGTCCGGGCAACCGCTTATTCCCCCAAAGCCTGGCGCAGGAAGCGAGGGCCCTGGCCCGCCGGTATCCGCGGCTGAGCGTGCGCATATGGCAGAAAGCCGAACTGGCGCGGGCCGGGTTCGGCGCTCTGCTGGCCGTCGGAGCGGGCAGCGCGCATCCGCCGGTCCTCATCGAGCTGAATTATCGCGGCGGCAGGGCGGGGCAGGCGCCGGTGGCCCTGGTGGGCAAGGGCATCACCTTCGACAGCGGCGGCCTTTCCCTGAAGCCTTCCGCCAAAATGGACGAGATGCGCTTCGATATGTGCGGCGCCGCCGCCGTGCTGGGCACGATCCGGGCGGCGGCCCAGACCCGCCTGCCGCTGAACCTCTACGGCGTGGTGGCGGCCGCCGAAAACCTGCCCTCGGGCTCGGCCTACCGGCCCGGGGACATCCTCACCAGCCTCTCGGGGCAGACCATCGAGGTCCTCAACACCGACGCGGAGGGCCGCCTGGTTCTGGCCGACGCCCTGACGCACGCGGCGCGGCGCAAGCCGGCGTGCATCATCGACTTAGCGACCCTCACCGGGGCGGCGCTGGTCTCGCTGGGAACCTTCGCCAGCGCCCGGCTCGGCAACGACGAACGCCTAGGGCGCGAGCTCCAGGCCGCCGGCGAGCGCACCGGCGAGCGCCTGTGGCCCCTGCCGTTGTGGGACGAGTACCGCGACCTGCTGAAAAGCGATGTGGCCGACATGGCCAACATCGCTCCCAAGCCGGTGGCCGGCACGATCATGGGCGGGGCCTTCCTGGAGAGATTCGTAGGCGGCGTGCCCTGGGTGCACCTGGACATCGCCGGCACGGCCAACGGCGACGGCGGGCCCGTCCTGGCCAAGGGCGCCACCGGCGTCGGCGTTCATCTGCTCATGGAGTGGCTGCGGGAACGCGCGCTTCACCGCTGAAGGACGCCGGCGCGCCGCCGGCCGCGGAACGACCAGCAGCCTAAGGAGAATGCACATGGTCCTGCCTGATTCCCTGATCCGCCAGTTCGCGCGCGAACAGGGCATGATCGAGCCCTGCGCGGAACCCGTGTCCGGGGGGGTGGTCTCCTACGGGATTTCCTCGTACGGCTACGACATGCGCCTGGCGGATGAGTTCAAAATCTACCGGCCCCCGGCGGGACGCAGCGTGGATCCCAAGGCGGCCCGGGCCGAGGATTTCGAGGATTTCACGGGGCCGGTCCTGACCCTGCCGCCGCAGACTTTCTGCCTGGGGCGCTCGCTGGAATATTTCCGCATACCCCGCAACATCATCACGTTGTGCACGGGCAAGTCCACCTATGCCCGCTGCGGCGTGCTGGTCAACGTCACGCCGCTGGAGCCCGAGTGGCAGGGACACGTGACCATGCAGATTGTCAACACCACCCCCGTGCCGGTGAAGGTTTACGCGCACGAGGGCATCGCCCAGGTGATTTTCCTGGCGAATGAACAGCGGCCGGAAGTGTCCTACGCCGACAAGGGCGGCAAATACCAGAACAGTCAGGGCATCACCCTGTCCAAAACCGGTTGAAGGGGGTACGTGCCCCCTCCTGATTTGCGGCGGCCCGGCGGGATGAGGAGAAGATACCCGGACGGCGCGGATCCGGGGAAAGGCGGACGACACCGTGCACCCGCTGGTGGTTAAAACCTTGAGCTTGAGCCACATGCCCCGGCAGCCGATTTACCGCCGGCTCGGCCAGCGGCAAACCCAAGCGGACCACGAAGCCGGGATGGGGGCCTACGCTTCCCGAATCGAACGTTTCGTGGCCGAGACCCAGGTCCTGATGGTCTACGTGGAAAAATCCCTGCGCCTTCAGGGCGCGGAGGTGGACCTGGAGGGCTACCGTTTTTCCAGCCGGATGGTCGCAGAGCGCTTTGCCGGGGCCGGGGCCGCGCTGGTCATGGGCGCCTCGGTCCGGCCGGAGGATTTCGGGCGCCTGCGGGGCTTTCAGGATGAGGGAGACCTGCAGCAGGCCGTGCTGCTGGACGCCGTGCTGTCGGAAAAAGTGGACTTCGCGCTGGATTTCGTGGAACAGGAAATGCGCGTGGAGTTGGGCCGGAGCGGGCGCAGGCCGGGGCGGCGCCTGTCCTGCGGTTACGGCGATTTCGCACTGGAGCAGCAAAAATATTTTTATGCCACCCTGGAGCTGGCGCGCCACGGCATCACCCTGAGCGACCGCTTCATTTTGTCGCCGGAAAAAACCGTGACCGCGCTTTTACCCATTTATCAGGAGAAGGAGGACCATGCTTAATTTCCAGCAACGGCTGCAGCAGGGCTTGGTCCTGCTGGACGGGTCCACGGGCACCATGCTGCAGAAATCCGGCATGCCGGCCGGCGCCTCTCCGGAGGTCTACAGCCTCGAGCATCCCGAAGTTCTGCAGGAACTCCAGCGCCAGTACGTGGCGGCGGGCTCCGACATTTTGTACACCCCGACTTTCGGCGCCAACCGCGGCAAGTTGAAAAATTTCGGGCTGGAGGACAAGACGAAGGACTTCAATGCCCGCTTGGCGGAGCTGACCCTGGCCGTGGCCCGGCCCGCGGGGCGGCTGGTGGCCGGAGACGTGGGCCCCACCGGCCTGTTTTTCGCGCCCTTCGGCGAGACCGCGCTCGAGGAGGGCATCGCCATTTTTTCGGAACAGGTGCGCGCCTTAAGCTCCGCCGGGGTGGACCTGCTGGTGATCGAGACGCAGATCGATCTCCAGGAGGCGCGGCTGGCCCTCCTGGCCGCCAAGGAGGCGTGCTCCCTGCCGGTCATCGTCTCCATGACCTTTGACGAGCACGGGCAGACCCTGACGGGTTCTGATCCGCTGACCTGTTTGAACGTGCTGCAGTCCCTGGGGGCCGCGGCCTTCGGCGTGAATTGCTCCACGGGTCCGGAACTGATGCTGGCGCGGGTCAGGGAAATCGCGCCCTATGCCCGCATTCCGCTGGTGGTCAAGGCCAACGCCGGCCTGCCGCAAGTCGTGGACGGCCGAACGGTTTTTCCCATGACCGCCGAGGCCTTCAGCCGTTTTACCCCCGACTTTGCGGCGGCGGGCGTGCGCGTGCTGGGCGGCTGCTGCGGCACGACCCCGGAGCATATCCGCCTGCTGCGCGGGCAATTGCAGCGCCTGCAACCGGCGCCGCCCGTGCCGGCCAAGCGCGCGCTGCTGTTATCCAGCCCCCGCCGGACCCTGGAGATCGCGGCGGACCCGCCCACGCCGCTGCGGCTGGTGGGCGAGAGGATCAATCCCACGGGGAAAACCGACTTGCAGGAGGATTTGCGCGCCGGCCGCATGGAACGGGTCAAAACCCTCGCCCTGCGGCAGCAGGAAGACGGCGCCGACGTCCTGGACGTCAATCTGGGCGTTCCCGGCGCGGACGAGAGAGAACTGATGCAGCGGGCGGTGGCGGAACTGGCCCTGCTCACACCGCTCCCGCTGTGCCTGGATTCCAGCTCCCCGGAGGTGATCGAGTCCGCCCTGCGGTTGTATCCCGGACGGGCCCTGGTCAACTCCCTCACCGGGGAACGGGCCAAGCTGGAGCGGCTGCTGCCGATCCTGCGCGCCTACGGCGCGGCCTTCATCGTTTTGCCCTTGGACGACGGCGGGATTCCGGAAACGTTCGAGCAGCGCCGGGCGATCCTGGAGCGCATCCGCGAGCGGTGCACGGGGCTGGGCATCCGCCCGGAGGACATGGTGGTGGACGGCCTGGCCCTGACCGCCTCGGCCAATCCCGCGCAGGCGGCCGTGACCCTGGAGACCCTGCGCTACGCGGCGCGCGAACTCAAGGCCGCCACCGTGCTGGGAGTATCCAACATCAGTTTCGGGCTGCCCGCGCGCCCGGTGCTGAACCGGGCCTTTCTGGCCATGGCCGCCGCCCAGGGTTTAAACTGCGTCATCGCGGATCCGGGGGACGCTGGCCTGCAGGACATGCGTTTAGCGGTGGATGTCCTGACCGGACGGGATCCGGCCAGCCGCGCGTATCTCGAGCGTTTCGCGGGCCGGCCGCCGGACGCGGCCGCCGGTCGGCGAGACGCGCCGGCGGCCGAGGCGACCCTGCGCGAGATCGTGCTGCAGGGCGGAAAGGACCGGATCGAGGCGGCGCTGCAGCAGGCCCTCGAACGGAACCCGGATCCCCTGGCCCTGCTCGAACAGCAGCTCTTTCCGGCCATCCAGGAGGTCGGGGAAAAATACCAGCGCCGGGAATTTTTTCTTCCCCAGCTGGTGGCCGCCGCCGAAACCATGGAGCGCGGCGTGCGCTGGTTGTCGCCCCGCCTGTCCCATGACGCCGGCGAACGCAAGGGCACGGTGGTGCTGGCCACGGTCTTGGGCGACATCCACGACATCGGCAAGAAAATCGTGGGGCTCATGCTGAAAAACAACGGCTATACCGTGGTGGACCTCGGCAAATCCGTGGATGCGGAAACCATCGTGGAGCGGGCCCGCGAGCATCAGGCCGACGTGATCGGGCTTTCGGCGCTCATGACGACCACCATGAGTGAAATGCCGAAAGTCCTGCAGCGGGTGCGGCGGGAGCTGCCGCGGGTGAAGGTCATTCTGGGCGGGGCGGTGGTCACGCAGAAATACGCCGACGAAATCGCCGCCGACGGTTACGCGGCGGATTCCGTGCAGGCCGTGGCGCTGGTGGAATCCCTGCTTCACGCCGGCGGACCCCATCCACGCAAGGGCAGGAGGCTGGATGCCGCATCATAGGGTTTTTATAGCAGCCACGCATCAAAACGTGGGCAAGACCATGCTCTCGCTGGGCCTTTTGGGAAGCCTGCGCAGCCGGGGCCAGAACATCGGGTATATCAAGCCCGTGGGCCAGAGAACCGTGTCCAGCGAGGGCATCCTCGTGGACGAGGACGCCCTGCTCATGGAGCGGGTGTTTTCGACCGGAGCCAACCTGCAGGACATGAACCCGGTCACGGTCGGCAAGGGCTTCACGGCCCAGTGGATCCGGCAAGGCAAGAGCGACGTGCTGGAGAAGCGCATCCTGGCGGCCTACGAGCGCGTCAGCGCCGGCCGGGACTTCGTCGTCATCGAGGGCACGGGGCATGCCGGCGTGGGTTCGGTGCTGGACCTGTCCAACGCGCGGGTGGCGAAAATCCTCGGGGCCGCCGTGGTGATGGTCGCCCCCGGCGGGGTCGGCCGCCCGATCGATGAAGTGGCCTTGAACCAGGAGCTGCTGGCCCAGGAGGGCGTCAAACTGGCGGGCGTGGTCATCAACAAGGTTCAGGAGGACAAATACGACCAGATCCGCGAACTGGCCTCCAAGGGCTTCACGCGGAGGGGCATCCGGGTCCTGGGCGTGCTGCCGTATGACGAAGTCCTGCCGGCGCCGACGATCAAGGACATCCTCGAGGAGGTGGGCGGGGAGCTCATCAGCCGCGAAGTCGACGACCAGGCGCTGGACACGCTGGTCATGCATTTTCTGGTCGGCGCCATGAGCACCCATCAGGCGCTGGACTATTTCAAACCCGGGTCCCTGGTCATCACCCCCGGCGACCGCGAGGACATCATCCTGGCCGCCATCGGCATGGCCATGGCGGACCAATACCGGCAGCTCGAAACCGTGGCGGGCATCGTGCTGACCGGCAAAACCATGCCGCACCCGGCCATCCTGGACCTCATCCGGCGCGGCCACGTCCCCACCATGGCCTGCCAGAAGGACACCTACAGCGTGGCTTCTCAAATCCACGACTTGCTGGCCAAGATCCGCGCGACGGACAAGGCCAAAATCGAGCACGCCACGCGCCTCGTCAGCCAGTTCGTGGACCTGCACGACATCGGCGCCGAGGCCTGACGGCCGGCGCGTTTTATTTTTTAGTGCCTCGGTCCGGGCGGGCATGTTATACTAAAAAAGCTCTTGGCCCCGGCGGGATCTTGCGGCACACGGGAGGATGTGGAGCGTGGCTCCCAAAAACAAGATCATTTGGATCATCATGACCATCCTGCCGATCGCCGCCGCCGCGATCGTGGTTCCTCTCACCCTGAAGTATCCCCGTTCCTGGGAAAGCAAGCGGAAAAACATGATCGACAAGTATACGGAAATGCTGGCTTCGCAGGATCCCATCCAGCGCCGGGAGGCGGTCATGTCCCTGGGGGGCGTGGGCGACAAGGCCGTGATCCCCCACCTGCTGCGCGCCTTGCAGGATTCGGATGCCGTGGTCCGCGAAAACGCCCTCATCTCCCTGCGCGCCTGGGGGGACAAAACCCAGCTGGCCCAGGTCGAGCCCCTGTTAAAGGATAAGGAGGACCGCGTGCGGGCCGCGGCCGTGTACACGCTCGCCCGCCTCGGGGACGAGGCGGTTCTGCCGAAACTCCGCCCCTATCTGAAAGATCCCTCGGCGGTGGTCCGCGAGCAGGCCATCATGGCCCTGGGCCTCTTCAACCAGGAAAAATTCCTGCCGGATTTCTTCCGGGCCCTGGAGGACAAGGACCTGGCCGTGCGCCGTCGCGCCATTTGGATCCTGACGAATTTCGCGCAGCCGGAGGTGGTCAACCGTCTGCGCCGGGTTTTAAACTCGGGGGTGCCGTCCCTGCAAGCGGACGCGGCCATGGCCCTGGGCCGCATGAAAGCCAAGGAGGCCCTACCGGATTTGATCCGCTTGGCGGCCGGCAACGACGCCTACGTGCGGCGCTCCGCCATTTTGGCCCTGGGGAACATCGGTGATGCCCGCGCCGAGGACGTTTTGATCCGGATCGTGCGCTCTCCGGTTTCCGCGCGGCCCGACATGGTGGAAAACGACAGCCGGCGGGAAGCCGCCCTGGCGTTGGGACAAATCGGCACGCCCCGGGCCTTGCAGACCCTGGTGCCGCTCCTGAAGACGCAAAACGAAATCCTCCGCAATGCCGTCGCGCATGCCCTCGGCCAAATGACCGATCAAGGCAACATTCAGGTTCTGATTAAAATGGCCGAGGCCCAGGACGATTACATTCGGGAGGAAGCCGCCCGGGCCCTGGCCCGGCTGGGCACACCGGAGGCGTATGCGAGGCTGCGGCCCATGGTTTTCGACTCCTCCGAACGCGTGCGCTGGGCCGCCATCACCGCCCTGGATACCAGCGGCCTGCCCGATGCCGAGGCGATTCTGCAGGAAGTTTTGGAAAAAGAGCCGAGCGAATGGATCCGGCATCACGTGAAGAGCTCCCTGAACCGCTTGCGCCTGGAACGCGAAGCCAAAGAGCGCCTGGAGACCTTCTACGCCACCGCCAACAACTCCCGCGGCGTGACTCCAACCGCCAAGCCGGACCTGCCTGCATCCCAACCGCCGGCCCAGGCGCCCGCGGCGTCACCCGAGGGCGCGGCGCCCGCATCCGGCCGCTAACAGACCGGCTTGGCCGCCGGCTCCCGTCTGCTCCCGTAGATTCCGGTTTTCCTTCAAGGAGGTATGCCGATGTCCCAGCCGACGCTCACGCGCATTCCCAGCGATCTTGAAATTGCCCAGGCCGCGAAACTGCTGCCCATCACCCGGATCGCCGAACAGCTCGGCCTCACCGGGGATGACCTGGAGCTTTACGGCCACTACAAGGCCAAGGTCCATCTGGACGTGATCGAACGGCTGCGGGACCGGCCCCTCGGAAAATACATCGACGTGACCGCCATCACCCCCACGCCGCTGGGGGAAGGCAAGACCGTGACCACCATCGGGGTGTCCCAAGCCCTGGCCAAAATCGGCAAGCGGGTCGCCACCTGCATCCGCCAGCCTTCCTTGGGGCCGGTCTTCGGCATCAAGGGCGGCGCCGCCGGCGGGGGCTACGCGCAGGTCATTCCCATGGAGGACTTCAACCTGCACCTCACCGGGGACATCCACGCCGTGTCCCTGGCCACCAATTTGCTGGCCGCCTATATCGACGCCCACATCCTGCACGGCAACTGCCTGGACATCGACCCCTTGTCCGTGACCTGGCGGCGCGTGGTGGACATCTCGGACCGCGCCCTGCGCCAGATCGTGGTCGGCCTGGGCGGGCGCGAAAACGGCTACCCGCGGGAAACCGGCTTCGACATCGCGGTCGCTTCCGAGGTCATGGCGATCCTGGCTCTGGCCGAGAGCCTGCCGGACATGCGCCGGCGCCTGGGGGCCATCGTGATCGGCACCAACCGCGCCGGCCAGGCCGTCACCGCCGAGGCGCTGCAATGCGCCGGCGCCATGGCCGTGCTCATGAAGGACGCGCTCCTGCCGACCTTGATGCAAACGCTGGAGCACACGCCGGTGTTCGTGCACGCCGGCCCCTTCGCCAACATCGCGCACGGCAACTCGTCCATCCTGGCGGACCAGATGGCCCTGCGCCTGGCCGACTACGTGGTCACGGAAAGCGGCTTCGGCGCGGATTGCGGCTGCGAAAAGTTCATGAACATCAAGTGCCGCTACTCCGGCCTCAAGCCGGACGCGGTCATCCTGACCTGCACCCTGCGGGCTCTGAAAATGCACGGGGGAGCCTTCGCGGTGGCTCCGGGCAAGCCCCTGGACCCGGCCGTGGCGGCCGCGCGCAACGACGAGGCCCTGCTGCGCGGCTGTGAAAACCTCGAGCAGCACGTCGGCATCGTCCGGCGCCACGGCGTGCCGGTGGTGGTGGCCATCAACCGCTTCGCCACGGACACCGACGACGAAATCCGCCTGGTGCAGGAGGCGGCGCTGCGTTTCGGCGCCGCGGCGGCGGTGCCCATGGAGGTGCACAGCCGCGGCGGCGAGGGCGGGCGGGAGCTGGCCGAGGCCGTGGTGGCGGCGGCGGACCAGCCCAGCCAGTTCCGTTTCCTGTACCCGCTGGAGAGCTCCATCCGGGAGAAGATCGAGACCATCGCCACGCAGATCTACGGCGCCGACGGCGTGGACTATCTGCCCGAAGCCGAGAAGAAAATCAAGCTCTATACGGATTTGGGCTACGCCCATTTGCCGCTGTGCATGGCCAAGACGCACCTCTCCCTGTCCCACGACCCGAAACTGAAAGGCCGGCCGCGCAACTTCCGGGTGCCGGTGCGGGACATCCGGGCGGCCGTGGGCGCGGGCTTCCTGTACCCGCTGCTGGGGGAGATGCGCACCATGCCCGGCCTGCCCTCCCAGCCGGCGGGGAACAAGATCGACCTGACCGCCGACGGCAAGATCACGGGATTATTTTAAGCCCACCGGCGGAGTCGCGGGTTGAACCCGGAACGAATTTAAGTCAGCCAGTCCGTTCACACCCGCGAAGGAGGCGGGCACAAGCCTTGCCGAAATTCCGCTTTTTTCCCTCTGCGAAAAAAATCTCCGTCTGGCTGGACCGGGAACTCCGCGTACACGCTGTCCAAGACAGCGCCGTGAACGGCCTGCAGTTCGAGAGCCGGCGGCCGGTGCGCAAAGTGGCCGCGGCCGTGGATGCGTCTTTGGCGTCCTTCGACGCCGCGGCGCGCGCCGGCGCGGACCTGCTGCTCGTGCACCACGGCCTGTTCTGGGGAGAAGCGCCGGTCATGGATCCGCTGCTGCGGCAACGGGTGCGCCGGCTGGTGGATTACGGGCTCTCCCTGTACGCCTCTCATTTGCCCCTGGACCTTCATCCCCGCCGGGGAAACAATGCGCTCCTGGCCCAGGCCGTCGGGCTGGCACGCCTTACGCGCTTCGGCGAATATCACGGCCAGCGGATCGGCTTCATCGGCAGCTGGCCGCGGCCCGCGACACGGCCGCAAGCCGCGGCCCGGCTGCGGCGGGCCACGGCCGCGCGCGTGCGGGTATGGCCGTTCGGCCCCGAACGCATCCGCCGGGCGGCGGTGGTCAGCGGCGGGGCAGGGGATCTGGCCCTGGAGGCGGCTGCAGCGGGATGCGACGCTTTCCTCACCGGGGAGATTACCCATCAGCATTACCACCTTTGCCGGGAAGCGGGCATTAATGTATTCATCGGCGGGCATTACGCCACCGAGACCTTCGGCGTCCAATCCTTGCTGAAGTGGGTCGGGGAAACATTTGGGGTTGGAACGGAATTCCTGGATATCCCTACCGGGCTGTGAATAAGTGGATAAAAGGCACCTGGTTTTCCCCGGGAAAAAGCCAATAAAAATCTGGAAATCATAGGTTTTTCCAAAAACGGCAGAGTTCTTCACAGGGGCTGTGCATAACCGAATATTTAACCTCTAAAATTACTTGATTTTAAGAATATTATAGTGTTTCATGAGGGATTGCATACCCGGGGGCCAATCATGTCTTCAAGGAAAAAAGGCGTATTTATTACCTTTGAGGGGCCCGACGGCTCCGGGAAAAGCACGCAAATGCGGTTGCTGGCAAGAAAACTCGCGGCGCAGGGTGTCAAAAACTTAACGACCCGTGAACCGGGCGGAGGCAGGAAGAATTCCTTGCCGGAAAAAATCCGGGAGTTGTTGTTGCGTCCGGGCCAGACCAGAGTGACTGCCGGGACGGAATTGTTCCTGTTTTTAGCGGCGCGCGCCCAGCACGTTCATGACCTCATCCTGCCGCAATTGCGGGCGGGCCGGGTCGTGCTCTGCGAAAGATTTTCGGACGCCACCTTCGCCTATCAGGTCGGGGGCCGTAGATTGCCTGCGCGATTCGTGGCCGAGGCGAACCGGCTGGCAACCGGCGGTCTGAAGCCGAACCTGACCTTGCTGCTGGACCTGCCGGCGGAGGCGGGATTGAAACGGGCGGCGCGCACCCGGCCGGGGCTCGACCGCATCGAATCGGAATCGCTGGCATTTCACCGGGGCGTGCGCCGCGCCTACCTGCGGCTGGCGCGTTCCGAACCCCGCCGCTTCCGGGTGGTGGCCGCCGGCGCTCCGCCCGAGAAGGTCGCCGCCAGCATCTGGCGGGCGGTGGCGCCTCGCGTGAAAGGATAAGCCATGCCGTGGCAGGACATCAAGGGCCAGGACGTGATCGTGGAGTATTTGCACCGCTCGGTGCAGAACGGCCGTCTGGCGCATGCCTTGTTGTTCACCGGGCCCGAAGGCGTGGGCAAACGCGCCACGGCCCTGCAATTGGCCCAGGCCTTGAACTGCCCGGAATCGGAAAACGGGGACGCTTGCGGCCGCTGCCGCTCGTGCCGGAACATTGCCGCCGGCGCGCACCCGGATGTGCAGGTGTTGGAACCCGACGGGCAGACCCTGAAAATCGATCAGATCCGCGAGCGGCTGCAGCGGGATGCGGTTCTCAAGCCCATGGAAGGCCGGGCGAAGGTTTATATCCTGGATCCGGCCGACGCCTTGACCGTCCAGGCGGAGAACAGCCTGCTGAAAATTCTCGAGGAGCCGCCCCCGGACGTGACGGTCGTCCTGATCACCAGCCAGCCCTATGCGTTGCTGGACACGGTGCGCTCCCGCTGCCAGGAGTTGCGTTTTCACGCCCTGGTTCCGGAGATTCTGGGCGCGTGGTTGCAGGCGAGGACCGGATGTACGGACCAGACGGCGCGCGCCGTGGCGATGCTGGCCGACGGGCGCCCCGCCCGGGCGTTGCGCCTGTTGGATGAGGAGCAGCAAGCCCTGCGGGCAAGGGTGTTGTCCGCGGCGCAGGCGGCGGAAGAACGGGATTGGTTCCAGGCGGCGCAGGGAGTTGCGCAGGACTTCGCCGATTTGTCCGAGGTCGTGGACGTGTGGCTGACCTGGTACCGGGACCTGGTCATCCTGTCCCACGGCGCGCCCGCGGAGCTGCTGTTTAATGCCGACCGCGTGGCGGACCTGCAGTCGGCGCTGGCCCGGGAAAGCCGGGAAAGCGCGCTGGATAAATATCAGGCCGTGCTGGCGGCTGCGACCCGGTTGGGACAGAATGTCAACCCCCAGCTGGTGCTGGAAGTCCTGATGCTGCATTTGAGCCGGCCCGCCGGCAGCGCGGCCTGATTCCTCTCCATTGGGGCGTGGAACAGAAGGCGCCGGCGCGGGGACGGATGTCAAGAGGTGAAAGCCATGATGGAAATGGTTCTGGTCCAGTTTCTCAAGGGCGGCAAATTGTATCCCTATGCGGCCTCGGGACTGGACCTTAAAATCGGAGCCTTGTGCGTGGTCGAGGGCGAACAGGGCCCCGCCGTGGCGCGCGTGGTGCGGGTGAATCCGGCGGCTGCGCAGGAGAACGGCGGACGCCGGCGGGTTTTGCGCCTGGTCCACAACCGGGATCTGGAACAGCTGCGCCACAACGAGCGCCTCGAACGGGACGCCTACCGCTTGTGCCGGAACAAGGTCAAGGAAAAGAACATCCCCATGAAGCTGGTGGACGTGACCTACACCCTCGAGGGGCGTAAAGCCGTGTTTTATTTCACCTCGGAGAACCGCGTGGACTTCCGGGAACTGGTGAAAGAGCTGGCGCAGGCGCTCCGGGTCAAGATCGAGATGAGGCAGATCGGCGTGCGCGACGAGGCCCGCCGCTTGGGCGGGGTCGGGCCGTGCGGCCGCAGCCTGTGCTGCTGCACGTTCATGAAGGATTTCGTTTCGGTCTCCATCCGCATGGCCAAGGACCAGAACGTCTCCTTGAACCCGTCGAAAGTCTCGGGGATCTGCGGGCGCCTGATGTGCTGCCTGTCCTACGAATACGAGGGCGCCAAGGGCAAGCGGAAACGGGAGACGGAACCCAAGGCCGTTCCGGCCTGCGCCGACTCCTGCCCCGCCGCCCAGGCGGCGGGAAACGCGTCCGGCCCCGCCTGCCAGCCGGCCGGCGGCGGGCGGCATTTCCCGCCCGCGGGCGGACGTCCGCCGGGGCCTGGCGGCAGCCGGCATTCCCGGACCCACGACCGGCATGCTTCGCGGCCTCGGCACGGCGCCGGCCGCGACGAGCGGAAAAACGGATGACCCCTGCTTTCCAGAAAGGACCCGGGACTCCCATGCCCTCCGGGAAATTCTACCTCACCACCGCCATCACCTACGCCAACTCCAAGCCCCACATCGGGCACGCCTACGAGGAGATCGGCACGGACGCGCTCGCCCGTTGGAAGCGCCTGACCGGGCACGACGTGTTTTTCGCCACCGGCTCGGACGAGCACTCGGCCAACGTCGAGGCCAAGGCCCGGGAATTGAACACCACGCCCCAGGCGTTCTGCGACCAGATGGCCGCCACCTTCGAACGGACCTGGCGCGCACTGGATATCTCGTACGACCGCTTCATCCGGACCTCCGAGCCCATCCATCACCGCGCCTCCCAGGAGATGATCCGCCGCGCCCTCGCCGCCGGGGACATTTATCCCGGCGAATACACCGGCTGGTACTGCAACTCCTGCGAGACCTACTACCTCGAGACCGACTTGAAAGACGGCGCCTGCCCGGTGCACGGCATCCGGCCGGTGTGGCTGGCCGAGAAGAATTACTTCTTCAGGCTCTCGAAATACGCGCCGGCCCTGCTGGAACACATCGGACGCCACCCCGAGTTCATCCAGCCCGAGACCCGGCGCAATGAGGTCCTCAACGTCCTCAAGGAGGGGCTGAAGGATCTCTCCGTCTCCCGCTCCACGACTTCGTGGGGCATTCCGTTCCCGGACGACCCGACGCACGTGGTCTACGTGTGGTTCGACGCCCTGATCAACTACCTTTCGGCCGTGGGTTTTCCGGACGACCCGGCCCTGTTCCAGCGCTATTGGCCCGCGGACGTGCACGTCATCGGCAAGGACATCACGCGCTTCCACTGCATCATCTGGCCGGCCATGCTCCTGTCGGCCGGCCTGCCCCTGCCCAAGCGCGTGTTCGGCCACGGCTTCCTCTCGCTGAAAGGCGAGAAGATCTCCAAAACCCGCGGCAACGTCCTCGATCCGCTGGAGCTGGCCGCCTCGTTCGGCGAGCGCGGCTCGGACGTGGTCCGCTACGTGCTCTTGGCCTCGAACGTCTTCGCCGGGGACGGAGACTTCTCCGAAGCGGGCTTGGTCGAGCGCTACAACAGCGACCTGGCCAACGACCTCGGCAACCTGCTCAACCGCACCCTGACCATGGTGGAGAAGTACTGCGGGGGGAAGGTGCCGGCCCCGGATCCGACGCCGATCCCGGAGGACGCGGCCCTGCTGGCGGCCGCGCACGGCGCCTACGCGGTCTGCGACCAGGCCTTTACGGCCCTGGACTTCTCGCGGGCCACGGCCGCGGTCTGGGACGTGATCAGGCGCAGCAACAAGTACATCGACGAGACCGCTCCCTGGGGCCTGTTCAAGCGCGGCGAGACCGCGCGCCTCTCCACGGTCCTTTACAACCTGCTCGAGGTCCTGCGCCTGGCCGCGATCCTGCTCCAGCCCTTCATGCCGCGCACGGTCCCGCGCATTCTGGCCCAGCTCGGGGAGCCGGAGCCGGAGCGCGCGCGCCAACTTCCGCAGGCCGCGGCCTGGGGCGGACTGGCACCGGGACAGGCCATTGCCAAAGCCGAACCGCTCTTCCCGCGCATCGAGAAGGAGAAGAACGGGGCGCCGGCCGCGTAAGGCGGCAGAACGCGCAGAAGGGGAGCACCACCTCCCATGCATTGGTTCGACACGCACGTGCACCTGGAAATGGACGCCTTCGACGCGGACCGGGCCGAAGTCCTGGCCCGGGCCCGGGCCGCGGGCGTGGAGCAGTTCGTCAACGCGGGTTCCGAGCCGGAGGCCAACCGCCGCGCCCTGGCCCTGGCTCAGGCCGAGCCGGACGTGTTCGCGGCCGCGGGCCTGCACCCGCACGAATTCCCCCGCCTGGGCCCCGAGGCCTGCGACGGCCTGCGCGCGCAGCTGGCCGAAAACAAGGTCGTGGCCCTGGGCGAGACGGGCTTGGACTACCACCTCTTTCCGGAGTTCCCGCCGCCGGACCGCGCGGCCCAGCGTGAAGCGTTCGCGCGCCAGCTGCGCTTGGCCCGGGTCTTCGAGTTGCCGCTGATCGTGCACGTGCGCGAAGCCGAGGACGACGCCTTCGCCCTCCTTAAGCAGCAGGGGCCGTTCCCGGCGGGCGGCGTGTTCCACTGCTACGGCGGCGGGCCCGCGCACCTGGACACGGTCCTGGAGTTCGGCTTTCACCTCGGCTTCGGCGGGACCGCAACCTATCCCAAGGCCGAGAGCGTGCGCGCGGCACTTCAGGCCGCGCCGGCCGAACGCCTGCTTCTGGAGACCGATGCACCCTACCTGCCGCCCCAGCCGCGGCGGGGACAGCGCAACGAACCGGCCTGGCTGAAAGAAGTCGCCGATTTCGCGGCGGGCCTACGCGGGCAGGCCCCGGAAAACCTGGCCGAACTGACCACGCGCAACGCGCAACGCCTTTTCCGCGTGGTGCCCGGCGACCCCGGGGTCCTGGTCTACCGGCTGGAAGGGAGCCTGTACGTCAACCTGACCAACCGTTGCAGTGCCCATTGCGCCTTCTGCCCGCGGGACCGCGACCGGCGCTTCCGGGGGCAGGACCTGACGCTGCAGCGCGAACCCACGGCCGCGGAGACACTGCAGGCCATCGGCGACCCCGGCCGCTTCGGCGAGATCGTTTTTTGCGGCCTGGGTGAACCCGTGCTGCGCCTGCCGGTTTTGCTGGCCGTGGCCCGGGAAATCAAGCAGCGCGGCGGCCGCGTGCGGGTCAACACCAACGGCCAGGCCGACGCGGTTTTCCAACGGGACATCCTGCCGGACTGCCGGGGCGCAGTGGATGAATGGTCCGTTTCCTTGAACACCGCCCACCCGGAACAATACCAGCAATGGGTGCGGCCGGCCACGGGCCCGGAGACCTTTCCGCGCGTGCTGGACTTCATCGGACGGGCGGTGCAGGCGGGATTTCGTGTATCGGTCACGGCGGTCGAGTCCCCGGAAGTGGACGCTGCGGCCCTGCAGGCCTTGTGCCGGCGGCTGGGCGCCCGCTACCGGGGGCGGGAACGAAAACGCTTGAGCGAGATATAAGGGAGCGGAGTCCGGACTCCGTCCCATTCCCATCCAAAGGAGAGAACAACCCATGGCCGGTTCTTTCTTGAGAAAAATCGCCAAGGAAAAGCGCGCGGAACTGGAAAAAATCAAGAAACGCACGCCCCAGGAGGCGCTTCTGGAAGCCATGCTCAGCCTGCCGCCGGTCCGGAATTTCCGGGACGGCCTGTTGGTGCCCGATGGGCGCAGCATCATCGCCGAAATCAAGCGCAAGATCCCGGGGGCCCGCTCCTGGAAGCCACGCTTGTCCGTGGAGAAACTGGCCCGGGCCTACAACGAAGGCGGCGCGCGGGCCATCTCCGTGCTGACGGACGAGAAACATTTCGGCGGCCGGCTGGGGGACATCGAGGAGATCAAAACCCTGACGCCTTTGCCCATCCTGCGCAAGGACTTCCTCTTCGACCCGTACCAGGTGTACCAGTCCCGCGCCGCCCGGGCCGATGCCGTCCTGCTGATCGCGGCTCTGAATCCGGACAAGGCCCTGGCCAAGATGGTCCATCTGACCCTGAGCCTGGGCATGACGCCGGTGGTGGAGGCGCACACGCTGCAGGAGCTGAAACGATCCCTGCGCGCCGGCGCGGACGTCATCCTGATCAACAACCGCGACCTGAACACCCTCAAGGTGAACAAGCAAACGGTCACGCGCCTGGCGAAGAAAGTGCCGCGGGACATCATCGTGATCGCGGCCAGCGGCTATCGTCAGCCCGAGGAGCTGGCTCAGGTGACCAGCGACCGGGTGCGCGCGTTTCTCATCGGGCGCGCCCTGCTGGAGGAACGCCACCCGGATGTTCTGCTGCAGCACATGGTGGCGGGTGGCTGAGGTGACGGCGGTCAAGATTTGCGGGCTGACGCGTCCCGGGGACGCGCGGGCGGCTGCGGCGGCGGGGGCCGATGCGATCGGCCTGGTGTTCGCGCCCTCGCCCCGGCGCGTGTCCGCGACGCGGGCCCGCCGGATCATCGCGGCCCTGCCCCTGCATGTGGTTCGGTTCGGGGTGTTCGTCGACCAGGATCCGGACTGGATCGCCGCCTTGGCCGCGGACCTGGGCCTCGACCGCCTGCAGTTTCACGGCGGAGAGAAGACGGCGAGCCTGCGCCGGTTTCCCGCGGCGCGCGTCGTGCGGGCGCTCCGCCCCCCTGCCGGCGCCCGCCTGCCGCGGCGCGACCCGGCCCCGGCGGCCTCCGCGTTCTTGGTGGACGCCTGCAGCACGGAACGGGCCGGCGGCACGGGCCTGACCGGCAACTGGGCCTATGCCCGGCATTTGCGGCGGTTCGGGAAACCGGTGATCCTGTCCGGGGGCCTCAACGCCTCCAATGTCCGGCAAGCCATCCGCAGGGTGCGGCCCGACATGGTGGACGTTTCCTCGGGAGTGGAATCCGGCCCGGGGATTAAAAGCCCCGCCTTGGTCCGGGCCTTCATCCGGGCCGTACACTCCGCAGGCTAACGGCTCGGCGGGGGCTTTCGGGAGGCAAGCCCTTGTCTCCCGGGCGGCCAGCAGGGGTTTTTCCTTTTCCATTTGTCCGGAATTCTTTTATAATTGCCGCAGTTGCCCCGGCCCGGGGCTAAAGATCCACGCAAGGAGAAGCGAATGCCCGTCGATCCGCAAGGCTGGTACGGAGACTTCGGAGGCTGTTTCGCCCCGGAGACGCTCATGCCGGCCATCGCAGAACTGAAAGCGGCTTTCCGGCAGGCCAGCAGGGACCCGGCCTTTCAGCGGGATCTCGCCGCCTTATATCGGGACTATGCCGGCCGCCCGACGCCGTTGGATGAAGCCCGGCGCCTGACCCGGGCCTGGGGCGGGGCGCGCGTTTTCCTCAAACGGGAAGACCTCTGCCATACCGGGTCGCATAAGATCAACAATTGCCTGGGACAAGTCCTGCTGGCCCAACGCATGGGCAAGCGCCGGGTGATCGCCGAAACCGGCGCCGGCCAGCACGGAGTGGCCACCGCCACGGTCTGCGCGCGCTTCGGCCTCGCCTGCGGGGTGTACATGGGAACCGAGGACATGGAAAGGCAGGCCTTGAACGTCTACCGCATGCGCCTGCTCGGCGCCGAGGTCTATCCCGTGGCATCCGGTTCCCGGACCCTGAAGGACGCCTTGAACGAGGCGATCCGCGACTGGATCACGAACGTGGGCACCACCTATTATTTGCTGGGCACGGTCGCCGGCTTCGACCCCTATCCGGCCATGGTGCGCAGCTTTCAAACCGTCATCGGGCGCGAAGCCCGGAGGCAGGTGCTGGACCGGACCGGGCGCCTGCCCGACGCGGTCGTGGCCTGCGTGGGCGGGGGCAGCAATGCCATGGGCATTTTTTCCGGGTTCCGCGCGGATGCCAAGGTCCGCCTGATCGGCGTGGAGGCCGCCGGCCGGGGCCTGGCCAGCGGTCAACACGCGGCCAGCCTGCTGCGGGGCCGAGTCGGCGTGCTGCATGGTTCGCGCTCTTACGTGCTGCAGGACCCGCACGGGCAAATTTCCCTTACGCACTCGGTGGCTGCCGGCCTGGACTATCCCGGTGTGGGTCCTGAACTGGCCTACTTAAAGCGGATCCGGCGGGCGAGTTTCACGGCCGTGACCGACCGGCAGGCTTTGGCCGCCCAGAAGGAAATGTCGGTTTTGGAGGGGATCATCCCGGCGACCGAAAGCGCGCATGCCGTGGCCTACGCCAAGCGCCTGGCCAAGCGCTTGGGCCGGCGCGCGCTCCTGATCATCAACGTGTCCGGCAGGGGGGACAAGGACTTAAGGCCGGAGGATGGCCCATGAGCGTCCGCTTGTCACAACGCTTGCGGCGCGAGCTCGCCGCCGGGCGCAGGCTCTTCGTTCCCTTTATTACGGCCGGGGACAGGGGACTGGATTTCACGCACCGGGCGGTGTTGGCCTTGGCCGACGCCGGGGCCGACGCCGTGGAACTCGGCGTGCCTTTTTCGGACCCCATCGCCGACGGCAGGGTCATTCAAAAATCCTCCGAACGGGCCTTGACGCGGGGAACGAATCTGCCGGGAATCCTGGCAATGATCGCGCGCCTGCGGCGGACGACCGAGGTCCCGATCCTGCTCATGGGATATTTGAATCCCTTCCTGCGTCCCGGGCTGGTTCACACCGCCCGGGCGGCGGCGCGTGCCGGTGTGGATGGATTCATTATCCCGGATTTGCCCCCCGAGGAGGCGGAACGCTCCGGCTGGCTGGCCGCCTGCCGGCAACACGGCCTGGCCACGGTATTCCTGGCCGCGCCCACGAGCACGAACGCCCGGATCGGGGCCGTGGCCCGGGCCTCCAGCGGGTACATCTATTATGTTTCCATAACCGGGACCACCGGCATGCGCGCCACCCTGCCCCCGGGCCTGTCGGCCGGGGTCGCCAGGATCCGGGCCCGGTCACGGCTCCCGGTACTGGTCGGGTTCGGCGTTTCGACGCCCCTCCAAGCCCGCGCCATTACCAAGATTTCAGACGGCGTCATCGTCGGCAGCGCTCTGGTGAAAACCATGGAAACGGGCAAGTCGAACCGGTCGGCCCTGAACGCCTTGTCCCGCCTGGCCAGAAAGCTGGCCCACGCGGTAAAAAACCCATAGAATTGTCTTCCCAATCGTGATAAAATTCAATTTCAACAAAATTCGCCTGTTTTAATGCAATTTTGACAAAAAAATGATTGATTGCGCCTGAAGTGCTCCGGCAGGAAAAACAGGGGTGGTCGGCGATGGATTGGTTTAAGAAGCCGAAATACATGACGGTCCGGGTTACCAAGAAAAAGATAGATATCCCGGACAATTTGGTGACCCGTTGTCCCATTTGCGGCGAGATCGTGCTGAACAAGGACATTGAACTGGCCCTGCGCACCTGTCCGAAATGCAACCACCACTTTCACATGCCGGCCCCCGAGAGAGTCAGGACCCTGGCGGACAACGGCTCTTTCCAGCAACTTTCCGGGAGCCTGCAAACCATGAATCCGCTGGAATTTCCGGGCTATCCGGAAAAAGTCGCCAAGGGGAAATCCAAGACCGGCCTGGAGGACGCGGTCGTGACCGGCTTATGCCAGATCGGCGGCGTCCGGACCGCCCTGGGAGTGACCGACTTTGACTTCATGGGCGGTTCCATGGGTTCGGTCCTGGGCGAGGAGATTACCCGTTTGATCGAGAAAGCGGTGGAAGAAAAGTGCCCCCTCGTCATCGTCTCCTCCTCGGGCGGAGGAGCACGCATGCAGGAAGGGATCCTGTCCCTGATGCAAATGGCCAAGACCTCAGCCGCTTTGGCGCGGCTGGCCGCCGCCCGCCTGCTTTACCTTTCGGTTTTGGCCAATCCCACGGGCGGGGGCGTGACGGCCAGCTTCGCCATGCTGGGGGATGTCATCCTGGCCGAGCCGAACGCCCTGATCATGTTTGCCGGAGCGCGCGTCATCGAACAGACCATCCGCCAGCACCTGCCGAAGAGGTTCCAGCGGGCGGAATTCCTGCTCGAACACGGCATGCTGGACATGATCGTCCGGCGCCAAGAGCTGAAAGAAACTCTTTCCCGCCTGCTTGCCGTCAGCCGGTCATGACCTATGCCCGCACGCGGGCGCAGCTGAGCCACCTCACCCTCCGTGCGATTCAGCCCGGCTTGGCCCGAACCCGCATCCTGCTGTCGGCCCTCGATTTCCCCGCCCAAAGCATACCCGCCGTGCAGGTCACGGGCTCCAACGGCAAGGGCTCGGTGGTGGCCTTGATCGCGTCGGCCCTGACGGCCGCGGGCTACCGCGTGGGCGCATATACCTCGCCCCACCTCGAGGATGAGCGCGAGCGCATCGCCATCGCCGGGCGGAAACTGACGCC
Organism: uncultured bacterium; assembly: GCA_964593065.1. Classification (GTDB taxonomy): domain Bacteria; phylum Oederibacteriota; class JAAXVQ01; order JAAXVQ01; family JAAXVQ01; genus CAZQGO01. Next base: position 54,813 of record CAZQGO010000010.1, on the reverse strand, counting down.
CGCGCAATTCGTGGCCGCGGCGGACCCCCTCCTGCCGGCCTTGAGGGCCCTGCGCCGGGCAGGCAACCCGGCCACCACCTTTGAAGCCTGGACGGTCCTGGCCGCCCAGGCTTTCGCCCGGGCGGAGGTGGAAATCGCGGTGCTGGAGGTCGGCCTGGGCGGGAGGCTGGACGCCACCTCGGCCTGGCAGCGGGTCATTCTCTCCATTCTGACGCACGTAAGCCTCGAGCACACGCGGGAACTGGGCCCGGATCTGTTTTCCATTTGCCGCGAGAAATTGGGACTGGCGCGGACGGGTGTGCCTTTGATTTCCGCGGAAACCGATCCCGGTCTGCGGGCCTTGATCCGGGACCGGGGCCGGGAGCGTAATTTTCCGGTGGCTTTTGCGGGACGGGATTCCGCCTGCTTGGCCCGGGTGGAAGACGGACGCAGGACGAAGAACGGAGTTCGGTTCGGTCTGCGCCTGGGGCCCATCGCCTACCCCGGCCTCCGGATCGGCTTGCGGGGCGTTTGGCAGATCGACAATGGCGCCCTGTCGGTTCTGGCGCTCAGCAAGCTGGCCGAGGCCGGCTTCCCGGTTCCGGAAAAAGCCATGCGCCGGGGTTTTCAAGGCGTGTCCTGGCCCGGGCGCATGGAACGGGTTGCCGTGAGCCCGCAAATATTTCTGGACGGGGCGCATAACCCCGCCGCGGCGGCGGCCGTGGCGCAGGAAATGCTGGCGACGCGGGGCAAGGTTCACTTGGTGGCCGGGATGATGGCGGACAAGGACGTCGCCGGAATTGTAAAGGCCCTGGCTCCGGCCGCGCGGGAGGTCTGGACCCTTTGTCCACCGGACGCCAGGGGCCTGCCCGCCGCTGACCTGGCGGCCTGGTTTCGTGACCGGGGCGTGCCGGCCCACCCTGAAAGATCCAGCAAAATCGCGCTCGCCCGCGCAATTGCCGGCGCGGGGCCGCGCGGCACGATCCTGGTGGTGGGTTCTCTGTATAATATCGCCGGAGCCCGGCGGGCCCTGAAAAGCCTGGGCATCTCCAGGGGAAAGAGTCGCAGGCCCGGCGGGTAAAGGCCTTTTGTTTGACAGCACGGGTCCCAAATGGTATAGTTACGGCCGGAGGAGTCATGCGGCATACCAGGTGCTTACAGGGACTGGCCGGTGGCTTGGCGGGAGTCGTGGTGCTTTTTTCGCTGGCCATGGCGGAACCCTACAATGAACTCGCCGTCATTTATTCCGGCGTGGTGACCGGAAGCGCGGCCAGGCCGGAAGTGCCCGAGAATATCCGGGACCACTATCAGAGCGTCGGCCAGAATTACCTGCGCACGTATCTGCGGCAGAGCATGGTGAGGTTTATTTCGGACCAAGGGCTGCCCGTGGATCTGGACCTCCTGCAACCGGCCGCCACCTTGGATTTGACCAGTTTGTACGATCCCGCCCAAAACGATCTCAGGACCAAGCTGCGGTTCATGGCCGGCGAAGATTTCCAGAAGTACCTCAATTGCGGTCAGAATGTTCCCGTGAAAATCGAGCTGGAATCAACCTACCACGTCCTGCCCCACCTGGATCTGCAGGCCAGGATGGACGCCCCTTTCGACGACCTGCTGGAAGTCAGGCTGGGGTCGGCTTTCCGCTGGTCCGAAGCCTGGTATACCCGGTTCCAATACACCCTGCGGAACGACGCGCAAATCTACGCGGGCTTAAACCTGGGCATCGGCTGTTCCTGGCAGAGCTGGATCCTCGATTACAGCTACGATGTCAGCGGCGATTTCGTCCACCTGCAACACCTCAGCCTGGGAAAAATTTTCTAGGCGCCTGACAGCGCATACCGCATCCTTCCCCTTCCCGAACAGCCGTCCCGCTGAACCTCCTGGCCCCAACCCGGCGCCGGCCGCCGCCCATTGACAAGGGTGTCCGGGTGTGCTACATTTTCCCTTACTTTTCAAGGCGGGAAATCGATGCCATGGACGACTTTCGGCTCCTCCAGGGAGAATTATATTGTGAAGCTGTACCCGTGGCCAAGCTGGCGAAAACCTACGGGACGCCGCTCTTCGTCTACAGCCGCAACACGCTGCTTTCCCATTACCAGAAGATCCAGCATGCCTTCCGCGAACTGGCGCCCCTGATCTGCTATTCCGTGAAGGCCAATTCCAACCTCTCCCTGCTGACCCTTTTGCACCGCCAGGGAGCCGGCATGGACATCGTTTCCGGCGGGGAACTGGCCCGGGTGCGCGCGGTGGGCGTGCCCGGAGAACGCATTGTGTACGCCGGTGTCGGCAAAACGCTGCTGGAAATGGAAGCGGCCCTGCGCGCGGACATCCTGATGTTCAACGTGGAGTCCGAACCGGAGTTGAACCGCCTGAACCGGGTGGCCGCCCGCCTGAAAAAGCCGGCCCAGGTGGCAGTCCGCATCAACCCGGACGTGGACCCCCATACCCATCGGTACATCACCACCGGGAAAAAGGAGAATAAATTCGGGCTCTCCATCCCCCTGGCGCTGGGACTTTTCCGCCGCGCCCGGCAGCTGCGGCACATCCGGGTGACGGGCGTGCACCTGCATATCGGCTCGCAGATCACCAGCGCCACGCCCTACATCGAGGCCCTGAAAAAGCTGAAGCCGCTGATCCAGAAACTGCGCGCCGAGGGGCACGCGGTGGAATGGCTGAACCTGGGCGGCGGGCTGGGGATTATTTATAATGAAGAAAAGCCCCAAACCGCCGACGCGTTCGCCAGCGCCGTGCTGCCCCTGATCCGTCCGCTGGAGTGCCGGTTGATCCTGGAACCGGGGCGGTTCATCGTCGGCAACGCCGGGATCCTGGTGACCGCCGTGCAATACGTCAAGCGCGGACACCTGAAATCCTTCGCGATCGTGGATGCGGCCATGAACGATCTGCTCCGGCCGAGCCTGTATCAGGCGTATCACCATATCCTGCCCGTCCGCCCGCCGGCGGCGAAGCGGATTGAACTCACCGACGTGGTCGGCCCGATCTGCGAGTCCGGGGATTTTCTGGGCCGGGACCGGCGTTTGCCGCGCCTGCAGGAAGGCGACCTTCTGGCCGTGCGCAGCGCGGGCGCGTACGGCATGGCCATGGCCTCGAACTACAATTCCCGGCCGCGCAGCGCCGAGGTTTTGGTGGACGGCAGGCGCCACGTGCTGATCCGCCGCCGGGAAACCTACGCCGATTTGCTGGGCGTGGAAAAACCCGTGCCGGATATAAATTGATTGCCTCGGCCCGGCCACTTGTGCCAATATTTCAGGCAGGAAGGTAGGGGCATGGACGCGCTCCGGTTCGCCAAAATGTCGGGTGCCGGCAATGATTTCATCGTGATCGACAACCGGCGGACCCCGGCGCCGGCCGTGACCGCGGAGGAGATCCGCCGTCTGTGCGCCCGCCGCCATGCCGTTGGCGCGGACGGCCTGATGCTGCTGGAAGACTCCGCGGCGGCCGACTTCGCCATGCGCTATTTCAACGCCGACGGCTCGGCGGCGGCCATGTGCGGCAACGGCGGCCGTTGCATCGCCCGGTTTGCGGTCCTGCTGGGGCTGGTGCCGGAAGCACAGGAGATGGAATTCGCCACCCCCGCCGGCGCCTACCGCGCGCGCGTCGAGGGGAAACAGGTGCAATTGCAGCTGCCGCCGCCGGCCGCATGGCGGCAGGACATCCGTTTTGAGCTGCCGGCGGGGGAGCGCAGCGCGGATTATATGGAGACGGGAGTGCCGCACGTGGTGTTGTTCACGCCGGATGCGGATGCCGAGGACGTTTCCGGCCTGGGCCGGGCGATCCGCTTTCACGCCCGCCTGCAGCCGGCCGGCGCCAACGTGAATTTTTGCCAGGTCTTGGACGAGCACCGGCTGCGGCTGCGGACCTACGAACGGGGCGTGGAAGGCGAAACGCTGGCCTGCGGAACCGGCGCGGCCGCCGCGGCCCTGCTGGCCGCCCGGCGGGATCTGGTCCGGCCGCCGGTGTCGGTGCAAACGCGCGGCGGCGAATGGCTGGAACTGTCCTTCCAGCTTCGGAACGGGGAATTTCATGAAATCCGGCAGCGCGGGGAGGCCCGGCTGATCTACTGGGGAGAACTGGCGCCCGAGGCCCTCGACTTCACCCTGCCGGAACCGGGAAACCGGTGAAGGAGGCAACATGATGCTTTCCGGTGCGATGGTGGCCTTGGTGACGCCCTTTGATCACGGCCGGGTGGACGAGGAGCGGCTCCGGGCACTGGTGGAATTTCAAATTCAAAACGGCATCCAGGCTCTCGTGCCCTGCGGCACGACCGGGGAATCGGCGACCTTAAGCATGCAGGAGCACCACCGCGTCATCGAGCTGACCGTGGCGGCCGCCGCGGGACGGGTGCCGGTCATCGCCGGCACGGGTTCCAACAACACCCTGGAGGCCATTGCCCTGACCCGGGCGGCGAAATCAGCCGGGGCCTCGGCGGCGCTCCTGATCTCGCCGTATTACAACAAACCCACGCCGGAAGGCCTCTACCGGCACTTTATGGCCGTGGCCGAAGAAGCGGACTTCCCCTTCGTCCTCTACAATATCCAAAGCCGGACGGCGGTCAATGTCACGCCGGACACCATCGCCCGGATCGCGCGGGACTGCCGGCATCTGATCGGCGTCAAGGAGGCCTCCGGGAACCTGCAGCAGATCAGCACGCTGCACTCCCTGCTGCCCGAACGGGTATCCATCCTGTCCGGGGACGACGCCCTGACCCTGCCCATCATGGCCGTGGGCGGCCGCGGCGTCATTTCCGTGGTCGCCAACCTGGCGCCGCGGCAGACGGTGGAACTCGTGGCGGCCTGTGCGGACGGGGATTTCGCCCGCGCCCTGCCGCTGCATGAACGCCTGCTGCCTTTGATCCAGTCGCTGTTTTTGGAAACGAATCCGGCGCCGGTCAAGGCCGCTCTGGAAATGCTGGGACTGGGCCGGAACGAGCTGCGCCTGCCGCTCGTTTCCGTCACTGCGGCCACCGCCGACAACCTGCGGCGGGCCCTGGCCGCCTTCGGACTGCATCCCCAGGAGAGCCGGGTATGAATCCCGTCGGCATCGCGGGCGCGGCCGGCAGGATGGGCCAGGCGCTGATCCGCGCGGTCGCCGAACATCCCCAACTCACTCTCGCGGCCGCCTGGGAAAAACCGGGACACGACCGGCTCGGGCAGGATGCCGGCTCCGTGGCCGGCTTGGCGCCCGCCGGCGTCGAGGTGCGGGCCGCCGACCGGATTCCCTGGCGGAACATCCGGGTGGCGATGGATTTTACCGCCCCCGCGGCCACGCTCGCCCTGGCCGAAGCCGCGCGCCGGGAACGCTGCGCGCTCGTGATCGGGACCACGGGTTTCCAGGCCGGGGAATTGGAACAGCTGCGGGCGGCGGCAGCCGAAATTCCCGTGGTGTACGCCACCAATTTTTCCACGGGAATCAATGTGCTGTGGAAGCTGGCCCGGGTGGCGGCAGCGGCCTTGGGCGAAAGCTACGACGCCGAAATCATCGAGGCCCATCATCGCCACAAGAAAGACGCGCCCTCCGGAACGGCCATGACGCTTTACCAGGAAGTCTGCCGCGCCAAGGGCCTGGACCCGGCCACCGCGGCCCGTCACGGCCGCCAGGGCCTGACGGGCGAGCGCACCGCCTCCGAAGTGGGTCTGCACGCGATCCGCGCCGGAGACATCGTGGGCGACCACACGCTGGTGCTCGCCGGACCCGGAGAACGCTTGGAAATCAAGCACCAGGCGCATTCGCGGGAAACCTTGGCGCGCGGCGCGGCCCGGGCCGCCGCCTGGGTGCTGCAGCAACCGCCGGGCTGGTACGGCATGGCGGAGGTTCTCGGCCTGAACGGCTAAGGCGCGCCGAGACACAGTCGAAACAGAGGAGAAACGGACATGAGCGCAGTTCGCTTGAACCGCAAGGGCATACGCATGCTGGGGTACGGCATCGTGGACGTGGAAATCACGCGCAACAACGTCTGGCGGGCGGTGATTGAACCCCTTCGGGACGGGCAGTATACCTTGAAGCTCAAGGCCCTGACCCAAAAAGTCATCCGCGAGCCCGAGGCCCGCGAGATCTACGAGGAAATCCTGAACTACAAGTGGCTGCAAACCGAAAACCTGGTCAAGGCCGGCAAGCTCGAGGCCGGTTCTTCGCTGACCCTGGAAGAGGCCGCGCGCGAATGGATGGAAAAGCATTACCCGTCTTGGAAGGCCGCGCGCCCGACCCTGATGGAAGTCATGGAACACGAGGAGCCGGCCTCGGCGCCCGAGGAGGAGGGCGAGGCTCCATGAGTTTTGCCGAGCCGCGGCGGCTGCAGGTTTTGCCGCCCTACCTCTTCGTGGAAATCGACCGCCAGAAACAGGCGGCCCTGGCCCGGGGCGAGGACGTGATCGATCTCGGCGTCGGGGATCCGGATTTGCCGACGCCGCAGCCCGTTCTGGATGCGCTGCACGCCGCCGCGGACGATGCCGCCAACCATGGCTATCCCCTCGGCCGGGGCCGCAGCGACTTTCTGCAGGCCGTGGCCGAGTGGTTTGCGGGGCGGTTCGGGGTCCGCCTGGACCCGGACCGCGAGGTGCTGTGCCTGATCGGCTCCAAGGAGGGGTTGGGCCACGCGCCCTTGGCCTGGGTCGAATCTGGAGCGGGCGTCCTCGTGCCCGAGCCGGCCTATCCCGTGTATCAAGCGGCCGCGGTCCTGGCCGGCGCCGAGCCCGTGCGCCTGCCCCTGCGGGCGGAGCGGGGCTTCCTGCCCGATTTGGACCGGGTGCCCGGGGACGTGGCGCGGCGGGCCCGGCTGCTGTTTTTGAATTATCCCAACAATCCCACGGCGGCCACCGCCGATTTGGCTTTTTTGGAAGAAGCCGTCGCCTGGTGCCGCCGCCACGAAGTGATCCTGGCGCACGACATGGCCTACTCGGAAATTTATTTCGACGGCGAAGCGCCCCCCTCGGTGCTGCAGGTGCCGGGCGCACGCGAGGTCGCCGTGGAGTTCCACTCCTTCTCCAAGACCTTGTCCATGGCCGGCTGGCGCATTGGATTTGCGGTCGGCAACGCCGACTTGATCGCGGCGCTGGCCCGCTTGAAAGGCAATCTGGATTCCGGCACGGTATCCGCCATCCAGGTCGCCGCCACCGCCGGCTTAAAGCACCTGCCGGAGATCGTGCCGTCCCTGGTTTCGGTCTACCGCCGCCGGCGTGACGTGTTCGTGGCCGGTTTGCGGCAGGCGGGTTTTCCGGCGCCGTGGCCGCGTGCGACTTTTTACGTCTGGTGCCCCGTGCCTGCCGCGACGGATTCCACGGCTTTCGCCGCCCGCCTGCTGCAACAGGCCCGTGTGGTGGCCACCCCGGGGCTCGGCTTCGGAGCCGCGGGGGAGGGGTTTGTGCGATTTTCCCTGACCTCCCCGGAAGAGCGCCTGCTCGAGGCGGTGCGGCGGCTGCAAGCCCTGGCTTGAATCGGGAGGCCCGAGTCATGCTGGTTTACCTGGGGTTGGGCGCCAACGTGGGGGAACCGAGGCGGCAGTTGGCCGGAGCCGTGCGCAGCCTGCGGGCGCATCCGCTGATCCGGGTGCTGGCGGTTTCGTCCCTGTACCGGAGCGCGGCGGCGGGGAACGAACGTCAACCCGATTTTACCAACGCCGTGGTGGCGATCGAAACGGACTTGGGAGCGCGGGCGCTGCTGGACTGGCTTAAAATGCTCGAACAGCGGGCCGGCCGCCGGCCCGGGCCGCGCCATGGCCCGCGCCCGCTGGATCTGGACGTGCTGGTTTACGGAAACCAGAGCTTGTCCGCGCCGGGCCTGCAGGTGCCGCATCCGAGACTGACGGAACGCACCTTCGTCCTGGCGCCCTTGGCCGAGATTGCGCCCCGGGCGCGCGTGCCGGGAACGGGGCGGACGGCCGCCGAACTGGCCGCGGCCCTGCCTCCCGGAAAAATCTGGCGTCTGACGGAGGGAGCCGCCTGGCTCCGTTCCGTTCGAGGTGAAGACCATGGAGGGTAACCGCTACATCGTCGTGGAGGGCGTCCTGGGCGTGGGGAAAACCAGCCTGTGCGAACAGCTCGCCAAGGCCTTGAACGCGCGGCTGGTGCTGGAAGACGCCGAGGGCAATCCCTTCCTCAAGAAGTTTTACCAGGATGCCCGCGGGTATGCCTTCCAGACCCAGATCTTTTTCCTGCTCAACCGGTACCGCCAGCAGATGGAACTGGCGCAGGGGGATCTGTTCCGCCGCAGCCTGGTGTGCGACTACCTGTTCGCCAAGGACCGGATCTTCGCCTACCTTACCCTGGACGAGAACGAGCTGAACCTCTATGAACGGCTGTGCTCGCTCTTGCAGGATCAGGTCCTAAAACCGGACCTGGTGATCTACCTGCAGGCCTCCACGGAGGTCGTGCAGCAGCGGCTGGCCCGGCGCGGGCGCGCCTTCGAAAAAAACCTCGGCCGGGATTATCTCGAGCGGCTGAACCAGGCGTATAATTATTACTTCTTCCATTACCAGGAAACGCCGTTGCTGGTGGTGAACACGAACGACATCGATTTCGTGCACAGTCCCGAGGACCTGCAGGACTTGTTGCGATACATCCAGCACATGGGCAAGGGCACCCAGTACTACACGCCCAGCGGCAACCACGGGTGAGCGTCATGTCCTGTACCGTGCGGAATTTGGCACAATGGAAAGCCGAAGGCCGGAAATTCACCATGCTGACGGCCTATGATTACAGCCTGGCCGTTTTGGTGGCCAAGGCCGGCATCCCGGTGGTGCTGGTGGGGGACTCCCTCGGGCAGGTGATGCTGGGGCATGCCAGCACCCTGCCCGTCACGCTGGAAGACATCCTGCACCATGCCCGGGCCGTGGTGCGCGGCGCCCCCGGCTGTCTGGTGGTGGCGGACATGCCCTTCGGCTCCTACCAGATCTCCATTCCGGAGGCCGTGTCCAACGCGGTGCGCCTGGTGAAGGAAAGCGGGGCCCAGGCGGTGAAGCTGGAAGGCGGCGCGGACATGGCACCGGTGATTGCGGCCATCACCCGCGCCGACGTGGCGGTCATGGCCCATATCGGCCTGACGCCCCAAGCCGTGCATCAGCTCGGGGGCTACCGCACGCAGGCCACGGACCTCGCGGGGCGGAAACGCCTGCTGGCGGACGCCCGGGCCGTGGCCGCGGCCGGCGCGTTCGCGGTGGTCATCGAAAAAGTGCCGGATACGGCGGCGGCGGCGGTGACCCGTGCGCTGTCCATCCCGACCATCGGCATCGGCGCCGGGCCGAACTGCGACGGCCAGGTCCTGGTGGCCCACGACCTGCTGGGCTTGTTCCTCGACTATACGCCGCCGTTCGTCAAGCGCTACGCCCGGCTGGGGGAAACCGCGATCCAGGCCATGGCCGGCTTCGCCTCCGACGTGGCGTCCGGGAAATTTCCGGCGCCGGAGGTTCCCCGGCGCGCCGGCCGCCGCGTCCGGGCTCGCCGCCGCTCGAGCGCAACCTGACCGGGCCGGGGCGCGCAACCCCCCGGGAGGGAATTTCTACTGCGCGTGGGGAGGAATTCGACCGTGAAAACGGTGACAACGATCAAGGAAATCAGGACCGTGGTGGAACGCTGGCGCCGCAACCGGAAAACCATCGCCTTCGTGCCCACCCTGGGGGCCCTGCACGAAGGGCACCTGGCCCTAATCCGCGCGGCCCGGCAGGCCGGCGACCGCCTGGTGGTGAGCATCTTCGTCAACCCCAAGCAATTCGGACCCGGCGAGGACTTCGAGCGCTATCCGCGCGAACCCAAACGGGATGCCCGGCTGGCGGCCGCGGAAAAGGTGGACGTGCTGTTCTCCCCCGGCGCGGAGGAAATGTATCCGCCGGATTTCGACACCGCCGTAGTGGTCCAAAAGCAGCTGACCCAGACGCTGTGCGGCGCGTCGCGTCCCGGCCACTTCGAAGGCGTGGCCACGGTGGTAGCCAAACTGTTCAACCTCGTGCGCCCGCAGCGCGCTTTTTTCGGCCAGAAGGACTACCAGCAATTCCTGGTGGTGAAGCGCCTGGCGGCCGACCTCAACACCGGCTGCGAAATCGTGATGCTGCCCACCGTGCGCGAAGCCGACGGCCTGGCCAAGAGCTCCCGCAACGCCTATTTGACGCCCGAGGAAAGAGCCAGCGCTCCGGCCGTTTACCAGGCCTTGAAATTGGCCGAAGGCATGCTCCAGGTGGGGGAACGCAATCCCAAGGAGGTCATCGAGGCCGTGCGCAAGCGCCTGCGGGCGGAGCCGAAAATGGAAGTCGAATACATCGCCACCAAGCACGCCGGTACTCTGGAGGATCTCAATATTCTCGCCGGCACCGTGCTGGTGGCCGTAGCCGTCAAATTGGGCGCCACGCGGCTCATCGATAATGTCTTGGTGGATGTATCCACGGGAAGCTGATGGCATGAGACGAAGCATGATGAAATCCAAAATTCACCGGGCCACGGTCACCGGTTCCCATCTCCACTATATGGGAAGCATCACCATCGACCGCGACCTGCTGGAGGCCGCGGACCTCCTGCCCTGCGAACGGGTGCATGTCCTCAACCTGGACAACGGCGCCCGCGTGGAGACGTATGTCATCATCGGGCGCCGCGGTTCCGGCCAAATTCAGGTCAACGGCGCGGCCGCGCGTTTTTTTTCCAAACACGACCGGGTGATCATCCTGGCCTACGCGGAGGTGGAGGAGGCGGAACTGGGCGCGTTTCAATCCCGCGTGGTCTTCGTGGACGCCAAAAACCGCGTATCCGAAATCCGCGTCCAGACCCCGCAACCCTACCCGCGCCTGCGTCCCGGACGCCGGGGCCGTCCCGCATGAACCCCCCGTCCCCCGTCGGACTCGAGCCGGCCGCCGCCGAAATCCTGGATCGCCTGCGCTACTGGCGGGAACAGCGGCAGGCCGTGATCCTGGCCCACAATTACCAGCCCGCCGAGGTTCAGGACGCCGCGGACCTCACCGGCGATTCCCTGGAACTGTCCCGCCGGGCGGCGGCCACCGACGCGGCCGTCATCGTTTTCGCCGGCGTCTATTTCATGGCCGAAAGCGCCAAGATCCTGTCCCCCGGGAAGCAGGTGCTGTTGCCCGTGCCCGAAGCCGGCTGCCCGCTGGCGGACACCATCACCGCCGGGGAACTCGCGGCCGAAAAAAGACGGCATCCCGGCGCGGCCGTGGTGGTCTACGTCAATTCCTCGGCCGCGGTCAAGGCCGAAGCGGACGTGTGCTGCACCTCGGCCAATGCCGTGGAGGTGGTGCAGGCCCTGCCCCAGGACGAAGTCATCATGGCCCCGGACCGCAATCTCGCGGACTGGGTCGCGCGGCACACTTCCAAGCGGATCATTCCCTGGTCGGGCAGCTGCTGCACCCATCACCGCATGACCGCCGCCGATGTGGCCGCGGCGCGGCGGGCGCATCCGCGCGCCAGGTTCCTGGCCCACCCGGAATGCCGGCCGGAAGTATGCGCGGACGCCGACGCCGTGCTTTCCACCTCCCAAATGCTGCGGCAAGCGCGCGACGGCGCGGACGGCGAATATATCATCGGCACCGAGATCGGCTTGCTTCACCGGCTGCGCCTGGAAAATCCGGACAAGCAATTTTATCCGCTGTCCGCCCGCATGATCTGTCCCAGCATGAAACTGACTTCGCTGGCGAACCTGGTGGCGTCCTTGGAGCATCTGTCCCACCCCGTGGAAGTTCCCGAGGCCATCCGTCAGCGGGCGGCCGCGGCCCTCGAAAACATGCTGCGTGTGTGAGGCGCAGGCCTTTTTCCGGCCCGGCCGCGCGTGGGACCGCCCGCAACTCAAACCTTGTTCCCCCGGCGGTTTTCCGATACAATTAATCATTCCAGCGGATATCAGCCTATGAAACCAAAAACCATGCGTTTGGGAATCATCGGATGCGGGGCAATCGGCCGCCAGCTGGCGAGGGCGCTGGCCGCCGGGCGCGTGCCCGGCATTCGCGTGACGCACGTGCACGACCGCTTGCCGGAGCGCGCGCGCCGGCTCGCCTCCGGCTTCAAGCCCCAGCCGGCGGTGGCGACCCTGGCTCAGACCGCCCGCGGGTGCGATCTTCTGTTCGAGAGCGCCGGCCAGGAGGCGGTGCCGGCCATCGCCGCGGCGGCACGGCGCGCCCGCCGGGACCTGATGGTCATGTCGGTGGGAGCCCTGATCCGCTATCCCGGCCTGCAGCGCAGCTTCGAACGCGCGGGCCTGAGTCTGTACTATCCTTCCGGGGCGGTCGCCGGCCTGGACGGTGTGCGGGCGGCGGCAGCGGGCGGCGGTTTGCGGCGCGTGGTGTTGACCACGCGCAAGCCGCCGGCCGGCTTGGCCGGAGCGCCCTATTGCCAACGGCGTTATCCCCGTCTGCGCGCCCTGCGCCGTCCCGCGCGCCTGTTCGACGGCAGCGCGCGCGAGGCCATCCGGCATTTTCCTCAAAACGTCAACGTGGCGGCGGCCGTGGCCCTGGCCGGATTGGGGCCGCGGCGCACACGGGTTTCCGTGATCGCCGATCCCGGGGCGAGGAGAAATACGCATACCCTGGAGGCCGAGGGGGCTTTCGGCCGGATGACGGTGCGCATTGAAAACCGGCCGTCGCCGGACAATCCCAAGACCAGCCTGCTGGCGGCAGCCTCGGCCCTGGCGTTGCTGGCGCGGATCGCGGCGGAAAGACTTCCCCGGCGCCGGCGCGCGTAAATCCGGAAACGGACCGCCGGCCGGAGCGAACGCGCGGAGACCTTTCCCCCCGGGAGGGGACCGTCGCCAGGGAAGCAACACCTGCGGCCGGGGCCGGAGCCCCGATATCTCGAAGTCAAGGAGCGGACGCTTGCCCAACACGAAGGGTACGGACGTGGTGGCATTGCGGAAAATATTCCGGGAGCGGGGCGGGGATGTGGAGAAATCCTTTTTGGACCGCCTGCCCGAGGAATTGCAGCGGATGTACAAGGAGATCGTGCATACCACGTGGTCGCCGGTGGAAAAGCAAGCGGAACTCTACGCCCACGCCGCCGAAGCCCTTTTTCCCGGCAATCCGGACGGCCTGCGCCTGCTGGGCCAGGAGATGGCCCGCCGCAGTTATTCGGGGGTGTACCGGATCTTTCTCCGCCTGCCGACCGTGGACTTCATCATCAACCGCGTGGCCCAGGTGTGGGGAACGTACTATGACCAAGGCGAGGCCTGCATTGAAGATTTCCAGGGGCAGGGCGGCGTCTTCGTGGTCAGGAATTTTCCGGAACTGCCGCGAAAAATGCGCGAGGTCATCTGCGGCCACCTGACCGTGATCCTGGAGGCCACCGGCGCGCATCAGATCAGCGTGACCCTGCAAGACCAGGACCCCAAGGCCTGGCGCTGGCGGATCTCCTGGACGTAAGAGCTTCCGCCGGGACCCGGCGGCGGCCACGCGGCCGGAACGCTCGCCGGGAGCAAGACCGGGGGTGATGACTTTGTCCCGAACCAAGGGCACGGACGTGGTCGCTCTGCGCAAGATGTTCAAAGAGAAGGGCGAGGCGGCGGAAAAGGAATTTTTAAGCCGGCTGTCCCCGGCCGTGCGCGATCTCTATCAGCAAAGCCTGGCGTTTCAATGGAACGCCGTCGAGCTGCAGACCCAACTGTACCGCGCGGCCGCGGAGGCGCTTTTCCCCGGAAGCCCGGATCCCCTGCGCCGGCTGGGCTACGAGATGGCCCGGCGCAGCTATTCGGGAGTGTATCAATTCCTGCTGCGCATCCCGTCCACTTCCTTCGTTATTCATCAAGCCGCGAAGTTGTGGAACACCTACTTCGAACAGGGGAAAGCCAGCGTCGAGGTGAGCGGCGCCAAAAGCGCCGTCTTTTGGCTGCGGGAATACCCGGAACTGCCGGCGGACATGCGCCAGGTGGTCCGGGGCAATATCACGGCCGCGGCGGAGACCACCGGCGCCAAGCACGTGCGGGTCGAGCACGTGGACGCGGACCCCGAGGCCTGGGGGTGGAGCATCACATGGGAATAAGAACCCTGCTCGCGTGCCTGCTGGTGGCCGCGGCACTCCACGGGACGGCCGCCGTTTGTGCGGCTGCGGGCCGGGAGCCGGCCGGGAAGGATGCCCTGCAGGCCGCAGGCCGCTGGCTCAGCCAGGGTGCGGATGCGGCCGAGCGGGGGGGAGAACGCGCCGGACAGGCCGTGCACGCGGCCACCCGGAAAACCGGGCGGGCTTTGGAAAAAGCCGGGGGACAGGGCGCGGTCCAAGCCGAAAATGTCGGGCGCGCCGTGGCGCACTGGCTCAAACACGCGGGGAGAACCTTAGGCGCTTTTTTGAAGGGCCTGGGCAAGGGTTTTCTGGAAAAAGGCGAATGAGGCCATGGCTTCCGGAGCGGGTCTGCCCAAGCGCCTGCCGTTGTTGATCACCGTCACCCTATCCGAATTTTCGGGGCCCGCGGAACGGATGCGGACGCGGGCCTCCGCCTTTTCTCCTTCCACCGCCCTGGAAGTTTATGCCTTCGCACACCGCGTACGGGGTTGGTTCGCGGCCTCGGCCGGAAATCCGGTCCCGGCCGAGCAAGAACCCCGGGCCCGGAGCGGCACGCCGGAAGATCGTGGATTCCGGGCTCCGGCGGGGGAGCGGGAGTTTTACGCGCAAGTCCGGGCGTGCCAGGATGGCGGGGAAGTCCGCGCCGGAGTGGATTGTCATCTGCTGCCGTCCGGCTTCCGCGGCGGGCCAGGAAACGAAGCCGGCGTGAAATTATGGCTGTCCAACGGCGGCGACGTCTACGGGGAAAACCGGCCCGGCGCGGAACCGGCAACCTGCCCGGCGGAAACACTGCGCAATCTCCGGGACGTGGCCGCCGCGCGGCTGGCGGATCTGCCGGGCGACATCGGATTGAATCGGCCGCTGAAGACCGGCCGCCTGATTCGCGCCCTGGCGCGTCCGGGCCGGCCGTGGCTCCGGGTGGACCTGCCGGTGCGGCTGCTGGCGCCCGCAGGCCGGCTGGACGGGCGCCGCCTTCGGGACCTGCACGCGCGCCTGGAAACCATTCTGGTCATCTGGTCGCGGATCGAGGGCTGGATTTAACCCGGCGGAAGAGGGCCGGCCTCGGGAAGCGGGGCTTGAAGCCCGGAGGAAGGCATGGATCCAAGGACCCTGGAAAAATATTCCTCGGCGTTCACGCTCTCGGATATGGAAGTGTTCATTTTTCCGGAGCTGCTCTACGCCCTGGTGCTCGCCAACCTGATGTCTCCCCGGATCTGGCGGTGGCGCGAAGATCCGTGGTTCGCCGGCATGTCAAAACTCGGGTTCAACCGGCGGCTGCAGCGGCTCAAGCAGTACATCATGGAACACTATAGTTTCAATCTGGATCTGGAAACCTGGGGCTTGACGACCCAACGCCGGGAAACCGAACGCTTCCGCGATTTCATTGACCTCGACATGTTGTCCCGGTCCAACGCCCTGTTCGGATACGAAGGGGACAAGTATTATTTCGACCTCGACATCCGCCGCCATTTCGGGCTGGACCGGTACGGCGGGGAAACCATCCCCTATTGGAAAACCGAGACGGTGGAGGCCATGGACGCCTTTGTCCATAAAACAGGCCACCGGCGGGGTGCGGGGGAGTGCGTGTCCTTGTCGGCGTTGTACGCCGCGGCTCTGTACCTGGTGGCGGAGATCCCGCTGGAAGACATCTTCCTGCTGGCCACGCCGCTGCATTCCCAGAATTTCATCGCGCGCGAGGAAGGCGTGTTGACCAACAACCGCCGGCTGGTCACGCGCACCATGTGGTTCAACGGCACGGAACTGTCCGCCAAGGCCAGGCGGGCGCTGGAAAAGGAACGGGTCACCCTCGTGGCGCACCTGTCCGGCGTCATCCACAGCGAATATCCCCAGGCCAGCATCGATCCGCAGGCCTACCTCCGCCTGACCCGGCACCTGCAGCGCTTCCTGTCCACGCCCATCACCTTCGAAATCTTCACGAATTTTCTGCGCGCGCACGGGGAATACCGCGGGTATTTCCAGTTTGAATATTTCCGCGACGGCCACCGCTACTTCATCGCGGCCGAAAAATTATTCCGCTACGAACATGCCAGCCCCAACCGCGTGCATGATGCCACCCTGCGGAAACTGCTCGAAGAAGTCGAGGAGGACGACCTGGACTTGGAGCCGGATCCCCGGCGCTACGTGCTCAATGTGCTGGAAAAGCAACTGGCGGGGAAGAAACTGGATTGCCGGCTGGAAAGCACGCATGAGGAATTCCGGCAGTTGCTGGATCGCCTGCCGGACCTGCCGGCCTTCTGCGAGGCCATCAAGCGCTTCGCCTGCACGCAGCCGCGCCTGCCGTCCCCGGGGAAGAATTACGTTTCTCCGCCGCCGCTGTCGCTGCCCCTGGGATGGTCCCGTGACCAAATCGTTGCGTACCTGGCTTCGCGGCGGCGGGACCATCCCGTCGCCGACCTGGCCTTTTACGCCGCGCGCCAGATCCCGCCCGAGGGCTGGATGCCCTTCCTCAAGGCCTGCCTGGAACGCAACCCGGTAAGCCTTGAGAATTTCGCCTCGGTGGCGCCGGAAGAGGTCTACGCGCGGCTCGAGGCCTTGCCGGCCGAATCCATTTATGAAGAGAGCGGTCTGGCCACACCCGACGAGGTCGTCAATTTCGGGCGGGGCGACGGCTTGGAGAAGGCAATCTGCCTGTTGAACGTGCTGCGGCCTCGGGGAGCAGCGTGGGAAAGTCTGGAAGTGGCGGAAGGGCGCGTCCGCCTTGCGGCGGGGGGCCGGGAATATCCATTTTCCACGAAAAAAAATTATTCCATACGGGTCACGCCCGGGGAGTTGGAGCTAAAAGGCTTGGCGCGTCCGGGATAAGTGGGGTATGATAGTCTGACCAAAGGCGTGCGGTCCTTGCCGCCGGCGTGCAGCCGCCGGGTTTTCCGCCCGCAGCCGGCCAATCAGGGAGGTCAGCGTGAAAAACGTCAAGCGCAAGAGTTTGCTTTGCGTTTTTTTCTGGGCCCTTTGCGCGCCGGCCGTCCTGGCCCAGCAGGTGCCGGTACCGGCCGCCCGGTCCAACACATCATCCGGGGAGGCGCTGCCCGCCGTCACGGCCCCGGGCCCGAGCGGAAATTCCGCTGCGGCGCAAACCCGGCCCGAGGAAAAAATCCCGGCGCTGGATATTCCCGAATTGATGATTTACGGCGAAGAAGCCCTGGTCACCACCGCGACCCGGCATCTCCAGAAGCTTTCCGAAGTGCCGGGCAACGTGACCATCATCACGGCGCAGGAAATCCGGGAGCGCAACGCCCTGACCCTTTCCGACATCCTGCTCAACTTCACGGGCGCGGACCTCACGCACGAGGGCATTTTCGAGACCGTGCGCTTCCGGGGCATGCAGTCCGCTTACAACAATAAAATCCTGGTGCTGCTCGACGGGCGTAAACTCAACACCATCGACTGGGGGAACTTCAACGACACCTTCGGAAACAACCTGGACGCCATCAAACAGATCGAGATCATCAAGGGGCCGGGTTCGGCCCTCTACGGCGCCAACGCCTTCGCCGGCGTCATCAACATCATCACCAAGGACGGCGCGGACCTGGGGGGGCTCTACACCAAGCTGAGCGTGGGCACCAAGAACGGGGACGAGGAACTTTCCCGCTACCTCTTCACGGCTTACGGGCGGCGCGACGGCGCATGGGACTTCGTGGCCGACGCGGGCTACTGGGCGGAGCACGGCCTGGACCTGATCAATTCCACTCCCAACGATTTCTACGAAGGCGACCACTTCGACGTGGCGGTCAAGCAGGCGGACCGGTTCAGTCTTCGGGCCGGATTCCACAAGAGCCAGGAGGCCTACCAGGGCCTGTTCTTCTCGCCCACCCCGAAGCAACGGGCCTACCAGGATACGCTCTACCTGGACAACCGGGTTGTCTGGGAGCTCAACGACCTCTCGAAAGTGACGGCCCGCGTGGAAGATACCTATTACCTGAAGCGGGACATCCGGCAGACGAATTTCACGATCCCCCGGCATTCTATCGCCTCGGCCTCCGATCTGCCTCCGGGCGCCGCGATCATCGTGGAAGACTCGGGGCAGACCCATCCGGTCACCGATGCCGTGGGGTGGTACTATATCGACCAGGCCGACGCTCTGTCCCTGCTGACGGGCCGGGCCCTGACCTATCTGTATTGGACCGGCCCCGAGAACGAACTCCTCGGCGAGGTCCAGTATGATCTGGCGTGGCCGGCGGATAATTATCTGCTGGCCGGGATCAGCTACACCCATGACTGGTCCGGACAAAATTACTTCCGAACCCCGACGGTCTGGGACCAGAATTACGCCGCCTACGTGCAGGACGAATATCACGCCTGGGAGAACCTGCTGCTTTTAGCCGGGGCGCGTTTCGATTACAACACCGCGTACGGCAGCAACCTGAGCCCGCGGGGCAGCCTGATCTATACTTTCTGGCCGGGATTCCGGCTCAAAGCCCTCTACGGCAGCGCCTTTCGCGCCCCGGTTTTCCTGGAACGCTACGCGGGCACGACCGTGGGCTTCGTCGAAGGGCAGGGCAACGAGAAGCTCAAACCCGAGAGGACCCAGCAAAGCGAAGTGAGCGTGGAATACGAACTGGGGAAATGGCTGCAGGCCAAGGGCGGCTATTTTTACTGGGAAACCCAGGATGAAATCCAGCCGCTTCCGGAAAGGGTCAACGTGTACGTATACTCCCCGGACTTAAGCCAGATCAACCCGTCTTTTCCGGCCCAACCGGGCTTGTATTACAACAACATTCTGAACAACGCCTCGGCCAATCTCACCTTGTCCAACAACAACAGTCGCCTGGGCCGGGGTTTCGAGCTGGAGGCCACGACCCACCCCCTCCCCTACGCCAAGCTGTCCGTGAATTACACCCATTACACCTTGTACCTCATGCGGGTTCCCCCCTCCTACATCGTGGATGAGGGGGACAGCGACCTCATCAACGGCATCCTGGGTTTCAATTACGAGAACCGGGTGTTCGTAAACTTTTACGCCCATTTGGGCTGCGTGCCCCGGACCGTGGAGTTTGACGCGCGGTACAACAACGGGGCGCGGATCGTCAACATCTGGCTGAATCAGTTCGACGTAAGCGCCGGCGTCCGGTTAAAAGGGGTCAATCTGACGGCTTCCATTTACAACTGTTTCGAGAACGACCTTACCTATGACCAGGTCGGGAACCATTATGTCAAGGGACCGCGCGTCCTGCGCCTGACCGCGGACTACACCTATGCGTTCTGAGGGCGGAAAGCCGTCATGATACGACACGGGACCCGGGTTCTGGGGCTGGCCGCGGGCGTGGCCCTGTGCGCCTGGCAGGCGGGCGCCGCCGAGAAGGTGGCCGTGGTCCTGAGCCGGTCCGTGGCTCCCTACCTGGAGGCCGCCAAAGGCCTGCAACAGGAGGCCTCGTTCGAAACGGTTGCCGTCAATCTGGAAGGCGACCTGGCCGGCGGCCGGAAAATCATGTCCCGGTATCAACCGGCCCAAATCCGCGTGGTCGTGCCCATCGGCACTGAAGCCGTTTTAACCACCCGGGAACTGAACGCTGAGATCCCGATCGTCTATACCATGATCATGGACCCTCCCGTCATTCCCAACCACGAGGCCGGGGGCGTCGTCATCAAGATCCCCTTAGACGAGCAATTCGCCAAAATCCAGAAAATGTTTCCCAACGTCAAGCGGGTGGGCGTGATTTATAATCCGCGCTATTCAACCCAGGACATCAATCAAGCCCGGCAACTGGTGCGCCAATACCAGCTGACATTGCACCCGATCGCGGTGGACGACCAGGATAAGGTCCCGGACGCACTGCGCAAACTCACCGCGGACGAGGTCGACCTCCTGTGGATGGTGGCGGACAAGACCGTCGCGCATCCGGCCGTCGTGCAACAGTTGATACTGCACGCGGCGCAGGAAAACCTGCCCTTAATCGGCTTGTCCATGTATCACGTCAAGGCGGGCGCCCTGGCGGCCTTCTCGGTGGATTTTCAGGACATCGGCGCCCAAACGGCGGATTACGCCCGCCGGGTTCTGGCCCAGGGCATGAGCGGCGAAGTCGAAACTCCCCGTAAAATCATTGTCTACGTGAATCCCAAAATGCAGAAGCAACTCGGGATCGAAGACCTGTCGGTGTTTCCCGAGGTAAAATACGTGCAATGAGAACACGGCCATGACTCAGGACAGAAGCTTAAAGACCACGGTTCTCTGGTTCATTTACGCCCTCGTCATCGGGGTAAGCTTCCTGACCTTCGTGCCCAGCTACCTGCAGCAGCGCAACACGCTGCGGGCGGAGTATCTCGCCCGCGGCAAGGCCTTGGCGAAGAATCTCAATTACAACAGCCGGCAGCCGTTGCTGTCCAAGGATTACAAGGCGCTCTACGCCCTGGTGGACAGCTTAATGCGCGAGCCCGACATCCACTGGGTGGCCATTCAGGATGCGGCGGGACGGGTCGTGGCCCAGAACGGCGCGGACCGGATTCAGTGGCAGAAGGGGGAGCCCGACAGCGGCGAAAAGGCCGAGCAGGTGCGCATCCGTCCCTACGAACTGGGCCGCAACGAAACGGTGCTGGACATCCAGGTCGAAAACGTGGTCAAGGAGCAGCCCGTCGCCGAGTCGGGCTCGCCTGCGGAACTCATGTTTCTGGAAGGCCTGACCGAGCAACCGGGGAAGGCCGCCGTCTCCCAGGAGAAATATCTGGGCACCGTGCATGTCGGGTTGTCGTTAAAGAGCATGCAGGCCAAACAACGGCGTCTGACCTGGCTGCTGGGTCTGGTTTTAATCATCGCCATGATCCTCGGGACCGGTGCGGGCCTGTATTTCTCCAACACCTTCCTGCAGCCCATCAACCAGCTGGTCGGCATCATGGAGAACATCGCATCCAACCAGGGGGACTTGACCCGGCGCATCGACCTGCACCGCCGGGATGAATTGGGCAAGCTGGCCGAAGCCTTCAACCGCTTTCTCGGGAACCTGCGGCAGATCGTGGCCAACACCATTGCTCTCATCAACCGCATGAATGAGTCGGTGGAGGAAGTCGCCGCCACCTCGGAGCAGGTCAACGGCACGGCCGACGCCATCAATACCAGCGTGCGGGCCTTCATCGAGGATCTGCAGCGCCAGGAAGAGGAGACGACGGCCACCACCACCATGCTCAACCAGGTGACCGCCGCCCTGCAGGATACGACGCAGAAATCCGAAGGGGCCTCGCGCTTGTTTATGGAGACCGAAAATCTCTCGGAGCAGGGGAAGAAGACGGTGCAGGATTCCGTGAGCCACATCGACGGGATCACGGAAAACATGGGCGTCATCGAACGGCGCATGCAAAACCTGACGAACAGTCTCGACGAGATCGGCAGCTTTGTGGTGGCGATCCGGCGCATCACGACCCAGACCAACATGCTGTCCCTGAACGCTTCGATCGAATCGGCCCGGGCGGGGGACGCGGGCCGCGGCTTTCAGGTCGTGGCCGAGGAAATCCGGAAATTGGCCGAACATGCGGCCGGGTCCTCCGAGCAGATCCAGACCAACATCGCCAAAATCCGGGACGAAACCCTGCTGACCGTAAAGGCCACCCACGAAGGCACCTCCGCCGTCCATACGGGCCGGGATACGGTCTACCAGGCGGGCGAAGCCCTGCAGCGCATCCTGCAACAGGCCAACCAGGCGGCCGAAGCGTCGATGGCCATCTCCGAGGACATGGTCAGGCAGTCCGAGGTGCTGAAAACCATGATGGAACGCATCCGCGACATCGAAGCTCTGGGCAAAAAGAATTTCGGCGCCGCCCAAAGTGTGGCCGCATCCGTTCAGGAGCAGACTTCCTCCCTGGAACAGATCACCAGCTCGCTCCAGCGTCTCAGCCAGGACTCCCTGAAAGTCAGAAACATGATCGTGGAATTCAAGATCGACTAGGCCCCGTCCGGTGATGAGGCTTCGGGTTCGGGGGCAAAGAGCGCTGGGCGCGCCGAGCAGGGCCATTCCGGGTCCGGGGATGGTCAGGGAAACTTCCTCTAACTCCGCGAGGGGTGACCCGCGCCGAAGGGTTGTCCCGGCTCCCGGCCGGTGCCATCAGGGAGGCCTCCCCGATGAAGAGCGAAGCGACGGCGGCATGGGGGATCTGTGGTTCCCCCGGAAAGCTCCTGCGGCCGGGGCGGGTGCGCCGGGAAGAAAGCTTATTGACAGAAATGATTTCCAGCCCCTACAATAACGACAATTCCGGACCTTGTCCGGCCGAACGGTGGTAACCGACGCATGAACAAATCCGAAATGTTCACACCCGAGGAAATCAGCATTATCCAAACCCGGCAGCTGCGGAAAACGATTCATTATATTTATGAGCGTTCGCCGTACTACCGCGATCTGATGGACCGGGAAGGCATGACGCCCGCCGACATCAAGGCCCTGGCGGATTTGCGGCATCTGCCGCTGACCTCCAAGGAGGATTTCCTGCGCGAAGGCGATCGCTTTCTGTGCGTCCGGCCCGAGGAAATCGTCGATATCATGACCACCTCGGGCACGGTGGGAGAGCCCGCGTTTTACAAGGCCACCTCCCAGGACCTCGCCCGTTTGGCCTACAACGAACAGCTTTCCTTTCGCGCGGCCGGCTTGACCCACAAGGACGTGGTGGCCCTGGCGGTGTCCCTGGACCGCGGCTCCCTGCCGGGCATGGCTTTCTACCTGGGCCTGCGCCAGATCGGCGCCACGGCCCTGCGGCTTGGACCGATCGCCCCCGCCTTCTTCCTGCGCTTTTTGGAGCAAACCTCGGCCACCGCCATTCTGGCCATGCCCTCTTTCCTCAAACGGGTGGCCGTCTACGCCGAGGAAACCGGTCATGCCCTCCGCCACTGCGGCGTGCGCAAGCTGATTTGCGTCGGCGAACCCGTGCGCCGCATCGATTACACCCTCAACCCGCTGGGGCAAATGCTGGCCCGCGCCTGGGACGCCCAGGTCATCGCCAGCTACACCAGCACGGAGCTGGCGACCTCCTTTTGCGAGTGCGAAGAGGGGTGCGGCGGGCATTTGCATCCCGAACTGGCCTGCATCGAAATCCTGAACGACAAGGGTTATCCCGTGGAAGAAGGGGAAGTCGGGGAGTTATGCGCGACGCCCTTCGGAGTCACCGGCATGCCCCTGCTCCGCTACCGGACGGGGGATTTCACCTTTCTGCGCACGGAAGTCTGTGCCTGCGGCCGGCAGACCCTGCGCCTGGGACCCGTTCTCGGGCGGCGCGGGCAGATGCTGAAGGTGCAGGGAACCTTCGTGTTTCCTACCAGCATTCACGAGATCGTCCAGGCCGACCCCGACGTGCGGGCGCATGTGCTGGTGGTGGAAAACGAAGACGCCATGTCCGACAAGCTCACCCTCCTGCTCGAAACCTCCAAACCGAGGGCGGTCGAGAGGATCCGCGAGCATGTGTGGCTGGACGTGAAGATCGCTCCGGAAATCAAGACCGTATCGGCGGAAGACATGCAGGCTCTGCAGGGCGAAGGGGAGTTCCGCAGGCGCAGGATTTTCATCGACCGGCGCCAACCCGCGCTATGAGCGAACCCTCGTCCGCGGCAGAGCTCCGCGCCTGCCTGATCATCCCCGCCTACAACCATGCGCCGTCTTTATCCCGGGTGCTCTCCACGGCCGGGGCGCTTTCCCTGCCGATCCTCGTAGTGAATGACGGCTCCCGCGATGAGACCGCGGCGGTGCTGGCCCGGTATCCCCGGGTCATGACCGTGGCTTGGGAAAGAAATCGCGGCAAGGGCGCCGCCTTGGCGGCCGGTTTGGCCCGGGCAGAGGCCCTGGGATTCGGACTGGCCGTCACCCTGGATGCAAACGGGAAATATGATCCCCGGGAGACGGACAGCCTGCTGGCCGTGGCCGGCACCGAGACCCTGGTGGTCGGAAACCGGGCCTTCGGATCCGAGGCGCCCCCCGGCGGCCGTGTGGCGCGTGCGTGGGCCAACTTTTGGCTTTGGATTGAAACCGGGTACGACCGCCTGGACGCAACCAGCGGCTTCCGCGTTTATCCCGTAAAGGCCATCCGCGCTCTGCGGATCCGCAGCCGCCGCTACGGCTGGGAGACGGAAGCCCTGGCGCGGGCGGCCTGGGGCGGGGTCAAACTCGCCGGAGTACCGGTTTCCGTTTCTTCCACCAGGCCGCCCAGCCACCGCAGGCCGGTGCGGGATTTTCTGTTGTTGACCCTGCTGAACATCTACCTCGTGCTGCGGCGGTTGCTGCCCTTGCCTTACCGCCGGGTGGTGACGCCTCCGCCGCTGGTCTGGCCCCCAACCTGGCGGGAAAAATTGGTATTCGTTTGGAATCATTTCCTGTGGCTGCCGGGCGAAACCCCGGCCGAAGCCGCCATTTCCGTCGCTTTCGGCGTTGCCGTGGGTCTGTCGCCCTTATGGGGGCTGCATACTTTGCTGGCGGTGTATTTGGCGCAGCGCTTCCATCTGAATAAAATCCTGGTCTTGGCCGCCAGCGGCATTTCCATCCCCCCCATGATTCCCTTGATCGTCTACCTGTCCTTGGTGCAAGGCCGGCTGCTGCTGACCGGAAAACTGGTTTGGACCTTTAAAATTACCGAATTCACCCTGTCGGTCGCCAAGACCCGCATGCTGGAGTACGTGCTCGGCAGTCTGGGCCTGTCGCTGCTCTTCGGTCTGAGCGCGGGCCTGGCTGCCTATGGATGCCTGAAGCTGATCGCCCGGCGGAAAGGCCGCGAAACGCCGGCCGGCGTCTGACACGGAACGGGTGCCAGGGAGGAAAAGACCGCGGCCCGGGAGAATGGCTCCTGGCCCCAAAAACATGCGGCAGGAACGATCTCCGGGATTTTCCACCGGCGAGGAAAGGACAGCATGCAGAAGAAGTCCGGACGGGAAAAAATTCATCGGCGGGCGGCGCGCACACCGGCGCAACGACTGCGCCTGGGGTGCACCGGCGCGGCCGGAGCGGGTCTGGCGCTCGGGCTGTGGCTCTGGCTCCTGGGGCCGATTTTCGCGTTGCGGCCGCCTGCGGGCGGGGAAGAGCTGCAACGGGCTTTGGCGACGCCCCGGGTGGTGGAGGCGGATGGCACAACCCATGTGGGCGAATGCTATGCCTTTCGGCGCCAGGGCCTCCGCGCCTGTTTTCTCACGGGAACACCGTTCCAGCGCGGCGTGGCCATGGCCCGTTTTTTTCCCCGCGAATTGGCCGCGCTGGAGTCCTCCCTGCTGGCCGGGTTCCGGCAGCAGGTGCCCAACCCCCTCGCGCGCTGGCTGTTGACCCGTTACTGGCTCATCCGCAATCGCAGGCTCGGGCGCTATCTTCCCCGGACGATCCAGGCCGAAATCAGCGGTTTGGCCGCGGCTTCCGACGACTTATTTCCCCAATACGGACAATACTACACGCGGCTGGTCAATTACCTGGCCGCCCAGGATTTTTCACGCGGTCACGAGCCGCCGGGGGCAGGCATGGGCTGCACGGCCTTCGGCTCCACCGGCTCGGAGACCGCGGATGGACGGCCCCTGCTGGCGCGCAATTTCGACTTCCCGGCGGGGGGGATGCTGGACTGGGAAAAACTGGTTATTCTGGTCAAGCCGCGAACCGGGCATGCCTACTTGACCGTGGCCTGGCCGGGCATGTTCGGAGTGGTTTCGGGCATGAATGACGCCGGGCTGGCGATCGTGTTGCTGGCCGGGCATTCCTCGGACCGGTCCGCGCGGGGCGCGCCGGTCTCGGTGGTGGCACGCCGGGCTTTGCAGGAAGCCGGCACGCTGGAGGAAGCCGTGGACATGATCCGGGAGGCCGAGATTTTCGTTTCTGAATCTTTTTTCATCGGCTCCGGCGCGGAAAACGCCTTCGTGGTGGTCGAAAAAACGCCGCTACGGACCGCCGTCCGCCGCAAACCGGAAGCCATCCTGATGGCCGGCAACCACTTTTTAACGCCGGAACTGGAGCAGGACCCGGTCAACGCCCGGTTCCGGCGGGAGGATACCTCGGCCGCGCGCTTAACGAGACTTCGCTGGCTGCTGAACCAAGACGCGGGCCAGCTGGATATCGCCCGGTGCGTCCGCATCCTGCGGGACACGCGGGGCCCGGAGGGAGAGGTGTTGGGCTTGGGCAACCGCCTGGCCATCAACGCCTTGATCGCCGCGCATGCGGTGGTTTTCGATTTGGGCCGGAAAGTCGCCTGGGTCTCCGTGGGGCCGCATGCCCTGGGAGCCTTCGTCCCCTTTGCCCTCAACGACTTCGCCGCGGAACCGTCCCTGCCGTCCGTGCCGGCCGACCCCCTGCTGACCGGAGGCCAGTACGCGAAGTACGTGGAATACCACGACGGCATCCAGCAAGGGGAGCGGCTGCTGCGGGGCAGACGCTACCAGGAAGCCCTGTCCTGGCTGCTGGAAGTGCGCCCCTTGAATCTCACGAACTACCGTTCCTACCTTCTGGCCGGGCGGGCCCTGCGGGCCCTGGGACGAGCCGACGAGGCCCGGTACAATTACGAACTGGCGGCAAGCTATCATCCCGCTTATCTCCGGGAACGGGAGGAAGTGCAAACGGCCTTGCAGCACCTGCAGGGCTTGGGCCCGTGACCGCCGCATTATTCAATCCGCGCCGCAGCCGGTGAAAACCGCCGGCACGGGGTTTCCCGCACCGGCGAAAAAAACCCGCACAGCCGCGCCGTTTTACTTTATAATCAATCCCAATGCGGCAATCGAACTCCAACCATCCCAAAGAGATCACCTGGTTTGCCCACTGCAATCTCTGGACGCTGGGAATTGCGGGCGCCTGCTGGGTCTCCGTTGAGTCCGTGCCCGTCAGGATTTTTTTGCTCGCGTGTTTGGGTTTGATTTACCTGTCCGTGCTGGCGGCCGGCGCGGCCTTCCCGCAACTGGGATTTTTCCTCCCCGCCCTCAACCGGGGTCCCTCCGAACACGGCGCGGTGGCTCTGACCTTCGACGCCAATCCGGACGACAAACTGACATCCAAATTACTGGAACTGCTGCAGCAGGAAAAGGTGCCCGCCGCCTTCTTCGTCGCCGGCGAAGCCGCCAAGTCCCGGCCGGCATGGTTGAAACGGCTGGACGCCGCCGGACACTTGGTCGGCAATCACGGCTACCAGGTCCGCAGAAGCTGGATCCCCCTGCCGCTGCGGGAAATTACGCGGGAGCTGGAGCAGGCCAACCAGACGCTGGCCTCGATTCTTAAACGCCGTCCGCGGTTTGTGCGCCTGCCCACGGGCATGACGCGTCCGGGGGTGAGCCGGATTTTGCACCGTTTGAACCTTCTCAATATCGGTTGGGACATCCGCGCGCAGGAAGGCGGGGATCCTGATCCCAAGCGCCTGGCGGCGGAGCTCGCGCGCGGAGCCCGCAACGGCTCCATCCTGCTGCTGGAGTCCTCGGCCGGGATGCCGAAGGCGAATGAGGCCGCGGTGTTGGAGACCGTCCGCCAGACCATTGCCCACCTGCGGGAACGGGGCTTCACGTTCAGCCGCCTCGACGAGATGCTGGGACAGGACGCATACGAGGAAACCTAGGCGGGACAAGGTTTTTCCGCTTGGCCGTGTCCGACAGTCGGGTGATAATAGCCTGAAGGCTGGTTCAACCTTATCGTCTCCGAGGGGGACCGGGAGGGGGAAGTCTGATGCGAGTAAAAGTATGCTGGCTGCTTGGCCTGTACACGGGGATGGCGGTCTTCCTGGCCGCGTCCGCGTCCGCATCCATCCAGATTCCGAAGAAGATGAACTACCAGGGCTACCTGACCGACGGCTCAGGCCAGCCCATCAACGGCACCCGCAACCTTCGCTTCCGGTTGTACGACGCCGCGGGCAATATGATGAACTGGGTCGAGACCCACCAAAACGTGTCCATCGTCAACGGCATCTTCAACGTGGTGCTCGGCGGCTCCACCGCGCCCGCCGCCAATTCGGTCAACGAGACCTTCCGCGAGCCGTATCAGCTCGAGATTCAGGTCTACCATCCCCCTTCGGGACCCTGGGAGAGCATGTCCCCGCGCCACCTGCTCACCAACGCGGCGTATGCCATGGCGGCCAGGAAGGTGGTGTACCAACAGGTCCTGACCGTGGCCGCGGACGGCGGCGACACCACCACGGTCAGCGGCGCCATCGACATGCTCATGGGCACAGGAGCGTTCGCCGGGGCGGCGTACGGCCCCATGTCCCCGGCGCCCTCGGTCAGCACGCCCTGGGTGATCGAGGTCAAGGCCGGAAGGTACCAGGAACCCGGGACTCAATACGGGGGTTTCTCCGGCGCGATCAACATTCCCGACTGGGTGACCGTGCGCGGGCAAGGCTGGGACGCCACGGAACTGCAGGTCAGCCGGATCAACCTGGCCGGGGCGGGCCGGGCCCTGGAATCCCTGATGATCACCGGGAGAGACACGGGCGTGATTCTCATCGCCATGAACGGCTCCCAGAACTGTTACGTGCGGGAATGCCGGATCGAGGTCCAGGACCCGGTGCTCACCATCGACATGAGCAACGCCCAGAATTGCGACGCGGTGGAAAACTATCTGGCCATCATGGGGCCGGGATCCTGCGGCGGCATCGGCGTCGCGGGCGTCAACGACTGCCGCGTGGAGGACAACGTCGTCAACCTGAACTATAACCTGGCCGCGGGCCCGGTATCCTTCGGCATCTCCGACCAGGGCGTCCCGATGCCGGAGGGCTACATCCTGGAGAATACCGTGCAGTACCGCAATACGATGGCTTGGCCCGCGTGCGTGTACGGCATCGGCCTGACGATCGGCGGCCAGGGGCGGGTCAGTTACAACGTGTTCAGGAACGAGGCGAGTGCATCGCCGATCAACCTGGACATCGTGGACCTCGCCACGGGAACGGCGCCGGCCGCGGCTTTCACGCCGGACGGCATTTGCAACCAGGACAGCGCCGGGGCCCAGATCCCCTCTTTTTAACCCGGTTTTACGAGGAGCGGCATGCGGCGGAGCCGGATTCGGCAGACAACCTTCCTGGGGCTGATCCTGTTCGGCCTCGGTGCGGCACCCATGGCAGGGGCCCACAGCAACTTCACCTCGACCAACTATACCGGCGTGGACGATGTCCAGGATTCCGGCGGCGATTTTGCCTCCTCCACGAACTACCGCATCCTGTCCGCGATCGGGCAGACCGGGGCGGATCCGGTCGTTTCCACGAACTACCGCGACTACGCGGGATTCCTGCATGCCTCCTTTCTCAACCCCAGTCCTACGCCGACGTGGAGTCCGAGCGCGACGGAGACGCTGTCGAGAACGCCGACGTACACGCAAACGCCGGCGGACACACCGACGGCGACGCCGACGTGGAGTCCGAGCGGGACGGGTACGCCGTCGAGAACGCCGACGTACACAACGACGCCAACGCCCACGCTGTCACACTCACCGACGGCGACGCCGACGTGGAGCCCGAGCGCGACGGAGACGTTGTCGAGAACGCCGACGTACACGCAAACGCCGGCGGACACACCGACGGCGACGCCGACGTGGAGTCCGAGCGGGACGGGTACGCCGTCGAGAACGCCGACGTACACAACGACGCCAACGCCCACGCTGTCACACTCACCGACGGCGACGCCGACGTGGAGCCCGAGCGCGACGGAGACGTTGTCGAGAAC
>CAZQGO010000010.1:0-25163 GCA_964593065.1 uncultured bacterium | reverse complement strand
CGCCGACGTACACGCAAACGCCGGCGGACACACCGACGGCGACGCCGACGTGGAGCCCGAGCGCGACGGAGACGTTGTCGAGAACGCCGACGTACACGCAAACGCCGGCGGACACACCGACGGCGACGCCGACCTGGAGTCCGAGCGCGACGGAGACGATATGGATCACGGACACGCCGACGTCCACCCCCACGCCTTCGCATACGCCCACGCCGGTCTATTCGAGGACCGCGACGACCACCCACAGCCCCACGGCTTCCGCGTCAGCCACCGCTTCCTGGACGCCAACCGCGACTTCCACCTCCACCGCTTCGAATACGGCTTCGCCCACGCCCACCTCCACACCCACCGGCAGCCCGACCGCCACGCCTTCGGCCACTTCCAGCTTTACCGGGACACCGACGCTGTCTCCCAGCTTCACCGCCACCGGAACGGCGACCATTACCCCCACGCTTACGCCAAGCTCCAGCGCGACGCATACGCCGACGCCCACCGGGTCGTACACGGTCACGCCCACCGCCACTTGGAGCCCGACGGCCTCCTTAACGCCAACGGAAAGCGCCACGTATACGGTGACGCCGACGGACACGGTCACGCCGACCCGATCGGCTACCTACACGCTGACCCCGACCGTGACCCTGACGGTTACCATCACCCGCACCCTGACCATTTCGCCCACGCCCACGATTTCGGCCACCGACACCGTAACGGCCACCTCCACGCCGCGCATCCCCCGGCCCGAAGCGCTTTTCTATCCCAACCCCGCCCTGCTCGGCGCGCCGGTTTACTTTCTGGTCACGGTCCCGCCTTCCGCCCTGGACGGAGCCTCGGGAATGGCGGAGGTGGAAATTCTCGTGTTGAACAGCGTGGGAGAGCAAGTCAGCCGGCTGTCCTGCCGCTGTCCTGCGGGCAACAGCCGCGTCAACTTTGACGTTTCTTCCCTCGCCGCCGGGATCTATTTCTACCGCGCGCGCATCGGCGGCAAGACCCTGGACTTCCACAAGCTGGTCCTGTATAAATAAACCGCCGCCCATCCCCGCCCGGGAACGTTCCGCTTCCGGCGGAATAAAAACCCCGCGTCCGGTCATCTTTTTGCTTGCCATGCCCGGTCCAAGCGATATAATTCCCCTACCTTGCGGCGTCCACGGGTGGTATTCCCGTCGTTCGGATGCCAGACGACCTCAAGCGGAGTGGGGGCCATGAAAATTGCGGTAGCCTTATCCGGCGGTGTGGACTCCACGGCCGCGGCTCTGCGCTTGCGCCGGGACGGACACCAGGTCCTGGGCCTGACCATGCGGCTCTGCCCGGATTTGAGCGCCTTGGAACCTCCGGGCCGCCCGTCCGAAAACCGTCCCGACCCGCCGCCGCACGGCTGTTCGTGGTGCACCGACCCCTGCGCCTGCCAGGAAGGCCCGACCGTCGCGCGAGAATTGGGCATTCCGCACGAAGTGCTGGATTTGCGGAGTGAATTCGAACGCCGGGTCATCTCTCCCTTCCTGGACCGGTTTACCGACGGCTTGACGCCCAATCCCTGCGCCCTGTGCAACCGGGAAATCAAATTCGGGCTGTTGCGGGAGGCGGCGCTGGCCCTCGGCGCCCAAGCCTTGGCGACCGGCCATTACGTCCGCATGGAGCAGTCCAACGGCCATTTCCGCCTCCTGCGCGGCCTGGACCGCGGCCGGGATCAGAGCTATTTTTTGGCGCTGGTCCCGCGCGCAAGATTCCGGTCCGTATGCTTTCCCCTCGGGGAGGCCTACAAGTCCGAAGTCGCACGCGAAGTCGCCGCTGCGGGCGTGCGCCCGCACGACGTCCCCACCAGCAATGAAATCTGTTTTCTCCAGGACCGCAGTTACGCCGCCTTCGTGCGCAGCCGGAAGCCCGCGGCCTTTCGGCCCGGTGAAATCGTCGATGAACAGGGCAAGATCCTGGGCGAGCACCAGGGCCTGCCGGCCTATACGATCGGCCAGCGCCGCGGTCTGGGGGTGGCCGCCCCGGAGCCGTTGTATGTGCTGCGTCTGGAAGCGCGGGCCAATCGCGTCGTGGTCGGCCCGGATGCCTCCCTCTGGCTGCGCTCCGCTCGGCTCCGGCATCTTCAGTGGCTCCAGGAACCTCCGCGGCCCGGGGCCCCGGTGGAGGCCCAGATCCGCTACCGGCAGACGGCCGTGCCGGCGCGCCTGGAACCCGACGGCGACGGCGGCGCGCGCCTCGAGTTCGCCCGGCCCGTCCGGGCCGTTACGCCGGGGCAGGTCGCCGCCCTGTACCACCAGCAGAACCTGCTGGGCGGCGGCCTGATCGCCGCCAGCGAGGCATGATCATCCTGACCCGATTTTGCAGACGCCATGCCTGACCTTCGTCCGGATAAGACTGTTTTGCTGGTGGGAGCAGGGTGGGCCAATCTGCACGTGCTGAGCCGGGCCCCGCTCCTGAAACGCGCGGGCGCCGAACTGGTCCTGGTCTCGCCCGAGCCATTCCGGTATTATTCCGCCATGGCCTCGGAGGTCTTGAGTGGCCGCTACGGACTCAATGATTTCAGAATCGACGTGCGCGCCTTGGCGCACGCCTGCGGGGCGCAATTCATTCCCGAAGAAGTCGTCAGCCTGATGCCGGCCCGCAAAAAAGTGCTGACCTCCAACGGCCGCGTGCTGGCCTATGACCTGGCGGCCTTTGCCGTGGGCAGCCTGCCGGCTCTGCCGCAGGAGGACGTCCCGGCCGAAGGCAGCTTTACCGTCCAGCCTGTGCGCCAGGTCATCGAAATTCGCAATGAAATCGAAACGTTATTTGAACTGCAGGCCGAGCGGGCCCTGTCGGTGGTGGTTTTGGGCGGGGGACCGAGCGGCGTGGAATACGCCCTGAATTTGGCCTCGCTCCTGAAGGAGCGCAACCCGGAGGTTGGCTGGCGCGTGCAGTTGTTCGAAGCGGAGCCGCGCGTTCTGCCTTCCTGGCCTGCGCACCTCTCGCGGCGCGTGCAGGATCATTTGCAGCGCGGCGGGGTCCAAACCCGCTGCGGGGCGAACGTCCTGCATGTGCAATCGGGAAGGGTGGTCCTGGATCAGGGCGAAACGGTGGATTATGATCTGGCGGTGGTGGCGCTGGGTACGCGTATCCCCAAGTTCTTCGCCCAGGCCGGGATGCTGACGGACGAACGGAATTCATTGCTGGTCGAAGCGACGCTCAGCGTCCGCGACTATCCCGAAATATTCGCCACCGGAGACTGCGCGCGAGTTCTGGGGAAAGATTTTCCCCGTGGCGGCGGGCAGGCGCTGCGCCAGGGGCCGGTATTGCTCCGCAACCTGCTGGCCCGGCTGGCCGGCGCCCCGCTGCGAACGTATCACCCCTTGCCCTCGCCCCTGCAGATTCTTTCCCTCGGCCCTGAACGGGCCGTGGCGGTCAAGGGCGGCCGGTTCTGGCTGGGACGCTGTCCGCTCCAGTGGAAACACCGGCTGGATGCAGGCTGGAAAAGGAGATACCGGGTCCGGCCGGAGGGCCGTCCGCCGCAGGCCCAGCCACCATTCCCTTGACACGCCGGACGGGGTCTATGCTATGCTACCACTTCTGCTGATCCCCGCCCGGGCGCACGTTCCCGGGAGTCCGCGTCCGGACATGGAGCGGCCGAAAAAAAAAGAGAGGGCCGTCAGGCCATGGCTCTGGAATACCTCAAGATTAAAGGCGCGCGGGAACATAATTTAAAAAACATCGACGTGACCATCCCCCGCAACCAACTGGTGGTCATCACCGGCATTTCGGGATCGGGCAAGTCCTCCCTGGCTTTTGACACGATTTACGCCGAGGGGCAGCGCCGCTACGTGGAATCCCTGTCCGCCTACGCGCGACAATTCCTGGGGCAGATGGAAAAGCCGGACGTCGATACGATCGAGGGACTGTCGCCGGCCATTGCCATCCAGCAAAAAAGCGGGTCAAAGAACCCCCGCTCCACCTTGGCGACCGCCACGGAAATTTACGACCATCTGCGTCTGCTGTATGCCCGCATCGGCAAACCCCATTGTCCCCGCTGCGGCCGGCCCATCACCCGCCAAACCGTCCAGGAAATCGTAGACCGGGTCATGGGACTTCCCGCCGGCGAACGCATTCTTCTGCTGGCTCCGCTGGTCTCGGCCCGCAAGGGGGAATACCGGAAACTCTTCGACCAGCTGAAGCGGGAGGGATACGTCCGCGTGCGCGTGGACGGGGAAGTGCGCGATTTGTCCGAAAAGATCGAGTTGGATAAAAAGAAAAAACACGACCTGGAGGTGGTCGTGGACCGGCTGGTGGTGGGAGGCGACATCGCGCGCCGGCTGGCCGATTCCCTTGAGACCGCGCTCAAGCGCGGCGAGGGCACGGTTCTCGTGCAGCGCCTGGCCCCGGAAACGCCGGCCACCGCCTCCCGGGCCAAAAGCCACCGCCGCCCGGGGCGGGACGAACAGGTTCTGGTGTTTTCCGAAAAATACGCCTGCGCCTACTGTGGTCTCTCCTTCGAGGAACTCGAGCCGCGCATGTTTTCCTTCAATTCCCCCCAGGGTGCCTGCCCGGCCTGCACCGGCCTTGGCGTCAAGATGGAGGTGGACCCGGAACTGGTCATTGATCCCGAACTCAGCCTGAAGAAGGGCGCGATTCTGCCTTGGAATTCGCCCACGGCCTACGTCTATACCGCCATGCTGAGCTCGGTCGCCAGGCACTACGGCTTTTCCCTTGAGACGCCGTGGCGGAAGTTGAAACCCGAACAGCGCCGGGTCATCCTGTACGGGTCCGGCGACACGCGCCTGCCGTTCAATTTCCGGGGGCCGGAATCCTCCTACCGCTACCAGGGCACTTTTGAAGGCGTGATCCCCCGGACCGAGCGCCTCTACCAGGAGACCGAGTCCGAGTACATCCGCTCCGAGATCAGCGGACGGTACATGCGCATCCAGAAATGCCAGACCTGCCGGGGCCGGCGTTTGAAGCCCGAAAGCCTGGCGGTCAGCCTGGGGGGCAAAAATATCATCGAAGTCACGGAACTGTCCGTCGCGGCCGCCCGGGAATTTTTCCGCAACCTGTCCCTGTCGCCGCGGGAGCAGGCCATCAGCCGGCAGGTGATGAAGGAAATCCATGAACGCCTGGGCTTCCTGGCGAATGTCGGCTTGGGATACCTCACCCTGGATCGCCCCACGGGCACCCTGTCCGGCGGCGAAGCGCAGCGCATCCATTTGGCCACGCAGATCGGCTCCTCCCTGGTGGGCGTTTTGTACATCCTGGATGAACCCTCCATCGGGCTCCACCAACGGGACAACCAGCGCCTGCTCGACACCTTGAAACGGCTGCGCGATCTGGGGAACACGGTCCTGGTGGTCGAACACGACGAGGAAACCATGCGCCAGGCGGATTACCTCATCGATATCGGCCCGGGTGCAGGCGTGCACGGCGGGCAGGTGGTTGCGGCGGGGCCGCCCGCCAAGGTCATCGCGGACCCGCGTTCCCTGACCGGGCGGTATCTCAAGGGCGAATTGAAAGTTCCGATTCCAGACCGGCGGCGGCTGCCGAAGGGGCCCGAACTGGTCCTGCGCGGCGCCGTGACCAACAACCTCAAGCACGTTGACCTGCGGATTCCCCTGGGGACCTTAGTCTGCGTCACCGGAGTCTCCGGGTCGGGCAAAAGCTCCCTGATCCAGGAAACACTGGAGCCGGCGTTGCGCCACCGGCTGTACGGCGGACGCGTCCAACCGCCGGGGTATGACAGCCTGGAGGGCACGGAGCACCTGGACAAAATCATCAACATCGACCAGTCGCCCATCGGGCGCACGCCCCGTTCCAACCCCGCCACCTACACGGGGGCCTTCAATGACATCCGCGAATTGTTCGCCGGGACCCCCGAGGCCAAGGTGCGCGGCTACAAAGCGGGCAGGTTTTCCTTCAATGTCAAGGGCGGTCGGTGCGAGGCCTGCGACGGCGACGGCATCATCAAGATTGAGATGCATTTCCTACCGGACGTCTATGTCCCCTGCGAAGTCTGCAAGGGGAAACGCTACAACCGGGAAACCCTCGAAGTGAACTACAAGGGAAAAAACATCGCCGAGGTCCTGGACATGATCGTGGACGAGGCGCGGGAGCACTTCGCACCCGTGCCGCGGCTGCGCCGGATCCTGGACATGGTCTCCGAGGTCGGCTTGGGCTACATCAAGCTGGGACAGTCCGCGACCACCCTGTCCGGCGGCGAGGCGCAACGCCTGAAGCTTTCGACCGAACTCGGCAAGCGCGCCACCGGACGGACGCTCTATATCCTGGACGAACCCACGACGGGCCTGCATTTCGCGGACGTGCAGTGCCTGCTCGACGTCCTGGGGCGATTGGTGGACGCCGGCAATACCGTCGTGGTCGTCGAGCACAATCTGGATGTGGTCAAGGCGGCGGATTATATTCTCGACCTGGGTCCGGAAGGCGGTGAAGCCGGGGGCCGGGTGGTGGCCAGCGGACGCCCGGACGAAGTCGCCGGGATGAAAGGCTCTTACACGGCCCCCTACCTGGCCAAGGTCCTGGCCGGCCGTTCACCATACAGCGAATGAATTCCGTTTGACAGCCTCACCCCCTGCCCTTATGATAGAGGCGGAAAAATGGAGGCCGGAAAACCGGAGGCAACTTTGAAACCCGATAAAGAGGTGACCGAGTTCATTACCGCGGTCATCGATTCATTGGTGATGTGGGAACTTCTGGTATTTTTATGGAATAATCCCGGAATCACCGACAAGGCGGACGGCATCGCGGGCCGCCTGGGACGCCGGCAGGATGACTTGATTCCTTGCCTGCAATCCCTGGTCAAAAACAAGATCGTGGAGTCCTGGGGTGACGCCGCGGATCCGATCTACAGCTACCGGCCCACCACCGCGAGGGCCAAATCCCTGGAAAAGTTCATCCAGCTGCATAATGATAAAGAAGGCAAGCTCTGGATCTGGACCCGGCTGTTGCATAAAGGATTGCGCTAGCAGGCGGACGCCGGCATGTCGCTCACGGGTCTTGCGCTCCAGGGCTTTCTGCTTGGTTTGGCCTTGTCGCCCACCTGCCTGGGATTTTGCCTGCCGCTGCTGGCTCCGTTTTTCACCGCCGAACAACGCACCCTGCCGGAAAATGCCAAGGCCTTCGGGGCCTTTCTGGCCGGGCGTTTTGCGGGGTATGCCGCGGTCGGCCTGGCGGCGGGCTGGCTGGGACAGCAAATCTTCGTGGATCAGCGTCTGGGCCGCATCCTGGCGGGATCGGCCTGGTTGCTCACCGGGCTGGTCCTGGAACTCTACGCCGTGATGAAGTCTTTTCCCCGCTGGTCCCTGTGCCGGAGCCTGGCGCCCTTTTCCGGAACCGGCAGAACGCCGTTGGTCCTGGGACTTCTGACGGGAGTGAATATCTGTCCGCCGTTTGTGGCCGTCATCCTGCAGGCCGGAAATTCCGGCGGGCCCTGGAACGGCCTGGTAACCCTGACGGCCTTTTTTGCCGGAACCTCCTTGATTTTATTGCCTTTGCCGCTGATCGGCCTGGCGGGCCAGGCCCGGATTTTCCGCTGGGCCGGGAGACTGGCCGCCGGGTTTGCCGGGGGGTGGTTTGTTTTTCAGGGGTTCCGGCAATTGCTGGGATGAAGGGAGCCCCCGGGCCAGGCCGGAGAAAGTCATCTCCAGCCGGTGCTGCACCGGCCCGGTGAAAGGATTCAAGCATGCCGATCCACAGCGAATTTTCCAAGCAGGAAGCCAGGGTCTCCGACCGGCAATTGGGCGAGGAGTGGGAAGAATGGGACGGAACCCGGGACCCGGGAGATACCCGTGCGACGGTTTGGCTTTTTTACGGCTTGGCCGGCGCGGGAGTAGTGCTCCTGGTGTTGCTGGCATGGCTGGCGGCTTGGCTGACGGCGCCGCGCTTTGCCGCCTGGAATGCCCAGGGACTGGTGACGGGTTTGGCCGGCTTCGGGACCGGCTATCTGCTGGTGTGGTACGGGGCCCTGGGAATAAGTCTCTCCGGGGCGCCGTTTTTCCTGCCGGTCGTTCGCCGACTGGGGGGAATCCGCTGGTGCCTGCCGTTGGTCCTGGGAATCGGGAAATTATTGGGCGTGAACCGCGATCGCCTCGGCCATGCCTTCATCCTGGCCCATAACCGGTTCGAAACGCCGCCGCCCCCGGTCCCACTTGCCGACCGCCTGCTGGTGCTGGTGCCCCGCTGCCTGGGGCGGGAAGCATTTCAGGGCTTGTCCGCCTTGAAAACCCGCTACGGCTTCGCGCAAGTCACAGTCGGCGGGGGAAGCGAAGCCCGCCGCGCCATTGCCCGGATGCGGCCCCTGGGGATCATCGCCGTGGCTTGCGAACGCGACCTGTTATCCGGGATCCACGACGTCGGGGGGAAAATCCCGGTCCTGGGGTTTTCCAACCAGCGCCCGGACGGACCCTGCAAGAACACCCGGGTGGATTTGGAACAGATCGAGGGTGCGATAAAAATGTTTTTGGGCTTGAAATAGAACCGGGTCTGGTGCATGATAGCCGAAAAATATTTCGGCCGACACGGCGCTTTGGAGCCGGCAGCCGACGGGCCTGGAAAGATTCGACGAAGGAGGGATGACGATGAAGGTTACGGTGGACGAGACCCTGTGCACGGGATGCAGCCTGTGCTTCACCGATGTGCCCGAGGTTTTTGAGATGGGCGACGACGGCCTGGCCAAGGTGATTCTGGCTTCGCCCGAGGGCGATCTGGCCGCCAAGGCCAAGGACGCCGCCGCCAATTGCCCGGCGGATGCAATCATCATTGAATAGATTTCAGCCTCCGGCGTAAGTCCGCGGGATCGGCACCATCCGTTTGCGGGTGGTGCCGTTTTTTTTTTCGGAAGCTCGTCCCCGGGAAAAGCGGCGGTTTCATCGCCCGGCCCGGCGGTCCCGTTTGTCCGGGAGAGGATAGGGAAATGCCCAAAGCCATAGCCCTGATGTCCGGTGGTTTGGACAGTGTTTTGGCCGCCCGCGTGGTCCAGGACCTCGGCGTGGTGGTTCGGGGCGTGGTTTTTGACAGCGGCTTTTTCACCCTGGAAAGGCCCGGAATTCCTCCCGATTCCGCGGAGCATCCCCTTCTGCAGCGGGTGGCGGCGGTGGCCGCGCCGGCCGGCATCGCCCTGGAAAGAGTGGACGTGTCCGAAGCCTACCTGCGCATGCTGCTCAACCCTCCGCACGGCTATGGCGCGAGCGTCAATCCCTGCATCGACTGTAAAATTCTCTTCCTCCGGCGCGCGCGCGAGATGCTCGCCGCCTGGGGAGGGGATTTCGTGATCACCGGCGAGGTCCTCGGTCAGCGTCCCATGTCGCAAAATGCGCAAGCCCTGAAGATCATTGAACGCGAGTCGGGCTGCGAGGGCATCCTCCTGCGGCCCCTTTCGGCCCAATGTTTGCCGCCGACACGTCCGGAGCGCGAAGGCCTGGTCCCCCGGGAACGCCTGTATGGTTTTCAGGGGCGCGGCCGCAAGCCCCAGCTGGCCCTGGCTGCGCGGCTGGGAATCACCGTCTTCGGACAACCGGCGGGGGGATGCGTATTGACCGATGCCGGTTTTGAACGCCGCTTCCGGGACTGGCGGAAATACGCCGGGCCGGAGACCGTACCCACGTTTGAACAGATGGCGCTGCTTCGCTTGGGGCGGCACTTCCGTTTACCCCAGGGAGGCAAGGTCATCGTCGGGCGCAATGCCGTGGAAAATTCATGGTTGCAGCGCTACCGGGGAGCACTGCCCATGGTGCGGGCCAGCCACCATCCCGGGCCCATCGCCTTAGTCGAGGAAAACGGCGACCCGCAAGCACGCCGTTTTGCCTCGCGGGCCGTGGCCCGGTATGCCGACGCGGAAGCCGGGCAAGACGTGGTGGTGGCTTGGGAGGAAGCCGGCGGAACCCTGGAGGAATCCGTGGCGCCTCTGACGGATGAGGAATTGGTGGCCGCCCGCCTGTGAGCCCCGCCCGGGATGGGCCGGGGAGGTCAGGGCGGAAACAGATGGCAGGGTAAAACCGAGGGGTGTGGATCGATGCGCGTAGCCGTGATTTCAGATGTTCACGGGAACCTGGAAGCCTTGGAGGCCGTCCTCGCGGACATTCGCCGCACGGGAGTGGATGAAATTTACTGCCTGGGGGATGTGGTGGGGTACGGTGCGGACCCGGTCGGCTGCCTGGAGCGGCTGCAGCGGACCTGCGGGCTGATCTTGCGCGGCAACCATGAGGAAGCGATTCTGGATCCTGCCCAGATTCAGCACATGAATGCCTCGGCGGCCGAGGCCCTGCGCTGGACGCGCCGGCAATTGGCCCCGGCGCATGTGGCGGAAATCCGGTCCTGGCCCCTGGTCCGGGTCGGAAGCGAGGCCAGGCTCGTGCACGCCTCCCCGGATGAACCTCTGCGCTTTAATTATATTTTGAACCGCTTGGACCTGGAAAACGCCTTCCGGGCGTTTGCGGAAAAAATATGTTTCTGCGGGCATACGCATACCCCTCTGGTGGCCGAAGAAGTTGTTTCCGGGGTCATACGCCTGACCCAGGAAAGGGATTTTTCACCGGATCCGGCTTGCCGGTTGCTTGTGAATGTCGGCAGCGTCGGCCAGCCGCGGGACGGAGATCCGCGGTCGCGCTGGGTATTGGTCAGCGATCAGCCCGATCGCATTACTTTCAAGACGACGGCCTATGATGTTGAATTGGCGCACAGTAAAATCCTGAAAGCCGGCCTGCCGGTTTGCCTTGCGGATAGGCTGAAAAACGGCATTTGAATCAATTCGGCA
Source organism: uncultured bacterium (assembly GCA_964593065.1). Classification (GTDB taxonomy): domain Bacteria; phylum Oederibacteriota; class JAAXVQ01; order JAAXVQ01; family JAAXVQ01; genus CAZQGO01. Next base: position 14,428 of record CAZQGO010000010.1, on the reverse strand, counting down.
GCAGGGTCTGAAATGAAAAATCGCGGGTTCGCAATGCCACCAAGCCCAAATTTGCACTTTCCCGGGAAATCCGGAAATGAATCGCCGTATGGTTGAAAATTGCCTAAAGAATAACGGCTTTTTCTTAAAAGGTATCATTTTTAAACACGGTCATCGGTTATTGACAAATGCAAATGAAGATTCTATAATTCAATGACTATTTATGCCGCCCAGCAGGAAACTCCGGGTTTGCACGGAGCAAAGGCGTCTGAATACCTTGCGGGATATCGATTGCCAAGTTTCAAGCGCGGAGCAAGGCATATCGGGGCCCCGGTTCGCGCTCGGGCATGCACATCCTTGCTTGGGAAAAACCGTATGGCTGTCAAACGAAATATTGATTTGGAAGGAAATAGCCTTGGGGGCGAAACTCGAACTACGAGCCGAACAAAAACTAATTTTATCCCCCATGTTGCAACATGCGTTGAAGGTGTTGCAACTTCCGGCCATGGAATTGAATTCACTGATTCGCGAGGAACTGGCGGAAAACCCCATGCTGGAGGAAAAGGAAAGCGCGGAGTCCGCCGGCGAGGAAGTATCTCCGGAAACGGAAACGGACCTGCCCGGATCCAGCCCGGAACAGACTTCCGAGGTTCAGGCGGACGCGGAGGGTTTGACCCCGGACGGATTTGACTCCGAAGCCTGGGAACAATACTTTTCGGACGATGACTACGCCCTCCCCAAGTTCGAACGGGAGCCATCGCGGGAAGTCACCGAGCTGCAGGTGACCCGCCCGCCGACCCTGGAAGAGCACCTGCTGTGGCAACTCCGGCTGGTCGCGAGCAGCGAAGAGGAATTCCGCTTGGGCGAATGGATCATCGGCAACTTGGACGAACGGGGATTTTTAACCGTACCCCTGCCTGAGATTGCCGCACAGGCACAGGCTTCCGAGGAAAGCGTCGCGGAAGCCCTGGCTACCGTCCAGGGCCTGGAGCCGACCGGCATCGGGGCCCGCGACGTCGTGGAGAGCCTGCTCCTGCAGCTGCGGAACCTCACGGAACGCAATCCCCTCGCCGAGAGGATCGTGGAGAAACACTTTGAGGACATGGAAAAACGCCAATTCGAACGCATCAGCCGGGCCGAAAAAGTGCCGCGCGAGGAGGTCCTCGCGGCCTTCCAGGTGATCACGGGACTGGATCCGTTTCCGGGGCGTCACCAATTCACGGAAGCCGTGGAATATGTTGTTCCGGACGTGATCGTGGAAAAGCATGATGACCAGTACCTCATCCTCGTCAACGATGACGGCCTGCCGGAACTCAAGGTCAGCCGCACCTACCGGCAGTTGCTCCGCCAGCGCAAGGAACTGGGCGCCGAGACCCGGAAGTATCTCGAGGAAAAACTGCAGCGCGCCGTCTGGCTGATGCGGAGCATCGAACAACGGCGCAAGACCCTGTACCGCGTGACGGAAACCATCGTGGACGTGCAGCGGGAATTTTTCGAGAAGGGCGTTGAATATCTGAAACCGCTGACTCTCCGGGAAATCGCCAACAGGCTCAACCTGCATGAATCCACCATTTCGCGGGTTACCAGCAACAAATACGCCCAGACGCCCCGCGGCGTCTTCGAACTCAAATATTTTTTCAGTCACCAGGTGATGACCACCGGCGGCGGGCAAATCTCCGCCACGGCCGTGAAGGCGGTCTTGGCCGATCTCATCGCCCAGGAAGACTCCCGCCGGCCCCTGTCGGACCAGCGCCTGACCGAACTTCTGCTCCAGCGGGGATTTCAGATCGCACGCCGCACGGTGGCGAAATACCGGGAGGAACTGAACCTGCTGCCCGCCAGTCAACGGCGGCGCCTGGCCTGACGTTTCCCGCCGGGCAGGCGGCGCCCGCAAAGGAGGAAAGGCTTTTGAAACTTACGATCACCGGCCGACATACCGCGGTTGGCAAGGAAGTGACGCAATATATCCGTAAACGCTTCAGCAAATGGTCCCAGTTTCTGCCGCCGGACATGGAGGTGCACGTCACGGTGACGGTGGAAGGGTACCGCCACCAGGTGGAGGTCAGCGCCCACAGCGGCCGCTACACTTTGAACGGACGGCAAACCACCAAGGATGTCTTCAGCGCGGTCGACCTTCTGGCGGAAAAGATGTGGCGTCAAATCTCCCGGCAGCGTGAGAAGCACCAGATCACGAAAACCGGGGTCCTGTCACCCAAAAAGCTGGAGGCCACCGTTTCCGAACGGGTGCCCGCGGAAAAACGCCCGCCGGCCAGGATTTTGCAGGTGGAGCGGTATTCCGGGAAGCCCATGACCCGGGAGGAGGCGGTCCTGCAGCTGCAGAATTCGAACCAGCCGTTTCTGGTTTTTCAGGATGACCAGAGCGGGCAGATGAACGTATTGGTGCGGCGCAAGGACGGGAATTTCAAATTAATCATCCGGGAGTAGACCCGCGCTCCCAGGCTGCTGGGAACGGGCGGAACGGCTAAAGGAGGTCGTGGCGGCATGCGTATTCTGGATTTCTTGTCGGAAAAGAACATCATGGTCGATCTCAAGGCAAAGAACAAACGGGAAGTCATCGAGGAGCTCGTGGACCTGCTGGTTAAAAGCGGCCAGGTGGCGGACAAGAAAAAAATGGTGCAGATCCTCCTGGAACGGGAAGATCTGGGGAGCACCGGCATCGGCCAGGGGATCGCCATTCCCCACGGCAAGTCGGAAAGCGCCAAAGAGTTGACGGCCGCCTTCGGTCTGTCCAAGGCGGGCGTGGCCTTCGAAGCCTTGGATGGCGAACCCGTGCACATTTTCTTCCTGTTGGTGGCCCCCGAAGGCACGGCCGGCGCCCACCTCAAGGCCCTGGCGAGGATTTCCGGGTTGCTGAAGGACAAGTATTTCCGCAAGAAGCTGATGGCCGCCCAGTCCGTCGCGGACATCGTCGAGGTCATTCAGGAGGAAGAGAAGGCTTCGCATTAACCCTCGGGTTCCCCGGGAGAATTCTCCGAGACTTGGGAGCCAGCCATGATCAACTTGCGCGTGGAAGAGTTCTACCTAGAGCAGAAAGACAAGCTCTCGCTGACGCTGATCACGCCCCCAGAAGGCCTGCAACGCAAAATCACCGTGCCCGACATCAACCGGCCCGGCCTGGCCCTGTCGGGTTACTACGATTACTTTGCCTATGAAAGAATCCAGGTCCTGGGGCGGACGGAGCTTTCCTACCTGCAGGGCTTGGAGCGCGAGAAGGTCCGGGAAATTTTCCGCAAGCTGCTGGAGTGGGAAGTCTGCTGCTTCGTCATCACCCAGGGACTGGAACCCCCCGCGGAGCTGTTGGCGGCCGTGGCGGAAAAGCGCGTGGCGGTTTTCAAATCCAAAATGCCCACCACCCGCCTGATCGCGGATCTCACCATCTTCCTGGAAGACAAACTGGCCCCGGAGACCTCCCTGCACGGGACCTTGGTGGATGTCTACGGCATCGGCGTGCTCATCCTCGGGAAGAGCGGCATCGGTAAAAGCGAATGCGCCCTGGACCTCGTGGAGCGCGGCCACCGCCTGGTGGCCGATGACCTGGTGGACATCAAACGCACCGCCGAGCGCATCCTCATGGGCTCGGGACCCGAATTGATCCGGCATCATATGGAAATCCGCGGTTTGGGAATCATCAACATCAAGAATCTGTTCGGCATCGGCGCGATCCGTGACCGCAAGCGCATCGAGCTGGTGATCAACATCGAAGAATGGGACGAAAACAAGGAATACGACCGTTTGGGGCTGGATGAGCTGACGTACACCATCCTGGAGGTGGAGCTTCCCCGCATCGTGATTCCCGTGCGTCCCGGGCGAAATCTCTCCATTATCATCGAAGTGGCGGCCATGAATCAGCGGTTGAAAAAGAGCGGCTATCATACCGCGCGCGAGTTCAATAAAACCCTGATCTCCTGGCTGCAAAACGGCGAGACGACCCCGGCGGCGCCCTGATGCTTTCGCCGCCTGCGAGCCGCCGGGACGGGCACGCCCGTCACGGCGCATCCCGGCGGGCGGCGGAGCCCAAGGAGCCAGTCATGGACGAGGACAAGAAGACGGCCGCCGGTTCGACCCGGGAACGGTGGGAGCCCCGCTTTTCCTGGCGTTGGCTGCACCCCGGCATGCGCCTGAAACGCTGGTTGTTCCTGCTGTTGTTGTCCGCGCTGGTGGTCGGAGCCGGTTTATCGGGCCTGCTCGGGCAGACCTTCGGCAATTTTGAACTGAAGTTGATCAACGTGCGCCCCCTGGCCAAACAGATCCAGAGCCTGCGTTTCATCGACTTTGTGCTGCTCGCCTTGGGACTGGTCGGCATGGTGGTCGCCGTCCGGCGGGCGCTGTACGCGGTTTTCACCATCCTGCTGCCTCCCAAAGAACGGGAAATCACGCCCGTGACCCTGAAGCGGCTGCGCTTGAAGCGCGGGCCCAAACTGGTGGCCATGGGCGGCGGCACGGGCCTGCCCATGGTGCTTTCCGGCCTCAAGGATTACACGGCCAATTTATCCGCGATCGTCACCATGGCGGACGACGGCGGCAGCTCGGGCCGCCTGCGCCGCGAATATCAGGCCCTGCCGCCCGGGGACCTGCGCAACTGCCTCATTGCCATGGCCGAGACCGGGCCGCTGATGAACAGCCTGTTCCGCCACCGTTTCCGCGGCGAGGGAGGCGGCATCGAGGGGCACTCATTCGGCAATTTGTTCATCACCGCCCTCGCCGAGATAACCGGGGATTTTGCCTCGGGCGTCAAGGCCGCCAGCCGCGTACTGGCCGTCAGCGGCCAGGTGCTGCCCGTGACCTTGGATCCCGTGGTGTTGGAGGCCGAACTGCAGGACGGCACCCTCGTGCAGGGGGAATCCCGGATCGGCCAGAGCCGGCAACCGATCCGCCACCTGCGCCTCATTCCGGAGAATGCGCGGCCGGCGCCGGATACGCGGGAAGCCATCGCCCAGGCCGACGCGATCATCCTGGGGCCGGGGAGCCTGTTTACGAGTATCCTGCCGAATCTGCTGGTGCCCGGAATCTTGGACGAGCTCGCGTCCTCGCGGGCGGTGAAAATTTACGTGTGCAACCTCATGACCCAGCCGGGGGAGACGGACGGTCTTTCGGTCGCGGACCATGTCCGCATCCTCCGGGACTATACCCGCCCGGATCTGATCCAATATGTCTTGGCCAACACCGAGGCTCCGAGCAAGGAGCTGAAGACCCGTTACGAGGCGGATGGAGCCTTTCCCGTATTGGCGACCGAGAGCGACCGTGAACAGCTGGAAAACTGGGATATCACCTTGATTCGGGCGCACCTGGCGGCGGGCGGAGACTTTTTCCGCCATGATCCGGGGCGCTTAGCGCGGGTCATCCTAAAGCTCGTGGTCATTTAAACCGGGCCACGACACGGTGGGGGGCGCAGGATGGTTCATATACTGATCACCACTCATGGCGGCTTGGCGCGTGAATTATTGCGTACCGCGGAGTTGATCGTGGGGACCCAGCCGGATCTGGCGCCGATCTGCCTGGAGCCTCACGAAGGCATCGAGGATATCAAACAGAAGTTGTTGGAGTACCTCCGGCGGCATCAAACGGACGCCGATGGTTTCCTGGTCCTGGTGGACATGTTCGGCGGAACTCCCAGCAACGTGGCCCTGGAACTGGCGCAGACGCATCCGATCCGGGTCGTGACCGGGGTGAATCTGCCCATGCTGTTGGAAACCATCACCCACCGTCTCCTGATGGATCTCCCGGCCCTGGCGGAGTTTGTCCATAAAAAAGGCAAACAAAGCATCATCCAGGCCAATGATCTATTCAAAGAGGCGGACGGCGGGAGCTAGGGATGGCGGCGAAACTCGTATTGGTGCGGATTGACGACCGCCTGCTCCACGGGCAGGTGGCCATCGGCTGGGTGAAGGCCACCATGCCCACGCATCTGGTCGTGGCCAACGACGCCGTCGCCGGCGATCCCGTACAGCGCAGCCTGATGGAGCTTGCGGCACCGTCCACCCTGAAAGTCACCATCTGCCGGGTGCAGGACACGGCCTCCCTGTGCAACGGCATACAGCTGCATGGACAGAGAGTCCTGCTGTTGTTCGCCAATCCCCGGGATGCCCTGCAGGCCGTGACCGACGGCCTGGAGGTGAAGGAAATCAACGTGGGGGGGTTGCGTTACCAACCGGGAAAACGGCAGATCATGAAGGCGGTTTCCATCGACGCCCAGGACAGCGACTTTTTCCGGAAGCTCATCGAACGCGGGATTGCGGTGAAGGTGCAGATGGTGCCGACCGACGATCCCGTGGATATTCGCAAATATCTCGCGCCCTAGGGGGCGTGCCGCCCCCGGTCGCTCCCCAGGACCCGCGGGTTGGGATCTTTTCAAGGAGGCGCATGGTGGAGCAGGTCCTATGGCTGTCCGCCGTCGGCGCGTTCCTGGCCCTGGATCACTCCCTCCTGGGCCAGTTCATGATTTCGCAGCCGCTCGTGGTCGGGGCGATTTTCGGGTACATGCTCGGGGATATCCCGACCGGTCTATTCGTCGGCGCCCTGATTCAATTGATCTGGCTGGGCGTCATCCCTGTGGGGGCCTATATCCCCTCCGACCATACGGTCACGGGCGGAATCACCGTGGCGTTGACGGGCATGCTGACACACCAGCAGGGGTTCGCTTTCGGGCCGAGTATCGTCTTTGCCCTGATGATCGCCATTCCGGCGGGAACGCTGGCGGGGAAACTGGATATCGTTCTCCGTCACAGCGTCAACGACCGCTTGGCGCGGCGCGCCGAGGCCGTGGCGGAAAACGGCCGGGTGCCGGTTCTGGGCTGGTATCATGGCCTGGCGTTGATTCCTCCGTACCTGAAGAACTTCCTGATTTACGCCCTGTGGCTCGGTCCCGTAGCCGTGGGGGCGCTGCACCTGTTCATGCTCCTGCCCGCCTCGCTGGTATCCGGCCTGGGGGTGGTGTTCTGGGGCTTGCCGGCCTTGTCTTTCGCGGTCCTCTTCGAGCTGGCGACGCGTGACCGCTTTCACTGGTGGACGGTCGGGGCCTTTGTCCTCGGCTGGCTGGCGCTTCTGTTGTGGCCGGGCGGCGGCTGGTGGATTTTTTCCCTGGCGGTGGTGGGCGCGGGTGTATTGACCTGGTGGAGGGGTGAAAAATGAAACCGGAGGACCCCGGCGTGACCTCGTTCACTCTCCTCAGGATGGGGCTGCGGTCCTTTTGCCTCCAGGCCTGCTGGAACTTCCAGCGGGTGCAAAACCTGGGATTCGCCTACGCCCTGGCACCGGCCATCCGGGCGGTGGAGTCCGTCCGCGAACTCCGGGCCCAAGCCCTGAAGCGGCACCTGGAGTTTTTCGTGACGCATCCGTACTGTGCCTCCCTGATCCTGGGCGTGGTGGCCAGGTTGGAGGAAAAGAGCATCCGGGAACGCGACACCCAGGCGCTGGAGGCGAATCGGATCAAGCTCGGAATGATGGGGCCCTTGGCCGCGCTCGGGGATTCCTTTTTCTGGGCCACGCTCAAGCCGGCCACCGCGCTGCTGGGGGTCTGTGTGGTTCTGTTTACCCCGGCCGGAAAGGTCTGGCCGGCCTTGGCCGGGCCGGGAGTGTTCTTGGGACTGTTTTCCCTGGCGCATTTGAGCCTGCGCCTCGGCGGCGTATTTTTGGGCTACCACCGGGGCCTGGAAATCATCCAGGATTTACGCCGGCTCAATCCGCAACGCTGGGTCCGGTATATCGGGTTGTTCTCCGCCCTGATCGCGGGCGTGGCGGCCGCAGGATATTTTCAGCTGCGCCACCCGCTGCTGTCCAATTCGCACTTCACGGATGCCGGCTTGCTCATGGTCCTGATGGTGCTGCTGATGGGCGGCCTGCGGCACGGATTGTCCGCCAGCCACTTGTTCTATTTGCTGGCCGCCTTGGGACTGGTGAGCGGCTGGCTGGGTTTGGGGTAATCACAACCAGGGAGGACGGGCGCGAGCCCGGGAACGATGCGGAGTCAAGAAGTGACCGTGGTCAACAAACTGGGCATGCACCTGCGGGCGGCGGCGGTCTTCATTGAGACGGCCAATAAATTTTCCTGCCAGGTCGAACTGCGCAAGGACGAACGGCAGGTCAACGCCAAGAGCATCATGGGACTGATGACGCTGGGCGCCACCTTCGGCTCGCGCATCACCGTGATTACCGACGGCGAAGACGAGCTGCAGGCCCTGACGTCCCTGGTCGAGTTGATCCAAAACCGCTTCGGGGAAAAGGAATGAGCTTGCGCCAGGAACGCGCGGAAGGAGTCGGAGGTTCATGCTGAAAGGCATAGCCGCTTCACCCGGGATCGCCATCGGCAAAGCCTACTTGATCGATCAAGCCAGGGTCCCCATGCGCAAGCACCGGATCAGCGAAGCCATGGTGGAGGCGGAGATCGAGCGTCTCGACCTGGCGGTCGCCTCGACCCGGCAGGAAATCGAAGCCGTCATGCAGAAGGTCGCGCAGGAAGTGGGGCTGAAGGAAGCCGCAATTTTCAACGCCTACCTGCACATTCTGGAGGATCCCCTGCTGATTCAGGCCGCCAAGGACAAGATCCGCAATGCCCGCCTGCCGGTGGAGTATGCCCTGCATAAAGTCTTCAGCAGCCTGCGGCACCAGCTCCACCAGTCCAGCGAGGAGTACGTGCGGGAACGGTCCGCGGACGTCAACGACGTGGTGGCCCGCCTGTTGCGCAACCTGACCGGCCAAAAGGCGGGGCAGCTGGCCGGCATCCGGGAGGAAGTCATCATCGTCGCCAAGGACCTGACTCCCTCGCAAACCGCCTCGCTGCGCCGGGAACGCGTGGTCGGTTTCGTAACCGACGTCGGTGGGCGGACGTCCCATGCCGCCATCATGGCCCGTTCGCTGGAAATCCCCGCGATCGTGGGCTTGCAGGAAATCACGGCGCGCGTACGCACCGGCGACACGCTGGTCCTGGACGGCTCGCTGGGCCTGGTGGTCATCAATCCCGACGCCAAGACGCTGGCCAAGTACCGGCAGGCCCAGCAAAAAATGATGGAGGTCACCCGCAAGCTCAAAAAGCTGAAAGGCGTCACGGCGGTGACCACCGACGGCTACCGCCTGACGGTGGCCGCCAATCTGGAACTGCCGGAAGAGATCCGCCAGGCCCGGAAACACGGGGCGGAAGGCGTGGGTCTGTTTCGCACGGAATTCCTGTACCTGAACCGGTCGGAATTGCCGGGAGAGGAAGAACAGTTCGAGGCCTACAAGTTGGTGGCGCAGCAGTCCCTGCCCTACGCCACGGTCATCCGCACCCTGGATCTGGGCGGAGACAAGTTTTTTTCACGCTTGGGGGGCCAGAAGGAAATGAACCCCTTCCTGGGGCTCCGCGGCATCCGCCTGTGCCTCGCCCAGGTGGATATTTTCAAGTTGCAGCTGCGGGCCATCCTGCGCGCCTCGCCATTCGGCAAAGTCAAGATCATGTTTCCCATGGTCGCCGACGTGGAGGAACTCCGGCAGGCCAAGGTGATCCTGGCCGAGGTCCAGCAGGAACTGGTGCGGCGCCGGGTATCCTTCGACAAGAAAATGGAAGTCGGGATCATGATCGAGTTGCCCTCGGCAGCCGTGACGTCCGACATCCTGGCCCGGGAGGCGGATTTTTTCTCCATCGGCACCAACGACCTGATCCAGTACACCCTGGGGGCCGACCGCGTCAACGAGAAGGTGGCCTATTTGTACAATCCCCTGCAGCCGGCGATCCTGCGGCTGCTCAAGCGCGTGATTGACGCGGCCCATCAGGAACAAATCTGGGTCGGCATGTGCGGGGAGATGGCGGCGGACCCCTTGTTGACGCCCATGCTGGTGGGCCTGGGATTGGACGAGTTCTCCACCGGCTCGGCCTTCGTTCCGCAGTTGAAGAAGAATATCCGGGAGATCAATTTCGCCGCTTCCAAAATCCTGGCGGAAAAAGTTTTAACCTGCACCAGCAGCAAGGAAGCGGAGGACATCCTGGCCAAGAGCGGAGGTTACGCATGATGCGCCGAATGCCGCAAAAGTCCCGCCGTTTGCTCAAGCAACCGGGACGGACGCCGCGGGTCACCAAGGCGGTGATTCCCGCCGCCGGGCTGGGTACGCGTTTCTTACCCGCCACCAAGGCCCAACCGAAGGAGATGCTCCCGGTCTACGACAAACCGGCCATCCAGTACGTCGTCGAAGAAGCGGTCGCGGCCGGGATCAAGGATATCCTGATCGTCACCGGCCGGGGCAAGCAGTCGATTGAAAATCATTTCGACCACGCCGTCGAGCTCGAGGAGAATTTGCGCGCGCAGGGCAAGCTGCACGACCTGCACATCGTGCAGAAGATCTCCAACATGGTGAATCTGCTCTACATCCGGCAGAAAGAGGCCCTGGGGCTGGGGCACGCCGTTTTGTGCGCGAAAAGTTTCGTAGGCGAGGAACCCTTCGCGGTTTTCCTGGGCGACGACATCATGGACCATCCCCGCCCGGCCATCTCCCAGCTGCTGCAGGTGTGGGAAAACTACCAGGGACCGGTGCTGGCGGTGCAGGAAATTCCGCGCAAGTCCACCTCGTCCTATGGCATCATCGATCCCCAGCCCCTGGGTTCGGATCTCTTCCGGGTGCGCGATTTGGTCGAGAAGCCGTCCCCGGAAAAAGCGCCGTCCCGGCTGGGCATCGTGGGTCGATATATCTTAACGCCGGATATTTTCAGTGTCCTGGAGCGGACCCGGCCGGGACGGGCCGGGGAAATCCAGCTCACCGACGCCTTGCGGGAAATGAACCGGCACCGGCCCGTGTACGCTTGCCTGCTGCGGGGCGTGCGTCACGACATCGGCAACAAGGTCGAATTCGTCAAGGCCACCATTGCCTATGCGCTGCAGGATCCCTCGGCCCATGCGCCGTTGCTGGCCTACATGCGGGCGGTCGTTCAAGGAGGCCGCGAATCCGGCCGGGCCGAAAAATCACGCGTTCCGTGAAAACCACGGTGTCGTTCGCCGCGCGTGAGGTGCCTCCGTGGGCTGCCAGATCATTTATACCCTGAACGCCCTGACGCTTCTGGCCGCCCATGACGATCCGGCCTACGCCGCGGTTCTGGCGCGCGCCGACCTGGCGGTGGCGGACGGCGTGGGCTGCCAGTGGGCGGTGAGGCGCCTGACCGGGCGGAAGCCGGAACGGATCACGGGCCTGGAATTGATCGACAGCCTGTGCGGCCTGTGCACCGCGGAAGGGCAGAGTGTTTTTCTGCTGGGAGCCAAGCCGGGCGTGGCCGCCCGCGCCGCCCTCGGCTTGCAGCAGCGCTTTCCCGGCTTGCGCGTCGCCGGCACCCATTGCGGGTTTTGGACCGCCGCGGAGGAAGAGCGCATCGTGGAGGAAATAAACCACACGGCCGCCGACCTCCTGTTGGTGGGACTCGGCCAGCCGGGGCAGGAAATGTTCCTGGACCGCCGGCGGGAGAGCCTGGCGGCGCGGGTGGCGGTCGGGGTCGGCGGCAGTTTCGATGTTTTGGCCGGCCACCTGCGGCGCGCCCCGCGGTGGATGGGAAGAATCGGGCTGGAATGGCTGTTCCGCCTCCTGCAGGAGCCGTGGCGGCTTCCGCGCGTTCTGCGGCTGTTTCGCTTCGCCTGGCTGATCCTGTGGCGGCGGAGACCCCGGACCGCGCCGGCCCAGAGGTGAGCATGCAGAAAGTCATCATCTTTTCCGAGGACCGAGCCTTGAAGGACGCCCTGGAGGGGCTCTTGCCTCCGACGCGGTATCAATACGACGAAATCCGCGAAAAAACGGCGCTGCTCAAGCATTTGGATGCCAATCCGAACCATCTGGTGGTCCTGGACGCGCGCATGGTGGGAGGGGACATGGATTTGGTGTCCATGACGCGCGAACACGGTTCCCACAAGTTGCTGTGGCTGACGCCGGAAAACAACATTGCCGGCGCCGCCGAGGCGGTCCGCCGCGGCGCGGATTTTTATCTGACCCTGCCGTTGCAGGAGTCTCATTTTACCCAGCTCCTCGCCGAATGGCAGCAGGAAGAGCAAACCGGCATGGTGCGCTGGATGCCTGTGGAAAACACGCCGCTGGTCACCGAGGAGGTGGTCGGCGCCTCCGAAACGATCCGGCGCGTGTTTCAGCTGGCCGCGCGCGTGGCTCCCACCGATTCCACGATTCTGATCACCGGGGAAACCGGCGTGGGCAAGGAATTGGTGGCGCGCGCCATCCACCGCTTGTCGCCGCGGGCCCAGAAAACCTTCGTGGCCGTGAACTGCGGGGCCATTCCCGAGAGCCTGCTGGAATCCGAACTCTTCGGCTTCCGCCGGGGAGCCTTCACCGGCGCCGTGGCCGACCGCCCCGGCCTCTTCGAACAGGCCAACGGCGGGACTTTTTTCCTGGATGAAGTGGGGGAATTGTCCCCGGCCCTCCAGGTCAAACTCCTGCGCGTGCTGGAAAACGGGCAGGTGCGGCGGCTCGGGGCGTCCGAGGAAGTCCAGGTGGATGTCAGGATCCTGGCGGCCACCAACCGGGACTTGGGCGAAGCCGTCCGGTCCGGCCGGTTCCGCGAAGACCTCTTTTACCGCATTCACGTCATCCACATCCACATCCCCCCCCTGCGGGAACGGCGCGAGGATATCCCGCCCTTGATCAAGCATTTCCTGGCCAAATACAACCGCCGCTTCAACAAGAACGTCATCTCCATCGCACGCGACGCGCTCTACGGCCTGATGCATTATGATTATCCCGGCAACATCCGCGAACTTGAAAACATCATCCAGCACGGCGTGATTTTGGCGGATGAAAACGTCATTTCCAAGACCTCCCTGCCGCCCCAGATCTTCCAGCGGGCCCAGCTGGCCATTGACGGGCCGCAGCTCGACCAGGTCGTGTCCTTGAACAAGGCCGAGGAGGAAATGATCAAGAACGCCCTCTTGAAATACGACGGCAACCAGACCGAGGCGGCCAGGAGCCTCGGCATCAGCCGCTCCACCCTGTGGCGCAAGATCAAGACCTACAACCTGGAAAATTTCAAATAATCCGCCGCAATCCCGTCTGTTTCAATATCAAACCATCTTTTCATTATTGAACATCTATCATCCTTGCAGACCCCGGCAGTGTCCGGATAAATCCCTATTTTTTAAGGCTATTCATATTCCGCGATCCCGGCGCTGTTTGGCGCGTTTATTGCTCTATAGATGGTGGGTTATTACATTGAGAGGGGATGTTGAACATGGCCAAAGTGCTGGGCATAGATTTGGGGACGACGAACTCGTGCATGGCGGTGATGCAGGGAGGGGAGCCGGCGGTGGTGCCGAACGCGGAAGGCGGGCGGACGACGCCGTCGATCGTGGCGTTCACGAAGAACGGGGAACGGCTGGTGGGCCAGACGGCGAAGCGGCAGGCGGTGACGAACCCGGAAAACACGGTATTTTCGATCAAGCGCTTCATGGGGCGGCGGGACGCGGAGGTGAAGGAAGAGGAGAAGAAGGTGCCGTACCGGACGAAGGCGGCGGGCAACGGGGACGTGCGGGTGGAAGCGGGGGAGCACGAGTACGCGCCGCCGGAGATCTCGGCGATGATTTTGCAGAAGCTGAAACAGGACGCGGAGGCGTACCTGGGGGAGAAAATCACGGACGCGGTGGTGACGGTGCCGGCGTACTTCAACGACAGCCAGCGTCAGGCGACGAAGGACGCGGGGAAGATCGCGGGGTTGAACGTGCTGCGGATCATCAACGAGCCGACGGCGGCGGCGCTGGCGTACGGGCTGGACAAGAAGAAGAACGAGAAGATCGCGGTGTACGACCTGGGTGGAGGGACGTACGACATCTCGATCCTGGAGATCGGGGACGGGGTGTTCGAGGTGAAGTCGACGAACGGGGACACGCATCTGGGAGGGGACGATTTCGACCAGGTGGTGATCGACTGGCTGGCGGAGGAGTTCAAGCGGGAGCAGGGGATCGACCTGCGGGCGGACAAGATGGCGCTGCAGCGGCTGAAGGAGGGGGCGGAGAAGGCGAAGATCGAGCTGTCGTCGACGCTGCAGACGGAGATCAACCTGCCGTTCATCACGGCGGACGCGACGGGGCCGAAGCACCTGGCGGTGACGCTGACGCGGGCGAAGCTGGAGCAGCTGACGGGGGGCCTGGTGGAGCGCACGATCGGGCCGATGGAGCGGGCGTTGTCGGACGCGGGGTTGAAGGCTGGGGAGATCGAGGAAGTGATCCTGGTGGGGGGCATGACGCGGATGCCGCGTGTGCAGGAGACGGTGCGGAAGTTTTTCGGACGCGAGCCGCACAAGGGAGTGAACCCGGACGAGGTGGTGGCGGTGGGTGCGGCGATCCAGGGGGGGGTGCTGAAAGGGGACGTGAAGGACGTGCTGCTGCTGGACGTGACGCCGCTGTCGCTGGGGATCGAGACGCTGGGGGGCGTGGCGACGAGGCTGATCGAGCGCAACACGACCATTCCCACCCGCAAGAGC
>CAZQGO010000009.1:86609-89729 GCA_964593065.1 uncultured bacterium | reverse complement strand
GCAAAGCGCGAGGCAATCATCGAAACACCCATGAGCAGGAAAGGAATGCCCACCATGGGCATCAGTACGGCTCCGGCCGCGCCTACCACCAGGCTGCCGGCAGTCAAACCCAGGCCCAAGCTCAAGCTCCCGTATAAACTGGAGGCGCCGAGCCACAGGGCCGCGAAAGACGCAGTGGAACCCAGGGCGGACAAGGCCGTCACGGCCGCCACGCCCAGAATGGAAATCGGGCGGGAGGCGATCCATCCGCCGCCGACCATGGGCATGAAAGCCGGGTTTTGCTGGATGGACGCCACCAGAGCGCGCAGCTCCGGCGTGGCGTCCTTCAAGCCGGTCTCCAGCGAATCCGCCACGCGTTCATTGCGGCCCAGCAGGTTCGCGGCCCGGATCTCGTCCGCCGTGAAAAACCCGTTGGGCTGGGCCTGCAGCAGAGTGCTGTAGTCCGGGAAAATCCTGGTTTCATGATCCAAGACTTGATTTTGATAGACCGCTGCGAACAGGGAGGCCAGCACGGCCACCGCCTCGGTGCGGTCCACTCCCCGGGTCTCCTGCACGGTTCTCTCGAAGCCCTGCACGTACGCCTCAAATTGCGCGCGCACGTTGAAGCTGCTCACCAGGATGGCTATTTCGTGCCATCTGCGCTTCTG
This sequence comes from uncultured bacterium, assembly GCA_964593065.1. Lineage (GTDB taxonomy): Bacteria > Oederibacteriota > JAAXVQ01 > JAAXVQ01 > JAAXVQ01 > CAZQGO01. Next base: position 89,082 of record CAZQGO010000009.1, on the reverse strand, counting down.
GATTCTTTGGGCCAAGCCTCGGGCAAACGGGTTCAGGCTCAGCAGGCGGTTCTGCAGCCGCCAGAAAGCGGGCAGCCCCAGGCTGGCTTTCTGCAGGATTTCGCTGAACTGTTCGGGCCGGGTGATGCGGTCGTAGACCGCCCGCGCGGTCAGGACCAAAAAGCCCATCAATTCCGTGAAGCCCGGCGTCACCTGTGCGCCCGCCACCTGCACCTTTTCCGCCACCCGCGGGAAAACCATGGCCAGGAAACGGCCGCCCGCCGTGACCCATTGCAGGCTGTTGAACGGCACGTGGTCGGCGTTCATTTGCCCAACGATTTCGCCCAGTTGGGCCCGCATGCCCTGGGCATCGGGACTTTCCACCAGGAAAAAGTTAGCGTCATAGCCGACCGTCTCCCGGGTGACCTGATCATTTTCATAGGTGCGAACCGAGGCGTGGGGCGTGGGTATTTGCCCCCCGTCGGGAAGGCGCCCGTCACGCCAGCGGCGGTAAAGGGGCAGGTTGTCCAGGGGAACGGGTTGTGTATGGAAATGGTCGATGCTGGCCGCCGCGCCCCAGCTGTTGAACGGAACGGCGTAGCCGATGTAGGCCATGGCCTGGGCCAATTCCTGCATGTCCGCCAGGTGCTCCGGCGTCATTTCCTGCGGCGGGAACTTTCCATTGGACTGCCGGTCGTAGGAGGCCACCACCAGGTGTCCCGCAAAAATGGGATTCGGTTGGGGCAGGATGCTGTAGCGCCGGCCCGAGGAAGCGGTCCAGATCAGGTGGTGCTCGTTGGCCGGCAGAACGGCAGGGTCCAGATAATCCACGGAACGGGCTTCGCCCGTGGGCTGGAGGTCTTCCTGGCCCAGGGCCATGCGCAGGGATGGATCCCGGTGGGGATTGTAGGATTTCTCAAACCTGCCATCCGCCATGGTCTCCTTCAGGATGGCGGGATCTTCAATATCATATTTAATGAAACCGTTTCCGCCCTTGGACTCCGGGCCGGTATAAGCCAGCAGGGCGAAGATCGCGGCCTGCAGGCTGATGTCCGGGTGCTGGCTCAAGTCCAAGGCCTTGTTGCGACTGACCAGCTCATAGGCGCGTTGATGATCGTTGACATAGACCAGCGTGTTCTCCAGATCGCTCCATAGCGAGGGAGTCCGGTAAGAAGTCTCCTCCCCCACGGCGGGCACGATCCGGGTACCCGTTTCCGTGAACTGGACTTGGCCGCCAGCGCGCTCCGCCGCCTCCTGCACGGCCGGTCGCATGATCGGTTGCGAGACCAAAGCGTTGTGCACGACGCTGATCCCGTCCTGGTCGATGCGGACGGTAATGCGCGGTTGATAGTTTTGCATCCCGCCGCGTTCCCTGGTATCGCGGACTGACTCCACGGCGTCCCGCGCGGCCAGGGCCACGGCCTGGCCGAACAGAGCGCCGTACGAGCCGCGCCACCAGGTCCGGTTGGCCTCACCCCGGCTCAGCGGCAGGTCTACTGCAATCTCGATGCCCTGGGCCCTAGGCCCCAGCAGCGTGCGCAGACTGCTCTGGACCAGCTCCTGGAAAGTGGCAACGTTCACGGATTCGGATTCCTGCCGCAGTCCCAGCATCTCCTGCAATACCAGGAAGGTGGGATAGGCCCTCAACACTTCGCCCCGCAGGACCTCCAGCTCAGGGTCCCTGGCCTGGCGCTCTTGGAAGGAGGACAGGGTCCTGAACAGCTGCCGGTACTGTCTGCCCAGCATCTCCGCGACCTCTTTCGCCCTGGCATACGTCGCGTACAGGTCCGCAAGGTCTTTTTCATCCTCGGGCCTGGCGGCATCGGCGTTGGTCGTCAGGTAGCCGGCCATGTTCTGGAAATTCAGCATCATGGCGGCCGTGCGCTGGGCCAATTGCTGGGTTTCGGTATCGAGGGATTCCATACGCGCGGGTTTGGCGAGGGCATCGGAGAAGTTCGCCAGGGAGGTGTTGACCGCGCGTATCGCGTTCTGAATGGCCACGGTCCTCGCCGAGGTCAGTTTTTCGATCAATCCCCGGGCCACGATCTGCTGGCCGGTCAGGGTGATGATCCGCCCTTGCGTTGGGATGAAGAGCTCCTGGCTGAATGCATTGGCCCGGCTTGCCGCTTCCCGCTGGAACAGTTCCCGTATCATGCTGGTGACGGACAGCCCAACCGCCAGCGCGCCTAGGGCGAAAGCGATGCCAGCCGCTACTACTCCGGCCGGCATCAACACGACTGCCAGGAGCGCCCCCGCCGCGATGACCGAGCCCAGGACGGCCGTGATCCGATACGTGCCGGATATTCTGGACAAGGCCAGAGACGTCAGCTTGCGTACGAGGTTGACTTGGCTCCAGTAGGCGTTCATCTCCCCGACCAGTCGGCCGGGCGGCGAGCGGCCCGCGATCCGCCGGGCCTGAGCCTGCTGCGCGTGGGACACCTCGTGCGTCAGGATCAACACCTGGAAGAAGACGGGAAGCCATGAGAGCCTGGCC